>NZ_SJSC01000009.1 GCF_004352855.1 Marinomonas sp. KMM3893 | reverse complement strand
GATCAACTACCTTCCGGTAAACCGAACGGCGATGATCTTCTGAAGACTCCAGCGAGCGCCCACACAAATTATCTGATTATCTATTTTAAAGAGCGTCTGACGTGTCGGTCGACTTACTTAGTAAGCTAAGTGGCAAACTCTTGTTTGCGTCGTTGTCCGTGTCAGTGGGTGCGTATAATACATTCTGAAAAAATTAGCGCAAGCACTTTTTAACACTTTCTTAGTTTTTTTTGAAAAGACGTTTTAGCACTGGAAATTGCTCCCAACGCATCACTAATAGAGGAACCAAAAATACCGAAAACCAAAGTGCCGTCGAAACATCACTTTTCACCTGCCACCATAGATGCGCAATAACCGCTAAAGCAGCAAGGTAGATAAAGCGATGCAATTTTTTCCAATCTTTCCCTAGGCGTCGCATCATTTTCTTGGTACTGGTAATCGCCAATAAAAAGAAGATCACAAGCGCCAGCACACCAGCGTAAATATAAGGCTTCTCGATAAGATCCGAGCTAATCCAAGACCAACTTAATCCCGCAAACAGCACCAGATAAATAACTAGGTGCAACAGTGAATAAAAGAAAGCGGTCAATCCCACAAATCGACGATAACGAGATAACACCTTCAGCGCTTTTATTCTTGCCAGTGGCGTTAAAGCCAAAACAGAGACAACAGCCACCCCAGCCCAAGAGCCACTTAATGGCATCAGTAACTTTCCGGGGTCAGGAAAGTAGCGCCCCATAAACAAGGAAGCCAGCATCCAAAAAAACGGCAAAGTAAACACAATGGCGACAATAGGCTTTTCTTTTCGATCCCAGAAAGTAGACACGCTAAAAGAACCTCTTCAAATCCATTCCAGAATACAGATCAGCGACCTCATCCTGATAGCCATTGAACATTTGTGTATCGATCACATTAGGGAATAATAAGCCGCCAGGTAAACGACGCTCTTGACCTTGAGACCAACGAGGGTGATCTACATTAGGGTTCACGTTTGCGTAAAAACCATACTCACTGGGTGCTAATGAACTCCATGTGGTTAATGGCATGCTTTCAACAAAGCGAATTTTAACAATCGATTTAATTCCTTTAAATCCGTATTTCCAGGGCAGAACCAATCTTACCGGCGCCCCATTTTGGTTAGGCAAAATACTTCCATACATGCCGACGGTGAACATCGCTAAGGAATTCATCGCTTCATCGATTCTTAACCCCTCGCGATACGGCCAGTCTAAACTCCCGCCATTTTGTCCTGGCATTTGTTTAGGGTCATAAAGGGTTTCAAAATACACATACTTGGCTTTTGATGTCGGTTTAAAGCGCTTCAGAACGTCTGAAAGTGACACTCCAACCCAAGGGATAACCATCGACCACGCCTCCACACAACGGTGTCGATAAATCCGCTCTTCCAGTGCAGAGGTTTTGATGATGTCGTCTAGATCAAAGGTACCTGTATTTTCAGCTTCGCCTTCTACTGTAATGGTCCAAGGTCGAGTATTAAAGTTCCCCGCTCGCTCAGCAGGGTCCCCTTTTCCATAACCAAATTCATAAAAGTTATTGTAGGTTGTGGCAACATCATAAGGCGCAGGTGTCTCACTTTTACCGTATGAGGTTTGGATAATCTGACCAAAGGCTTCTTTAAGGGGCGCGGGAGGACGTAGAGAGTTCCCACCTTGTAACGCAGCAAATACATTACTGGCACTCACACCTAGCGCAATACCGCCTGAGGCTTTCATAAATTGACGGCGGTTTAGATAAATGGATTCAGGGGTGACTTCTGCTTCAGAACAATCAGAACGTTTTTTATTTTTAATCAACATCGCTAGGCTCCTCTAATAATCAAAAATAGACTCTCCTCCTTTGGACTAGTTCCTAAAAATGCAAAAAGGCCCAGTTTGTTGCACAAACTGGGCCTTTAGATACAAAGATTAAAAACTAGCGAAACCGTTCAGACACGACACCAAGTAGGCCCCAAAGGCCATACAGACAAAAGACGCCCATCAGAACAATGGCTGGCTCTAAAGCAACAAAGACTAAAACCAGCACAGCAATAAGCAATACAACAAAAGGCACGCGTCCTTTTACATCCAAATCTTTAAAGCTGCGGAATTTGACATTACTTACCATCAACAATCCAGTAATCGGAACCAAGAGCGCCATCACGGTCGCGAGGCTTTCTCCTGACACTCCGCTGTCATTGGCGGCCCAAATAACACTTGCCACAATGGCCGCCGCAGCAGGGCTTGGTAATCCGGTAAAGTAACGTTTATCTTCGATGCCGATCATGGTATTAAAGCGCGCTAATCGTAACGCCGCGCCTACGGCATAAATGAAAGCCGCAATCCAACCGACTTTGCCTAATGGCGCCAAGGCCCAAGTAAAAGCCACCAGCGCAGGGGCAATACCAAAAGAGACCATGTCAGCAAGCGAGTCGTATTCCGCACCAAACGCACTTTGCGTTCGAGTTAAGCGAGCCACTCGCCCGTCTAGCCCGTCAAACACCATCGAAATAAAGATCGCTACAGCGGCATGGGTAAAATCACCGTTCATTGCCGCAATAATAGAATAGAAACCAGAAAACAAAGCCGCCGTTGTAAACAGATTAGGCAGCAAGTACACACCTCGGTGTGGTTGCTTTTGCTCACTGTCTACTGTGTCGTCCATTTCCCCTTCAGCCCCTTCTATAGGACTTTTTTCCGTTTCTTCTACGGGCATGTCGAATACCTTTTCAATCTTTTTCTTCATTATAGTAACTTTGCGAATGAACGTTTCGCAGCCTCAATAGTAAAATCAATGTCTTCTTCTGTGTGTGCTTGAGAGATAAAGCCCGCCTCAAACGCCGCTGGGGCAAAATATACCCCTTCTTCCAACATATGATGGAAAAAAGCCCCAAAACGCTCAACATCACATTTTTGCACATCCGCAAAGCGCGTCACTTTCTCTGCGTCCGTAAAGAAGAAGCCAAACATGCCACCTTCATTGACCACACAAAAAGGAATACCGACCTCATCCGCCGCCGCTTTTAAGCCAGAAACTAAACGATTGGCTTTTTCGCCTAGCGTCTGATGAAAACCTGGCTCACTGATTTTATTTAATACCGCAAGACCTGCCACCATAGCAACTGGATTACCCGACAAGGTTCCCGCTTGATAGACTGGGCCTAAAGGAGAAATGTGCGACATAATTTCTCGTTTGCCACCAAAAGCACCAACAGGCATACCTGCCCCTATGATTTTTCCTAGCGTGGTTAAATCTGGCGTAATAGAAAAGCGTTCTTGAGCACCACCTAGCGCCACTCGAAAGCCAGTCATTACCTCATCAAAAATAAGCACAGCCCCTGATTCATCACACACTTCTCGAAGCGTTTCCAAGAATCCTGTAACCGGTGGAACACAGTTCATATTGCCAGCAATCGGCTCAACAATAATACAAGCAATTTGATCCCCCAACTCGGCAAAACACTGCTTCACTTCTTCAATATCATTGTATTGCAAAGTTAAAGTATGTTGTGCCAGATCAGCAGGGACACCTGGAGAATTAGGCACGCCCAACGTCAATGCACCTGAGCCTGCTTTTACTAACAGGGAGTCTGAATGGCCATGATAGCAACCTTCAAACTTGACAATTTTATCACGTCCAGTGTAACCACGAGCCAGTCGAATCGCACTCATAGTGGCTTCAGTACCAGAGTTCACCATGCGAACCATGTCCATCGAAGGAACCAACTCACAGACTTTTTCTGCCATGGTGATTTCGACTTCTGTTGGTGCACCAAAGCTTAAGCCTAAATCCAATTGCTCACGTACGGCGTCTAATACATCAGGATGAGAATGACCAAGAATCATCGGCCCCCAAGACCCAACATAGTCGATATAGCGTTTTTTATCTTCATCAAAAAGGTAAGCGCCCTTTCCTTGATGGAAAAATACCGGAGTCCCGCCGACACCATTAAATGCTCTTACTGGGGAGTTTACGCCACCAGGAATACGGTGTTGTGCTCTTGCGTACAAATCTTCTGAACGACTCATAATATATCTCGACTCTACAAATCAAAGTTAAAAAGGCTTAACAATCACTAAAATAACAATAGCGATGAGTATGATGACTGGGAATTCGTTAAACCAACGATAAAAAACATGCCCTCGGGTATTTTGGCCTGCTGCGAACTTTTTCAACAAACGTCCACAGGCATGATGGTAACCTAATAAAATAATAACCAAGGTGATTTTGGCATGAAACCAAGCCGCGCTTAGATAATAAGACGGACTGTATGAGACTAACCAAATACCAAAAACTACGGTGGCTATCGCGGCTGGCGTCATAATGCCCCGATAAAGCTTTCTTTCCATAATTTTAAAACGATCAATGCTCGCCTGATCCGTGCTGCTTGCATGATAAACAAACAACCTAGGAAGATAAAAAAGTGCGGCAAACCAACACACCAAAGAAATCACGTGGAACGCCTTTATCCACAACATAGTTAATTATCCTTCAATAAAAATTGATCTAACTGCCGACGAGATACTAAACACATTTTATCTCCTTGCTTAATTTCTACCAATACATCCGCTCGACCCGAAGTCTGAAACCAAGAGAGCATTTTCTCTAAAGAAGTGGGCTCAGGAATGACCATTGATGGGGTGTAGTCTAACGCTTTTGTTAAATCCATTAAAATACGATCATCATCAACAACCAAAAATGGAGGAGGCCCAAAATGAATCGATTGCAACGCACTCAACACGGCTTCTCGACGCGCCAACATCCACTTACCGTCCGACTCAAAAGCCACGTAGTCTACCACACTTGAGCCAAGATCTTTTAGTCGTTCTATGGACTCATGAGCCGGCAGCACCACCACAGGCTCGGCAACCGAGGTGACTGTATGGTGTCGTAAATAACGGCGAAAAGGACTCACAGATGAAGATAAGCCGACGTATTCTAAGCGCTGCACAAACGCAGAGTCCTGCCGAAACAAGAGCCGCATGATCAAACACGATAAGACAATAACCAGCATCGCAGGAACAATGACTTCTGATGTATGAGTCATTTCAATCATGGCAATCAATGCCGTGAGAGGCGCTTGAAAACAAGCCGCCATCATAGCGGCCATGCCTAATAAAATGAACAAGGCCATTTCATGATTATGGGACAGCACACTATCAAACAAAAAAGCCACCTGCGCACCAGCTAGCCCACCAATCACAAAAGTAGGGCCAATCATGCCGCCGGGAATCCCCAATCCAATTGACACAGAAGTAAGCAGCGTTTTCACGACTATGATAACCAACAAAGAGCTAACAAGGACCTGACCAGACAGTAAAGAAAGCAGTGAGTCGTACCCTCCACCTAACGCCTCTGGTAAATAAATAGCCACAATGGAAGTGACCAATGCAACCAAAGAAAAACGCCACCAAACAGACACTTTTCCGATTCGCCACAAGATTTTTTGCACTTTCAAAAAAAGAAAGGCCAATATCACTATAAAGCCAACCAGAGCAAGACAAGCAAGAAAAAAGTCAGGAGTGAACTGCGCCGTAGACAAATGATCAATATCAAAGATTTCAATGCTGCCAAGTAAATATTCACTCACCAGCATACCAACAACCGAAGACAACAAAACCGGCAACGCCATGCCCATACGGTATTCAATAAAAATCACTTCAAAAGCAAACAAAACGCCTGCTACAGGGGTTTGAAACGCGGCAGCAATGGCGCCTGCAACACCGCAAGCGACTAACGTCTCAACGCCGTATTGAGGCAAACGGCCTTTTTGCGCAAGATAACTGCCAAAGGTCGCCCCCAAATGAACCGCTGGCCCCTCTTTACCAACAGACAAGCCCCCGATCAAGCTAATTGCCACGGTAAAAAATTGCACGACGGCATTTAACACCGGAAGAATGCCTTGATGATAATTCAACCGCTCTACAACATAGGGAACCCCTACACTGCGAAGTTTAGAGGGAAGCAAGGTAAAAATAACCGCTAATATAAAGCAGGCAACAATAGGAATGACCGCGCGCAATTCAATCGGCAGACTCTCGAACGCCTCGCTACCGCCAGCCATAAACAAATGACTGAGCGACATGATAAGCCAATACAGCAGTGCCATGACTAACGCACTGAGCAAGCCGCACACCGCGCCCAATAAAGACAGCACCAATAAGTCATCATTTGAGCGCCGTTGCTGTCGCCATTTTTCTTTTAAATTGAATTCACTCAGAGCAGACCTCCCTATCGACAGAGTAAAACTTAAATGCGTTTAGAAGAACGTGTGATTCATAACTCAAACACGCTCAAGGCGAGACGACAAGCACATGTGTGTGACCACTTTAGCCACATTTGGCCACTGATCCATTTCACTACGGATTTCATTTAACCGAGTCATACTCGGCGCTTCTACCAATAACATTAAATCCACATCGCCGCTAATAGAGTGTGCCAGTTTAACCTCCGCTAATGCATCGATATAAGGCTGGATAAGCTCACACGACAACGGCCGAAAAGTGATCGAGAAATACGCGCTGACGGCTAACGCAGAACCGTAATTAATGTGCGCATGATATCCCGTAATATAGCCTTTTTCTTCCATACGTTTGATGCGATCGGTCACGGCAGAGCGAGACAGGTTAATCTGTCTGCCAATGTCTGACACTGACTGTCGAGCATCTTCCACCAGCAAGGCTATTATTCTTTTATCGTATTTATCTAACTGCATTTTGTCTTCTCAATGGCACCGCAACCCTACAAGCTGTCACTTAAAAGCTGCAAATTGACGGTCTTAAACCTCATTATGCTAGGTCTATATCCCAGCTATATGGCGTATTCTATGCCACATTCATTTACATTGTCAGGATTAACTCAATGCAATATCAGCGCACTTTGGGGCCTTTGCAAGGCATAGCAATGACAGTCACCACTTTTGTTGGTACTGGCTTAATGCTGCTGCCCGCTTTATCCGTCAGTCAGGCTAACGGTTTCGCGCTTTATGCCTGGCTAATTACCACCGCCATTGTGTTGCCTGTGGCGTTTGTTTTCGCTCTGTTAGGCAGTCGTTTCCCTTCTGCCGGCGGAGCGTCTCATTACATTGGTCGTGCGTTCGGAAAGAAAGCAGAGAAAGCCGTCGGCTGGCTTTTCTTAAGCATTTTGTTTGTAGGCCCTGCGGTGGCAATCAACATTGCCGCGGCTTATCTAGCCGTGGCGCTTAACCTTCAACAAGACAGCGTTTTCATACTAAGCATCATAACTGTCTTTACCACTGCCCTGTATGCTTTGGCCGGAATAAAAAACTCCTCACGATTTCAAGCCATGGTCGTCGTTGCTTTAATTACTGTGGTGGTGCTTCTATCCTGGAAAGGCGATTTACTCGGCGCAACTCACACCATAGAGACACCACTATCGTGGTCACAATGGCAAACGGCATCCTTGGCGATTGGTACTATTTTTTGGTGTTTTATCGGTATTGAAGTCATGGCTCATATGGGGGCTGAATTCAAAAATCCAGCACGAGATTTCCCCATTGCCTTACTTGGCGGCATGCTCATTGTTATTGCCCTGTATCTCGCCTTGGTTCTATTAATTACTCAGCACCACACCTATGGCGATGAAATTACGAATAGCCAATCACTGGCTTTATTGGTCGGACAAATTTTTGGAGAGCCTTCTAAAAAGCTGTTTGCCATTGGCGCTTTCATCATCGCTTTCGCCAACACTGGCATGTATTTATTAGGTTTCGCTCGCATGGTGCAATCCATGTCATCCCAAGGAGCACTGCCGCGCGCTTTTTCGTATTTGTCAAAACAAGGGACGCCGGTTTACGCTGTCTATTTGGTGACGGGGTTAACGCTCGCGTCCATTCTTTTGAGCTATTTCTCTGAATGGTCTCTGCATTGGTTTATAGAGATGACCAACGGGGCCTTTTTGCTTATCTACACACTCACTTGCATCACCTCATTAAAACTTCTACCTAGCCATCAGAAATGGTTAGGCTTTATGGCGTCTACAACCTGTTTACTGATGACGTATTTTGTTGGCGTCAGTATGCTCTTTGCCTTGTCTATTTTTGCTATTGCAATGTATTTTGAATATTACAAAGGCAGGAAAAACCTCATGCTAGACCATGAAATTCATGTACAATGACGCCATTAAATTCATGCATAAAAGGCGCTAACGGCTTTTATCTGTAAAGGAGACAAGAGATGCCACTATTAGACAGTTTTCGAGTTGACCATACCCGCATGGACGCACCAGCCGTTCGTGTTGCGAAATCCATGGCTACCCCTAAAGGCGATACAATTACCGTATTTGACCTTCGTTTCTGTGTTCCTAACGAAGAGATTTTATCTGAAAAGGGCATTCATACTTTAGAGCATTTGTTCGCGGGCTTTATGCGCAACCATTTGAACAGCGACAACGTAGAAGTCATTGATATTTCTCCAATGGGCTGTCGTACTGGTTTTTACATGAGCCTAGTGGGCCAACCTTCTGAAGAAGTGGTTGCGGCGTCTTGGAAAGCGGCGATGGAAGATGTGCTAACCGTAAAAGCAAAAGCCGACATTCCTGAGCTAAACGAATACCAGTGCGGTACCTACGAAATGCACTCTTTAGAAGAAGCTCAAGAGATTGCCAAAATGATTCTAGACCGTGACGTGAAAGTAAACTCTAACGAAGAGCTTTACCTTAGCGAAGAGTTCTTAAAAGAACACAGCTAATCTTAAGCGAGCGGATTATTAGTCTAAAAAACGGAGCATCATGCTCCGTTTTTTTATCTTTGATTAGATTCGAGACGCTGTTGCCAAAAAAGCACTCGCTAAAACAAACACACTACCCATGCCTCGATTCATATTTCGCAAGCCTTTTGGACTCCGAATCAAACGACGAATCTGCTTGCCACTCATCGCATAAACATACGCCGCGATAAATTCGGTACAACAAAAGGTCACTCCCATCCAAAAAAACTGCTCAGGCACGGATTTACTCAAATCTAACAGCTGTGGGAAAATCGCGGTAAACAGCAAAATCGCTTTAGGATTGCTAATCGCCACTAAGAATTCTTGACGCATTCTCGCTTGGTGACCTCGCTTTGCCTTGGTGCCATTTTCAGTCTCGTGTTCTTCTAAAACAACCGCGGCGCTACGCCATGTTTTGATACCAACATAAAACAAATACGCGACACCAACCCATTTCACCACGCTAAACCAAAAAGCAGAGGACACTATAACGGCGCCCAACCCTAGTGCGGACACCAGCATCAAAATACTGAACGCTAGGTTTCGCCCCACCACGGCAATCACCGCTTTTCTGGCTCCCACCTGAATACCATTATGCATCGCTGTAAAGTTATTGGGACCTGGCCCTAAAGACAGCAACATCAACAAAGGCGCCATGGTCAACCACACACTAAATGTCATAACAATCGAACCTACACAAGTCAGCAAAAAAATCGTCAGTGACGATTTAATAATAAGAAAAAAGGCGCTCGACTGTACTCTGTAAATGGTTTGCTGTCAGCTGCGAAAAAGGCGTTTTCAACGGAAAAAAGTGCACAGAGCAAGGTTCTTTCTCATGTCCTGCGAAAAGACGTTATTTGATGAAGGGAACGCAAAAAAAACACACCTAAACGCTACCGGTTAGCAAAACAAAGCCAACCTTATCTTTTGCTTTGGAATCCAAAGCGAAAGCGCAAAAGAACCCTTTTTTTCCACTGTTGGCAAATGAGTCCGCCCCGTACTATTGCCTGACTTAACTGCGCAGCTTTGACAAGTACGTTATTACACAAAACCATCAGAGGATTATTATGTCTATTGCCCATCTTTTTTTATGGTCCACGGCCGCCATTTGGGGCTTTGCCTTTGTAGCCCAAAGTGTGGCGATGGATTCTATCGGCCCACACAGTTTTAATGCGGCACGATTTCTCTTAGCGACGCTGTCGCTGTTGCCTTTACTGCTCATCTTCAAGCCCAAAAAAAGCCAACACGCTAAGCAATTATGGTTAGGGGGAATCGCTGGGGGGTGTTGTCTTTTCCTCGGCTCAACGTTCCAACAAGTAGGCTTACAATATACAACGGCAGGAAATGCAGGCTTTATTACCAGCATGTACATTGTACTGGTGCCTATTGCTGGCATTCTACTCGGTCATAAAACCGAATCTAATCTTTGGGTAGGGGTTGTGTTGGCGATTATTGGTCTCTATTGCCTAACGGTTGGGCCTAACTTCAGTATCAACAAAGGCGATGCTATCGAATTGGTTGGCACCTTTTTCTGGACCGCTCACGTGCTGATTATCGCCTATTTATCCCGTTATGTATCCGCACTGCCTTTATCAATAGTGCAGTTTATGGTCGCGACTCTATTTGCCTGCCTCACAGCATTAACACTAGAAAGCCCTACATTAAAAGGGTTTGAACTTGCTTGGTGGCCATTAATTTATACTGGCGTAGCATCATCAGGCATTGCCTTCACACTGCAAACGTTAGGGCAAAAAAATGTCTCACCAAGCGTAAGTGCATTGATTCTGTCCACGGAAGGTGTTTTTTCTGTGATAGGTGGATGGATGCTGATGGGAGAAACACTGTCGACTCGCGCGCTCATTGGGTGTGGCTTCATTCTAATCGGTATCATAGTTAGCCAGTGGCCAAGAAGCCCCAAAGAAACGGTTGTCGTCGTACCTTAATATTCTTCTGAAATAACCATTTTCTCAATATTAACAGGCATTTCTCGCAACACAGGCGACGCTAAAATCATCATGGTGTTGGTATCACTAAACTCAATGAGACGCTCCAGCAATTCATCCAATAAGGACATGGAGCGTACAGCGACTCTTAGTACAAAAGCGTAAGGCCCTGTGACATTATGGCAAGAGATCACTTCATCAAGATTGAGTATTAGCGCTTTAAACTCACGCTCTTTGGTTCGATAAACATGACAAGCCACCAGCGCCGTGATCGGAATACCCACTTTTTCTAAATTGATTTTGGCACCATAGCCGGTGATCACCCCAGACTCTTCAAGCTTACGAACCCGTTCGGCAACAGCAGGGGCAGAAAGATGAACCAGCTTCCCCAACTCGGCGTAGGTGAGACGGGCATTGCTTTCTAACGCTTTGAGCAACTTCCAATTTGTCTTGTCCACAATTCCCCCGTCGTTTTATTAAGGTTTTATGTAGTTGGCAAATTTACTCACGGCACCAACCACTTCTTTAGCCCCTTTTTGAATGTCTATGATAACCTCGCCCGCCTCGCCTGCTAACGCCAACCCTCGCTCAGCTTGCTGACGGCCACTTTCCACCATGCCCACGGCATTTTTTGCTAATTCTTGATTGCGCAGCACAACGTCTACAATTTCTTCCGTTGCTTTTGTTGTTCTTGAAGCAAGCAACCTAACTTCATCTGCAACGACGGCAAAACCTCGCCCGTATTCACCGGCCCTCGCGGCTTCAATAGCGGCATTGAGTGCCAGCAAGTTTGTTTGATCAGCAATATCACCGATACTTTTAATAATATTACCTACTTTTTCAGACTGCTCATCAAGATCTGAAATGCCTTGTGAGACCGAGGTCATTTGATCAGCTAACTCCTGCATAACAGAAACCGTCTCTTTGATAATACGACTACCGTTAATGGCTGTTTCATCCGTCACTTTTGAGGTTTCATAAGCCAATTTGGCGGCATGACCAATCGACAACTCTTGATTTACTTGATCGGTTACAACTGAGGCAAATTTTACCACTTTATAAAACTGACCATGTGCATTTGAAATCGGATTATAGGACGCTTCTAACCACACAGTTTCACCGCGACTATCAAGACGCTGAAAACGCCCTGCAACAAACTCGCCACGCTTCAGTTTTTCCCAAAAGGCTTGATAGTCTTCTGAGTCCGCATCTTCTTGTAAGCAGAAAATACGGTGGTGTTTCCCCTTAAGCTGCTCTTTCGTATACCCCATCGATTTAAGAAATTTATCATTAGCGGTAATAAAGAGCCCCTCTAAATCAAATTCAACCACGGCGGTAGAGCGTTGCAATGCTTTAATCAGGTTCTCATGCTCAATCGATGATTCTATTGTACGCGTCAGGTTGTTGGCGTGAACGGAAATGTAATCGATACTCCCATCCAGCATTTTGACAGGCTGTATGATGGCTCTAAGCCACGCATTGCTACTATTTTCTCTAGCGACTTGAAGCGCCCCAGACCAATGCTTTCCCGCCGCTATCGAGTCTTTCATTAATGCAAAGTGAGTCGTATCTCTTAAATCTTCTGGGACAAGGTCGACCATTTTCTTTCCCAAAACAGTCTCTTCTTTCAAACCAAGTTCATCCAAAAACAGCGAATTAACCTTGATCACTTCACCTGAGGCGGATAACGTCAGGCTTAGCATTTCTCGATCCAAGCGGTCTCGCACTTGGCGAAGTGATAACACTTCTTGTTGTAAAAGGTCGTTCTCTCGTTGAGCCTTCTTCCGTCCAAACATCATCCCTGTCCTTTAGCCGCTAACCTACTTCGAAATAGTCTATATAAAACCACTGCTATAAACTTACAATTTAATTCACAAAAAGATAACACCAAATGCGCAGCTCATACGGGTGCTTTTTAAGCCATCTCCATTAGTTATTGTTATAACTCAATAAACTGCCAATATACTAAGTCACTTAATTTCCCACAATCACAACGAATAGCACAACTATTTATTCTCGTTTTCTAGCCAATTATTCACCTCATTGATGACAGTTTGAGTTCGATTTCGCACGTACTTTTTGTGATTCAAGCTCAAATAAAGAGATTCTTTCACCGGTTTTTCAAGCTCACTTGTACAAATCAACGATTGTTTAGCAAACGCACTCACCGCATGGGAAGGCAATACAGTAAACCCCAGCCCTCGACTAACGGGTTCAAGAATTAAGCCAATTTGATTAGAGAAGCCTTTTTTCTCGAACATATTCATGTTTTGAAATTCAGTAAAGTTCTGACTTAAAAGTAAGCTAGCATGATGTGTGCCATCTGGATGATCAATAAAGCCAAGCTCAAGTAACCCCTGCCAATGTGGATCAGGCAAAGAGGCGGGAGTCACTAATAGCAAGGCTTCACTGGATATCAATTGACAGTCCACCTCTTTCAACGTCGAGCGACGAGACATTATCCCAAAGTCAATTTTTCGCTCGGCCAACGCTTGCTCAACATCAGAATTAGGAGCAAACCGATAATCTATTATCAAACGAGGAAACGCCTGTTGCAGCGTCAATAAATGAGGGTACAGCTTAAGACCAATGCTGCCTGGCGACATGATCCGAACGACGCCTGCAAATGTTGCGTCTTCTCTGATTTTAGAATCAAGATCAGACAGGTTTGCAATGATCTGGTGCGCTTCGTCATAAAGCCTTTCTCCAGCATCGGTCAAAGAAAACTGCTTTCCTTCTCGCATTAGCAAAAGCGTGTCGAAGTGCTCTTCTAATTTTCGTATATGTTGACTCACCCCAGATTGAGTCATATGCAGCTTCTCTGCAGTGCGAGTGAAATGCCCTCGTTCCACGAGAGTGCAGAAGGTTCTTAACCAAGTGGGATTGATCATTACAAAATTTTCTCATATTTATAATTTTTAATAATTTTATATGATTTAAAGAAGCCTGTAACCTGCTATTAAATTCACTAACAGGAGAAAAAGAATGGCGAATGCGTACCCTAGAAGCTTTTCACATATTGGTATCTCGGTCCCAGATTTAGAGAAAGCCGTCGCATTTTATACAGACGTATTAGGCTGGTATGAAATCATGAAACCAACAGAAATCGTCGAAGACGACAGCCCTATTGGTGAAATGTGTACAGATGTCTTTGGGGCTAAGTGGGGAAGTTTCCGCATCGCTCACCTTTCCACTGGCGATCGTATTGGTGTCGAGTTATTCCAATTCAAACATCAGGAAAACCCTGAAAATAATTTCGAATACTGGAAGACTGGTATTTTCCATTTTTGTGTACAAGATCCAAACCTTGAAGAGCTAGCAGAGAAAATTGTTGCCGCAGGTGGGAAAAAACGCATGAAAGAGCCGCGCTATTACTACCCAGGGGAAAAGCCATACCGCATGATCTATATGGAAGACCCTTTCGGAAACATTCTTGAAATCTACAGCCACAGTTACGAGCTAACTTACGGCGCTGGCGCCTACTAAGCTTAAGCGAGTAAGCGTTCAACAACACCTAAGGGTGCGCTTTACTTTATAGCAAAGGGCACCTTTTTTAACCGCTCTTATGCGGGCTCATTTAGCCCGATGATCGCTTCTTCAATTTTAAGACGATATTCTTCTGGCAGTGCTACGGCTTCTTTTCGCGCCTGAGAAAAGCAAACATAGGTAACTTGGGCTTCGGCGACAAGCGCCTGGGTCTTCCTGTTCACAATATTTTGCTGCATGCTAATGCTTCGATTGCCCAACTTTGAAAAGGCCGTTTGAACTTCTAACACATCCCCAAAACTCGCTTCTTTTTTAAAGTTAATATTGATATTCACCACGACCCAAGCAATGCCTTGCGCCATCATGTCTGTGCCGACACCAAAGTCCTCAAAAAATGCCCAACGCCCTTCTTCAAGGAATTCAAGGTAACGCGCATTATTCACATGTTGAAAAATATCTAGGTGGTAGCCTCTTACTTTTATCTGAACCTTATTTATCATGATTGTCTTCCTGTTGATCATCCATGCTCAAAATCCTACTGGGGCAAAGGTAAGAAAAAAATAACAAAATCGCTCGACTTTACTGGCATCGACTTGCTCAACAATCTGCATAAACGCCACTCAACCGCATCGCTTTGTGCACTAGATCTCCCCACTTGGGAACCTTCTTAAATCGATGACTCTTAGCAACAAAAAAGCTATCCGACGGACGGTAGCACGGATAAAAACATAAAAATCAGACATAAAAAAAGTGGCCCTGAGGCCACCTTTTTTAATATAAGAAATGCTTATTCACCTTGTTCTCTGTCGCCTTTACCGTGGTGCATTTTCTCATCGCATTTTTGCTGATGCTTTTCATTAAGAGTCATCAGTTTTTCTTTTTGTGCTGGGGTTAAAATGCTCAGCATCTTGAACTGCTGCTCTAGCATGTGTACTTGACGCTCAACACGGTTATTTTGACCTTCTTTGACCATGGCTTCAGCTTTAGACTGATCAAATTTATCGGCCATTAATAGCCCATTAATGCGTTTTTCGTGCTCATCCCTTTTCGCTTTTCTATCGGCACGATCCGCTTGTCGAAGTGCTTTCATTTGCTGTTTCTGAGCATCGGTTAAATCCAAACGTTTTATCACTTTAGGGTTTAATATTGGCCCAGCTTGGCAACGTTCCATAGATGGACGCTGATTGTCTTTCCCACCACCAGCGAAGGCGCCAGCAGAACCTAAAGCAATCGGTAACACGACAGTAGCAAGCATTAATTTTTTAATCATTTTCATCATTTTATTCCTCTCTCAAAATATAGGGTCGCCATGACTATTCATAACGAAGTGGCGATGAGGTATAGAATAAAACCTGCTAGGTAAACTGACGTCTATCGAAGGTAAATTATCGTAAAGGCACAGCGCCTATTGTGATTTCACAGTAAAATAACGTTCTGTTCTTGCGGATTGTTAGGACGCGCTTTACTAAGTACTTTTTTGTTAAGGACATTGAATGGCACATATTCTCTTAATCGATGACGATACTGAACTAACCGACTTGCTGAAAGAAGTATTAATACTCGAAAACTTCACCGTATCCACGGCTCAAGATGGTGAAGCAGGACTTGAAGCAATGAATGACAGCGTCGACTTAATTTTATTAGACGTTATGATGCCAAAACTAAACGGCATTGAAACGCTAAAACAGCTACGCGAAACGTGGGAAGTTCCAGTACTGATGCTTACCGCCAAAGGGGATGAGATCGATCGAGTAATTGGCCTTGAACTGGGCGCGGATGATTATCTTCCTAAACCATTTAGCGAACGTGAACTCTTGGCTAGAATTCGCGCCATCCTCCGACGCGCTCAACACATCAAAGAGAAAAAAGACAGTAAAGTGGACAAACGACAAGAACATATCTCCTACCAAGATATTCAACTCTACCCAGGGAAGCTTGAGGCTTATTGCAATCAGCAACTACTGGATTTAACCAGTACAGAATTTGCACTTCTTCACCACTTTTTACTTCACCCAGGCGAAATCATCACCAAAGAAGTACTTAGCTTAGATGTTCTAGGTAAACGCTTAGCCGCTTTCGATCGAGCCATAGACATGCATGTTTCTAATCTACGTAAAAAGCTTCCTGATAGCTCGAACAAAAAACCACGCATCAAAACGCTGCGCGGCCGGGGCTATTTACTAGTGGAAGAAGAATGATGCGCCTGCCAAATATAACCAGCTTATACGGTAGAATCTTCGCAATTTTTTGGTTCACTATGTTTCTAGTCTTAGTGGCAGTACTCGCTCTGCAACACTTAGATCCTCGTAAAGCAAAAGATATCCCTAGAGACAAATACAAAGAATTGCTCGATACAAGCATTCGAATAGAGCAACAATTTTCGCTCGATACAAAAATATCAGTGATTACCAAGGATTTAGTCAGCAGATACAACACCTTTCAAAAGGATGACTTCGCACCGCGTCAACCTGACGAAGACGTAAAAGCAGAGTTCGAAGATCGCCCTAAGAAAAAAGGAGCATGGGATTTCAAAGAATCGTCCCCACCTATGTTTTTCATCGTCAATGACAAAGGGGATATTCTGACTCGATATCGAGCCCCGCATTTTACTTATCGAGCGATTCGTAACTTTATCACCTCAGTGGATACGCCAGACACACCAAAACAACGCTTATATGGCCGTTTTATGGTGTCCGGGCCTCTTCCAATCACACTTGCAGGTTCTCAGTATCAGTTGTACGTAGGCGAAAGGTGGAACCGCCCTCCTAGCTTCTTATTTCAATTGTTTGACCATCCATTTCAGCTGTTGCTTGCGGTAATGCTGGTGAGCACCCCTTTATTACTTTGGCTTTCTTGGGCCCTAAGTCAACCGGCTCGTCGATTGGAAAAAGCCGCTCAATGTGTTGCCAGAGGGGAATTTAAAACAGACCCGACTCTGGAGAAAGGCTCGTCTGAATTTCGTCAGGCTGGGGCCAGCTTTAATCAAATGGTTGAAGCCATAAACCAAATGATTTCACGACAACAGCGTCTCTTATCTGACATTTCTCATGAGTTAAGGTCGCCCCTAACTCGTCTCAGAATGGCTCAAGCCCTAGCGGTTAGAAAGCAGGGAGAAAGCCAAGAATTGACTCGCATTGATACCGAAGCACAGCGGCTTGAACAGATGATTGGTAAACTGCTGGAACTGTCTCACATGCAAGTAGACAGCCATATAAATCGAGAGAGCTTAGCGCTACCACTTCTTTGGGAAGGGTTACTAGAAGACACCCAATTTGAAGCCGAACAGATGGGGAAACGCCTGACGTTCACTGATATCCCTCAACGAAATATTCACGCCCACCCACAACTTATTGTGAGTGCTTTGGAAAACATTATTCGAAATGCCATCTACTATGGAAAAGATACCATCCAGGTATCCATGGAAGCGAAATCAGATCAATTGATTATTCGAGTAGAAGACAATGGAGAAGGCGTTCCAGAAGAAGAACTGAGCGCTATTTTTAGGCCTTTTTATCGAGTATCGACAGCCAGAGACCGCCATTCTGGTGGCACAGGATTAGGACTTTCCATTACAGAAAGCGCTATCCGACAACATAATGGCAGTATCCAAGCGTCTCGCAGCCCTCTTGGCGGGTTACTGGTTGAGATTCATTTGCCGTTAGATTGAATGATCGATTGACTGAATGATCGATTGACTGAATGTCCGGCCATCTACAAATGTAAAAACCTCATTTGCTTTTATATGCGTTTGAAAATAGCCGTGATCAGCATAATACTGATAACCATTTTTCAAAACTTTTTTGTTCCACCACTGCTTGATGGTCTTTCCAACGCGAGATTTGCTGCGTAAATCGTGCATAGAATCAAACGACACAACTTTCTCTTTCTGCATGTCTAATTCCAACTGATAACTGTAGCAAGAGAACTGACCAAATAATGAGGTGGCACTAAACCAAGGCGGTAAAGCTGTTCTGGCATGTTCAGGTCCATAAGGGAATTTCTTAATTTTACGCAGATGATTCACATACATTAACACTCTCTCAGGGACATGCTCCCCTTGCTCAATAGCAAGTGCTAAGGCATGAGCCGACATAACATGCTCCGGATGAGGGTCGACTTCAGGCTCAGTAATCAGAACGGTTGTTGGCTTAATATGCTCTAATAAATAGACCAAATCATCAATTAGCGATTGCCCTGAGCTTATGTCGGTCGCATCACTAGGGAGAGAAAGAGGGTTCCATTTTCGACTAATCGCAGGCGTCAAAGCGGGAAAATGCGAATCTTTTTGCTCTTCATTTGGCGAGTTATATAGCCCATCTTTGGTTAACCCAAAATACCCTAAAGAGGATAGCCTTTCCAGTTTCACTCCAGCTAACAAGGGCGTTGTCATACTGTTCCAAGCGCGGATGTTAGCCTTGCGCGACACCGCATCCTGCATACTATCATCTAGATTCGAGATATATTGTCGCTCTAGCTTTTGTACATTTTGCCCTGCATTGATTGTCGTAATCCACACTTGTTCGGAATGCTGGTGATAAAAACCGTAGGCAGCAAGCTCTGCATCATCAGCGTGAGGCGCGACAATTAAAATAGGGCCATCTGAAAAATCTGGTTTTTTAAACCCTAATATTTTAGCTTCTGTCGGTAATTGGCAGTTTTCACTGGATAAGATTAACGGGCCAGAACGCGGTGTCTCTTCCAAAAAACCACTTAGATTAAGATACCTTGTACCTTTCTCGCCAGCTTCAAAAAACTGTAAATGGTCCATTGACTGGCTCGCACAGTCCCCAAAATGCATCTTAATGCATCCTTGCTTTTTCTTATTCGTGGATTGGTATGAGAAGGACAGTAACCAGGTAAATTCATTTGGATCTAAAGCCAAAAAACCACTTTTATCCACTAAGTTTAACGCCCTTATATCACCTTTCTCTGACGCATTACTTTTAGTTAAGAGAACATTACTTTGCCAATCTGGTTGCAAAGCATACTGATAATCTCGTTTATTCATAAAAATTCTATCTGTTGAGTCAATCCATTAAACGTGTATTAAGGACAGAGGTTAGGTTAAATAAGCATCACGATATTTTCTAACAATATACTCTTCATCAAATTGTTCTAGTGCTTTAGCAACATCGGCTTTTAGCTCAGGAACCTTTGCTTGCTCTAAGGCTAATATCATTTTCTGGGCTAATGACTCTGGCGTTTGCTCTGCTAAAAAATCTCTTAGTTTACCGACCATGATATCTCCAACGCCACCTGGACAATTGGTCGCCACGACACTAGTACCACAAGCAAGCGCTTCAATCAGCACCATTCCTAGCCCTTCACTTTTTGAACTTAAAACAAAAAGATCTGCCTGTTTATACCAAGGAAAAGGGTTGTTTTGTTGCCCTTTCAAAAACACGCAGTCCTCCAAACCCAAGGCTTTTATCTTGTTTTTTATCGTATCTTTTTCTCTTCCTTCTCCAACAATCACTAGGTCCTGCTTGAGCCCATAATGTTGACGAGCAAAACAATAAGCATCGATCAGCAAAGGAAAATTCTTACCTGGGACTAACCGTCCTAACCCCAAAATATAAGGTTTTGCATGGTAGGCGACATCGGGCATTAAGTTCACGGACTCACGGAAAATATGTTCATAATCATTTGGGTTACTAATCGTCAAAACACTTTCACAAGAAATATTAAAGGATTCAATCAAGTCCATAAAAGACAGCTTAGCACCTTCAGATACACAGACCATGCGTCGATTTGAAAACAATAAAGAGTAAATACGTTTGGAGTGTTTTCCAAAGTGCTTCTTGTTTTGAGTGCTCTCGCAAACAAACACAAAACGCTTATCTTTCAATGGCCAAACGTGGCTAAAGGTACCATGGCCGCGAAATACGATAAGATCAAAACGACCAGATTTTTTTTCTACTTTTTTTAATTTATAAGCAAAAACCAATGCCTCTGCATAAGCAAAAAGCACGGCGAAAGACTTGCGAAAGGCGACATTGGATAATCGGCAAAGAATCATCCACAAAAAGCCTATGCCGCTCAGTAAAACCCATTTCTGTAAATTAAATAAGTGCAACTGCACTTCTGGGTTACTTGGTTTAATCTCAACTTGACGGTTTTTCAAATAAATAAGGTGGGTGTCATGCCCTTGCTTAGTAAACGCATCAGATAGACTACAGGCAACTCTTTCCATGCCTCCCATTTTTAATGAATTCACTACAACCGCAATTCTCATCTCGTACCCTAAGACATAGCCAGCCACCCTGATGGATAAGCATAAAACTAAATTAAATGAATAAAGCTCCCTATTCAGTAGTAAACACTAAAGACAGCTCGAACTAATCTTCTAGTTTAACCCGTTATAGAACGGATATCTAACAATCTAGAAAGCTAAGAACAAGAGATAGATCAACGAAAAAGATGAGTGTCTTAAGCAGAAAATGATGGCTGATATCTATTCATACACAATCACAATAGAACTTGTTCTGTGTATGAATAGACAGGAATAAGACATTGTCTAAACAGCGGAAAATCCCCCCACTGTTAGCATAATGGCTAGTTTGTTACTAAACCGTCGAGTGTGGTCGAGCGTTTCTTAATAACAATAAAACTGCAGATCAACATAATGCCTGTGACCCCAATGGTGGCAAAGGTTTCAGGTCGATACTCTGGTGAGAAGCACATGTAACCTAGAACCACCAAAATCACCGCAATTGTTGCCCATGTTAAGCCTGGAAACAGCCACATTTTGAAGTCTGGAGAGTCTCCTTGCTTTTCCATTGCCGTGCGCATTCTTAATTGTGAGACAGCAATAACGAGATACACCACAAGCGCAATCGCGCCGGTTGTCGACAATAAGAAACCAAACACTTCCCCCGGAAACACATAGCTTGCAAAACACCCAACGAAACCCGCGATGGTCGAAGCAATAACCGCCAAACGCGGCACACCTCTAGGTGACAGTTTTTTAGCGATAGCCGGCGCATCGCCACGACGCGCCAGTGAATAAAACATACGAGAAGCCGTGTATAAACCGGAGTTCATGCAACTGCATACGGCGGTCAAGACAACAATGTCTACCAGTAATTTTGCGTGAGGGACATTTAGTGCGGTTAATACAAACTGAAAAGAGCCTTGCTTAAGAGCCGGGTCATTCCATGCGACCAAAGACACTACGATAAAAATAGACAGCAGATAAAACAAAGCTATACGGTAAATAACAAGTTTTGTTGCCTGACGAATTTTAGCTTGTGGGTTTTCTGATTCGGCGGCGGCGATCGTAACAATTTCAGCCCCAAAGAAAGAAAAGATAGTCACCAACACACCAGCTAATACGGCGCCAAAACCATTTGGCATGAAACCGCCATGGGAATACAAGCTGGCGACGCCGCTCACATTCGCCAAAGGCCAAAAGCCAAAGATGGCCAATCCGCCAGCAATAATAAACGCAATAATGGCCACCACTTTAATCAGTGCAAACCAGAATTCGAATTCACCAAAGCTTTTCACGTCCCACAAATTAGATAACGTCAACACCACCATAATGCCAATGGCAAATTCCCATGAGGCAATACCTTGAAACCAAGCGTGAAGAATATTCGCCCCGGCAATGGCTTCAACTGGAATCACGAGCACCCAAAACCACCAATAAAGCCAACCAATAGTAAAACCAGCCCATGGCCCGATAGCACGAGCCGCATAAGTAGAAAAAGAGCCAGAGTCAGGATTAGAAACCGCCATCTCACCCAGCATTCGCATTACCAGTAGCACCAACAAGCCGGTTAATGCATAAGAAATAATAATAGCAGGACCGGTTGTCGCAATGGCATTAGCAGAGCCGACAAACAGCCCAGCACCAATTATTCCTGCGATTGAGATCATCGAAACCTGTCGATTCGTTAGGCCTGCCCCTAACTGTTCACTTGTCGTGTTACTACCCATGGTCAACTTCCCCATTACTCGAACTCATTTTTTTTATAAAAAGGTGAACTTATTGATACGACGGTGTCTCACATTAGTAACATTGCACTTTCTATGTCGTTGATACAAAAGATATAAAAGCGAACAAGGTAAAGGTCTTGCTGACCATGTTGCGAGACAGATCTGCTTAGTCGTAACAATATCGCGACGAATAATTACAGCAATATTTATGACACCTCAAGCAAGCCGCTCACCGTTGCTGACATAGCGTCATTACATAATCCTAAATCCTGACAAAATCCTCACCATTGATCTTTGAGAACACCCTATTCACTGCGCAGGACGTCGTTATTTGCATCAACGCATACAAAGTCGTTACATATTTAATAAGAATGACCAGATAGAAAATTAAAAAATAGATATGAAACATAGAGTTATGAAAATAACTCTGTCATAAAACTGAATTTCAGCTCAGTAAATAATTGCTTTCCATCTCATAAAGAAAACAACAACACGATAAATCATGTCGCTCGTCACTGTCGTCGCCCTGTCAAATCACAAGGAAACCAAGCCTTCTGCAGGTTTTCTAACAAGATAATGGAGACTCTGTGAATAAGGCATGAAAATGGAAAAAACACCGTCCATCCGCTGACGCCAAGAAATAACGTCAGCATATACTCAACAAAAAAAGTACCCTATATAACAACATACTAAGCGATTTTCATTCGCATTTTGGCGCAATAAGACCATTGCGCCTGAGTAAATAGATCGTTTACAGTCATCCCAGCGGCGAAGGCTGAAATATGAAATCGCCCACTCAGGACTCTACTGTGAGATAACACATTGAAGAACCACAAAAGTTTCGCCACTATTTCAGATGTTGCTAACTACGCAAAAGTCGGAAAAACCAGTGTCTCCCGATACCTAAATGGTGAGCAAGATAAGCTCTCTGATGCGTTACGAGATAAAATTGCAGACGCAATAGAGCATCTCGATTTTCGCCCCAACCATTCTGCTCGAATGCTAAAAGCGGGGCATTCTAAGCTGATTGGACTATTACTCGCCGACGTCACCAACCCCTATTCCATTGATATTCTCCAAGGGGTAGAACATATCTGTCGTCAACAAGGCTATATGTTGATGGTTTGCAATACAGACAATGAAACGGCTTTACAGGAAGGCTATTTGGCCTTACTTGAAGCCCATCGTGTCGATGGCCTTATTGTGAACACCGCAGACATGGCACAAACTCAACTTAACCATCTTAAGCAAATAAATTGCCCGCTGGTCCTTGTGGACAGAATTGACACGTCTTTGGGGTTCGATTCTGTTGGGCTGGACAATGAGGCCGCCATCGAGGATGCATGCCAGCATTTAAAAGCTCGGCACTATCAATCCATTCTGGTGGTAACCGAATCTTTAGACGTCGCCCCTCGTAAAGCTCGGATCAATGCCATTGAAACCTTTTGTCAGCAGCATTCCGACATCGCCTACGAGCTCGTTGAAGTCAGCAAAAGCAACGACGCCCACCTAAATGCCGCCATCGGTGATTTCATGAATCGACACAAAGGCTGTAAACAAGCCATTTTCACCACAAATGGCGTGGCCACTTTATTGGCAGCCAAAGCCATAAAAAGCCGACAGCTTAAGCTTGGGCATCAGATCGGCATGATCAGCATCGATGACCCAGAATGGGTGCAACTTTTTGAAGGGGGGATTACCGTCATGCGACAACCCACCCGTGAAATAGGGCAGCAAGCTTGCAGTAGATTACTTACTCGCATCCAAGGAAATACAGAGCCAGCACAACACATTCAGTTGCCAGCAGAGCTTATTATTCGTCAATCTACCTAGAAAAAACGCCTCTAAGAAAAGGCAGACTCTGTTCATGGAACCGATCCCATGATATTGTCATGGCGCTTGATGTGATCAATATAAATACAATAAAGTACTCACAGTAGTCTGTTATTTAGGTCATCATTCTCGTATGAATTCTTATTATTTTGCTACGATGCATTTTTCTAAGGCAACTTATTTAGTATCAAAATACAATAAAAATTACTCTATATAGTCACCATGAATGTTAGAAGAGAGACCACAATGCAAACAAATGCGGCACCATCTTTTGTTACGCTGGGCGAAGCTATGGCCCTATTTATTGCTAAAACACCTGAACCACTTGCAGAAGTCGAAGAATTTAGCCGCTCTCTTGCTGGGGCAGAAGTCAATGTGGCGATCGGTATGGCTCGCCTAGATTTCCCCACCACTTACATCAGCAAAATTGGCCAAGATTGCTTAGGACAATTCATTAAAAAAGCCATAGCAAAAGAGCGCATTGGAACCGATGGTATCGCGGAAAGCGCGGAACACGCCACCGGCTTCATGATGAAAACAAAACAAACTGATGGCAGCGATCCTGCTGTTGAGTATTTTCGTCGTAACTCAGCCGCCTCCACATTAAATGCAACAGACATTGATCGTAGTCTATTCCATTCTAGCAGCCACCTACATTTGACTGGTGTAGCCGCCGCGGTTTCAAGCTCCATGAGAGAAGCCGTTCAGCAAGCACTGACTTTCGCAAAAGAACAAGGCAGCAGTATTAGTTTTGACACTAACTTACGCCCTTCTCTTTGGCCTGATATTGACACCATGGTTAACACAATCAACCAGCTTGCCTTTGCCAGTGACATTGTCTTACCAGGAGTTGAAGAAGGGAAAATTTTGGTTGGCAGTGAAGACCCAGAAACCATTGCTGATTTTTATCTAAGCCAAGGCGTTAACACCGTGATTGTAAAACTGGGTGGCCAAGGAGCGTATTACAAAACCGCAACAGGCGAATCCGCTACGGTTGCTGGCTATCCAGTCAAAGAGGTTATTGATACTGTTGGAGCAGGCGACAGCTTTGCTGTTGGTGTTATCTCAGCCTTACTGGATGGAGAATCGACAGAGCAAGCGACTCGCAGAGGTAATTTATTTGGCTCTCTTGCAGTACAGGTTCGCGGCGACAGTGAAGGCTTACCAACTCGCGCTCAACTCAACGAACTTGCGTAGGCGTTAACGATGAAAAAAAAAGTTCTCTTATACAAAGCCATCCCTGAACAAGAGTATGAGAGACTCAAAGCTCGGTTCGACATCGCTTTTTTTGACACAGTCAATGATTCGAATCGGAGCGACTTTTTTGCCGCGTTAAAGGAGGCTGAAGGCCTTATTGGCAGTAGCCTCCCTATGGGCCCTAATGTGCTGGATAAAGCCCTTAAACTCAAAGCGGCATCAACCATTTCCGTTGGAACGGATCAGTTTGATCTAGCCTATCTTGCCGAACGTCGTATTCCTCTGATGCACACTCCCGATGTACTCAATGAAACCACTGCAGACACCCTCTTTACCCTGCTTATGTGCACCGCTCGGCGTGCGGTAGAACTGTCTAATATGGTCCGTGAAGGACGCTGGACTAAGAGCATTGGAGCAGCAGAATACGGCACAGATGTTCATGGTAAAACGTTAGGTATTATTGGTATGGGGCGCATCGGTTATGCGCTTGCAAAACGGGGACACTTTGGTTTTAACATGCCCATTCAATACACTAATCGCAGCCGAAATATAAACGCAGAGCGAGACCTCAACGCCACCTACCTAAGCATGGAAGCCCTGCTTGAGAGCTCAGATTTCATCTGTGTAATGACACCATTAACCCCGCAAACCGAGCATTTAATTGGTGAAAAAGAATTTTCGATGATGAAAAAAAGCGCTATTTTTATCAATGGATCACGGGGCAAGGTTATCAATGAAAAAGCGCTCATTAACGCGCTTTCTAAGCGCGTGATTCGAGCGGCCGGATTGGATGTATACGAAGTAGAACCCCTACCTGCAAACTCCCCTTTGTGCACTCTCGATAATGCGGTGTTATTCCCTCATATCGGCTCAGCCACCACAGAAACCCGCTTAAAAATGGTGTCTTGTGCCGTCGATAATTTAATTCAAGCCTTAGCAGGCGATGTCTCTAAAAATTGCGCAAATGGCCATTTACTAAAGCATTAAGCATCGCCATATGTCTTCAAGCTAAAGCGGCAATTTAGATATCAAAGTCATCGCCAAAATCATCAAAACCACCACCGAAATCATCAAAACCGCCTTGCCCAAAACCACCTGAATCTGAACCTGTATCAGCGAAGCCACCTTGTTCAAAGTTGGATTGCTCAAAGTTGGATTGGTCAAAACCATTACTTTGATCAAAGCCTGCCTGACCAAAACCGCCTTGATCCGCGCCACTTGTATCAAATCCATTGCTGGCAAAGTCATCTGCCCCTGCGCCGCTGTCTCCCATGTTATCTGAACTAAAATCTTGCCCAGTAGGTTCTTCTTGAATAACGTCGACCATTTCGGTTGGAGTATGGTGACCAAACATGTTCATCAACATACTACCGACCACCACACCGCCAGCTACGCCTGCGGCCGTTTGCAGAGCCCCGCCTAAAAAGCTGCGATTGCCACCAGTGCCATAATTTTGATTCGGCTGAGTTTGATTCGCCGCCCTAGGTCCAGACGCTTGTTGTTGAGAGGCGCCTTGCCCTTTGTATTGGGCACGACCATCACCCCAACCGGCTTGCGCTTTATTCTGCGCGTTTCTCGATTGTGTCCCTTGTGACGAATCGCCGCCAAATAACCCTGAGAGAAAGCCGCCAGAGCTTGGCTTTTCTGTTAACTTACGCTCCAACTGCTCTACTCTTGCGTTTAATCGCTTTAGAGCCGCTTCCTGCATAATAATCGTTTGCGCCATATAATAAGGTGCTGACGGCTGCTCGACTAAGCGCTTATTAATTTGCGACTCCGCATGAGAATCACGTTCCCCGGTTTGCTTTTCAGCCTCTTTTACGCGTTCAAACAATTGATCAATCAATCGACTTGCATCATCACTCATAGCCATACTCCTGAAACAATAAACGGTCATTCAATCGCGGGGAATCGTTGCATCCTCACTCTTTATTAGAATAAGGGCGACAGAGAAACGAACAAGCAGGTAGAGAGTCAGGAAAAAGGAAAAACGTATCGATCATTATGACGCAATGATGAGATGACTTTAGCAAGCTCACTAGTGAGAATAAGAGGCGTTAAAAACACAAAAGCCAGACTCATGGACACGAGTCTGGCTTTTTAAAATCAACAGAACGACTTATTCGCCGTCTACTTCACCTTCTGGGCGTTTCATGCGATTAGCAGGTGTCGCCAAGATTTCTAGGTAAAATGTTTCCCAAGCTTGGCTTTCTGCAAAGCTGATTTTGTCATTAATTTCAGCAACATGAATCACATCAGCTTGCTCGGCTGTGTTACCGAATTTGCAGTCAAAACCCCAAAAATCAGCATAGTCAGGTAACGTCTTATTACGCTCTCGCTTTAGATATTTTTTAACGTCTGCTTTTGCTGCTTCAATTAAACGAGGGTAAGCAATTTTTGGGTGAGTTAGCTGAAATGTCTTTTTCATTAGAATCCTACAGGTTAAGAGTGAGGCTGCGATAAAATGCCGCCTGCTAATGATGCGCATGATAACGGAATATCAAAGCGCTAGCCATGAATATGCCAATCTAGCGCGAAGATCTTTACTCTAAATCGCCACAGAAAAGCGCAGAAGATTCACCATAGGATTTGCCTTATATGAAAACTCATAAGACTCGTTCTGTGGGAGGCTCAAAAGTACTCTTTTTTATCCTGATAAGCCTGCTTAATGTGTTCAATGAGTAACCTAAGCTTTTCTGGCAAATATTTCGTAAAAGGGTAAATAGCATAGACCCCCAAGCGCCTAGGTTCAAATTGCGTCAAAATAGCAACCAGCTTCCCTTGCTGCAAATCTTCATAAACACTGCAGCGAGGAACATACACTATACCAAAGCCTGCCAATGCCGCTTTACGCAGTGCTTGAGCATTATTTGTCGCAAAACTGCCGCTGATTCGAACACTTTTTTCTTCCCCTGCTTGAAAGAATCGCCAATCAAATGAGCCATGAGTCTGGTAAGTATAAGCAAGGCAATTGTGTTCTTTTAAAGCGTCTAGTGTCTTGGCTTCACCGTGCTTTTCCAAATACGTAGGCGAACAACAAACAACCCAATTTGATTGAATTAATGGTTTGGCGATCAGGCTTGAATCTTCCAATTTCCCCGTACGTATCGCAAGATCTAGACCTTCTTCAACCAAATTCACGAAGTCGTTTTCGAGGCGAATATCCACGGTGATATTCGGGTATTGTTGGCAAAAATCCGCCACCGCCTCGGCCAGTAGCAGTTCACCAGAAATCGTTGGCACCGACATTTTTATTGTTCCAGTCAAGCCTTGGCTAAACGTTGATACGGATGCGATCGCATCACTCACTTGTCCCTCAATGTTTTTAGCATGGACATACAGGCTCTCTCCTGCTTCCGTTAAGCTGAGTCGTCGTGTGGTTCGGTGAATTAATTGAACCCCCAGAGAGGCCTCCAATTTACTGACTCTTTTACTCAAAGCAGGCGTGGATAAGCCCACTTGCTCAGCCGCTTTATGAAACGACCCTTGATCGGCAACACTTACAAATAGCGTCAAATCTGCAGCATTCACTGTCATTACACCGTTTTAGGAAATAGTTAATTAGTTTATGTCGTATTTATCACAAATAAAACTACCACTATACTTTGCCTCTACGCACCAATGTCCTCATTAATCCATTTTTAGGAGCAACTTAATGCGACTCAATGACTGCCATAACTTTCAGGATTTTCGTACTCTGGCTAAAAAACGCCTGCCGAGTCCAATTTTCAATTATATAGATGGCGGCTCTGATGATGAGTCGACTTATCGACGTAACACCGCAGCCTTTGAAACCTGTGACCTCGTCCCTAGTGTCCTAACAGGCGTAAAAGACATTGACCTGTCTGTCACCGTCATGGGACAAAAGCTCGACATGCCTGTTTATTGCTCCCCTACCGCACTGCAACGTTTATTTCATCATCAAGGAGAGCGCGCAGTTGCAGGTGCCGCTGAGAAATATGGCACCATGTTTGGCGTCTCCTCCCTTGGTACCGTCAGCATGGAAGAGATCGCGAAACAAGTGAACACGCCTCAGGTTTATCAGTTTTACTTCCATAAGGATCGCGGCTTAAACCGCGCCATGATGGAGCGAGCAAAAGCGGCTGGCGTACAAGTTATGATGTTGACCGTTGATTCGATCACCGGCGGTAATCGCGAACGCGACTTGCGCACCGGCTTTTCCATCCCCTTCCGTTTGACGCTCGCGGGAATGTTGCAATTTGCACTCAAACCCATGTGGGGGATCAATTACGTCACCCATGAAAAATTTCGCTTACCTCAGTTGGATGAGCACATAGACATGGGTTCTGGCGCCACCTCAATAGGTGACTATTTTACCAACATGCTCGACCCTTCAATGAATTGGGATGACGTGGCCGAGATGGTGAAATTTTGGGATGGGGAGTTTTGCTTAAAAGGCATTATGAGTCGAAAGGATGCCCGTAAGGCGGTAGATATTGGCTGTACTGGGATTATTATTTCTAATCATGGTGGTCGCCAGCTTGATGGCTCACGAAGTTCTTTCGATCAGCTCGCCGAGATAGTCGATGAAGTAGGCGATGAAATAGACGTCATTTTTGACAGTGGTGTACAGCGCGGTACTCATGTTTTAAAAGCATTATCATTGGGCGCCAAAGCCGTTGGTATTGGCAGAATGTACCTTTATCCTCTCGCTGCGGCAGGACAACCCGGTGTCGAGAGAGCATTAGGGCTGATGAAAGCAGAGCTAGAACGGGACATGAAATTAATGGGGAAAACGTCAATAAAGCAACTTTCTAGAGAAAACCTAAGATTTAGGCCTTAATGGTTAATAACCAGAATAAGTAAAAGCGAGTTAGACAAGGTTATTTATCATAACTCTCTAGGGATTAATATAATGCGTGCGAACAAGAGGAAGCTGTCGTTCCACTTGTTCATCGCATTGTTAACAATGAATAATAACGCTATATTAAGCTTTTTTCTTTAGAGATTTTTTTAGTTTATCAATTTTACTTTTTTGTTTCGCTACTTTCTCTTTTCTAGCTTTTATTTCTTTTTTAATAGATTTGATTTCTTTATTAGACATAAGTGTCTCCACCATCGATAAGTATGTTTGAATGAGCCACTACTGTAAGTCTTTTCTCCGATTCATGGTACCCACTTTCATCGATGTCATTAAAGATTCATATAAGTGTCATCTTGCAGAAACAATACTTTTATCTTTAAAGAGTAAAGCCATCCATATAGGCGACATTATTCTTATTAGGATTATCGCTATCGCCTTGATGCTTCGTCAATTTCCTAATTGACTCTAATGCCTCTCTCACTTCTATAATCACCTAACCTTTCCCCTTGCACACAACGTTTAACCCCTCCTATGAACGTTTTGCCCCTACCAGAGAAGCTCCCTCCTTAGTTTCAATCTCTTTTTCATCCTATCCCACTAAGGTAAAAAGCCTACTTTTAAGGTAATTTTCGAATTTTTGTGATCTTTTTTACCTACTTTTGAGAGCTTTCATTGCTAAAAATAGAGCAAATATAAAACCAGGTTGCACGAGGCAAAAGAAAACTTCATTATTAAAAATTAAATTCCAATAAATCATCCAAAAAGAGAACAAAATGAACCTAGATAACACAGATATGCAACTACTTGCCTTAATGCAACATGATGATAGTATCTCTTTAGACCTGATGGCACAGCAAGTTGGCCTCTCCAAAACCCCTTGCTGGCGACGCATCCAGAAGCTTGAAAAAGCAGGTTATGTGAAGCGTCATGTGGCTTTATTAGACGCAGACAAACTGGCGTTAGGGGTCTCGGTTTTTGTGCAGGTAAAAACCAATCAACACGATGCCAATTGGGCAATGAAGTTTGCTGAAGCTGTGACTGAGTTTCCAGAAATTGTTGAGTTTTACCGAATGGCAGGAGATTACGATTATTTAATGCGAGTACTCGTCAAGGATATTCCAGCTTATGACCGTTTTTATAAAAAACTAATCAGTGCCACCGCATTAACAGATGTCACATCAAACTTTGCTATGGAGCAAATTAAATACACCACAGAATTGCCTCTGCCTTTAAGTAAAAATAAGTAATGGCTCAATAATAAAAAGCCTTTCTCTATTAATTATCTAAAAGCAGAAAAACCAACGCCAACAATGATAGAGAGAGATAAAATGGCAGATAAAGATGATGCTCTGATTAATACGATTCGTGAAAACATTATTGGCAAAGACACTGAAATAAAAACGCCATTTGGTTTACGATATTTAACTTACGCCGATTATACCGCTTCTGGACGTAGCCTTCAGTTTATCGAAGATGCCATGATGAATTATGTCTTGCCTTTATATGCAAATACTCATACGGAAGCAAATGCGACAGGTCAACAAACCACCGCATTTCGCGAGCAAGCAAGGCAACAGATTCGTCGCGCAACCAATGCGAATGATGACGACCTTGTTCTATTTTGTGGAAGTGGCGCTACAAGCGCAATCAATACGTTAATTACACAGTTGGAATTGCGTACGTTAACAGAGGCCGAAAAAGACAAACATTGTATTTTGATCGGCCCATATGAACATCACTCGAATGAATTACCATGGCGAGAACTGGGCATTAACGTTATCCGGATAAAAGAAGCGCAAGAAGGTGGCGTCTGTTTAGAAGACTTAGAAAAAGCGCTTCAACAAAATCAACATAAATGTCTAATCGGTAGCTTTAGTGCCGCTTCTAACGTGACGGGTATTCTTTGTGATCAAGATGCTATCACGTCGCTATTACATCAATATAATGCCCTCTCTTTTTGGGATTTTGCCGCGGCCGCACCCTATGTAAACATAGACATGAACCCGGCTAATAATAAAGCGGCAAACAAAGATGCGCTCTTTTTTTCAACCCATAAACTAGTGGGCGGGCCTGGTACGCCTGGCGTATTGATTGTTAAAAAATCCATTATTAAAAATCAAAAACCCAGTTCAATTGGTGGTGGAACTGTGTCATTTGTTACCCCTGATGATCATACATTCTTGCCACTAGGAGAGCGTCGTGAAGAAGGTGGCACACCGGCCATTACCGAATCCATTCGAGCAGGTTTGGTGTTTCAGCTTAAACAAGCCGTTGGGATCAAAACCATCGAGGAGCGCGAACACGCTTGGGTTGAGCAAACCCATCAGCGCTGGGCTAACAATCCAGCGATTGAAAGATTAGGCCACCCCACCGCGGCAAGGCTTTCTATTACGGCGTTTCGTATTCGTACAGAACATGGCTACCTACATCATGGACTGGTCACAGCGCTGCTAAATGATCTGTTTGGTATTCAAGTGCGCGGAGGTTGCTCCTGCGCAGGGCCTTATGGCCACCAGCTATTAGGCATAGATAATCAGCGCTCGGCACGTATTCAAGAGGCCCTGTCTCATGGAGAGAAGCTGGTTAAACCAGGCTGGGTACGCTTTAACCTCAACTATTTTTTAACTCAGTCTGATGTCGACTTTATTCTTGATGCCATTGATTTCATTGCCTCTTATGGTCTTGCGATTCTGCCTTATTACGCTTATGACCAAGACGGTGATTTATGGCGCTTTCAAGGAAAAGTGGCCGACTGTCTGTCTTTAAATAGCCTCTTCGATCTCCCCCATAATACAAACACGCCAAAGGCAGCCAAAGAGATGAATAAAACGAGGTATTTTGATGAGGCGAAAAAGGTCATCCAAGATTGCCAAAACCATGTGTACGACATTCAAAAACACACCTTTAACCCAGCATACAACGACATTAGAGATTTTGTATTAGTCCAAGATATCCACTAATAGAACCCCCTTTGTTTTAGAAAACGGTCATTGCCATGTGTTTTTCTGCATGGCAATGACGTAATAAACTCAAAGGAACAAGCTATTCACTTCCTCGTCATTTTAATATTTTATTACTAAAAACTGTTTATCCGTGATAAAAGCGTACTATCAAAACATAAACTAATGGTTTTTCTTTTAGCACTGATAGCAGCCAGTTGCCCATCAAGAGTAATGAAAATAGATGGCGACTTTATAATGTGGAAGTTTTTATGTCGTTACCGCAACGCCTAGGTTTTTGTCTTTTTAGTTTTTTCGTATTCGTTTTTGAGACAAATGCCCATGCATCAACATTGCAGAATGTTATCGACCGTGGGGATTTAAATTGTGGCGTTTACCCGGATGATCCAAGCAGAAGCGCCATTTCGATAAATGGCCATTGGGAAGGTTTCTACGTGGATTTTTGTCGAGCCGTTGCCGCGGCTGTGCTTAAAAACCCAGAGTATGTTAACTATGTTGAGGTGCGAGCCAAAACACGCTTTACCAGTCTTGTCGATAAAACGACCGATGTGGTTATGTACAGCTCTACCTGGACATTGGGCCGAGAAGACGCCTACGCTATTAGCTTCCCAGCGATATATCTTTTTGATGGCCAAGGTATTTTGGTTCGTAAAAGCTCCGGTATTGGTACCCTTGAAGACTTAGATAACAAGTCTATTTGTGTTACCAACAACACGACATCACAGCGCAATATTGAAAACATAGTTACCATTAAAAAACTCAAAACCAAGGTTATCTACTCAAAGGGCAGCCAGTTTTTCCGCGGCAGTGCTTGTGACGCTTATACTGGCGACAAAATGAATTTACGCATCTCTTTAGCCAACAATACCGCGCGCAAACAAGAATACGTCATCCTACCCGTTACCTTGTCCAGAGAGCCCATTGGCCCAACGGTTCGCAACGATGACGCTCAATGGCAGCGTATTATTCGCTCCGTCATCCATGCCGTCATTCTTGCAGAGGACAAAGGCATTACTGCAGACAATGTTGATGCACTCCGAGCTCATAGTGATGACATTGAAGTCACGAACTTGCTTGGAACAACAGGTGAAATTGGCGACATGTTGGGATTAGACAAAGATTGGGCGTACCGTATTATTAAGTCCGTGGGGAATTACGCACAGATTTTTGACCGACACTTAGGAAAGCACTCTCCTGTTCAGGCAGAGCGAGGATTGAGCGCATTATGGAAACACGGTGGAACCTTATTCGCTCCTCCCTTTAAATAAAAAAATTCAGTAAGATGAAAGTTGTTGTAGTACACAGTGTGTAAGGAGAGGTTACATGGCAGATTTTGCCACGGTAAAGCTCAAATCAAGGAAGAAGATTGGCTTTCGTTTGAATTTAGTTCTTCTTAGCGTTCTGTGTTTTTACCTTATTATCACAGCTTACAGTATTTTCATCTTATGGCAGCAATCCGAAGAGTTTAAGCACCTTACCAATACCCAGTTCGAACGCGCTATTCATGCCGCGGAATTATCAAGAGACGCAGAGCAAATCACCTCACAAGCCTTAGAGAAGATGATTGTTCAAGGTTACAGCAGCTCCTACTATCAATCACTGAGCAACTCTCCCAAGAAAGTATTCTATTCAATCCGAGAAAAGCTTTACGCTAACACCCCCAAAGAACAAGCCATCCTTGATGAAATAGACAGCATAACGAAGCCTTACTTCAACACCTTAAAAATCTTGGATAATTACTTATTAACAGAAAAAGAGCTTGCTAAGCAGCACAGCAGTATTTCTAATTCATTGCGTCACCTGCAAAAAGCCATTTCCTCCAACGTGGACCTAACCCCCCACCAGCAGCATTTTACAAACCTCTTTCTAAACGCCATTAATATCACAATGCTAAGCCAAAACGCCGTTAGCCGAGGTGAACTGCAAGCTCAAAAAAATGCCATCAGCGCGTTATTGGCCAAAATGTATTATACGGATACCCTTTCTGACGCTCAGTTGGCATTATTGGATCAGCTTTATCACACCTCGCAACACGCATTTTCTACCAGATTAAAATTTCAAAACCAACACTTAGCAACCCTGTCGGCAATCAGACAAACTCGACAAAAAGCACAACAGTTAAGCGCAGCTTCCTTTGATTTCTATCTATTACTAAAAAAAGCCACATTAGATTCGACACAAAAACACGATGTATTAATTCGTAATGTCATCACAAATATCATTCTATTCAGTTGCGTTTTTTTAGTCTTAACGGCATTCGCTTATTGGTTCATTCGTCACTACCTCATCTTCCGACTTAACCGCTTGAATCAAGTCATGCTACAACACGCCAAAGGCTTAAAAACCCCGATACCACAAGAAGGAGAAGATGAAATAGCGCTAATGGGAAAAGTTTTTTCTGTTTTCGTAGCAGCCACAGAACAAGCTCAAAAAGACTCCATGTACGCCAGGAAAGAAGTGGAAGACGCCAATCTGAAATTGATCGAATTAAATCAATCATTGCAGCAGCTCAGCCACACAGACGATTTAACGCAAATAGCGAACCGCCGCTACTTCTTCCAGCATTTCATCGCATACTGGGACAAAGCCAGCACAGAAAAGCATGACGTTAGTGTCATTATGATTGACTTAGATTGGTTTAAACAATTTAACGATCATTATGGCCATCAAGCAGGAGATCAGTGTCTTTTCCAACTCGCGCAAATGTTCAAAACGGAAGCGGAAAGTGTGGGCGGTTTGGTCGCTCGTTATGGCGGTGAAGAATTCATTATTTTATTACCAAATACCGATAAAATGAGCGCAATGGTTTTCGCGAAACATCTGACAACGAAAGTCAAAGAAGCGAACATTCTTCATCAAGGGTCCGACAAGGGCAAGGTCACATTAAGCATTGGTGTGGCAACTCATCAACCTAAGCCTGGTGATGATTTAGATAAATTAATTCACCTAGCGGACCAAACGCTTTATGAAGCAAAACACAATGGTCGAGATCAAGTGTCTGAGTTCAATCCTATTTTGGACTAAGCCGTTATCAGCCTACACACAAGCATTTAACCTTGGTATCGCTTAGCTTATAAACTCGGGTATTAATGTAAGCTCGCTTTTTTCAAATAAAACTCAATCATAATATCACTGCGTTTAGGCGTACCTATATTTAAGTGAGCTGGATAAGGTTCGGCCTGCCCATTTTTTTGGTAACCACACTTTTCATAAAATGCTTTCAAGGTGTGTTGCTCGGACAAAACAGGCACAGAAAAAAAAGTCACACCATATTCTTTCATGACAATCTGCTCGATTTCGCTCAAAAGGTAGCTGCCAATACCGTTTCTTTGATACCTAGGCAATACCGCAAACGAACCAATGTAAGCCTCATTTCCCACCAGCGTTAATCGAGCACAAGCCAGTAATGCGGCGTCATTTCGACAAACAAAAAAATACGTCCCAGTCTCATTCATACTGCGTTCAACTAAAGATTGCGTCGACCTTTTACCACTTAATAACTGTGTTTCTTCTGTCCAGTTATCAACACCTCGGTAAGCTAAGTTCAACAAATCACTAATCTCAGCGGCTTCGTGAAATCGAGCGAGCTGCCATTTAAATCTACTTCCTTTCATGAACAACCTCCTTATGGTTATCATCTCGAGCACAACCAAACATCACCACAGTCGTGATGCGGGTAAACTCACGTCCAAAATGAGTAAACAGCAACATAATGCTACTGCAAACGACTCAATCAAAATTTGTCCGTTTGGATAAATAAAGTATAAAGACTCTTCGCCGTTTATATCTCCCCTTTTGCCGTCATTGTCACTAAAAGCCTTATTCTGGCGTAATGCTTCCATTATTTAACGGCCTCCCGTTATTTTTACAACGATCCTATATTCCTTTAAACGCCTCTTTCAGCCGCTAATTAATTAACAGAGCTTGCGCTATTTTTGCCCAATATGTCCTTATTCGACTAAAGTCGGACTTATTAATTTGTAAAGTGCTGCTAAATTGATCAGGTGTAGAAAAAATAATTATAAATAAGGAGATCTACCGTGTCAGATCACAATCTTAATGCGCAACAATACTGGCAGGCCAACCTAAGGCTTATCCTAGGTTGTTTGGTCGTATGGGCATTGGCGTCCTATGGGTGTGCCATTCTCTTTCGACCTTTACTCAGCGGAATTCATATTGGCGGAACCGACCTAGGATTTTGGTTCGCTCAACAAGGCTCCATTCTTGTCTTTATCATCTTGACCTTCTTCTATGCATGGAGAATGAACAAGCTTGATGAAAAATTTGGCCTAGAGGAGTAAGTCAGTATGAGTCAATTTACCATCAACCTGATTTTCGTTGGTGCCTCTTTCGCACTCTACTTTGGGATTGCTTTCTGGGCACGTGCAGGCTCTACAAAAGAGTTTTACGTGGCCGGCGGTGGTGTTCACCCCGTTCTAAACGGTATGGCCACAGCGGCTGACTGGATGTCAGCGGCGTCGTTCATTTCAATGGCGGGTCTTATTGCCGCCGGTGGTTACGCTAACTCAACCTTCCTTATGGGTTGGACTGGCGGTTACGTACTACTGGCTATGTTGCTCGCACCTTACTTACGCAAATTTGGTAAGTTCACCGTGCCGGACTTCATTGGCGACCGTTTCTACAGTCGTACCGCTCGACTCGTGGCGGTGGCTTGTTTGATTATTGCCTCGGTCACTTATGTAATCGGTCAAATGACGGGGGCTGGCGTTGCCTTCTCTCGCTTCTTAGAAGTCGACAACGATACCGGCTTAATTATTGCGGCTATTGTCGTATTCTTTTATGCCGTACTTGGTGGTATGAAAGGGATTACCTATACTCAGGTTGCTCAATATGTGGTGTTAATCATTGCGTATACCATTCCTGCGGTATTTATCTCTTTACAACTGACTGACACCTTCATCCCTGCTATTGGTCTGTTCTCTAATCACACTGAATCTGGTATGCCATTATTGCAAAAGCTAGACGAAGTGGTTCGTGAACTAGGCTTTAGAGACTACACCGCGGATGTGGATAATAAGTTAAACATGGTGCTGTTTACCCTATCATTGATGATAGGTACTGCAGGCTTACCACACGTTATTATTCGCTTCTTCACCGTTCCTAAAGTAGCGGATGCTCGCTGGTCTGCTGGCTGGGCATTGGTGTTTATCGCTCTGCTTTACTTAACCGCGCCAGCCGTTGCGTCTATGGCTCGTTTAAACCTATTAAGTACCATTTACCCAGACGGCCCTACGGCACAATCTATTGAATATGCCGAACGTCCTGATTGGATTAAAAACTGGGAAACAACAGGCTTAATCAAATTCGAAGACAAAAACGGCGATGGTCGTATTGAACTGTATAACGACACACCAGCATTTGAAGCCGAAGCCACAGCCCGTGGCTGGAACGGTAATGAGTTGGTGGTTAACCGAGACATTCTTGTCTTGGCTAACCCTGAAATCGCGAACCTTCCTAGCTGGGTAATTGGTTTGATTGCGGCCGGTGGTCTTGCTGCAGCCTTATCTACCGCGGCAGGCTTATTGCTCGCCATTTCGTCGGCAATCAGTCATGACTTAATCAAAGGCACGATCAATCCCGACATAACCGATAAAGGTGAGTTATTTGCCGCTAGGGTGTCGATGTTTGTCGCCATTGTTGTTGCCACCTACTTGGGTATGAACCCTCCAGGGTTCGCCGCGCAGGTAGTGGCTCTCGCATTTGGTATTGCCGCCGCTTCGATCTTCCCTGCTCTTATGATGGGGATCTTCTCGAAACGTGTGAACAGCAAAGGCGCCGTCGCGGGTATGCTAGCTGGGTTAATTTCTACCTTGGTTTATATCTTCTTATTCCTAGGTTGGTTCTTTATCCCAGGTACAGCGTCTTATGCCAACACACCAGATAACTGGTTGTTCGGTATATCACCATTGTCCTTCGGTGCAATCGGCGCTGTGATTAACTTCTCGGTCGCTTTCTTGGTGTCTTCTATGACCGAAGAGCCACCAAAAGAAATCCAAGATCTAGTCGAAAGCGTGCGTTACCCACAAGGTGCGGGTAAGGCGGTTGATCACTAATATTGATCAATGAGAAAGATCGAGCATCCATGATGGTGCTCGATCTTTTTATTTCGTTTATGTTTGTTTAAACAAAGATCGCACACACAGAGAGAAGACTATGTTTTGGGAATTAATAGCAACGGTATTTGCAGGAATAGGAGGCGCTGGTATTGCCCTTTTTATTCGAACATTGTCTAAGAAAAAAGCCCCTAAGTGGTTAGTCCCAACATTTGCAGGCCTTGCGATGTTAGGTTTCCAAGTACACGGTGAATACAATTGGTACGATCACCAGAAAAGTTTATTGCCTAATGGCCTCGTCGTTATTAAGGCCGTTCAAGAAGAAGCACCATGGCGCCCTTGGAGTTATGTTTACCCTCAAACCATGCGTTTCATTGCCGCAGATGTAAGTAACTCAGCTAAAAATAAAGTCGACTCTGATCTTGTGCTCGTCGACCTCTATTTCTTCGAGCGCCGTCACTTAGCGAAACGAGTGCCACAAATTGTTGATTGCGTAAAAGCGGCGCGCACGGATTTCACCACTGCATTTAGTCCTTCTAATCTTGAGGATAGCCACTGGCATGCTCTAAAGGCCAACGACCCCTTAATCAACGCCGTATGTGAAAAAGCAGGCTAGTACCCAATTTATAACTAAGAGATGAAGTCTATTCATCTCTTAGTGCTATCCCTTCGTTGGCATCCCTATTCATTCGGCGTCATAATGCCTGTCTTTTAAGATTGAACCTTAGGCAGTTATGACCATTTCTCCAGAAGAACGTGACGCGGTATACAAAACCATTTTCTCGCGCCGAGACGTACGCCGTGAATTCACCGACACCGCCATACCTGATGACGTATTAGAGCGTATCTTACTCGCAGCACACCATGCTCCAAGTGTTGGTTTTATGCAGCCTTGGGACTTTATTGTGGTAAAGAGCGCGACCTCCAAGAAGAAAATAAAGCAGGGGTTTCTAGACGCCCATGCCCAATCATCCGAACTTTTTGAAGGCGAACGTAAAGCCCAATACCAAGCTTTAAAGCTAGAAGGCATCGAAGAAGCACCTCTTGGTATTTGCGTCACTTGTGACCGCAGCCGAACAGGGTCTGTGGTGTTAGGACGAACAGTAAAACCTGAAATGGACCTTTTTAGTGCTGTGTGTGCCGTACAAAATTTATGGCTCGCAGCAAGAGCTGAAAATGTCGGTGTCGGTTGGGTCAGCATTGTTCATGATAATGTCGTTAGAGACACGTTAAACATCCCTGACAACATAGATATCATCGCCTATTTATGCGTTGGTTACGTAGAGCAATTTCAAACGACACCGGACTTAGAACGCCTTGGCTGGTTGCCAAGACGAGACGCTAAAAATGCCATTCACTTTGAGACCTGGCCTGACGATAATCCGCTATAAGCCCATGATAAAATAACGTTTTTCCTATTGATGAGTTTTTCTCACCTTTGAGGATATTTTTTATCGTTTGTCTTATATGACGCAACTTCCTATCATCTCATTATCGAAATAAAACCTGATAGGAGACCACCATGAATAACTCACAACGTCTTGCTGAACTGATCAAAGGAATTGACGGTAGCTACTTAACTGAAGCAGAAAAAAACAACGCTATCGTTAGCGCTGAAAGAAGTGAAACTATGATTGAAGTTGCATTTTACGCCTACAAGAGCGTTAAAAAAGGCTTAGTAAAAGTTAAAAATGCTCTAGTACCAAGCATTCAGCCACGTAAACACCAAGCGTAATACTGGCTTACAATAAAGTAAGTAAGTCACTCTCGCTTAAGCAATCCTAGTGACATATGAGTAGCATGAAAAATAACAATACATGCACTTGCTCACTTCTCTGCATCACAGCTCTCTTCTTCAAGCAATAAAGCGCCCTCTTCTGTTCAGTTCTCTTTTTTCTCTCTCTCTGTTTACCTAATTTTCTATTAGATGATGCCAAAATATTTTTGCAGTTCATGAAATCCGCCCAAATAATGGGACCCTTTAAAAATTTGTGGCAAAGTATACACGTCGTGTCCTATCACCTTTGTGAGCGCTGACCGTGATATTGACTCTTTGAGCACATCAATAAATTGAAAAGCGATACCATGCTCTTCTAATACTTTCCGTGCACGCCGACAAAATAAGCAGGTGTCCTGACCATATACTATGTACTCTGGCATACTTAACTCTCATTGTGATCTTATCAAACGACTTTATGCCAGTTTCTTTTTGGCCGATAATCAATTGATCACATCGTGCTAATCAAGCAAGACTATTTAAGAATAAGGGAAAGAATGAATTGGTATTGCAGAAAATTCCATGAGCTCTCTGTAGACACGCTTTATGACTTACTCAAACTGCGCAGCAACGTCTTTGTCGTTGAGCAAAACTGTCCCTACCCTGACCTCGATGACCTAGATCGTTTGCCAGATACACAGCACCTCTATGCGGTTCAAGAAGGCCATCTCATCGCCTACGCAAGGCTCTTGCCTGTTGAGGCAAGCTATCCGCTATATTCGAGTATAGGACGTGTCGTGGTAGCGCCAAACAACCGAAAAGACAAACTGGGTCATGCCCTGATTGAGCAAGCCATTAACCAAACACTCACGCTCTGGCCTAACATTGGCATCAAAATCGGGGCGCAATCACATCTTGAAAACTTCTACGCTTCCCATGGTTTTGTCACTGTGTCTAAGCCCTATTTAGAAGACGGCATTGAGCATATTTCTATGCTTCGTGAGTAGACAATATCTGCTCTATGCGCGCTTTTAACAGAGGCAATATTTCCTCCTCAAACCAGCGATTCTGAGCCAGCCAACGATTGTTTCTTGGGCTTGGGTGGGGCAAGACTATCTTGCCCTGCTCAAGCCAAGCTTTTGAGGCTTTAACTTGTTCTGTCAGTGTCGTTTTTCGATTCGTTTCCAGATGGTAAGCTTGCGCATAAGTCCCCAGAATAACCGTCAGTTTTACGTGTGTTAACTGGCGAAGAAGTGGGTCACGCCATTTCTCAGCGCATTCTTTTCTAGGGGCTAAATCCCCTGACTTGCCCGCCCCTGGAAAACAAAACCCCATTGGCACCAAAGCAATTTTTGTAGGGTTATAAAAGGTGTCTTTTGAGACCCCAAGCCAACCCCTTAGCCTGTCGCCACTGGGATCATCAAACGGTAAATTCGCATCATGCGCTCGTTGCCCTGGCGCTTGTCCGGCAATGAGTATTTTCGCTTGTGGGTGAATTTGTAAAATAGGTTTAGGCTTATGAGGTAGCAAACGCGCACAAGCAGTACAGGCCAATATTTTTGACTCTAGCTCAGCAAACGTACATTCTTCCACGACCTAATCCTCTCGTTATCAATCCGTTTTTTCATCCACTCTGCCCAGCGATAAATAGCAGACATAAAAAAACGGTACCCATTAAGGATACCGTTTCTCATTAACCCTATGATAGCGAATCAATATCGCTATTCAATAGCCTAGTGCTGGTGACCGCCTTCGCCATGCACATGACCGTGTTCTAGTTCTTCAGCAACAGCTTCACGAACGTCAACAATCTCAACATCAAAATTCAATGTTTTACCCGCTAATGGGTGATTGCCGTCTAGCATAACGCCATCTTCTTCAACACCAATAACGGTTACTGGCTGTTGACCACCTGGCGTTTGCGCCATGAATTGCATACCCACTTGGATATCATCAACACCTTGGAAGTTATCGTGTGGTACTTTTTGAATCAATTCTTGATGAACGTCACCGTAACCTTCTTCAGGTGCAACAGAAACCGTTAGCTTCTCACCCGCCGTTTTACCTTGAAGCGCTTTGTCTAGCCCATCAATGATATTTTGTGCGCCACTCAAAAATACAAGTGGCTCTTGGCCAATGGAAGAGTCCAATTCTTGACCTTGTTCATCTGTCAATGTGTAGTGCATGCTTACAACGGCGTTTTCTGCGATTTGCATTGTCTTCTCCTGCTTAAATATGAATAGGGGAACGAGTGCTTGATAGAAGCAAACAGACTTTGCGATACACCGCCACAACACGAACCCAAACTGTAGTTTGTCGCACTATGATAACCTTCCATAGCGCTAATAACTACCGTTAGCCATAAAGTTTGGGACGATCGACGATTTTTCTAGGGCCCGCTTTCATTTTTTTTACCCGTAGGCAAAATATCATAAAATACAGCGTCCACAATGGGCGTTTACAGCCCCAACGAATCCTTAGTACTGATTGCCGTATGCAAATCAAAATACTGCTGAATCCCTGTTAATACAGAGTTCACCGCTACCGCCGCTAGAATCAAGCCCATGACTCGACTAATCACACTGGCACCAGCCACACCGATAATTTTTTGAATACGAGTAGCCAGCAACATCAAAATAAAGGTCACAAACAAGACACTTAACATCACCATGGTGGTGACAAACTGATGCATCACAGAAAAACGATTGTTATCTGTTAATAGCACAGCAGCCATCATCGCCCCTGGTGAAGCAATAGAAGGTATGGCCAACGGAAATACCGCACTGTGCATTCCTTTTTCCACTATGCCCATCTCTTCATCCGGCTTACTTTCACCAAAGATCATCGTCAAGGCGAACAGGAAGAGAACCAAGCCACCAGCGATTTGAAAGGCTTCAAGCGGTATACCCATTTCGTTTAGAAGATACTCACCAGCAATCACAAAAAAGAGCAATACGAGCGCCGAAATAAGCACGGCTTTTAGCGCGAGCTTACGAGCTAAAGAAGGACTAGCGAGTCCTGCGGTTACCGCTAAAAATACTGGTACGGTACCAATTGGATCGATAACCGACCATAAAATAATAAACTGTTTGAACCAATCTTCCATAAAATACCTTTTCTAGAAAGTCCCTTATTTAGGGGTAAATTGAGCAAGGTTAAGGGGATGAGAATGTCCTAACCAACTAATACCTTGTGTGTGGTCCACATAGTCATCTCCCGTTAGTGGGTGCAAAAAGACATCCAAAGACTGACGATGAAACATCAACCAGGGGACTATTTTTGAAAAGGTTTCCACGGCAAAGGACAATTGGCAACTCCACAATGGATGAGGGCCAACTGGCTTTTGATGGAAGCGGCCAACTTTAATATCAAACAATTCTGCCGCTTGTTGTGCAACTTTCTTTGCGATTTCTGTACCAACTTCATCTTTGAAATAAAGATGTGCATGAAACGCCTTAATACTTTTTTCTGACAAATGAGTAGGCATAATTACATTCCTAATGATTCATATAACACAGTAGCCGCCCTAATTTCATCAGGATAGCGACCTAAGTCGTAGAGGATTGTTAGGTTAGCTATGATACATTGGTTTGCTATTAACAATAATGATAAGTCGAAGGAAAGGTAATTCAATCGATGACGGTTTTTTGGGTTTTATTGGCCATTCTTTATATTTTAGGCTTGTTTTGGATCGCGATATGGGGCGATAAAGAAAGCCCTATTGCTAAGAAACTGACTCGCCATCCTGTCGTCTACAGCCTTTCATTGGCGATCTATTGTACCGCTTGGACGTTTTATGGCGCAATCGGCGAAGCCTCTCGCTCTGGCTGGAACTACTTACCGGTTTTATTAGGCCCTATCTTACTGTATCTGTTCGCCTTTCCCTTTATTCGTAAGATGATCTTGGTCAGTCGAAAGCAAAACATCACCTCCATCGCAGACTTTATTTCATCTCGTTATGGCAAGCGCCCAATGACTGCCCCCTTGGTCATTTTAATTGCCATGCTGGCCATTATTCCGTATATCGCTCTGCAACTAAAGGCCATTGGTTCCAACTTTGCTTTGTTTGTTAATCAAGAAGAGTCCTCGGCCAACTTGGTGGTTTTTATTGCCACCATTCTTATTGGCGTTTTTGCCATGTTGTTTGGCACGCGCAAAGTCGAAGTAACAGAGTACCGTTCAGGAATGATGCTCGCCATTGGCGCTGAGTCACTGTTTAAGTTGATCGCTATTGTCGCGGTGGGCATTGTTGCCATCATCATGATGAAGCATTCTGCACCCAGCTGGAGAGCCCTTTCTATCGACTTTAGCGCTTGGCATACAGACCAATTACTGTCTTTTTCTTTTATCATGCAAACGCTTATGTCGGCCGCCGCGGTTATCTGCCTGCCACGGCAATTTCACGTCACTGTGGTAGACCATCAAGACAACCGCCAATCAAGCATGGCACGATTGCTGTTTCCTCTCTATTTATTGATATTTGCCCTTATCATTCCGCCTTTGGCGATTGCTGGACAAAGTTTATTTTCCAGTGATATCAACGCCGACACCTACGTCATTCAGTTCGCACTCGCGTCGGATAACTTAGCACTGCAAATGCTGATTTTTCTGGGTGGCATGTCCGCTACTACAGCCATGATTATCATTTCCACGTTTGCATTAAGCATCATGATTAGCAACGATGTCATCCTACCTTTGATGTTGGCACGAGCTAACGCACAGCAGCAAGGTCTGCCGATTTATCGCCGCCGTATTTTGATTATTCGCCGTTTTGCGATGGCCGGAATTTTGATGCTGTCGTTCCTTTATTATCAGAAAATGGCGAACAGCGAATCACTGGCCGGAACCGGATTAGTCGCCTTCTCTTTGGTTCTCCAGCTGTTGCCAGCGGTACTTGGCGGACTCTATTGGAAGCGAGGCCACGCCTATGGCGTTTATACCGGCTTAACGTTAGGCTTTTTATGCTGGATTTTATTACTCATGCTGCCGCTTACCGGCAATATGAACTGGGCATTAGACAATCCTGAGTCACGCTCTAATTTACTGAGCTATGGCGCTTTTATCAGTTTAATTGCCAATATCATAGGCTATATTGGAGGTTCTGTTTTGTCCTCTGAACGCCTCATAGACCGCATACAAGCAACCGCTTTCGTCAGCCCTACAGCCGAATTGGAAAAGCGCTTTTTTAAACCCAAAAGCAAAGCTTTAAACAGCGACTTATTTGTTTTATTAGAAACCTTTTTAGGAGCCCAAAAAAGTCAGCGCGTTTTACAGACATTCGAGCACGATTACACCCAAAACCTGTCTCCTAATGCGGCGCCGAATCGATTGTTTATCGACTATTGCGAACGTATTCTTGGTGGCGTACTAGGCGGCTCATCCGCACGTACCATCATCAACTCTATCTTGGTCGATAAGCAGATCAAGGTCGAAGAGATGGTGACTTATCTCGATGAAACCACCCAAGCCATTCAATTCAGCCAAAACTTATTGTTCGTTTCCATGGACAATTTAGACCAAGGCATCAGCGTGGTAGACAAAGATCTGCACATGGTGGCTTGGAATAAAACCTATCTATCTCTTTACCCCTACCCCGAAGGCATGTTGAAAATTGGCCTTCCGGTTGAAGCTTTAATTCGTTACAACGCGGAACGCGGTGAATGTGGTGTCGGCGATATTGAAGAGTTAGTGAATCGTCGTTTAGATTACCTTCGTAAAGGCTCCGGCCATCGTTTTTTACGCCGCAGAGCCAGTGGCCGCGTGATTGAGATGGTGGGGAATCCCCTACCTGATGGCGGCTTTGTCACCAGTTTCACGGATGTCACAGAACACATCGAAAGCCAGCAAGCCCTTAAAGAAGCCAACATCGATTTGGAAAAACGTGTCGAAGCTCGTACGGTGGAAGTACAAGGTATTAACCAAGAGCTGATGGCTGAAATTTCTCGGCGTAATATCGCAGAGCAAGCGCTTATTAAAGCGAAAGCGGAAGCAGAGCATGCAAACGCCTCAAAAACAGAGTTTCTCGCTCTCGCCAGCCACGACATACTGCAACCATTAAATGCAGCAAAACTCTATATGGGCGTGCTTCAGTCGAGCCATTTAGCGCCTGAGTCAGGTGAAATCGTGGGAAAATTATCAGACGCGTTAGAATCCACTGAATCACTGATTTCAACTCTGCTCGAAATTGCCCGTCTTGACCAAGGGGCGATTAAACCCAGATTATCCGACTGTCATTTAGCGGACCTGCTCGCCCCGATTGTGGCAGAGTTTGGGGTTATAGCAGAAGACAAATCACTCACCCTTTCCACCCATATTTTACCGCTTCAAGTACACAGCGACCCCATTTATCTGCGCCGCATTATTCAAAACTTTGTCTCAAATGCCGTTAAATATACGACAAAAGGACATATATTACTGAGTACTCGTCGACGAAAAGACCACGCGCTGTTGCAAGTTTGGGACACGGGAATCGGCATTCCAGAATCCGAACAACAAAAAATATTCGATGATTTTTATCGCTGGGAAAACACCGCAGAGCAAGGTATGGGACTTGGATTAGGCCTGGTAAGACGATTGCAAAACCAGCTGGGGCTGGAAACACAGACACGCTCGGTACCAGGCAAAGGAAGTTGCTTTGGCATTCTTATTCCATTGGCAAAACAGCAGCAAGACAATGAAAATAAAAAACCATTAGGCGCTCCCAAAGTACAGAGCCATACCGCCACCTGTTCTGTCTGGTGTATTGATGACGATAAAAATAACCTCGCTGCCATGCGAACCTTATTAACCCATTGGCAATGTGAATGCCGTACGTTTGAAAGTATCGAAGATGCAAAACAAGCGGAAGGCGAAGCAGAGTTATTGCTTGTCGATTATCAATTAAATCAAGACCAAGACGGCCTTTCACTGATCGCAGCCTTGCGCCAAAAAGCCAACAAAGACATTCCAGCAGTTTTAATCACAGCATTGCAAGAAGCAGACCTTATCGAACGCTGCAAACAAAGTAATGTGCTTTATATGGCAAAACCTGCCAAGCCCGCTAAATTAAGAGCCCTTATTCAACACATCCATAAACAAAGAGAGGGAGCATAATAAATTATGCTCCCTCTCTTAAAATCTACGCCTTAGCATCCCTTTAACATAATGCATCAGGAAACAAAGGCGCCGTGTTATTCCTCAGTAGTTTGTCTTCGTGCACCGTTTCTAATTAGATAAGGTAGTTAATTAGGTAAGGTTAAGCCAACGCCAGTCAACACAATACTACTGACAGTGTCTCCTATGCGCTTTAAATCCTCTTCGACTAACGCTTCTTTGTTGGTCAAAGCCAATATTTGCGCCTCAAAATCGGCATAATGCTGTGTTGTCGCCCAAATCATAAAAATGAGGCTGGTTGGGTCTATAGAGCGCATTTTGCCGGCATCAATCCAGCCTTGAATCACCTCAACACGAGACGTCAGCCAGGGCACCAAATCTTCTTTCAAATAGTCGCCAATGTGCAAGGCGCCACCAATTACTTCCATCGCAAAAATACGCGAAGAGCGAGGATTGGTGAAACTCAATGCTAATTTTTCTCGAATGAAAGCATCTAATACAACGGCAGGATCATCATCAATGGTTGCCTGATCAAACAAATCATTCCAATCCATTAGGATTTGATTCAGCACTTGTTTGTATAGATTCGCTTTCGATTGAAAATAGTAAACAATATTAGGTTTTGGGAGATTTGCACGGTCGGCGATATGCTGCAAACTGGCGCCACTGTATCCTTTAAGGCCAAACTCAACCTCGGCAGCCTCTAAAATCCGAGTAAAGATTTCTTCTCGATTACTTTGGCGCTTGCTCATTATTTGATTACATCCTTATCATACAATCAATATCTGTAAACTATCGCTTACTTAAAAGGGGAAACGAATATTATGCACAATGGGAGACGCTGAGGCGAGAAGCGAATTTATATTCAAGCAATAAATTCACTGAGGTTATATCAAAGAAATCCAGTAATACAGCTTAGTAATACAACAAGGCTAAGTTGTTTAATAAACACCCTGAACAAGCCAGATCTATGCCGGATTATTAGGGAGCCCGAACAAGCGTTTTGTCTTTCAGCGGCATAAAAAAATACGACACCAAAAAGCTTGCTCGCGTCCAACTCTGATATAACAAGCCACAAACCCTATTTGGGTTTGTTGCTCAGCGATACCATCCCTAGAAAAAAGACACTTAAGCTTCAGACAAAAGCGCTTTCAAGTCATCTGCTGAAGACAATTTCCCTTCGTCTTCAATATTTGGAAAGACAGCAATAGTAATTTTATCCATGGCTAAGCTTGGCAACCATTCCGTCATAAAAGAAGCCATTTCAACCGCAACAGGCTCGCAATCATCCCAGTCATCAACCGCCCACTGGCTTGCAAACTCTGCATCAGGCCAAACCATGACACAATCGCCTTCGTCGGTTTCAACCATCACAAAGCCTTCTTCGTTGCTCAAACTCCATACGGTTTGAGTTTCTTTTACTTTTTCAACAAAGTAGGCTAAACGCTCACTATCTGGTGCAATCAATAATTGGACGCGCTCATCCATAGACAATTCAGTAGTCATATATGTTCTCTCGTTTGTCGTCGCTAAAGTACGATCATGTTATCTAGAAATAGCCAACTTCGTCTTCGGTTAACGCTCTAAACTCACCTGGAGCCAGCGCGCTATCTAATACTAGATCACCAATTTGGTCTCGATGCAGCGTGACTACTTTATTGCCAACCGCCGCCAGCATGCGCTTCACTTGATGATATTTACCTTCTTGAATGGTTAAGTATATTTCTTTATCCGAAATACGCTCCGCTACCGCAGGCAAAGTAAGTTGGGACTCGCCATTGAGCAATACCCCTTTTTCAAGCTGCTCCAGAGCGGCATCATCAATGCTATCGACTAGCGTCATTTGATAACGTTTACTGCACGCTTTTTTAGGAGAAGTAATTCGGTGTAGCCATTGTCCATCGGTGGTTAATAGCAATAATCCTGTGGTGTCTTTATCCAAGCGTCCAACCACTTTTAAGCTTTGGCCAAGGTGAGAAGGCAATAAGTCCACCACGATTGGGTGCTCGGCATCTTCGGTTGCACAAACATAACCTGCAGGTTTATGAAGCAAATAGTAGCCTTCAGATGGCCATGCTAGGCGTTCATCATCTAAACAGATAACGTCTGTTTCTTGTACCGTATAATTTGCTTTCTTAATGATCTCGCCATTCACTGTGACACGGCCTTTTGATGCCGCTATTTTTGATGCCTTGCGAGCAAGGTCTGTCACATGGGATAAATAAAAATCTAGTCTCAAAGGGGGATTCGCCTGTGCCTAATCGATCAATTTAAGAGAAAACTTCGTGAGTTAACTCTATTTCTTTAAAGAAAAAAGTGGAATTGTGTAACGCACCATTGGCACTTCGTGTGTAATTTGGCACTTCACCAAACGGTGTAAAACCTAATTTAACATACATGTCATGGGCGATATCATCGCTTCTTACTTCTAATATTAACAGCTGTCTTTGCATCGAGGCAGCAACACGCTCAACGCCCTGCATTAAAATGCTACCAAGGCCATTTTCTCGAGCCTCTGTGTGTACCATTAATTTTTCCACATCACAGCGGTGCAATGCATTGGCCTTCGGAGACATGGCTATCTGTACACTGCCAACAATTTTGTCTTCTTCTCGAACCAATAACACCTGCCGAGAATTGACCTGTAATTCTTCATTGATTGACAGCCAATAAGCTTTCGCTTCCGGCTCACTCAGTGGTGGTAAGAAGCCAATAGGAGCACCTGAGTCAACCGCATCACAAAGCAATTCAACTAGGTCATTCAGGTAAGGGTTGAGGTCATCTACTTTGAGTAGCTCCAAACCGTGTATCCTTCTTTAATCTATAAGTCGCTATGATACCTGAGCCTGTCGGCATTAGAAATGGCGTTACATCAAGCGAATGCACTGCTTTCCAAAAAATACGGCGACCATAGGCCGCCGTATTTTTTAACACTGTAATTTGATTAGATATTGCCCATGTAACGTCCAGGCTTATGGTTGACTGCCAGAATGATATTCAATGCAATGGCGCCGATAATTGAGATCGCAATCAAGTAGATGTCCACCACAAAAATAGACAAGGTCACTATGGTGCAATCCACGGCCATCTGAAATTTACCAAACGAGATACCATACTTTTCCGCGATGTAGCGTGCCAAAATATTGATACCACCTAAACTGGCGTTGTGTCTGAATAACATCAAAAAGCCCACGCCCATCAGAAAACCACCAGCCAATGCCGCATAAATGGGCTCAATGCTGTTTAACGAAATAAACCTGGGAGTCAGATCGGAAAAAAGCGAAACACAAAACACAGCGGAAAACGTTTTAAGCGTAAATTCCCACCCCATGTATTTCATCGCTAATAGATAAAACGGTATATTGACTAAAAAGAAGGCTTCACCAAAAGTCAGTGAGGTTGTGTATTGCAGTAGAAATGCCATGCCAGCGGTACCACCGGTCAACAACCCCGCTTGAGTGAAAAAATTCACCCCTAAGGCAATAATAAGGGTACCAATAACAAGCGCCTGAATATCTTCTATTCGAGTATGGCGTTTAGGTATTGTTGCACTAGTAGACATAAGTTTCTCTTCAAATTAGACATTAAAATTCGCATAACGGATAAGCAAATTTTAGAGAAACACAGCCCGAAGACCAACTGTTGAGCCATACTCTGTTTTTACTCTTTTCTAAAAAGTGTCTTTTTTTCTGTACACTTATTTGACGCTACTCTGCCCTTCAATAACCGCAGCCGAAGGACGATGAGCACAAATAGACGCGACTACTTTGCCGACCACTCGCCTTGATGACACCCAACCAATGCGTTCAGACTGCATACTTTGGTTGTTTTCTCCGCCTAGCCAAAGTTGTCCATCTGGGGCTATGTGGAGTACTTTTTTAAGAATAAGTCCGTATAAGGCATGATCCACAACAACAAGATGCCCTACTTTTAACGTCGTGTAAAAGCGGCTTGTAAAAACAAAGTCGCCATCATAAAGCCGTGGCACCATGCTGTTGCCCAGCACTTTAATTAAACGAAACATAAAGCGTCCCCGTGTAAACATTGATCAAATAAACGCAGGCCTGCGCAATCACTATCAAAGGCATGTGCCTGCGAGCTATTTAAGGTTTTAAATTAGGGTAAACCGTTTCTAATGCTGGCGGATAAGGGCAAGGCGCTCGGTAAGTACTCACTCCTTTTGTTAGCCAGAAAGCTTCAGCAAATCGATTTATTTTTTCTACCAAGGCTTCACTGTCAGAGCGGTCGATTCCTTGCTTGCACTTAGAGGCTTGCATCATGATATCGTGAACCATGGTGTGCACATCCGGTACTTGTTCAAACTGCGCTGCCTTAAAATAATCTCCCCAAATGGTTCGAATTTCTTCTTTTACATCGCTACAGGTTTTTTCTTTTTCCTGCACTAAGCGTGAAATTTTCGCCACATCAGAGACGGACAAACTGGTGCCATCACCGACTTCATGAATCAGGTCAATCATACGAACACAACTCAATGCCGCCAACAAAGCACCAGATGGGTCGTAAATTTTACAAGGAATATCGCAATGCGCCTGAGCTTGTTTAAAATGAACCATTTTATCTAACAGGTTAATCATCTGATGCATCATGGTGAACACGTCCTTTCTGTCTGTTTTTTCGTCGCATAAAAAATTGCTTGTAATACACACCGGCAAAGAGCAAAAGACCCACAAAGACAAACGCTAGATTATGAACAGTAAACCAAGAAGCGCATTCGTTTGCTTGAGCAAAAGAACGTCCACTGACAACACTTGCGAACAGAACCCAGCATGCTATGACTGTCTTTTTTTTCATCCTCTATCAACCCTAGTGATGTACAACCGCTGTTGAATACGATACCGCATGCGTAATAGCCTGCATCAATACCTTGCTTTGTTCCTTCAAGTTCGCACTATGGCTTTGACTAAAAAGATCCCATTCGAAACGTATGTGAGTCGCGGTACGCATAATCAAATCACGCTGTTCACACTCTAAATCAGGGCGAATCAAAATAGCTTGTAAGAAATTAGCGGCGTTTTCATACTGTAAATTAGCCGAAATAAAATCTCCCAACGCAACAAATGCTTCGGCGATATTTAAATGGCTAACCACAGCAGCGGATACATACGATTCTGGGTCCTGATAAAAACCACGATCGAAGTCACTTTCAACTTGTGTCAGCGCCTCTCGGTTCAGATCTACCGCATCAGAAAAAGCATGTTTGAAATAGGCTTGATTGGCTTCTCTTGTTAACTTTTCCCAGTACTGCATAGTCATCTCCACTTCGGTTGATTTTCATAGTCATGAATGTCGAAAAACAAAGTAACGAGAATCATTATCATTAAAAAACTATAATAAATCCAGCGATATTGAGAATAAATCTCATTTGATTTAGTTTTTTACAAAAGGAAGGTCAATAAACACAAGACGATGATCTGAAGTATCCGTGAGCAAGGACGCTGCTTTATGCTTTTTTGCAGGCCAAAATACAGCCTGGTAGGAGGGAGAGAGTGTGTGGCTGACTCGTACGTAATCCGCTTGCATTCGCCAAACAGCGGTATGGTGTTTAGCGATGTTTTTATCGAGCTTAGCACTATGAGCAATGGCTCCGATGCTGTCAGGAAAAGCACATTGTGCCATTCTGGGGTGTTGTAATAAGCTCTTGATCGCTTGTTGGTAAGCGTCCCCTTCCACTGGTGAAGCGTTCAAATCCCCCAGTAAAACAAAGTCCTCTTGGTCTAACCCTCCTCGCCTTCCTTGATCATCGTAAAAGTAAGGCTCAGCGGATAAATAATCGCTCCAAAAACGAATTTCATCGTGATTACGGCAGGCATTGCGCCTTTCTGGACCGTCAAACACTGGTGGCGTTGGATGTGAACACAAGCATCTAAGACGCCTGCCCCCAATATTAATGGCCACATCCCAATGAGACTTTGAAGACAAAGGCAATACCGCAAGGTCCGCTGAATCAAACCAAGCATCACCTTGAGCATTTTTGGGCAAACAAGGATTAGGCATGTCCTTCCAAAGGAAGGATTGAAAGGTCCGTGACGAAGCGCTATCAATCGGGAAACGCGACAATAACACCATGCCATACTGGCCTGGAAACAGGCCAAAACCTAAGGCGTCACTCCCCTGATCAGAGGCCATTCCGTCTTTGTCAAAATCACGTCCTGAAGGCTCCCCGCTATTAACAGGTTGGCAATATGCGTAAGGGTAATCCAAAGCCGCATTATTTGCTGGTTGACGAAGAGCTTGCTGTAATAAGGCAACGACTCGACCACTTGGGTCAAAGTCTACCTCGTTCAGTAAAATGATATCTGCTCGGATATGCTGCAACAGCGCCACCGTGGCTAACACTTGTTTATCACGACCAGACTCTAGAGCAGCCAATAAATCGCCTCTATTAGGTCGACTTAATGCGGTATTGTAGCTCGCAATGCGAACTACCACTCAATGCCTGCTTGTGCTTTTACACCATTCGCAAACGCATGGCGCTCATTCGCCACCTTGCTGTGGGTATCCACACTGTCCAATAATGCTCTAGGGGCCGTTCTACCTGTCATCATGACATTTTGGTGAGCTGGACGCGCCGCCAATGCTGCCAGCAAGTCTGCTTCATCGAGATGGCCGTATTTATACATATAGGTAATTTCATCCAGCAGTACAAAATGAATATCTGGATTAGACAATACTTGTTTTGCCAATTCCCAAGCTTGCTCAGCCGCGTGCTTTTCTAATTCTGGGTTACGGGTTTCCCAGCTAAAGCCATGCCCCATAACGTGAAAATCCACACCAGGATGCTCGCCAAAGAAAAGTTGCTCCCCGGTCGCCTTACGGCCTTTTATAAACTGGATGACAGCACATTTATGGCCATGTCCTAACGCTCTTGCCATGGTGCCAAAGGCACTAGAACTTTTGCCTTTGCCTGTACCGGTTAACAAAATGGTGACGCCACGCTCTTCTGTCGCGGCGGCGATACGCTGATCAACCACAGCCTTTTTCTTTAATAAGCGCGCTTCTTGTTTTGCATCAAGTTCTGTCATGAATTATCTCTTCTTATATAGTAGCCAACTGGGGTAATACAGGCCTTTATGAATAGCAAACAACCTGAGTATAAAGATCAGAGCGACGGCGTAAATCGAGTTATATTCATGAGAAGGTATGTTTTTTTGAAGAAGCACTAACAGCACGGCTCCGATAAAGGCTGGAGTCGCATAAAACTCACGCCCCAATACCATTGGCGGTCGATTGCTCAGCACATCACGAATAATACCGCCAGCCACACCAGTAGTGACCCCCATGGTAATCGCTATGGTTGGTGAAAACCCTAATGTCAGCACTCGCTCTGTGGCAACAACAGTAAACAAGGCTAAGCCAAACGCATCAGCGTAATGAAACACCCTTTGTCTGTCATCGATAATGCGCACCGCAAAAAAAGCAAACAAAGAAGATAAAAATGCCACCCAAAGATAAGAGGTGTCTTTCACCCAATACACGCTTTCTACCCCTAATATGGTGTCTCGAATCGTGCCTCCTCCCAATGAGGTAACCATGCCTAAAAGGACAATGCTAAAAAGATCCATGTCTCGCTTTCCAGACGAGATCACGCCAGTAATCGCAAACGCAGCAATGCCTATCATGCCTAAAATATATAACAGCATAGTGTAATTTTTCTCTGTTCAAATCACGTTCTATTGGATGAAATTAGACGACCCAATCACCAGCGCCGAGACGCTTCAAGGAAATATAATCATCTTGAATATACAGTTCTGTCACACTCATAAAGCCCACATCAATGCGATGCGCTTGCGCTAATGGCCACTGACACAGCAAACTAACCAGCACTTTAATCACCCCGGCATGCGTAACAAGGATTAAGTGTTCGGCAGCGCCTTCTCTCACCGACAACCACCACGTCCACACTCGATCCGCTAATGCTTGAAGTGACTCTCCTTGATAAGGCGTAGCATGAAGGATGTCCTCAAACCACGATTCTATCGACTCTCTGGGGATACTTTGCCATAAGGTATTTTCCCAACAACCAAAATCCAACTCTTGAAGAGCGTCTTTGGCTTGAGATTGACCCTGACTGATAAACACACCAAGTTTGGCAGCTCGCTCTAATGGGCTATGAAAAAAAGTCGCGTCATCTTGCTGTATGCGCTGATCAAGGTGTTGTTTTAGCTTTTCGGCATGAACCGGCCAGCCTTTACAAAGCGGTACATCCGTTTGCCCATAACAAAGCCCTTTTTCGACATCCGGCTGAGGATGTCGAACCAAATACAGCTTCATGCTAAGGCATCCATAAAGCACAACAGCAATAACACTTCGCTTATCTGCTCTACCGCCCCCAATGCGTCACCATTATAGCCATCGATGCGTTTTCTTAGGTAGCGTCGTGCGCCAAACGTAAACAACGCCAATACAAGCACTGCTTTAATGAGGTAGGAAAAGTCTAATAACAGGAGCAATACACAAGGCAGTAAGGCCACGCCCCATTGTGGCGCGTCTAACCTTGCGATCATGCTAGAGGCTTTACTGCCACCAGCGGACACATACTCCATCGTATTCATAACCACCAAAGGCGTAATACGAGATACGCTATGCACCGCAATCCACGCGATCAATGCAGAACCATAATGAGCGCTATTAGAGGCAAAGCTTAGTAGTATCTGAGTCAGCAACAACCATTTCAGCATCAGGGCAAACCAAATCGACAAGGCGGCATAACTGCCAATCCTAGAGTCTTTCATGATCTTCAAGCGTTGTTCTTTATCCCAACCGCCGACCAGACCATCACAAGCGTCCATCAGACCATCTTCATGGAAGCCGCCAGTCAGCAATACCGCGGTTAGCAACATAAAAATAGCTTGAATAGTCGCAGGCAAGCCTTCAAACCATAATGGCCAAGCACTCAATAGCGCAACAACAATGCCGACCCAAGGTAAAAAGCACACCGCTGGGGTGTGCTTTATCGTGTCGTCCCAATCCACCGTTAGCGGAATCCGAGTATAAGTAACAAGGCTGCGTTTGAAGCCTTGCCAATGAGGGTTAAATATTGTCACCGTCACTCACACCTGCGCTTTCAAAACTCGCCATAGTATTTAAAAATACCGCCGCGCTTTGAATTAAAGGATAAGACAGAATCGCACCTGAGCCTTCCCCTAAACGTAAATCCAACGACAAGATAGGGTCCGCGTTTAAGTGTGCTAATAAAAGTTTGTGCGCTTTTTCATTCGATTGATGAGCAAAAATCGCGTATTCACTCACATTAGGAGCCACTTTTTGGGCAAACAACAAGGCGACCGAGCAAATAAAGCCATCGACCACAAACGCCGTTTTACGCTGTGCTGATTGCAACATAGCGCCAGCCAAAGCAAGGATTTCAAAACCACCGACCTGCTCTGCCAATGTCTGCGCATTCCACTGTGCCACAGGTTGCCCCGTGTGCGCCTCTGCACGTTGTAATGAGGCAGCGATCACCCGTGCTTTTCTGGACACTCCAGAGGCGTCCAGTCCTGTACCACGACCTGCACTCTCTAGCGGGTCAATGCCCATTAGCGCACTCATCATGCAAGAGGAAACACAAGTGTTCCCAATGCCCATTTCGCCGAACATCAGTAGATTAACGCCGTCATTAATCGCTGTATCTACTTCACTAACACCGGCTTGAATCGCTTGTGACAGGGCTTGTGTTGTCATCGCGGGTTCTTGGCTAAAGTCATTTGAACCCAAGGCTACTTTGCGTTTGCTCAATAGCGGATGATCTTCTAATGTCGCATTAACACCCACATCCACCACTTGCAGCGGCACATTGTGCTGTGCGCAAAAGACGCTCACAGCAGCCCCTCCATGCAAAAAGTTCATCACCATTTGTGGTGTAACTTCCTGAGGAAACAAACTGACACCCTGAGCCACAACACCATGGTCTGCAGCAAACACAATCATCTTGGGTTTAGAAACATCTATATGAAGTGTTCCCTGAATACGACCAAGCTGGTACGCCAATGTTTCTAGCGTACCTAAAGCACCTAACGGTTTGGTTTTATTGTCAATTTTATGCTGCAGTGCGTCGTCTAATGCCGCCGACGGGGCTTGAATTGAAAAGCATTCAAACACCACGATACTCCTTAACCCTGTGCTTTTTGAGCGCGCTGACGCACTACTTCATACAAACAAACACCGGTCGCAACCGAGACATTTAAGCTTGAAACCACACCTGACATGGGTAATTTCACTAAATAGTCGCACTGTTCACGAGTTAAACGGCGCATACCTTCACCTTCAGCGCCCATTACAATGGCCGTCGGAATGGTAAAATCTTGCTCATAAACCGTTTGCGTCGCTTCACCAGCCGTACCAAATATCCAAACGCCTTGGTCTTGTAGCTTCTTCATAGTACGCGCTAAGTTCGTTACCGCGTAAACAGGGATGCTTTCAGCCGCACCACACGCCACTTTACTCACTGTCGCATTCAATGGCGCTGAGTTATCTTTTGGCATCACGACCGCATGGGCACCAGCGGCGTCTGCGCTGCGCAAACACGCACCTAAATTATGTGGGTCAGTCACCCCATCCAAAATAATAATCAGCGGTGTTTCATCCAACCCTTCCACTAAGGTATGTAAATCACCTTCGTTACCGGCTTTGGTCATGGTGGTATAAGCCACCACACCTTGGTGAACAGCACGCTCTTTATTCTTAGTAAAGAGCTGGTCCAATTCACGACGCGCGACTAGGCTATAACGCACTTTATTCGTTTTGCAAAGCTGCACTAGACGCTGTGTTTTTTTGTCATCACGACCTTCCTGAAAGCGCACTTCTTTAACGCGTTCAGGTTGCTGTGATAAGGCATTTTCTACGGCGTGAATACCGTAAATCCATTCTAAATCTGACATTATGACGTTTTTACTCTAATCGGATAAATCAATTAATCGCGAGCGCGAGGCTTAGCGTTATTTTTTTTCGCTTTTTTGGGCTTCTTCGCTTTTTTAGCTGCAGAAGCCGGTTTGGCTTTCGCCGCACTTTGAGCGCTTTTCTTTTGACGAATGATCTTGCCTTTAGAAGGCCCACGGCGTTTTTTTGCCTTAGGTTTTTCTCCCTCTTTCGCGTCTTTACCGGCTTTTTCTACTTTGTCACCTTGAGTGGCACTTGGTGCTGCTTTTTTAGGTTTCACACGGCCGCCCAACTCAATAGGAGGCAGTTGCGCCAATTGCATTTCAAGCTCACTGGTTTCACTACGCACTACTTTTTTACGCGGACGCGATTGTGTCTCATCCAAGCTCAAGTCAATTTTGCGCTGTTCCAAGTTCACATTGGCCACTTTCACTTTTAGGCGATCGCCCAAGCGGAAGACTCGACCACTTCTTTCACCAATAATCGCTTGATGCTCTAGATCATGAACAAAATAATCTTGTCCCAATCCAGAAATATGGATCAAACCATCCACGAACAACCCTTGTAGCTCAACAAACAAGCCGAACGAGGTTACTGCGGTCACAACACCATCGAACGGTTCGCCTAAATGTTGCTCTACGTACTGACATTTCAACCAAGCTTCTACGTCGCGAGTCGCTTCATCTGCTCGACGTTCTGTAATCGAACAAGAATCCCCTAAAGCATCCATGTCGGCTTGATCGTAGCCGTAAATTTTACGCTCTTTCAAGGTTGGGCTACCGGTCACTCGGTGCGCCTGACGCACCACGGGACGACCTTCACCTCGAATCAAATAACGAATCGCACGATGCACTAACAAATCTGGGTAACGACGAATCGGCGAAGTAAAGTGTGTATAAGCTTCGTAGTTCAAGCCAAAGTGACCAAGATTATCCGCTTGGTACACAGCTTGAGACATAGAACGCAACAACATCACTTGTATGCTACGCGCGTCGGCACGGTCTTTAATCTGTTCTGCTAACACCGCGTAATCACTTGGTGTTGGTTTCAATCCGCCGGTCAGTTCAAGACCTAGCAAACCAAGGTAAGAACGCAGCGTTAATAAGCGATCTTCTTTTGGCCCTTCGTGGACACGGAATAAGGCAGGTAAATCCGCCTTAATCAATAATTCTGCTGCCGCCACGTTGGCGCACAACATGCATTCTTCAATCAATTTGTGCGCATCGTTGCGCTCTACTGGAACAATTTGATCGATCTTAGAATGTTGATCAAATACCATACGCGTTTCGACGGTATCAAATTCCATCGCACCACGTTCATCACGAGCGTCTTTTAATACATGGTAAAGACCATTTAGCGCATCAATATGCGACACGATCGGCGCATAACGGTCACGCAATGCCAAGCCATCTTCTTCCGGCTCTGGCGCAATCATCTTCGCGACCTTGGTATAAGTAAGGCGAGCGTGAGATCGAATCAAGCCTTCATAAAACTTAAAGCCTCTCATTTTACCTTTGCTGGTAAGAGACACTTCTGCCACCATCGCCAAACGGTCAACGTCTGGGTTTAATGAACACAATCCGTTCGATAATACTTCTGGCAGCATAGGCACAACGCGCCCTGGGAAATACACTGAGTTACCACGAACAATGGCTTCTTCATCAAGCGCCGTGTCTTTTTTCACATAATGGGACACATCTGCAATGGCGACAAATAACTTCCAGCCGCCCGCGGTTTTTTCACAATAGACAGCGTCGTCAAAGTCGCGCGCGTCTTCACCATCAATAGTTACAAACGGCGTATCACGTAAATCCACACGATATTGCTTGTCTTCTTCAGCGACTTCGGAGGTGAAGTTTTGAACTTGTTTTTCAACCGCTTTCGGCCATTCGTTGGGGATTTCATAGCGATGAATAGCCACATCAATCTCAAGACCTGGCGCCATGAAGTCACCAAGAATTTTCTTAATAACCCCTCTTGCTGGCTTGCCGCGCTCGGCATACGAAACAATTTCTGTTAATACGTATTGACCATGAGTCGGTGTTAATGCGGAATCTTTGCTAATCAAGATGTCTTGAGAAATACGTGGATTTTCAGGTGTCACAAAAGAAGTGCGGCTTTCTTCGTAATAACGACCAACTAACTGGCTGTGCTTACGCTCAATAACCTCTACCACTACTCCGTCTAAACGGCCTTTCACACTGCGTCCAGATAGGCGAGCTTTCACTTTATCGCCATCCATAACATTTTGCATTTGACGCGCAGAGAGGAAGATATCGTCGTCACTTTGGCGCAACAAAAAGCCATGGCCTTCTTTATTGCCTTGGACAAAACCTTCAATCAGGTCACTTTCTAAAATAGGGGTGTATTGTTCTTCTTGGTTGCTCGTTAGTTGATGATCACGGCACATGGCGATCAAACGGCGTCGTAACGCTTCTATTTCATCTTCGCCAGTCAAAGCGAACTCTTTGCATAGCGCTAAATGGCCTAAGCTAACATTCTTAGACGCAAGGAACTCCAATATGAATTCACGGCTTGGTACGGGATTATCGTACTTAGAAGCTTCTCGTTGTTTATGGGGATCGTTTATATTTTTATTACTCAATGTATATTTATCCTTGGATGATGCAATAAGCTGCACTCTGTAGAAATGGTCGAGCTTTAACAGCTTATTGTTCAGAACATTTTCGACGTCTCGCCCTATTTGTATGAAGCAAAACGCTGACGGGTCTAATTTGTTGTCATTATAGAGCATTATCACTCAATACTCTTTAGCTGAAAGCGACCCGTCATACAAACAAGCCTTCACCACGCTGCTGTCTTTTGTAATTCCACAACAAAACAGAGGATAGAAGCTCCCACAGACCGCTTATAGCAAATGAACATGAAACTTTTTTGACTGATTTTCGTTTTTTTTATAACTTTTTGATCATATTTCCAGCAGAAACAGCAAACACATCAAATAATTCGATAGGTTTTCTTTGAAAATCTACTGTCTATGACGAACCAAATGCATCTCAGCCATCACTTTGGTGGAAATTTCTTCCACAGAGAGTTTTGTGGAATTCAAAAAAGGAATCCGCTCTTGGCGATATAATGACTCCACTTCCTCTAACTCGTAGCGGCATTGTCGAGGCGAGGCGTACTTGCTGGCCGCCATTCTCCCCGTGCGAATCTCGTGTAACCTATCAGGATCAATGGTCAAACCGAAGAGTTTTTTCTTATGTGCTTTTAGCGCTTTAGGTAAGCCTGGGGAAGCAAAGTCATCTTCTGTAATCGGGTAATTTGCTGCCTTAATGCCGTATTGCATGGCTAAATACAAACTGGTCGGCGTTTTACCGGACCGTGAAACCCCCAATAGAATGATATCTGCCTGATCGAAATTTTTGATAGATACGCCATCATCATTCGCCAATGCATAGTTAATGGCGTCTATTCGTCCATCATAGACCCCCTCTTTCATACCATGTGCCTTTTGAGCCGTTGGTTGCGCTGGCACACCTAAAGCCTTTTCAATGGGTAACAAGAGATCTCCAAATAGGTTATAGCAATGGCAATCGCATGACTGAATCACATCGCGAATCGCAATGTCCGAGATGGTGTAGAAAACCAACGGAGGCTCACCTGATTTCACATCTAAATTAATCTGTTGTTTTAACCCATTTGCCTGATCCATTGTCGTTAAAAACGGCACGCTTTGGGTTTCAACCGCCACATCAAAAAATGACAACATAGCGGAACCAAATACCTCAGCCGTGATCGCTGTACCATCTGAAACAAAATACACTTTCATCATTTTTTTCTCATTTTGTTGTTATGTAACAACATTTAATTTTTCAATTGAAATAAAACTACATCGAATAATCGATTTTATTCCATGTCCCTGCGCTACATACAATGACCCCAGACACACTGCTTTGACAAGTCTTCGCAGACTTACTTAAGTCCAGAAGTCGTTATAACAAAGAAGAACATCAGGTAACTATTTGGGAGTCCCGTGTGAGCAATTTTATTAAGTGGTTCAAAGATCTTCGCTTGGAAGACGTCGCTGATGTCGGCGGTAAAAACGCCTCATTAGGAGAAATGATCTCTAATTTGACAGACCTTGGCATTCAAGTGCCAAACGGCTTTGCCACCACATCTTATGCTTACCAAAGCTTTCTAGAAGAAAGTGGATTAGACGCTAAGATTCACCAAATACTAGACAGCCTAGACATTGATGACGTTCATGCTCTAGCAGAAGCGGGTGTGAAAATCCGCCAATGGGTAGAGGAAACACCTTTCTCAGCAGAGTTTGACGCTGAAATCGAACAGGCATTTAAAGTATTGTGTGACGACAATGCTGACGATACCTCTTTCGCAGTGCGCTCTTCTGCAACGGCTGAAGACCTACCTGACGCCTCTTTTGCAGGACAACAAGAAACTTACCTGAACGTGAAAGGCTTAGCAGATATTAAAGCCTCTATTAAACGCGTGTTTGCTTCTTTATATAACGACCGAGCCATCTCCTACCGAGTACACCAAGGGTTTGAACATAAAGGCGTGGCCTTGTCTGCCGGCATTCAAAAAATGGTACGCAGTGATATAGGCGCCTCTGGGGTGTTATTCACGTTAGACACAGAATCTGGCTTCGATGAAGTTGTCTTTATTACCGCGGCATACGGTCTGGGCGAAATGGTGGTCCAAGGCACAGTAAACCCTGATGAATACTATGTTCACAAATCCACACTGGCGGCTAAGCGACCAGCCGTGGTACGTAAGTCATTAGGCTCTAAAGCCCAAAAAATGGAATACGCCGAAGCCGGCAGTGATGAATTCGTCAATATCGTGCCTGTTGCCCTAGACGATCAAAACCGCTTCGCATTAAGCAACGAAGAAATCGAAGACCTGGCTCGTCAAGCATGCATCATTGAGCAACATTACGAGCGCCCAATGGACATCGAGTGGGCAAAAGACGGCATCGATGGAAAAATCTACATTGTACAAGCACGACCAGAAACCGTACGCAGTCAAGCAAATGCTCAAAGTATGGAACGTTTCTCACTGAAAGAAACCTCTCCTGTGCTGATCACTGGACGTGCTATCGGCCATAAAATTGGCAGTGGCGAAGTCAAAGTACTCTCTTCTATTACTGAAATGGATCGTATCCAACCTGGCGATATATTAGTCACGGACATTACTGACCCAGATTGGGAGCCTATCATGAAACGAGCCTCTGCGATTGTCACCAATCGTGGTGGTCGTACTTGCCACGCCGCTATCATTGCGCGTGAATTAGGCATTCCTGCTGTGGTTGGCTGTGGTGATGCGACAGACGTACTTAAAGATGGCCAGAAAGTCACCGTATCGTGTGCACAAGGTGACATGGGATTTGTCTACCAAGACGAACTGAACTTTGAAGTTATCACATCTGAAGTCGGCAACATGCCAGACCTTCCTGTAAAAGTAATGATGAATGTTGGTAACCCTAACCGCGCCTTCGACTTCGCGATGCTGCCTAATGCAGGCATTGGCTTAGCTCGCTTAGAGTTCATCATTAACCGCATGATTGGTATTCACCCGAAAGCCTTGTTGAATTACGCAGACATGACGGCATCGATAAAAGAAGAGATTGATCACCGCATTGCAGGCTACCAAGGTCCAGTTGAATTTTACGTTGATAAACTGGTTGAAGGGGTGGCGACTCTTGCCTGCTCTTTCTCTCAAAAACCAGTCATTGTTCGTCTGTCGGACTTTAAATCTAACGAATACCACAATTTAGTTGGTGGCCCTTTATTCGAACCAGATGAAGAAAATCCAATGCTTGGGTTCCGTGGCGCAGCGCGCTACATTGACGACTCATTCCGCGACTGTTTTGCTTTGGAATGTGAAGCAATCCGTCGAGTACGTAACGATATGGGATTAACCAACGTACAAATTATGATTCCTTTTGTTCGTACCCTAGAAGAAGCTCAGCAGGTAACAGAGTTACTCGCAGAACAAGGCCTAGAGCGCGGTAAGAATGGCCTTAAAGTCATTATGATGTGTGAACTACCTTCTAATGCCTTATTGGCCGATGAGTTCTTGGAATTCTTCGATGGTTTCTCAATTGGCTCCAACGATTTAACCCAGCTGACATTGGGTCTAGACCGAGATTCTGGTCTCATCGCGGATAAATTTGATGAACGAAATCCAGCAGTGAAAAAACTGCTAAAAATGGCGATATCCGCTTGTCGAGAAAAAGGCAAATACGTAGGGATTTGTGGCCAAGGCCCATCAGACCATGCGGATTTTGCTGACTGGCTTGTTGAGCAAGGGATTGAGAGCGTTTCCCTTAATCCTGATACCGTCATTGAAACCTGGCTGCATCTTAATGAAGTATTAGAGAATACTGCATTGAGTCAGAATGCCGTTTAGTCACGGCAAGTAACGTTATTGTAACGTCACTCTCTAGTTTTATAGCCCTGCTTTGCAGGGCTTTTTTTTAACCTAAAAGCGAACCTTAGGCCGTTACTTTGTTGCCTATATAAAATAACAGAACCTTCGTGGCCTAATAAGACGACAACACTGCCCCTCTTTATATACTCTAACCAAGCACTACTCATATTAATCCGTGTGAGACACTCCCACAAAAAGAAGTTCGAATGCAGAATCGTATATTAGCCGTCGCTTAAACAAAAAAACGCCTGATGAATATCATCAGGCGTTATTAATAACGTTTAAATTGTCAGTCTATAACACAAGCCCACAGACATTTATTTAGCAGCAAGGGCTCGTGCTCGATTTCTTCTACAAATTAAAACAAGTTCAATCGCAGAAATCAGAATCAAAGTATAACCAAGCGTTTCTGTGCCTTCTTCAACGATGTCTTTCACGACTCGCATGTAGTGATCACCCATTACGGATGTCCAGAATGAATTGCGCCCCATCATTCTCGAAAAAGCCAATACAATAACAACACCGGACAAACAAGTTCCGTAACACGCCGTCTCCGAGTAGGCCTTTAAAGAAGCGTAAATTGTAGAGAATTTGCCCCACAGAAAGATGAACACGGACACTAAAATAAAACAAACAATCGTTTGCCAAGCACCGTCATAGACATATCGATCTAACAGAGCATCTGACTCTCGAACAAACATCATCGCCAATAAGGCCGCCAATAAAGTCCCTGCTATTTTTAGCTTAGGATCAATACGAGAAGCGTATAGAAAGAGCATACAGCTTAAAAACGTCATCACATCTTGCATATGCTCAGTCAAGGTATGCTCGCTATAAGCGGCCAATGTTTTAAACTTATATCCCTCTAGACCAATGAGGTAGCCCACTCCAGCCAAGGAAATTAGATATATAAAAGCGCGCACTAAAAACATAAAAAAAGCCTGCTGCATTAATTTCGCAGGATAATAACCAAAAACAACGATAAAGACGATGCATCCAGATGAATTACTAAAATATTCCCTTATTCATTAGAGTTTAATAACACTACCCCTTGAATTGAGATAATAAAAAGAATTATTTCAATTCGGATCTCGATAATTTTCCATTAGCTCATCTTGCATTGTTTCCACATGCTCTGCGACCTCATCCGGTGAAGAGAAGTGTGCGATGTGGTACATGGCATCGCCTTCCTGTACTAATGGGATGTTTTGCTTACCAATAATAATACCGCCATTTTTGCAAACAACATCATCCAATACTTCCCCATAAGGGTCTTTAATTTGAGCCAAAAGATCCCCGCTTTCAACCAAATCACCAAGCTCTTTGATATGAGTCGTAAAACCACTGTCAGTGGCTCTAACCCAGCTGCTGCTACGAGCAATTCTGGGTTCAGAAAGAGATTTTTTACTACGTGCTTTAGGCAACATACCCAGGTGGCGCATGACCCCAACTGTGCCTTTAACGCCAGCTCGTATCGACAGCTCATCAAACCTAAGTGCTTCACCTGCCTCATATAAAATGACTTTAGCACCAACATCATTAGCGCATTCTCTTAATGAGCCATCCCTAAGGTTTGAGTTTAAAATCACAGGAACACCAAACGCAGTAGCGATATCCAACGTCTCTTGGTCATCTAAATTCGCGCGTATTTGAGGTAGATTACTACGATGCAAACTTCCAGTGTGTAAATCTATTCCGTAATCCGCCTTTGATACTATTTCACTCAAAAAGCGATCGGCTACTCTACCGGCTAAAGAACCTCGCTTTGATCCTGGAAAAGAGCGATTTAAATCTCGTCTATCCGGCAAATAACGACTTTGATTTAATACGCCATAACCATTTACCACAGGAACAGCAATAAAAGTCCCTCTAATCCGATCCATATATTTACTTTGAATTAATCGGCTAATGATTTCAATTCCATTTAATTCATCGCCATGAATCGCAGCGCTAATAAAGATCGTTGGACCAGAACGCTTTCCTCTTTTTACAAACACTGGCATCGACATGTTCGTATCAGTATATAGTTTAACGATCGGCAATTTAATTTTAGCGGTTTCACCCGGTGCAATAGAAATGCCGTCGATGGTTAAAATAGCGTCGTTCATTAACCTCTACCTTTGGTTTTAGTATTGCCGCTAATTGCAGACTTCTCAATGTGATTGATGATCATAGCCGCCACATCTTTGTTGGTCGCTGACTCTATGCCCTCAAGACCTGGAGACGAGTTCACCTCCATAATCAATGGGCCGTCATTAGAGCGAAGAATATCAACGCCACACATATTCAACCCCATCACTTTAGCGGCCTCAACAGCGGTCCTACGCTCTTCTGGGGAAAGTTTTACCAAAGACGCAGTGCCACCACGATGAAGGTTTGATCGAAATTCGCCTTCAGCGCCCTGACGCTTCATAGCGGCAATAACCTTACCACCAACAACCAAACAGCGAATATCGGCACCACCGGCTTCCTTGATGTATTCTTGCACCAAAATATTAGCCTTTAGCCCCATGAAAGCTTCAATAATCGACTCCGCAGTTTTATTCGACTCTGCCAATACCACACCAATACCCTGCGTCCCTTCTAGAAGCTTAATCACAACTGGCGCACCCCCAACGTTCTTAAGCAAGTCACCTATTTTATCTGGGTGATGAGCAAAGCCTGTCTTCGGCAAACCCAAGCCCTTACGAGACATTAGCTGCAAAGAGCGCAGTTTGTCGCGGGAACGGCTAATGGCAACAGACTCATTGATACTATAAGTCCCCATCATCTCAAATTGGCGCACGACCGCGGTACCGTAAAATGTAACCGACGCGCCGATACGAGGAATAACGGCATCGTACTTAGGCAAAGGCTTACCGTCATAGCGAACCGATGGATTGTTACTGGAGATATCCATATAACAGTGCATGGTATCGATCACATCCACCTCGTGACCGAGTTTTTCACCCGCCTCAACAAGACGTCGAGTAGAATAAAGGTTGGGATTACGAGATAGAATAGCAATTTTCATGGGTGTTCCTTGAACAAAAAAAGAAGCTTTGAACGAAAGTCTTCTTATAAAAATAGGCTTATAACACGTGCGCGAGAATAGTTAATAAGCTGATGCTAGGGAAGCAATATTTTTCGAAAGATACAAATATTCACAACACAAACCCACCACCTCTTTCAGTGCCTATAGCAACGCTTTCGAGCGAATGAATTAGCCTTCAATGAACCTAAAGCTTAGCGTATAACGCAATACTCGCCTTGCTAAATACAGAAGAAATTGGCTGCTAATATAAAATAGAGCTACGTGCTGCTATCTCAATCACCTACCCCCCTACTGCACTGCCTTAGTGTTGGTGAGCGACACGGTTGCAACTGGTCAGAACCCTTAAACATCAAGAGATGTGGTTGTTTGAACGCGGTGCTACTTTTTAAGGGGTCTGACCCTGCGCAATCAGTGTAGAGGTTCTTGTTTTTCCGTATCTTTAGAGAGCCGCTGACGCGTCGAGCTTGGCTCTTTAGAAAGTAATGGCGCAAGCAAATGGAAGAACAAGAAATTCTGTTTAAA
>NZ_SJSC01000008.1 GCF_004352855.1 Marinomonas sp. KMM3893 | reverse complement strand
CCTGTTGGCTTACTTAGTAAGCTAGACATCGTCTTCGTTGTTGTGAAGCGTTGTCCGTGTCAGCGAGGGCGTATATTAAGGATCTACAGATTTAGTGCAACCCTTTTCTGAGAAAAAGTGCTATTTATCGCAAAAAATTTAAAAGAATCTTAAAAGCGATCAATTAACCAACAGAAAAGTCGTTTTTTGTTTATAAAACAACCTAAAAACACTCACCCCCAACAACAAAAGCCCTCTATCTAGCTCACTTTATGCAAGTAAAAAAGCCCGACAACACAACCTCCCGACTCTTTATTAGTAACCAGGAATGAACAGCCATTTAAATCAGAGCAATAAGCGCCATCTTCCTACTATAGATACTCATTCATCACAGGCGATATTGCTTCGCCGAACAAATAAGACACAACAGAGCAGATAACAACACTTAAGCGGACATTCAAAGGGCACTATATAAGAGGCAGCAAAAACACGTGTAGGAACAGTAGGAACAGTAGGAACAGTAGGAACAGTAGGAACAGTAGGAACAGTAGGAACAGTAGGAACAGTAGGAACAGTAGGAACAGTAGGAACAGTAGGAACAGTAGGAACAGTAGGAACAGTAGGACATCAGAATAAGTTAGCTGAACCCCTTTCTCAAGCAGCTACCTAAGAAAAACATTCAACCAACCTAATCATTAGATGAGGCCAAAGAAAACCCGAATAATACAATGGAGTCTCTTTTGGCCTTATCTATTCACCCTATAAACGAAGCGTTTTACGCTTTACGCTCAGGACGACCTTCTTCTTGCCAGAAAGTATGGTATTTCTGACTCGGATCATCGTCTACTCGAGCATAAGTATGAGCACCGAAGTAATCTCGTTGCGCTTGCAATAAATTCGCAGGCAACACTTCTGAACGATAGCCATCGAAGTACGCTAGTGCAGAAAAGAATGAAGGTGTTGGAATACCTGATTGAGCCGCCAATACTACTGCTTTACGCAAGCCGACTTGTTTCTCAGCCATGGCATTCGCGAAATAATCGCTCACCAACAGATTGTCTAACGCTGGGTTCTCAATAAAGGCATCGGCGATCTTTTGTAAGAAAGATGCGCGAATAATACAACCACCACGCCAAATTTTGGCAATGTCCGTAAAGTTTAGCGTCCAGTCGTATTCTTTTTCTGCCGCTCGAAGCAATTGGAAGCCCTGCGCATAAGCACAAATCTTAGCGCAATAAAGCGCTTCTTCAATGGCCTTCTCTACGTCTGCCGCTTCAATATCACCACTTTCAACATCCGCCGTTAAAATACCAGCAGCATGTTCACGCTCAGCCGTTAACGTACTAAGTGCACGAGCATAAACAGATTCGCTGATAATGCCAGCAGGAACACCCATTTGCGTAGCGCTGATAGAAGTCCAACGACCTGTGCCTTTTTGTCCAGCACTGTCGAGAATCATATCCACCAATGGCGCACCGGTTTTATGGTCATATTGTTGAAGGATATCTGCGGTAATCTCAACCAAATAACTATTAAGAACACCCTGATTCCACTTTTCAAACAACTTACCAATTTCAGCAGGCTCGTAACCCAATAGCGAACGCAACAAATGGTAGGCTTCGCAAATAAGCTGCATGTCTGCGTATTCGATGCCGTTGTGCACCATTTTAACATAATGCCCAGCGCCATTTGGCCCAAGATAAGCAGTACAAGGCTCACCTTCAGTCACAGGTTTACCAGGGATATTGCTAACAATAGGCTTGCCATCTGCGTCAACTTTCGCCGCAACCGCTTCCCACATTGGCTGTAGATATTTCCAAGAGTCCGCATCACCACCTGGCATGAGAGAAGGTCCGAATCGCGCACCAACTTCACCACCAGAAACCGCCGTACCAAAGAACTTAAGGCGATCTTTATATTCTGATTCACGACGGATAGTGTCCGTCCATTGACTGTTACCACAATCAACAACAATGTCATCAGGTTCTAGGCCAGCTTCAATTAAACTGTCGCATACTGCGTCTACTGGCTTTCCGGCAGGCACTAGTACAACAATCACTCTAGGTTTCACTAAGTTATCAAGCAGTTCTGTTAAATTAGAACAACCAATGATACGGGCTTCATTCTGTGAGTCTGGACGCTCACGCTCCTCAGTATCAAGAACGTCTTTAATTTTACCTGCGTCAAGATCAAAACCTGCAACTCGATAGCCATGGTCTGCGACATTTAAAGCTAGGTTTTTACCCATTACGCCGAGACCGACAAATCCAATATTGCAGTTCTGATTCGTTTTTAACATAAGTTCGATCAACCTTTAAAAAGAGGGGGAATTCGAGAAATAATCTTACCATGAAGCACGGGGATTCAGGGGCAACTAAAACAAGAAAAATGCAAATAATTATGAATTTTTTGAGGGTTTTGTAGAAGATATCCTCACTTTAATGAGGGTTTTACCATAAACATCCCCCTATCCATATAATCAGGGTATTTCGATATTCCAAGTAATTATATTTCGCTTTAGAAAAATACCAACAAAATAGAAAGAAAATAACAGAAATGTAGCCACCTAATTATAGGAGCGCGTAAAAAAGAAGGCCGAAAATAGCACGAATTGCACTTTTCACTTTAAAATCAATAGGTTAATAGATATTAGTTTTTTACTAAAAAGTAATAAAATAACATATCGCTATAACAATATTTTTTTTTAGATTGTTTTGTTACTATCGATTTCAACCTAATTCCCCCATAAAAAACAACAATAATAATTAGACCATATTTTATAGATCTGAGGATTTTACGACATGCGTTCTGCATCTAAAGTAACAGCAATTCATTCAAATTTGACAACCCCACAACTTGTTGAAAAAGCGCTACAAAATGGCGAAGGCGTTCTCGCCGACAATGGCGCATTGGTTGTTGAAACCGGCGCCCGCACTGGCCGCTCTCCGATGGATCGCTTCATCGTAGAAGAAGCATCCAGCAAAGACAGCATCCACTGGGGGCCTGTTAACCGCCCTTTCCCAGAAGAAAAATTCGCACCTTTGTGGGATCGCGTTGAAGCCTATTTGAATGAAAAAGAATCCTTTGTATCAAACATTCATGTTGGTGCTGGTGACACGTATTACCTACCTGTCATCATGCGCACTGAAACAGCATGGCACCACTTGTTTGGTCGCAACCTATTTATCCGTCCTGAAACATACAACCCAGCCTCAAAAGGTGAGTGGCAAATTATCAACGCCCCTGAGTTCGTTTGTGAACCAGAGCGTGATGGCACCAACTCTGAAGGCTGCGTTATTCTAAACTTTGCTGAGCGCAAAGTGCTTATCGCTGGTATGCGTTATGCCGGTGAAATGAAAAAAGCCATGTTTTCAGTACAAAACTACTTACTGCCTGCTCACGACGTATTGCCAATGCACTGTGCGGCAAACGTTGGTCAAGACGAAGACGTTACTTTGTTCTTTGGTCTATCTGGAACAGGTAAAACAACATTGTCTGCAGACCCAGAACGCTTCTTGATCGGTGACGACGAGCACGGTTGGGGCAAAGACACTGTGTTCAATATCGAAGGCGGCTGTTACGCGAAAACCATCGATCTATCCCAGAAAAATGAACCTATCATTTGGGATGCCATTAAATTCGGCACGATTGTAGAAAACGTTGTACTAGATCCAGAAACTCGCATTGCCGATTACGCGGATACATCACTATCGCAAAACGGTCGTGCTGGTTACCCACGCGAGCACATTGAAAAACGTGCAGCTGGAAACCGTGCTGGTGAGCCAAACGCGATCATCTTCCTAACATGTGACTTAACCGGTGTTTTACCTCCTGTTTCTATCTTGTCTAAAGAAGCAGCGGCTTATCATTTCTTAAGTGGTTACACTGCGCTAGTTGGCTCCACTGAAGTGGGCGCAGGCAGCGGTATTAAATCTACCTTCTCTACTTGTTTTGGTGCCCCTTTCTTCCCTCGCTCTGCCGATGTTTACGCGGATCTATTGATCAAGCGCATCGAAGAGTTCGGTAGCAAAGTTTACCTAGTGAACACAGGCTGGACTGGCGGTGCGCATGGTCAAGGCGGCAAGCGTTTCAGCATTCCTACGACTCGTGCGGTGATTGCTGCGATTCAATCTGGCGCTCTTATTGACGCTGAAACAGAACACCTAGACGACGTAAACCTAGATGTTCCAACTCAGGTTCCTGGTGTAGACAGCGTTCTGTTGAACCCTCGTAACACCTGGTCAGACCAAGGCGCATACGCAGATCAAGCACAGAAATTGATTGCTCAGTTCGTGGAAAACTTCAAGAAGTTTGAAACAGTGTCTGAGACTATTGTGAAAGCAGGCCCAGCGCTTTAATCAGCCCGCGTTCAGAAATACGTAACCCCCGTATTTCCCTTAACCCAGTGTGTTTTCACACTGGGTTTTTTATGCTTTTCTCTTAACACCTTCAATCCACAAGCCACTTATTTTTACCCCAGATCGCTAAACCGATCCAAAAATGACTCAGTAGAGAAAACAAGCCAACAATATTCCGCAAAAAAAAGGCCTCTATTCGTTCGAATAGAGACCTTTCAAGATCACGTTAACGTTAAGAACTTAGCCTAACCACTTTCTTGCGTTTTGGAACAAACGCAACCATGGTGCTTGTTCTTGCCACTCACTTGGGTGCCAGCTATGTTGAACGGTACGATAAACACGCTCAGGGTGAGGCATCATGATAGTCACACGACCATCTTCTGATGTTAAGCCTGTCACACCCTCTGCTGAACCATTCGGGTTGAACGGGTAACGTTCCGTTGCTTGACCGTAGTTATCCACATAACGCAATGCGATCTGCGATGAAGACGCCAGTGCCGCCATATCTTGATCATCACGGTATTCAGTTTGACCTTCACCGTGAGCCACAGCGATTGGCATACGCGAACCTTCCATACCTGCCAACAAAATAGAGTTCGATTTCTGAACTTCTACTTGCACAAGACGCGCCTCAAATTGAGCCGATTGGTTACGAACAAATTTCGGCCAATGAGCAGCACCTGGAATAAGCTCATGAAGATTAGACAACATCTGACAACCGTTACACACACCTAGAGAGAAGGTATCTGGACGATTAAAGAAGGCTTCAAACTGCTCGCGTGCAACTGGGTTGAAAAGAATAGACTTCGCCCAACCTTCACCTGCACCCAAAACGTCTCCGTAAGAGAAACCGCCACACGCCACTAAACCACTGAACTCATCAAGCGTAGTACGACCAGACAAGATGTCGCTCATATGAACGTCGATCGGAGTAAAGCCTGCTTTATGGAACGCTGCCGCCATTTCGACCTGACCGTTCACACCTTGCTCACGCAATACGGCAATCTTAGGTTTCACACCCGATGCAACAAAGGCTGCAACAATGTCTTCATTCTGATCGAAGCTTACCTTAGCAGACAAACCTGGATCCTTGGCGTCCAACAAGTTATCAAATTCTTGTTGAGCGGATTCTGGATTGTCACGCAACGCTTGAATGCGGTAGCTGGTTTCAGACCAAACACGCTGCCAGTTGATACGTGTTTCTTCCAAAACAGTGTCACCAGCAAAACGAACACGAATGCTGTCATCGCCAGACAAGGTCGCAATAGAAGTAGCAGTAACACCCACTTTCGCGTAAGCCGCAATAATATCCGCGACATCCGCTTCCTTGACCTGAACCACAGCACCCAACTCTTCGCTGAATAAAGCAGGCGCCACTTGAGCACGCTGGCTGATAGTCTCATCAAGATCGATGTTCAGACCCAAATGGCTGGCGAATGACATTTCTGTCAAGGTCGCAAACACACCACCGTCGGAACGGTCATGGTAAGCCAACAATTTGCCTGCGGCGTTCAATGCTTGAGTCGTATCAAAGAAACCAGCCAATGCCGCTGCATTATCAACATCTGGTGCTTGCTGCCCCAATTTGTTGTAAACCTGCGCAATAACAGAACCACCAAGACGGTTTTGACCCGCGCCTAAATCGATCAATAACAAACGTGTATCAGCGTTATTTTGCAATTCTGGTGTTAAGGTTTTACGTACATCTGCTACTGGAGCAAACGCGGTAATAACCAAAGACAATGGCGAGGTCACCGCTTTTTCTTCGCCGTCTTCTTTCCAAACTGTCTTCATCGACATGGAATCTTTACCGACAGGAATCGCAATATCCAACGCAGGACACAATTCCATACCAACCGCTTTTACGGTTTGGTAAAGTTTTTCGTCTTCGCCTTCATGGCCGGCCGCAGCCATCCAGTTAGCAGACAACTTAATGTGGTTACGCTTAGTGATTTGCGCTGCCGCTAAGTTCGTCAAGGCTTCACCGACCGCCATACGACCTGAAGCAGGCGCGTTTAACAATGCAATTGGCGTACGCTCACCCATGGTCATGGCTTCACCAGTGGTGCTGTCTAATGAAGACGTTGTTACCGCCACATCTGCCACAGGCACTTGCCAAGGACCAACCATTTGATCGCGCGCCACCATGCCAGTGATCGAACGGTCACCAATGGTAATCAAGAAGTTTTTGCTGGCTACCGTTGGCAAACTTAAAACACGTTTCGCCGCCTCAACAAGATCCACGTCTACTGCCGTGAAATCATCGCCTTCAATAACCGCTTTGGTCGCTTCACGATGCATTTTAGGTGGCTTGCCAAACAACACAGACATTGGCAAATCAACAGGCTTATTACCGAAATGCTCATCCGCTACTTCTAAATGAAGCTCTTCTTTTGCATCACCGACAATCGCAAATGGGCAGCGCTCACGCTCACAAATCGCAGTAAACTCTTCAATACGCTCTGGCGATACCGCCATAACATAACGTTCTTGAGATTCGTTACACCAGATTTCTAACGGCGACATACCAGGCTCATCATTTAGAACCTTGCGCAAATCGAAGTTGCCGCCACGATCACCGTCTTTCACCAATTCTGGTAAAGCGTTCGACAAACCACCAGCACCCACATCGTGGATAAAGCTGATTGGGTTGTTGTCGCCCAACTGCCAGCAGCGATCGATCACTTCCTGACAGCGACGCTCCATTTCTGGGTTGCCACGCTGAACAGATGCGAAATCTAAGTCTTCGTTGCCATCCGCAGAAGCCATAGAAGAAGCCGCACCGCCACCAAGACCAATCAACATCGCAGGACCGCCAAGCACAATCAGCTTAGCGCCTACTTTGATTTCTTTTTTCTCTACGTGCTCACGACGAATATTGCCCAGACCACCCGCCAACATGATTGGCTTATGGTAACCACGGACTTCTTCTTGTGTTGCACCTTGGATTTTTTGCTCGTAGCTACGGAAGTAACCCAACAAGTTTGGACGACCAAACTCATTATTAAAAGCAGCACCACCGATAGGACCTTCGATCATAATATCCAAAGGCGTGACGATACGAGAAGGTTTGCCATAGTCGCTCTCCCATGGCTGTTCAAAGCCTGGGATTTTAAGATCGGATACGGTATAGCCGCTCAAGCCCGCTTTTGGTTTTGAACCAATACCAGTCGCGCCCTCATCACGAATTTCACCGCCAGAGCCGGTTGCAGCGCCAGAAAATGGTGAAATTGCCGTTGGGTGGTTATGGGTTTCAACTTTCATCAAGATATCGATGTTTTCTTGGCTAAAGTCGTATTCACGCGTACCCGGTGCAGGGAAGAAACGTCCTGCAAAGCTACCTTCCATCACAGCCGCATTGTCTTTGTAAGCCGACAAGGTGCCATCTGGATTATGTTCGTGTGTGTTCTTGATCATTTTGAACAAAGAGCGTTCTTGCTCTTCGCCGTCAATGGTCCAAGACGCATTAAAGATTTTGTGACGACAATGCTCAGAGTTTGCTTGCGCAAACATCATCAACTCGATGTCGATTGGGTTACGGCCCAACTCAATAAAAGATGCCACAAGGTAATCGATTTCATCGTCTGCCAAGGCCAAGCCTAGCGTTTGGTTTGCCTCAACCAACGCTGCTCGTCCGCCCGCTAACACATCGACCGCAGTCATTGGTGCAGGCTCTGCATGAGAGAACATGTCAGACGCGTCGCTCAATGCCGGAAGCACGCTTTCTGTCATACGGTCATGCAACATTTCTGACAACAGATCCAGCTCATTCAGTGTCAATGGTGACGCACTGTGGATGAAATACTCCACACCACGTTCAACACGAGACACGGTCGCTAGACCACAGTTGTGAAGAATATCGGTTGCTTTTGAAGACCAAGGTGAAATCGTGCCTAAACGAGGAACGACTAATACACTTTGCTCAGATGAACTGACTTGGGAGGATTTAGGACCGTAGGCTAAAGCGCGCTGAAGAACGGTTTCTTGTTCTGTAGAAAGCGCTTGGCCGTCATGCAATTCAACAAAATGAAGAAATTGCGCATCTACGTCCGTTACGGATGGTACAGATGCTTTCATGTTGGCCAACAACTTTGCCTTGCGAAACGCTGATAGCGCTGCGGAACCATGCAGGGTTAGCATGTCGAGTATTGCCTCACTTGGTAGTTTTGGGGGAAATGGTGCGGGTATTTTAAATCAATGACCCAAATAGAGGCCAGCAGTGTCTGAATTTTCTGCACTAAATGCAGAAAAAAAACGACTATATGGCCTTTTTCGCCAATTGTTTGAGCTTCTTTTTTTGCTCACGGCGATATTGAAAGAACTGTGTTAGTTGCAGCGAGGCTTTTTCCGCCAATACACCACCACTCACTTCGACTTTATGATTCAAAAATGGCGCCTCAAAAAAAGCACCTTGGCTTTCTACAACACCACTTTTGGGTTCGGTGGCCGCGTACACGACGCGCGCTACACGAGAATGAACAATGGCACCTGCACACATAGAACAAGGCTCTAATGTGACGTACAGCGTTGCTCCAGTTAAGCGATAGTTATTCACCTTTTGACAGGCATCGCGAAGCGCTTGGATCTCAGCGTGGGCCGTTGGATCGCATTGTGAGATAGGCGAATTATAACCCGCGCCAATCACTTCCCCGTCCAAGACAACGATCGCCCCCACCGGAATTTCACTGTCGGCCGCCGCCTGCTCTGCTAATAATAGCGCTTTCGCCATCCACTCTTCATCGCTGATCATTTACTCGCCCTATTGTTGATTTGACTCATGGCAATATAATTGCTTTTGAAGACAGCTTGCACCACACTTGCTGGAATAAAAATTGGGAAAAAAGGAAGCTCAAACTATGATGACCGTTGCAGATTTGATGGTGACAAATTTAGCCACACTCGAAGCAGACAGCTCGTTAGCCGCAGCAAAAGAACTCATGCACGACAAAAACATTCGTAATTTGCCAATTGTTAATCAAAGCGGTGAATGCATTGGCATGCTAACGCAACGAGAATACCTTCGTTATGCCTTCTACTTAGTCAGTCAATTTGGCACTCAGCAACTGGCGAAAAAAGAAGAGCAAACACCTGTTTCCAAAGTAATGAATAAAGACATTCTTACTATTGAACCAGGTGTCAGTTTGGATACGGCAGCCGAATTTTTTATCGAAAATAAATATGGCTGCTTACCGGTTGTCGAAAACAACAAGCTACTGGGCATTTTAACGCCAGTAGACTTTGTTAAGCTTGCGCACAAAATGCTGCTCGAGAAAAACCAGTAAGCCGTTACGCGTTCGCAGTCCGATACTCGTCTTCTTGCACAGCAGAAGACGACTCTTCTTCTAAACGGACTTCTATCGCCTGATGACCAAACTCAGTCGTAGCCAATTCAAAGGTCACAGATTGACCTTTCTTTAGCGTTTTATGGCCGTCCAATAAAATGGATTTGTAATGCACAAAGACATCACTGTCCGCTTCTCTTTTGATGAAGCCAATGCCTTTAGAGTCATTAAACCATTTTACTTTTCCAGAAATTCTTTCCATTACGTATTGCCTCTTTTTTTATTTTTATAGAATGCAACGAATGCCAGACACAAAACATGTCTGGCATTACTACTTACTTATAGCGATTCAATGCTCGCTTTTTGTTCTTCCAGTTTGCTTACTGTCAGACGAAGATCGTCGCACTTCGCACGCTCTTTATCGACCACAGCCGCTGGGGCTTTCGCCACAAAGCTTTCGTTTGATAATTTGCCTTCAATGCGTTCTAAATCTTTCGTCGCCTTATCTATTTCTTTTTGCAAACGGGCCAATTCTGCATTTTTATCAATCAGACCTGCCATAGGCACCAAGACTTCCATATCGCCGACCAACGCCGTCGCCGACATAGGTGCGTCATCGCCTACGTTCAACCAAGTTATGGTTTCTAGCTTGGCCAATTTTTGCAAGAAAGCCAGGTTGGCGTCTAAGCGAGCTTTGTCTTGTTCAGTGCCATTGCGGAATAATACATCCAGAGGTTTTGATGGCGCGATATTCATTTCTCCACGAATATTACGAACCCCTTCAATCACCCCTTTCAGCCATTCAATATCGGCTTCAGCTTGCGCGTCTTTTTTCGCTTCGTTGGCTTCTGGGTATTCCATCACCATCACAGTGTCACCTGCAACACCGGCCAATGGTGCCACACGTTGCCAAATTTCTTCTGTTAAGAACGGCATCATTGGATGCGCCAAACGCAAGAAGGTTTCCAACACACGAACCAAGGTACGGCGTGTTCCTGTTAACTGAGCGGCCGTGGCATTTTCATCCCAAAGTACCGGTTTAGATAACTCTAAGTACCAATCACAGTACTCGTGCCACATAAACTCATACAGGGCTTGTGAAGCAAGGTCATAACGATGAGTTTCAAACGCGCGATTTACCGCATCTTCCGTATGTTGTAAGCGAGAAATGATCCACTTATCCGCCAATGACAACTCAACATCCGCACCATTTTGACCACAATCTTGATCTTCTGTGTTCATCAGAACGTAACGGGTAGCGTTCCAAATTTTGTTACAGAAATTACGGTAGCCTTCAAGTCGATTCAAATCGAACTTGATATCACGACCACCAGAAGCAAGAGAACAAAGCGTAAAGCGAAGCGCATCGGTACCATAAGCTTGAATGCCTTCTGGGTAGGTGTCGCGCGTATTCTTCTCTACTTTTTCAGCAAGACGCGGCTGCATCATGCCGTAAGTGCGTTTCTTAACAAGGGATTCAATATCGATACCGCCAATCAAATCCAATGGATCGATTACGTTGCCTTTCGACTTCGACATTTTATCACCGCGTTCATCACGGATTAGACCGGTAATGTACACCGTTTTAAAAGGTACTTTCTTCGTGAACTTCAGAGTCATCATGATCATTCTGGCCACCCAGAAGAAAATAATATCGAAGCCGGTTACCAACACATCCGACTCACTAAACTCTTTAAAGTCTTGGGTTTCTTCAGGCCAACCTTGAGTCGCAAAGGTCCACAATGCCGAAGAGAACCAGGTGTCTAATACGTCTTCGTCTTGGGTCAGTGTCACATCATCGGCTAGGCTGTACTTAGTACGGACTTCCGCTTCGTCTTTACCGACGTAGAACTTACCGTCTGCATCGTACCAAGCTGGAATTTGATGTCCCCACCATAACTGACGAGAGATACACCAGTCGTTCAGATCACGCATCCAAGCAAAGTAGGTATTTTCCCACTGCTTAGGCACAAATTGGATATCGCCGTTTTCAACCGCTTCAATGGCTGGTTTGGCCAAGGTTTCAACGGCCACATACCATTGCTGAGTCAGGTACGGTTCGATTACGGTATTACCACGCTCACCGCGAGGCACTTTTAATTTATGGTCGGCTACTTTTTCCAACAAACCCAACGCATCAAAGTCTGCAACAACGGCTTTACGCGCTACAAAACGATCCATACCACGGTATTTTTCTGGCGCCGTGTCATTGATGGTCGCATCGTCCGTTAAGATGTTGATTAACGGCATGTCGTGACGCTTACCAACTTCGTAGTCATTAAAGTCATGGGCTGGGGTGATTTTCACGCAACCAGTACCAAATTCTTTATCGACATACTCATCGGCTACAATAGGAATACGACGACCAACAAGCGGCAATTCAACGAATTTACCAACAAGGTCTGTAAAACGCTCATCATCCGGTGCAACCGCCACCGCCGCATCACCAAACATGGTTTCTGGGCGAGTCGTTGCCACCACTATGTAGTCTTTACCATCGGTGGTTGTCGCGCCATCCGCTAATGGATAACGGAAATACCACATGAAGCCATTTTCTTCTTCTGAGATAACTTCCAAATCAGAAATGGCCGTGTGTAAAACTGGGTCCCAGTTAACAAGACGCTGACCGCGGTAAATGATGCCTTCGTCGTACAAGCGTACAAACACTTCTTGTACCGCCGCAGACATACCTGGGTCCATTGTGAAGCGCTCTTTCTGCCAATCAACAGAATCACCCAAGACACGCATTTGATCAGAAATCGTGCCGCCTGACTGGTCTTTCCATTCCCATACTTTTTCTAGGAAATTTTTACGACCAAGGTCATGACGTGTGGTGTTTTGAGCCGCCAGTTGGCGCTCTACAACCATTTGCGTTGCGATACCAGCGTGGTCACAGCCTGGCTGCCACAAAGTGCGTTTGCCCTTCATTCGCTCACGACGAATCATAGCGTCCATTAAGGTATGCTGAAACGCATGCCCCATGTGCAGACTGCCAGTGACGTTTGGTGGCGGAATCATGATGGAGAAAGGGGTGCCGTTGCCTTGAGGAGCAAAATAGCCGCCCTCTTCCCAACGTTTGTAAATAGGTTGTTCAATACTCTGTGGTTGGTAGGTCTTTTCCATTATGGTGTCTTAAAGCTCTTGTAGAGAGGTAAATTGAATTTGGTGAATTATAGCGCGTCATCGCGAGATAAAGAATAACCTGAGGCTGGTCGATGGTCTCGAATCTGCCAATCGCGTCATTCATTTCTCTTGCGTCGATAATTCGTCCATCGCCTGAAGCACTTCTTGCACGAGATCCGGCAAGCGTTTCTCAAGCACGGCCGTCACTGCCTGTGCAATGAGCGCCTGCCTGTCGTCTGCTTCACTGTCTTGTTGCGTTGTTTCAACCATGCTTTCAAGCCTTGTTTCAGGCTCAATCAATGGTGTCGCTTGCTCTTCCTTCAATAATACTGGAATAGCGTCATTTTGAGCGCTACTAAAACCTTCCATTGCCTCAGAAAGCTGACCTTCCTGACTGGCTGATGCCGCCAATTTCTCAGCGACTATGTCCATAAGAATTGGAATATCGTCTTGGTTTCGCAGCGCCGTAATCAAGGTGTCTTCATCAGGCTCAAACTCATTGTCTGTAAATTCAGCGTCCTGAAAAGCACTGCCCTCTAAAACAGAGCCATCTATTGCAGGGTCGTCCAGAACACTCTCTTCAATTTGTGAGGCTAAATCAGGCATAAGACACTAACCAATAAAATAGTAAATAAAGAAACAGAAGCGATAACAAATAAACAACAAGGCTTAATTGATCGGAATTTATTCCATCAACTTTCGCACTCAAGGCTTAAAATGTCTACCCTCTCACGCTTAACAAGCCGCAAAGGGCGCCTTTTAACCTGTCTCGAAAAACCCACTCGAACGCTTTACCTTACTTTTTTGACGCATAAAAAAAGCAACAATGGACACCATTGCTGCTTTTCAGAAAAGATTATCGTAGTAACAACTCTGTGCTTAGTTGGCTTTATCCAACAAGTAGCGAGTCAAGAGAGCAACAGGACGACCCGTCGCGCCTTTAGCCGCGCCGCCGCTCCACGCCACACCCGCGATGTCCAAGTGCGCCCAAGGGTAAGAACCGGTAAAGCGCGACAAGAAACAAGCCGCGGTCACAGAACCCGCTTCTGGGCCACCAATGTTGCCAATATCAGCAAAGTTACTATCAAGCTGTTGCTGGTATTCTTCGTTAAGAGGCATTTGCCAAATTTTATCGGCAGAAATCTGGCTGGCTTCTTTCAATGACGCTGCTACCGCATCATCGTTTGCGTACATACCAGAGTTCACACTGCCTAGTGCCACAACGCAAGCGCCTGTCAGAGTCGCGATATCCACCACAGACTTAGGCTTAAAGCGTTCGATGTAAGTCAGTGCATCACACAAGACAAGACGGCCTTCGGCATCGGTATTAAGCACTTCAACCGTTTTACCAGACATGGTTTTCACAATGTCGCCAGGCTTGGTCGCGCGGGCACTTGGCATATTCTCAGCCGCAGCAACAACCGCCGTGAAGTTAAGCTTAGGCTTCAATTCACAAATGGCTTTCATGGTGCCGAATACGCTCGCTGCACCGCACATGTCGTATTTCATTTCGTCCATTTTTGGACCTGGTTTCAACGAAATGCCGCCCGTATCGAAGGTAATCCCTTTGCCCAGCAAGACGTGAGGCGCTTCATCTGCTTCGCCACCACGGTAATGCATCACGATCAAATAACTTGGCTGATCACTACCACGACCCACAGACAGTAGACAATGCATGCCTAACTCATCCATTTTGGTTTCATCTAGCAATTCAACATCAATGCCATATTCTTCGCCAAAGTGTTGTGCTTTCGACGCAAGGTAATTCGGTGTACATACGTTACCTGGCAGATTGCCTAGCTGGCGAGCAAACGCGGAACCGTTTGCCGTTGCCGTACCAATCGCTAGCGCCGCTTCGTCATCGCCTTCGATCAATAGATTGGTGACTTTCGTGCTTTTCTCTGCGTCGTCTTGCTTAAAGCCTAGGAAGTTGTAGAAACCTTCATTCAGCCACTGCGCGATCAATGCCGTTACTTCACTTTGTGAACGCTGCTTCAATACTAGAGCACGGCTAGCAAGCGCTACCGTAGCGTATGGCAGTGATTTGATTTGAGCCGCTACCGCTGCAATGACTTTGCGCGCTTGCATATCACTCAACTCAGCTTCTTTACCAATACCCACTAATAACACTGGCTGAGCAAAATCTTGGGTGACGCTTGGTAATAATAATGTTTGCGCTAAACCGCCTTTGAAAACGCCGCTTTCTCGCAATTGTGACAACTGGCCATCTGCATTGCCATCAACCCAAGCAGTAGACTCAGGGAACGCACCTTCACTTGGCACAAAGGTGACAAGTAGGTCTGCTTGAACCGCAGAGGCGCGATCAAATAATGTCGTATTCATGAGAGATTCCTCAAAATAATAACTTTTTAAAAAAAACTGGATAATGTCCTTCTTACCACGAGATAATGGGGGCTTTAGATTTGTAATCAACTCTCCGCACGTTGCGGCATCCAATTGAGGTGACTTTGAGACTATTCAGATACTTGGCGAAAGAAGTGTTAGTGTCAACTGCCGGAGTGACGCTAATTTTACTTCTCGTTATTTTAAGCAGCCGTTTTGTATCCTATTTAGGGCGAGCGACCGAAGGAAAAATGACCTTCGAGTTCCTTTTTACGATTCTCGGCTTTCACATCCCATCGTTTGTTCAAATCATTTTGCCGATTGCGTTTTTCCTATCGCTGCTACTGACCTTTGGCCGCCTTTATATTGAAAATGAAATGTCTGTGTTGTTTTCAAGCGGCATCAGCAAGTTAAAATTAGCCGGTTATACGTTAGGGATTGCAGGCATCGTTCTGGCCCTTAGCGCGGGATTAAACTTTTGGCTCACGCCAACCAGCGAATATCACGCCGTCAAAGCCGCCGATGAACAGGGACAACTCTCTACCTTCTCTTTCTTATTGCCGCGACGTTTCCAAGGCGATGGGCAACGCACCACTTATATTGACAGCTTTACCCCTGACGAAGGTTGGATGAACGATGTTTTCTTGTCCGACTTTGTGCGAGAAAATGGCAAATCCATTCCTGTTCAGATGCTCGCATCCTACGCCGAAGAAATCAAAATGGACTCCAAAAACGGCCAAAATTATCTGGTCTTTAAAAACGGAGTACGATACGAAGGCGTGCCCGGAACGGCCACTTATCGGGTAACAGAATTTGATACGTATGCGATGCGTATGGAAAGCGCCCCGCAAGCGTCGATAACCGATCCAGAAACACGCAGCACCTTGTCTTTATTAGGCAGCGCCGACCCAGAAGACCAAGAAGAACTGCAATGGCGAATCGCCTTGGTTGTGATGATCCCCATCCTTTCGATCATTGGTTTATCCTTGAGTCAGGTTAACCCAAGGCAAGGGCGTTTCTTCAAAATGCTGCCCGCCATCTTACTCATGATTCTCTATATGGCCCTGTTAATTTGGGGAAAAACAGCCATAGGAAAAGGCAAAATCCCTGATTATTTGGGACTTTGGTGGATTCATGGCATATTCCTCTGCATCGCAATAGGACTGTTTGTCCAATACAATCAGATGTTTAGTCGAAAAAATGCGCGATTACCAAACGCGCAATCGCCGGACCCTCAAGATACGAGTCTAAGTAATGAATAAAATAGACAGATACGTCGCCACCAGTGTTCTCTGGTCCTTCTTAGTCGTTATGTTTGTACTGCTTGGACTGGATACCGCCATCGCGTTTATCGATCAAATCAAGAAAGTAAGCGATGACTATACTGTGCAGTCTATTCTTCAGGTGCTCTTATACCGCCTGCCAGGTAAGTTTGCAGAGTACGTTCCAATCTCATCGCTTATTGGCACTCTAATGGGCCTAGGGACATTGGCCTCAACGTCTGAATTAACGGTCATGCGCGCTGCCGGCATGCCGATTTGGCGCATTGGTCTGTCCGCCTGCCAACCGATTATCTTTGTTGCCTTATTTGGCATGGGACTGTCCGAATTTGTGGCCCCTGTCGCGGAACAAAAAGCCAACCTAGTGGAGAAACTACAAGATCAAAAAGAAGGGAATTTTGCCTTAACCGGTGGTGTCTGGCTCAAAGCAGACAATAACTTTGTCTACATTAACGCAGCAGATCGTTCTGGCAAACTGTACGGCATTAAAATCTTTTCACCCGACGGGCAGCACTTAAAAAGCATTACCGATGCAAAATCCGCCATTCACATCAATGACACACAGTGGCTATTAGCGGACGTGAAAAAGACAGTGTTCTACCCAGACCACATTAAAGTACAAACACTTCCCTCTGAGAAGTGGTCGGTTAGCATCAAACCTGAGCATCTGTACCTAGCATCGCAAGAGCCTGACTTTTTGTCACTAAGCCAGCTGCGTACTTACCAGCTGTATTTGGAAACACAAAAGCAAGATGGCGCGCAATATGCCCTTGAATTCTGGAGCAAAGCCCTGCGCCCTATCGCCTGCATTGCTTTAGTACTGGTCGCGCTTTCTAGCGTTTTCGGCCCTTTACGATCATCCACCATGGGTGGGCGGATCTTTTCTGGCGTTATGATTGGTTTGGCGTTTCAAAACGGCCTCAACCTATTTGGCCGCATGAGCGTCGCGACAGGCTTTCCACCTGCCGTCGGTGTCAGTATTCCTATTGTTATTTGCTTGCTGTCCGGCATTCTCTTAATGAGAAGACGCGGCTAACACTTATTAGCCGCGTCTAAGCGCTTGCTAGGATTGGATAAAACGTTCAATTCTAGCCAGTGCCTCATTCAATCGCGCTTCATCACAGGTATAAGCAAAGCGCACATATTTATGGGCGTTTTTAAGCCCGAAATCCGCTCCTGGTGTTAATGCCACCTTCTCTTCTTCCAGCAATTGCAAACACCATGACATGGCGTCATCCGTAATACCTGAGACATCCACATAAGCATAAAATGCCCCTTGTGCTGGCGCCACAACAGGCAAACCAATGCGCTCCAGCCCTTCTAATAATGTTAAACGACGGCGATTTAATATTTGGCGTCGAGTTTCACACTCTTCAAGAACCGCAGGCTCAAAAGCCGAAATAGCCGCGTGTTGCGCCACACTAGAGGCCGAAATAAACAAGTTTTGCGCCAGTTTAGTCGCCCCTTCAATCGCCCATTCGGGCACCACGATCCAACCTAGTCGCCAGCCAGTCATGGCAAAATACTTAGAAAAACTATTGATCACAAAAATATCATCATCAATCGACAAGGCCGTAAAATCGTCCCCTTCAAACACCAGCCCTTGGTATATTTCATCCACCAACAGATGACCACCTAGCGCTTGCGTCTGCTGCCAAGCCTGAGCGAGATATTCCTTGCTCAACACAGCGCCGGTTGGGTTTGACGGAGAAGCCAACCAAAGCCCTGATGTCTTTTCACTCCAGTAAGACGGCAGTGCTTCAAGATCCACCTCAAACGCCTGCTCAGGTAAGGTCTCAATCATCTTCGCTTGAGCGCCAGCCTGTATTAAAAAATGGCGGTTACATGGATAACAAGGATCAGGCATCAACACCTCATCCCCTTCGTTTACCATCAAGGACGCCATCAACAACAAGGCGCCAGACGCTCCCGGTGTCACGATAATCCGCTCAGGCGCCACCTCGACTTGATAACGCGTTTGGTAATGCTGACTAATTTTGCGCTTTAATTCCGGTAGCCCAGTCGCTGAGGTATAACCTGTTTTGGCGTCTTCAATAGACTGAATACCCGCGTCATTGATCGCTTGTGGCGCGACAAAATCAGGCTCGCCTACTTCAAGATGTATTACATCGTTGCCATCCGCCTGTAACTGCTTTGCTCTCTCCATCACAGCCATGACTTGGAATGGTGAAATTTTCTCAACTCGCGAGGCTAACTTTTGCTTAGACATATCTGTTTCTCAACCTAATTCAACATTTTCATGAATATTTGCGCAAAAAATGTGGTTTAACGCCAAATTATCTGGTAAGTTTCCGGCCGAAAAATAAACCACTTAATCTTTATAGTTTACAGGTTACCATAAAGGGCAACCTGCGAAATGAGGCAATGCGTATGCCAAGTACGAACCCGGAATCATTAATGAAGGACTTCACACCTTACGTTGCTAAGGACGGTGAAGAATACATGAACGAGAACCAGTTGGCGCATTTCAAAAGCATTTTGCTTAACTGGAAGCAGGGGCTAATGGAAGAGGTTGACCGCACCGTTAACCACCTTAAGGAAGAAGCAGTAAACTACGCAGATCCTAATGACCGTGCCAGCCAAGAAGAAGAATTCAGCCTAGAACTGCGCGCGCGCGATCGTGAACGCAAATTGGTTAAGAAGATTTCTCAAACCATTGAGCGAATCAATGAAGATGACTACGGCTTTTGCGACGAATGTGGCATTGAAATCGGCATCCGTCGATTAGAAGCTCGCCCAACGGCGACCATGTGCATCGATTGCAAAACATTGGCCGAAATCAAAGAGAAACAAATCGGCGGTTAATTTGATTTCATCAAGTTACCGTGGCCGTTTTGCTCCCTCGCCAACCGGCCCACTCCACTTAGGCTCGCTTGTCACTGCACTCGCGAGCTATGTGGATGCAAGGAGCCATCACGGCACCTGGATAGTCCGCATAGAAGACGTCGATGCGATTCGCTGTCGCCCTGAATTCACACAACAGATTCTCGCCACGCTAACCAGTTATCAATTAATCAGCGATGAGCCGGTACGTTTACAAAGTGAGCATTCCGCCACCTATGAAACGTATTTAACCAAGCTTAAGCAGACCGCTCATGCTTTTCCCTGTAATTGCACGAGACAATCATTACAAGCCTTCTCCGGTTTACACCCGCAAATCTGTCAAAGCGATGTCGAGCACCCTCACTCTTGGCGACTCAAAATTAATCGCGAACAGTACCAGTACCAAGATCTTATTCAAGGCGACATGTTTTTTCCCGACGATCTGGATGGCAACCACCCCGTACTCAAACGTAAAGACGGTTATTTCTCTTACCAGCTCGCGGTTGTGGTCGACGATCATTTGCAAGGCATTACCCACCTAGTGCGTGGCGCTGACCTCATTGAAACCACCGCACAACAACTGCACCTCTACCGTTTATTCGGCTGGCAAGCTCCGGCCATTGGCCACATACCTCTTGTCGTCAATCAAGCGGCCGAGAAAATCAGCAAGCAAAATCATGCCAAAGCCATTTTAAACGGCGATTTAACCACCTTAAAACGCGCGCTAAGCTACCTAGACATCAACGCAGACAAAGCAAGCAATATAGAAGAAGCGCTGAACCTCGCGGTTCAACAATGGCAACCTCAGCGACTCGCTCAAAAAACCACCACCGTCATTGCACCAGAAGATCTTCACTTCTTATAAGGCTTCCAGCACAGACACACCTACTCCGCTCTAGCTGTTAACCGGCCGATGTGTATAATCGTTACATTGGTTACAAGAGGTGACACCTGAAATGCATCATATAATGATAATCTGTCCTGAAGACTCACCACTCAAAGACGCAGACCGCTGGCTTTCTCGCTACGGATTTCAAGTCAACTTAAGCTACTCCCTTGAGCAAGCGAACAAGTATTACGAGCTGGCAGACTTTGACCTTTTGCTGATTGATCAAGTCATTCTAGCCGCGTTAGAAAACACCCAATCGGCACTAGCAGGCACACCGCCGCGCCTAGTCTTAGACGCTCGCCCTAGCCTCAATAACGGTATAGACGCGATGGCAATGGGTGCAAAATATTATCTCCCCTTGCCGACTGACTCAGAACAGCTTTTAAAACACGTTATTGATGCCTTAGAAAACACCACGCCACAACACAAACAAAACGCCGAATCAGAACCTGAGCTCGCGGCGCCACTCTTGTTTGCGCGCTCCGAAAAAGAAGAGGAAGCGGAAAACTTAGGCGCCTTAGACAGCGGCATCATAGGCAACTGCCCTCCCATGCAAGAACTCTTCAGCGACATCAGAAAAGTCGCTGGTACAGATGTGACCGTACTGATCCGCGGCGAATCAGGAACCGGTAAGGAGTTGGTGGCGAAAGCTCTGCATAATTTAAGCACCAGACATGACAACCCTTTGATCAGCGTAAACTGCGCCGCCATCCCAGAAAACCTAATAGAATCAGAGTTATTTGGTCATGAGAAAGGCGCCTTTACCGGTGCGGTTTCTGCCCGCGACGGGCTTATTTTCGCAGCGGACAATGGCACACTCTTCCTCGATGAAATAGGTGAGCTACCCCTTGAAGCCCAAGCTAGATTATTGCGTGTCCTGCAAGAAGGTGAAATACGCCGTGTGGGCGCCATTCAATCGACCAAGGTCAATGTCCGCTTAGTCACGGCGACACACAGAGACCTAATCGACATGGTCCGCAAGGGCTATTTCCGAGAAGATTTGTATTACCGCCTCTATGTCATGGAACTGCTTATTCCGCCTTTACGTGAGCGCAGCGACGACATTTCTATGATCGCCAAATTCCTGCTTGAAAAGGCCTGCAAAAAGCACAATCGCGCCGCGTTGGATTACAACAAAGAGTTTGATAAAGCGATTCGCGCCCACAATTGGCCTGGCAATGTACGAGAGCTCGAAAACGCCATCGAACGCGCCGTTATTCTCAGCCCTACTCATAGAGTAGAGGCGGCCAACCTAAAGCTAGCAAGCCATTTAGCCAGCCCTAAAGCGAACACCACAAGCGCTGAACTATCTACACCATTAGATGGCACCACGCTGGACGATTACTTCAAACATTTTGTTCTGACGCACCAACACAAGATGACCGAGACCCAACTTGCACAATCTTTGGGCATCTCTAGAAAAAGTCTGTGGGAAAGACGACAAAAACTTGGCATACCCAAAAAAGTAACAAATGATAAGTAACACTTGTTACCAAATAACACAAAAAATAAGCAAGATATTGTAAAAAATATGAACAACAAAATGGCAAATCCTATACAATTCAATGAATTATCATTTTTGGCACAAGAAATGCCTTATATAGATCACAACGATAATAAGATTGACCAAGAATAAGAATAAGTTAGTCGTCGTGTGTAAGTTCTTAACAATAAAAATAAAATATAAGAACACCGTAGCCTCTTAAAACAAAAATAAAAACTTGAGGCTATGGATAGAAAATCGCTTTGGATAATTGATTTTTTTAGATATAGAAGCCTTCGGGCAATGAAAACATTGCAATAATAAAAATAAAACCTGAGTAGAACTGCATAAGCAGCACCCACTTTGTTTTCGGAACTAGTATCTTCATGTATCCAAAGCGATTATTTTGTTTTTAAATAATCGCTTCCCCCCTACGCTCGTCACACTAAAATCTTCCAATTTGAATACTCTAATACTCGTGTAACTTTTTAGCCACACGTGTAGAATACAGTTTTCGCTAACTAAAATTTGTCGTCTAATGCTTACAGGATTAAAATCTCTGGTACGTAAAGCCACCTCAATCTTTGCCTCCCCAAAGGCTCAGACTTACCCCATTATTATTCCGCGCAGCGATCACAGCTTATCTCGCCAAAATTTAAGCCCGAACGCAGTCAAAGTTCTCTATCGCCTAAACAAAGCTGGCTTCGATGCTTACCTTGTTGGTGGCTGTATTCGCGACCACCTTATTGGTGTTGACGCGAAAGATTTCGATGTCGTGACGAACGCGACCCCAGAAGAAATCCACGACCTTTTCTCAAATTCACGACTCATTGGCCGACGCTTTCGCCTTGTTCACGTGACATTTGGCCGTGAGATTATCGAAGTCTCTACCTTCCGAGCACCCTCCGCTCAAGAAGACAGTGCAAGCAAGCCACAAGAGTCCCTGAAAGGGAAAGACTCAGCCCGCTCTGCCCATGGCATCGTGCTACGTGACAACGTGTACGGCAGCATTGAAGAAGACGCCGAACGCCGCGACTTTACTTTTAACGCCCTGTATTACAATGTCCAAGATTTTAGCATCCACGATTATTGTGGCGGCCTAGAAGACATTGCGAATAAAAAAATTCGCATCATAGGCGACGCGAGACAACGCTATCAAGAAGACCCTGTACGCATGTTACGTGCGATTCGCTTCGCGGGTAAATTAGGCTTTGATATTGATGAAGAAACCGCCGCCCCGATCAAAGAAATGGCGCATTTACTAGACCATATTCCGCCTGCCCGTTTGTTTGAAGAAGTCCTCAAATTACTTGGCAGCGGCAACGGCATCAAAACCTTCCATCTGCTACGTCAATACGGCTTATTCAAGTACTTATTCCCTGACACAGAAGCACTGCTGGTTAGCGGCTGGAAACGTGACGATCTCAACCCTGAAGCGTTTATCCTTCAAGGTTTAGAAAATACCGACAAGCGACTTCAAACAGGCAAAACAACAGCGCCCTACTTCTTGTATGCCGTGATGTTGTGGCCAAGCGTTGTGCTGCGTCATGAAGAATTTCAGTCACAAGGCATGCCTGCGACTCCAGCACTTCATCAAGCCGCAAGCATGGTACTGGATAATCAAGTGGCTTCTACTGCGATCCCTAGACGCTTCTCAACGCCAATGCGTGAGATTTGGGATATGCAGTTCCGCTTACCAAAGCGCTACGGTAAACGTGCCTTTGTCTTGCTTGATCACCCTCGTTTTCGTGCGGCCTTTGATTTCTTGCTGATTCGCGAATTAAGCGGCACTGAACTAGGTGGCCTTGGCGCATGGTGGGAATCTTTCCAATTTGCCAATGAAAACGAACAAAGAGAACTAATTAAGAGCATTGACCTTCGTGCGAACGACAAAGAAGGGCCGAAGAAACGTCGCCCCCGTCGTCGTAAAAAGAGCAATGCACCGCAAAGAGAAACTCCTGAAGAATAAGAGGGACCAGAGTGAAACTGGCTTATATTGGACTTGGTAGTAATTTAGAAGAGCCAATAGCTCAAATGCACAGCGCTATTGAGCACTTGTCTGCACACCCAGATTTGGCCGATTTTCACGTTTCCACACTCTATTCCAGCAAACCGGTTGGTCCTCAGGATCAACCGGACTATGTCAACGCAGTGGCTTCCGTGCGAACCCAGCTAACCCCGATCGAACTACTCGACGTCTTGCAAAGTATTGAGCAAGCGCACCATCGCGTCCGAGAACGTCATTGGGGGCCGCGCACACTCGACCTTGATTTATTGCTATATAACAATGAGACCATTGATTTACCTCGCCTCACTGTTCCTCATCCTTACATGCTAGAAAGAGGGTTCGTCATCCGTCCCCTTATGGATCTGGCACCAGAAATGCTTCTGGCTAACGGCAAAACCGTGGCAGAGCATTTACGCCAACTTGATACCAGCGATTTGGTTTCTATAGAAGAAGAATGATCTATGTATTCAAACAACTCTGAAAAAAAGCTCGGCCGTCCAATCTCTTTGTCTGATCTTCAAAAAATGAAGGAAAACAAAGAAAAGTTCACCTGTTTGACCAGCTATGATGCCACCTTTACTCACGTCATGAACGAAGCAGGTGTTGAAACTATTCTGATTGGCGACTCTCTTGGCATGGTTATTCAGGGGCACGACAGCACGTTACCCGTCACCATTGAAGACATGTGTTACCACACGGCGGCAGTCAAACGCGGCAACACCAATGCCTTTATTCTGGCAGACATGTCTTTCATGACGTACAACTCCACCGAACATGCACTGGAAAACGCTGGCAAACTCATGCAAGCCGGTGCCAACATGGTAAAAATAGAAGGCGCTGCTTGGCTAAAAGACATCATTCAAGCGCTCAGTAATCGTGGCATCCCTGTGTGTGCGCATCTGGGTCTAACGCCTCAGTTTGTTAACAAACTCGGCGGCTACAAAGTACAAGGTAAAGGCCAGCAAGCGGCAGACTTATTACTCGCAGACTCGCTTGCTTTGGTCGAAGCCGGTGCCGATGTATTGCTTTACGAATGCATTCCAACTGAGCTTGGTAAAACCCTAACAGACGCGGTTTCCGTGCCGACTATCGGCATTGGTGCAGGCCCACACACAGATGGACAAGTGCTGGTCATGCACGACATGCTGGGGGCCAACATAGGCAAACGTCCTCGTTTCGTGAAGAACTTTTTAACCGACGGCCGTAGTATCCAAGACGCTTTTGAAGCCTATGTTTACGAAGTAAAAAACCAACAATTCCCTGCAGCAGAACACGGATTTAAATCATGAAAACCTTTCACACAGTTGCTGAACTTCGTGCCGCACTAAAAAAAGAACGCCTACAAGACAAAAGCATTGCGTTCGTGCCAACCATGGGCAATTTGCACGATGGCCACATGTCTCTTATTCGACGTGCGGTGACAGAAGGCGATGTAGTGGTCTCTTCCATCTTCGTTAACCCTATGCAATTTTCCGCAAACGAAGACTTAGAGCGCTACCCAAAAACACTAGAAGAAGACAAAAAAGTGCTTGAGGCCAATGGCTGTCAGTACTTATTTGCCCCAGACGCAAAAGAAATGTACCCAGATGGCAAACGCAGCCAAACACAAATCGAAGTTGTCGGTTTATCTGATATTTTGTGTGGCGCTTCTCGCCCAGGACATTTTGTTGGTGTTTCCACCGTTGTGACAAAATTGTTTAACATTGTTCAGCCAGACTGTGCCATATTCGGCAACAAAGACTTTCAGCAACTTAAAGTCATTGAAGATATGGTGCGCGACCTAAGTTCTAACGTTCGCATTATTGGCGTCGATATTGCGCGTAACGATGATGGCTTAGCCATGAGTTCGCGTAACGGCTACCTAACAGAAGAAGAAAGACGCATCGCCCCTGCCATGTACCAAACCTTGTTGTGGGCAAAAGACGCGCTATTAGAAAACCGTGCGAGTCACGAGGACATTCGCGAACAAGCTCAACAGAAGCTTGAAGCGGCTGGTTTCCGTCGTGATTATTTCGAAATCCGCGCACAAGATAATTTACAAACACCGTCAGAAGAAGAGAAAAGCCTGGTCATTTTGGCCGCGGCATACCTAGGCAACGCACGTTTAATCGACAATATACGCATTGAACTGGCCTAACTCACTTTAAGACCAAGGGAGATTGTAATGCATTCACCTACCCAACTTAGTGCTTGGCAAGCACTGGCAGAGCACCAAAAAGAAATCGACTCTGTTGAAATGAAATCCTTGTTTGAAAAGGATAAAAATCGTGCCGAGAAGTACACTACCAAAGCCGCTGGCTGGACATTAGATTACGCAAAAAACCGCGTTAATGAAAAAACCTTAGCACTGTTAATTGAACTGGTTAAAGAAGCCGGTTTAGAGACGGCGATTAAAGGCATGTTCAGCGGCGAACACATTAACAACACAGAAGACCGTTCTGTGTTGCACATTGCCTTGCGCGCGAGCCAAGCACAAGAATCGCTCATGGTAGATGGCGTTAATGTCCTAGCAGAGGTTCGTGACACCCTAGAGCAAATGGGCAAGTTTGTTCAGCAGCTACACAGTGGCGAATGGCGCGGCTACTCTGATCAGCGCATCACTGATGTGGTTTCGATCGGTATCGGTGGCTCTTACCTAGGACCAAAAGTCGTAGCGGAAGCGCTTACACCCTACAAAAAAGACGACATCAAGGTGCATTTCGTCGCCAACATTGATGGCTCCGATATCACTGGTAAGCTAAAACAGCTCAATCCAGAAACCACCGTTTTTGTGATCTCTTCTAAAACGTTTGGCACTCTAGAAACCTTATCAAACGCCAATGCAGCACGCGATTGGTTCTTAGCCAATGGCGGCTCCCAAGAGACCGTTAGCAAGCACTTTGCTGCGGTCAGCTCGAACGTCGAAAAAGCCGTTGCGTTTGGCATGGCCAAAGAAAACATCTTCCCGATGTGGGATTGGGTGGGCGGACGTTACTCCCTTTGGTCAGCAATTGGCTTGCCGGTTGCGATCGCCGTTGGCATGGATAACTTCTACGCGCTGCTAGACGGTGCTCACCAAATGGATGAGCATTTTCGCACCGCACCATTTGAAGAAAACATCCCCGTCATCATGGGCGCTTTGGGCGTGTGGTACATCAATTTCCACAACGCACAAACTCACGCTTTGATTCCTTATGACCACTACCTACGTGCAATGCCTGCTCATATTCAGCAGCTTGATATGGAAAGTAACGGTAAAGCGAATTTATTGAATGGCGATGGCGTTGAGACAGACACAGGGCCAATCATCTGGGGCGGCGCTGGCACCAACGGTCAACACGCTTACCACCAGTTATTGCATCAAGGCACGCGCCTTGTGCCTGTGGACTTCATTGCACCATTAGCATCGCATAACCCAATTAAAGATCATCACGCACAATTGTTCGCTAACTGCTTAAGTCAGTCGCAAGCCTTAATGGTCGGCAAAACGCTTGAACAAGCAAAACAAGAACTGCGTGATGCAGGCGCGACGCCTGAACAGGTCGAAGCCATTGCACCGCACAAAGTGATCAAAGGCAATCGACCAAGTAATACGCTGCTTACCGATAAAATGACACCAGAAACCGTCGGTGCATTGATCGCCCTTTATGAGCACCGTACTTTTGTACAAGGCACCATTTGGGGCATCAACTCATTTGACCAATGGGGTGTTGAACTAGGCAAAGTATTGGGAACCGACATCTTCAACCGCCTTGTTAGCGACAGCGACAACAGCGCACTGGATGCCTCTACCCAAGCCTTGATCAATGCCTTCAAAAAAGCACAAGCTTAATGGCCTAATCATTAAGCCATAAACGCTCAGGTTTCTGATAGCACCACTAAAAACACCAGCCTCGGCTGGTGTTTTTGTTTATGGGGTTTACCTCTTACCGCTCCCTGCTAAAGATATGGCTAGGCTTTTTTCACGAACTTAGCGGTCACCATCATTTCGCCAGCACCATCCACCCGACAGTCGAGCTGATGATCTTTTTTATCAAAAATGCGCCTGATCACGGCTTTTGTGCCTATTTTCAGCACCAAAGAACTGCTTTTCACTTTGAGGTCTTTGGCAAGAGTGACCTTATCGCCTTCTGCTAACAGGGTACCGTTGGCGTCTTTGACCGCCAGGCTTTCTTGCTCTGTGGCAACTTCTTCAGGATTCCACTCATGACCACATTCTGGACACAGTAAATTCGTTTGATCTTGGTAAACATACTCAGACTGGCACTTTGGACAAGGAGGATAAGACATAATCTGTGGTTTCTACTTTCCTAAATAACGGGGTGATAGCGTCAGCTTTCATTTTGAAAGGAACCGACCTAAGGCCTCTATTTTGCCATATAATTCTCTTCTCCCCCATTAATTACACTATTTGTGCGTCAGGTAAACATTACTGACAAAGCTAGAAATTACACATCATGCAATTGACGCAGATCACCGCGAAGCAGGAGAATCAACAATCGTACTGATAACAATTATCACTACTTATTTACTTTGGACAAAGCCTTCGCTTTTCTAAAACAAAGAGAGAAACCTCATGCTATTACGTTGTTTGCTTTTAGCCTCTATCTTTTCAGCACTTAGCTTACCGGCTTACGCAGAAAGGCTTACCCTTCAATTGCAACTCAATGCTGACGGATTTTCTCCGAAAACACTCACAGCCCCACCAAATAAAGCCATCAAAATCGAACTAATCAACAACACAAACAAGGTGGCAGAGCTTGAAAGCTACGACATGAAATTTGAAAAAATCATCGTACCTAAGGGGAAAATATCTGTGTATACCGGGCCGTTAAAAGCAGGTAAATACCACTTTTTTAATGACTACGCCTCCAACGTAGTCGGCATAGTTAACGTTAAACTCCCATAAGGACACCCGCAGGCATGCTTGCTGTTTTACTCATCGTATTTAGAGAAGTACTCGAAGCTGGATTGATTATTTCCATCGTCGCCGCGGCCTGTAAAGGCTTAACCATTCGCCTTCAGGTGGTCTCTGGCATCGTTCTTGGCCTACTTGGCGCAGTGCTGCTAGCAAAATTCACCAGCTTAATAGAAGACTCTCTGTCAGGCTACGGACAAGAGGTTTTTACCGCGTCTATTCTAGCCATTGCTACCTTGATGCTCGCTTGGCAAAACATCTGGATGTCGGTAAAAGGCCGCGAAATCGCCGAAAAAAGTCGTCAGAACATCAAGGGCCTACTGTTGGAAGGAAAAGGCAGCTTCGCCATTGTGATCGTGATTGCCATTGCGGTATTACGAGAAGGGTCTGAAGTGGTGCTGTTTTTATACAGCCTCTTTTTATCGTCTGGTTTAACCGAAAATTCCATGCTGCTTGGTGGCTTACTTGGCACCGCTCTGGGCGTTTTAGTCACCTACTCCCTGTACCGCGGCATAGTGATGATTCCTCTGCGTTACATTTTTTCGTCCAGCAACGTAATTTTATCCTTGATTGCAGCCGGTTTATCCAGCCAAGCCGTTGGTATTCTAGCGAACATAGGCTTTTTGCCCCAGTTAGGCTCGCAAGTTTGGGACAGCTCTTTTCTCTTATCCAGTAACGGTTGGGGCGGTGTATTAGCCCATTCTGTTATTGGCTACACCGCAACCCCTATGGGGGTGCAAATACTCACCTGGTGTACCGTTTTGTGCGTTATTTCTCTAACCACTCAACGACTTAAACAAAGCCACAACCAAAATAAGGACACTCTAAATGCAACTCACTAATAATGTGAAAAAAGCGCTTTCCTTCACCGCGTTACTTTGCAGCGCCGCCCTCATGAGTCAATACGCAAGCGCCCGAGAATACCCAGTTGGTGGTCCCATCCATAAAGATGGCATGGAAATCGCCTCGTCTTATCTAGTTGATATTAAGACTGACCCTTCTCCAGCCTCAATGATAATGGGCAAGGACGTAGTGCATCTCGAATCTGATGTGCATGCAACTCAAGACAACCAATGGGGCTTTCCTAATGGCGCTTGGATTCCTTACATGAGCATAAATTATGTCGTGACGAAAGTTGGTGACCCAAGCTTTATGGAGTACGGTCAGATGCTGCCAATGACCGCTGGCGATGGTCCACACTATGCGCATTCCGTACAACTAAAAGGCAAAGGCACTTACATTGCCCACCTTCAATACACGGCACCAGACGAAAAAGGCTTCTTACACCACGTAGACAAAGCCACTGGCGTACCCTCTTGGTTCAAACCATTCAAAGTCGATTTTAAATTCAAATACCCACAGTCTTAACCATTACTTAAATAAGACGCTATAAACAAAAACACCGGCGAGGCCGGTGTTTTTGTTTAGTCAGCTCACTTGGCGCTTCTCTACTCAGATAACATCAAGCCTGACTCAAACAGAAGACTTAATAGTGATATCGTAACTGCGCTATCAATATGACATCGTTTTGATATTTATAAACAATTCGGTGTTCATCATTAATCCGGCGAGACCAATAGCCCGCAAGACCATGCTTTAAAGGTTCAGGCTTGCCAATCCCTTCATAGGGTTCGCGCTGAATATCTTTAATCAGTAAGTTAATACGCTTTAGTACTTTTTTATCCGTGCTCTGCCAATAAAGATACTGATCCCAAGCCGCAGTTGAATACGTCAGCTTCACTCAATCAATTCTCTTTCAACACCTTTACCTGCTTCCAGCTCGGCAATGGATTCCAGCAATACTCTTGCGTTTGCTGGTGAACGTAGTAAGTAGGTGGTCTCTTGCATGGCCTCATAATCTTCTAACGACATCATGACAACTGGGCTCTCGCTTTTACGCGTAATAATGACTGGCGAATGATCATCACAAACCTTGGCCATCGTCTTCGCTAAGTTGGCCCGAGCTGTGGTATAACTGATAGCATCCATTACTTATTTCCTGTACTTAATTCTGTACCACTGAGTATAAAGTAAACACTCAAAGCAAATCAACAAATCACACTCAGGACATGATCAGCGGACTCCCTTAATCAGGTAACACCGCCCCATACCTCGTATTTCTGCCGCCACCTTCAAAACAGTCGGATCCTGCATTCAGACAAGCGACCAGCCTCTAACGCGTACTGATACAAAGCATCTCGGCATTGCGTTTCGTCAAAGGTGAAATTTGGCCAATCAGGGTTCTGCCAGCTGTATTTCATAGTAAAACAAAAAGCCACCTTGCTTTCACAAGATGGCTTTCTATATTCGCGAGAAGTGTCTAACGGTTCGATTAGGCGGTCGCGATAATATCGTCCATCGCTAGGCGAGCTTTTGGTAGACCGTGGTTCCAGTCGTCGCCGTCTTTGTGGTAACCCATTGCCAAGGCTACTTCACACACATGACCGTCTAATTCTGCTGCAAATTTTTCGCCAATCAATTCAGGATCAACACCTTCCATTGGCGTAGAGGCAATGCCTAGGCGCGCTAGGGTGTGCAGTATGTTTCCTAACGCTAAGTAGACCTGTGCTTTAGTCCAGCTCGCGTTATTACCTGCTTCATCCGTGTTCATTTCAGCGAATGCATAAGCGCCCATGAAGGTATCGTACATTTCAGCTGGCAGGTGACCTGAGCTTACTTCAGCATCTACACGTTTTCTAAATTTGTCTTTGGTAAACGCAGGATCGTATGCCAGTAATAAAGTATGTGAGGCTTCTTTCGCGTGCAGTTGATTGAACTGATGCTTATTGGCAAAGGTATCATGTAAACGCTGTTTACCTTCATCACTTTCTACCAAAACAAATTTCCATGGCTGAGAGTTGATCGAAGAAGCTGACAAGCGGATCGCTTCTTTAATCACATCCAAGTTTTCAGGCGAAATGCGCTTATCCGCATCGTATTTTTTAGCCGTATAGCGGCTGTTCAAGTCTTGAATAATTTGGTGAGCCATCATCTTCTCCAACGAGTTATAAGGGTAATAACGAATTGAAGCCATTATAAATACATCACTTTAATTTTATAATTAGTCATTAAGACTAAACTCTTTAAGCTTTTTGTTAACAATCTACCTTCTCGTTAGGCATAAAAAAAGCCACGATGCTTTCACATCGTGGCTTTTAGAAGAATGAAATCATCTAATACAAATTAAATGTATTCGACTTTCTCAATCTCATACGTTGCTTCACCGCTTGGAATTTTAACAAGGACTTCGTCGCCCTCTTCTTTCCCAATGATGGCTTTGGCAATCGGAGAAGCGTAAGAAATTTTCTTCAGCTTCACGTCTGCTTCATCATCACCTACGATACGGTAAGTCACAGTCGCTTCAGTATCTACGTTATATAAGGTGACAGTGGTACCAAACACAACTTTACCCGTTGCTGGCATTGCCTTAACGTCGATCACTTGTGAATCAGACAGCTTGCCTTCGATCTCTTTAATACGACCTTCAGCAAATCCCTGTTCTTCACGTGCAGCGTGATATTCCGCATTTTCTTTTAAATCGCCGTGTTCACGAGCGGTTGCAATATCAGCAATCACTCGTGGACGAACTACGGTTTTAAGGTGATTTAGCTCTTCGCGTAAGCTAGCTTCACCTTCTACCGTCATTGGTACTTTTTTCATTATTTCCCCAAGTGCAAATCTTGCAGTCTTCTAACTTTGGTTTCACCCTTCAAGCTGATCGCCATGCTAGTCGCTTCAGCGCCGGCCAATGTAGTAGTGTAACAAACCTTGCGCTGCAATGCTGTGCGGCGAATGACCGAAGAGTCAGCAATTGCCTGAGTGCCGGAAGTAGTGTTGATAATATAATCAATTTCACCATTTTTCAGCATATCGACAATGTGTGGACGACCTTCATTCACCTTGTTGACTTTATTTACCGCTACGCCATGCTCTGCTAAGTATTTCGCAGTACCTTCGGTACCAACGATATCAAAACCTAGCTCAGAAAGACGACGCGCTACGTCAACCGCCCCTTCTTTGTCCATGTCACGAACACTGATAAAGGCACGTCCAGACGTTGGCAACACAGTACCACCACCTAGAACCGCTTTGCCAAAGGCTTCAGCGAACGTATCGCCAACACCCATGACTTCACCAGTCGATTTCATTTCAGGGCCAAGAATAGGGTCAACACCTTGGAATTTGTTGAACGGGAAGACCGCTTCTTTCACGCTGTAGTAAGAAGGAATGATTTCACTTGTGAAACCAAGCTCTGCTAGCGTTTTACCAGACATAACCAATGCCGCGACTTGCGCTAAAGAGCGGCCGATGCACTTAGAAACAAACGGTACAGTACGTGAGGCACGAGGGTTTACCTCGATCACATAGATTTCGCCATCTTGTACAGCAAGCTGAGTGTTCATCAAACCGATAACACCAAGCTCAAGCGCCATGTTTTTAATCATTTCGCGGATGTCATCTTGAACATTCGCAGGCAATGAGTAAGGAGGCAAAGAACACGCAGAGTCACCAGAGTGAACACCCGCTTGTTCGATATGCTGCATGATGCCGCCGATAACCACTTGATTACCATCACTGATACAGTCGATGTCGATCTCAATCGCCGCATTCAAGAAGTGATCCAACAACACTGGGCTGTCGTTTGACACTTTCACAGCCGTGGTCATGTAGCGCATCAATTCTTTTTCGTTATACACGATTTCCATTGCGCGTCCACCCAGTACATAAGATGGGCGAACCACTAGAGGGTAACCGATTTCAGCGGCTTTCATTGCGGCTTGGTCAACGCTACGAACGGTCGCATTATGCGGCTGTTTGTAACCCAAACGCTGAATCATGCTTTGGAAACGCTCACGGTCTTCTGCACGGTCAATCGCTTCTGGCGTCGTACCAATGATAGGCACGCCTTCATTTTGCAAGGCACGAGCAATTTTCAGTGGTGTTTGACCACCGAACTGAACGATGACACCTTTTGGTTTTTCTTTGCGAACGATTTCAAGCACATCTTCCAGAGTAACTGGTTCGAAGTACAAACGATCCGAGGTATCGTAATCGGTAGAAACGGTTTCTGGGTTACAGTTCACCATGATGGTTTCGTAGCCCGCTTCGCGTAAGCCTAGCGCCGCGTGTACACAGCAGTAATCAAACTCGATACCTTGACCGATACGGTTTGGACCACCACCTAGAATGATGATTTTTTCTTTGTCTGTTGGCGCCGCTTCACACTCATCTTCATAAGTGGAGTACATGTACGCTGTGTTGGTTGCGAATTCAGCCGCACAAGTATCAACACGCTTGTAGACAGGATGCACGTCAACCAAGTAACGACGCTCACGCAATGACTTCTCAGTCACTTGCAACAAGCTCGCTAGACGTGAGTCAGAGAAGCCTTTGCGTTTCAAACGACGCATCACGTCGTAAGTCATGTCGACGAGACCTTTGTCAGCCAGACCCGCTTCTTCTTTGATCAAGTCTTCGATCTGAACTAGGAACCAATGATCAACGCCAGTCACCGCGTAAATCTCATCGATTGTCATGCCAGAACGGAACGCATCGCCAATGTACCAAATGCGGTCTGCACCTGGATTTTGAAGCTCATACGCCAGTTTTTCTTTGCTGTTTTCTTCTGCGAAATCCAATTGAGGATTAAAGCCATCCGCGCCCACTTCCAAACCGCGCAATGCTTTTTGCAAAGACTCTTGGAAAGTACGGCCAATCGCCATCACCTCACCAACCGACTTCATTTGCGTCGTTAGGCGATCGTTCGCTGTTGGGAATTTTTCGAATGTGAAACGTGGGATCTTAGTCACAACGTAGTCAATTGCTGGCTCGAAGCTCGCTGGTGTTTGACCGCCAGTGATGTCGTTTTGCAATTCGTCTAGGGTGTAACCAATCGCCAATTTCGCTGCGATTTTCGCGATAGGGAAACCCGTCGCTTTGGATGCCAAGGCAGAAGAACGAGACACACGTGGGTTCATCTCGATAACAACCAAACGGCCTGTTTTCGGATCCATACCAAACTGTACGTTTGAACCACCAGTCTCAACACCAATCTCACGCAATACCGCTAAAGAAGCGTTACGCATGATTTGGTATTCTTTGTCTGTTAGAGTTTGTGCTGGCGCAACCGTAATGGAGTCACCGGTGTGAACACCCATTGCGTCGAAGTTTTCGATCGCACAAACAATGATGCAGTTGTCTTTTTTGTCACGGACAACTTCCATCTCGTACTCTTTCCAACCGATCAAAGATTCATCGATTAGCAATTCGTTGGTTGGCGACAAGTCCAAACCACGAGTACAAATTTCTTCAAACTCTTCCATGTTGTACGCGATACCGCCACCGGTGCCGCCCATGGTAAAAGAAGGTCGAATGATACAAGGGAAGCCAAGCTCTGATTGAACTTGCAATGCTTCTTCCATGCTGTGTGCAATGCCGGCACGCGGACATTCAAGACCAATGGCTTTCATTGCTTGGTCGAAACGATTACGGTCTTCCGCTTTGTCGATGGCATCCGCCGTCGCACCAATCATTTCAACATTGTATTTTTCTAGTACGCCATGACGCTCAAGATCCAACGCACAGTTCAGCGCCGTTTGGCCACCCATGGTTGGTAGCACAGCATCTGGACGCTCTTTCTCGATGATTTTTTCAACGGTTTGCCATTCGATCGGCTCGATGTACGTTGAATCCGCCATCACAGGGTCGGTCATGATAGTGGCTGGGTTAGAGTTCACTAGAATGACGCGGAAACCTTCTTCGCGCAGCGCTTTACACGCTTGAGCACCAGAATAGTCAAATTCACAGGCCTGACCGATAACGATAGGACCTGCACCCAAAATTAAGACGCTTTTTATGTCAGTACGCTTTGGCATAGTATTTCGTTCCTGCTCAGGCTTTGGTGGCTTTGATGTTTTCGATGAACTGATCAAACAGTGGCGCAACGTCGTGCGGCCCTGGGCTCGCTTCCGGGTGACCTTGGAAGCTGAACGCGCTCTTATCAGTACGGGAAATCCCCTGCAAAGAACCATCGAACAAGGATTTGTGCGTCATCTTAAGATTGGCAGGCAAAGTATCTTCATCTACCGCGAAACCGTGGTTCTGGCTAGTAATCATCACAGTGCCTTTTTCAATGGCTTGTACTGGATGGTTAGCGCCGTGGTGACCAAATTTCATTTTCTTCGTTTTCGCGCCAGAGGCCAATGCCAATAGCTGATGACCAAGACAGATACCAAAAACAGGAATGTCTGTTTCTAGGATCTCTTTGATCGCTTGAATCGCGTAATCACATGGCTCTGGGTCACCAGGGCCGTTAGAAAGGAAAACGCCATCTGGATTCAAGGCAAGCACGTCACTTGCTGGTGTTTGTGCAGGCACAACCGTTAGACGGCAGCCGCGCTCAACCAACATGCGCAAAATGTTTTGCTTCACACCAAAGTCATAAGCCACAACGTGGAAGTCGAATGATTCAGGCGTGGTATGACCTTTTACCAGATCCCAAGTTGACTCGGTCCACTGGTAAGACTCTTTCGCAGACACTTCTTTCGCTAAATCCATGCCTTTTAGGCCAGGAAAACCTTTCGCTGCGGCAATCGCTGCTGCTTCATCTAGGTTCTCACCTGCCATGATGCAACCCGCTTGCGCGCCTTTTTCTCGTAGAATACGAGTCAATTTACGCGTATCAATGTCAGCGATGCCCACTACGCCTTTGCGTTTTAGATAAGAGTCTAACGACTCTTCTGAACGCCAGCTGCTAGCAACTAAAGGAAGATCACGAATGATCAAACCTTCACACCAGACATTGTTGGATTCTTCATCTTCAGAGTTAACGCCAGTATTCCCAATATGGGGATAGGTCAAAGTGACCATTTGTCGAGCATAGGAAGGATCTGTAAGAATTTCTTGATAACCAGTCATCGAAGTGTTGAAAACCACTTCGGCTGTTGAGGAGCCATCCGCTCCGATCGACACCCCTTTAAATACAGTGCCGTCTTCCAGAGCCAGAATCGCTGATGTTGCCAAAGGAACCTCCCGTTTAGAGCCTATCAGGTTGCAAAAAAGCGAGAGAACCATCGGCTCATCTCGCTTTTAAGAAATTGCGTTTTTGCCGTTCATCTATTGATCAATTGCCAATAGATCTCGCGTTCAAAAAATCTGCCCAATTTTACTCTTATACGCCGTGAGCGTCCACCGCAAAGCCGCCCAAATACGGAAAAAGTATGGCTTTAGGGCTGATTTTAATTGACTTTTTGGTCAAGAATAACTATTCCACCACAATCTATTAACACAAAAGACCATTGGCTACTTCTTGAGCGCTTTCATATCCATTTAGGTTCGCCAATACCGCCAACGAAAACGTCATGGCAGCGGCCGGTCCTTGCCCAGTAATAATATTATCATCCATAACGACCGGTTGATCCGCCATGTATTGCGCGCCCGTCAAACCAGACTCAAATCCTGGGTAACAGGTTGCTTGTTTGTCTACGACAAAACCATGGGTCCCAAACACTACGGCAGGAGAAGCACATATCGCACACAACAAAGCATCTTGAATATCATGCTTTTCCAGCATATCGATTAACAACTCGCAATCGCGTAAATGCTCAGCCCCTGGCATGCCGCCGGGAAGAACAATCGCGTCGTATTGCACATCAGCCACGTCGGTGAGTAGCACATCGGCTTCAATTTTACAGCCATTGGCACCTGTGATGTTTTTCACCTCGTGAACACTGGCAACGGTCACTTCAACGCCGCCACGGCGCAGCACATCAATAATAGTGATGGCTTCAATGTCTTCATTACCATTGGCAATAGGGACTAATACCTGACTCATAATATGATTCCTTATTTTCTGTTTGTGCTATTCAATGAGATTTAACAGGGCGTGCGCCTGCTTTTAGACGCTTAAGGTAAACAAACACGCGGCTTCTTTACCTTGATCTGTCACATAATAATTTTTGCGGCGCCCTACTTCCTCAAAACCTAACGAACGATAAAGCTGGATGGCGCCCAGATTAGACTCGCGTACTTCTAACAGGTATTCCACCACCCCTTTGCTCGCCATTTCTTCCGTCCAAGCGGACAACAGCTGCTTCGCGAAACCTTGGCGACGTTGCGCCCGATCCACCACGATAAGCTCAAGCTCCGATTGCTCGAACAATAAAGACGCGGTCAGCCAGCCAAGCAATGTGGTTTCATCTTTCTGCGCGATGGTGTCATCTGCTTCTAGCGTCGCTTCGATGACCCAGTTAGCGCGTGACATAAGCGCCTCTTCAATCAGCGATGCATTCCAAGGATGAGGATTTGATCCTTGATCAAGCTGCACAATGGCGTTGAGATCGTCGAGTGTGGCGTGGCGAATAAGAAACGAGGCCATGACTGAATGATTTCCGTTATAAAGTAAAAGGTGAGACAACACCGAGTAACGCCCGCTGCTACGAGCAGAAGGGCGAATACAAAAGCATTAAAACAAGGCACGCTGCATAATTTGCCAAGCGTCTTTGCGTAACTCAGGAATACGGAACAGCTCAGGCAGACTCACAATGCGTGCCACAGGGAAGGCTTTTAGTTCGCACTCTGCTGGCAGTTCGTCAAACAGTGTGGCGATATTATCGCCTGCCAGCACCACTTTTGGCGTGCCAGTAAAGGTCGATGTAAGCCCTATAATAAAACGCTCGAGCGCGCCTAACAGCCAATCTTGTCGTGTTAAAAAGTGAGGATTTCGCAAGGCACCAGGCCAAGACAAGCCACGACTCGTCCATTCTTCAATCGGTGTTTTTAATAGTGCCTGCCCCATTTTAACCGCCAAACGGTCAATGTCTTCTTGCTGCGAGAAAGACACAGGCACTTCGCTCACAATCAGTAACTGATTGGCGAGCGCGTAGGCTCTTAACTCAATGTGAGTGATCGATGAGGTTAGCGGCGCAACATGGACGGGGACATCGATATCGACGGCCAGCTCTTCGATCGGTTGTAAGTCCTCGACAATGATTTCAGGGCCAGCATTCAATTGCTCGCGCAAATACGCCACCGACTGCTCTTTTTCTTCTGGCGCGACTGGTTTCGCCATAGGCTCTGGCAAACCAGACTCAAACCCTTGAGTCGGCGCAACCCGACTCGCGGTTGGCACTGCGCTGGGCTCAAATGCCTGATCCATCGCCCAAGGCTGAGGCGCGTAAAACACAGTCCCCGCCACACCGCTCGGAGCGGACAACCATGAGGTCACCCCCATCTGCGCCAAGCAATGTGTCTGAAAAGCTTGTTTTTGATCCAATTCGCGCGTCATAGCACCCTTATATTCTCAGAAAAAAACGCCGCTATCTGACCAATCAGCGTCGCGATGTTACGAACCTTAATAAAGCAGGGAATATACGCTTTTAGCCAAAAAGTTGCCACTTCACCCCCACTTAATCCTCGTTTAAACTCGCAATATAACGATCATTGATTCACTCTCATTAGGATGGCGTAGTCGACTATTATTGACCTGTGTATAATCTCACCAAAATGATCGATCATTCCCTTAATTATTTGCCTTCGAAGGACAACCATTCATGAAATCTCTTATTTCATGTCTTGCTCTTACTGTCGCTGTTACGTTCAGTGGACTAAGCCAAGCAGACAATTTACCAGATTTAAAAGGTCGCACCATTGTCGCGGTAACCGAAAATGCTTACACGCCACTAAACTTTGCAGACCCAGAAACAGGTAAAGGCATTGGTTGGGAATACGATGCAATGAACGAAATAGCTCATCGCCTAAACGCCAAAGTCGATTGGCAATTAAGCAGCTGGGACACCATGATCCAAGGGGTGAAACAAGGCCAATATGACATTGGTATGGATGGCATCACGATCAATGCAGAACGAGCGCAGCAAATCGACTTTTCGATTCCATATATGACCTCACAACAATTTATGCTGGTAAGAGCCGACGAAAATCGCTTTGATGATGCCAAATCCTTTGCCGCCAATAAAGACCTTCAATTTGGCGCCCAACCTGGCACCACAAACTTTTACGTGGCGGTGTACGATGTTTTGGATGGCAACGAAAATAACCCAAGAATCACCTTGCTCGAAACCTTTGGCGCGTCCGTTCAAGCGCTAAAGACTGGCGATGTAGACTGCGTATTAATGGACGCGACATCTGCTCGTGGTTACATCGGCGCCAACCCAGGCGCTTTTAAAATCGTTGGTGGCCCACTTGGCTCAGAAGATTTTGGCTTTATTCTGACGCCGGGATCTGATCTGCGACAACCCATTAACGCCGCGATTAAGAGCATGCAAAAAGATGGCACAATGGACGCGCTAAATCAAAAATGGTTCTTTGATTACAATCAACACCACTAAGCCTTCTGAGCCATCGCGTTATTCATAACGCGATGGCTCTGTTTGAATTCATCCGATCGCCATCCGGCGGTCTAGCTATTTTGATCATTATGCCCTTTAAAAAGACCTTAGAACGAACGCCTTGGTGGCTAGTCGCAACCATTATCATTTCTATAACGCTACTTTGGCACATGGTCGCAGACCAAAGCTATCAGCGTATTGCTGGGGTATTAAGTAAAGGCCTATTAACCACACTGGGCGTCACCCTTAGCGCCTTTTTACTGGCCAGTATTATCGGCTTGCTGATTGCCTTAGCGGGCTTTTCTCGGTGGCGAGCCATACGAGAATTTAGCCGTTTTTATGTGGAAATCATTCGTGGCATTCCGGTTCTTGTTTTATTGTTTTATATCGCTTTTGTGGGCGCACCTGAACTGGTTAAACTCTATAACTGGGTGTTGCAAATACCCATTGATGCGGGCGTATTAGAAAAAGCGCGCACCCGTGATTTCAGTATGTTGTGGCGAGCTATTTTTGCGTTATCCATTAGCTACAGTGCGTTTATTGCAGAAGTGTTCCGAGCGGGTATCCAAGAAGTAGGTAAAGGGCAAATCGAAGCGGCACAGGCGCTTGGGTTGTCTAACTGGCAACGCTTCCGCTTTATTACCTTTCCACAAGCCATTCGAAAAATCCTGCCGCCACTGGGCAACGACTTTGTGGCCATGATCAAAGATTCTGCCTTGGTATCGGTACTGGGTGTGCAAGACATCACACAGCTAGGCAAGATATTCAGCGCATCATCGTTTCAATTTTTTGAGACTTATAATGTCGTGGCCTTTATGTATTTGGTGCTAACCCTGACCTTATCGCTGATTATTCGCGGCTTTGAAACGCACTTAAAACGCAATGACCATCATTGACTAAAGACGGCGCACTGTTCCAACTAGGCATAAAAAGCCCCCTGTCATTAAATAGTCAAACTATGGGAGGGTCACTGCAAGATTGGCTTTTTATGCCTGAATTCAGTCGCGCAACACTCGCTACTATTTAAGCCAGCAGCTTGGTAAAACGAGTTTGAATGGCGTAATCTTTTTTCGGCCCAACCACACTAAAACTCAGCGCAAACTCATGCTCTGAGAGAAATTCAAAGGTGGCGTCGTAATGATCTTTAATGCATAAATGATGAGACGTTAATGTGCTGGCCTGGGTAAAAGCAAAGCTCAAAAACAAGTCCCCTTTTGTTGCCCCATCCGAGAAAAATATATCAAAGCCAGACGCCGTCATCCGGTAACTGTAACGGCGAAATGCATTGGGCTTTTGCTGATCTGAATTCGGCAATACCATGGCTTCTTGATAGTCTAGCCATTGTTTATTGTCCGCATGGCGATGAAAACTGGCTTCCCCAGGGATCTCCCCAAATCCCGAAATCGTGCGCTGTACTTTCCAGTCCCCCAAAAAATACCTCAAAACGTCTTTTGCTTCTATTGCATACATTTAGATAAACACTCTGTTCAATATCATGATGATGTGAATTAAAACATAACTTGCCTTTAAATAGCGCTCTAACCCATACGTTGAGTAGCGCCATTAAAACTCACCTGACAATCTGTTCATTTATTGATCTATATCTAATCCCACCCTCTATAAGAGCTGTAAACTCAAACCCAACGGATGGCTTATAAAACAAACAGCCTTCTCACAAGCAATATTGCCTGAATCATACCCACAAGGAGTCAGTTATGTCATTACACGGTAAGGTCGCACTTGTAACAGGTGCAGGACAGGGCATTGGACGAGCTATTGCACTTCGCCTAGCAAAGGAAGGTGCGGATATTGCGTTGGTTGATTTAAACGAAGAAAAAATTCTAGCGGTGGCACGAAAAATAGAAGCATTAGGTCGTAAGACAGCCATTTTTACAGCGGATATAAGTGACCAAAAACAAGTTTATGCGGCAGTCGATCACGCTGAAAAAGTCTTAGATGGCTTTGATATCATGGTAAACAACGCTGGCATTGCACAGGTTCAAGCCATTGCAGACGTTACCCCAGAAGAGTTTGAAAAAATCCAACAAGTAAACGTTGGAGGTACACTTTGGGGGATTCAAGCGGCGGCGAAAAAGTTCATAGAGCGCAAGCAGAAAGGCAAAATAATCAACGCCTCTTCCATTGCTGGTCATAATGGTTTTGCCTTGCTCGGCGTGTACTCAGCAACAAAATTTGCCGTACGTGCGTTAACCCAAGCCGCTGCGCAAGAGTACGCAAGCCAAGGCATTACCGTCAATGCGTATTGCCCAGGTGTCGTAGGGACAGATATGTGGGTTGAGATTGATAAGCGTTTTTCCGAAATTACTGGTGTTCCCGAAGGTGAAACCTACAAAAAATATGTTGAAGGGATTGCGCTTGGACGGGCGCAAACACCTGAAGATGTCGCTAACTTTGTCGCGTATCTTGCCGGCCCAGACTCGGATTATATGACAGGGCAAGCCCCATTAATCGATGGCGGCATGGTCTATCGCTAATCGTTTAGCAAACATAAAAGACAACATTAAAAAGCCACCATACGCTTAGCGAATGGTGGCTTTTAAATCTAACCATAACAAAGAAACAGCAGGTTTCTAGGCACTAAAAAACAAAGTGTACCAAGGCTTGCAGCACAACGAATGACATCACGCCCGCTAGAATATCGTCCACCATAATACCGAAACCACCATGAACATTTTTGTCCAACCAAGAAATCGGCCAAGGTTTCAAAATATCAAATAAGCGAAATAACACAAAGCCCAGCACAATATAAAACCAACCTGCTGGTGCTAGCCACATGGTAATCCAGTAACCGACAAATTCATCCCAAACGATACCAGAGTGATCATGCACGCCGAGGTCTTTGGCCGTTTTGTGGCACAAGTAAATGCCGACTAAAGAGGTGACGATCAGCATTACTAAATACGCTTGATCCGTCAGATGTTGCAGAACAAAAAAGAATGGAATGACCGCAGCCAAAGTACCAAATGTACCTGGGGCTTTTGGCGCAGCGCCAGACCCTAAGCCAAACGCCAAAAAATGAATGGGATTACGCCAAATTGAACGAGGAACAGGATGAGCCATGAATCTTTTCCGTGTTTATTAAAATCTAAATACAAAGTTGATAACCGTCGCTATCAAGTCTTTAAAAATGTTGCCAGCCGTGACGCTCGCCATGATAACCATCGATTTCAAAGCCAGATTCCACAATGCGCCCCACTTTATTACAAGGCAAATGCAGCGTTTGTGTGATCAAGGCAATTTCTTCAGCCATTTCAGGAGCAGCGGTAAAGCAAAGTTCATAATCGTCGCCGCCCGTTAAGGCCAACGCAATCGCGGTGTCTGGTTGCCACTGACACAAGATATCAGAAATAGGCAACGCGTGAGCATCAAGCATGACCCCAACGTTAGAGGCTTTGGCGATGTGCTGAAGGTCTTGCGCCAGTCCATCGGAAATATCCATCATGGCGTGCACGACTCTCTTCAACGCCATACCGGCAATAAGGCGCGGCGTAGGGCGCCAAAAGCGATCATAAAAGTAATCAAAACGCTCACTGGAGACTTGCACCTCACCCGTCACAATAGGGACAGCAGCGGAGGCATCGCCCAGTAATCCAGTCACATAAATGTCATCGCCCACCTTGGCATGGGAACGCAACGGCACCTGATCGGCTTCTACGTAGCCATGAACCTGTAGAGTCAGAGTTAATGGGCCTTTGGTGGTGTCTCCACCGACGAGAATCAAGCCAATCGGCTCCGCCAATTCGGCCATGCCTTGCGCAAGCCCTGCGAGCCATTGTGGGTCTGATTCGGGTATCGTCAATGCCAGCGTAAAGAACGCAGGTTTCGCGCCCATCGCCGCCAAATCACTTACACACGTTGCTACGGCTCGATAACCAATATCCACCGGGTCCGCGTCGATTGGAAAATGACGCCCTTCCACCAAGGTATCCATGGAAAAAACCAAGCTTTGTCCCAAGGGCACAGCCACCTGAGCACAATCATCTCCAATGCCAACTAGAATATCGTCACGACCCTGTGTGTTGGCCATCATTGACGCTTGAAAGATGTTTTGTATTAACTCAAATTCTTTCAATAGAATGCCCTTTTTCTGATACGACGTAATGCCTTAATTACAGCCCCATATCTGCTTCATACTGATCTTTATAGAGGCTGCCATTGATCCGTAAAGAGGATACCCCATTGGCGCGACAGCTGCGACTCGAAAACGCGCAAAGCAGGTTGTGGATCGTTACTTTGATTCGGCGTTAACGACCTAAAATCTCAGCCCTTTCATCCAAACACTCATAGGAACCCATCTCGAATTCTCGGCAGATCCAAGGACGATTTTCATAGATGGTACACATTAAGGTTTCACGGTCGACTGCCGAACACCAACCATCGTCTAAACGCAGCATGGTTTCAGCGCCCCATTCATCCACAGAAATGTGTTTTTCAGGAACGCCAGTATCGGTAATGATCATCACTTCTAGACGACAGCAACAGGCCTCGCAATTGGAGCACGAGACTTCAGGGACGGTGACATTTTTAATCGGAATGGTCATTGCTATCTATCGTTAATATAAGTCGCCCTATAATACTGCAAAACGTCAGCAATTTATCTAACACTCTGATGCTAACCGTCTTGATCACGCTCTTCTTTTTCAGCTTCAGCTTCGGCTTCACTGTGCTCAACCGCCCACTCCCCAGCCGCTTCTACTGCGACCGCCGTCGCTGTTGGTAACACGCCCAAATAACTGTCGGTTTCTTCGACGGGCACCACAACCCCTTGTTGCGTCATGCAATACAAGGCATAACAAGCGATGGCGGCAAAGGTCACCGCCAGCACCAACCAGAACACAAAGGGGCCAAACGTTTGCATCATCCAACCACTAACGAGAGGCCCGCCGATGGCACCCAACCCAAAGGTAAACACCAAACCGCCTGACGCTGCTGGCATATCATCGGTGGATAAGGAGTCATTTGTGTATGCAAGAAACAGCGAATAAAGCGGCACAGTCACCCCACCAGAAAAGAAAGCGGTGACCATTAGCACCCAAAAAACATCGCCAAAATACCAGCCCATCACACAAAAAATGCCGCCAACACAAGACAAACCAAGGATTAACTTACTCCGATCCACCCGATCAGACAGCCATCCTATGGGGTATTGGAGAATAAGCGCACCGACAAACAAGACAGCCACAAACAGAGCAATATTGTTCGCCGTCATACCAATTTGGCTACCAAAAACGGCCCCCATCCCTGTTTGCACCGCGTACGCTCCACCCAACAGAAAAATACCTACCGTCCCTAATGGGGATCCAGCAAAGAGCGTAGCTAAAGACATTGGCTTGGTTACTTCCACAACCGGCACCGATGTGACCGATAACAGAATCGGCGCAAAAGAAATAGACACCAATATAGAAGCACCAATAAAGAGTGCAGAATTGCTCGCATCACCAAAGCCTAATAATCCTTGAGCACCGATAACACCAAGCGTTTGGGCAATCATGTAAGCTGACAGCACCTTACCTCGTGTGTCATTACTCGCGGCGGCGTTCAACCAGCTCTCTGCCACCACATAAATACCCGACATACAAAACCCCAACAGCAAACGCAATATCGTCCAAGCCCAAGGCTCTGCGAGCAACGGCAAAGCAATCACACCGGCGGACATAAAGCTGCCAAGCGCCGCAAACACTCGCACATGCCCAACACGAAGAATCAATAAAGGTGAAAAACGAGCGCCTAATAAAAACCCCATATAATAGCCAGAGGTGATAATCGCCAGCTCCGCCGCTGAGAAGCCTTCGATTCCGCCACGCAATCCAATGAGCGTGAATTGCATACCATTGCCCAACATAATCAGGACAATACCCAGCAACAAAGCCCAGACCCGCAATAAGACTTGAACCATAAACATCCCTATCAACACGCATTTGATTTATAAACAATGGCTCGTCTTTAGCACCTGGTGAACAGGCTAAAAACGTAATCTATCACCGTCGATGCAACCACTAAGGGGACGTCAAAAGACCATTTATCCTAGTGAAGGTGGCATTTTTCAGTCTATAACCCACATCTAAAAGCACATCGACTCACACCGCCATTATCTTATCTATTAACGCCATCCAAGACGTTAAGAGAGCCCGTTATTGACGCCTTATTTTACCGCTTGTCCCTAAGGCAAGTGTTGGCCATAAAAAAGCCCCCGCACGATCACTTTTCAGTCATCCTGCGGGGGCTATTTGCCATTTTATAATGGCGTTATCTTATTGACTCACATCGCTCATACAGCATCAAAACGGGCAAGGCGATCGTATTATTACCCACGCCCACCATGACCATAAGACGATATTTTAGCTATTACGACGTGCGGCAATTTCTTCGCGACGAACACGCTGGGCAAGCTTATCAAGAATACCATTTACGTATTTGTGGCTTTCTGTCGCGCCAAATCCTTTCGCCAGCTCAACGCCTTCGTTGATAACAACACGATATGGAACATCCAAACGCTCAGATAACTCAAACGCACCGATGCGCATCACGGCAAGCTCAATAGAGTCTAGTTCGCTCAAAGAACGGTCTAGCAGCTCTTCAAACAAATCATCTAGTTTTTTCGCACGGCTAGTCACGCCTTGCAACAATTCACGGAAGTAGGCCTTATCACAATCGCTCATGTCTTGGTCTAGGGTGAACTGTGTTTCGATCTCACTGACAGCGGAATGATTCATCTGCCATTGGTAAATCGCCTGTAATGCCAAACGACGAGAAGCACTGCGCATTTGAGAACGTGAAGGTTTTTTCGCCTTACGTTTCGGTGCTGGGTTTTGGTCGTTTGTTGTTTCCACTTCGCTCATTTTCTGCCTCAGTTATCCAGACTACGTAGGACAGCCACGGTTTCTAGGGCAGAAATTGCTGCTTCTGACCCTTTGTTACCCGCTTTTGTGCCCGCACGCTCAATCGCCTGCTCAATGGTATCTACGGTCAACACGCCGAAAGATACCGGAATACCATATTGTAGCGCTAATTGGCCAAGGCCTTTCACACACTCACCAGCCACATATTCAAAATGTGGCGTACCACCGCGAATGACCGCACCTAATGCGATAATGGCATCGTGCTTTCCTTGGTCAGCCACTTTTTTTACCACCACTGGAATTTCAAATGCACCAGGTGCACGAACAATGGTTAAATCTTCTTTGCGAATACCGTGACGCACTAATGTGTCCACAGCACCTTCTAATAAACTTTCAACGATGTAGCTGTTAAAGCGACCAACGACAAGCGCAAATTTCGCTCCTGGTGCTGAGAAGTTACCTTCGTAAGTAGTAATATCGTTCATTATCATCTCTCTTAATCTTGTTTCACGGCTGCATTGTCTGCACCCGGATAAGGAATAAATTCAACCGCTTCTAAATCGAAGCCCGTCACCGAAAATTTCTTCGGTGAGCTTAATAAACGCATTTTACGAATACCAAGGTCTCGCAAAATTTGTGACCCTGTGCCGACTGTCAAATAGGTACCAGAACCACTTTTATCTGGTCCTTTTCCAGCTGGAGGAGATAACGACGCTTCGAAGCTGCTCGCTAAATCATTCGTTTTCTCTGGGCTGTCGATCAACACAACCACACCTTGCCCAGCGTTACCTATGTATTCAAGTGATTTGCTCATCGACCAACGTGGTTCGTCTGATTCACAAATAATGCCTGCGAAATCACGCGCAGGATCGGCCACATGAACACGCACTAAACTCGGCTCATCATCTTTAATCTCACCTTTCACAAAAGCAAGATGCGATAAGCCTTGAACGGTATCACGATAGGTAATTAGGTTGAATTCGCCCGCTTCAGTTTGCACGGTACGCTCGTTTTCACGAACCACTGTGGTCTCATTCAGCGTACGATAATGTATCAGGTCGGCAATTGTACCAATTTTTATGCCGTGTTTCTCGGCAAACTTCTCTAAATCTGGTCGACGCGCCATAGTTCCATCATCATTGATTATTTCAACGATCACAGAAGCCCCTTCATAGCCTGCCATACGAGCCAAATCACAGCCTGCTTCGGTGTGTCCTGCACGGCTTAATACACCACCAGCACGTGCCATTAATGGGAACACATGACCCGGCTGAACAATATCAGAGGGTTTCGCGTTCGCCATCACGGCACGCTTAACCGTCAAGGCTCGGTCTGCCGCAGAAATCCCTGTCGTGACGCCTTCTGCCGCTTCTATCGAGAGGGTAAAGTTGGTCGCATAAACCGTGCCGTTGTCATTCACCATCAAGGGTAAATTCAGCTGTTGGCAACGCTGCGGAGTCAGCGTTAAGCAGATCAGGCCACGGGCATGAACCGCCATAAAGTTAATGATTTCTGGAGTAATGCATTCTGCTGCAACGATCAAATCGCCTTCATTTTCGCGGTCTTCATCGTCCATCAAAATAACCATTTTACCCTGACGGAAATCGGCTAAAATTTCATCTACACTATTTAACGCCATGTTTTTCTCACTTCTTATTCATGGTTGTCGTTGTATGTATTTTAAAATACGCCAAGGCGTGACCTAATGGAGACGCCCAATAAACCCTTGTTCTGATAAAAAAGCCCCACGGATTCAGCGAGTCTTTTCTTTGCTTCATCGTGCTTATCGTCGAAAACTGGCCAGCTTACTCTTGAGGTGCTTCGTCTAAGTCGCTGTCATCTTCTTCAAATTCTAAATATTGAGGCACATAGACCAAACGCAAATCTTGACCTACTTGACGCACTGAGGTTAATTCTAAATTCAGCGCTTCATCCATCTTATCTAATGGTAGTTGAAACATAGGTCGAGCGGTTGACCCCAGCAATTTAGGCGCCATGTAAACCACTATTTCATCGACCAAACCGGCTTGTAAAAAGCCACCAGCAAGCTCAGCACCGGTTTCCACCAGCACTTCATTAATGCCCGCGTCGGCCAATTGTTCCATGGCATCTAGCAGATCCAAACGACCGTCATCACCACGGGGCGCAAAACGCACATTCACGCCTTTCTCTTGTAAGACATCCAAGTGCTCAGATTCCACTTCATCTTCCAACACAAACACACAGGCTTGCTTCGTTGGGTAGAGAATTTTGGCTTCTGGAAGAATCGACAAGGCCGTGTCCATCACAACACGTAGCGGCTGGCGAACCCGTTTTGCTTCAATCGCCTGATCAGCCTCATTAATACGTACCGTCATGCTTGGGTTATCAGCCAAGACAGTGCCTATACCGGTAATAACCGCATCGCTTTGCGCTCGTAAGCGCTGCACATCTTGACGAGCCTCCGCGCCGGTAATCCATTGGCTTTCACCGGATTCCATCGCGGTGCGACCATCGACGCTCATGGCCAATTTCACTCGAATAAAAGGCAAGCCTTCACGCATACGTTTAACAAAGCCTGGATTCAATGCTTCACATTGTGCTTCTAACACGGGTCCTATGACGTCAATGCCTGCTTTGTTTAGTTTAGTCAGCCCTTTTCCTGACACCGCAGGGTTAGGGTCTTGCATGCCGAAAACCACGCGTGCCACACCGGCTTTCACCAAGGCGTCGGCACAGGGTGGCGTTTTGCCTTGATGACTACATGGCTCTAGCGTCACATACGCCGTCGCACCGGCCACGTCTTGTGTGGCATTCGCAATCGCATTCACTTCGGCATGACCTTCACCAGAGCGAATATGGTAGCCCTCGCCAATCAACTCATCATCTTTCACCAGAACACAACCCACCCTTGGGTTTGGGTGCGTGGAGTACAGACCTTTACGGGCCAGTTGCAGCGCTTTCGCCATCCAATATTCGTGGTTATAGGTCATGATTTCTTCTCTTCTTTCAATACAGGGGATGGTTGATCGTCGTCGTTGTTGCTTTCTAGATGATCAATAGCATCGCGGAATTCACTAATGTCTTTAAAGCTTCGGTACACGGAAGCAAAACGAACGTAGGCCACTTGATCAAGACGCTGTAATTCGTCCATCACCGCCTCACCGGTCCAACGCGATGGTAACTCGCGCTCCCCTGTCGCCTGCATTTTTTCCATGATCCGAGTAATGGCGGTTTCTACTGCTTCAATACTCACTGGACGCTTTTCAATGGCTTTTAAAATACCACTGCGTAATTTTTCTTCGTCAAAAAGCTCTCGGCTACCATCGCTTTTGATTAACTTGGGCATCTGTAACTCGGCCACTTCAAACGTAGTAAAGCGCTCCTGACAATGGCTACAAGCACGTCGACGGCGCACTTGAGAACCTTCTGAGACTAGGCGGGAATCTACAACTTTGGTATCTTGCGTTCCGCAAAATGGACATCGCATGGCGTTTCCAGAATGACTGTAAAAAAGGATGAAAAAGCCGCCTGAACGGCTCTATTTTCTAACCAGAATAATACCAACCTCACTTTAATATAGCTACCAAACGACACACAAGCATTCCCCCATACAGTGATTTGGGTCATGGCTCTCGCAATGCTGGCTTAGCCTCCAATGAGTACTTTAATTAAGAAGCATTGGATTTATAAACTGAGACCTTTGTACAATGCGATAAATACAATAAAGGCGCTTAACAAAGCCTCTCATAAGCATTTTAATAAGGACATGACATGCCTTTCGCGGAATTATCTGGGCTCGTCGCAGCACTGTGCTGGACCATCTCTAGTTTAATGGCCCCTAGATTGATTGGCCGCTTTGGCACCATGCGATTCAACACCTTTCGAATCCTTACCGCCAGTACTATTTTGCTCTGTATTAGCCTCCTCACCCAGCGCTTTGACCCTTCTTTGTGGGAACATAAAAACAGCGTTATGTTGTCGGGCATATTAGGCATTTTCTTGGGTGACACCTGCTTATTCAGCGCGGTTCACCGGCTTGGCCCTAGACGCGCGGGCATCTTGTTTGCGACCAACGCTCCTATCTCGATTTTACTAAGCTGGTTGTTTTTAAATGAAACACTGACCCTATGGCAACTCTTCGCTTGTGGTTTAGTACTCACCGGTGTCGTCATTGCTATCCTGTTCGGCAGACGTACTCAAAGCCATGACTGGGAACAGACCAAAGGTCGTTTGAGTGTGGGCATCTTGATGGCATTAGGTGGCGCCTTAGGCCAAGCCAGTGGCGCCTTGCTCAGCAAACCCGCACTGTTGGATGGCGCAGACCCGATTGCCGTCTCAGCACTTCGCGTTTCCACTGGCGCCATTGCTCTGGCGCTTGCTTACGGCCTTTACTACCGTCATCGCTTACCGGCGACGGCGCTTTCTTTTCAACAACTGACGTACAAAGATGCGCTGGGCTTAATGACGATCGCGATTGTTGGCATGGTCATCGGCATGAGTGTTTTGGTTTGGGGGATCGGCCATGCTGACGTGGGGCTCGTGACCACGTTATCTGCCACAGTGCCCGTGCTGATCTTGCCGGGGCTTTGGATAACGACCCGACAAATACCTTCTTTTGGTGCTTGGTTAGGGGCAATTTTAGTTGTTATAGGAGCCTCTCTGATTATTCTGCATTAGGGTCAGCTGTGCTATCCTTAGCGCACTTTGTTTTATCAGCACCCCTGGTTTTTAACGGTTAAAAAATCGCCGTAAAAACGAGGCGTGTTTCGTCTATTCATTCATCTATTTCAGGATTATTACTCGCTTATGGCTCAGTTTGTTTACAGCATGAACCGCGTAGGGAAAGTCGTACCTCCTAAACGCGAGATTCTTAAAGACATCTCTCTTTCTTTCTTCCCTGGCGCCAAGATTGGTGTATTGGGTCTTAACGGTTCTGGTAAATCCACACTGCTTCGCATCATGGCAGGCGTAGACACTGAACATAACGGTGAAGCTCGCCCAATGCCGGGCATCAAAATCGGCTACTTGGAGCAAGAACCTCATCTTGATCCAGAAAAGAACGTCCGTGGCATTGTTGAAGAAGCCTTTACTGACGTTATTGAAGCGATGGCCCGCTTGGATGCCGTTTACGCGGAATACGCAGAGCCAGATGCTGACTTCGATGCGCTAGCAAAAGAGCAAGGCCAACTTGAAGCCTTGATCGAAGCGAAAGAAGGCCACAACCTAGAGCGCGCGCTTGAAGTTGCCGCCGACGCCCTTCGCTTGCCGCACTGGGACGCGAAAGTAGAGCACCTTTCTGGTGGTGAACGTCGCCGTGTTGCCCTTTGTCGTCTATTGCTAAACAAGCCTGACATGATACTTCTCGACGAGCCTACCAACCATTTGGATGCAGAATCCGTGGCTTGGCTAGAGCGTTTCTTGAAAGACTACCCAGGCACAGTGGTCGCCATTACCCATGACCGTTACTTCCTAGACAACGCAGCGGGCTGGATTCTGGAACTTGACCGTGGTCACGGTATTCCATACGAAGGCAACTACTCGTCTTGGTTGGAGCAAAAAGACGCTCGATTGGCCAGCGAAGCGAAGCAACAAGCTTCTCACCAAAAAGCCATTAAATCGGAACTTGAGTGGGTTCGCCAGAACGCCAAAGGTCGTCAGTCTAAATCCAAAGCACGTTTGGCTCGCTTCGAAGAAATGAACTCTCAAGAGTTCCAAGATCGTAACGAAACCAACGAATTGTACATTCCACCAGGACCACGTCTTGGCTCTAAAGTCATCGAAATCGAAGGCGTTAGCAAAAGCTTCGAACACAAGATGCTACTAGAAGACTTCAACATGGTGGTACCGCAAGGCGCGATCGTTGGTGTTGTTGGTGGTAACGGTGCGGGTAAATCGACGCTGTTCAAAATGATCGCAGGCATCGAACAACCCGACACAGGCACAGTCACCATAGGCGAAACCGTACAGCTTGCTTACGTAGACCAAATGCGTGAATTGGACGGTGACAAAACCGTCTTTGAAGAAATCGCTGACGGCCAAGACATGATCACGGTTCACAACTACAAGGTGCCGTCTCGTGCTTACATTGGTCGCTTTAACTTCAAAGGGTCTGATCAACAAAAATTGGTTAAGCATCTGTCTGGTGGTGAGCGTAACCGTTTGCACCTTGCGAAATTACTTAAAGAAGGCGGCAACGTATTGCTACTGGATGAGCCGACCAACGACCTTGACGTAGAAACCTTACGTGCACTGGAAGACGCGCTATTGGCCTTCCCAGGCGCCGCGATTGTTATTTCCCACGACCGTTGGTTCCTTGACCGTATCGCCACACACATCCTAGCGTACGAAGGCGACTCTAAAGCCGTCTTCTTCGAAGGGAACTACGCAGAATACGAAGCCGACTACAAACAACGTACCGGTAACGACGCGACACCAACTCGTATCAAATACAAACGTATTGATGCGTAATTAATTCTATTTAATAGGATTGCTTGGTACAGAAATGAGAAGCCGCTTTCAGAAATGGAAGCGGCTTTTTTATTGGCCTTCATGAACACTTGGAAGACAAAAGGGGAAGGTTCTGGTTCGGTGTATAAAATTTAAGCGATCGCTTCGATTCCATTTTTCTCAGCCAGCGACAGCATTTTCAGCGCAGCACCTCTAGGCTTGCTTTCGCCTTGTTCCCATTTTTTGACAAGTTTATCGCTGACGTTTAAGTATTGAGCAAAAACAGGTTGGGAGAGGTTGTTAGCCAGTCGCAGTTGACGAACTTTCTCAGGCGTAAATTCATGGATAGACGTGAGGCACAATGCATCAAACTTACGCATAGTCGTTTTGTCTATCACACCAGCTTTGCTTAGCCCTTTGGCCGTTTTATGTACAGATGTTAAAATATCACTCATGATCCTCTCCTTTCCCACTAGCACCGACTGTCGTTAATTCACCAGACAAGATCAGGCGATCTATCTCTTCCGAATCGAAAGAAATAAAAGTTTGAGCCAACTCTCTAAGTGCGAGTTTTTCTTGATGAGAAATATTTGCTCGTTGATTCTTGGCAAATGCATATAAGAAGAAGTACTTCTCACCAATAACCGCACCAATCAGAGTACGAAAGCCTCCACTCTTACCTTTATTTCCTGACGCAACTCTCTTTTTATAAAGCGATCCGCCCAAGTCCGCATCGATCAAACCTCGCTTTATTTCGTCACATGCCTGAATCAAATCTGCATCAGACATGCCTTCTTTCTTAGTTAAAGAACAAAACGCTCTTGTCTTATAAATAAAAGTATACCCTCCTTGGGTAGTATTTCAACAATACTCTACACATCCTGTGTTTGTTTTATCTTGCCATCTATTTCACTGTAGCACTCTTTTAGACACTTCAACTAAGCACCTTAAAAGCCGATCGCTATGGCTCAAGTTATGCGTTTGCAACGCAGTGCGATCGTGTAGGGTTAGAAATGAGAAGCCGCCTTCAGAAATGGGAGCGGCTTTTTAAGACATAAAGAGGGTGGTTTTATCGATTTTTGAGGGGGTTAGAGGAAGAATTTTCCGATCTGGATCTTAAAACTGTCTTTTTGTACGAACGCGTATTCTACTTTGTTTAACAGCCCTAAGTTTCCTAGCACGCTCAGTAAGACGGTTTCATCGCAGCTCTCCATCCGCTCGCCGATGATGATTTTAGACAAGGACTTCTTATCATATTGCAGAGAGTCGGATTTTTCCGTTATAAAACGATATTCCCTTTCATTCTCAAATTCTTTCGGCTTTTGGAAAAAGAGGTTTCGATACATGTTTTTGTCGCGCAAAACCTCATGATCAACACCGGATAGCGGCTCTGGCCCTTGGTCGCTAGACAAGGGATCTAACAAGGTTCTACCCGATTGATAATGCACATCTCCATTGAATAAAACGGCACTCTCTATGCTTGAAACAAAGCTGTCGAAGCCAAACACCAAACAGAAACCTTTTAATTCATTGCCGTAATGCGCCCACATAAAAGGGGAGTTTTCTATTTGAGAAGGCTCCCCTTTCGTCATACTAAGAATGCCAAATTTTTTTAAATCTTTACTGTGCCCCTCTAAAGCAAACATGCCTTCTGTTGGGTCATTTAACTGATCAGTTCTGGCAAAATATAGGCTATGTTTGATTAACCCTTCTAACGAAAGGTTATTGATCGTTTGAAACTTATATAGATTCATCCAATACTCCATCGATAACTTTTGATGTGCTCGGCCATCACATCAATGTCTTTTTCAGCCAATGACAGTATTTTCAGCACAACATCTTGAGGGCATTCGCCTTGCCCCCATTGTTAACGCGCTTGTCGCTAGCATTTAAGCATGGTGTAGAAAACGCTGGCGACCGTTTGTTGATGAGCCTTAAAGCCTTGACCTACCCTAGGATGAAACCATAAATACAAGTAAGGCATCAAATTTACGCAGAGTTATTTCCTCCCGATAGACATTGCTTTAACCAGCCTACCGGTCATAGAGTCGTAATAGTGGCGGTTTGATCACGGCCGTTTTTTCAAGATGCCACTGGCGATAAGCACGCCGACGCTCACAAGAACTAAGCCAACAATAGCGTAGCTGGTAATGGCCTCGCCTAATACTGGAATGGCAATAAGCGCAGCGAGAACTGGCGTAAAGGCACCGATGGCCGCCATGTTTTCGGCCCCCAACTTATGAATGGCATACCCATAGGTAAAACCAGTCAGCAATCCCACCAGCAAACTTTGCACCAGTATCTGTCCTGCTAACATATCCCACGAAGCATCTGCCAATCCGCTAGACACCATTCCTGTGGCGTACATAAACAAGAGAATCACGGTGGACGATAATCCCATTAACGCGGTGGACACTAAGGGTGGCAAACCAGCAATGCGAAGGCTTACGGTATATATAGCCCAGAAAACACTGGCGCCCAGCAACATTAAATCCCCTATCCAGGTGCCTGCTGGTGCGGTAAACAATGATAAAACCATTAATACCACGACGCCTGCACACACAAAACTCAAGCCAATTTTACGCGCAGGGCTGACCTTCTCTTGATAAAAAAGCACCGCCAACAAGGTGACAAAAAACGGATAGGCGCCGAGGATCAATAAACCGGCATGGGACGCTGGTGCGTACTTTAGCCCTGTGGCGCTTAAATAGAAAAATGGTAATCCGGCACCACAAATAATGCCTAATAACAGCAGCGGCGATACCGCTTTTACTTGCCCGCGAGCGCGCCAAAGAATCGGCCACAACAGCAATGCCGGTGGCGAAAAACGCAATATGCCCAGGTCAAAGGCGGTTAATGAATTGGTCATGCCAGCACGCATACTGACCAACCAAGATGCCCAAATCAAAATGCTCACCAAGGCCGCTAATAAGCCAAGGCGAAAACCCCACCCGGTCGCGTATTGTTTGTATTTTGGAGGCTCGGCCGCCACGGTTTGTTGAGACTTTTCTAGGTATATTTGTGACATAGCCACCTCACGGAAATCGATACGCCATTATCTGTGCAGAACCGTGAGCATGTCCTTGCTATTACCCCTTATAAAAGGCTACTTTTTAGCATATAACACCCTAATACAATCTATAAAATATGAAGTATGCCAATATGGACAAAACCGATCTTGAAATCCTGTCTCATCTTCAATCCGATGGCCGCCTAACCAATGTGGCGTTAGCAGAAGAAATCCACCTCTCGCCGTCCCCTTGTTTACGTCGCGTTAAGCAATTAGAAGACGCGGGCGTCATCGAGGGCTATCACGCTCGTATTGATCGCCAAAAAGCCGGATTTTCAATGACGGTATTTGTTGAAGTGCGCTTAAAAAGCCACACAGACGACAAACACATCGCTTTTGAAAATGCGATTTTAGAGGTCAGCGACATCATCAGTGCCCACCTTGTTTCTGGCAGCGCGGATTACCGTTTGGAAGTCGTGGCGGTTGATCTACAAGACTACGAGCGCATTTTAAAAAAACTACAATACTTGCCTCACGTAAAAGACATTCAAAGCCATTTCGCCATTCGCACGGTGAAAACCGCAGCACCTTTGCCTTTAACAAAAGCATCAGGTAAAACAAAGGCATAGTCTGAATAAAATACCGTCAGCATAATGGAGTATGGATATGAGAATCATCAATGCACGCTTAAGACAAAAAACCGAGCTCTATACCATAGAGATCGAAAAAGGTCTGTTTTCTGCCATTAACGCGCAAGACAAGTCACTCGCCGCGAGCGAAGGTGACATTGATGCTCGTGGGCAGCTGTTGTGCGCGCCATTTGTAGAGCCTCACATTCATCTTGATGCAGCCTTAACCGCCGGCGAACCAGAATGGAATCGCAGCGGCACCTTGTTTGAAGGCATCGAGCGCTGGTCACAACGCAAGCCCATGCTCAACCGTGAGGATATTCGCCGCCGCGTTAAAGAAACCTTAGCCTTATTGATCGACAATGGCGTGCAGCACATTCGCACTCATATCGACACCACAGACCCTTCACTGATTGCTATGCGCACCCTATGTGAGCTGCGCGACGAGCTAAAAGACGTATTAGACATTCAAGTGGTGGCCTTCCCGCAAGAAGGCATTCACTCTTACCCAAATGGCGAAGCTTTAATGGCACAAGCCATGGAAATCGGTGCCGACGTTGTCGGTGGAATTCCGCACTTCGAATACACTCGAGAGCTGGGCGAAAAGTCCGTTAAAACCCTGATTCAATTAGCGCTGAAGTACGATCGTTTAGTGGATGTGCATTGCGATGAAATCGACGATCCAAATTCGCGCTTTTTGGAGTTTCTCGCGCACGAGGCAATGCAAGCTGGGATTGGCGATCGAGTCACCGCAAGTCACACAACCGCGATGCATTCTTACGATAACGCCTACTGTTCAAAGCTATTCCGTTTGCTCAAGCATTCCGGCATTCATTTTGTCTCTTGTCCAACAGAAAGCATTCATCTGCAGGGTCGCTTTGACTCCTACCCAAAACGCCGCGGCTTAACCCGTGTTAAAGAGCTCACCGCGGCAGGAATGAACGTCGGCCTTGCGCAAGACTCCATCTTCGACCCTTGGTATTCGCTGGGTAATGGCAAGCTGTTACGCTCGCTGGATTTCGGCCTGCATATCTGCCAAATGATGGGCTATGACGATTTTGTTCGTGCTTTGGATTTTATTACCGACAACAGCGCCAAACTGATGCAGCTGAAAAACTACGGCATTGTTGAGGGGCATCCAGCCAATGCTATTTTGTTAAGCGGCGAAGACGATTACAGCGTACTGCGTAACCAAGGTGAGGTACTATTGAATCTGCGCCATGGCAAAATTTTGATGCAACGACAGCCTTCCACCGTTACTCAACGAGTCAGCTTGTAAATGTCTTTATCGTCGCCACACAAAACAGATCCACTTAACGCACCAAAAACAGGTCTTTCACAACGTGCGCAGTTATCCATTGCCGCTTGGTTGGAATCCAACACACAGTTTCGCTTACCCAACCAAGCAGCGACTTTAAAAGGGGCTCTGCAATCGCTGAGCGCCTCGCCACAAGAGAAAAGTTACCTAGCGCAAGCGGAGCAATTAAGACGCTATTTTATGCGCGGTTTGTTGCTGCTTTTTGCACTGACCTTTGTCTTAGGTTTGCTGGCTGTGCCACCTGCTTTTGCGGTCTCAGCGTCTGGTAAGGTGAATATTTTCTGGTTGCTGATCGTCATGCTGGGGTTTCATGGAATCAATCTCGCCATCTGGTTTATTGGTATGTTGGCGCTGGGACGTTCATCGAACCAATCGAAAGGCATTGTGCTCAGCACCCTTATATTCCTGAACCAAAAGATTAGTAAGTATTCACATATAAACACGGACACCAGTTCGGCATTTTGGCATTGGCAGTGCCCTGCTCATTCTAATCGTTGGCTATTAAGCACTATTTCACATACTGCTTGGCTGAGTTATTTACTCGCGGGCTTTCTTATGACCCTGCTGCTGTTGCTCACCAATCAGGTCAATTTTGTTTGGGAAACCACACTATTAGACGACCAACAGTTTCTTTGGCTCACGCAACAACTCAGTATTCTGCCAAATTTATTGGGGATCACAGTCCCCAATCAAGTCGACATTCTTGCCAGCCGCGTCGACATCATTTCTCAATCCGCCAGCACCAGACAGCACTGGGCTAGCTTACTGCTCGCCAGCTTAATCTTGTATGGCGTATTGCCGCGACTTTTACTGGGTGTTATTAGCCTGCTTATGTATCGCTTGAAACGCGTAACCTTACCCAAAACAACACAAGAGCAAGCCATTGAGCGCCGCTATCAAGAACACGCCAATAGCCACATAATCGATAAAGAAACGCTCGATAAAGCAAAAACACAACGCCACACAAGCGCGTCCAATGCTCACCAGCAAGTTAGACTAACCGTCCTTCCCCAAGAGGCTCTCAGCCAAGTATGGGGATTGTTTGAATGGAGCCAAGCCGCGCCAACTTGCCTCGCCGGAGCCAGCCTTGTCACCATGCTCAATGATGCCAGCCAACAACACGCCTTTTTAGCAACACCTCATCCACAGCCGATGTACATTCTGGTGGATGGCGAGCACAGCCCTGATCGTGGCTCTCGGCGCTTTTTATTAAACGCGATCACCTCACACCCTGATGTCTCTTTAGTCATAGCGAATGGACAGAGCGCCCCATTTGCCACCGATTGGCAACGTACAGGGCTGGAATCTGGCATTCATCCAGAGCGTCTTTTTCGCCTAATGGATGATAAGGAGTAACTGTGTCGATTTCTCTTTTGGTAGTGGGTCATGCAAATACAGGCAAAACCTCTTTGATTCGTACCTTGCTGCGCCAACAATCGTTTGGTGAAATCAGCAATCAAGCAGGCACCACACGCCATGTAGAAAGCGCGGTGCTCACATTGGCCGGAAAAACCCTGCTTACCTTGACCGACACCCCAGGCTTTGAAGATTCTATTGGCCTTTGGGAAGCTCGCCAAAAAGCCCCATTCGCCGCCTACCAAGGCGCAGATTGGATCGCCCCTTTTTGCCAGAGCCACTTAGCCAATGATGAGTTTGAGCAAGAGGCTAAAATTCTCAAACAATTGGATCGCTGCGATATCATTCTGTACGTGGTGGATATCCGCCAAGCACCATTGGGTAAATACCTCGACGAACTGACACTGCTCGCCAGTGCCAGTAAACCCATAGTACCGATTCTAAATTTCAGCGCGGCGCCCAGCGCGCACTTAGAGGCATGGCGAAAAGTGTTAGCGGCTCGCCACCTTCATGCGGTGGTACGCTATGATTCGGTCGCCTTTTACTTCGAAGATGAAAAACGACTTTACCAGAGCCTACAAAGCTTGATGCCCGACCATTACAACGACATTGACGCCCTGCTTAAAAGCCGTGAAGAAGCCGCACAATCACGTCGAAGCGCCGCCATTGAATTACTCGCCAACTTACAAATCAATGCCGCAAGCAGTCGTAAACGCTGCGCTCAACACCCTCCTCTGGCCTCCGATGTGAGCGAGTTTGAAAACCAAATCAGACGCTTGGAAAGCCAATTTATTCGCGCCTTATTACAGCTATATGCGTTTCGAGAAGAGGATGTGTTACCTGATAATTTTTCTATTCAAAGTGGTGCCTGGCAGCAAGATATTTTTGCTCTAGACACGTTAAAAGAATGGGGACTAAACACTGGGGCTAGCGCGATGACCGGCGCCGCGATTGGGGCTGGAATCGATGTGATGACCGGTGGTTTATCATTAGGTGCCGCCACCACTATAGGCGCTATTTTAGGCGCGTCTTGGCAAACCAGTCGTCACTATAAAGACACCTTAAAAAGCAAACTCACAGGACGCCATTACCTGTGTGTTGAACCCGCCACATTGGGTGTGCTCTGTTTGCGAGGACTCGCGCTTATTGGTCACCTTGACCAACGAGGACACGCATCACAACAAGCCTACTACTTAGACACAGCGGCTCTGAACAACACAGCGTCAGACAAAAAAGAAGCACAAGAAAAGCACGTTAAACGCTTAATCGAGACGTTAACACCAATCTGGAAGAACGCTCAACAGCACCCAGAGTGGGCGAGTCAAGAATTGGCTGCTGACCACGCGAGTAAACAGGCGCTTATTCAGGTGCTCACCGACACGCTGCGTCAGAGCAGCTGGCCAAAAAGAACAGCTTAATAGCCAGCGCTCGTCATCTAGGCGTTGTTCTTGAGCTCGTCGTCTAGGCGCTGTTTTGTTTCGTGCATGAGCGTTTCGCACTGCTTCACCAAATGCACGACATCGGTCTCATGCAACCCTTCGGTGCTGATCGGTGGCAGCATTTCAACAATCACTTTGCCATTGCTCCAACGGTTCACCTTCACTTGTTCGTGGGTATTACTGCACACGATGGGAATAATAGGAACGCCAGCTTGTACCGCCGCATGAAATGCCCCTCGCTTAAACGGTAACCAACCTCGACCTCGGCTGCGAGATCCCTCAGGAAACATAAAAATAGACAATCCGGTGGTTTTCATCCCCGCCACGACTTGATCGATGGTTGCGATGGCCTTCTTTTTGTTCTCACGATTGATCATGATATTGCCGCTAATCCAATACAAGGCGCCGAAAAAAGGCACCCAACGTAAAGAGCTTTTGCCCACCGTCACAGCGCCTTTAGGAAACACCACAGGCACAGTAAAAAGGTCAAAATTGTTTTGATGATTAGACACATACACAGCTTGAGGAACCGACTTTGAGGCATCTGCCATTCGACCTTCTACTGATAGACCAAACAAGGGCGCGACTCGAATAAAAATTTTGCTAAGGTGATAAACCCGATCTTTAGACCCCAACCTAAAAGCGCAATAAACCAGCCCCCATAAGGTGACGCCGATAATCAGAATCAGTAATAAAATCATGCGTATTAGAAACAACATATGCGAACTTACCTTGCCCTCAAAAATAAATACAACCAAACCACATTGGCGCAACTCAGACGCTGCTACTCTTGCTAGTTGTTATGAGCAACCGCCCTGATTGCTCAGCCATCAAGGCGGCACAACGATCTGTTAAGCAGGCTGAAACGCTTGCTGCCATTGTAGAAAATCGTCTGCCATAAGTGGTTTAGAAAAATAATAACCTTGTATTTTATCACATTGATAATGCTCAAGAAGCGCAACACCTTCGATATTCTCGGCGCCTTCTGCGGTCACTTGGAAGCCCAAACTGTGAGATAGTTCAATCGATGCTTTCACAATAAACTCATCCCCCTTGTTGGTATCAATGTATTGAATAAATGCCCGGTCAATTTTCACTTCATTGACCGGCAATTCGCGTAAATACGCCAATGAAGACTGTCCCGTGCCAAAATCATCAATCGCTAAATGAATCCCTAACGACTGCAAACCGTTTAGTACTTGAATGACTTTATTACGGTCTTTCATGACCGCACTTTCTGTGACTTCTAACGCCAACGCTTCCACAGGCAATTCGTTTTCTTTCAGCGCCTGCTCAATAAACTTCGGCAACTGCTCGTTGACCAAATCATGGGCTGATAAATTAATCGCCACCCGAATTCTATGCCCATCACGCCACCATACTTGCAACTGCGACAATACCGTGTTGATAACCCAATGGGTCAGCAACTGAATATTGCCAGCCTGTTCTAACAAAGAAATAAACTCATCGGGTGGAATAAAACCTAACTCAGGATGCTGCCAACGCACCAAAGCCTCGGCTTCGTTACAATCCTTCCCAGCCACACCCACTTTTGGCTGATACACAACAAACATTTGCTGTGATTCCAGCGCGGTGGATAAATCGCCGATAATGCGCAACTGGCGCTGATGACTCTCATCTTGGCCTGTTTGGTAAAAGGCAAAGCCTGCTGACTCTTCTTTGGCTCGGTCAACGGTGATGTCCAAACGGCGCATCGCATCATTGACGCTGGTAATGGTTTCTTCAAAAGGCAAAATGCCCACCGCGACCGACAAATGCACTTCCGAACCTTCTACGATAAAGACCGGATCAAAACAGGCGCATAAAGAGTGACATTGCTCAGGTGTGATGTCGCTTTCAAACACTAATAAAAACTGATCTCCCGCGATACGAGCCTGCATCACAGCGTGACTCGCCCAACCGAGTAAACGCTCTGTCACACTGAGTAATAATGCATCTCCGTTATCAAACCCCAACATATTATTAAGGTCTTTGAAATGACGAATATCCACTAGAACTAAGCAGCCATTTTCACGAGGCAGCGTGCTTGCTAGGTGCTGCTCAACAGCGTTTCGGTTATACAATCCAGTGTGCAAATCGTGCAACGCTCGATTGGTCAGCTCCTCTTCGCGCAACGCGATCGAACTTTGCATCGACATCATGGTATTGGATAGCACGCAAAACTCTCCCGTCACCGCCGGGGCTTTTGCGTCGCTGCCGACCAAACCAATTTGCCGAGCGAATTCGACTAAACGCTCAATCGGCGCGGTCAAGTTTCTCGCCAGTAAGATACCAACCAACAATGCCAGCGCCAGCGCCCCAGTAAAGATCAACAACAATTGATTGCGCGCCCGATTGTAGCTTTCAAGCCAGGGTTTATAAGGCAGATGCAAAACACCCCATTGATCCTTAGCGGTTAAATGAATGCTCAACGAAAGGTATTTATCCGCATTGGTAAATTGTGGCTTTTCCGACATGCCAGCAACATCTTGTATCTCTTGAAATAAGTCGTATTTGTCTTGCTCGGGCAAGGTGGAATAGCCAGAGAAATCTTGCCCACCATTCGTGTCGCCTAAAAAGCTAATATCCAGCCCTGTGACCGCCTTGATTTGTTCGGCTAATTTTTTATCCAATAAAAAAGTCATGCCCACCCAAGCAATGGTATTCGGGGCTTTAATTGGCACCAGAACCAATTGATAGGCTTGGCCGTCAAACGAAATCATTGTGTTGATGGCAGCCCCACCAGAGCGGCGTGCGGATTGCACTAAACGCGTCACTGTCTGGTCGATATTAAGCTCTTTCGTGGCGGCGATAATCTTGCCATCGGGCGCAATAAGCAAAGACACATCGGCGCCAATACGAGCGCCGTGATTCGCAAGAACAGAACGAATTGTGCCAATCTCTTGAGTAGCGACCGCTTGTTTGAAACCAAAGTCTGACGCTAAAATTTTTACGCCTTTGGTTAACTGGTCCGCTCGGCTGCCTAACGAGAGATCAAACACATTTTTCGCTACGTCTATCGCCTGAACGCCTTGCTTGTAATTGTCTTCTTTTAACGAGCTAAGCACCGCCACTGCAGTTCCTAACTGAACCATCGCAAGCAAGCCCAACAATAAAGCAATTAACCGCGACCGAAAGCTGGTTAACATCTATGTATATTCCCTTCTGTAAGCATCAATATATGCCTTATTAAACAAGCGAAACCGCCAAGAGTTCACCACACTACCCACCCCACCACGAACAGGGTTAAACCATTCTCCCGTGGCGCATTAATGACTTAATTAGAAACTATCCTTTTTTCGACCATTGATCTATCCCTCAGGTTCAATAGAAGCGTCATTAAAAAATCTCCGCCAAGATAATACTATTAAGAAATGAAGCGAGCCGCCTTATTGGAGGCATGATTGATGTGGGTAAGACATTGTTAATAAACAGTAAATGGAAAGTGAGCGCAGTTACCATAAAAACTAACGAGGCCTTCTTAGGAAGGGGCTACATGTGAGGCTATTTCTACAAAGAACATCAGCCGCATTCGCACCTTCCCAAGAGGTTAAGATTGCCAGTGGTTGTCTTGCCAGTAATCTATTTGATCGTCTTGTAAGAAACTCCACGCCACGAAGCGGCTTATTTTTTGCCCTTGGGCCATTTCGATGGTTTTTACTTGTCGGGCGCCGGCTTCTTTCAAAGCACGGTAGATAGCATCAAGATTGCCTTGTCTTGCCACCAAGGACGTAAACCAAAAACAGCGATCCGCATAGTGCGTGCTTTCTTTGATCATTCGAGACACAAAACCTGCTTCGCCGCCCTCACACCATAATTCAGGTGCGGTGCCACCAAAGTTCAATACTGGCTTTTGATTGTTAGTCACGACCTTGCCTTTTACACCGCGCCACTTACGGTTTGACTCACTCTGCATAGCGGCTTCGCTGGTATGAAAAGGCGGGTTACAAAGCACCACATCAAAACGTTCTTTTTCTTTCCAAATGCCGTCAAATAACTTGGCTGCATTGTGTTGCAAGCGAGCACTGATGGCGCCTTTTAAGCAGGCATTGGATTTAATAATGGTTTCGCAGGTTGCCACAGCAATAGGGTTAACGTCTGAACCAACAAACTGCCAGCCATATTCTTGATGACCGATAATAGGATAAACGCAATTTGCTCCCACACCGACATCAAGCGCCCTGACACTTTTCCCTCGAGGAATAACGCCATGGTTACTGCTCGCCAGCAAATCGGCCAGATAATGTATGTAGTCTGCGCGACCCGGAATAGGCGGGCAAAGATAGCCTGCTGGGATATCCCAAAATGCCACACCATAAAAATGGCTTAAGAGAGCACGATTTAACGTTTTGACAGCATCAGGATTAGCAAAATCCACCGACTCATTGCCATATTGATTTGGCTTAATGTAATGAGAGAGTTCAGGACAAGAGTCCGCTAACAACGCAAAGTCGTACCGAGCTTGATGTGGATTGCGTGGGTGCAACTCAAGCTTATTAGTGCGTCGTCCCTTTGATTGTTTGTTTTTCAATGCCGCCATAATGTTGTCGATTTGATCAAAACGTTAGTATAACTGAGTTTGTCTTTAAGGTGGACTAACTAGATCCCCTCTAATCTGCAGGATACGGTATTAAGGTCTTAACGACGCGTTCGCAAATACCTCTAAACCAAATAACGCCTGGGTCATTTTGTGCCGATCTCGGCCAGCTCAAGTAATAATCTAGAAAGGGAAACTCCATCGGTAAGTCTTTTATCACCAACCCAAACTGGGCGCTAAAACGTTCTGGTAATAGACCGCTGTTGCTCATTAATAACGAGGTTCTGCCCACAGTTTCCAACGCGGCCAACATATAAGGAGTGCGAAAAGCAAAATGCCGCTCGCGGGCGCGCTCACCTAATAAGGCGTCGCTTACCACTGGGTTAGACCCTCCTAGATTCACTAAAACATGCGAGTGCGCCAAATAATCCTCTATGGTGATGCTGTCTTTGCTCGCCAGCTCATGATTAGCCGACATAATACAACGAAACTTTTCACGCCCTAATAGGACTTTTTCAAAACGCTTTGGCAGATGTATGTAGTCACTGCATAAGGCGACATCAATAGAATGCTCCGCTTGATTCAACAAGCTAGATTCTGTCAAGGTGCTGGCCTCTAACGAAGCGAATGGAGCCTCTTGATAGAACTGCTCAGCAATGGCCGGCATATAGGCTTGCGCTTGGTAATGCGTGGTTTGAATACGAAAGGTTCGATGGCTACTTTGCGCTTGGAATTCAGACGAGGATCCCAAGCCCACCATTTGTTCTAGCATCTGCTTTAAGGGGGCTTCTAATGCTAAGGCTTTTGACGTGGGCACCATGGCCCTTGAGGTACGGATAAACAAAGGATCGTCAAACGCATTGCGTAGACGATTTAACAGGCGACTCATCGCCGATTGGCTTAAAAATAATCGCTCTGCAGCACGCCCAACATTACGCTCTTCCAGCAAATACAGAAGCCCTGTTAGTGATTTCAAATCCAAATGCTGTAGCGCGCTGGGGATCATAAGCTAATTCCGATTTGTGCATAATGGTTAGGACTATTATGCATTGGATTTCGCACCAATGGAAAGCCATGATGCTGAGTCGCTCCTTACTTTTTTTCAAGGTCATCATTATGCTCACCTCAAAACAAATTTTCCTATATGGCCTCTTTTTTAGCTGTATTACCGTGCTGTTCTGGGGAATGCTGCCGATCGCCTTGAAACTGTCATCTGGTTTTTCGGACCCTATCACCTTAACCTGGCTACGTTTTTCAGTGGCCGGCATTATTTTAGCCCTATGGCAGTGGCAACGCGGCAAGCTGGGCGAGTTTAAACGCTTGTCCAAAAAGGATTGGCTGCGCATTGCCGCCGCCGGCACCTTCTTAATTATCAACTACACCAGCTTTGCTTGGAGCCTACAGTTTTTGCTTCCTGGCTCAGCACAGTTGAGTTTTCAAATTGCGCCACTGTTCTTAGCATTAGGCGGATTAATTTTCTTAAAGGAAACCATTCATATCAAACAATGGGCCTGCTTTGCCTTGCTTGGTATCGGTATGATGGTGTTTTTTCACCCAGTATTTTCGAATAATCAAGGCAATACCATCTGGATTGGATTTGCCATTGTGCAGATGTCTGCATTGGCTTGGTCACTCTACGCATTGCTGCAAAAATCGCTTTTTACTCAGTTATCGCCATCCAACATATTGCTCGCTATTTATGGCTATGCTCTGGTGGTTATGTTGCCCTTTTCTTCCCCTGCGGAGCTAACCAAGATGTCCTTTACGGATGGCATGGTGGCGGCATTTTGCTGTTTCAATACCTTGATCGCTTACGGAGCATTTGCTCAGGCGTTACGTTATTGGCAAACCGTTCAAGTAAGTGCTGCGATCGCACTCACTCCTGTTACCGCTTTTATTTTGACTGAAGTTTGCGTGGCATGGGGCGTGTGGCCGGAGATCATTCAATCCTCTCATGCCGACATGTTAAGTCTATTAGGTATGTTTTTAGTGATTGTGAGCGCCATCAGCGTGCAGTTCATTAGCGCCTCAATGCAGCGTAAGAAAAATCGAGAAATTCTAGAACAACCGCTTAAAGTGGCGTGAGTATTTGCCTCAAGTCCGCAGAAAAAAACAGCAAGGACGACCATAGCGAACTACACTAAAAGAGTCGCAACATCGAATCTTAATGGGTTTGTCATAAGGAGAACAATATGGCAGCAGAAACTCTTTTAGTGAGAGACATCATGTCCAAAGATACTTTTTTTGTGCATCCAGAAAACAGTATCACGCAATGCGCCATAGGCTTAGCTCAACACAACCTATCTGGCGCACCTGTCGCAGATCAGCATGGAAACCTAATAGGTTTTGTCTCAGAGCAGGACATGTTATCGGCATTAGTACAGAGTGCTTACTACTGCGATGAATCGAATAGCGTAGACAGCGTCATGCAGCATAATGTGTTAAGCGTCAGTCCGAATCAGCATGTCTTACAAGTCGCCAAACTCATGATGGAGGCCAAACCTAAAGTTTACCCTGTGGTGGAAGGTACCCGACTTATTGGCGTCATTACCCGCAAGCATGTTGTGCGGGCTTTGATTCAAAGTCAGGAAAAATGCGTTCCAGTTTAAAGCCAAGCCAAGAAAGGCAGCACAGAAACACTTAATATTATTAAGATCGCAAATAACGTAAACAGGCTTTCTACTGGGTTTTGTCGAGCGTATTGGACATAACCTACTAACCATTCCCAAGGCGTTGGCGGCTTTCGATCGGTTACGCGTTTCGCCTGATCTTCGCGAATGAGTGCCAACGCGGCCTTCGCCTGCTCTTTCTCTTTGACCCAAATGCCTGCTAACGAGATTTGCCAGCGGCCTGCGGATGTTTCATAAAAAGGAATATCATTATCAAACAGCAGTTGGCGGATGTCGTCTGCTTCTTCATCAGGAACATATTTAAGTCGAAAAACCAGAGTTGCCATAACACGCCTTTTGCTTTCATGAGGGAGAGAACCGCGCAAGGATAAGAGAAGCCCCTAAGAAATACAATCGCCCGCTTTATTCTGAGTCTACGACTTTCTCTATTACTAACGTCAGATAGCCAACGTCAAAGCCGAACTTACTCAGTACAGATTCATTAATAACAACACGATCATTCACTCGATACATTCTATCGTCCACGCTCACATCAAGCGTATCGCCATCATAAGGGATGCGTAAAACGTACTGCATAAAAAGGGCGTTACCCGCTTGACGAATCACACCATGACCAATGACATCATTAGCGGTTGCAATATATTGCCCATGTTTGTCTGGGGCCATCGTCCAGGTGCGGTGTTGTTTTTCACCATCGTCAAAGACAAAGTCTTCTTTTAACGTGCCCACACCATCTTGCCATTGACCGTGTAAGTCGGCATCAAAATACCGAATCACCTTACCACTGCGATTTTTTAAAATGCCATGCGCCGTAAGATGGCCTGAGAAAAACTGAGATAACGCAAAATCGGGGGAGTTATCGGCATACTCAGATACCGTTGGGGAGGAACAGCCGAGCAAGCCGATAAAGCTCGCAAACACCACTCCTTTTAACCACACCATTCGTCTTGTTAATAACGCCATGTCTGGCTCCCCTAAATACTGAATCAATAATAGTGGTATTGGATATCAACCGCTTGGTAGTCGCCGTTTTTATCCGCTATGTTGGCACGACCGGTAAAACGCAGTAAGCGTTTTGTGTCTGAATCATAGGCTAATAAAATAGGGTCAACGAGTATTTTGACTACCCAAGAATCTGGGGTCAGAACAAAACACTCAGCGCCTTTTTGTGTGTCTGGTTTGCATAAGCTGCGACTCACGGTAAAACCAACCGTTGACTGTCGGCTCGGTACGACAAATTGAATGTCCATTTTGGTGTCATTCTCTAGCGACTGCCAATACTGCTTCACAAACGCATTAAAGCCTGCATCCACCACCATACCCGGTTGATAATCAATGCTGGCTACTTTGCGCTCTGTTTCTCGGTCTTTTTTATAATGCACAACAATTTGCTTGGCACTGCTGTCTACTTTGATTTCTTCGCCATTGCGCATATTGGTCTGAGTAAAGCTTGGCGCAATTTTGGAATGGCTTTCATCAATCACTTTATGACCAAACACCAAACCATCCGGCTCTGAATACTCCACCTTGTGTTTTCCATCTTCACTGATGGTATGCGTTTCTCGGTATAAAAGCGCACCAGTTTTTACACTATAAGCCGACCCCACTACCTTCTGAAAGCTCTCTTGGGCCGACGCAATTTGACTAAACGTCGCCCCTAAAAAAAGCGTAAACAACAAAGGCAAAAGTGGTTTTTGAATAATAGATTGTTTGATCATAACGGCTTATCCTCTTTCGAATACAAGGCCCATTTTTCGCAGTAATAAACACCTACGGGCAAAATCAGCGACCAAGCTAAAGCAACGGCAAATAAAGACAGCCACCAAGGTTCAGCTAATGAAATACCAGTTAGCTTTACACCAGCAAGGTAGCTACAGGTTGGCCCAATAAAACCCAGCATAGCACTCAAATAATAGCGGGTTCTCAAAAAGGCCAAGCTATGGGCAAATAAAGTGGCAACCGACACCCACAAACACAACAACCATATTGGCGGGAGGTTACCAAAATATTGCGCGTCGGCTGATGAGGAGAAAATACCAAAGTGGAAAAAACTACCGTCTATCAGAACGCCCAAGAGGAAAAACAGTAACACTAAACGCCACTCAGAGCGCTTATTCATAAAGTAATGATCATGCAAAAATAAGTACACTGACGTAATTATCAACGCCAGCGTATCGCCACCCAACACACAAGCGAACCACACCCCTTGAAACATCATGGCATTCATCAAGGGCTTCATCCCTTTCTACCGTACCGTAGCCAATTCGAAACGATGCTCAGGTTTGGCAAAAACAAATTGCCCGGTGCTGATAGCACGCTCTTTAAAGCCGCCTTCGCAATACGCCAAATAGAAATCCCACATACGACAAAACACATCATCGAACCCCATATCGAGCACTTCTCGACGGGCATTGTGAAAACGAGCCCGCCAATCTGCCAAGGTTTTCGCATAATGCTCGGTAATGTCTTCTAAACCGATAATCTGCATGTCCGTTTTTTGGGCTATTTTATGGGCTATCACCTGGTTCGATGGCAAGCAGCCGCCGGGGAAAATATAACGCTGAATAAAATCCACCGAACCGCGCGCGTAGTCATAACGCTGATCGGCAATGGTAATCGCTTGAATCACCATCACACCATGAGGCCTCAGTAATTCACTGCATTTACTAAAGTAGCTGTCGTAATATTCATGACCCACCGCTTCGATCATTTCAATGGAGACCAGCTTGTCATATTCCCCCGTTAAGTCTCGATAATCTTCTAATAAAAGGGTAACTTTATCACTCAAGCCCGCTTCTTCAACGCGGCGTTTAGCAAACTCATATTGCTCTTGGGAAATAGTGGTCGTGGTAACATGACAACCATAATGCTGCGCCGCATGAATGGCCATCCCGCCCCAACCGGTTCCGATTTCTAACAGATGATCGTCCGCGCAGAGCTGCAGTTTTTGGCAAATACGATCCAGTTTATTGACCGCAGCGTCTTCTAAAGAGGCGCTACTACTGGGGTAAATAGCGGCTGAATACATCATGCTAGGATCGAGAAATAACGAAAAGAAATCGTTGCCTAAATCGTAGTGAGCAGAAATGTTTTTCTTTGACCCTCGCTGACTGTTGGCATTCAACTTGTGGGCGATTTTGGCGCCCATTCGACTCCAGATAGGACGTTTGGCATCCATCCTATTGATCACATTTAGGTTCGCAACCATCAGACGAATAACACCAACAAGGTCCGACGAGCTCCACCAGCCTTTCATATAGGCTTCCCCAGAGCCAATGCTGCTGTTTAAGAAAATATCCCGATACGCATTCTTATTATGAACCTGTATATGAGCATGGTAGCTGGCGCTTTCTTTAGGCTCACCGAATTCATACATTTGCCCCTCATCGTCTAAGGTTAAATGCCCCACGTCGAGTTTTTTTAACATGCTAAACACGACACGTTTCGCAACTGCATTAAACCACTCACTGCGGCGGCTCTTAGTGACTTTCTGGTTATTGATACTGACTGAATTCATGCAACCATGCCCCTTTATCTTGATCATTTATGATGCGATGACGCGTCGCTTGGATGAGAATGAAATGGCACTTTTTTCAACCATAACTTCAACGCTTGCCAGTAAATCCCCATCGCCACTTTGAGCGTCATAACAGGATAGTTAAACAACACCTTAGCCAAAGCAGAGCGAGAAATACTCGCTCGATTGAGCGTTAAAGTCGCATCAAATACGCAGCGCTCGTTGTCATCTTGTTCTTTATTCTGCATGTGAATCGCCAACTTCTGACCTGGTAACGAACTACGCCAATCATAAAAATGGTTCATCGGATGAAATGGCGAAACATGCATTTCTTTATTAAAAATAATACGTTGAGAATGACGAGTCGGATCACAAGAAAGTACATAAGTTACTCGCTCCTGCCATGGCGTATTCGTTACTTCTAGTAAGATGGCGCAAAGCTGCTCTTGTTCATTAAAGCAGTAATACAAAGTAATAGGATTAATAATAAACCCAAAATAACGACAGTTTGTGAGCACCCTAACCGGGCCATTTAGCTGCGTTCCAAGCCTATTGTTAACCGCATTGAGCACCGCGTCTTTTAGCGGCACTGTGTCGTCACCAAAATAATCTTGGCGTTTAAATCGCGCCAGACGGAACGCCTTTTTTGACCACCAAGGGCTCAGGGCTAACACCTCATCCAGTTCATCAAGGTCAAAATACATCATGAAAACCGCATAACTAAAATCATGTTTTTTAGGTTCAAACCGACGATGTCTCACGGTGCCATGATAGATAGCACTGTGATAGCCGTCAGCCTTGATCGCCTTGTCCGTTACCATTCAACCCCCAAACCATTGGCCACCCGTACGCCACTCCAGCAGCCATCTTCATGGAAACCATTACGCCAATAAGCACCGCAAAACCATGTGTTGTTCACGCCATTAATGTCCTGCCAACGTTGCTGGGCCTTAATGCCATCTAAGGTAAATGTAGGATGAGCATACTGATAACGACCAAGCACCTTTTTGGCGTCAATCATCTCTGTTTGATTGAGCGAAACAACGTAGGTTGTTTCGCTGCTAAAGCCCTGCAAGATATTCATGTTATAGCTTAACGTCGCAGGCTTATTTTGTTCTTTTCCAAGATGGTAATTCCAACTCGACCACGCCAGTTTGGCATTTGGCAGCAAGCCTGTGTCAGTGTGCAGCACCACTTCATTATTACGGTAAGGAATAGCGGATAAAATCGCTTGTTCGTCGTCACTGACATCATCGAGCAAAGCCAACGCTTGATCACTGTGGCAAGCAAAGATTACTTGATCGTAGTTTTCTGTCTCCCCATGCTCAAAGTGTAGCGTCACAGAGTCCCCTGAGCGCGTCACTTTTTTGATGTTGCAACTGGTTCGAATACGATCTTGGAACGAGGCCACTAAGGGCTTTAAGTAAGCGGAAGATCCCCCTTTGATAACACGCCACTGGGGGCGATGGCTCACACTGAGCAATCCATGATTTTTAAAAAAACGAACAAAAAACACCAAGGGAAAATCCATCATTTCTTCAAGTGTTGCGGACCAGATCGCGCTGCCCATAGGAATCAAATAATGGCTAGCAAAGCGTTCACCATAGCCTTTATTTTTAAGGTATTCCCCCAGCGACAAACCTTCTTTTAACTCACCACTGTCTAAGTCCTGAATGGCTTCTTTGTTGAACCGCATGATGTCTTTTAACATGCCTAAATAGGACCAATTAAAGAGATTACGGCGTTGAGCAAACAAGGTATTCAGGTTATTGCCACCGTACTCAAGTCCAGTGTTCTGGCAACTCACGCTAAAGCTCATTTCAGTAGGAGTAGACGCCACGCCTAATTCATCCATCAGGCGAATAAAGTAAGGGTAAGTCCAGTCATTAAAAACAATGAAACCGGTATCAATAGCACGCAGTTGTTGCCCTTCTGGAATCTGCATTGTGGCCGTATGACCGCCGATTCTTGAGGCTGATTCAAACACAGTTATCTGATGTTTCTTTTGTAATAAGTAGGCACTCGTTAACCCAGAAATCCCTGATCCGATAATGGCAATATTCACTTACTGTCTCCTTAAACTCACTTGTTTCATCCAACAAGCGCATACTATTACTCTATTGTTTGGGGGCCGTCATAGCGGTCCAACGTTTTGGAAAACACCTTGCGAGCCACAACATGGCACTCAGCCGCTTGGGGAACGCATATTCATATGGGCGCTTCATTAACGCCGACTCGATGCGCGCGGCTGCGTCTTCGGGCGACATAAGAAACGGCATTGAAAAGGTGTTTTTTTGAGTCAGTGGTGTGTCGACAAAACCGGGCAGCACGCAGGTCACATCAATATTTGAAGACTGCAAATCGACCCGTAACGAAGACAGAAAATAGCGCACCGCCGCTTTACTCGCGCCATACGCTTCAGCTTGTGTAAAGGCCGCTTGTACCGCCTGAGAACTGATGCCTACAAGGTGTGCAGACTGGGCCTTTTTCAGCAATGGCAAACTGACGGCGACGCAGTTCACCAGCCCAAAATAATTCACCGACATGATGCGCTTCATCATTTCCCAATCAGGGTGTTGGAGATCTAAATATTCGCAGTTGCCCGCATTGAGAACCACACAATCTAAATGTGGGGTTTGCTGCTGTATTAAGGCACGTACATGGTCAATCTGAGACGCATCGGTCACATCATAGGGAATAAATGTTAAGGCTGGATTTGCCTGTAATTCGCTCAGCTTCCCTTCGTTTCTGGCGCTTGCGAAGACCTGATAATCACGCGCCAAATAGCGCTCAACCAAGGCATAGCCAATGCCAGAACTTGCTCCGGTAATCCAAATGGTGAGCTTTTGCTGTACGTCTCCCATGCTTTACTCCCTAGTTCACCGCTAAGCGTTTTTTTAACCCTTTCACGACCCCGCCCAATAATGGCACCTGCTCATAGAGCATCTGGCCTAGGTCGTACACGTCTTCATGGTAGTAAATGCGCTCATTAAACTGGATTTGACTGATGCCACGAACGGTGATGGTCTGCTTGCCTAATTTAGGGTGCTTAAAGTGCATATTCCATTTAATGTAAGCGCTATGCTCTGCCACCATCTGATCCAGATATTCGAAACGTCCACTGTGAACATCCAGGCATAAATCGGATAAATAAGCATGCAATTGCTCTATGTTTCTGACTTCCTGTACTGGGTCTTTAAAAATGACATTGTCGTCATAAATATCGCCAATTTGAGGCAATGGGATCCGCTTTAGATCCTTATAAAAAAATTTAAAGCGCTCTATCAATGTGTCTTTAGCGTCCATTTTGGCTTCCACCGTCGCTTTGCAAGTCATCTTCGCAATGGCGGTATTTATTTGGCCATCGCACTACAAGAGGTTAAACGTATGCATTCTTCACTTGGACCACTTTAAAAACGATAAACACCAGAAAAATCTTTATAGGTTTATCAATTCACAAGTGATCCACTATGCTTAACCCAGCGTATAGATAACAAACACACGGCACGACAGTGCTACGACGTCGCCTTCTTAGCCTTTGATGGAGTCATATATGGAGCGTGCCAAACAGACACTATCTGATGACCAGTTAGTGCAAGACATACTTGCTGTAGCTGAACATCGAGATCAAGTTGCCTTGACTCGTCTGTTTGATCACTACGTGCCTAAAATCCGAGCGTTTTGTTTAGCGGCACAACCGGGAGCCAATTTAATGGCCGATGACATCGCTCAAGAGGTGATGATTCGAGTCTGGCGTAAAGCGCATTTTTATAACCCAGAATTAGCGGCCCTCAATACTTGGATTTTCACCTTAGCAAGAAACGCCAGAATCGATTACTTCCGTAAAAATGGGCGCCATCAAACCAACATTGATTCCGACTTTTTGTTTCAAGACATTGTTGATGAAAACGCAGACCCTTTCAAAAGTGCTCAGCATAAACGTGATCAAGAGCAGATTAAGCAAGGATTTAGCCATCTTCCGGAAGACCAAAAACAGGTGCTGTATAAAGTGTATTTAGAAGGCAAAACCCATAAAGAAGCGGCACAAGAGTTATCGCTACCACTTGGGACAATTAAATCTCGAGTACGATTAGCGCTCCATAAACTAACGATTCACATAAAGAGGTAGTCATGATGCTTAACTACCATCCAACCATAGAAATGCTCACGGACTATGCCGCTGGCTCATTACCATTGACCTATTCTTTGGCGGTTTCGACCCACTTAGAGCAATGCCAAGAATGTCAGCAACACGTACGTAAACTGGAACTATTAGGCGCTAATTTATTCACCAAAAAAGCCCCTGATCAGCAGACAACAGACACGCTAAAACAGACCTTTTTTGACAAACTCAACGCTGAAGTTGAGGCGAATACGGCGGCTCAAACAATGGCTAGTACTTTAGAAGATACGGAAAAAGCACCACTCGATGGCTATTGCATTCCCCGTAGCCTGCGCCAATTTGTCAGCCGTAATTATGATGAACTGAGTTGGATGAGGCTGTCCCCTGCGGTCAAAATCGCCACCTTGTGCGAAGAAGATGGCGTGCAAGTAGCGCTGACTCGTATAAAAGCGGGCGCTCATATCCCGACCCATACTCATGCTGGCGAAGAAATCACTCTGGTTCTTGAAGGCGCCTTCTCCGATGAAAAAGGCATCTATTCGTGTGGCGATTTTGTCAGCCGTAATGCCAAACACAAACACAAGCCAAGAGTCACCAAAGACGCGGAATGTATTTGCTTAACGGTATTGGACGCACCCATCGAATTTACCGGCTGGTTGACGCGTTTTCTCAACCCTATTATGCGCCGCCATCATCCCAGTACGCAGCGTGGCTAAAGTGGAAGGCTTCATGAATAAGCGGAACGATAGCGACGCGTTTTCCGAAGATAGGCTACAACAAGAAATAATTATGAAAATATGGTACAGTCCTTGTTCAACTAACAATAAGGACTCACATTATGGCTACTAAAAAGAAGCAACCTGCCGCCTCGGAAACTTCGGAATCCATTGAAAAACAAATGCAAGAGTTCCTTGCTCGCGGTGGTCAAATCGACCAAATTAACTCAGGTGTCAGTGGCCAATCTCAGCTTACGGGATCTCGTCATATTTCCCTAGGTAACAATAAAACGAAAAGCCAATAAGCTTTTCTTTTTATTGTTCAAAGCGTTAATTTGTATTGCAAGGATAGCGATCAAATGACCCTTTCCTTGCTATACAGCCCAAATCACTGCGCATTTCCTTTCTAATGCCAGCAACATCCTTTGGTGCTTTTTGTACTAAACAAAAACACGCCCCGCGTTATGCTTTTTTCTCTCTGCCTGCTTATTAAATATAGATCGCATTCTAATAATATCGCACACTAGAAGAGTACTCAGTCGCCACACTCTACAAAGGAATTACCCTCACTATGCTAACCGATTCAGATCGTGCTTTTTTCCGTCCTAAATGGCGCCGCGTGGCGGCCACTGTTTTTTGTGCCGCCTGGGCCGTACTCGAATGGGTATCGGGTGAAGAATTCTGGGGAACCGTGGCCATCGGAATTACCATCTATTGCTTATGGAATTTTTTCTACCGTTTTAACGAGACACCAGAAGAATAATCTCAAAACGCTCCTTGTTGATCTTGCCGACGATTTTCTAAGTAAATGAAAATCGTCACAAAAATGTGAAGACAGCTCCTTACTAGAAGCGCATTCCATACCATCTTGAGACGCTTAATTTACTGACTCTTTGTTATAATTCTCTGCGTTGAGTTTCTACTTTTCTTTTTCTTGCTAGATAGGCTTTTGCCTCATCTGAAAAAGAAAGTTTCCCAGATGACTCCGTCGCAGCTGCCCTGCAGCTCGCGATTATTGCCCACTTCGGTGGGCTTTTTTTTGCCTTTCATTTATGAAAGCAGCCCTCTGTGTTATCGCCATCCAGTACTCATATTCCCTGTCATTTTTCCGACATCTTATCGTCACCCGTTTGTCACATCCGCCCTCTAGTCTCAAAGCAACTAACAAAGAAACTTTCCCTTTCGTGGAGCGTCACTGTGATACAAGTAGAACAATTGATTGCCAGTAAATCACCTCAGTTCTTCGACAAGAGCCCTTTAATCACACGCCCAACTTTAAGCGTCCTAAAACGCCTCTTTCATGAAAATGAAGTGAATCATTTTTTAGAAGCCAATGGCGATTGCATCGGCTTCGAATTTATTGACCGTGTTTTAGACCATTTCAATTTTACTTATCAAGTCGGCCAAGTGGATCGTCGTAATATTCCCGCCAGCGGACGGGTTATGATCATTGCGAATCACCCTCTTGGCGCGCTCGATGGATTGGCTCTACTGCGCCTAATCGGTGAAATCCGCCCTGACGTAAAAATCGTTGGCAATGACTTATTAATGGGCTTCGATGGCCTCAAAGATCTTGTTCTGCCGGTTGATAACATGGGCGGAAAAACAGGACGCCAGCAGCTGAAAGCGATTATGAATTGCTTACACAATGAAGAAGCCGTGATTATTTTCCCTGCAGGCGAAGTGTCTCGATTGTCCCCAAGCGGTGTCAAAGACCAAGGTTGGAATCATAATTATTTGAAGCTGGCGCAAAAGACCAACAGCCCATTACTTCCTGTGCACATTGGCGGTCGCAACTCTATGTTGTTCTACACCAGCTCTTTAGTGTATCGCCCTCTTTCTACGATCCAACTTGCTAACGAAATGTTTCGCCAAAGAAACCGAAAAATCCCAATGCAAGTTGGTCAGGCTATCCCGATTCAAGAGCTCGCAAAATTACCGTTAAGCGACAAAGAAAAAAGCAAATTGGTAAAACGTCATCTTTACCGTATCGCTAAGGGGAAAAAGCCATTATTGAAAACGGAAAAGACCGTTGAGCACCCACAAAACAGACAGATGATTCGGGCTGAACTAAAACAATCCGAACACCTAGGCAGCACCAAGGACAATAAACAAATCTATTTGTTCGACCACGACCCATCCTCGGTCACCATGAAAGAGATCGGCCGCTTACGTGAGATAGCCTTTCGTAAAGTAGGGGAAGGCACTGGAGAGCGCTCTGACCTAGATAAGTTTGACCAATACTATCGTCACCTTATTTTATGGGATGAAGAAGAGCTGGAAATCGTTGGGGCTTATCGCATTGGTGAAGTCGCTCGCTATATGAAAGAAGAAAGTCCTAATCGCATATACAGTGCGGAGTTGTTTCGATATTCATGCGACATGGCAACGTATTTTGAACAGGGCATTGAACTTGGCCGCAGTTTTATTCAGCCAAAATATTGGGGCAAACGCAGCCTAGATTATTTATGGTATGGCATTGGCGCTTATCTCAATCGTCACCCTGATATTCGCTATATGTTTGGGCCTGTCAGTTTAAGCAACAGCTACCCGCAAATTGCCAAAGATTTTATTGTTTCTTTCTACCGCTTATATTTTTCTGATAAAGAACATCTAGCGCGCTCTTTTACGCCGTACCAAGTAACCCCAGAACACGCTGAGATCATTGCGGGTTTATTTTCTGGTACAAGCTATGAAGAGGATTTCAAAGTACTCAAAGAGCAACTCGGGCATTTTGGCGCCAGCGTTCCGACCTTGTTCAAACAATACAGTGAAATTTGTGAGGTAGGAGGGGTTCGCTTCTTAGACTTTGGTGTCGATGCCGACTTTGGCTACTGTGTAGACGGTTTAGTCTTAGTAGACCTAAATACAATCAAAGAAGCGAAAAGAAAACGCTACCTAGGCCAATGATGATGGCGTTTAGAGTGATGGTGAAACTTTCGATGATGCTTAACGTGAGATCGTTTGAAAACGACAAGGTAAATGATCTTAATGACCAAAATAGCACTTAACACGACTAATACAGTCAGCTGAAGATCCATACTATCACCTCTCTTTTTACAGTGAGTGCGTTATGTCACTCTCTCATTATAGTGTATAGGTGAGAATAAAATGTGCATTTTTTGATCTACAGCACCAAACAATGGCAGCGATTTCGTCGCATTTTCATTATGATAGTAGAGTGTTTTTCTGAGTAGCAAGAGCAAGAATTGGATTCTTTAATAGTATTAACAAGTTACGATTCATGGCGCAGGACTTGCTTATATCAGGGGTGTCTTTAATTGCCACCCTAAACATTAATGGCCTCTCAAAATGGACGATGGAGTTGGAAATGATTGAGAAAAAGTACTTAAAAACCAAACCTGAATGCAAAGTAAAATTTGCCCTTCCTGCTGACAAAGTAGGTACTGCGAAAAGCGTTGCGGTCGTTGGCGACTTTAATAATTGGGATTGCACCGCCAACCCAATGAAAAAACAAAAATCAGGGGTATTTGCCTCAACTCTAAGTTTAGAAGTGAACGCAGCCTACCAATTTCGCTATGTGCTAGATGGCACCCAGTGGCTAAACGATGACATGGCCGATGATTACGTGCCAAGCCCGATAAGCTACGACAACAATGGTGTCATCAGCCTCTAAGAAGGCTTTATAGTTTTCTTCACACCCTTGCTTCATAGCACGAAGCAGGGGGTGTTCGTTCGTCTCAAGCTTTCTTAATTAACGGACTTTTACGTCCGGCTGCCATAAAGCCCTTTCTTTCTCTAGTAACTTAACTTTATCCTTAGACCACTAATTATTGGATTGCGGCTGCAATTTATAGTCAAAAAATGTACAATTGTTTTTATTAAACGAGCGTTTAATAAAAACGCGAAAGTCAAAACACCGATTATTCAAGCGAATTTATCGTCAAGAAACCAAACGATTAAAGAGGTTTATCATGGCACATCAGCAGCAATATATTCACGGTCGCTACCTTGCATCAACAAGCGGAGAACATTTCGACACGCTAAACCCAGCAACAGGCGAAGTGATTGCTACCATCGAGCATGCCGGACAAGCTGAGTTGGATGCTGCTGTCGAGTCAGCAAAAAAAGGCCAGCAAGTATGGGCTGCAATGAGCCCAGTTGAGCGTGGTCGCATCCTTAAAAGAGCCGCTGAATTGTTGCGTGAAAACAACGAAGAGCTGGCTCGTCTAGAAGTGTTAGACACAGGTAAACCTCTACAAGAAGCCATTTGTGTTGATATCGAAACCGGCGCCGATGTTATCGAATATTACGCAGGCCTAACCGATAAAATCCAAGGCGAATACCAGGACCTTGGTAACGGTAACTTTTATTACACTCGCAAAGAAGCGTTGGGAGTTTGTGCCGGCATTGGCGCTTGGAACTACCCTATTCAAATCGCTTGCTGGAAATCCGGTCCTGCTCTAGCGGCTGGCAACGCGATGATTTTCAAGCCTTCTGAAGAAACCCCACTAACGGCGCTAAAACTGGCTGAGATTTACACTCAAGCCGGCTTACCAGATGGCGTCTTCAATGTGGTTCAAGGGGATGCTCGCACCGGTCAAATGATTACCGCGCACCCTGGCATCGACAAGGTGTCCTTCACCGGTGAAGTTGGCACAGGTAAAAAAGTCATGGCGGCTTCAGCGCAATCTTTGAAGCAAGTGACCATGGAATTAGGTGGTAAGTCCCCTATGATCATTTTCCCTGACATGCCAATCGATCAAGCCGTGTCGGCGGCGATGCTTGCCAATTTCTATACGCAAGGCGAAGTATGTACCAATGGCACACGCGTTTTTGTGCATGCAGACATCATGGAAGCCTTCACCAAAGAACTAAAAAGCCGCACAGAAGCCATGATCATTGGCGACCCCATGAACATGGAAACCCAAGTTGGCGCGCTAATTTCTAAAGACCATATGCAAAAAGTATTGGGCTTTATTGAAGCGGCAAAAGCCTCTGGCGCAACCTTGTTATGCGGTGGTTACCAAGTCACTGACAATGGGTTAGAAAACGGCGCATTCGTTGCGCCAACCGTGTTCACGGATTGCACCGACGACATGCCACAAGTGCGTGAAGAAATCTTCGGCCCTGTTATGTCAGTCTTAAGCTTTACCGACGAAGACGAGGTTATTGCCCGTGCAAACGATACAAAATATGGCTTAGCAGCCGGTGTTTTCACCAAAGACTTTGCTCGTGCACACCGTGTGATCAACCAAATGCAAGCGGGTATTTGTTGGATCAACGCATGGGGTTCTTCTCCGGCTGAAATGCCTGTCGGTGGTTATAAAGAGTCTGGCGTGGGCCGTGAAAATGGCATCGAGACTTTATATCACTACACGCAAAACAAAAGCGTGTTTGTTGACTTAAACGACATTCAAAACCCTTATTAAGCGAGCACAGACATGAGCAACGAACTGTACGATTACATCATAGTCGGCGCGGGCTCCGCAGGGTGTGTGCTGGCAGACAGACTCACAGAAAGTGGTGACAACAAGGTACTGCTATTGGAAATGGGCGGTTCAGACAAAAGCCTATTTATCCAGATGCCGACCGCCTTGTCCTACCCGATGAACACGGAAAAATACGCTTGGCAATTTCATACCGAAAAAGAGCCAGGCTTAGACAACCGTGAAATGCACTGCCCACGCGGCAAAGTATTAGGCGGCTCTTCTTCCATCAATGGCATGGTGTATGTTCGAGGCCACGCTTGCGACTTTGACCAATGGGAAGAGCATGGCGCCAAAGGTTGGAATTACCAAACCTGTCTGCCGTATTTCAAAAAAGCAGAAACATGGAAAAACGGTGCGGACACTTACCGTGGTGGTCAAGGCCCTCTGTCGACCAACAATGGTAACGACATGACCTACAACCCACTTTATCAAGCCTTCATAGACGCAGGTGATGAAGCAGGTTACGGCAAAACCGACGACTACAATGGCTACCGCCAAGAAGGTTTTGGTGCCATGCATATGACGGTAAAAAAAGGCGTACGAGCCTCAACCTCTAATGCCTACCTGCGCCGTGCAATGCTACGTTCTAACCTGACATTAAAAACGGGTGTTCTTAGCCATAAAGTCGTATTCGAAGGCAAAAAAGCCGTAGGCATAGAATTCAGCAACAATGGCCACACCCAACAAGTCAACGCGCGTAAAGAAGTCATCTTATCTGCGGGATCTGTTGGCTCTCCGCAATTATTGCAATTGTCAGGTGTGGGGCCAAAAGACGTACTTGAGAAAGCTGGCGTGCCACTTTTACACGAGCTTCCTGGTGTGGGTGAAAATTTGCAGGATCACCTGGAAGTCTACTTTCAGTACTTCTGTAAGAAGCCCGTTACACTAAACAGCAAGCTTGGCTTGATCAGTAAAGGCATGATCGGAACCCGATGGATGCTCTTTAAGACAGGCTTAGGGGCGACGAATCACTTTGAATCCTGTGGTTTTATCCGCTCCCGTGCTGGCTTAAAGTGGCCTAATATTCAATACCACTTCTTACCTGCTGCTATGCGCTACGACGGCCAAGCCGCGGTAGAAGGCCATGGTTTCCAAGTGCATGTAGGGCCGAACAAGCCTGAAAGTCGTGGCAAATTATGGATTGAATCTGCAGATCCACAAGCTAAGCCTAGAATTCTGTTTAACTACATTTCAACAGAACAAGACAAGCAGGATTGGCGCGATACTATTCGCCTGACGCGAGAAATACTTCAGCAACCCGCCTTGAACGAATTCCGTGGTGACGAAATTCAACCTGGAATCGACATTCAAAGCGATGCAGACATCGACCAGTGGGTAAAAGAAAACGTTGAAAGCGCCTACCACCCTTCTTGTACTTGTAAGATGGGTGACGACAGCGACCCAATGGCCGTATTAAACGAATATTGCCAAGTTCGTGGCTTGCAAAATTTGCGCGTGGTCGACTCGTCTGTGTTTCCTACTATTACCAACGGTAACTTGAATGCGCCGACTATCATGGTGGCTGAAAAAGCCGCCGATATGATTCTTGGTAAGCAAGCGCTGCCTCGCTTAGAAGCGCCGGTTTGGATTCACCCAGAGTTTGAAAGCAAACAGCGTTAATCCATCGGACCTAATACGCCCGCGACGGTGAATGCTAGATCAGTACTTGAACAAACAAAAACCCAAGTAGATTTTTCTACTTGGGTTTTTTAATGGCGGCAAAGACGCTGGATATTAGTGCCTAAAAAGGGTCTTCTACCACACGATATTGCTTACGGTGAGCATCAAATCGATACCAAATACCCTTACACTTAAAGTAGTCATGTTCTTGATAATGCACTACTTTATGGTCCTCAGGTATGTCGTCTACCCAAACACCTGGTGACGGCACAATAACGACATATCCTCTTGGTCCATCGCGATAAAAAACGCCATCTGAATAATAAATGTCGTTTCTGACGACCACATGACGCGGAGGCAATGTCGTCAATACAGAACCAATTGCTACCCCAGCACCAAAAGCAAATAGGCCCAGTGGCGCACCGCCGCGCGGCCCCATCGCGCAACCTGATAAGGTGAGGCAGCAGCTCAATGCTAAAACAGAGCGAAATCTCATAACGATCTCCTTGTTATTTTATGATGAGCTACTAAGCCTTCTCAGATAGGCGAGTTTGGTGCTAGAAAGGGGAAAGTCCGACCTGTTTTTTGCCCCAAGAACACCGGCTACGCCTCTCTAAATGCAGATATCAGACTGGCTCATACATCGATTTAATTAAGAATAAGGCGTTTATTGATGGCTAGGTGGCGCAGGCAATTCGTCTTCTGTTAACGTGCCGCTGTTATCCGTATCAAAACGATCGAAGTCATCCGCTAGAGGGCCTCGTACTTCGTCTTTGGTCAGCACACCATCGCCATTAGCGTCTAGCTGTGCAAAAGAAGGTGGGTCTTTCGGTGGTTGTCCACCGGCTAGGCTATTAACAGAAAACAGCGCGAGTACGCTCGCCGTGATAACAGGCAGTAACACGGCCATTGACAGCTTTTTCATACTTTACTTCCCCTACTCGTTCATTGAACGTGAATCAGATTATTTTGTAAGGGAAGCATAAGTAGAAAGTTAGTATTCAATATGGAGAAAATGCCTACTGGTCGTCAAATTTATAACCAACACCGTAAACAGATTTGATGCAGTCTAGTTCTGGTTCTATTTCTTCTAGTTTACGTCTTAGATTTTTGATGTGGCTATCAATAGTACGATCTGCAACCACTCTGTGATCGGAATAAATATGATCCATCAACTGATCACGGCTGTATATACGGCCGGCATTTTTGAACAAAAGCGCCAAAATTTTAAATTCAGCTGGTGTGAGAGCAACTTTTTGTTGGTGGTAACGCACCGTCATGGAAGGCTCATCCACTTGCAGTGTGCCTTGCGTTTTAATGGCTGGCGCTTCGCTACGGCGTAAAATATTTTTTACTCTGACCACCACTTCTCTGGTGCTATACGGTTTGCAAATATAATCGTCTGCGCCCAATTCAAGACCAATCAATCGGTCAATTTCTTCTATTTTAGCGGTCGCCATAATCACAGGCACTTCACTAAAGCTGCGGATGTCTCGGAAAATATCCAGCCCGTTTCGGTTCGGTAACATCAAGTCTAGAATAATCATATCTGTATGATTTTCTTTAACAAAATCAACAACAAGCGAACCGTCACTCAACTGGCTGGCATGATAGCCTGCGTGTTCTAAATACTCACAAAGGATCGCCGCTAACGTCGGTTCATCTTCAACCACTAGAATACTTTTCTTTTTCTCATCCATTACTCATTTCTCTTTTCAATCTTACTTCAATGACTAAACCGCCCAGTTCGGATCGCTTCGCCACAATGCTTCCGCCGTGCATCATGACGATATTATGGCAAATAGACAATCCCAAACCTGAACCACCGTGGGAACGGCTACGGGATTGGTCTACTCGATATAGACGCACAAATAGTTTGCCTAAGTGAGCATCATCAACACTTGGAGCGGAGTCCTCGAAGAGCAACACAAGGTCATCATTTTGCTCTAGAACCGACAGCTTTATTGTGCCGGGTGCGTCCGTATAGCGAAGGCTATTTTCTAAAAGGTTTACACACAGCTGCTCTAATGTTTTTTCATCTCCTTTAATAAAAATAGGCTCTGAAATCAATCGTTCTAAGCGCAGACCTTTTTGTGCCATCCTGTGTTCGAAACGATTGGCGACGGATTGTAGCAAGGCCACAATGTCCAACCGACGAACGTCCAGTTGATACACGCCCGCATCGGTTTTAGACAAGAGGTAAAGATCATCCACCAAACGACGCAATCCCATCACCTGATGGTGCATAGAATCCATGCGCGTCATTTCTGGTTTGCGAATACCATCTTGAATGGCTTCTAACTCACTGCGCAAAACCGCTATCGGAGTTCGCAGTTCATGAGAAATATCGACTAACCATTGTTCACGACTGTCTTTTTGGCGTTTCAGGCTGCCAGCTAAATATTGAAAGCGATTAGCAAGTTCACCAAATTCATCATTACTACTGCTCTCAAACGTAAAGCTGTAGTCCCCTTCGGATAGTGCATTTGCCCCTTGTTGTAAGCGTTTTAATGGTGACAAAAAGTGACGCACCAACCCCAAGGCAACAAGCAAGGAAGCCAAGCCAGCTAGGCCGATAATCCAGATGAGGTTATGCTGCTGTTGGGCATAAAACTGCCCTACCAAAGGCCCTGAAAGCTGATTTTTTTGTTTAAGTACAAGCCAACCAACAATCTGTTTTCCTTGTTTAATCGGCTCCCTAAACCACTCAACGCTGCCCTCTTTTGAATCAGAAAAATACACACCAGCGATCCAATGATGACTGTCATCTTCAAGAAAAAGTCGATGACTGATGGGGCCAAACTCTTCCGACATAGCCGCATCTCTAGGGGGGAGATCATGGGGATCTGGACCTCGATCTGGACCTCGATCTGGACCTCGATCAGGCCCTCGATTAGGCCCTCGCTCTAAGCCTGAATCTGGGCCGCCAAGGTCAATATTCGGTTTAAAATGACGCTCAGGCGCCGCGCTATTTTTAGGAAACGGCACGCCTAACTTTACAAAAAGATCCCCCCAAATTTCAGGTTGCTCTTGCAACTCTTGCCAACCAACGTTCGCTGAATAATACCCAGACAAAAGACTCGCTAGCTGTTCGACTTGCTCTTTTTCTTGCTGATTTAAGTACTCTTGAAAACCGGATTTGAAGCTGTAACTAACAGAAAAAGTCATTCCGATGACCAATAAAATACTGGTCATAAACAAGGAAATAAACAGTTTCGTAAATATAGGGACTCGCACAATATTTCCTTTCTATATGGCATAAAACAAGCTTTTTAGGCTCAAAAAGCACGTATTTTGGCGAAGTAAACTTCTCACTTTTCTCCATATTCACCACAAAATTTATGGCTACCTTGGGCTCTATTATTTCATTCTTGGGTACGCGCATGGCAAGCTTACTAGAAAATCGGATCTTAGCGTCCTTCTCGCAGTTTATAAAACAGAAGACCTATCCAACACAAGGCTGGTTAACCATTCAACTTGCTCTTCTGGTGCTGCTTCCCTATGTTTTTCTAGCCATATTGCCGATGGATAACAAAGGCATTTACGTAGAAATATTAAGCTTTTTAAATCTCGTAATGATGCTTTCCATGATGCTGCAATTCCCGCTGGCCGCGCGCTTAAAACACGCAAAACTCTTCTCTCGTATTGATTGGAATATGCAACAGCATAAGCGTATGGGAAAGTGGATTGGTGTGTTTTTCTTCTTACATCCACTGTTAATTTTGCTGCCGAAATGGCTGTTATCCAACGCAGATTTACGCTTATCCATTATTGAATCGATCACAGCGCCACGTTTATTAACAGGGATTATTGCGTGGGTTTTATTGGCCGTTTGGGTGCTTTCTTCCATTTATAAAAACAAGCTTCCCATTGCCTATGATAAGTGGAAATTATGGCATACCGCAGGCTTCATGGTGGTATTAATTCTGGCGACCTGGCACATCACCCAAGTAGGCAGTCACGGGCAGTTTGGTCAGTATATCAATCTGCTTTGGTGGTCGGCCTGTTTCTTATCATTGGCATTTACCGTCTATGGTTATGCGATTAAACCCAAATTATTAAGCCAGCATGCCTGTACCTTGGTGAGCCGAGAAAAAGTCAGTTTTAACGATTGGTTAATCACCTTAAAAACCCACTCTGCTTTTACTTTCCAGCCGGGACAATTTGTCTGGCTGAGCACTAAGACAAGCGCCTATGAGCTAGATTACCACCCATTTTCCATTGCATCTACGCCCAGGTCTCTACCGAATTTATCCTTTGTAATCAGAGAATTAGGCGACTATACAAGGTCACTTGAACAACTCAAACCAGGACAAGCCGTCTTCGTCGATGGACCTTATGGCAATATGACCTTAGCGGCCAATGATGCCAGTAACGCCATCATTTTAATTGCCAGCGGCGTCGGCATAGCACCGATTATCGGCTTATTACGCGCTCTCGCTGAAGCCAATGATCCTCGTCCGATTCGTCTCATCTACGGTAACCGAACCTATTCGCAGATGCTCTTCACTGAAGAATTGGCGCACTTTGAGAACACGCTGAATAATTTTAAAACCCGTTTTGTTTGTTATTTACCCTCAACCTTTGCGATTTATTACCAAGGTTTTATTGACCAAACCTGCTTACAAAGTGCGTTGCAAGATGTTCCGGTCGAGACCAGCTCTGTGTATCTCTGTGGTTCTGACATCGCGGTAAAAAACATCCGCAAAGGCCTGAAACAATTTCCCATTCCGGCGCGAAATATCCATTTCGAACAACTTTCATTTTAATAGGATCACATTATGCCCATTCATCAAATTTCCGGCTGTATCGGTTGTAATGCTTGTATTGAAAGCTGCCCTACCGATGTCATAAAGCTCGATGAAGCAACGCAAAAAGCCGTTATTCAATACCCTGAAGATTGCCAAATCTGCCACTTGTGTCGGTTATATTGTCCGGTAGGCGCCATCACTATTACCCCTGAAAAATCCATTCCCGTGATGGTTTCTTGGAGGTAAGAATGAGCGATTCAAAACAAAAAGGACTCTCAAGGCGCCAGTTTATTAGCGCAGCAGGCAGTGCTCTGGGTGTTGCTGCCGCGGGGGCGTATGTGTTTAATCAAATGGATTTCAATAAGCCACCGATCAGCAATGATACGCCGATGCCACCCAGCACCTTTTCAGTCAAACACATGGAAAGCGATGTGCTGGTCATTGGCAGTGGCATGGCAGGGTTATTTGCGGCCGTAAAAGCACACGACGCAGGCGCCAAAGTGACCATGGTGTCGAAAGGGCGACTGGGGAGCTCAGGCTTAACTCCGTTCGCCAAAGGTATTTTTAGTTACGACAAAAACACCAGCAACATGAGCATTGATCAGTTTGTTGCTAAGGTGACAGAATCTGCCATTCAAACCAATAATCCCGTGTTTACTCGCCAGCTTGCTGAGCACTCTAAAGCGCGCGTAGAAGAACTCAAAGAGTGGGGCTTCTTTGACTCTCCGCTCTACAACGAAACCTTCTCTCGTCCCATCAATGAAAGAGGCATTCCCCTGCATCAAAGGGTCATGATCACGCACCTAATCAAAGAAAATGGTCGCGTTGTGGGCGCCTCTGGTTTCAGTTTAGACAAGCCAAATTTAATCCATTTCAAAGCAAAGACAGTGATTCTGTGTTCTGGCTCTGGAGGCTTCAAACCCAGTGGTTTTCCGGTCTGTGACCTAACCCACGACGGCACAATTATGGCTTATAAAATTGGCGCAAAAGTCACCGGAAAAGAGTGGAATGACGGTCATCCAGGGTCCGCCAAGAATTCAGGCTCCAGCTACGACAACTGGCACGGTCAAATTGAAGAAAAGCCGCAAATCAATGGCGCTGAAGTACGTCATGATCTTGGAGTCGATATGAACTACCAAGCTTATAAAATAGGTCCGCCTATCACCATGGGTCCACCACCAATGGGGCCATCAGGAAATAATCCAAAACGACCAGAAATGACGCAGATAAAAGGCGGTCCTTTTGTACCATCCGCCTTTCGCCATAGAGCGGCACCACCGCCAGAACACGAAGGCGGCATATTGGCTTTGTTTTCAGGTAAAAAACCCGGCGGAGGTCCACCTCCAGGAATGGGCGGTGAACAAGTAGGTGGCTCCAGCGCGGGCATGGCCATTCATAAATCAGAAGGACTGACGCCGATTAATGAAACGGGGCTCAGTACCATTCCAGGTCTCTATGCCGCTGGCGATGCCCTCGGCTCGCATATGTCGGGAGGCATTTATGCACAAATTGGTTCCTCTCTCGCAGGCTCCGCCGTACAGGGCGCCATCGCAGGGGAAGCCGCCGCACAGGCCAGCAAAAAAATATCATCCGTCGCCATAAGCTCAAGTCGATTAAGAGACATTGAACAAGAAATTTTTGCGCCGCTAAAACGCAAGCGTGGCTACAGCCCGGCCTGGGTAACACAGGTTCTACAGGGCATCATGATCCCTAATTTTGTATTGTACATAAAGAAAGAACGTCTGCTGCAGGCGGCATTAGCGTATGTCGAAGAGCTAAAAGAACATCATGTTCCTATGTTAATTGCCAATGATTTGCATAAGTTAAGACTTGCCCACGAAACCGAGAATATGATCATCACGGCAGAGATGAAACTCAAGGCATCGATAATGAGAAAAGAAAGTCGCTGTAGCCATTATCGATTGGATTACCCAAAAATAGACGATAAAAACTGGCAGGCTTGGATTAATATCTACCAAGATGAGAAGGGTGAAATGGCGTTTGAAAAACAACCTTTTGGCACTTGGGCGAGCGCAATATAACCCTCAAAGTGCTTTGTCAGAGCCAATATCATGCGCCCTATTGTGGTACTGGCTCTGACTCAACGATAGGGATTAACGCTTAAACCAACGCCACACAAACAACATTCTCAACAAGGCGGCCGCAACATATGTCATCGCACAAGCGAATAAAATCCGCTTAACCTTAGGCAAATCTTCGTTTGGTAAATAGCCGCCTTTTTCTAAAATAGGCAATGCCTTGTTAAAGCTGGCATCCCATTCTTCTGGTAAAATAGCCACCTGCACCAAGACCGCTAAGATCCCTGACAAACCAACCACAAGCGCATGAATTGCCACCGCGTAAGGGATATGCAGCACAATCGATAACAAGGGCCAGCCAATTAATAACCCGCCCGCAAGGCGCTGTAAAAAAACCGCTTTGGGTAAATATCGCACACGCAGCCGCGCAATTTTCTCTTGTCGTTCATGGGCTATTGCGTGGCTAACTTCATGACTTGCCACCGCCACAGCGGTCAAAGATTGGCCCGAAAAAACACTCGGGCTTAAGCGTACTTTATGTTGCTGAATATCAAAGTGATCATGACCTTCTTGAGTGGTTTCAACCGTGACGTCATGCAATTCAAAACGACGAATCAAATGTTGCGCCAACTCGCCACCAGAGCCGGGTAAATAATCTCGCGTACCCGAGTAGCGCTTTAAGGTAAATTTAACCCATAAATGTGGCCCACAAATAAGCGCTAAAAACAGTAAAATAGCTAAGATCCACAACATAACGCACCGTCTATTAATAACAAAAAATTGATCCATCCAGCGTAATGGCTTTGACCCTATGGGGGCCACTCCTCTACACTTTAGGCGTTTTCAAAGGAAAAAAACGAGCTATGCGAAACCCTCTAATCGGTCCCATTTTAGACATATTAAGAACACACCCAGAAGGCGTTGGTGAGTTTGAGATTCTTAAAACACTAAAACAGCAGCTCCCTGAACTAAAAAATATTGCCACAGACCCCAATCTGCAATTGTTTCGGCAGCACTTTCTAATTATGAATGCGCTTTATCAACTGCAATCAAGCTTATGGCAAGAAGAATCACTGACTCTGTCGATCAGCGCCACTCACATTAGAATCCTTCCAAGTGAACAAGTTCCCCTTGCCAACAGTAAGGAGTTAAATAATAGCGTGGACGCAAAGCTCGCGGCGTATTATCTCGATTGGAACGAATATGAGAAGACCAATGAAGAGGCGGTAACGCGCTTATTAGACAGTTTTTACCAAGGCATTTATCAAACGGACGATCGTGAAGCGGCGCTTGCCACCTTACAGCTGACTCAAAAATCCCCCAGTAAAGACGAAATCAAACGCCAATATCGAAAGCTCGCACACCAAACACACCCAGATAGAGGTGGTGACACAGAGGCCTTTATTTCATTACGTCATGCCTATGAATGCCTGATGTTCTAGCCGTCAATAAGCCCATTATAAAGTGTAAATTCACCCTCTAAAGATTGCGTTGCTTCGGCGTAGCACGCAAGATAAATACTTCTTGGCAGCGACCACACAATCATTGCTGCTTATACTTTGTTTAATGAAAGAAGTTAATAGAAAGAGCGCTTATGCCACTATTTATATCGTCGAGCACCACCCCTGTAAAAAGCAAAGCAAAAAGTCTATTTACCACACTTAGCCTATTTTCATTGTTGTCGTTAACTGCGTGTAGCCAGTTTGAGGTCGATTCATCCAATGACTTTGAGAATAATGGCCTAGATAAAACAGGCATAAAACGAGACGCTCTTTATTTAAAAGAAAGCCTACCTCCGGGTTTACCTTACCCAGATCCTAGCTTTCAAACCGGGCTAGACCAACAAATGGTTTACCTAAACAAGCTGCCTGAGCGAACCTACGAGTTAGAAGACACCAAAGTAAGCGTACAACAGCTCAAACAAGTCACCAATGAAATCCAGCACTGGCTGACACAGCCCACTTACCAACCACAATTAAAGGCGCTGCAATTAGCAGGGCAAGATTACCGCGGTAACGTGCAAATCACAGGGTATTATGTGCCCGTCATACCGGTTCGCCACAAACCTGATGCCGTCTATCGCTACCCTCTTTATCGTAAGCCATTGACCCGCGACGCCAATGGCCAGTTTCCTAATCGCGAACAGATCGATTTCGAACACGCCTTACAAGGCCAAGGTCTTGAGATTGCCTACAGCGCAGACCTAGTCGACAACTTCTTTTTGCATGTGCAGGGTTCTGGCGTAGTGCAATATGAAGACGGCACGCGGGAGCTGCTATCTTGGGGTGGCGTCAACGGTTGGCCGTATCGTAGTCTAGGTAAAATCCTCATTGAAAATGGCGAAATAGCGCGCGCAGATATCTCGGCTCAAAGCATCAAACGCTGGCTAAAAGACCACCCAGATAAAGTCAGAGAAACACTTTCACAAAACCCAAGTTACTTGTTCTTCAGTGAAGGATTATCCGCACCAGTGGGCGCTGCCAATGTCCCGCTAACCCCACTTTATTCGGTAGCGGTAGACCCTAAAGTGATCCCTCTTGGCTCTATTTTGCTGGGTGAAATGCCTAAACTAGACCAACAAGGTAACCTCATTGGTCACCAGTTTCGACTCTTGCTAGCGCAAGACAAAGGTGGCGCGATAAAAGGACCAGGACACATAGATTGGTACCAAGGAATTGGCGATGAAGCCCACGTTCATGCGGGCCAACTTAAGCATTTTGGTAAAGTCTGGTTGTTATTGCCGAACAAAAAAGAGACCGATTTAACCCAATAAAAACCTTCTTTTTAGCCTATTTAAAAGGGTCATAGACGACCAATAAAAACGGCGCATTTTGCCATAAAATGCGCCGTTTTTTTTACCTTGTATGCGAGCAATACAATGATCCTAGAGTGAACCTATCTGGTTTCTAGCGTTTGTCTAAACTCAATAGTCACTCAATTTAAAAGAGACAGGCAAAGTAATACTCAGCTGTTTTTCCGGCATATCGTCGGAAAACTTAGGAAGAGGCACGGCCCGCTTCAGCATGGTTAGCACCGCTTTGTCTAACCGGCGATAGCCGGAGCTTTTCACTATCTTCGCATCAGAGACACTGCCATTGGCATAGGCGGTGAAAGCCAGAGTCACAACGCCTTCTTCATTACGACGACGAGACGCGCGAGGGTATCGCTTATTCTGCGCCAACGCAGTAGTGAGCTGAGTAAAGTATTTGGCTTTGGCGCCAGGATTGCCGCCTGTGGTAACCGCATTCGAGCTACCAGTCGTGGCTTTTTGACTTGCTTGCGACTTGGGTCCTTGCTTCTGCGGTGTGGCACTCGCCACTTGGGTATTTTGGCTTGGCGCGTTTTCAAGCGTTGGTTTTGTTTCTGGCTGAGTCTCTACCTTTGGCGTCGGTTTGGGCGTAGGCTCAACCTTAGCGACCGGTTTCGGTTTTGGCTCAACCTTCGGCTTAGGCGTCACTTTAGGCACAACCACAGGTGAGGTTTGTTTGGCCACAACAGGGGGAGCAGGTTTTATAACGGTTTTTTTCACCGGCTCAGGTGTTGTCTCTTTAATCGGTTCTGGCTTCTTCTCGACCGGTGTTGGTTTTTTCTTTTCGACCGGCTTAGGCGGCTTTTCTTTAACCTTAGGAGGATTGTCTTGCGGTTTCTTTTCCAACGGTTTTTCTTCGGCTTTTTTCGGGGTGACGTTTTCTTGCTGCGCCAACGTCGTCTGTGCCGCTGCGCCCATGTCTCCCATCATACCAAGATCAAATTCAATGCCTTGAGCACCCGCGCCTTTACTGCCTTCAGGGGCATGATGAAACACCGCATAAAAACCCACAGCATGCATGGAAAGTGCGGCCGCACCAGCTATCAACCAATGACGCTTAGAGATCATTTCTGACCTCTTTCTAATTGCGTGGCCAAACTGACCTTGGTCAACCCAGACGCCCGAATTTCACTAAAAATAGGGCGTAAGACATCAACCGGAATAAGACCGTCTGCTTTAATTTGCACCCAGAATTTGTCTTTATTCTGAGCCTGTTCAAATTGGCTTTCTAAGGCAGGTTTTATGGCCTCAAGCGAGACCAATTTATCGTCTAAATAAATCTGTTTATTCTCACCCACAACAATCAATACATTCGGCTCTGTCGCCGCCTTGTTGTCATTAATAGAACTCGGTGGAATCACTGGAATTGGGTCGGCTTTGCGAATTTGCCCCGCGACCATAAAGAAGACCAACATAAGAAAAACCACGTTGATCAATGGCACCATACTGTCGTCGTCGGCTTTATTCTTGGCCGCAAACTTATCGGCTATTTTCATTCTTTATCCTTGCTGGAAAACGCGTTCGCAATCGACACGGTTTTCGCACCACTTTCCTTAAGACGGTCAGCCAGATTCAACACACTTTGTAGATTAACGCCATCTTCTGCGCTCACGGCAAAGGTGCCTTTTTTGTGCTCTGTGATCAGTTTTTTAAACCATGCTGCATCGGATATTGCGTAAGCACTGCCGTCTAACCACACCATTTGATCATTCTGCTTCAGTGTGAGCAGCACGATATCATTGTCTTTTGCGGCGCTTGGCGTATCCGATGCCACCGATAATGGCGTGTCTACTGTACGCCAAGGCACAAAGCTTGAAGTCAGCATAAAGAACAAAAGCAGAATAAAAACAATGTCTATTAACGGTGTCAGACTGATCGCAGTTTTGCGTTTCGGCTGACTTAAATTAAGCGGCATGCAGAACCTCTTTGGCCGCTTTAGCAACCAAACGCTCCGCTTCTTTGCAGGTAAATACTTGCGTCACTGCATCATTCACCATATGAGAAATACGTTCCACTTTACGCTCTAACCAGCTGTGCATAGTCACCACAGGAATAGCGACCGCCAAACCGACTGCCGTCGTTAGAAGCGCTTGCCAAATACCGCCAGACAAGACTGAAGGGTCCACTTGGCTACCGGCGCCTTCCATTTGCTGAAACGCGGTAATCATCCCCAATACGGTTCCTAATAACCCAAGCAATGGGCTCAAAGAAGCGATGATTTCTAGTGGACGAAAATACGAGCGCAGTTGATTCAGCTTATTCATCGCCAGACGCTCAACTTCTTCACGGATACGATCAACTTCCATATTGCCAGACTGCAAGGAGCGAATTGAAAAGCCCACCAGCGAATCCACTGGGCGTGTTTCATCGAGTAATTCTAATGCTTGGTTTGGATTATGCTGACGCCATGCTTCCAATGCCTTATCAACGGTTTTACGACTCTCTGCACGCATCGAAGCAAACTGCCAAAGTTTCATTAAAACGATCGTCAAGGCAACAACAGAAAAGCCCATTAAGATCCATACCACAGGTCCGCCGACCTGCAAAAAATCAATAATCTGCTGCTGTACTGAATTTTCCACGTTGAGCTCCAAATAAGAGAATGACTAATAGAACAAATGGTATTCATTCTCAACTCCGTTTTCAACTAAACAATTGTGCAATGCAATGCATATTTCAACAATATCGTCTTTCAAAAGGGCTCAAGACGGCTTTTGTCTTGGCTTTTCGTTAATAACCAGGCTTTAGAAGCAAGAATGCCACTTGATACTCAGTAGCAAGTGGCATTGTTTGTGGCAGGAAATCAGCGTTCTAAAAAATACTCTAGTTGTTTTCCACCATTTGTAGCGTGCGGCGGTACATATACCAAGAACAGATCCCGGCGAGTACATTACCAATCAAAACCCCCACAAAAAGGCCTTTTAGCCCTGCGATTTCCGACCCGATCCAAAGGCACGGCAAGAAAAAAGCAAACAGACGTAAAGCAGATATAGTCAACGCGGTATACGATTTTCCTAAGGCATTCGAAATAGACACCATCAGCATACAAATACCCAGTGGCCCTAAACTAATAGGGACTATCATGAGATGCCAATGCAAAATCGTCTGAACCTGAGCCTCGCTCGTCATAAGATTCGCCAGCCCACTGGCGACCAAGAACGTCAGAATGGCAATCAACAGTTGGAACAAGAGCACAAAACGGCACGCGACCTTGACTATATAGCGAATGTCTTGGGTTCTTCCGGCGCCCAACAAGCGCCCCACAAATGGTGGCATCGACATCGTAAGGGCAAGCACCGCCACTATCGAGAAGAACTCAAACCGAGAACCTAACGCCCAAGAAGCGACAGCAGCGGTACCAAAACCTGCAATCAACTTTGTGGCCAACATAGACGACACAGGTGGCAATAATTGGCTGACCATCGCAGGCCCCATGATGTGACCTATATCCGCCAAGCTTTTGCTGATTTTTAAATCTTTCCAATCAAATGAAAGCCAATGGCGACGAGCAACCAGCGGCGCCACAATCAGCACCCCAATGCTAAATGCCAAGACAGTAGCAATGGCGGCGCCATTCAGGCCTAAGCCTAATGTAAAAATGAAAATCGGATCTAGCACCAGGTTAAGCAAGCTGGTCACTATCATCATAATACCGGGAAGCAAGGTATTACCGTTGGATCGGCAAATGCTGTAATAAAAGTAAATCACAGCGCCAACCCAAGCGCTAAGCAGCCAATACGGCCAATAACTGTCGATCACAGAGTAAACCGAATCTGGCGCACTCAATAGCGCCAATATAGGGTGACGTAATAACCAAATCAGTAGCGTGAAAAACGCCAGTCCAATACTGCCGATCATCAGAACCAAGCCGCCTAATTGCTTGGCATAACGCACTTTCTGTGCGCCTAATGCTCTAGAAATCATCGCTGTTGTCGCGATTCCCAAACCAACTTGTAAGCCAATCACAATCATCTGAATCGGCAAAGTAAAGCCTTGAGCAGCCAGCGGCAACACCCCCAATTGACCAATAAAAGCACTGTCCACTAACTGGAAGCTCATTAATGACAAGATCCCAAAGAGCATGGGCCACGTCATGGTAAAGAGTTCGCGGGCGAGAGATGGTTGAGCGGTGTTTGAAGACATAAGTTAGGTTTTTTTGAAAACTAAAGACAAATAAAGGATCCTGATTATACGTGATTTTTGTGACAAATTCGTAATATCGAGATTTGTCTATTTATAATCAAGATTCCCCTATCATATAAAGCTGCGACTATTCCGCAGATGGGTATCGCCGAGCAATAAACAGCAACACCAGACTGGTGGAAGAAAAGATCAGAAAACCACACGCTAATGGCGTTACAGAATCATGATAAAACAGCCCCACGAGCGACGAAAACACCACGCCAATTAGGCTCGATGATGCTGACACAATGGCAGCACCCAACCCTGCGGTGCGACCAAGAGGCTCCATTGCCATCGCGTTAATATTTCCAAACAGCACCCCTTGGCAGAAAAACACCAAGATACCCAATGCCAAAAATAACCACAATGGCGGAACACCTTGATGCAATAAAGCACTCGCCAACATCACCAGCGCCGTGCCAGCCAACAAACACAAGGCCGATTTCACCAACAACGCCATTCCCAAGCGCATCACAAAACTGCCATTGGTAAAAGACGCCACCCCAGCGCCACAAGACAATAAGGCAAAGTACAAGGGAAAGTTATCACCGGTGCCATAGATGTCTTGGAAAATGGATTGAGCAATACTCAGATACAACAAGAGCCCACTAAAGACACACCCTGTAATACCGATATAGCACATCACATCAATGCGTTTGAAAATCCCCAATGCATCGCGTATTAGGCGCGCAGGTTGAAGCGGTTGACGTTGCGCTTTTGGCAGTGTTTCCTGTTGACGCAAAATCAGCCAGAGCGTGGCCACGGTTGCCTGTATTAAAAAGGCGACAAAGATCCAGCGCCAGCCACCCAACAACATGACTTTTTGGCCAAACCAAGGAGCGAGCATTGGCACGAAAATAAAAATCACCATGACATAGGACATGATTCTCGCCATCGCAGCGCCTTTATACAGGTCTCGAATCAGTGCCCTTGAGGCGATTTTCGGCCCAGCGACGCCAATCCCCTGTATCACGCGTCCCAATAACAAAATAGGCAAGCTTTGTGCGGTCATCGCGATCACAGTACCTAGCGCATAAACGCTGATTCCGATCAGAATGGTTTTACGGCGGCCAATCGCGTCAGACAAAGGTCCAAAAATAATCTCACCAAACACCATGCCAAACACTAAGCCTGTGACTATCCATTGCGTCTGATGATAATCGGCAATATTAAAAGCGTCTGTAATACTCGGAAAAGCCGGTAACACAGCATCCATGGTCAACGCCGTTAATGATGTCATTAGAGCAAAAAGTGCGATGAACTCTTTCTCTGGCAATCGTTTCTTAAGCGACGTTAGCGCTGATGTTTCCGAACTCGACATTCTTTCCCTCAATTCACAACAATAAAAAACGCAGTGTACGCGTCTAGATCTCTCTTTTACACTGAATTCGCCTTAACGAAGCGGCCATAAAAAGCATCCATGCCTATTCAGCACCTCAATTTTTAGACAAAAGAGCAAACGCGTCTTTCTGCATAGGAGCATGCATAAGACACCAGGCAAAAATACCTTCGCTAGGGAATGAAAAGTTCACTTACCGCCTATTTCAGGCTGTGCTTTAGGCGTGAATTTCGTATCATATTCTGCACCACAGTTGGCACGTTTTAGCGCTACGATGGCTCTCAAGAAAATTAGAAGGATTGCATGGAATTTATTTGGATATTATTTGCTTTTGTCTGCGGCCTCGCCGTTAAATTAATTAACTTACCACCACTGATTGGTTTCTTGCTGGCGGGCTTCTTATTAAATGCATTCGGTATGCAACCCAGCAACACCTTAGATTCTCTTGCTAACCTAGGCATTACCTTGATGCTGTTCTGCATTGGTCTAAAACTCCACGTCAAAGACTTATTAAAACGCGAAGTCTGGGCTTCAACACTAGGCCATATGGGAGTGTGGACTGTTTTACTGGTCGCTTTTTGCTTGCTGTTAGGCAGTTTGAGCCTCCCCTTCTTCGACATACTGGATCTGAAAACCGCGGCTTTACTTGGCTTCGCCCTCAGTTTTTCCAGTACCGTTTGTATTATCAAACTGCTTGAGGAAAGCAGCGAATTAAAAACACGCCATGGACAATTAGCGCTGGGCATCTTGGTAATGCAAGACATAGTCGCGGTGATCTTCTTGGTGTTCGCCACAGGCAAAATACCCTCCCTTTGGGCGCTGGCGCTTTTTGGTTTATTACTCATTCGACCTATTCTTAATAAAATAGTCGACAAAGCCGGGCACGGTGAAATGCTGCCACTCACGGGGCTTTTTCTCGCGTTGGGTGGTTATGAGCTTTTCTACCTAGTCGGTGTGAAGGGAGATCTAGGCGCACTGGTTTTCGGTATTTTACTGGCATCTCACAGTAAAGCAGCGGAAATGAACAAAGCCTTGATGAACTTTAAAGACTTGTTTCTGATTGGCTTCTTTTTATCCATTGGTTTTACCGCGTTGCCAACCGTTAACATGCTTGTCATCAGTTTAATTATCACCTTGGCTATTCTCGCTAAGTTTGCCCTTTTCTTCGCCTTGTTCACCAAGTTGAAATTGCGCGGACGAACCTCTTTTCTGTCCTCGATTGTGCTGTCGAATTACAGCGAGTTCGGCCTAATTGTAGTGGCTCTTAGCGTGGCCAATGGCTGGCTGGCCAAAGAGTGGCTGGTAGTACTCGCGTTAGCGGTGTCTTTTTCTTTTATCATTACCAGCTTGTTGTACCGAAATGTTCATCGCTTGTACCGCAAAAACAAAGAAACCATTCGCCGTTTTGAAAGTGCAAAATGCTTACCCGAAGACGTATTTGTACAACCTGTTGATACGGAAATTTTAGTGGTCGGCTTAGGCCGTGTTGGCCGTGGGGCTTTTGAATCATTAAAGGGCTTGGTTGGCGATACCGTTGCCGGTATGGATGCAGACAGAAAGCGCATTACCCAAATGCAAGAAGACCAAGAAAATGTCTTCTACGGCGATGGCGAAGACGCCGATTTATGGGAGCGCCTAGACACCTCTAATATCCATCTGGTTTTACTGGCTTTGCCTGCGGCTGAAGACACAACCAATGTCGCCATTCAATTACGTAAGGCCAATTACACAGGCCAGATTGCGGCGATTGCTCGCTATCAAGATGAAAGAGACATCCTCATCAATAGCGGTATCGATAATGTCTTTAACTTCTATACCGAAGCCGGTACGGGGTTTGCGGAAGAGAGCTTGGCACTCATCCGTCAGGGCTAATCAAATTGTCTCTATCCTGTGGTTAACACCAAAAACGATGACATGGATGTCATCGTTTTTTTATGCCTCTTGTTTGTTAATAACGGCAACGACAGACTAGTCACCCTTCGCGATTTGAATTTGCACTCTCACCATTTCGGCCTGTGCCGTCAGCTCTGAATACAGCTTGATGTCACCGCTGCGCTGGGCTTGCATGGCTTTTTCCAGTAACTGTCCGTACTCTTTATCAAGCTTTTTCACCGGATCAGACTTTAAAAAAGAAAACATAACCACCTCTTTTATTGAAGACTTACCTAACAGTACGTCACTAACGTCATTTTGGATGATCAAAAATAATATTTGTGAACGCAGGACTCGCTTGTGCTTTGCGCTCAGTCGCGTCCTTAAGGATGTGCTGTTTTTCGCTATCCGACATGGAAGACCAAGCTAGGATTTCTTGTAATGAGCGAAAGCAGCCCAAACAGATGTCTTTTTCATTCAAACAGCATTGTCGAATACAGGGAGAAGAAACCGTCATACACACCTTCATGCTTAATGATGGACCTGTACTAAGTCTAGACTATTTTCTGTTCTTATCAGGTGTTGTTTTCAGTACCGCCTTAAAACAAAAAAACACTCATTCGAGTATCAAATGAGTGTTTTTATGTGTGCTATATCTCCCACCGAAAAGTCTTAACGAGAGATATAAGTTACCTTGCTAAAAGACTAACGGGAGCGGTTAAACGTCCAAGAAGTCCATAATGCCTTCGGCGGCTTTGCGGCCTTCATCAATGGCGGTTACCACCAAGTCAGAACCACGTACCATATCGCCACCAGCAAAGATTTTCTCGTTGGTGGTTTGGAACATGTACTTGCCTTTCTTAGGCGCTAGAACACGACCTCGAGAATCGGTTTCAATGCCGAACTTCTCAAACCAAGGCGCCGGACTCGCTTGGAAACCAAACGCGACTAAAATGGCGTCCGCAGGAATGATTTGCTCACTGCCTTCTATCACTTCTGCACTACGACGGCCATTGGCATCTGGCTCACCCATTTTCGTTTCAACAACCTTGATGCCCTCTACTTTGCCATCACCGACAATTTCCACAGGCTGGCGATTAAAGAGGAACTGAACCCCTTCTTCACGCGCATTTTGAACTTCTTTGCGTGAACCAGGCATGTTTTCTTGGTCTCGACGGTAAGCACAAGAGACGCCCTTGGCACCTTGACGAATGGCTGTACGGTTACAGTCCATCGCGGTATCACCACCACCTAAGACAACCACTTGCTTGCCTTTTAGGTTGATGTAGTCGCTTTCGTCTTCTTCGAAATCTAGGCAATGGTTTACGTTAGAGATCAAGTAATCTAGCGCATCGTGGACACCCGGTAGATCTTCACCAGGGAAACCGCCTTTCATGTATTTGTACGTTCCCATGCCAAGAAACACTGCATCGTACTCTTCTAGAACATGTTCAAATGGCACGTCATCGCCAACCGAGGTGCCTAATACGAACTCAACACCCATTTCTTCAAAAATCTCACGACGGCGCGTCATAACACTTTTTTCTAGTTTGAATTCTGGGATACCAAACGTCAGCAAGCCACCGATTTCTGGGTACTTATCAAACACGACAGGCTTAATGCCGTTGCGTACCAAGACATCGGCACAAGCGAGGCCAGCAGGACCCGCGCCAACAATGGCCACGGTTTTGTTGACCGGAACCACATTGGTCATATCAGGGCGCCAGCCCAAAGCAAAGGCGGTATCAGTAATGTATTTTTCAACAGAACCTATGGTCACCGCACCAAAACCCCCTTCACCCAGCGTACAAGCGCCTTCACAAAGACGATCCTGCGGACACACACGACCACAGACTTCAGGTAAAGAGTTGGTTTGATGGCTCAACTCGGCAGCTTCTAAGACACTCCCTTCACTCACCAACTTCAACCAGTTAGGAATGTAATTGTGAACTGGGCATTTCCACTCACAATAAGGGTTACCACATTCAAGGCAACGATGAGACTGCCCTTTGGCGTGCTCTTCCTCAAACGGTTTATAAATTTCGACGAACTGAGCCTTACGAGTAATTAAAGGCTTCTTCTTCGGATCTTTACGATCCACTTCGACGAATTGAAATGCATTGTTCAAGCGCTCAGTCATAAGCTGCTATCTCCTATGGCCGCTTGCAAGCAAGCGGCACTTCTCTCAAATGGGTCAAACTGATTCATTGATGGTGCCTAGCACCACATAGCAAGTTTTATTCTGGGCGCTGACGAGTATTATCTAGCAACGCACCTAAGCTCGCGGCTTTTGGTTTTACTAGCCAGAATTTGCCAATGTAGTCATAGAAGTTTTCTAAGATTTCGTGGCCCCATTCGCTGTCAGTTTCTCGAACATATTCTTCAATCACACTGCGTAAATGAGAACGATATTCTTCGGTAATTTCTGTTCCTACACGCTGAATCTCAACCAGTTCATGGTTGTATTTGTCTACAAACGTACGGTCCATATCCAACACGTAAGCAAAACCACCGGTCATACCCGCGCCAAAGTTGTAGCCCGTATCACCCAGCACAGTCACCAGACCGCCTGTCATGTACTCACAGCAATGATCACCAGCGCCTTCGATAACCGCATGGGTACCAGAGTTACGTACCGCAAAACGCTCACCAGCAATACCCGCGGCAAATAACTTACCGCCGGTCGCACCATACAAACAGGTGTTACCAATGATGACAGTGTCTTGCGATTCGAAAGCCGACTGACGAGGTGGGCGAATCACCAGCTTACCGCCAGTCATGCCTTTGCCGACATAATCGTTCGCATCACCTTCTAGGTACATGTTCAAGCCGCCCACGTTCCACACACCAAAACTTTGTCCAGCCGTGCCCGTCAACTTCAAGGTTAATGGCGTATCGGACATGCCTTGGTTGCCGTAACGCTTGGCAATTTCACCAGACAAGCGCGCACCAATCGAACGATCACAGTTGGTTACTTTAAAGGCAAACTCACCACCTTCTTTTTCTTCAACGGTTGATTGCACTGTGTCCCACATTTTCAACGCTAACAAGCCTTTATCGTGTGGCGGGTTAAATGGCGCTACACAATACTGTGGTTTGTCGGCTGGGATGGCATCGTTCAATAAGATAGGCGATAAATCCAAACCTTGTTGCTTCTCTGTTTCACCAGGCAAGATGGTTAATAGATCCGTACGGCCGATTAAGTCTTGCAGACGAGCAACACCTAATTTCGCCAACCATAAGCGCGTGTCTTGAGCCATAAAACGGAAGAAGTTTTTGATCATTTCTACCGTGCCGATGAAGTGCTCATCACGCAACATTTGGTCTTGTGTTGCCACGCCTGTTGCACAGTTGTTTAGGTGACAAATTCGTAAGAACTTACACCCCATAGCAATCATAGGTGTGGTACCAAAGCCAAAGCTTTCTGCACCAAGAATCGCCGCTTTCACAACGTCTAGGCCCGTTTTTAAGCCGCCGTCTGTTTGCAGACGAATTTTGCCACGAAGGTCGTTAGAACGTAGCGCTTGCTGCGCTTCCGCCAAACCAAGCTCCCAAGGAGAACCTGCATGACGAATAGACGTCAATGGTGATGCTGCCGTACCGCCATCGTAACCAGAAATAGTAATCAAGTCCGCGTAGGCTTTCGCCACACCCGCAGCAATCGTACCCACACCAGGCTCAGACACCAATTTCACAGAAACCAGAGCATCAGGGTTCACTTGTTTCAAATCAAAGATCAGCTGAGCCAAATCTTCAATCGAATAAATATCGTGGTGCGGTGGCGGTGAAATCAATGTCACACCCGGTACCGCGTAACGCAAACGCGCAATCAACCCGTTTACTTTACCGCCAGGTAACTGACCACCTTCACCTGGTTTCGCACCTTGCGCTACCTTGATCTGTAGCACTTCAGCGTTCACTAGGTATTCTGCTGTCACACCAAAACGGCCTGACGCAATTTGCTTGATCTTAGAACGACGTTCAGTGCCATGACGCGCTGGGTCTTCACCACCTTCGCCTGAGTTAGAGCGACAGCCTAATTCGTTCATCGCTTGCGCAAGTGATTCGTGTGCTTCTGGAGACAAGGCCCCAAGCGACATACCGGCAGAATCAAAGCGAGGTAGAATCTCTTCTAGTGACTCAACATCGTCGATAGGAATCGCTTTGGCTTTATCTGACAAAGTAAACAAGTCACGCAACATTGACGCTGGGCGGTTATTTACCAACTCAGTGTAAGCGGTGAAATCTTCAAAACGACCACTGCCTACCGCAGTTTGCAGATTGCGCACCACGTCTGGGTTAAAAGCGTGATATTCCGCATCATGGACGTATTTAAGATAGCCGCCCTGCTGAATAGGTTTACGCAGTTTCCAAGCATTGTTGGCGACCGTCACTTGCTCGCGCTGGAAATCTTCAAAACGCGCGCCTTTAATGCGGCTTGGTACGCCTTTGAAACAAAGGTCCACCACTTTAGTGTCCAAACCAACCGCTTCGAATAATTGCGCGCCGCGGTAAGAAGCAATGGTAGAAATCCCCATTTTAGACAGGATTTTCATCATGCCTTTGTTAATGCCTTTACGGTATTTAACGTGACAAGCAATTGGGTCACCCAACACTTCTCCTTTATCCACCATGTCATTGATCAAACGGTAAGATAAGTACGGATACACTGCCGTAGCACCAAAACCTAACAAGACCGCAAACTGGTGAGGGTCACGCGCAAAGCCAGTGTCTGCAATGATGTTCGAATCACAACGCAAACCGACAGCGGTTAGATGGTGATGCACCGCACCGACCGCCATTGGCGCCGGAATAGGCAAATAGCCTTTTTCGATATCACGATCGGTTAACACCACAATCACAGCACCATTACGAACGACTTCTTCAGCACTGATGCATAGGTTTTTAATCGATTGCTCTAAAGAGACTTCATCTGGGTTGTAGTTGGTGTTCAAACGAACCAAGCGGAAACGATGGTCATTCAACGCCAATAATCGGCTGTATTTGCGTGGTGACAACACAGGCGAGGACAAAATGATTCGATTCGCATGCTTCGGCGTTTCTTCAAACAAATTACGCTCAACACCGATGCAGGTTTCTAACGACATCACCACAGATTCACGCAATGGATCGATAGGAGGATTCGTTACCTGAGCGAATTTTTGACGGAAATAATCCGTCACTGGACGAGTTTGGCTCGACATCACGGCCATTGGCGTATCATCGCCCATAGAGCCTACGGCTTCATGACCGCTCTCTGCCAACGGACGGAAAATCTGTTCACGCTCTTCAAAAGACACTTGGAACATCTTCTGATACGTCAGCATTTCTTCTGCGGTAAAAGGTTCGAACTCAAGAGACGATTCTTCTAATAATGACTCAATGCGAATGGCTTCTTGCTTCAACCATTTTTTGTATGGGTGCGCCGCTTTCAATCGATTGTCGATGTCATTGGTATGCAGTACTTGGCCGGTTTGAGTATCAACCACAAGCATTTGACCAGGACCTACACGTCCTTTCGATACCACATCTTCTGGCTTGTAATCATAGGTGCCAATTTCGGATGCCAAGGTAATGAATCCGTTTTTGGTGATCACCCAGCGAGACGGACGCAGACCATTACGATCCAGCATACAAATCGCATGGCGACCATCGGTCATCACAAGACCCGCTGGGCCATCCCAAGGATCCATGTGCATTGAGTTGTACTGGTAGAAAGCACGTAACTCAGGATCCATGTTCTCAACGTTTTGCCACGCCGGTGGAATAATCAAACGTGCCGCACGGAAAATATCCACGCCGCCCGTCACCAAGACTTCTAGCATGTTGTCCATGGAAGACGAGTCAGAACCCGTTAAGTTAACCAATGGCTGCAAGTCTTGCAGTTCTGGGATCAATGGTGAACGCAGTTTACTACCACGCGCCAACGCCCAATTACGGTTGCCTTCAATGGTGTTGATTTCACCATTGTGCGCCAACATACGGAACGGTTGCGCCAACGGCCATTTCGGCAAGGTGTTAGTAGAAAAACGTTGGTGGAAAACACAGATCGCCGTTTGTAGCGCTTCGTTGCCAAGATCTTTGTAAAACACAGGAAGATCAGCAGGCATCATTAAGCCTTTGTAAGACAAAACCTTGTCAGACAAAGAACAAATGTAGAAATTTTCGAAATGTGATAATTCGATTTCAGTTTGACGACGAGCAACAAACAGACGCGTTGAGAAAGTACGGGCGTCCATACGGTTACTATCAACAAACACTTGCTCGATACGCGGTAAACATTCTTCTGCAATGCGACCAAGACAAGAAGCGTCCATTGGCACTTCACGCCAACCAACGACATTAAGACCTTGTTCTTGTAACTGCTTCGTCAAGACGCCACGCTGCTCTGCAGCGGATGTTTCATCTTGATCCAAAAAGACCATGCCGATGCCATAAAGGTCGGACAGTGTGTGACTAAATAAAGATTCGGCTTCGCCGCGTAGAAAGGTATCCGGCTTTTGAATAAGAAGACCACAGCCATCGCCAGTTTTGCCATCGGCAGCGATGCCTCCACGGTGTGTCATACATGTCAAAGACTCAATGGCTGTTTTCAATAACTCATGGCTTGCATTGCCTTCCATGTGCGCAATTAAGCCAAAGCCACAGTTGTCTTTGAATTCGCCAGGACGATAAAGACCTGCATTCATACACCAACTCCCACAGTTGAAACGTAAAGATATCAAATAGATCAGAAAATACTTTCTTGGTGATCAGGCTCGTAGAAAGTCGATCAATTGACTTTGAGAATGATTATTATCTGCCTTGTCAACCACCAAAAAGGAAAATGATCTTACCTCGCAGCGTGCGACTACTCAAATCAAGCTAACTGGTTTTACCGTCATTTCGAGGGTTTTTCACGTGGGGTTCAGTGCAATTAAAGGCTTCTAGGAGAATTATCTATGGTTGTGGATTTTCCAAACAGAAAATTCCACTGTGGATCTGTGTATTTCAGAGATAAATGGTTTTTTTATAAGAAAATGTCTTTTTTTGAAAAGAAATTAGTAGTGAAATCGTAAAAAACAGACTTCATACGTGATTTAAAAGCAAAAAAACCGAGTAAAAACAGTGCATACGCCTGTTTCCAGTGGATTATTCTAGTTTTTGGATGTCTTGCTGAATGCTACGAGCACTGCGCGCCCAAGGGTTCAAATTCTTCAAATCTCTAGGCAAAGATTCCACTGCCGCAATGGCTTCGCTGCGATTTCGATACATACCGTACACCACAACATACCAATCTCGCCCTTTGTGTTTTGACTTAAAGTAGCTAAACACACTGATGCTGCCCTGAGATTTAATGAAGTCTTTCACCGTATCCAGATTATAAGTACCGAGTAGCTGCAAGGTATAACGACTTGGGCTTTGCGACAACCACCACTGTGTTTTATCAAATGGGTCGGCGGCTGGCGTTTTTTCAGTGACAGTCTGTTCCTTCTCAACCGGCATAGGCTGTAACACAACTTGAGGTCTGTCTTGGCTGAGGTTGGGGGTAATATCAACTGGCGTATCTTGGCGGATAGGCGCAACCGGAGCGGCTGAAATAGCCGGCTTCACAGGGGCGATTGATGGCGCAAGAGTAGCGTCTTCTGTGTCGGTAGGAATAGGCGGCAAGCCAAGACTCGGTTCTGAACCTATTTTACGTTGCATGGCATCAATTCTCGCAATGGTAGCGGAAGAAGATTGCCCTGCTCGTACTTCGGTTTTAGGACTCAAAGGAATGACATTACTGGTGCGATCAGCCACTTGGCGTTCTGACTCATCTGGGTCGCTGAATAAAACCGCGATCAAAATACCCAGCATGACAAAACACAGCAGCGCCATATGAACCAATGGAAAGCCCAACGCCAAATTGAAACGGCGACCAGGCTTAGCGCCTTTTGCGCCATTGCCCATCATCGACTGCGCAATCTTATTAATGGCACCAGGGTAACCGCCTGACTCTTGATAGATCTGTTTAATCTGCTTGTCATTAAATGGCAGATTAATGCTCCCACCCACCGTCCGAACACGATGCAATAAATAGGCTTTGGTTTGTTCTAGTGAATAAGGTGCAATGGTCAGCGTATGGCTAAGTTGCTCATAACGAGAACCTTGATAAGAATCGAGATTGCGTGACAATGGGAATTCTGTAAACAAGGCAACATGAGGAACGGATTGATTTTCGGTCGCCAGCGACATCATGTCTAACAACATGCTGACCGCATCGGTATTCAACTCTTGCGCATTATCAATCAAGATTAATGCTTTTTGGCCTTGCGCCTCTAAATCATGAGAGAACTTCAGCAAAGGCCCAAACGTCGCTTCGTTCGGCGGCTCTCTTAACTGTGTTGAAAAACCACTGTAAATGGCCTGCAGCAATTGCCCAGCCGTCATCAGCATACTGGCTTTTACTTGGCTAATAATGGTCGAATCGTCTTGATGACGAGCAAACTCCATCATAAACCGACTTTTGCCGCTGCCTTGTGGGCCTTGTATGACGGACAATAAATTACTGTAACGACTTAAATGCTCAAGCAGAGCCAGTTGCTGGTTACCTTCTTCTGAAGCAAAGTAAGCAGACATGTCTTTCGAGCCGAATGGGTCCCTCAGCGTCGCTTTAGGCGGCTGATTCAGTGCGCTTTCTAAGTCAAACTGAAAATTCGGTTCTGACATACTGGCCCTTTAAGACGACAGAGATCTAATTAAGAGGTTACTTGCTTACTCGCTTCCAATGCATCGGTAATACAGTCATCAAAATCGCTCATTGAAAAGTCTGACGTAACAATGGCATCGCCAAGAGCATCGAGCAGCACTAAACGCAAACTACCATCAAGCACCTTTTTGTCTAAGATCATCAAATCTTTAAACACACTTAATGTCATCACCGCTGGCGGTAAAGTAGGTAGTTTAGCGGCACGGAATAACGCCACGCTGCGATTCACATCTTGCTCAGAAATATTCCCTAAGCGCCACGACAAATCAACAGCCAGCACACACCCTGCTGCGACGGCTTCACCATGCAACCAATTACCATATCCCATGTGGGTTTCAATGGCATGACCAAAAGTATGGCCTAGGTTCAAAATGGCTCGAATGCCGCCTTCTCGTTCATCTTGTGCCACGACATTTGCCTTAGCCAAACAGGAACGATAAATTGCATCGCTGATTTTATCATTATCCAACGCCATTAAAGCGTCAATTTCTTGCTCTAACCAATCAAAAAATGAAGCATCGCAAATTAATCCATACTTGATGACTTCTGCCATGCCAGCGGACAATTCTTTTTCTGGCAAGGTTAATAGTGATTGCGTATCTATGATGACGGCTTGAGGTTGATAAAACGCGCCTATCATGTTTTTACCCAGCGGATGATTCACGCCGGTTTTACCACCAACAGAAGAATCCACTTGGGACAATAATGTCGTCGGCACTTGAATAAAAGGCACGCCACGCTGATACGTCGCCGCCGCATAGCCCGCCATGTCACCCACCACTCCGCCACCTAAGGCAATAATCGTGGTAGTACGGTTATGCTTAGCTTCAAGTAGCGCGGTAATAATCTGGCCATAGGTATCCAGTGTTTTAAACGCTTCGCCATCAGGTAAAATGCAGGTGGCGACTTGATATGACTCGCTCAGCATCGACACCATGGCATCCAGATACAAGGGAGCCACTGTGTCATTGGTAACAATCATGACTTGTTTGCCATGAATTGCTTGATCAAAAAGATCCTTCTGTTGACGAATTCCGCTGCCTATATAAATAGGGTAGCTTCTCTCTCCTAACTCAACCGTTAACGTTCGCATTCTGTGCCTTGTTTTCTGATTTTAAATGACGTTTGATGGCCTCTAAAGCCTTATTAGCCACTGACTTAGGGTGCCGTGAATCGGTCTCAACAACCAAGGTAGCCACTTCGCGATAGAGCGGGTCACGAACCTTAAAAAGCGCGTTCAATGTCGCTTTCGGATCGCTCGTCTGTAATAACGGTCGGTGGTTGCTTTTCGAGGTACGATGTAACTGTTGCGACACGGAAGCATAAAGGTAAACAACAAGCGCATCACTGTTACTCAGCAACTCGCGATTTTCTTCACGCATCACAATACCACCGCCCGTCGCAAGAACAACGCAGTCTTGGTTATGTAACATGCACTCTAAGGCCTGAGTCTCTCGTTTACGAAAGCCATCTTCACCTTCTTTTTCGAAAATCCAAGGAATATCAGCCCCGGCATTTTCTTCTATGATTCGGTCTGAATCATAGAATTCTCTGCCCAATGAGTGTGAAAGCAAGCGACCTATTGTCGTTTTTCCAGCACCCATCGGGCCCACTAAAATTATATTGGGAGCTTTTATCATTGTATTCAATTACATCGGAATTAAGCAGATACAGGCTGCAGCCTAGTTAACTGACATTTGTAGCAGCTTTGGTGTAATAAATACAAGTAATTCAACCTTTTCTTGTTGTTCTGTTTGTCTTTTAAAGAATATGCCCAGAATAGGAATATCGCCTAAAACCGGAACCTTACTGGTTGTTTTAAAACGCTCTTCTCGAAAAATCCCACCTAAAACAAGCGTTTCTTGGTCGTTCACCACCACATGCGTTTTTAATCGATTGGTTTCCAAGCTAGGCACGCCATTCACCAATTCCCCGACTGAGTCTTGATGAATCGTTAATTCCAACAAGATACGCTTTCCTTCTTTTACAAACGGCCTCACCTCTAACAACAAGGCCGCGTCGCGAAACTCAACATTAACCGTGTCATCGTCCACGGTTTGGTACGGTATTTCTGTACCCGATTCAATCCGAGCCAATTGGCCTTCTACGGCAACAATTTTGGGCTTAGACAATACTTTCGCCATGCCTTCACTTTCTAACATGTCTAAAGTAAACGACAACAAGTTCAAGCCGCTGCTGCCAGACACTGACAAACGGCTCGTTGCGGCTAATGCGCCAAGATCAATGGCGCCACCAATCGACGAGCGCACGCTGTTCGATAAGTTCGCCTGCCAATTCGCCCCAAATTGCGATTGGGCTGAGGTGCTCACCTGAGCAATTTGCGCACTGATTTCAATTTGTCGTAACGGCACATCCAGCCAAGCTAATGTCTGAGCCAAACCTTCAACCGGCTGGCAATAATAAGTAATCAGCGAGTTGGTTCGCTCATCCACGATCAAAGAGATGGTCGGGTACAACACACTTAAATGACCACCGACGGCTTTCGCTTTGGCATGGCGCAACATCCAATACGCTCGCTGGCAGTTGGCTTTCTCCTCTTTTTTCAGCGCAGGCATCAACACGGCCACAGCGCCTTGCCAAGTCAAATCAATACTCGGATTTTGCGCGACGGCTTGCATCACTTCCCGCCAAGAAGCGTCTTTAATCGACAGGGTGAGTTGATCGTCTATGTCTGGGCTAATCACCAAGCTCTCCTGCATTTTCGACGCCAGCCAAGGCAACACTTCCTGTATTGAACGCGATTCAAAAAAGACATCCATCGCGAGCAGCCGTTGTGGCACCAAGAGCATCATCAGCGCCATGAATATCGGCCTTACCACCCCCTTTTCCAGTAATAAAGAGCGCATACATTTACTCCTTCATGCCATTGAGGTTGCGAACGGGTAATAGAAAGGCATCACCAGACGGTGCGACAAACGTCACTTGATCGGGCGAGACTCGCTGCACAGACAACCCCAAAGTCGGCAGCCAATCGCCTTGTGCCACCCAACGTTTGGCCGATTGATAAGACAACAACGCAGACGCTTCTCCTTGAAACACGGCCACAGAGACCAATCGCCATTGCGCTAGAGCGCCAGACATAGCCACCTGACGAGCCGGAAGCCAATCTTGCTGAGGCTGTGATTTATTCGGCCTTAACACATCAAACAGCAAGCGCCCCTGCCAATGACCGTCCATCGTCAATGTCCAGCTGGCACTCACTAACCCTATTGCCACTTTTTCTTGTATTTTTTCCTGCACCGCTTGCCAGTGACTCAACAACATTTTTCCACTGACCGCCCATTGCGTCACTTCGCCTTTCTCGGTGTTCACCACACGAGTCTGCAATGTCTCTGATGTGAAAGAATTAGACGCTAGCAACTTGGCTTGGCGCTGCCTAAGCTGGGTGTGCCCATCCATTCGTGCCTGTTGCTTATTATCATGCTGAACGTCGCTTTGATGGTATTGCCATAATGGGTACCAAGCGGCGATTTGCAGCACAACTAATAAGCACAACAAGGTTCGTGATGGCTGCGGCCACGCTTTAACGCGCAGAAACGAGAAGTTCCACATGCATCACCTCCAAAGCGTCTTCTGAAGCCCCCATTGAAGTACCTTGGGGCGAAGTCGAGCTCACCTGCCAATGCCACGTTGGCTGCGCCTGTTGCCACTGCGTAAGCAATGTTTGCAGCCTGACCGTCGTCAAGGTTAAACGCGCTGAGGCGGTGTCTTTTTCACTATGCAACGCAGACACTCTTACGTCATGGGGTAAGGCGCGCAATATCGTCAAGAACCTAGTCACAAACACAGTGCCTTGGGTCGGCAAGACAAGCTGCTGAGTGTATTTTTGACGCTGCGCTACTCGCTGCTTGTCTTGCTCATCGGTGAGATAATAAAAATAGCCCAGCAACAAGCCGTGCACTAGCACACTCATTAGCACAAAAGCAGACCAACGATGACGTGTTTCCCGGCGCTTATCTTCCTCAGGTTGATATCGGGCTAACCCTTGGCGAGAGAGTAAGTAACAAGCGAAGCGACGTGTCGATTGTGCGTCCCATTGTTGCTGCGATATCAACTGACAACACCGATTGTCCGCTTGAAAAGGCTGACTTAGACAATCCATTAACATTTTTGAACAAGCGACTACATGCAATTGAACGAGGTCTTTGTTTAACTTAGTCACATGATGATGAAAGAAGATTTCATTGGGCGGTGCAAAGGTGCTTTCTGAGGCGAATGCTAACGCCGCCAATGGCGCTAATTTCTTTGATAATGGATGCTTTATTTGGTGCTCTGAAACAGACAACCAAGCATTAGGCACGACAATCAGCAGAGACTTTTTGTCTGCTAGATATTCATGGTCTAATAGTGATTGCAGCTCATTAAGCCGTTCGATACTCGGCAGAAATGTATCGTCTTTGGCGTTGAATGGAAGTCGCTCAGGCAAATGATTAGCCGCGTAAACATAGCACTGAGAGACAGTGTAAAATACGACACAGTCGGGGGATATTGGCTTCATGATTCATCCTTGAAATAATCAGCTCATTATTGTCTCGGTTTCCTAACCGAATACTGGCAAGATAACACGATTTGCTGCAAAGTTGATCAACTATGCGCCGCACAACTTCGTTATAATGTTATTTTTTTAATCCATTTGTATTGGATCTGTATGTTGAAAGTATTAAAAATCTTCTTTTTCTTGGCTTTGTTTGGTGCACTTTGTAGTGCTGTGATCACATTTGCTGTTTATGAAAGCGTTAAAGATCGCATCCCTACGGTGGCTCAACTAAAAGACATTGAGTTACAGATTCCATTGCGAATTTACACCGCGGACAATAAGTTAATTGGAGAGTTTGGCGAACAACGTCGTACGCCAATTACCTACGCGCAGCTTCCTGCCCAACTAGAACATGCTATTTTAGCGGCAGAAGACAGCAACTTTTATCACCACCCTGGCATTGATATTATGGGTCTAGGGCGGGCCGCAATGCAGTTGGTAACCACCGGACAAATTCAAGGCGGTGGTAGTACCATTACCATGCAAGTCGCCAGAAACTACTTTCTGTCGTTTGAACAAACCTTTACCCGTAAATTCACTGAAATCTTCATTTCTTTGAAAATGGAACGAGAACTCACCAAGCATGAAATTCTCGAACTGTATGTGAATAAAATTTACCTAGGCAAACGCGCTTATGGTTTTGAAGCCGCTGCACAGGTGTATTACGGCAAAAGCTTAAAAGACCTAGACCTAGCCCAATACGCAATGATTGCTGGGCTGCCAAAAGCCCCTTCGCGTTACAACCCAGTGGCGAATCCATCGAGAGCCCTCATCCGTCGTAACTGGATTTTGCAACGTATGCTGTCGCTTGGGTCCATCAATAAAGAGCAATATCAAACCGCCGTAGAGCAGCCTGTAACCGCTAAGGATTACGGCATAACACCCGATGTGGACGCCGGTTATGTGGCTGAGATGGTGCGCTCTGAGCTGCATGAAACCTATGGAGACAAACTGTACACAGAAGGCTTAACCGTCTACACAACCATTGATTCCAAGCGTCAAACCGCCGCCAATCAGGCGATCAATGATGGTGTCTTAAATTATGACATGAAACACGGTTATCGAGGTTCAGTAGCGACCCAACCAGAACTGCTCGACAAGTCATTAAAAGAACAAGAGAAAGCCCTCAATAGCTACAGCACGCTGCACATCTGGAAAGTGGGTTTAGTCCTCTCGACGACCGACCAATTCGCCAATGTGTTGCTTAGTAACGGCGACCAAATCACCCTGTCTTGGGACGCAATGAAATGGGCGAAGCCTTACATCAACGACGATGTACAAGGACCCGCGCCAAAAACCGTGGCCGACATTATGGTACCCGGTGATATCATCGACCTCAGACCAGACCCAGACCTTGGCTGGATCTTAACGCAGAAACCAAAACTACAAAGCGCCCTTATTTCCATCAACAGTAAAGATGGTGCTATTCAGGCGTTGGTCGGCGGTTTTAATTATTACGAAAACAAGTTCAACCGCGTCACCCAATCTAAGCGTCAACCTGGCTCCAGCTTTAAGCCGTTTATTTACTCAAGCGCACTGTCTCGCGGCTATACAGCGGCAAGCCTTATCAACGACGCTCCGGTGGTGTTTGAAGATTCGAACCTAGATAAAGCATGGCGTCCAACGAACGACACTGGTCGCTTCTATGGACCAACGCGTTTACGCCCTGCGTTATATCGTTCACAGAACATTGTCTCTGTGCGCTTATTACAAGAATTGGGCATTGCACCAACGATCAAGTTTTTAACTCGCTTTGGCTTCAATGCAGACGAGCTGCCTCGCAACTTATCTCTGGCATTGGGCAGCGCCAGCGTATCGCCAATGGAAATGGCGACAGGTTATGCGGTCTTCTCAAACGGTGGCTATAAAATATCGCCGTATTTAATTGATCACATTACCGATCGCAACAACAGCACGATATTCCAAGCCACACCAGATACCGTCTGCCGTACTTGCACCTTACTGGATAGCGACGCTCAAGATGGTCAGCCATCTGGCTTGTTCAATACCGCTCAAGGCGTGCAAAACCGCCCTGTTGCTGCACAAAAGCTGACACCTGAAGTGGATTACCTAATTTATGACATGATGCGAGATGTCATCAAGTATGGTACTGGACGACGAGCACGCGTGCTGAAACGCCCTGATCTTGCGGGCAAAACCGGTACCACCAACGACGGCAAAGACGCTTGGTTCTCCGGCTATAATGGCAGTCTAGTCACCACCGTATGGAGTGGCTTCGATGACTCCACCAGCTTGGGTCGTGGCGCCTTTGGTAGTTCGGTTTCCTTACCGACATGGATTGACTATATGCGTGTCGCATTAGACGGTACGCCCTTGTCTTATGTGCAAAAGCCTTCGACATTAGTCACTGTTCGCATCGATCCGAAAACCGGCGAACGCGCCCTTCCGGGACAAAAAGACGCCATCTTCGAGATGTTCCGCAGAAACCACATCCCTGCGCAACGTCAGTCAGACTCTCTCAACTCAGAGAGCAGCCAAGACAATGATGCACAGCAAGAAAAGCAAACGGACAATGCTCTAGAAAATCTATTCTAGTCAGCACTGCAGATCTCACATGCTGCAGTAAAAAGCACAAAAAAGGCGGTGTCTCTTATCAAGACACCGCCTTTTTTAGTTCGCTATTCTACCGACTGTTTTATCGCCTGTAGAAGAAACGCTTAGCCACCGAAGTGGTCTAGATTCTCTAATGGGTAAAACGCTGGGTATGGAAGTGTTGCCACACCAGAATCAACCGCCGCTTGTGCTACTGCTGCAGACACAACATTCAACAAACGAGCGTCCATTGGTTTTGGCAAGATGTACTCTTTACCAAAGCTCAATGCTGCGCCGCCGTAAGCTTCTACAACGTCTGCTGGCGCTTCTTCTTTCGCAAGATCTTTCAATGCGTGAACCGCGGCCACTTTCATTTCTTCATTGATCTTAGTCGCGCGAACGTCTAAAGCACCACGGAAGATGAATGGGAAGCCCAACACGTTGTTTACTTGGTTAGGGTAATCAGAGCGGCCTGTCGCCATGATCAAATCATCACGAGTCGAATGCGCCAATTCAGGATTGATCTCTGGATCAGGATTTGAACACGCAAATACGATCGGATTAGGCGCCATTTTGCTTAATTGCTCGCCAGAAAATAGATCAGGACCAGACACGCCAATGAAGACATCTGCGCCGTCGATTGCATCATCCAAAGTACGTTTGTCAGTATCGATCGCAAACATGGCTTTGAACTGGTTCAAGTCAGTACGACCTGAATGAATCACGCCTTTACGATCAAGTACAAAGATGTTTTCACGTTGTGCACCACACGCAATAATCAGCTTCATACAAGCCGTTGCCGCAGCACCTGCACCTAGACAAACGATTTTTGCAGAAGCGATGTCTTTGCCTTGAAGTTCAAGAGCGTTCAACAAACCTGCCGCTGTTACAATCGCAGTACCGTGCTGATCGTCATGGAACACAGGGATAGAACAACGTTCAATCAACTGACGTTCAATTTCAAAACATTCTGGCGCTTTAATGTCTTCTAGGTTAATGCCGCCATATGTGTTTGCAATACGAGCAACGGTATCAATAAAAGCTTGTGGGCTTTCAGATTCAACTTCCACATCAACGGAGTTAACGCCAGCAAAGCGTTTGAACAACAAACCTTTACCTTCCATAACAGGCTTACTAGCCAATGGACCTAGATTACCTAAGCCAAGAATGGCAGAACCATCAGAAATAACAGCAACAAGGTTGCCCTTACCTGTGTAGCGGTAAGCCGCTTCTGGGTCTTTTGCAATTTCGCGACAAGGCTCAGCCACACCTGGGCTGTAAGCTAAAGCAAGGTCACGTGCAGTTGCCGTTGGCTTAGTAATAGTAGAGCTCATTTTTCCAGGTACTGGATATTCATGGTAATCCAGTGCAGCTTGCTTTATATCTTCTGCCATTATGATGTTTCCGTCTATTATTTGGTGTTTTATATTAAATGCTTATATTACGTGAACCTTGTTCTTAAAACGTCTGAGTTAAGAAGGGTTCTTATTAGTATTATCGCAGAATAGTTTGCCTCAAAACGTCTTATAAATCACATTAAAAATGGAATCGTCTCACCCTCAGGATGAATTACGGTGTTCCCATGTCTAGAATGTCATTCGGGTGTTTCACAGGGAGAACCCAAGACGCATATTTTGAATGCCGACTGTTCCGCTTATGCTGCCAACCACGCACTTCAACTGTATGACCTTGGAGAAAAAATACTTTCTGAGCTGGCCAATAGTTTGCTGCGCTGGGCGGTAAGTTGATCACTAGACCTTGATTGGTTTCTAGCCACCAGCCACCTCGGTTATGAGTAATGGAGGTTATTGCTACTCGGGCGATTACAAAGCCAGCTTGTGGCTGCCATTGTAATGATTGCTGCCATACCCCTAAATCCGCATCACGAGCGGATTGCTCAGACGCTTGAAAACACGCCTGATAAGCAAGGTTAGGAGGAACAGCAATACGGTAACCTAGCCCTGCAGATAGTAACTGACTTGATAATGAAATACGATCTTTATCGAAAAGGTAGTAGAGATAGCGGCCGTATTTATCACGCCCGTCTTTACTGGGCTGTAGGTAAATATAACGCCCTGCAAGACGCTTGAGGAGGCGTGTCGCAGCCACGGCGAAGGGGTCATGATTGCCCTTCTTATGGTCTAATTCTGGCGTATTTATACCCACCAAGCGTACTCGGCGGCCATCCACTAAGGACAAGGTATCCCCATCTACTACTCGCTTTACTTGGGCGCGTTCGACCGCACCAGAAGCACGGCACAGGTCATTACCATAAGCAGTAGAAAGGGACAAAAACAAAAAAAGCGCCAAGAAAACTTGGCGCTTTTTTTGAACTATTGCTTTCATTCGGCCAATTACTTAGCTGAACGACGTGCTCCGAAACGCTTGTTAAAGCGATCAACACGACCACCGGTATCCAACATTTTCTGTTGGCCAGTGTAGAATGGGTGACATTGGCTGCATACATCAACGTGCATGTCTTTACCTAAAGTTGAGTTTAGGTTCAACGTGTTACCACAAGTACAAGTAGCAGTAATTGCAGTGTAATTTGGGTGAATATCTTTTTGCATTTTATTTACCTTCAAGTTTGGTGTGCCGCCACTTGATCGACATAAGGGCTTTCGCCTCGTCAAGCACCGCACGATTCGTTGTACAGACATTGTACAGTGGTACCAAGAGCGCGTATTTTAGGGCTCTATTGGTTATTCATCAACCTTTTTATGGTGCTTTCTCTAAAAAATCACACTCGCACCCAATGGCCACTCTAACGTACACTAATAAGTGTATTGCTCCCTGACCGTTTTCTCTAGATAAGGCCACAACAAACGCATGCAAGAGGCACTTTTAACACCTTACCCCTTCGCCCAAGTCGCTTTGCCTGTGCCAATGCGCACCTTATTTGACTACAAGATCCCCAAAGCCATGGCTCTGCGCCATCGTCTGATGCCCGGCATGAGAGTAAAGGTTCCTTTTGGCAAAAGTAGCCGCTTAGGCGTCATTGTTTCTTTCAGTGAGCAAAGCCAATGGGACGAAAACAACATCAAGCCCATTACCTCCTTACAAGATGAGACTGCGGTTATCCCAAATGAGCTCATGGCGCTGTGTAAATGGGCGGCTCGCTATTATCACCACCCTATCGGCGACGTGATCTTTCACGCTTTGCCGGTCTTACTGCGCAAAGGGGAAAACGCCGAATTTCGTACCGAAAACTGGTGGTTCACCACACCAGAAGGGCAGCAAAAAGACCTTGAGTCTCTGAATAAAGCGCCCCGCCAGCAAGACTTTTTAAAAGCAGTACAGCAGCACCCTAATGGCATGAGCCAAAATGCCATTTCTTCACTGTCGCTCTCACCCAGCGCAGGCAAAGCCTTAGAAGAAAAAGGTTTATTACGCCGTGAACAGCGCTCATTTAATAAGGCCGGAGAAAAACACACTCACCAAACCCAAGTACCACCAGTGTTAAACCAAGAGCAACGACTCGCCACCGATCATTTACTGGATATGGCATCGTCTTTTGGGGTCGCGTTATTAGATGGTGTCACTGGCAGTGGGAAAACCGAAGTTTTCTTACGGGTAATGGAAAAACTGATCGAAGATGGCAAGCAAATCTTGGTGATGGTGCCTGAAATTGGCCTGACTCCGCAGACGCTAAAACGCTTTGAAAGTCGCCTTCATACGGACATTGTGCTCATGCATTCACACATGAGCGACCGCGAACGATTGGACGCTTGGTTACTGTCGGCCAGTGGCCACGCTAAAGTGATTATTGGCACGCGCTCTGCGGCCTTTATACCGGCTCCAAATTTAGGTTTGATCGTCATCGACGAAGAGCACGATGCTTCTTACAAACAACATGAAGGGTTTCGTTATCATGCCCGTGACCTGGCGATTAAACGCGCACAAAACTTAAATATTCCTGTGTTGCTGGCGTCCGCTACGCCCTCTTTTGAAAGTCTCGCCAACGCCCTACAAAAACGCTTTGACTGGCTAAGGTTGCGTCAACGGGCAGGCAATGCTCAGATTCCCAAAATGGAACGCGTCGACTTACGCGGCCAAACACTGGTTAACGGTTTTAGTCAGCACGCTCTGGAATCCATGAAGCAATGCCTTGATCGGCAAGAACAAGTGCTGGTGTTTTTAAACCGCCGTGGCTATGCACCCACGCTAATGTGTCATCAGTGTGGCTGGATCGCCAGCTGCGATCATTGCGATGTGAATTTAACCGTGCATAAACGCGCCAACAAATTGCACTGTCATCACTGCGACGCTCAAAAAGCGCTTTTACATACCTGCCCAGAATGCCAATCCGATGAGCTGTTTACCGTTGGTGAAGGCACCGAACAAATCGAAACGCAACTGACGGCGCTCTTCAAAGAAGTGCCTATTCTGCGTATCGACCGCGACAGCACGCAACGAAAATCCGCGATGACACAACTCACGCAGAAAATACACGAGCATAATCAGGCGATTTTAATTGGCACACAAATGCTCGCTAAAGGGCATCACTTTCCTAATGTCACCTTAGTGATTGTCATGGATGCCGACGCAGGTCTATTCTCGGCTGACTTTCGAGGTATGGAGCGCACCGCCCAGCTGATCACTCAGGTGGCAGGACGAGCCGGTCGCTCGAAAAAACCTGGCCATGTGTTATTGCAAACCTATCACCCTGATCATGCAGCGATCGAATGCTTGTGTAATCTTGGTTATGAGCATTTTGCGATCGATGGCTTAGCCGAGCGCAAAGCGCTGTCCTTACCGCCGTTTTTTCATCAGGTGATTGTGCGAGCCGAGTCAGGAAATGAACAAGAAGCCATGCAATTACTTGCGGCCATGAAGAACGACCTCACGCCCCAGTTCCCAGAAGGTTTATTTTCTGTGGGTCCCTACACAGCGATCATTGTTCGTAAGGCGGGGCAACACCGCGCATTGCTCTCTATTAAGTCCGCCAACCGAGCCCCATTGCATCAAATCACCGCGCTGATGACGAATTGGTTGGAGCAAGCAACACGGCAACATAAAATTCGTTTTGCGATTGACGTAGATCCACTGGAAACTTACTAGCCAAGTCCGCATAATGTGCGCAGTTTCTTAAAAAGCCAAAAATATGTTTGATTTTGTACAAATTGCAACCAAAGGAAGTAGCCCTAAGAAAGGCGCAACTCGCCGTTCTCCCGCCCCCGCTAAGCGCAAAACGCCTTGGTGGTTATGGCTGATCGTTCCCACTATTCTAATTGCTTTTATCTATGGTTTGACGCAATTAAGCCAAGTTAAAACCCCAGCTAAGGCAACCCCGGTACGAGTACAGCCGGTAGAACACAAAGCGGCCAACGTCGAAGTCAAAAAAGCGACGCCTAAAAAATCCGACGTCAAAAAGAAAGAGTCGTTTGATTTTTATCAGATTTTACAAGACAGTGAAGTCGATACCAGCCACGTTGACGCGTACCAATTCGAACCACGTGGCGAGCAAGATTTTTACTACATGTTACAAGCGGCCTCATTCCGTAACTCTAAAGACGCGGATCGCATGAGAGCCAAATTGATTCTCGCAGGCATGGTCGACACCAATGTTCGCCAAACCATCAGCACCAAAGATGGCAAGCCTTGGTACCGTGTTGTGATTGGCCCATTCAATGACCGTTCGAAAATGAACCATATTGAAGACAAGCTGGTTGATATGCGCATTGAGGCTTACTCCTACAAAGTGAAAAAAGAACTGCAATCTAAGTAATCATCGCGCATACAAAGTGAAAGACACTTCTGTATGCGCATTTCGCTTGAAAACTCTTCTCACTGCCCCCACCTTGTTAGAATCGAATTTGGAGTAGACCATGACAACGATTCTTACAGTACGCAAAGGCAATCAAGTCGTCGTAGGCGGCGATGGACAAGTCTCTTTAGGCAACACCGTGATGAAAGGCAACGCCCGTAAAGTGCGCCGTCTATACCGTGGTGAAGTGATCGCAGGCTTCGCAGGCGGCACCGCTGATGCATTCACCCTTTTCGAACGTTTCGAAGGACAACTCGAAAAACACCAAGGCCATCTGGTTCGAGCCGCAGTCGATCTAGCAAAAGACTGGCGCTCCGATAAAGCGTTGCGCCGTCTTGAAGCCATGCTCATCGTTGCGAACAAAGAAAGCACACTGATTATTACAGGCACAGGCGACGTGGTAGAACCACAGCATGGTGCATTGGCCATCGGTTCTGGCGGTAATTACGCAGAAGCAGCGGCGCGCGCCTTGATCGATAATACGGATCTTACGGCGCGCGACATCGTCGAAAAAAGCCTCAACATTGCCGCTGATATCTGTGTCTTCACCAATCACAGCTTGACCATCGAAGAAGTCACCATCGACTCACAGCTTGAAGATCAGTCAGCCACGTCCAACAAAGAATAAGCGAGAGAACTCAACATGAGCAGCATGACCCCAAGAGAGACGGTTAACGCACTAGACAATCATATTATTGGCCAACAAAAAGCCAAACGCGCCGTCGCTATCGCCTTGCGTAACCGCTGGCGCCGCATGCAACTTCCTGAAGACATGCGAGCAGAAATCACCCCAAAAAACATCCTAATGATAGGCCCAACTGGGGTGGGTAAAACTGAAATCGCCCGTCGTTTGGCAAAACTATCCAACGCGCCTTTCATCAAGATCGAAGCCACTAAATTTACCGAAGTCGGTTACGTTGGTCGTGATGTAGAATCGATTATTCGCGACCTAGTCGAAATGGCGATCAAGATGCTACGCGAACAAGAAACCGCCAAACTTCGCCATAAAGCAGAAGACGCGGCAGAAGATCGTATCTTGGACATTCTACTTCCGCCTGCACGCGGTGGTGATCCAGAATTAGAAGACAACAGCACGCGCCAAACTTTCCGCAAAAAACTGCGCGAAGGCAAACTGGACGACAAAGACATTGAAATTGACCTAGCCGATGCGCCGATGGGCGTTGAGATTATGACGCCACCTGGCATGGAAGAAATGACCAGCCAGTTGCAAAACATTTTCTCTAGCATGGGCTCACAAAAAACCAAAAAACGTAAACTGAAAGTCAAAGAAGCGCTGCGTCAGGTTAGAGACGAAGAAGCCTCTAAATTGGTTAACGAAGATGAGCTAAAAGCCCGTGCCGTTGAAGCGGTTGAGCAAAACGGCATAGTGTTTCTAGACGAGATCGATAAAGTAGCGAAAAGCTCAGAACGCTCCGGCGGCGAAGTGTCTCGTGAAGGCGTACAGCGCGACTTGCTTCCATTGGTCGAAGGCTGCACCGTCAGCACCAAATACGGCATGATCAAAACGGACCATATCTTGTTTATCGCCTCTGGTGCCTTCCACCTTTCTAAGCCATCGGATTTGATCCCTGAGCTGCAAGGTCGTTTGCCTATTCGCGTTGAATTGGATGCTCTAACCGTGAACGATTTCGAGCGTATCTTGGTCGAACCAAGTGCCTCTTTGACACAACAGTACATTGCGTTGGCATCGACGGAAAACATCAATATCAACTTCACCACAGAAGGTATTCACCGCATCGCGGAGATTGCTTTCCAAGTGAATGAGCGCACAGAAAACATCGGTGCACGCCGTCTGCATACGGTATTGGAACGTTTGCTGGAAGAAGTCTCTTACTCCGCGAGTGACATGCCGGATGGTCAAGCCGTCGACATCACAGCCGCGTACGTGGATGAGCAACTGGGTGCCATCGTCGAAAACGAAGACCTAAGCCAATACATTCTTTAATCATTACCACTAGGACAGAACATCATGACGCCAGCACCAACCAAGATTCATTACCATAAGCAATCTCGTGAATTGGAGCTGGCGTTTGCTGATGGTCAGTCTTTTCGTCTGAGCGCGGAATACCTCCGCGTTCATTCCCCTTCTGCTGAAGTGCGTGGCCATGGCTTGCAAATGCCGATCCTGCAATACGGCAAAAAAGACGTCACCATTCAAAATGTCGAAGGCGCTGGCAATTACGCGCTCAAGATCAGCTTCAACGATGGTCATGATACTGGGCTTTATACCTGGGAATACCTGTATAATCTCGGCAAAAATCAGGATGAACTCTGGAAAATGTACCTAGATCGCCTTGAAAAAGAAGGTCAGACGCGGGACACTTCCGTCATCCAGTTGCATCAGCTTTAAGCGCACACTTTTCGCATCTAAGCTTTCAACCAGCATCGCTTCATACCATTAGGAATTAACATGAGCTCCCTTAGCCTGTCTGCTATTAGCGCGATTGAACACGCTATTAACCTTGCCCTTAAGCAAGATAATCCTTCGCAAGCGCGTCTTAGTAAATTGGCTGGTCAGCAGGTTTTTCTGTATATCGAAGACTTTTCTCTGATTCTACAGGTTCACATTCTTGAAGTAGGCGTGATGCTGCATCGTCCAGAAAGCCTTGACGAAGTGGAACTTGATCCACGCTTGGACACGCTCGTCCAAGGCCCGAGTTCCGCCTATCGCAAGCTACTTGAAGGCGACGGTTTTTTTGATGGCGACTTACGCATTCAAGGCAATGCACAAGCGCTAATGACATTGCATAAAGTGATGGAAAACTTTGAGTTGGATTGGGAAGGGTTACTGGCTGATTACATCGGTGATCTCCCTGCGTCTGCGCTCGCTCGCCTATTGCGCAAGCAATGGTCTTGGAGCAAAGAAACCGCCACCAGCTTGCAGTTACAGCTCGTTCAACACCTACAAACGAACAGCCAATTATTGCCCAGCAAAGTGGAATTCGACACCCTAGTCGACGACATTGAACGTTTTGGTACGTCACTGGATCGCGCTGAAGCCAAACTGCGTATTATGGCGCGTAAACACGCACAGTAACGCGTTAGCGGATGCCTCATAGGGCACACGTCACCTACAACAAAAACGCTTAGGCTCTGGGCGTAAGCGTTCTCCTGCTCACGCCTTCCGACTTAAATACACACCAGCAATGGTCACCACAAAACCCAATAGCTGAATCAGCGTCATGGTCTCATCAAACAGAAAATAGCTTTCGATGGCCGCTAGAGGTGGCGCCAGCAATAAAAACGCCGACACCTGCGATGCTCGACTTCTTCGTAATAGCCAGACCATCAAGAACACACCGCCCCCCGACAGCACCACAACGCCCCAAGCAACCAGTGCAAAAGATTGCCACTCCATGACAAAAACACTTTCCCCGAGGAACAGCATAAAGCCACAGGACACCACGCTGGCACCGAAATTTTGAATCGCCATTGAGCTAAAAATATCAGAAGAGGAAATCGACATTTTTTGATAGGTCACACCCACAGAAAGCGCCACAACCGCAATGCAGCCCAACAACAAGGTCCAGATTGAAACACCACCCTGGTTAGCGTCCAGTTCCAATGCAGGGCTTACCACCAGCAGCAAACCAAACATGCCAACAAAGATACCTATCATCCCTCTTGCCGAGGTTTTCTCTTTGATCAGCAGAAACGCTAATACCATCACCAGCGCAGGCTGTAATGCGCCAATTAACGCCATCATACCGGCGGGCAAACCTTTGGCGATCGCCACATAGGCAAAGCCAAGATAAAAGCCATTCATCAGCATGCCTGCAATAATGTGCTTAGGCAGATCTTTCCAGCTTGGAAAGGGCCGACGCAGCAGCAAAGCAATCGTTAGAAACAACAAGCCTGCACAAAGAAAGCGAAGGCTCAAAAATACATTCGGATCAATTTGACCAACGATCAGCTTGCCAGTAATAAACCCAGCAGACCAAATCAACACCAAGAGCATAGAGAGCAGCGCCATTCCCTTTCCTTTCTTCCATTTATAAAAAATCGCTTCCTTGCAGAAACTTAGCGGTTAAATACGCCTTTTATTTCGCGGCTGTCTAAGCCCAACCCGATCAAAAAATGCAAACGCGCAAACACCGCTTCATAGGTCATGTCTTTGCCTGAGATAACGCCTGTTTTGGCAAGGCCTGATGTGTCTTTATCATCATTATCAGCAACACGGCCCGAACCACACTGGCTGACCTTCACAATCACGACGCCTTGATCGACAGCATTTTTTAACACCTCAAACAGCGCTTGATCATTCTCGGGCACAGTGCCAGCACCGTAGCTTAACAACACGGCTCCTTTCACCTTGTCATTGAGCAGACCTTGCCAATGAAGCGCTTGTACTCCAGGGAAAACCGGCAAGATAGTGACGGCTCCGTCCTCCATGTTCGGAATGCGGATTTTCATCGGCGGCTTAATAAGTAACTGGGCAAAACTGCTGTCTCGCCATTTCCAGTCGGATTCTAAAACCCCGTATTCAAGCGCGTTAACCGAACGAAAAGCTTGCCAAGTGCCAATGTGTGATTGATGGGCACGATCGCCATCGATCAAGCGGTTACCAAAAAACAAAAACACGCCTTTTAACGCCGCCTCACACGCCGAAATAGCGCCCAACACATTATTCATCGCATCGCTGCGTGCTTGAGACATGGGCACTTGAGACCCGGTGACTATGATCGGCTTTTTACTCGGGGCAATCATGTAGAACAAGGCCGCCGCCGTATACGCCATGGAGTCTGTGCCATGCAGCACAATAAACGCATCGAAATCTTCCCATTTACTTTCTATATCACGCGCAATGTTCTGCCAATCTTTCGGCGTCACATTCGCGCCAGCCATAAGATTGTCATAGCTCTCTACAACAAAATCATGATCAAGATCCGCCGTCTGGAGCTGTGCGGCGAGTTGTCCTGCAAAAGCATCATTAGGCACCAGTCCCTTGTCTGATGGCATCATCCCCATCACACCACCTGTGTTTGCGATATAGATTTTCATAGACTTCTTCCATTCCTCGATTAATGTGCTTTTTATTCGTCTCTTATTTGTCTTCGCTCTCTTTAAAAAATAAAAAAGGCGCTGACCTAAGAAGGTAGCGCCTTTCGCTTATCGATTAAACCATTTACTGATGAAACCATTTACCGATTAGACAAGAGCCTCGCGAACATTACATGCGTTCTAGCGTTTCAATGCCCAGCAAAGCCAAACCTTGCTTCAAGGTAGCCGCCGTATTTAAGGACAATTGCAAACGGCTGTTTTTCACGCTGTCTTCTGCGTTCAGGATTGGACACGCTTCGTAGAAAGTCATGAAAGTACCAGCCAAGTCATATAAGTAAGCACATAAGAAATGCGGCATACCGTCGTTGGCAACCTGTTGCACGGCTTCTTCAAATTGGCACAACTTCATAGCCAAAGCTCGCTCTTGCGCTTCGACGATGGCAATGTCACCTGTTAGGCTCTCTACATCGATCTCAGAGCGTTTAACGATGCTGGCAATTCGTGAGTAGGCATACAACAAATAAGGCGCTGTATTGCCTTCAAAACTCAACATAGAGTCCCAGTTGAATACATAATCACTGGTGCGGTTTTTTGATAAATCGGCGTATTTCACAGAAGAAATGCCCACCACACGACCGATGTTACGCAACTCTTCTTCGCTCATGTCTGGGTTTTTAGACGCCACTAACTGATAAGCACGCTCTTGCGCTTCTTCTAGTAACGCAGACAATTTTGCCACACCACCAGAACGCGTTTTAAACGGCTTGCCATCGCTGCCCATAACGGTACCAAACGGCATGTGTTCCAATCGCGTTTCAGGTTTTACAAAACCCGCTTTACGCGACAAGGTGAAAATCTGTTGGAAGTGCAATGACTGACGAGCGTCTACAAAGTACAACACACGGTCTGCATTTAAGGTGTGCTGACGGAAACGTACCGCGGCCAAATCCGTCGTCGCGTACAAGAAGCCGCCTCCTGTTTTCTGTACGATCACAGGCGTGATTTCACCGTCTTTATTGGCGAATTCGTCCATGAACACACACTGTGCGCCATTCGACTCTTTCAACAAGCCCTGCTCTTGCAGGTCATTCACCACATTTACCAAATCATCGTTATAGGCACTTTCTGGCATCACATGTTGACGCTCTAAAGAAACTCCCAACATTTTGTAGGTTTCTTCACAGTGGGTTAACGAGATATTGATAAACTCATCCCACAATGCCAAGCAATCTTCGTTACCTGACTGCAATTCAACCACAAGTTCACGGGCTCGTTTGGCAAACGCTTCGTCGTCATCAAAACACGTTTTAGCAGCGCGGTAGAAGGTCTCAAGATCAGACAATGCCATGCTGATTTCAGAGTTCTCAGCACGCAGACGCTCCATGTACGCCAGCAACATACCAAACTGTGTACCCCAATCACCCACATGGTTTTGACGCACGACAGTGTGACCAAGAAACTCTAAGGTGCGCACAACCGCATCGCCAATCACGGTCGAACGAAGGTGACCCACGTGCATTTCTTTCGCCAAGTTTGGAGAAGAGTAATCCACGACCACAACTTCTGGAGAGTCTACTTTATCAATGTCGAGATGATCGCTGCTGCGTAGCTCGGCTAACTCTTTGCCCAACCAAACATTTTTCAGGAAGACATTAATAAAACCAGGCCCAGCAATTTCCACTTTCTCTGCCACATCAGACAGGTCCAGTTTATCAATAACCACTTGTGCTAATTCACGAGGATTGGTTTTTAGCGCTTTAGCAACGCCCATAATGCCATTGGCTTGGTAGTCACCGAATTGCACTTTAGCAGATTGGCGAACAAGCGCTGGAGAGCCATCAGGCGCACCAGCTGCGACCATTGCCGCTTGAATACGTTGATTCAGAAGGGTTTGAATATTCACAGGAGACCTTTTAAACAGTAGACAATCCGCTCATTCGAAGCGACTGCCAGAATCACACAACCCTCTGCTCATGTTCACAAACAGAGGGCTGAATTCAGAAAGTTAGAGTGCGGTAATGATAACCGATTTTCACGTTTTTAGCGAAAGAACAGCTTGCACGCTTCGTTGTTGTTTTCATCTTCGTAAGGGTAGCCCAACTCGTCCAAATAATGGGTCACGTCAGTTTCTTCACCCACCGCCTGCAAACCAACCAATACACGTCCGTAAGCATCGCCGTGGTTACGGTAATGAAACATAGAAATATTCCATTGCCCGCCCAGTGTGTTTAAAAACTTAAGCAAGGCACCAGGGCGTTCGGGAAACTCAAAACTGTACAGCAGTTCGCCCTTGTCGCTGCGTAAGTGACCACCAATCATATGGCGCACATGGACCTTAGTGGTTTCATCGTCTGTTAGGTCGATGATTTCGTAATCTTTGAGGTCTGCCAACAAGTCCTGACGACTATGAGGGCTGCCACCCAATGCCACGCCAACATAAATAACGGCTTGTTTGTCATTGCCATAGCGGTAATTAAATTCAGTAATATTACGGCCGACCAAGGCTTGGCAGAAATCTTTAAAGCTGCCTGGCGCTTCGGGGATTTTAACGGCAATAATGGCTTCACGCTTTTCGCCCAGCTCGGCACGCTCAGAGACATGGCGTAGGCGGTCAAAATTCACGTTCGCCCCGCTGTTAATCGCCAATAAGGTCTGACCTTTCGCGCCTTCGCGTTCAATGTACTTTTTCAAACCCGCTAGGGCACAGGCGCCAGCAGGCTCAGTGATGGCGCGAGTGTCATCGTAAATGTCTTTGATCGCCGCGCACATCTCATCGGTCGTCACGGTAATGACTTCATCCACGGTGTTTTTCGCGATCTCAAAGGTATTTTTGCCAATTTCTGCAACCGCCACCCCTTCGGCAAAAATACCGACCGTGGCTAAGCGCGTTGGCTCGCCTTTTTCTAACGCCGCTTTGAGACACGCCGCGTCTTGAGGCTCAACACCAATGATCTTGATGTCAGGACGAAGGTACTTAATGTACGCCGACACACCAGCAATCAAACCACCGCCGCCAACTGGGATAAAAATGGCGTCTATATCGCCTTCATGTTGACGCAGGATTTCCATACCTATGGTGCCTTGACCGGCAATGGTATCGAGATCATCAAAGGGGTGAACATACACTTGGCCTGTCTTTTCCATGATTTCACGCGATTTCGCCGACGCTTCATCAAAGGCATCACCAAACAATACCACCTCAGCACCGTGGTTACGTACTGCGTTCACTTTCACTTCAGGTGTGGTCGCTGGCATCACAATGGTCGCTTGAATACCAAGCTTTTTCGCCGCCAACGCCAAGCCTTGCGCATGGTTACCAGCAGAAGCGGCAATGACGCCGCAAGCGCGTTCTTCGGCGGTTAGCTGACAAATTTTGTTGTATGCCCCACGAATTTTGAACGAGAAAACAGGTTGTAGATCTTCGCGCTTCAAAATAATCTCGTTGCCTAATCGACTAGAAAGTTGATTGGCGCGAGTCAGTGGTGTTTCTACGGCCACGTCGTATACACGCGCCTGTAGAATTTTTTTGATCATGGTATGGGGCATAATGCTTCCTAAGCGAATTACAATGACCAGTGTGGCGATTCATAAAAATCCCATCACTGATATCAGTCATCTAAAAAAACGGAACATGAAATATACTCTTTCGCCTTGTATCGCGCAAAGACAGATCCCCTTTACGGCTAATAAAAAGCGCAGCAAATTGGCAAATTGGCTATTTTTTTCGGGCTAACATTCCCCCATCGATATGCTTATAATATGACCACCCTCAGAGGAGGCTATTTGCGAGAAAATAGCCCCGCATAAAACATAAGAAAAGGCTCTAGAAGCATGACCCAAGACGAACTTAAGCAAGCAGTAGCAGAAGCCGCTGTTGAATACATTCTGCCAATGCTAGACCGCGACACCATTGTCGGCGTTGGTACCGGTTCTACCGCCAACCTTTTTATCGATGTCCTTGCTAAGCACAAGCAGATGTTTGATGGCACAGTGGCTAGCTCAGAAGCGTCCGCTGAGCGACTAAAAGGCCACGGCATTCCTGTTTACGAGTTAAACAGCGTGCCTGAGATTCGCGTCTATGTAGATGGAGCCGATGAGTCTGATCACCACTTACACCTTATTAAAGGGGGTGGCGCCGCTCTTACTCGTGAGAAAATCGTCGTTGCGTGCAGTGAGCTATTCGTTTGTATTGCCGATGAATCGAAACTGGTCAATGTTTTGGGCGACTTCCCACTACCCGTAGAAATCATTCCAATGGCGCGTGGTCATGTTGCCAGAGAAATGGTCAAACTAGGTGGCGACCCAGTCTACCGTGAAGGTGTGGTTACGGATAACGGCAACCACATTTTAGACGTTTACAATCTTGATATTCTTGACCCTATCGCACTCGAAAAAAGCATCGATGGGATTGTCGGTGTGGTCACCAATGGCTTGTTCGCAAAACGCTCTGCGGATGTGTTGTTACTGGCGACAAAAGAAGGCGTGAAAACGCTGAAGAAATAAGCGCCGCACGACGCTTATCAAAAAAACTGCTTGAAAAGTCGCTGCCTAAAACCAGCGACTTTTTCGCATAATGACAAACTGGCCCACGCCCAAAATCGCCAATACACCACAGAACAACCAAAAAGCCGCACCACTTTCAGTCCCCGGCATGCCACCAATATTGATGCCAAATAAACCGGTTAGAAAACCTAACGGCAAGAAAATACCCGACAAGATCGACAACACATACATGCGTGCGTTCATCTTCTCAGACTGCAAGTTCACAAACTCTTCTTGCATGAATAAACAGCGCTCACGAAGCGACTCTAAGGCTTCCACATAGCGAGTAATGTCGTTTGCTGACTCTTGGATCAGCACCACTTGCTCCTTGGTTAGCCAGGTTTGAGACTCCACCGCTAAACGCTGTATCGCTTCTTTTTGCGGCACTAAAAAACGGCGCAATCGGACGGTTTCAATACGGCGCTGAACCAAGGTACTGCGTTGATCAGATTCTACGGTGTTTTGGATCAGGTTTTCTTCCAACTCCGCCAACTCATCTTCTAAGTCATCAATCACCGACGCCATTCGAATGGTTAGAGTTTGGGTAAGCGTGGCCATCAAATCTGCGGTATTAATCGGCCCTTCGTTGTTAATGAGGTCTTTTACGATGTCTTGCACAGACAACAGACGTCGACGACGGCTAGAAATAATAAAATGCGGTGTCACCCACAAACGTAAAGACACCATATCGGAGGGATTAGAACCGGGGTTTAAATTCACGCCCCGCAAAGTCACCAACACGCCCTGACCTATTTTCGTAGAGCGTGGACGCGTTTCATCAGCAAACAAAGCATCTACCACAGCTTCAGGAATATCCTCCATGCCGGAAAGCCACTCTCTTGCACCCCCTTTACTAAAATCAATATGCACCCAACGGCTGCCTTCTTTAGGCACCTGCGTTGGTAAATTGTGATGATCTAGCAGGGTTGCGCCACCCTGACCATTTAGCTCTAAGTGATGAACAATAAAATCCGACATAGTAATTCCCTAAACTCGTTGTGCGTAGATTATCCGAAAAAACGACGATTCCCTATTTATTTTAAAGCATTTAACAGACTCAGCTGACACTCTCCCCCTAGGGTGGCATAATTTCCACAACCTCTAAAAACAAGGATATTTCAGACCATGCAAAACCTTTCTCAAGTGTTAGCATCCAGTTCCGTTGCAGACTCTCTTCAAACGGTATTGATCCAAACGACAGATACCTGCGTTGCTATTTCTGACGTACTGAAACAAGGCTCACTTGCTGGTATTTTAGGCATGGCTGGTAATGAAAATGTCCAAGGTGAAGAACAAAAGAAACTTGATGTTATCTCGAACGACATGCTCAAAGACGCACTGCTTGCCTGCCCAGCTGTGCGTGCAATCGCATCAGAAGAAGAAGAGGACATTGTGCCAGCTAACACCAATGGCGAATACTTAATCGCTTTTGACCCGCTTGATGGCTCTTCTAATATCGACATCAATGCCATGGTTGGCACCATCTTTTCCATTTACCGTCAAATTGGGGATAACCCAGCCGAAGAAAAAGACTTTTTGATCCCTGGTAAAGAGCAAGTGGCGGCAGGTTACGTACTATATGGCCCTTCTAGCATGCTGGTATTAACCACAGGCGATGGCGTGAATATGTTTACCCTTGACCCTAAAACCAACACCTTTTTGTTAACCGAAAAAGGCGTTTCTATTCAGCCTGAGACACAAGAATTCGCCATTAACATGTCCAACCAACGTTTTTGGTCTGACAGCATACAAAACTACGTCGACGACCTTGTTAAAGGCAAAGAAGGCCGTAGAAACAAGGACTTCAACATGCGCTGGGTGGCTGCTATGGTCGGTGACGTACACCGTATTTTATGTCGCGGTGGTGTATTTCTTTACCCATGGGATAAAAAAGACCCAAGCAAACCAGGCAAACTTCGCCTCATGTATGAAGCCAACCCAATGGCCATGTTATTAGAGCAAGCTGGCGGTAAAGCACACACTCATACAGATCGTATTCTGGATATCCAGCCTAGCGCCATTCACCAACGTGTTGCCGTCATACTTGGCGCCGCCAACGAAGTGGATAAGTGCCTAAGTTATTAACAATTAAAAAACATTGAGCGAATTTGGGCTCAATGTGGATAGCTTTATTGAAATAAAAAAAGACGCCGAAGAGCGTCTTTTTTTATGAGCTAAAAGGGGTCAGATCCCTTTAAACAGAAGAGCAAGAAACGGCCGTTTTACGACTAGGGTCAGAGCCCTTAAACATATCAAGAGATGTGGTGGGTTGAACGCTGTGCGACTTTTTAAGGGGTCTGACCCTGCTGACGGTATGCGCAATCAGTGTGAGAGCTTCTTGTTTTACCGTATCTTTAGAGAACCGCTGACGCGTCGAGCTTGGCTCTTTAGAAAGTAATGGCGCAAGCAAATGGAAGAACAAGAAACGACTTTTCGTAGGGGGATAACTTATTTCAGGCATAAAAAAAAACCTGACAGCGTTAGCTATCAGGGCTTTCTTAATTATAAGCTTGACGATAATCCGCTCTCACATGCGTTCCTTCATAAGAGCCCCACACGGGTGTGAGGTTATTATGCAGTGGAACGAAAAAACCCCACCCTGCGTAGCAGGATGGGGCTTCTCTTAATTATAAGCTTGACGATAATCCGCTCTCACATGCGTTCCTTCATAAGAGCCCCACACGGGTGTGAGGTTATTATGCAGTGGAACGAAAAAACCCCACCCTGCGTAGCAGGATGGGGCTTCTCTTAATTATAAGCTTGACGACGACCTACTCTCACATGGGATCCCCCACACTACCATCGGCGATGACGCTTTTCACTTCTG
>NZ_SJSC01000007.1 GCF_004352855.1 Marinomonas sp. KMM3893 | reverse complement strand
CATAGAGACGTTGAACCACCTGATCCCATCCCGAACTCAGAAGTGAAAAGCGTCATCGCCGATGGTAGTGTGGGGGATCCCATGTGAGAGTAGGTCGTCGTCAAGCTTATAATTAAGAGAAGCCCCATCCTGCTACGCAGGGTGGGGTTTTTTCGTTCTAGCGTTGTAGTTTAAACAGAATTTCTTGTTCTTCCATTTGCTTGCGCCATCACTTTCTAAAGAGCCGTTCCTCGACGCGTCAGCGGCTCTCTAAAGATACGGTAAAACAAGAACCTCTCACACTGCTCTAATCAAGATAGGCATATATAAAAGTTAATGAATACAGTGCTTTATGTTTTTATCGAGATTAATCACGCCAGATGTGCAGGGTCAGACCCCTTAAAAAGTCGCACAGCGTCCAACTAACCACATCACTTGCTGTTTAAGGGCTCTGACCCTAGTCGTACTTCAGTAGAGCGGCCGTTTCTTGCTCTTCTGTTTAAAGGGATCTGACCCCTTTCAGCTCTAATATTTTTTAAGACAGGCATACGAAAAAGCCAGTAACCACGGTGCTTACCGCTCTTTTCGGTTTATTTTTCAGACTTCTTCTATACTTAATTTTTGTTTTCTCAAGGAAGAGGAACGAGATTATGCCAATGCCCAGAAGTCAGCAGGTATGCTTAGACGATACCCCTTATTACCACTGCGTGGCCCGATGTGTGCGTCGTGCTTTTTTGTGCGGTGAAGATCCATTTACAGGTGCGAGCTACGAACATCGACGAAGCTGGGTGGAGCATCGTTTGCTGTTCCTCGCCAGTGTCTTTTCGATCGATGTGTGTGCCTATGCGGTGATGAGTAACCATCTTCATGTTGTGCTGCATATCGATTCAGAGACTGTGAAAAACTGGTCTGTCGTGGAGGTGTTAGAGCGTTGGCATAAGCTTCATAAAGGCACGACCTTTACTCAGCGATACCTGCAGGGTGGTACTCTACCAGCGTATGTTATTACGCTCGCAGAAGCGGCGGCAGAAACCTACCGAGCACGCTTAATAGACATTAGCTGGTTTATGAAAGAACTTAACGAGCCGATTGCACGGCGAGCCAATCTAGAAGACGAATGCACAGGCCATTTCTGGGAAGGGCGCTTTAAATCCCAGGCTTTATTGGACGAAGCGGCGCTGATCGCTTGCATGGCCTATGTGGATTTAAATCCAGTCAGGTCGGGTATTAGTGACACTCCAGAAAGCTCCGATTTCACCAGCATCAAGAAGCGCGTGCTTGCCGTGAAAGAAAACAGCCAGCCCAAGACGCTGCACCCTTTTGTCGGTCATCCACGAAAAGGCATGCCCAACGGTTTGCCTTTTAAACTCGCAGATTATTTAGAGCTAGTCGATATGACAGGACGCATAGTGAAAGAAGGCAAAAAAGGCTCGATTGATGCATCCTTGCTTCCCATCCTACAGCGATTGAATATTTCATCTGACAATTGGATGTGTATTGCAACCGAGTTCGAAGCCAGAACAGGAAAAGTCGTCGGGCAGGCATCGTTCATTGACCAGTACTGCGAATCGCACCATCGCAGGCGCAATCGAAAAAGCGCTCAGCGACTCGCCTGATTATTATTTAGTTTCGATTACTTGTTTTTATTCGGTATTTTTTAATATACGAGCAATGATTATGTTCCGTTAGGACTCTCAATAGCTTGATTTTATAGGCTTTATGGCGTGCCTGTCTTGATTATTCGAAGCCGAAGTGGAAGCGTTTTCGGGTAGGGATCGTCCATGACCAGTACTGCGAATCGCACCATCGCAGACGCAATCGAAAAAGTGCTCAGCTACTCGCCTGATTAGTATTTAGTCTCGCTTACTTGTCTTTATCCTGTATATTTTAATATGCGAACAATGCATATGTTTCGCTAGGGCACTCAATAGATTGATTTTATTGACTTTATGGTGTGCCTGTCTTGATTTTTCCTTAAGGAGGTCGCTTATATGTTGATCAAGTTTTACAGTGAAGAGTCGGCGAGTTTTGTTATGTTTGATAGTGTCGCCAATCAATTGCTTACCATGATGGGTCAGAGTGGCAGTACAGAAGGGGCAGTCAGTGGCGAAGCCTTGACCTCTGCTTTGGATCATTTGGCTTTGGCTATTACACATGAGAAGGAGAAAGCCGCTGGTGCTAACCCAGATGAATCGGAAGAGGTAGCGCTATCAGTCCGTGCTGCGCCACTAATAGCGATGCTACGTCGAGCCTGCGATGCTGATGGTTATGTAATGTGGCGTCCAGACTAATAATTCTATAGGACAGGCATGTCAAAACATGAGCGTGCTTATCCTCTTGTGATGGGTTAGGGAAGATAGCCTGAATTTTGGGTGATTAGGTGTATAACAATACGCAATCCCAGCATGTGCTAAGTTCACCCTGTGGTGCTTGATGGGAGCTTAGCTAAATCAGCATAGCGGTAAAAATAGCATGATCCAAATTAGAGAGTATGAGCAATCAGACGCGCAGACCTTGTATGAACTTTTTTATCATACAGTTCGTCGTGTAAATGCGCGTGACTATTCTCGAGCTCAAGTAGAAGCATGGGCGCCGGATAATTTTGACTCTGAGGTATGGCAGCAAAAGATGGATTCTATTTCTCCTTTTATTGCCGAAATAGGAGGTGTAATGGTTGGTTACGCCGACCTTCAAAAAAACGGTTTAATCGATCATTTCTTTTGTCATCATGATTACCAAGGTAAAGGTGTTGCTCGTTGCCTTATGGAGCAGGTGTTTAGCGTTGGGGAATCGCGAGGCATTCACAAGTTTCGATCTGAGGTCAGTATTACTGCTCGGCCATTTTTTGAGTACTTTGGCTTTACGGTTATTAAAGAGCAAGAAGTGAAGGTTCGAGGACAAAACCTGAGAAACTTTATTATGGAAAAAGTTTGCTAGCATTCGCCAATCTGTATTTGCAACGCTAGGTCTAATGAAGCCCATTACGATGGCGAGAGACACTAAAGTCGTCATAAAAAAGACGTTACTGCACAGCAGGTTTTTTTGTTTCTGGCCTGACGACGCCAAACACTCATTCCAACTATTTCCTGAGCACTTATTCCCATATCAATATCACTGCCTGATCACAGGTTGTTTTTTCTATCGCTCCTGTGATGGACTGCTACGCAATATTTCATCAGAGGTGGTAAAATTTCATTATCTGGTTTTCAAATGAATTGAGCGAATTACTTTCTGTGGAGTATGTATGTCGGATAAAGGTCTTCTTGGGTCTGTGTATGAAAAAATTGCCAATGAAGAAGATGCGAGGGCGTGTGAGAAGATAGAAGACTCCGCGTGCAAACAGGTCCCAGGTAATTTTATAAAGCTGATCATTGCGCAATTTTTTACCAACTTAGGGGACGCTATTATTAACCCTAAAGTGACCTTGCCATGGATTTTACAAAGTGTCGGGGCGCCAGCCTATTTACTAGGGTGGTTGGTGCCGATTCGTGAATCAGGGTCTTTATTACCACAACTCGCGATCGCGAGTGTTATTCGTAAGTTGCCTATTCGAAAATGGGTCTGGATTGTTGGCAGTGTGATTCAGTCGCTGAGTATTGTGGCGATTGGTCTTATTGCTGTGGCGTTTAATGGCGCGCTAGCGGGCTGGCTAATTATGCTCTGTCTGGTTGTTTTTAGCTTAGCGAGAGGGCTGAGTTCAGTCGCGTCAAAAGATGTATTGGGCAAAACAGTGCCTAAAAGCCAGCGTGGTCAGGTGACGGGTTGGTCTGCAAGCGTTGCGGGCTTGGTTACCGTGGGCATAGCGATTGTAATGATGCTTAGTGCTTTTACGGAATTTGAGGCGAGTCCTGTTATTTATGGCTCTTGTTTGGTGGCAGCGGCCATGGTTTGGCTGATTGGCGCGGCGGTTTACTCTCAGGTGGTGGAATTTCCAGGCGAGGTTGATGGTGGTCGCAATGGCTTATTGGAAGCCTTGAAGCAGCTTAGCTTATTGAAAACAGATAGAGCGTTTCGTTTATTTGTTTTCACCCGGTCCTTGTTTCTTTGTACGGCTCTGAGCGCCCCTTATTACGTGGTGTTGGCTCAGCAAAAACTGGGTGGCGACGTATGGGTACTGGCCATGTTTTTGTTTGCTAGCGGCCTTGCCTCTCTTGTGTCTGCGCCTTTTTGGGGGCGCTTCTCGGACCGCTCTAGCAAGAAAGTCATGATGGTTGCTTGTGCTTTAAGCTCGGTTGTTGGTTTTGTATTGTTTGCTATTTCCTACCTTCAGCCCGCTTTGTTTAATAATATTTTGCTGTTACCAGTTTTGTATTTTCTGCTTACCATTGCCCATCAGGGCGTTCGAGTGGGTCGAAAAACCTATCTAGTGGATTTAGCGGATGGTAATAAACGCACCAGTTATGTGGCGGTGAGTAATACTGTGATTGGCGTTATGTTGCTGTTGATGAGCTTGATTGGCACGCTAACCCAGGTGATATCAATAGAAGGTTTGGTGCTGGTTTTTTCTGTTATGGCGATCGTTGGGGTGTTGATGGCGATGCGCTTACCAGAAGCCTAAGCAATCCCTAACAATCGAGTCCGTTAACACCGAGACAATAAAAAACCGCATCCGCTGACGTCGTAAGTCGCTTGATGCGGTTTTTTTTATCGCAAGGAATGACCCTTAGCGATTAGGACGGTAAATTTGCTTTCAGCCATGCGATAGCTTCAGGGTAGGGCGCTGGCATTGTAAGGCTATTAAGGGCTGTATTGAGCACCTCTAGATTACCTGTACAGAAGTTTAGATGCCCTACTTTACGACCGGGTCTAACGTCTTTTTGATACCAATACAGTTCTAGGCTCTTGATGTTTAACCACTGGTAATCAAGGTCGACACCAATAAGGTTTACCATCATGCTTTGGTTTTTGATTTCTGCTTCAACAAGAGGCAAGCCTGTTACTGCGCGAACGTGGTTTTCAAACTGACAAACATTGCTGCCAGCTTGGGTCCAGTGGCCACTGTTATGAACGCGTGGAGCAAGTTCATTAATAAGTAGCTCATCTCCGACACGGAAACATTCCATCGCCATAACGCCAACATAATCTAAAGCGTCCATTAATTTGCCTAGCATAGCTTCAGCGGTACTCTGGTACTGATCAAGGCGTTTCAACGGTGAAATAGAGGCGTATAAAATGCCATTGATGTGCAAGTTTAGAGTCAGTGGATAAAAGTACTTTTGACCGTCTTTGCCACGCACACCGACCAAGGAAACTTCTTCATCAAAGTTTATGGCTTGCTCTGCGATCGCGTGGCCTTTCCAGTCATCAGGGATTTCCGATTGTTCGGCTTGCTTAAGCCAGTATTGTCCTTTGCCATCGTAACCGCCACGACGGCGTTTCATGAGTACGCGCTCGCCTAAGGTCTGATACGCGTAGTCGGCAGTCGAGTCTTGCTCTACTGGAAACCAAGGCGCAGTCGCAAGCTCAAGGCGGTCTAGCCATTGTTTTTGCGTCAAGCGATCGGCCAGTTGAGGGAAGGTTGCCAAGTTAACAAAGTTCTTGTGTGTGGCCAGCTGCTTTGTGGCAACAGTCTCTGGCCACTCTTCGCGTTCCGCAGTGACTATGTCGTCGGCTTGCAGTGGTAACTCGTCGGTTGCTTCAATGTCGACAGGGCGAACATCAAGACCGAGCGGAGTGCCTGCTTGTTTTAGCATGGCGCCAAGTTGTCCAGCACCTAATACCCATAAAGTTGACATTTAGGCCTCGCGAGGATCAGGGTTAGCAAGAACAGTTTCCGTTTGTTGAGTACGGAACGCATCGATTTTTTTAGCCAATTCTGGGTCAGAGTTCGCAAGAATCTGACAAGCCAATAGGCCAGCATTAAAAGCACCAGCAGTACCTATGGCCAATGTGCCAACCGCCACGCCTTTAGGCATTTGAGCGATGGACAGTAAGCTGTCCATGCCGTTGAGCGCTTTACTTTGTACTGGCACACCTAGAACAGGCAGACGCGTATGCGCTGCAACCATGCCAGGTAAATGCGCGGCGCCGCCGGCGCCACCAATAATGACTTGAAATCCTTTTTCCGCAGCTTGTTCTGCAAACTCTGTGAGTTTCACTGGTGTTCTGTGAGCCGAAACCACTTCAACGTGATAACTCACGCCAAGTATGTCCATTATTTCAGCGGCACTTTCCATGGTGGCCCAGTCACTTTTCGATCCCATAATAAGGGCTACTTTTGCTTGCAAAACAATTCTCCTGCTGGCGGTTTTCAACGTGGTGTGCAGAGGGGCAGAGTTACGTTGATGGGTGAAATAGAGTCGCTTGTCATTACGTGGCCTATCACGTGAATGAAGCGAGATTAATTGGGCGATAATATAGCCGATTTTGAGGAAAACAGCGAGGGTATTGCGGCCATTGCTGGTGAGATGAAGAAAACAGCGCGGCAAAAAAAGAGCGACTTAAAGTCGCTCTTTTAGGTATTGGTCATAATCTGGCACTCTGCGCTCAAACTCACTATCAAAAAGTGGCGAAGAGATTAAGAAGTTAGCAGAAGACACGCTGCAGGCGATGGGAATATTCCAGACCGCTGCAACACGTAACAAAGCCTTTATATCGGGGTCATGGGGCATAGGTTCAAAGGGGTCCCAAAAAAAGATGAGGACATCAATTTTACCTTCCGCGATTAACCCACCTAACTGCTGATCGCCACCAAGGGGACCGCTAATAAGCGCTTGAACCGGAACCTTTAACTGCTTCTGCATTAAGTTTCCGGTGGTCCCAGTGGCCATTAAGTTGTGCTTGATGAGCTTTTCTTTGTGCTTCTCAGCCCACTCAATAAGTTCTGGCTTCATGTTGTCATGCGCCACCAGAGCGACGTTTTTACGCACTGGTGTCGTGACGGTTTTTTTCAGCAAGACTTTGTTTGCCACAGTAGATTATTCCTCTGTTTCGCCAACTTTTACAATTTTCATCATGTTGGTTGTGCCATGACTGACTAGGTGATCACCTTTGGTTACGATAACAAGGTCGCCATCGTTGATTAAGCCCAAGGATTTAACGTGATCAACAAGGCCTTTTACGATGGTTTCAATGTTGAATTCTTTAGAAGAGAACGACACTGGAGTAACACCACGGTACAGGTTGACTTTGTTTAGTGTTGCTTGGTTTGGTGATAGAGCATAAATAGGCAAACCAGAACTAATGCGAGACATTAACAATGGCGTTGTGCCTGACTCGGTCAAACTAATGATCGCTTTAACACCTTCCAAATGGTTGGCAGCGTACATAGCTGACATAGCAATGGTTTCATCAATGTTCGTAAAAGTCACATCGATACGGTGTTTAGAGCGGTTGATCGCAGGTTGTTTCTCTGCGCCCAAACAAACACGGTTCATAGTTTGAATGACTTCTTCAGGGTACGCACCCGCCGCTGTTTCAGCAGACAACATAACCGCATCTGTTCCGTCTAATACCGCGTTTGCTACATCAAAAACCTCAGCACGGGTTGGCATAGCGCTGGTGATCATGGTTTCCATCATTTGTGTCGCCGTAATAACTGGGCGGTTCAATTGACGGCAACGTTTGATCATGTGCTTTTGTACGCCGATAAGCTCAGCATCGCCGATTTCGACACCCAGGTCACCACGCGCAACCATGACAGCATCAGAAGCTAGGATGATAGCGTCCAATGTTTCATTGTCTGCAACGGCTTCAGCTCGTTCAACTTTAGAAACGATACCCGCTTTCAGGCCAGCGGCTTCGGCCAATGCGCGCGCTTCATGAAGATCCGCCGCACTGCGTGGGAAAGAGACAGCAAGGTAATCCGCCTTTAATGCGGCGGCTGTTTTGATGTCTTCTTTGTCTTTTTCCGTTAATGCTGCAGCAGACAAGCCACCACCTTGGCGGTTGATGCCCTTGTTGTTTGATAAGGCGCCACCAACGATGACTTTAGTGATAACTTCTAAGCCTTTTACTTCAAGGACTTCAAGTACAACTCGGCCATCATCAAGTAACAAAATATTACCTGGTTGAGAGTCTTTTGCTAATTGTGGGTAGTCGATTCCGACACGAGTTTCATCGCCGTTGTTTTTATCAAAACCCACATCAAGAATGAAGGTTGCGCCGTCTGCTAGTTCTACTTTTGTGTCTTTAAAGCGAGCGATACGGATTTTAGGACCTTGTAGGTCGCCAAGGATAGCAACATGACGGCCATTTTTTTCCGCCATAGCACGAACAACGTTGGCGCGATCGATGTGATCTTCTGGTTGTCCATGGGAAAAATTAAGACGGAAAACATTGGCACCAGCAAGGATCAATTTTTCGATCATTTCAGGAGAGCTAGAAGCAGGACCAAGTGTTGCAACGATTTTTGTTCTACGAGTCATGATAGATTACCAAACATTAGAAAGCGTGTGACTGAGTATAAGATAGGACAAAGGCCGCGTCAGCAGCCTTTGTTAATAATGATTATTTAGCGCTCATTAATGCGATGGTATTGTCTAACATACGGTTAGAGAAGCCCCATTCGTTGTCATACCACGCCATGACTTTTACCAATTTGCCTTGAACGCGGGTTTGTGTCGCATCAAAGTTGGAAGTGTAATCATTATGGTTAAAGTCGCTAGACACTAATGGCTCATGATTGACATGCAGCACTTGCGCCAAAATTGGATCCGCTTTTACTGCGTCTTCAATGATTTGGTTAACTTCTTCTACTGTCGTTTCGCGTGGTGCTAAGAAGGTCAAATCAACAAGCGATACGTTGATTGTTGGAACGCGAACCGCCATGCCGTCAAATTTACCAACTAGCTCAGGAACCACTAGGCCAACAGCCGCGGCAGCACCTGTTTTACTAGGAATCATGTTCATTGCTGCGGCACGAGCACGGTATAGATCGTCGTGGTATACATCCGATAGACGCTGATCGTTGGTGTAAGAGTGGATGGTTGTCATTAAGCCACTTTCAATACCAAGCTTGTCGCTTAGTGGTTTAGCGATAGGGGCTAGGCAGTTGGTGGTACAAGATGCATTAGAGATGACCGTCATGTCAGAGGTCAATACATCTTGGTTTACCCCGTAAACGACGGTAGCGTCTACTTCTTTACCTGGTGCAGAAATGATGACTTTTTTAGCGCCGGCAGTAATGTGTGCGCTGGCTTTTTCTTTTGTCGTGAAGAAACCAGTACATTCATAGACAACGTCTACGCCTAACTCTGCCCAAGGAAGGTCTGCAGGGTTACGCTCAGAGAAAGTGCGAATTTTATCAGAGTTAACATACAGAGCTTCGTCGTCAAAGGTAACTTCGCCATTGAAACGGCCGTGCACTGTGTCGTATTTAGTCAGGTGAGCGTTGGTTTTAGAATCGCCAAGGTCATTAATTGCGACCACTTGAATTTGATCGCGCTTGCCTGATTCATATAGCGCTCTAAGTGTATTGCGTCCAATACGTCCGTATCCGTTGATTGCTACTTTAATAGTCATACTCACCTCTAAATATCGTGAAACTCCATTTGCTCTTACTCCTCTTAAGAGAAAGACAAATGGATAAATGTATTCTTTGACGTAAAAATACTACATAACGTGATTTTCAAGCAAGGATAGCGCATGAAATAGGCGGTTATTGATTAAAAAATACGCGTCTGCAGTGTGTTTTTAAGATCATACAATAAAAAATGTTACTGATGGATGATATTTTAAAGGAAAAAAAGAGTTTTTGGGGCTTTTTATGTAAATTAATTACAATATTTTATTCTCATCCGCGATTTTTATGGTTTTTTAGGATGATTTTTTTTAAAAATGTAGTAATATTACAAAAAATGATTTCAGGTCAGTCGGGCAGTGACTGCTGTAGAAACGGAGTAAAGTATGAACCCTATCGTTACGAAAGTAACTGAAGCCATCATTGAGCGCAGCCAGTCTTTGCGTACTCAATACTTATCCGATATGAAGAAAGCACAAGAGCAAGGCCCTCATCGAGGTACTTTATCTTGCGGTAATCTAGCTCATGGTTTTGCAGCCTGTCAGCCGACTGATAAGCAGAAGCTAACATTAATGGAAGAGGCGAACATTGGCATCATCTCTTCTTATAACGACATGCTATCTGCGCACCAACCTTACGAAAACTACCCTGATCAAATCCGTAAAGCCGTTGCCGAAATGGGCAGTGTGGCGCAATTTGCGGGCGGCGTGCCAGCAATGTGCGATGGCGTGACACAAGGGCAAGATGGTATGGAATTGAGCCTCTTTAGTCGCGACAACATCGCGCAAGGGGCAGCGATTGCTTTATCTCATAATATGTTTGATGCCGCTTTGTATTTAGGCATCTGTGACAAGATTGTACCAGGCCTACTGATTGCAGCCCTTCGTTTTGGTCACTTACCAGCCTTGTTTGTGCCTGCAGGCCCAATGCACTCAGGTATTTCTAATGCAGAAAAATCTGCCGTGCGTCAGCGTTATGCCCAAGGCCAAGCCAACCGTGAAGAGTTGCTTGAAGCTGAGTCTGCGTCTTACCACAGTGCAGGGACTTGTACCTTCTACGGCACAGCAAACTCTAACCAGTTGCTTGTCGAAATGATGGGGCTACAGTTACCAGGGTCATCGTTTGTGAACCCGAATGATGAATTACGTGGCGCACTGACGAAACACACCGCGCAATTGGCGACAAAAATCACCTCTTTAGGCCGTGATTACCGTCCTTTGTACGAAGTTGTTGATGAGCGCAGCATTGTGAATGCCATTGTCGGCCTATTGGCGACTGGTGGCTCTACTAACCATACGATGCACATTGTCGCGTTTGCTCGTGCCGCTGGCATCATTGTGACTTGGGATGATTTTGCCGCCCTGTCTAAAGTGGTTCCTTTATTGACGCGTATTTATCCGAATGGCCAAGCGGACATCAACCATTTCCACGCCGCAGGCGGCATGGCTTTCTTGGTTAAGCAGTTGCTAAAAGGTGGTTTGTTGCATGAAGATGTGATGACCATTGTGGGTAAAGGTTTGACGCATTACACCAAAGAGCCTTTCTTAGAAGGCGATAAGGTTGTGTGGCGTGATGGCACTGAGGAAAGTTTGGATCTAGACGTTGTCCGTCCAATCGAAGACCCGTTCAGCAAAGAGGGCGGTTTGTCCTTGCTAAAAGGTAACTTGGGCCGCGCGGTCATTAAAGTCTCTGCTGTTGCAGAAGAAAATCGAATTGTTGAAGCGCCAGCGGTGGTATTCCATAGTCAAAATGATTTGGCTGCGGCGATTTCTAATGGTGAGCTAGAGCGCGATTGCATTGCCGTGGTTCGCTTCCAAGGCCCCAAAGCAATTGGCATGCCTGAGTTGCATAAACTCACCCCTTATTTAGTTAACCTGCAAGACAAGGGCTATAAAGTCGCTTTGGTAACGGATGGCCGCATGTCGGGTGCCTCTGGCAAAGTACCAGCCGCGATTCACCTTACACCTGAGGCGGTTGCTGGTGGTTTGATTGCTAAAATCCAAGAAGGTGACCTGATCCGCCTAGATGCGGTAGAAGGCACTATCTCTGTGCTTATTTCCGATGAAGAGCTGGCGTCTCGTAGCGCAGCTCAACAAGATTTAACTGGCTCCTACCAAGGTATGGGGCGTGAGCTATTTAGCGCTCAGCGTGCTCTCGTGAGCGGTGCTGAACAAGGTGCTTGTAGCTTGTTTAACGACTAATTGATGGTTTCCTCTGACTACTAACGTTTGTTAGTAATGGTGTTTAGGGCTTGCTTTGCAAGCCCTTTTTTTATGCACTAATAATGAGTAGCCAAGCGGAATGGTTAAGTGGCGGTATGAGAGGAGGGTGTTGCGGCGCTTCAGAAAAAGGCTTGAGGTTGGAGGTAAGGAGAAATGAGAGTGATAAAAAAAGCCCAGTTCAAAGGATTGAACTGGGCTTCGTATTATGGAGAGGAAGTGCTTACTCCATAGTGTCCAATGCTTCAGTGTACTCATCGAACTTGTCTGTTACTTTCTTCTCAGGCGCTCCACCCATCACACTAAAGATGACGATAGCAATGGTTGAGAAGAGGAATCCAGGGACGATTTCGTATAGATCGAAAATGCCGCCGTGAAGCTGTTTCCAAACAACGATAGTCACACCACCAACAATGATACCAGCAAGGGCACCGTTGCGGTTCATGTTACGCCAGAACAAGCTCAATAGGATTGCTGGGCCAAATGCGGCACCGAAACCTGCCCAAGCGTAAGACACTAGGCCTAATACAGAGCTGTTTGGATTCAATGCTAAGACCAAAGCAATAATAGAGATGGCAACAACGGCAAAGCGACCAACGTTAACGATTTCTTTTTGCGTTGCGTTTTTGTTAATCAACTGTTTGTAGAAATCTTCAGCCAATGCAGAAGAAGAAACAAGTAGTTGAGAATCCGCAGTACTCATGATCGCCGCTAGGATAGCAGCAAGTAGAATACCAGCAACAACAGGGTGGAAGACGGCGTTAACCATGATCATGAAGATTTTCTCAGGGTCAGCAAGTGTGCCACCCATGTGATTATCAACATAAACGATACCAGATAGACCGATAGCCAATGCACCAGCCATACATAAAACAGTCCAAATCACAGCGATGCGACGTGCTGTTTTGATGTCTTTGTTAGAACGAGACGCTTTAAAGCGAGCTAAGATATGAGGCTGACCGAAGTAACCTAGGCCCCAAGCAACAAGAGACACGATACCGATCAAAGACAAAGGCTCGCCTTTCACGTTAGTCCAGATGTCTAATAGTTCAGGGTTTTTCGCAGCCAATGTTGCTGGCAATTCAGACCAGCTACCATCAAGCGCAACAACCGGTACTATCATCAATGCCGCAGCCATCATCAGGCCTTGTACAAGGTCAGTCCAAGCAACCGCTAGGAAACCACCAAATAAAGTGTAGGAAACAACACACACAGTACCGATAACAACCGCGTAGGTGTAATCAAGGTGGAAAACAGTTTCAAACAATTTACCGCCAGCTACTAGACCTGAACTTGTGTAAAACAAGAAGAATAGTAGGATGAAAGCCGCTGAAATGGTTTGGATAAGTTTGGATTTATCTTGAAAACGAGTCGCAAGGAAGTGAGGAATCGTTAGAGAGTTTTCCGCTTTAATACTGTATGTACGCAAACGTTTTGCACACAACAACCAGTTCAACCAAGTGCCGACTAGCAAACCGCCACCCAGCCAAATAGATTCCATACCAGAGGCGAATGCGTAGCCAGGCAGACCAAGAAGCAACCAGCCACTCATGTCAGATGCACCAGCAGAAATCGCTGTAGGCCAAGGTCCCAGTGAGCGACCTCCAAGGAAGTAATCTTCTGCATTAGAAGTAAGCTTGTAAGCGTAAAGCCCAATACCAAGCATAACAATTAGATAAGCTAAAAACGTAAAGCTTATCGCGTAGCTAGTGTTCTCAATCATTGTAGTTCCCTAGTCGATAAATTCATTTGGATGCGACGGTACTAACATCGAGTGTTTCAATACTCTTGGGTAGTATTAGTTTGATGAAAGACCTAAGCAATGTATTGGTAGAAGCAGGCTTCCACCCATTCGCATCGAATAATTATAATTTTTAAACGTTCAAGTCTCTGAAATATGATCTAAAAGCACATGGTCAAGTATATTTTATTTTGACCATTTTTAGCACAGTTCATAACTAGGTTGAGCATTCTAGGTATGTATACGCGGATTATCTTTCAAAAAACTCTGGCAAAGTTGCAAAAAAATCTGGAGGTGGGGCGAAAAACGATAAATGCTTGTCAAAAAAGTGTCAAAATCTAAAAAGGCACCTTAGGTGCCTTTTGTATTTTTACTGTAAGTTCGTGGACTTATTTTTTTTCTACTTTTGGTAGCCGAGTATCTTGCACGCTCAACTTCAGTTTTCTGAGGTGAGCATTGAACTCTGGGCCACGTTTTAATAGAACACCGGTCGCTAGGGCATCGATCAAGGTTAAGTAGACGATACGTGAGCTCATTGGCGTATAAATGTCGGTGTCTTCTGTTTCTTCAATGGGTAGCACAATTGAGCAATGTTCGGTCAGAGGGGAATCCGGGTTCGTGATACCTATGACGGTTGCCCCCGCTTCACGAGCGACACGAGCAGTCTCAATGAGCGGCAATGTTCTCCCTGTATAAGAGATAATGACCACTGCATCGCCTGGGTGTGTTCCCGCTGCCGCCATGCGCTGTACTAAAATGTCGGTGTAGGCAACAACCGGCATGTTTAAGCGGAAAAACTTATGGTGAGCGTCTTTCGCAACAGGGCCTGATGCACCTAAACCGTAAAACTCAATACGGCGAGCTTGGGCAAGCACATCCACGGCACGGCTGATAAGAGATTCAGGTAAAATCTCTTGGGCGCGCGTTAGATTATTCTTTGCGGCTTCAAAAATTTTACTGGTGACCGCTCCGGGTGCATCGTCTGGTTCTACGTTTAAGTTAACGTAAGGTGTACCTGTTGCTAAGCTTTGAGCCAAGGACACTTTAAAATCAGGGAAGCCACTTCCAATCAAGCTGCGACAGAAGCGGTTAACCGTTGGTTCGCTGACTTCTGCTCGTGCTGCTAATTTTGCAATACTGGAATGGATGGTCGTTTTTGGGTCGGCAAGAATGGCCTCAGCTACTTTTCGCTCTGATTTGCTTAAAGTGCTCAGTCGTTCTTGTATCTTACGAATAATGTCTTCGTGTTTATTCATTGATCTGCTTCAAAATTGGCTATTGACTCGGATAGTTGTGTTGGTCATTCTGACAGCGACTTACAACTCTGGCAATAAAATGATTAAAAATGGTTAATTTATCCGGCTATTTCGACAAAATGGTGGTGGCTTTACCCCAAAATAGCAAAATTGAGGTGGCATCCTTTGAAGATGGTTTTTCAAATCATGTCTATCGACTTGACTGGGATGGTTCGCCTCAATGGGTATTAAGAGTTCCCGGATTGGATGAATCCGCCTTTTTTATTAACCGACAATGCGAATTGCAGGTCGTCTCTATGGCGGCTCAAGCGCGCTTATCCCCAGAGCTACTTTGGCACGATGACGAGGGGGCTTTTGCCTGCCGCTTTGTGCCTCAGCCTTCTTGCGAATGGACTGTGGTACACAGTACAAAGAATATTGAGCGTATAGCGAAGGCATTAGCGAGTGCGCATCAATTGCCGCCAGTAGAACATCAGTTTTGTATTTATCGGGTGATCGAGCATTATTTGCAGGGCATCGCCGGCTATTTAAGCGTTCGGCCCGAGTTGGCCGTAGAGTATGCCTATTTAAAGAAACAGCTAGATTCGCTGGATCGGCTTACCCCGACGCAAGCTCCAGTGTTATGCCATAATGACGCCAACCCGAAAAACTTCTTAATAGACGATCAAGCGTTATGGTTGATTGACTGGGAATACGCTGGCATGGGGGACCCTTTGTTTGATCTTGCTGTGGTGTCTCGTTCCCATAATTTAACGTTAAGCCAACGCCAAGTGTTGATACAGGCTTATCAGCCAGCGTTAGAGGGTGGCGATACTTTATGGCGCCTAGAACAATATGGCTTGGCGTACGCTTTACGGGAAATGGCGTGGTTGTTATTGAAGCATTTAACCTCGTCTGAAGACCCGGACGCGCACGGCTTCTATTATGAATTTAAAGGAACGCCGACTTTAAACCCTTTTCCAATAGCTGAATCCACAATTTAGAGTTGATATATGACACTACCTTCCAGTTGGCAATCACGATTAGCCAGTGAATTTGACAAAGATTACATGCGTGCTTTAACGCAATTTTTATTGCTTGAGAGACAAGAGAAATGCATTTATCCAGAGGCCAACGATTGTTTTAACGCCTTGATAGAAACCCCGTTTGAGAAAGTAAAAGTGGTGATATTAGGGCAAGACCCTTATCACGGAGCCGGTCAGGCGCATGGCTTGTCATTTTCCGTTAAGCCTGGGGTCAAAGTACCGCCTTCTTTGGTGAATATTTATAAAGAATTGACCAGTGATTTGGGGATTCCTCCCGCCGAACATGGCTTTTTAAACCAGTGGGCAAAGCAAGGTGTTTTGTTGCTAAACAGTGTCTTGACGGTGGAAGCCGGTAAAGCCGGTTCTCACCAAAAGAAAGGCTGGGAAACCTTCACCGATAAAATCATTGAATTGATCAATCAAGAGCAAGAAGGGGTCGTGTTTTTACTGTGGGGCGCGTATGCCCAGAAAAAAGGCCGCTATATTGATCGCCAAAAACACTGTGTTTTGGAGAGCGTCCACCCATCGCCCTTGTCGGCGTATCGTGGTTTCTTAGGGTGCCGCCACTTTTCGCAAGCCAATGCCTATTTACAAGGTATCGGGAAAACTCCGATTCATTGGGCATTGGACCCGGTTTAAACAAATTGCCCGCCTAAAAAAGGAGCCGATGGGCTCCTTTTTTGTGGGATTATTTTGTATTTTCAAGCCGATAGGGAAGAGGGATTAAGGTGACGGCTTGCTCACCTAGGAAAAAGTCATTTACCTCAGTCGGTTCTATATTGAGAATGATTTGCGCCACATTAAGGTCATGGTAACGGGCTGCTTTGAATACACTGCCGATGCTTTTGCCTTCGCTGTCTAATAATGTAGAACTCACGTCGGTATCGCCTTTCCAGGTAAAGAGGGCCAATTGTTTCTTTGACTTCCCGCGGTATTGCATTCTTGCAACGATTTCTTGGCCTGTGTAACAGCCTTTCGTGAAGCTGATACCACCAGTGCGTTGCATATTGAGCCATTGCGGTAGCACCTCTTCGCTGTGTTCCGCGTCGATCAGCGGTCTGGCGGTAAGCAAAGACAAGAGTTCGGCTTGTGGTGACGCAGGCGCATTGTCTGCTAAGGCATTGGCATTACGTTGCAAACAGAGGCTTGCCCGTGTCGGACTTTCACTGATCGTCAGGGTAATGGCGTCGTCACTTATTGTGGTTGGTAGCCACTCATCTAAAGCGTCCGGAGTCTGGGGATTATCTGATTCAGTAAAGGACGCTTGAATAGCAAACTCATCGGTTGCCATGCTCAGCGTTACTTTGAAAAATACGGCGTATTTTTTTAAGTGATTGAGTGCCGTCTCAACCAAGGGAGCACTCATAACAAGCAAGATGTCTTCTTGCTCTTTAATCACAAAAAAGTTGCTGATGATTCGGCCTTTTACACTGCAAATAGCGCCGTATAAACTCTTGTCATCAGACAACTTTGCCATATCGCAAGACACTTGGCCTTGAAGAAACTTGCCGGCATCGCTGCCATTAATTCGTAATACGCCAAGCTGTGTATTGGGTGCTGTGACGTCTTGGTCAAGTAATGAGGTCACTAAGTGAGATAAAGTATTCATAGAGCAAAACCTATAGTCGTTTAGATAAACGACATGATTGACTGTGTTGAGAGGCTCGTGAAGGAGGGGAACACTCGCTTGTGTTAAACGATCTGTTCCTCCTATTACGGATTAAAGTGGCGTTGTTTTTTCTGTTTTCAACGGCGGCTTTATTAATTCGCCGGCATCTCTTCTGAAAACTCTTCTTTGATGACCAATATCTTAGGAAGCTCCTGTATAAGTAGCATGACAAGGTAAGGGTCAAAATGTTTGCCGCTTTGCTCTTTGATATAATCGATGGTCTTTTCTATAGACCACGCCTTCTTATAAGGTCGCTCAGAAGTGAGGGCGTCGAACACATCAACAAGCGCGACGATACGTCCTTCGATGGGAATCTCTTCACCAGACAAGCCATATGGATAGCCGCTGCCGTCCCATTTTTCATGGTGTGAAATAGCGACCGAGTGCGCCAAAGCAATCAGATGAGATTTTGGATTAGACAAAATCTCTGCACCAATATGAGTATGGTTTTTCATGATTTCATATTCTTCTTCGGTTAATTTACCGGGTTTAAGAAGAATACTGTCTGCGATGCCTATTTTACCCAGATCATGCATAGGCGCCGCCATCATAAGTTCATCTGCTACATGTTCATTGTAGCCGCAAGCCATGGCCATGATCTTGGCAAACTGGCTAACGCGTTGTACGTGCATGCCTGTTTCATTGTCTTTGTATTCAGCGGCACGGCCTAGACGCTGAATTAAATCTATGTGTGTTGCTTTGAGTACGTTCGCTTGGATCAAAGACAGATGTGTTTTGACTCTGGCAAAGACTATGGTTGGCGTAATGGGCTTGGTAATGTAGTCGACGGCACCAATTTCAAAGCCTTTCGCTTCGTCTACAGTGTCGCGCAATGCGGTGACAAAAATAACTGGAATATGGGCCGTTTCTGGATCCTGTTTCAGTTTCTCGCAGACTTCAAACCCGGTCATTTCGGGCATCATAACATCAAGCAAGATAAGATCGACTTTCTCTTTTTTGACGATATTTAAAGCGTCTTCTCCTGAACGGGCAAAAGAAAGGCGATATTTATCCTCTAATACTTTTTTGAGTACCCTAAGATTTGTCGGTTCATCGTCGACCAATAAAATTCTCGGGGAGTTAATGGCGCCAAGTATCATAAAGTTTCCCCTTCGGTGTATGACTTTTTGAGCTGCACAAGTTCTATTGTGCCTTGTTCGAAATCAAAGTTGGATAAATGATCGATGGCTTGCATCACGGCTTTTTTAGAGGACGCAGGAGAGCAGTTAATCAATTGTGTCATCTTGTTATCATCTAATTCACCGCTCTCGGCAAGCGTTATGATCTCGTCCATCAAAGACAGAGCCGCTTCTTGATTGAATGTGTGTGCTGCGCTCACTTCGTTTTCTAATAGAGAAGCTTGCTTCTCACTCGGTACACTGAAGCGAGACAATTCACTTAAGAAATTGCTAAAAGCGCGCTCTAGTTTAATGATATTTTCATCACAATCTAGATGCGCCTTAGTACGCGCTGTATTTTCTACGCTGCCGGCTTGTTGTGATAAATTAACCAGCGCTAAATTAGCGGCCACGCCTTTTATCGCGTGTGCCGATTGGCTGAGGTTTTGATATTGTTTGTCATCAAGTAGTGTTCTAAGTTCTTGGCTAATGCTCGCGTTTTGTTTGGCGAATTTTTCTAACTCTTCAATATACAATTTGCGTTCGCCCCACAAATCTAACCCCTTTTCAAAATGAATCTCTTTGCGTTTGGGTGGTGAAAACGCCACCTTGCTGTCCGTGCTTTGTAACGGTAAATCGGTCATTTTTAACACACGAGCCATTTCATTGTTTAATGCAAGTCGATCAATGGGTTTCGTCGCAAAGCCATTCATTCCCGCTTTTTTCGCATCACGGCGATCTTCCATTAACACACTGGCGGTTAAAGCAATAACAGGGACATTGTTTATAGCATGGCTACTTTCGTAAGTACGGATAATCTGCGTTGCTGTTACGCCATCCATTTTCGGCATCTGCAAATCCATTAAGATTAAATTGGGGTGCAATGATTTATAGGCTTCCACTGCCTCAAGCCCGTCTCTTGCCGTAAACACTGTGTGTCCCTGACGAGAAAGAAGGTGCGACAGCAAGGTAATATTTTGAGGTATATCGTCCACGACCAAGATATCTTGAGGCGGTATGCACACTAATGAATTATTTTCAGTTTCTGCTGGTGGCTCAGTCACCTCAAGAGGGATGTCAAAATAAAAGGTACTGCCGATGTTTAGGGTGCTTTTGGCGTGTATTGTGCCGCCCATTAACGAGACCAGTTGTTTGGAGATACTGGTGCCAAGACCTGTACCACCAAAGCGTCGGCTCATGGAGGCGTCGGCTTGAGTGAAAGGGTCGAAAATCTTCTCTAAACGGCCAGCTTCGATACCGATACCGGTATCGCTTATTTCAAAGCGTATGAAAGGAGATTTCATTGGGTAAACCTTTAGCTCGACTTCACCTGACTCGGTGAATTTAATGGCGTTCCCCATTAAGTTGATCAACACTTGGCGAATGCGATCTGCGGCCCCCAGATAAGCAATAGCAAGGGTATCATCTATGTTGAACTGCAATGAAATGCCTTTGTTCTTGGCTTGTAGCCACAAGGTAGAAATAGACGAGTCGACGAGCTCGGAGAGAATAAAAGGCTGAAGGTCGAGCTCGAGTTTATTCTTTTCTAATTTTGCGCTGTCCAAAATGTCGTTTAGTAGATAAAGCAAAGAACGGGCGGACTGGCTGATCGTATCTAAGTATTTTTGCTGTTCAGGCTCGTTCTTCATTTCGAGCAACAGATCTGAAAAACCAATGATGGAGTTCATCGGTGTGCGTATTTCATGGCTCATGTTGGCAAGGAAGGCGGCCTTACTTTCAGCCGCCACTTCGGCTTCTTCTTTTGCTTTGCGCAGTGCGCTTTCCATTTCCACACGCTCAGTAATGTCGAGCATGACACCGTCTATCCATTCTGGAATATTGTCTTCATTAAAAACAATGGTGCCGTTTTCCAGCACCCAAATAGTCTGGCCTTCTTTGTGCTTGAGTCGGTATTCGAGAGAGTAAGAACGGCGTTCATTAATAGCGGTTTTAATCGTCTCTTGTATGCGATCTACTTCATCAGGGTGGATGACTTCTGCAACCGAGATTTTCCCTTGATAAAAATCATTAGCTTGCCAGCCGATGAGTTGTTCTACCGCATCACTGATAAATATAGGTGGTGTGTTTTGTTGGAATAGACTGCGAAAAGAGACACCTGGGATGTTTTTAATAAGAGAGCGGTATTGTTCTTCGCTTTTCTTGATTTTTTCTTCCATTTCTTTGCGTGTAGAAATGTCTGTTACAAACCCCACAAACATGGGTTTTTGTCCCACTATATCAACTCGACCAATGGCCAGACGGATAGGGATAATATGCCCATTCCGATGAAGTACCGTGATTTCATTATCCGAGCCTTCACCTTGTTGAATCGCATTTTTTAAATAGCTTATGAGGGCCTTCCGGCTGTGCAAATTATTCGACTTTGGCAATAACACTGAAATACGTTTGCCAATCACATCGCTTTCTGTCCATCCGAAAATCTGCTCAGCGGCTTTATTAAACGCAAGAATAACGCCTTTCGCGTCCATAGAAATAATGCCATCAATGGCCGTGTCTAGTGTGGTTTGCAGACGCAGTTCATTGTCCGCTTTTTCCTGAAACAGTTGTCGATAGCGTATTTGAGAGGTGATGTTGGTTGCCAAGATGGATAACAATATGGTGATGGTGGCAATGGTCAGTGACAGGCCGTCGTGTTGGTTTGTTGCTATCCCCATCGTATGTTGGCCAGCTGGCATAATAAAACGCGCGCCTTCCATTCCAGCATAGTGCATACCTGAAATGGCCGCCCCCATGATAGCGGCGCTAATAATATTAATGATGTGCAGATTCCAAGTAGGCCAGGTTCTGGTGATGTAGTGGCGGATGGACAACGCAATGATGGCCAATGCCACGGCAATGGCAATCGATAAGAAGAACCAGAATGGGTCATAAAGCAAAGTGGCATTCATATCCATTGCCGCCATGCCCATGTAATGCATGGCGCCTATGCCTGCTCCCACTGTGGCGCCGCCAATGATGAGTTTTAATGGCGTGAGTGATTGTTTATCAGCAAGAATTCTTAACGTGACATAAGAGGCAATTAGGCTGGGCAGTAGGGAGATCAGAGTGAGGATTAAGTCGTAATTTACGGCGCCCCCCATTTGAAAGGCGAGCATGCCAATAAAGTGCATACTCCAGATACCACCCGCCATGATAAAAGAGCCTGAGAACAGCGCAATTTTTTTATAAGTAGGCGACAGAATGTATTGGGCGACAGTCGCAAAGTGCAAAGTGAAAAAAGACGCCGCAATGGCAACAATAATAGAAAGTATCACCAGCTTATAATCATAATGCCCCGCCATAAGTTGGCTTTGAGGGATGATTTGCGTGATAAAAAAGGTATTCAGTCCTGTCATACTTGTATTTTTACCTATGCTTTTAGGATCAACTGGCGTTTAACGAGTGAGGTAATGCGTCATATTATGTGGTTTAACACTTATGTTCTAAATGTGAAACCTGATCGCTTGTACAGAGTTTATTCATTTATATTTAGACGAGCCATTCTTTTTTTAAATAGCGAACAGGCTAGAATGATATAACCCAGAAGGTGAGTCAAAAGAAAGTGGTATTACTATAACGGATTTATCCTTAACTGAGTGCGTAAACTTGATGAATTCTATGCATTTTTAGTACGAAAAATGCAGGATGTAAAATTACGATTGACTCATAACTAAAGTGTTTCCAATATGCGTTAAGAGAGAATAAAAATAAACGCTGAAACATGCGATTAATATGAGAAGAATGAATTATGTATTTAGGCCTTGATCTTGGAACTTCTGGACTTAAGGGCGTTGTCATTGATGATAATGGCAATCTGATGGCTCAAGAATCGGCGGAGTTGAGCGTGAGCACACCTCAGCCGACTTGGTCCGAACAAGACCCTTTATCTTGGTGGCAAGCCTGTGTGGAGGTAATTGAATTACTTCAGCAGCGTTTAGATTTGAGTAAATTAAACGCGATCGGCTTATCAGGGCAGATGCATGGCGCAACCTTGCTCGATGCTCAAGGCAATATATTACGACCGTGCATGTTATGGAACGATGGTCGTAGTCAGTCCCAGTGCCAAACCTTGATGACGCAATGTCCGGAGTTTGTTGAGCGCTCTGGCAATTTAGTGATGCCAGGATTCACCGCGCCGAAAGTCCAGTGGGTACGTGAAAATGAGCCAAATATTTTTGCTCAAATAAGCCATGTATTGTTGCCTAAAGATTATTTGGTTTATCGCTTAACAGGCGTTTTTTCTACAGATTGCTCAGACGCTGCGGGCACCTTATGGCTGAATCCGAAAACGCGACAATGGGATGATGTGTTGTTGGCCGCGACAGGCTTAACACAACAGAATATGCCGACTGTATTTGAAGGCTGTGATGTCATTGGGCGCCTGTCTGATGAAGTCGCTGAGCAATTAAAACTGCCCGTTATTTCTGTGGTTGCTGGTGGCGGAGACAATGCTGTTGGCGCTGTCGGTATGGGGATTACCCGACCCGGACAAGGCTTGCTCTCGTTAGGTACATCGGGTGTGTATTTTGCTGTCAGTGAGTCCCATAAAGCCAACCCTGATAATACCGTGCATGCGTTTTGTCATGCATTGCCAAATCGTTGGCATCAAATGGGAGTGACGCTCAGTGCCGCGAACTCGCTCTCTTGGCTAGCAAAAACAGCGGATCTTTCCGTCCAAGCTTTATTGGAAGCGTTAGAACACTCAGAAAAAACACAAACCAGTGTTATTTTCCTACCGTATTTAAGTGGCGAGCGTACACCACACAATGACCCTTATGCTCAAGGGCAATTTGTCGGCTTGAATAACGCAACCACGCTTGATGATATGACGCTTGCGGTATTAGAAGGCGTCGCCTTTTCGTTGCTAGATTGCCAGAATGCGTTGGCTTTGGCAGGCAGTGATGTGGCCGATTTGTCATTGATTGGCGGTGGCGCGCGTTCCGCTTTTTGGCGTCAACTCTTGTCTAACGTACTAGCAAAACGTTTGGTGTACCGAGATGGTGGCGAAGTCGGCCCAGGCTTGGGCGCGGCTCGTTTGGCATTGCTCGGTGATAAACAGCAAGCAGGCGAAGAGATAGAAAGCTTAATTGAAACCTATTGCCAGTTACCGGATGTGTTGGATAGCCATGAGCCAGACGCCACGCAAGCGGGCTATTATCAGAAGAAATACGATTTATACAAAGCCTTCTATCAGGCTACGGCGCATTTGAATCAGCCGTTATCTGAATTGTTGAATCCTACCTAGTTATTGCCCACTTACTATAGACGGGGACGTTGACGCTTTTGCTCATCACTTCCCCGTTTTATGTTTTCTCATTTTCTATAGTACAGGTCTAATGGGCAGTAAGTGTTTGCCCTTCCAGACGTTTGTTGCTTTGTGAACGAAAATCGCGAGGTGTAACGCCTTTGAGTTCATGAAAGCGTCGGTTGAAATTAGCCACATTATTAAAGCCAACTTGGAAGCAAATATTGGCAATTTGTTGGTCTGTTTCTGTGAGTAGATTGCAAGCTCGGCTGATGCGCACACGGTTAACGAACTCGATAAAGCGGTTACCTGTCGCCTTTCTGAAGAATCGAGAAAAGTGGCTGTCTGACATATTAATTAAGTTCGCCGCGTTCGATAAGCTGATGTCTTGGTTGTAATTTTGCGAGACATAATCGACCACGGTATTGATCTTTCTTTGTAAGGCTTCATTGGATTTTAAGTCAATCTGCACGGTTGAAAGCAACCGATAGTTTTGACTCTGAGCCAGCCTTTTTAACAGAGGGAGAGCCTTGATGACGCGCTGTAAACCGCTGCTATCACGCACGGATTCAAAGGTTTTCTTGAGATCATCCAGTTCTAGGTCAAAGAATTCGATCCCCGATTTTGCCCTTAGCAACATAGGCAGCACTTCGGCCAGCTCAGGAATGATTTTCATGCCATTAGAAAAGGACTCATGATCAAAGCGAATGACCATATCTCTTACTTGAACAGGGTCTTGGTTGTGTTGACAAATCCAGTTATGAGGCAATCTTGGCCCCGTTAAAATTAACTGCCCTGGGCTGTAGTTGCCAATATAGTCGCCAACAAATACCTTGCCAGAAGTGGCAACAATGAAGTGCAGTTCGTAATCGTCGTGGGCATGCCAGCGTATTAAGTCACTAGGGTAGCCGTGTTCTAAATAACGAATGGTTTCAATGCCATTATCAACCAGTTCGTATTCTGGAGTGTTGCGTTTCGTTGTTGTGGACATAATGTTTACCTAAAACAAAAATCAAAGTCTTGCTTTAATGATGCATAGAAAAGCTGCCTACAAGCATTCGTTAGTATTGAGTGCATTTTACTGAGGCTGACAGAGTTACCATTATGCCTCAGCAAAGCGTATTTAGCGAAAAGAGAGTAAAGAAGCTGGGCGACTTTACTCTATGGGTTATCGATTACTGATAGGTTAATTGTGCTTGTTGTATTGCTTGAGTCAGGTCGGTGACGAAACTCGGGTAATCTTTGGCAACAGTGCCCCATAAATAAGGGTCTGTAGCAAAAGCATGAATGCCTTTATCATCGTTTGTGAAGGCCGTCATCGCCGCCGCATTAGGCTCATGATATTGGATATCCAATTGTCCTGACGCGACTTTGTGGATAAAGACAAACCAACAAGCGATACCCTGAATGGTTTTGCTCGGCGTTTTGCCGAGGCGATAGACACCCACCAGAGAAGGGTAAACAAAGATAGGGAACTTGGCGTAGCCGTCGGTACAAATGCGATCGACAGTGTCACCAATATTGGTGTTGCTAAAGCGTGCTGCAATGATCTCGAAGTAGGCGTTCAAATCAACAATCGATTCTCCGATCGCAGGAATAGCGTCTTGTTTAATGAAGTCTGCGAAGTATTGTTTTAACTCGTCATCACGCATGGCTTCATCAAAATAGGTTAGCCCTTTTAATGCCGCTTGATAGGTAACACATGTGTGACCCGCGTTCAGAATGCGAATTTTAGCTTCTTCATAAGGGTCGACTTTTGCAACAAATTGAACCCCGACAAGGTCGAGTGCAGGCTTCTCTCCAGCAAAGTTGTCCTCAATAACCCATTGGACAAAATCTTCCCCCATGACGGTCATTTCATCATCAATACCAAATCGCTCTTGCACATCTTGGACGTGAATAGGGCTAGGTTTCGGGGTGATTCGATCCACCATGGCGCAGGGAAAAGACACATTTTCTTTTACCCAAGCCGCGAGAGAAGGATCGTTTTTGGCCATTAAAAATTGCATTAGCCCCGTTTCTAATAGCTCGCCATTATGACGGAGGTTGTCACAGCAGAGTAACGTGATTTTCGCTTTAGAGGTTTCGCTGCGCATTTTTAATCCGGCGTACAAGAAAGCGTATAAAGTGTTTCTTGCACCTTCAATATCAGCCTTTATCGCGGGATGCGTTAGCATGAGCACGCGATTTTCATCTAGATAGTAACCGCCTTCTGTTACCGTGGAAGTCACTAATTGTGTGTCTGAATTAGCAATGGCCGCGTCTACTTCATTGGGGGTTTTTGCGCCATCAATTTGGTGGATAATGGAGCGAATATGCTCGTATTCAGCGGCGCCATCTGGGGCCATTGTTTTGAGAATATATTCCCCCTTCTGCTCGCTAAAACGAGAGAAGGTGGCACTGTCCTGAGGGCGGATATTTACTCCGGTCAGACCCCATTTTTTCCCTTCTGGAAGGGCCAAAAGGCGGTCGAAATACATTGCTTGGTGGGCGCGATGAAAAGCGCCGACACCTAAATGAACCACGCCAGGTTGAATGTCTTCCCTGGCGTAATCCTGAGCAGAGAGCTGCTCAGGATTACGCGTCGCAACAAGAAAACTAGTCATTGCTAGCCTCCTCAGCGATCACAGAAACAACTCGATCGCTTTCGTTAAATAAGATGACTTCGCTGGAATCCACCTTGATGTGAACCAAGTCGCCATCTTTTAACGTGCTACGGGCAGAGGCTTTTAAGATAATAGTTTGGCTGTTGGTTAATTGAATGTGAGCGTAAGCCTCAGAACCTAGGTGTTCCACCAACTCGACACAACCGGTGAAGTCGCCATTGTCATCAACCAAAGATAAGTGTTCAGGGCGAATCCCCATAATCATAGCTTTAGGCAGAGGGCCGCTTAGTCGATTCGCAGGGAAAAGTACGCTGCTATCGAGTAGGTTTAGCGTTAATTGATCGCCTTTAACCGCAAACGTATCAACAGGAATTAGGTTCATTTTTGGTGTGCCGATAAACTCAGCCACAAAGCGACTGTTTGGTTGACGGTACAACTCTAAAGGCGTGCCCACTTGTTCGATTTGTCCTGCGTTTAGGATGACCACTCGATCGGCTAAGGTCATGGCTTCAATCTGATCATGGGTTACATAAACCATTGTTGTGCCAAGTTTTTTATGCAAACGAGCGAGTTCTAGACGCATTTGTACACGTAAAGCGGCGTCTAAGTTAGACAAAGGTTCATCGAACAAGAAAACTTTGGGTTGGCGGACAATGGCGCGACCAATCGCAACACGTTGACGTTGCCCCCCCGACAGCTCTTTAGGTTTACGATCCAATAGAGGGTCTAGTTGCAGTGATGCAGACACAGAACGAACTTTTTCTTGAATTTCAGCGTCTGGCACTTTTGCTAGACGCAAGGCAAACGAAAGGTTGTCTGCGACTGTCATATGCGGATACAAAGCATAAGACTGAAACACCATGGCCAAATCACGTTTTGATGAGGCAACTTCGGTAATGTCTTTGCCATCCAGCTCAATAGTACCGCCAGAGCTGGACTCTAAGCCTGCAATGGTACGCAGTAATGTGGATTTACCACAACCAGAGGGGCCAACGAAGACAATAAATTCGCCTTCAGTGATGTTCAAGTTGATGCCACGCAAGGCATGGTAGCTATCGTAATGTTTTTGTAATTCTGTAATAACTAAATAACTCATGGCTAAAATTCCTAATAATTATTTTACGGCACCAAATGTAAGGCCTTGGACAAGTTGTTTTTGGCAGAACCAACCAAATATGACGATGGGCGCACATGCCAGAGTAGAAGCAGCAGACAGCTTGGCCCAAAACAAACCTTCAGGGCTTGAATAAGAGGCAATCATAGCGGTGAGTGGTGCTGCGTTAGAGGCGGTTAAGTTGAGCGACCAGAAGGCTTCATTCCAACATAAGATGATAGACAGCAGTGCTGTTGAGGCGATACCGCCGACAGACAAAGGAAGCACAACTTTAACCACTTCTCCCCATGGGCTGGCGCCATCCATGCGAGCCGCTTCAAGGATCTCTTTTGGTAGATCTTTAAAGTACGAAAACAGCATCCAAATAATGATAGGTAGGTTCATCAGCGTGAAGATAATGATCAAACCTAAGCGGCTGTCTAACAGACCGTTGTTGCGGAACAGGATATAAATAGGAACCAATACGCCAACCGCAGGCAGCATTTTTGTCGACAACATCCATAACAAGATGTCTTTAGTGCGCTTGCTTGGGAAAAAGGCCATTGAGTACGCAGCAGGTACCGCAATGATCAAAGCTATGATGGTTGAACCAAATGACGTCACCACTGAGTTCATGGCATGGAGCAAGTAATCACTTCGCTCTTGCACGACTTTAAAGTTGTCTAACGTTGGCTCAAAGAAAAGAGAAGGAGGCACCGAAATTGCCTGTAATTCTGTTTTAAAGGAGGTCAAAAACATCCAAAAAATAGGAAAGAACAGCAAAAGTGCGATAAACCAAGCAAATAAGCCGGTTATAAGTGTTTTAAGTTTGCGTTGCTGATTAAGAGTCATCTTGTTACCTCACACCGTTAGGTTTTTGCCGACGGCACGAATTAGGAAGAATGCAACGATATTGGCAAGTAATACCGCGAATAAACCACCCGCAGAAGCCACGCCTACATCGTATTGAAGAAGTGCTTGGTTGTAGATTAAGTAAGCCAAGTTGGTGCTGGCATAACCAGGGCCACCGCCAGTCGTGACAAAGATCTCAGCAAATACAGCCAATAAGAAAATGGTTTCTATCATCACTACCACGGCAATCGGACGTGCTAGGTGAGGAATGGTTAGGTAGCGAAAAATATGCCAGCCTGTTGCGCCATCCATTTGAGCGGCTTCTTTTTGTTCGGTATCTTGAGACTGTAATGCGGTCACAAAAACCAAGATAGCAAAGGGTAGCCACTGCCAACTGACCATGATGATCACGGACATAAGCGGGTAGGTGCCCAGCCAATCAATTGGTTGAAGACCGAGAGATTGAGAAATCCAAGCAAAAATACCGTATACCGGATTCATCATCATGTTTTTCCAAATCAAGGCATTGACCGTTGGCATGATGAAAAATGGCGAGATAAGTAGCACGCGAACAATGCTGCGCCCAAAAAAAGGTTTGTCGATTAAGGCCGATAACATGACGCCAAGTACGACGGTAATAGACAAAGCGGATATTAATAGTATTAGGGTATTCGCAACCGCCGTGATAAATCCTGGATCCGTAATGAAAAACTCATAGTTCATTAGGCCAACAAAATTGTTTTGACCTGGGTACAAGAGGTTATAACGAATCGTTGAGAAATAGATGGTCATCGATAACGGCACGATCATCCACACTAAAAGCATGATGACGGATGGCGCCATTAATAAGCGAGTGATTGAGCGCTTCATGGTATGTGTCTCTTATTATAATGAATAGGGCGTCGTGCGACAGATCCAATAGATCAATAAGGCAGCGGGTTTTCCCGCTGCCTTATTATTGTCAAAGGCTAGTAATAACCAGCTTGACGCATCTGACGCTCTGCCGCTTTTTGAGCATTATCTAATGCTTGCTCAACGGTCATCGCTCCAGCAAGTGCACCGGAAATCATTTGCCCTGTCGTCGTACCAATGGCTTGGAACTCAGGAATTGAGGCAAACTGTACACCCACATATGGGGAAGGTTTTAGTGTGCTGTCTTTAGGGTCTGCTGACTTGATCGCAGCGAGTTCTGCGTTCGCAAAAACAGCGGCTTTTTGGAAGGCTGGGTTTTGATAAGTACTTTCTCGTGTGCCGGTTGGAACAGAAGCCCACCCCGCGTCTTTAGCGACCAGTTTTACGTAGTCTTTTGAGGTAGCCCAACGAATGAATTTCTGTGCAGCGGCTTCATGTTTGGTGGCAACAGGAACGGCCAAAGCCCAAGCCCATAACCAGTTAGAGCCTTTTTGAGTAACTTCTTGTGGCGCTTGGGCGAAAGCCACTTGGTCAGCCACTTTACTTTGTTTTGGGTCGGTCACAAATGAAGCGGCAATGGTCGCATCGATCCACATACCACATTTGCCTTCATTGAATAACGCTAGGTTTTCATTGAAGCTGTTTGAACTTGAACCAGGTGGGCCATATTTACTAAGAAGGTCAACGTAAAAGCTAACCGCTTTTTTCCACTCTGGTGAATTGATTTCAGGTTTCCAGTTTTCATCAAACCAGCGTCCACCGAACGAGTTGGCAATGGTTGTCACCAAGGCCATGTTATCACCCCAGCCAGCTTTGCCTCGTAAACAAATGCCGTAAATGCCTTTGCTTGGGTCGTTTACTGCTTTTGCTACATCGCGGATGTGGTCCCAGCTGTCGTGGTCATGGATTTCCATGCCAGCGTTTTTCACCAAATCCTTACGGTACATAATCATCGAGCTTTCGCCGTAGAATGGTGCACCATACAGTGTGCCATCGTAAGAAAGGCCGCTGCGGATAGAAGGAAGGATGTCTTTTTCATCGTAATCGCCACTTGCGTCAATTGGCTGTAACCAACCACGTTGACCCCAAATAGGTGCTTCGTACATACCAATGGTCATCACATCATATAGGCCACTTTTGTTGGCAATATCTTGGGTGACGTTTTGACGTAGTACGCTTTCTTCTAGTGTTACCCATTTAACCTTGATACCAGGGTTAGCTTTTTCAAAATCAGGGGTAAGTTTTTGCATCTCAATCATGTGACCGTTATTCACGGTAGCAACAGTGATTTGAGTGTCAGCGAAAGCGTTAGCAGTGGTGATCGCAGTTGCTAAAGATATTGCACAAGCAACCGTGTTTTTAGAAAGGCTTTTCATTAGGTTCTCCCTATTTGGGGCTTTTGTTTTTATAGTCGTACCTAGTCTTGATAATTTTTTATCAAGTAATCATTAATATAGGCAGATATGAATTGACTCTCTAGTACGCAAATCGCCAATACATGTACTATTTTGTTTCTTTTTTCTATATATGAAGGATAAAGTGTCAAAAAAATACGTATTAAGCGTGTTTATTCTTTGCATAACTCTGACATTTCAGTGACTTAGTGATTATTGTCATAGAATCTTACGAAGACGTTTTCCGTTTCGCAGCAAATCGATATAATGAGCGCATTCTACATAGAGGGTAATTTCATGAGTGATACTGCGGATTCCATTGCCTTTCGGCGCCTTAAAATGCAATGCCGCCGAGGCATGCTGGAATTAGATGTGCTCCTTGAGCCATTTTTAGAAGAGGTGTATCTAACATTAGCTGAAGAAGATCAGCAGCGCTTTAGCACCTTGTTAGCCTGTGAAGATCAAGAGTTGTTCGAGTGGTTTATGCAAAGAGAAGTGCCTGAAGACCCAGATTTTGCTCGTATTGTTGAGATTATCCTGACTCGTGTTCAGCCTGAAAACTACCGCGCTTAAGCCTTCTGTTATTGGCATGACGCTCTGGCTTCTTTTTGCAGGGTGTTGTGCACTTCTATTGCGTCTATTTTGGTTACCATCCACTACTTGGGCTATGTTGCTCTTAAGTGTCTTGATGATACTTTTTTATCGTTTAATGCGACGAGTTAGAGTGGGCCCTTCTTTTATTACTATTGATGAAAATGGGGCTTTTTGGCAGCAAGGAAGCAAGGTTTACGCGATGGACTTTGTGCGAGTCAATGGTGTACAGATTATTGCTAAAGTGATGCGAGAAGGAGGCTGGCTAGGTCGTATTTGGCCTTCATATCAGGTCATTTATCGAGACAGTTTGTCCTATCATGATTATCGAGTGTTGCGTTCCTTTGCTGCGCAACAAAAAATGTTGAAGCGCAGCGAGGTAACATCAAAACATTGATCAGTCTGTTGTCTCTGGGCTGAGTATTGTCGGTTTGCTGTTGGCTAACTTATCGGGATAGTCTAAGGTGAAATGCAAACCTCGACTTTCTTTTCGAGACATGGCTGAGCGAATAATTAAGTCCGCCACCACGGCCAGATTCCGTAGCTCCAGCAAATCGCTAGACACTTTATAGTTGGTATAAAATTCTTGAATTTCAGAGCGTAATAAATCCACTCTGTGCTTCGCACGCAATAAGCGCTTGTCGGTTCTGACAATGCCGACGTAATCCCACATAAAGCGTCGTAACTCTTGCCAGTTGTGGGTGATCACAACGTCTTCGTCTGAGTCTGTTACCTTGGTTTCATCCCAATCTGGAATGACGATGTCGTCGTTCTGTGTTTTGCTGTTGATGATGTGCTGCGCCGCGGATCGCGCGAATACAATGCATTCTAACAATGAATTGCTAGCCAAACGGTTTGCGCCATGCAGGCCGGTGTAAGCGGTTTCACCAATGGCATAAAGGTTGCGAATATCGGTCGAGCCATGCTGGTCAACGACCACGCCGCCACAAGTGTAATGAGCCGCCGGTACCACAGGAATAGGGCTTTTCGTCATGTCATGGCCGTATTCTAAGCAGCGTTTATAAATGGTTGGAAAATGCTCTTTGATAAAGCCTTCGTCTTTATGTGAGATATCTAACAGTACGTGGTTTATCCCCAAGCGTTTCATTTCATGGTCAATCGCACGTGCGACAATATCTCGAGGCGCCAATTCCGCTCGCTCATCGAATTGAGGCATAAAACGCGAACCATCAGGCAGGCGCAGTTTACCGCCTTCACCTCGTACCGCCTCTGAAATCAGAAAGGTTTTGGCTTTGGCGTCATAAAGACAAGTCGGATGGAATTGGTTGAACTCCATATTGCCAACTCGACAACCTGCACGCCACGCCATGGCAATGCCGTCACCGGAGGCCGTGTCTGGGTTACTGGTGTATAAGTAGACTTTGCTACTGCCGCCACAGGCTAGGGAGACGGATTGGCCGTGGAATACTTCAATCACGTCATCGTCTAAATTGAGTGCATAAACCCCGACCACCTTATTCTCGCCTGCTAAGCCCAACTTTTGCGTGGTGACTAAATCAATGGCGACTCGATCAGGGAAAAATGAGATGTTTGGGTGGTTGGCTGCATTTTTAATCAAGGTCTTGGAGATGGCCAAGCCGGTCGCATCGGCACTATGAATAATGCGCCGATGGCTGTGACCACCTTCTTTGGTTAAGTGGTAGTTTTCACTTTCGCCGTAACGAGTAAAAGGCACACCTTGGTCAATGAGCCAATTAATGCTCTCTTTAGAGTGCTCTACGGTAAAACGGATGGCATCGGTATCGCCCAGCTCAACACCTGCGTCTATGGTGTCGTTAATGTGGGACTCGATAGTGTCTTCATCCGATAAAACAGCTGCTACACCACCTTGTGCATAAAGTGTAGAGCCTTCGCGAATATCGGCTTTGGTTAAAATGGCGACGCTGTGAGTGTTAGCCAGTTCTAATGCCAAAGTCAGGCCAGCCGCGCCAGCGCCTATGATGACGATATCGTGTTTAAAGTGTCGGCTCATAATATTGATCTGATTCATGTCTAAAGTATTAATGTTACTATTGTTGTTACGAAATAGTGAACAATTTCTGAAGGTGTATTTTATTTCTCCACAATATGTACTCTGTGCAAATATAAAGTCTCTATAGATTATATGGGAACTCGCTATGTGTCTTGTTGTCTTCTCTTTAAATGAGCAGCACTGGCGCGCTAATGAGGTTTAATAAGAGGTGCCTATGCAGCACGAAACGTCTTCAGATCAGGCGTTAGTTCAAAAAGTCCAGCAAGGTGATAGCAAGGCTTTTGATCTTTTGGTTCTAAAATATCAATACAAGGTGATAGGGCTGATTGGCCGATATGTTCAAGACAAACACGAAGTGCTTGATGTCGCTCAGGAAAGTTTTATAAAGGCCTACCGTGCAATTGACTCCTTTCGAGGAGAGAGCGCATTTTACACCTGGCTTTATCGTATAGCGGTGAATACGGCAAAAAACTATCTAGTGAGTCGTTCCCGCCGTCCACCTGGTTCCGATGTCGAACTTGATAACGACGAAGCATTTAGTGCCTATGATGCCCTGTTAGATTCAAGTACACCGGACGCAATCTTAAATAGAAACCGTTTAGAAAGTGCGATACATGAGGCGATTCGCAACCTTCCAGAAGAGCTTCGGGGAGCGTTGAGCTTGAGAGAGTTTGATGGTTTAAGTTATGAAGATATTGCACAGATAATGGATTGTCCGGTTGGGACGGTTCGATCAAGAATTTTCCGCGCACGAGAAGCCGTGGAAAAACAAATACGTCCATTTATGGATGGAGGAGATGATTTATGACAACGTCTGATGATAGCCAACAAGCTGTATTAGAAAGCTTGTCTGCGATGTTTGATGATGAAGCGAATCAACAAGATCTTCATGATTTAATGGCGCAGAGCTCGACCGATTTAAATGAAAAAATGACCGCGTTCCATCTTATTCAACACACATTACGCAAAGAGTCTGATGTTGATGTGAATATTGATGCGAGTTTTAATTTGGCGGCTCGTGTCAGTGCGCAGATTGAGCGAGAAGAGCGCCAGAAACCGTCTACACAAGTGGTTTCTTTGGCGCCTTTGTTGACGTCCTTAACGCCTGATGTGGTGTCCGAAATAATGCCCCAGAAGCGTTATTTTTGGAGTGGATTTGCGGTCGCTGCCAGTGTGGCCTTTGTCATCATTGTGGGTGGTAATTTGATGTTAAACCCAGCATCAAAAACGGCGCCTGCTGTGGCCGTGCAAGACACCACACACTCTTTGGCGATACCCGTTACTTCCTTGGCTGAGTTGAAAAAACAACCGATGGATGTAGACAGTTTACGTCTGCAAAATTATTTACGTCAGCATGCAGAGCAAGCCACTATGACCGTTGGACGAGGGATGATTCCAATGGCACGCATCGCTAGTTACCCAATAAAAGAGTGAAAGACATGACCTTGTCTGGATTATTACGTGCAGGCTTAGTGGTGCTAAGTGTATTGCTAAGCCCTTTTGGATATTCTGTGCCCACGACACCTACTGCCGCTCAGTTGCTAGAGGAAATGTCTCAGTCTTTTTCTAAATTGGATTACGACGGGATTTTCATTCATTCCGAAAACACCAGAATGAATAGCATGCGAGTGCAGCATCAGCAGAAAAAAGGTAAAGAATACGAAAGTCTTGTTGATCTTGATGGCAATAAAATACAAGTTATTCGTATTGATGATACGGTGATTTGTGTTTATCCCAATGAATCGATTGCAGACAAACAAGTAATGTCGAGTACGCCGTTCAAACGTTTTATCGGATTGGATAGTGAGCGTTTAACATTAGGTTATGATCTGGTGGTTAGCGATAAAATAGGCCGTATTGCTGGGCGTGATGCATACCACCTTCGTTTGGTTCCTAAAGATCAGTACCGTTATGCGCATGAAGTGTGGCTTGATAAGCACAATCGATTTTTGCTCAAGCACGATATGCTCGATCAAAACGGTGGACTGCTCGACAGAATACAATTTACGTCGGTGACCTTTGATCCAAACTTGAAAGCGGAAGACTTCATCCCCAATAAGTCATCTTATTCAAAACAGATGGTAGAGCCCAAGCCTAGGCAAATCAAAAGCTTATGGAAATTTGATTGGTTACCGGAAGGGTTTTCTTTAGTGTGGCCAGAAGCCCGCTCGTTAAATCATGGGACCAGCATGTTGCTGTTGTCTGATGGCATGGCGACCATCTCTGTTTTCGTTGAACCTGTGATGAAGGTAAAGCCAACGTCCTATTTACTGATAGGGGCGACCGTCGCGGGAGAAAAAACGTTAAAAGTAGGTAAACAATTGTATTTAGTGACCATGGTGGGTGAAGTTCCTAAAGTCACCATAGAAAAACTAATGTCAGTATTTATGCCAAAGGCAAGATTATGATTGAAGAGTCTGGTACGGTACTTTCCACAGAGACGGGATTTGCGGAAGTAGAAACCATTCGAACAAGTAGCTGCACCTCGTGTCGAGCCAGACACGGTTGCGGTCATCACGCGATAGCGCAAGTGTCTGCTAGCAACCGTATGCGGATGAAGGCAATTGACAATTTTGATGTCAGCGTGGGGCAACGAGTGGTGATTGGTATCCCGGAAGACACCTTATTACAGGCGTCGTTATGGATGTATTTTATTCCATTATTAGGCTTGGTCGCTGGTGCAACCGTGCCTTCTCTTTGGCATGCAAGCTCTGGTGTTTCCGTTATTTTCTCACTGATTGGCTTTCTATCAGGGCTTTGGCTTGCTAAGAAAAAATCACAGAAAGAAGAGAATAACCCCGATTTTTATCCCAAAATTTTACGCATTGAAACCACTCAGGGTAGTGAAATTCCTTTAGTCTTTACTCCTTGAACCTAACAATCTTCACCTAGCACAGTAAAACTTGATACGTCTTAAGGAGACTAATCAATGAACAGATTGCTTAAGCAAATTAATATAGGAGCCGTCAGTGTTTTTATGATGTTTTCTATGTTCGCCCATGCTGCTGAACTGCCTGATTTTACAAAGTTAGTGGAAAAAGCTTCCCCCGCTGTTGTGAATATCAGCACCGAGCAAATGGTTATGACTAAAACGGCGGCAGAAGGCAACAACCCGCAATTGGGGCCAAACAGCCAAGAATTGAATGAATTCTTTCGTCACTTCTTCGGTCAGCAGCCATTTAATGGCGGTAATGGTGGAGAGTCTCAAGCACCAAAAGAGAGAGAAAGAAGCTCTTTAGGTTCAGGTTTTATTATTTCCCCAGATGGTTATATCCTAACCAACAACCATGTTATCGAAGGCGCGGATGTTATTCATGTGCGTCTTAATGATCGCCGCGAATACACGGCAAAGGTCATTGGCACTGATAGCCGTACGGACTTAGCGTTACTGAAAATCGACGCCAAGGATCTGCCAACGGTCAAAATGGGGGATTCGGACAAGCTAAAAGCGGGTCAATGGGTATTGGCGATTGGTTCGCCGTTTGGGTTTGATTACACAGTCACCGCGGGTGTGGTAAGCGCTACCGGTCGTAATTTGCCTTCTGATAACTACGTGCCTTTTATTCAAACTGATGTGGCAATTAATCCAGGTAACTCTGGCGGCCCCTTGTTTGATCTAGACGGTGAAGTGGTAGGTATTAACTCACAAATTTACACTCGTTCCGGCGGTTTTATGGGGGTGTCTTTTGCGATCCCTTCAAAAGTAGCTATGTCTGTTGTAGATCAACTTAAAGCGAACGGTAAAGTGTCTCGCGCTTGGTTGGGTGTGTTAATTCAAGATGTAAACAGCGATTTGGCTGAGTCTTTTGGTCTTAAACGTCCTCATGGCGCGCTTATTAGTCGAGTCATGCCTGACTCGCCTGCTAAGAAAGCAGGTTTGAAATCAGGCGATATCATTCTTGCTTTTGACGGCAATAAGATAAACCACTCAGGTGAGCTTCCTTATATTGTTGGTCAAATGAAATCCGGCGACAAGGTGGATGTGGAGATCTTCCGGGATGGTAAAGATAAGACCATTGCCTTGTCTTTAGAGTCCCGTCCAGACAATCAAAAAACGCTAGAGCAGAAGAAACAAGATGAAAACCGCTTAGGCATGGTGGTTGCGGATGTGCCTGCTGAGCTTGCCAAACGCTTGGATATCGAAGGAGGTGTGATCGTTAAGCAAGTTATTGGTGGCACCGCGTCTCGCAATGGTTTAGCGCAAGGCGATGTGATTACCATGCTTAATGGACAGGCGATCAAGGGGGCTGAGGATTTCTCAGAAATCGCGAAGAAAATCCCTAATGATCGTTCCGTACCAATGCGAGTGATCCGTGATGGTTACCCTATGTTTATTCCGTTCAAAATCACCAAATAAACACGAATAGAGTTACCTTCTAAAAAAATGCCGCAAACTAAGTTTGCGGCATTTTTTTTGTTTCATAAAGGCGCTAAGTGGTGCGCCTTTATTTACTACTTCTTGGTTAGAGTTGCTTTGAGAAGATTTTTGAATTGCGCTGATAGTTATAGAGCGCTTGTTTTTTGGCTGGCAAAGAAGCGAGTGAGGTTTCACTAAAACCACGCTCGATAAACCAATGGGCGGTGCGAGTGGTCAGCAAAAAGACAGTGCTTAAATTCAGCCTCTTAGCGGCTTGTTCTATGCCTTTGAGTAAGCGTTCGCCGCGATTAGAGCCACGGTAGTCAGGTGAGACTGCTAAGCAAGCCAGTTCCCCAGCGTTTTCCTGTTCAAAAGGATAAATAGCCGCACAAGCCACAATGGCACCATCGCGTTCAATGACAATAAAACGATCAATTTCGTTTTCGAGCAATTCCCTTGAGCGGCGCACCAAGACACCTTTTTCTTCCAGTGGCGCGAGCAGGGCCATCATGCCACCGACATCATTAATATGCGCTGGGCGTAATTGCTCGTAGCTGTCTTCGTCTATCATGGTGCCAGCTCCCTCACGGGTAAACAGCTCTTGGAGTAGGCCGCCATTTTCATTAAATGAAATGATATGAGCACGAGGTACATGCTGACGAACTGCCGCTACGCAGGCTTCTAGTGCGGCATGAGTGATGCTGTTTAAGGTGTTATTTTTCAAAATAACGTCGGCATCGTGGGTCAGTAATTCGGAATACAATTTACCGTGCTGGTCAAAAATACCTTCTTCTTCGGTGAAGATAATCAGCTTGTCGGCTTTGAGTTGGATGGCGGCTTGGATGGCAACATCTTCCCCTTTTAGATTAAATACCTCTCCAGTAGGAGAAAAGCCCAAATGGGGAAGTAGGACCATGTTGTCGTCTTCGAGTAATCTGAAAATAGCATCAGAATCGATACGACGAACCTCCCCAGAATGGCCATAATCGATGCCATTGACCACGCCCAGAGGACGAGCAATCACATAGTTGCCACTGCAAACTTTTAGGCTGGCGCCTGCCATCGGAGTATTGGACAGACCCATAGACAGCTGAGCTTCAAGCTGCACTCGCACGGCGGCGGAAGCTTGGATAATGTCCATAAGTTGATCTTGAGGCGTAATGCGATAACCATCTTCAAAAGCACTAGTGTGCTCTCGTTTAGAAAGTATTTTATCTATTTGAGGGCGCGCACCTTGAACCAAAACAAGTCGGATGCCGAGAGAGTCTAGCAAGGTTAAGTCATGGATAATGCCAGAAAAATGCGTGCTTTCTAGGGCTTCGCCTGGAATTAAGATAACAAAGGTTTTTCCCCTATGGGCATTAATATAGGGGGAGGAGTGGCGAAACCAGTCCACATAATTTAGCTCGTCAGACACGCTGTTCCTCGTCTTTTGGTTGGTTAAATGGGGTACTTTGTACACAATAGCGTTCGATTAACCCGCGCAGTACCTGTTGCATAGGTTTAATTTGTTCTAAGGCCATAAATTCATTCGGCTGGTGGGCTTGATCGATAGACCCAGGACCTAATATTAACGTTTCTATGCCTAATTGGTTGAAAAAAGGGCCTTCGGTTGCAAAAGAGACACTGCTGGCCGCATTGTTCGTGAGTTTCTCACAAGTCTTAATTATGTCCGATTCGGTGGGCGTGAAGAAAGAAGGAATGTCCGGAAATAAACTGTTTATTTCTATTTGAGTGCCAGTTTGTTGTTCGACATTAGGCAATATCTTGGCAATTTCCTCGATCAGAGATTGATTACTCATGCCAGGAAGAGCACGTAAGTCAAAATCAATATCACAGCTTCCACAGATGCGATTGGCGCTGTCGCCGCCATGAATACAGCCAAAGTTCATGGTTGGGTAATCCACCACAAAAGACGCGTCACGGTAGCGCTCTTTTAAGCGATTACGGAACCGCATCAGCTCCGACATGACCGCGTGCATGGCCTCCATTGCGTTGTTGCCAAGCGCTGGATTGGAAGAGTGACCAGATTGCCCCGTTACTCGAATACGCTCCATCAAAATGCCCTTGTGGGCGTGTATGGGTGTGAGCGAGGTCGGCTCACCTATTAAGGCGTAGCGGGCCTTGATTTTATGGTTTGAGACCAAAGCCCGAGCACCCGCCATAGAGGTTTCTTCATCGGCTGTGGCAAGGACGATCAAAGGCTGTTTGAGGTTTGTTAGTGCCATTTGCTGAACCGTATCAATCACAATGGCAAAAAAGCCTTTCATGTCGCAGCTACCAAGGCCATATAATTTGTTGTCTCGTTCTTCCAGTTTGAAGGGATCAGAGTGCCAACGGCCGGGGTCATAAGGGACTGTGTCTGTATGACCAGACAGTACCAAGCCGCCATCACCGGAGCCCAGTGTAGCAATCAAATTAACGTTATTGGGACGACCGGGAATGGGCATGATTTCACATTGAAAGCCTTGAGAAGAAAGCCAGCTCTCTAGCAATTCAATGACGCCTTTATTTGACTGATCCCAGTTTGATTGACTAGAACTGATAGATGGCGATGCAATAAGCTGCGACATCATACTGATAAGCGACGGTAATGCAGCCATGGTGGCTCCTCAGGCAGAGTAGTGATGATCTAATATTACTATTGTCGGCTAGGCATCTGATACAATTATAATCAAGATTATGTGGTCTCTGGCGTTAGGTCGACACCAGAAGTAAAAGAGGTTCGTATATTTATGGCTACCGAGCTAGAACTTAAGTTAATGGTTCAGTCCGAGTATCTCAAGTCTGCCAGTGAATTTTTGGATGAATTTTGTCTGCTTTCGAAATCTGAGACAGCAACTCGTCAAGCAACGCTGTCTTTGATGAATGGGTATTTTGATACAGAAGACGCGACGTTAATGCAGGCTGGAATAGCACTGCGTATTCGTGCGGTGAACCAGAAGTTTATTCAAACAGTGAAAACCCGAGGCAGCAACCGCGTAGGCATGCATGCTCGTGGTGAGTGGGAATGGATGATTCCGAATGATCAGCTAGATCTGTCTTTGTTGAGCGAAGTGCCTCTGCCTGAGTCATTGACGGACATGGCTTGGAGTCGTCAGCTGCTGGAAGTGTTTCGTACGGATTTTGAGCGCCAAGTCTGGCTCATAGAAGAAAATGGCACCCAGATGGAAGTGGTGTGCGACGCCGGTAAAGTCACCTCACCTTATGGTGAAGATGCGATCAGTGAATTAGAGCTGGAACTCAAAGCAGGCGATGAAACAGGGCTGTATTGTTTTGCCCTCAAACTGGCTAAGCAGTTTCCTCTGCAAGTCAGCACTGTGTCTAAAGCGCAAAAAGGCGTGCGTCTAAAACAAGGGGCTATTGAGTTTCCTGAGAAGCCCAATGCGGCGGCATCGACATTGGCGTTGTCTGCTTATTGGTATGAAGTATGGCTGGTCTATTGGGAAGCGATGTTTTTTATGAAGGACGAGATTCTGATACAACCGATTCGTCACTCAATGGCACAATTAGCCCGTTGTTTGCCGACCACATTCGCACAAAGTCTTGATCGTCTTGATGAAATTTATCAGCAAACTCTACAAGCTGAAGACAAGGATCTTCTTTCCGCTTTAGCCGCGCGTAAAGACACTGGCATCATCATGCTGGAAATCGGCCAGTGGTTAAATCAAGCTTCTTATGGTGATGCGCACTAACCATTAAACCTTTGCCATTCGCCCATCAGACACAACGAATAAGAATAATACACAGAAGGATAATGTCTTGACCCCACCTGCTTTAAACCCAGTTTATGATGCTTTTTGTGCGCAACTTGATAATCGTTGCTTGCTTGTTGAAGCCATTCAAGAAGCCCGCCAGCAACGTGGATTAACCCTGTTAACGGAGCAACAAGTGGCGGTATTAGAGCCGCTTTGGTTGCTCAGTGATTACCTTCATCAGCAATGTGTCCGCTTTCCAGCCTGGTTAGATGATTTGCTTGTTTTAGAGGCCTTGCCCACTTTGCCTTCAATGGAAGATTTGATCTCAGGTCAATCTGTGGTAGCAACCAATGGTCTTACGATCAGTGAGCTTGATGAAAGTGCAATGATGGCGCGTTTACGTCTTTATCGTCAGTGGTGGATGGTGCGGCTGATTGCCTTGGATATTCAGCAAAAAATCAGCTTAACCGATTTGACGCTGAGGTTGAGCGCGTTAGCAGATGCCTGTGTGAATGCCAGCATACAGTGGTCCACTCAGCATTATAGGGCGCTTTATGGGCAGGCATTAGACGCTTCGGGTGAGCTTCAATCCTTAATTGTGATTGGGATGGGAAAGCTCGGTGGTAATGAGCTGAATTTATCGTCAGACATCGATTTGATTTTTGCTTTTCGCGAGCACGGTGAGACGTCTGGAGGCAAGAAGAGCCTGTCACATCAGGAGTACTTTACTAAGCTTGGTCAAAAGCTCATCCAGCATTTAGATCAGATTACCGCAGACGGCTTTGTGTTCCGTGTTGATATGCGCTTGCGACCATTTGGTCAGTCTGGTGCGCTCGTCTTAAATATGGATTCATTGGAAAATTACTACCAGGATCAAGGTCGAGACTGGGAGCGTTATGCGATGATAAAAGCTCGTGTGATGGCGGGGAATAGTACCGATGTTGCAGAGTTTGAAATGCTCAGAAAGCCGTTCGTTTATCGCAAGTATTTAGATTTCGGCGCGATTGGGGCATTGCGAGACCTGAAAAAAATGATCGCAAAAGAAGTGCGCCGTAAAGACATAGAGCACAATATTAAGTTGGGCGAAGGCGGAATTCGAGAAGTTGAGTTTATTGCTCAAGCGCTGCAAATCCTTCATGGTGGGCGCGACAGTGGATTGCAACGTCCGGCCTTATTAAAAGTGTTGCCTTACCTTGCAGAGCAGGATTATTTGTCTGCCACTGACGTGGAGCAACTCGCGAATGCCTATCAGTTATTAAGACGCACAGAGCACGCTTTGCAGGCGGTAAAAGATGAACAAACTCAGTTACTACCAAATGATGAAACTGAGCGAACACGCATTGCGCTTATGGTAGGCTATGCTTCATGGGAAAGCTTAGACAGTGCGCTGTGGGACGTGAGACGTAATGTGCATCGCTTGTTTCTAGAGCTAATAGACGACGGCGAAGAGACCAGCGAAGAGATTAAAATCCAAGACACATGGCGGCTATTGCTAAAGCATGCTGATGATAAAGACGCCATTAGTGATGCCTTAGATGGCATTGTTTGGCAGGATAAAGACGCCACTGTACAGCGTATATCCGTGTTTCTATCGTCGAAAAACATTGTCTTTATGCAACCTATAGGGCAGGAACGTCTGGCCATCTTCTTGGCGATGTTTGTCTCCCAATTGGAGCATGAAAGTACGCCTGATTTGGTCATGGATAGGGTGTTGCCTATTTTAGAAGCCGTGCTTCGCCGGACCGCCTACCTTGTGTTGTTATGTGAAAACCCCACCGCGATTACGCACCTTATCCGTTTATGCCGAGAAAGTGCTTGGTTTAGTGAGGCAATTTCTGCGACACCTTCTTTGTTGGATGAGTTGTTGGATGCCACCACGTTATTTTGCCCACCGACTAAACAAATGCTCGAAGACGAGCTACAGCAAATTTTATTACGTCTACCTGAGGACGATGAAGAAGCTCAAATGGACGCCATGCGCCGCTTCAGATTGTCGATCATTTTGCGCATTGCCGCCTGCGATATCACCAACATACTGCCAATTATGAAAGTGAGTGATCACTTAACTTGGTTAGCGGAAGTGCTGTTAGAACAAGTGTTACAGCAGTCTTGGCGATATTTAACCACCAAGCATGGTTTTCCTGTGAGTGATGGTGAAGAAGCCACTAGACCGCAACTGGCCATTATTGGCTATGGAAAATCAGGTGGTTGGGAGCTGGGTTACGATTCAGATCTCGACTTGGTGTTTATTCATGATGCGCAAGCCAACGGCTACACCAATGGCAACCGAAGCATAGACAATCTCACCTTCTATACTCGTTTAGGGCAGCGTTTAATTCACATTATTACCAGCTTTACCGCAGCTGGGCGCCTCTATGAAGTGGATATGCGGTTACGACCTTCAGGAAATTCTGGGCTGCTTGTTACGCGTTTAGAAGCGTTTCAGGATTATCAGCAAAAAGAAGCGTGGACGTGGGAGCATCAAGCATTGACCCGGGCTCGAGCGCTGGCCGGTAATGCGGCGTTAAAAGCGAAATTTGAAGATTGCCGCCGGAGCATCATTGGCTCTCAACGTAATCGAGAAGAGCTAAAAGCAGAAGTGGTTAAAATGCGTGAAAAAATGCGCGCACACTTGGACACGGGCGGTAAAGAAAAGGGCTTTGATTTGAAGCAAGGTGCTGGTGGCATCATAGATATTGAGTTCATGGTGCAATACCTGGTGCTGGCTTGGTCTCATCGTTACCCAGAGTTAATGGCGTATTCTGACAATGTGCGCCAGATAGAAGCGGCTTCTAAGGTGGGTCTGATCTCCTCTGAAAAAGCCGAGAAGATGATAGACACCTACACACTTTATCGCTCGCACAGTCACAGATTAACGCTGCAAAAACAGGGGCGAGTGGTTCAAGGGGATGCATTGATGGCGAACCAAGCGTTGGTGAGCGGGTATTGGGATGAGTTTGTTAATTCACCAGATCTCTAAAGCGCTAGGAAAAAAGGCCGCGAAGAGGTCGCGAACCTATTGGTTGATCATTGTACTGCAGTGATCATTTTGGTGGTTAATTGATCATTTTTGCTTGTTTGTGAGTGTTTATTGATCTAATTTCCTTATTTTTTGATCGTAAATTGATCAGATTCTCGCTATAGTTCATAAATAGCTTTATTTTTGAACAGTAACCTTGTTGGTGTAAAAGCCTAAAAGGTTAGATAGGGAGGGGAAGTTATGTCTGAGATTAGTGGCGTCGGCGCCGCTTCAATGTCTTACGCAAAAGAAGCATACAGCGCAAATTTGAATAAAGACGTTATTGCCCACAGAGGGCAACAAGCGTTAGATTTATTAGAAAGTGCCAGCTCGGTGAATCCTACCCCTGCTGCTAGTAGTGGTAATCATGCAACAACTGATAATTTGGGTCAGAGTGTGAATATTCGAGTCTAAACTCAATTCGACTTCCCTTTTGCTATGCCGCTTTCAGAACCATAAAAAATGCCTTCAATGGTTTCTATTGAAGGCATTTTTGCTTTTGCGGTACTGGCTATCTAAGGACAAAGACTGACTGAGCAACAAAGATACGCAGCGCGTTTAGTCGTCTTGTTTGGCCAGAAACTCTTGATCGACCGCAGGCAGAGGCTGGTCATTAATGGCGGCTTCAAACGCTTTTAGACGTTTATGAATAGACAAGAGTTCTACTATGGTGGTCCAAGAATTAACCAAAAATTGGAAAGAACTTTCGACCTGACCAAACGCGTTTGAAATTCGCTGCATGATACCAAGCGTGAATGCCCCCGCCACAATAGAAGGCCCTAATGCAATCAAAGGCACTAAAACCCCAGCTTGTAGGTAGCCATAACGCACCACGTTGAAATACAGGTAGTTAAAGTACAGTCGGAAATAGTTTTTGCGAACATTTGCGAACAGCTCTACTAATTTCGCTGGCTCAGCACGATCTTCAAAGTCTTCCCCATACACCAACTCTTTTCGATAAGCCGCTTCAACACGTTGGTTTTTAAACTCTAGCCCTGGTAAGCGAATCCCTGCGACCGCCAATAGCGTTGTGCCTATGATCGCCCATAAAATGGCCACAAACACGAGTGCTTGAGGCACCTCGCCAATAAAGGGCAAGGTGGTGACGTATGAAGACAATCCCCATAGAACGGGCAAGAAGGCCAGCAAGGTCATAATGGAATCTAGAAAACGAACCCCAAGGCTTTCCACGATATTGGCAAAGCGCATGGTGTCTTCTTGAATACGCTGTGACGCCCCTTCAATTTGGCGAACCTGCTGCCATTTTGAGGTGTAGTAATCGTTCATCGCTGTGCGCCAGCGGAACACATAATGACTGACAAAAAAGTTATTCAATACAGACACAGTAATGGCCACTAGGGCGATGATCGCGAAGGTTGATAATTGTGAATAAAATTGCGTTAAAGTAATGCTGTTTGGTGCACTGAGTGCTTTTTGGATAAGGTCATAAAAGCTGCCATACCATTCGTTAATCATCACACTGACTTGTACTTGGAACCAAGTGATAAAGACGATTAAACCAGAGCCGATAACAGACCATTTAGCCCATTTCTGCCCGCCATAAGCCACCCAAGTGCCAATGAAAATGGCATAACAAACCAACATATATTGGTATAGCCAGACATCGACTGCAAATTCTTGAGCACTGGCAAAGGCCGCTTTGGCTGCGGCATCGGCATCTGGAGTTAAGGCTTCAGGAAAATGCAGGCCAAACAAAGAGGCCAAGCTGAGTGTGCTGCCTAAATCTTGTATCGCAAGATACCAGCCTAAAACACAAACAAGCGCCCATAAGGCAAAGCTCAAAAAGAATAACTTAGGTTTTGGGAAGAAGGATAAAAACACGTTTTGTTCTCTCTTTGACTAAATGGGATTAACCTAGTTTGAATAGGGTAAGTGATTGATCTACTAAAAAGTTGTCTAATTAGACCTGTTTGAAGCTTAAACTAGTACTGAGTGAAGAACAATCAAACTCCTATTCAAGAAGCTGTAAACAAAGAATAAAACTGCGTGACTTCCTAAACGCAAAGAATTGGCCGATTAAAAAGCGCATTGAGGATGTAGAGTGAGAGGAAATTTTTTGATCAATAAAAAAAATCGGGCGCGACACTAAAGTGAAGGCCCGATTCTGATGCGAGTACGTTATCTCATTCGATGACCGAAAATGGATTACGCGGCTTTGTTGTCTGCTACCACTTTTGCGACAGCGCGTTCTAAACGAACAAAACCTTCAGCAATGTCGGCTTCTGGAATGATCAGTGATGGAGCAAAACGCAGTACGTCAGCACCAGCAACCAATACGAACAAGCCTTCTTTAGCGGCTTCAACTAGGAACGCTTTCGCGTTGCCTTTTAGGCTGTCGACCACTTCAGCACCGATCAATAAGCCCATGCCGCGAATGTCTTTAAAGACATGGTATTTTTCGTTGATGGCCGTTAAACCTGCAACAAAAAGCGCATGACGTTTATCAACACCACCTAGTACTTCTGGCGTATCGATAATATCGACGACGGCTTCAGCAATAGCGCACGCCATTGGGTTGCCACCATAAGTGCTACCGTGTGTACCAATGGCTAGGCTAGCTGCAATGTCTTTGGTAGTAAGCATAGCGCCAACGGGGAAACCGTTACCTAACGCTTTTGCGCTTGTTAGCACATCAGGTTTTACACCCAATTGCTCGTAGGCAAAGAAAGTCCCAGTACGGCCCACGCCAGACTGCACTTCGTCAAATACAAGCAGTGCATTGTGTTGATCACACAACTCACGCACCTGCTTAGCAAACTCGACATTCGCAGGAATAATACCGCCTTCCCCTTGAATTGGCTCCATCACAACGGCGCAAGTTTTATCAGAGATCAACGCTTTTAATTGATCAATGTTGTTGTAGTCGCAATGATTAATGCCAGCCGGAGTCGGCTCGAAACCTTCTTTGTACTTAGGTTGTCCACCAACAGAAACGGTAAACAAAGTACGTCCGTGGAACGATTTATTGAAGGCAATAATTTCGTTCTTTTCAGGACCGTAGTGATCGAATGCGTAACGACGAGCGAGTTTGAAAGCGGCTTCATTGGCTTCACCACCGCTGTTACAAAAAAAGACGCGATCAGCAAATGTCTTATCGGTCAGTTTCTGCGCTAAGCGTAGGGCAGGTTCGTTGGTCATGACATTGGATAGATGCCAAAGTTGACCCGCTTGCTCGCGCATTACATTGACTAGAGTTGGGTGAGAATGACCTAGCGCAGTCACGGCAATACCGCCTGCAAAATCAATGTATTCCTTACCTTCTTTGTCCCATACGCGAGAGCCTTCGCCACGCACTGGAATAACCGCAGATGGTGCGTAGTTAGGAACCATTACTTCGTCAAATGTTGCTCTCGTTACTTGTTCAGTCACTTTTATATACCTCTTAAAGATGGGCGACTGTAGAACCAGCCGCCCTTTGGTTTATATCAGGTTTCTCAACTCACGAATAGCCACAGTTACCATAGCAAGAGTCAATTCACTTTCAGATTTAATTTCACCGAAGGTGGTTCTGTAATGCTTGATATTGTCGCTATTTTGCTCGCGCCAGAAAGTCAGTCTTTCTTCAAGCTCTTTGATATCAGAGCTGGATTGAATGACTTCCTGAGTGAGGGTTCTTAAGCTGTTATCTACTTCGTCACCAAGGCCGGCTTTCGCTCGGCGTTGCCACATATCGTCAGCCGATAATTCGAACACGCTGTGACGTAGCCAATGAAGCTCTAGATCCATTTCAAGGGCAAAGTAAGTCTGTGCGACATCCAATACTTCTTTCTCGGTATTGCTGGCCACACGAATGATGTCCAGTCCGTAGAATAAGTAATGCAGTGCAGACAATTTCTCTGCCACTTCTGCTGGAATGCCTTGTTCAGCCAACTCTGCATTGATTTCGGCTAAGTGTGCTTGGCTTGGCTCTGTTAGGATCGCTTGCATGTTAGCGCGAATGATCTCAACACCTGGTTTGTAAGTGTCTTTCAAACGTTGAATCGACAAGCTCTCACGAGTGTTACGTAACAACCAAAGCGTCGCGCGTTCTAGCAAGGCTTGAATGCGAATCAATAGGTTGTTCGATACTTGGTTAGAAACTTGGAAATCCAGAGCGTTGATCGAATCCCAAAGAGAAGGAATGTCGAAAATGTCTTCTGCTGCCATGTAAGCACGAACTAGGTTCAGAGCCGATGCGCTGGTTTCTTCTTGTACATAGGTACTGAAGGTTGGGCCCATGCGGTTACCAAGGTTGTTGGTAACGTGGCCAGCAATGATTTCTTGAGCCAATGGGTGTGACGCCATTTGATCGCCAAAACGTTTGGTCAGCTCTTTCGGGAAGTACTGATGAATTTGAGTAATTAAATCAGGGTCTTCACCAATGCCGTCTTCAACCAATTGCTCAGAAAGCTTGATTTTAGAGTAGGCCAGCAACACAGAAATCTCAGGACGAGTCAGTCCTTGATTTTTGTTCAAGCGTTTTTTGATTTGCGCATCGCTTGGTAAAAATTCGATTTCACGGTTTAGACGACCTTCACGTACCAAGGACAAGATCAAGCGCCAGTGGTCAGTCAAACGTTCGGATGATTGTGCGTTCGCCAAGGACAGTACATGACTTTGTCCTAAGTTATGGCGCAATACAAGACGACCTACTTCGTCGGTCATTTGAGCCAACAAAGTGTTACGTTGCTTCTCAGTCATGTCGCCATTTTCAACAACACGGTTAAGCAGGATCTTAATGTTTACTTCGTGGTCAGAGCTGTCAACGCCCGCCGAGTTGTCGATTGCGTCTGTGCTGATTAAGCCGCCGTTTTGAGCGAACTCAATACGACCACGCTGTGTTAGTCCAAGGTTACCGCCTTCGCCAACAATCTTACAACGTAGTTCTTTACCGTTAACGCGTAAGGCGTTGTTGCCGCTGTCACCAACGTCTGCGTGTGTTTCGCTTTCAGCTTTAACGTAGGTACCGATACCGCCGTTCCAAAGCAAATCAACTGGTGCTTTCAAAATGGCATTGATTAAGTCCGTTGGTGCCATGGACTTCATGTTGCCTTCGATGCCGAGGGCTTTACGAATGTCAGCATTGATTGGAATGGATTTTGCGGAACGATTAAAGATGCCGCCGCCTTTAGAAATCAATTCTTTGTTGTAATCTTCCCATGATGAGCGAGGGAGATTAAACATACGCTGACGCTCTGCAAATGAGCTTGCCACATCTGGTGTTGGGTCAATGAAGATGTGCATATGGTTAAAGGCTGCGATCAGGCGAGTGTGCTCAGACAGCAGCATACCGTTACCAAATACGTCGCCGGCCATGTCGCCAACACCGACTGTGGTGAAGTCGGTTGTTTGGCAATCAATGCCAATTTCTTGGAACTGACGTTTCACAGATTCCCAGGCGCCGCGAGCTGTGATGCCCATTTTCTTGTGGTCGTAACCATTAGAACCACCAGAAGCGAAGGCGTCGCCTAACCAGAAACCGTATTTTTCAGAAATGCTGTTCGCAAGGTCTGAGAAGGTCGCTGTGCCTTTGTCGGCGGCGACTACCAAGTATGGGTCGTCTTCGTCGTAACGCTCAACGGAAAGAGGTGCAACCACTTCGTTTTGAACCAGGTTGTCAGTGATGTCTAACAAGCCACTGATAAAGGTGGTGTAGCAACGAACAACTTCTGCTTGAACGTCTTCACGAGACGCATTTTTCTTAAGCTGCTTGGCAACAAAACCGCCTTTTGCACCGGATGGCACAATGACCGCATTTTTTACCATTTGGGCTTTTACTAGACCAAGTACTTCGGTACGGAAATCTTCCATACGATCTGACCAGCGTAAGCCACCGCGAGCCACTTTGCCGCCTCGCATGTGAACACCTTCAACCCAAGGTGCGTAAACGAAGATCTCAAATTTAGGGCGAGGTAGTGGTACTGCAGGGATCAAAGATGGGTCTAGTTTGAAAGAAACGTAATCTTTGATTTCGCCGTTAACATCAGGTTGGTAGAAGTTAGTACGAATCATCGCCTGAATAACAGACAAGTAATGTTTGAGGATTCGATCTTCATCCAAATTCGCCACTTGATCCAATTCTAGATCAATTTTCTCAAGCAGTTTTTGAACCTTGTCATCGCGTTTAGCGGTTAAGCTTGGGTCAAAGCGTTGCTCAAATAATTGCACCAACAAGCGTGCGATATTGGCGTTCTTCTCCAATGTCTGTTGCATGTATTGAACAGAGAAAGGCACTTGTAACTGCATCAAGTATTTGGTTAATGCACGTAGCATAGTGACTTGGCGCCACGTCAAAGACGCGTCTAATACAAGGGCGTTAAAGCGGTCATTTTCAATACGGCGGCTAAAGACTTGGTTAAACGCGTCTTGGAAGGCCACACGTTGTGCGTTCTTCTCAAGGTTAACGTCAGCGTCCACGCAAATCGCAAATTCCACGATCCAAGTGTTTTTAATGTCTTCTTCGTGATTGTCTAACTCATAAGGGCGCGCTTCAAGAACACGTAACCCCATGCACTCAAGAATCGGTAATACATCTGACAACACCAAGGACGTGCCGGAGCCGTACACTTTGAAGAAGTAGTTGTTTTTGGTTTGACCAACCTGACGATACAAATGAGTACTGATGTCGCCTTCGCCAGCCAATGAGTTAAGACGTTCGATGTCCAATACCGCAGAATTTGGAGAGAAGTCTTCACGGTACGCGGCTGGTAGGTAGTGAGCGTATTGTGCGAACAGCGTATTGCCGGTTTCTTCACCATTGCTCTTATGCAAAGCAGACAGCAGTTTGTCTTCCCACGAACTCATGGCTTCTTGCATCTTACGTTGAATGTCTTCTTCGTCGATGGAAGGGCTGTTTTGTGGGTCAGCGATTTGGATCGTAAAGTTAACGCGAGCCAACACAAGTTGAGAGAACTGTACGTTGAACTCAGAGCTTGTGCCGTTACAAGCATTCATCAGAATGTCTTGCATATGAATACGCAATTCTGTGTTGTAACGATCGCGAGGCACGTACACCAAGGCGTTTAAGAAGCGGCCATAAATGTCTTTGCGCAAGAATACACGTAATTGACGACGTTCTTGAATCGCGAGGATGCTCTCGATTGTATCGTAAAGCTCAGTCACAGGCGCTTGCAGCATTTCATCGCGCGGGTAGCTGTTAAGAATGTGCTTAAGGTTTTTGCCTTTGTGGCTGTTTGGGTCCACATTTGCTTGTTCAACAATGTGGTTTAGCTTTTTACGCAACAAAGGGATGTCTTGTAAACGGGCCACGTAAGTCGCCGAAGAATACAAACCAAAGAAACGCCATTCGCCGATCACATTGCCTTTTTTGTCGAAGCGTTTTACGCCTAGATAATCTAAGTGAACAGGGCGATGTACGGTCGAAATAGCAGTGGACTTCGTTAAGATAAGCGCATTGCTGTTATCAACCGCCAACTCTGCCAAACGATTGTTAAGCACTATGTCGCGTTTTACTTTCTTATCATTGATGTCTCGGAAAGTACCAAGACCAGAGCCGTCTACCAATTTAAGGTGCGCTTCGTCTTTCTCTGCGACCAAATCATAGGCGCGAAAGCCGATGAAGGTGAAGTGGTCGTTTGCGATCCAGCGAAGAAAATCAAGATTCTCTTGGTGCTCGGCATTGTCTTTTAAATGAGCGATTTTTTCGGACTCGCCGATAATTTCGCTCAGTTTGCTTTTCATCGTTGGCCAATCTTTCACGGCCTTTTTAACATCGACTAAACTAGACAAAAGCTCTTCTTTGATTTCGTCTAACAGGTTGATGTCGGATAGACGATCAATTTCAAAACGCATCAATGCTTCGTGCGTTTCAAGAGGGCCATTAGGGTTAATAGACTGCAGCTCACCTTTTTTATTGCGTACTGCAGGGACGACCGGGTGAGCGGTCAAGTGAATAGTGTGACCTAAGCGCACAAGTGCCATGTTAAAAGAGGACACAAGGAATGGCATGTCTTCTGTTAGAATCTCGATCACAGTGTGTGTCGAGTGCCAGCTATGCTCTTCGTAATTAGGGTTGTAAACGCGAACTTTCGGCTGTGAACCTGAGCGTTGTTGTAAGAAATCCCATAGGCATACGATAGTGCCATATAGGTTTTCAATGGACTCATTCACCATGTCTTCCGTTAGCGAGTCCTGGAAGTATAGGTGGGTAAGGTGAACAAGATTTTGTGCTTCGCTACTACTGAAGTTGTCTCGTATCTCAGCTTCAATACGGTCGATCAATTCGCATTTTTTATTATCAGTCATTAGAACTCATCCTCATGAGTGGTGTTCTTTATAAAACTAGTTGCCATTGTTAGATCACGAAAGTACTACTTCAAGACTGCCAAACGATTATTATGAAAACTCGTCTCCTTTGAAAGGCTTGAAATTACGCAATTGCGACATTTAGTTCTCTTATTTGAAGGTTTTTCCTAAAAAGAGCTTGATTCAAACAGGAAAACCCTTTGTTATCCATTTTAAACGAAATAAACTTCTTTTTTACTCATTGATCGCAGGATAATAATTTGTACAAGAGTGAATTTGCATCGAGAGAAATCATGCAGGCGAGCAAAAAACCTCAAAAATACGGTTTTTTGCTTCTACCTCACTATTCAATGTTGGGTTTTTCATCTGCAATAGAAACCTTGCACATGGCGAATTGGGTGACAGGAAAAGAGCTATATCGTTTTTGTACCATTGGTCATGGGGAGAGTGAAATCTCTTCAAATACAGGGGTAACAACGCATACTGACTACTCCACCATGGATGCACCTAAGGATCTTGATGCCATTTTTGTGTGTGGTGCCTCGCCAGTGACACAAAACGAAAGTCAAACTTTAGAAAATTGGTTGAAGAAGCAGGCGCAAAAGCAGATTCATCTCGGCGGTCTTTGCACAGGGAGCTATTTATTGGCCAAAGCAGGGCTGTTAAATGGCTATCGTGCGACCATACATTGGTGGAATATTGCCAATTTACGGGACGAGTTTCCCGATACGATTGTGTCGAGTCACTTATTTGAAGTGGATCGTGATCGTTTTACGTGCAGTGGTGGCACCGCGGCAATGGATATGATGTTGTTTCTAATTGGTAAACAGCATGGCATGACGCTTGCTAGCACCATCTCAGAACAGTTTGTTTGTGAACGTATTCGTACTCACGACGACCCGCAGCGGATTCCACTGCAGGCGCGGATAGGAACTGGCCAGCCGAAATTGGTTGAAGCGGTTCAATTAATGGAAGCGAACATCCGCGAACCTTTGTCGTCTGATGATATTGCTTATCATGTTGGTGTTTCTCGCCGTCATTTAGAGCGTTTGTTTAAGCAGAACTTGAGTTCTGTGCCCTCTCGCTACTATCTGGAACTGCGTCTTCAGCATGCTAAACAGATGTTATTGCAAACGGATAAGTCGATTACAGAGGTTGGGTTGGAGTGTGGATTCACGACGGCGCCACATTTTAGTACCACTTATAAGGGGTTTTTTGGGCTCTCACCCAGAGCAGAACGGAAAAATCTGCAAATTAAGGTGGCTCAACCTGATCAAACAGACAGGAAAAAAAGACAATTATGGAAAAAATAATTTAAAATACGCTTTACGAGCTATTTTGATCTATGAGTGCGCTGCTTTTTCCTGCTCTAATAGCGGCAGGGCGTGCTTTCTCAGGTTCTATTTTCGTACACGAAAATAAAAATGATATATAAAAAGGTAATCAACATGTCGAAAGTCCCGGCTCTAGAGCTAATAGACATTCATAAAACGTTTGGGAATGTAGAGGTGCTTAAGGGTATCTCCTTAAAAGCCTATGACGGGGATGTTATTTCTATTCTTGGATCAAGTGGCTCAGGAAAAAGCACATTTTTACGTTGTATTAATATGCTAGAAAATCCAACCAAAGGGGAAATCATCTTTAATGGTGAATCTTTGAATTTGGTTCCTGATGGTAGCGATTTGGTTTCCGGTAATATGAAGCAGCTGACCAAGATGCGTCAGCAGATTGGCTTTGTTTTTCAAAGCTTTAATCTATGGCCACACATGACTATTTTGCAAAATGTTATGGAAGGGCCAGCTCATGTTCTTAAACGTCCAAAGCATGAAGTTAAAGCGTACGCTGAACATCTTCTTGATAAAGTAGGGATAGCGGACAAAAAAGACATGTACCCAAACCAACTTTCTGGTGGCCAACAACAACGTGTCGCCATTGCGAGAACGTTAGCGATGGACCCTCAGGTCATCTTGTTTGATGAGCCTACCTCAGCGCTTGACCCTGAGTTAGTAGGTGAAGTATTAGGTGTAATGCGTAAACTGGCTGACGAAGGTAGAACGATGCTGATTGTTACTCATGAGATGAACTTTGCTCGTGAAGTATCCAGCGATGTTGTGTTTCTTCATCAGGGAGTCGTTGAAGAACAAGGCGCTCCAAGTAAAGTGTTTGGATCTCCAGAGTCTGAGCGTTGTAAGGCATTCTTATCTAGTGTGTTTTAGGTAATCGTTAAGACTGTGCTTGGTTTAAATAAAGTAAAAAAATAACTGTTCACTAAGGAATCTTTCATGAAATTAAAAACTATTATAATGGGTTCGGCTCTTTTTGTTGGCGCAGCACTGACTGGCGCTTCTGCACAAGCAGCTGACAAAATTCGTTTCGCGACAGAAGGTGCTTGGGCGCCTTTCAATTACATCGACTCTTCAGGTAAACCACAGGGTTTTGATGTGGATATTGCGCACGCTTTGTGTGCGCAAATGAAAGCAGATTGTGAAGTGGTTACGCAGGATTGGGATGGTCTTATTCCTGGTCTGAAAGTACGTAAATTCGACGCCATTATTGCGTCTATGTCTATTACTCCAGAGCGTGAGAAAGTGGTAGATTTCACTAACAAATACTACTCAGGCGGTTTGCGCTTCCTAGGCCGTACTGGTGAGAAAGTAGATCTTAAGCATCTAGATGGCAAAACCATTGGTGCACAGCGTGCAACCTTGGGTGCTCAGTACCTAGAAGACAATTATGCAGGCAAGGCCAAACTGAAATTCTACGATAACCAAGACAACGTGTATTTGGATCTAGTTTCTGGTCGTCTTGATGTTGTGTTGTCGGATGAGTTGCCGACTTATAACTGGCTTAAAACGTCCGGTAATGGCGATAAGTTTGAGTTTAAAGGCGCTGCTTTCATGAAAAACGACAATATCGGTATTGCTGTACGCAAAGGCGATAAGTTGAAAGATAAGTTAAACGAAGCCCTAAAAGAAATTTTAGCAAATGGTACTTATCAAAAAATCAACGCTAAATACTTCCCATTTTCTATCTATTAATCGGTAGAAAGTCGACATACCCTTTGGCTCATTTGCTGAGCTAAAGGGGTTGTTTCCTGTTTAATTCTGAGAAAAAAATATGATTGATCTTCATGGATTCGGTCATCAGCTGTTACAAGGCGCATTGGTTACCGTAGAGCTTGCTCTTGCCTCTTTAGTTGTTGGTCTTGTGCTCGGTTTATTGGGCGCCGCCGCTAAATTATCGTCAATAAAACCTCTGCAATGGATTGCGAATATCTATACCACCTTGATTCGGGGGCTTCCTGAATTATTGACAGTGCTGATTATCTATTTTGGGGCGACCACCGTCTTAATGTCGATTGCGAGTCTGTTTGGGTATGATGAATATATTGAAATTGGTGCTTTTGCTGCGGGTGTGACGGCGTTGGGGCTAACTTTTGGTGCGTACGCAACAGAAGTATTTCGAGGTGCTTTGCAATCTATTCCTAAGGGGCAGCATGAATCGGCTGTGGCGTTAGGAATGGGCACATTTCACAAGTTCTATCGAATTATTTTGCCACAGGTTTGGCGCATCGCCTTGCCCGGTTTAGGCAACTTGTTTTTGGTACTGCTGAAAGATACCGCATTAGTCTCTGTGGTAGGTTTAGAAGATATTATGCGTAAAGCAAACATTGCTGTAAGTAGCACAAAAGAAGCTTTCTTGTTTTACCTTGTGGCAGCGATTATGTATTTGGCACTAACCGTTGTCTCCATGGGTGTGGTGTCGTATTTAGAAAAGCGCGCTCGCCGTGGCTTAACAAGAGGGTAAACGATGGATTTCTCAGTAGTTGTAGAATACTTCCCTCGTTTATTAGAAGGGACTTGGGTTAGCCTGCAGTTGGTTGTTTTATCAATTGTATTGGGGGGCATCATTGCTTTGCCTATCGCTCTGGCGCGTATTTCGCCAGTGCTTTGGATTCGATCGTTTCCCTTTGCTTACATCTTCTTCTTTCGCGGTACGCCTTTGCTAGTGCAAATATTTTTGGTGTACTACGGTGCGTCACAATTTGAGGTCGTTCGTGAGAGTTTTCTCTGGCCGATTCTGCGTGAGCCATTTTGGTGTGCCATCATTGCGTTTACCTTGAATACATCTGCTTATACAGCTGAAATATTCCGAGGCGCGATTCAGGCGATTCCGCCAGGTGAAGTGGAAGCCTGTAAAGTCGTGGGCATGTCTAAAGCGCAAATGTACCGCCGTGTTTTATTGCCTCGTGCATTCGGCATCGTGTTGCCAGCTTACGGAAATGAAATCATTTTGATGCTCAAAGGCAGTGCCTTAGCCAGTACCATTACGATTTTGGATCTTACTGGTATGGCGCGAACCATCATTGCGAGAACGTACACGCCAATCGAAATCTTTTTGGCGGCAGGGGCGATTTATTTGGTGATTAGTATGGTGATTATTGCCATCTTCCGTCAGGTTGAAAAACGTCAAAACCGTTATTTGGGGTCCGTTTCAATTAAGGTGCCAGATAAAGGCTAATGCCAGGGTTACGCTTTATTATTTAGCTGCTAAAGGGCTGATAGTAGGGTAAAAAAAAGAGGCTTCGGCCTCTTTTTTTGTGTCTTTTAAGCGTGTTTTTATGGGCTATGCTAAACGCTAAGAAGCTTTAGATGGCATCTGCGCCAGTTTCGCCAGTACGAATACGGATGATTTGCTCTAGTTCGGTAACAAAGATTTTACCATCACCAATTTTACCTGAATTGGCGCTGTGTTGAATGGCTTCAATTGCGCGTTCCATTTGATCAAGATCAACAGCCAGTTCGAGTTTCACTTTTGGAAGGAAGTCGACAACATACTCCGCACCTCGGTATAGCTCGGTATGACCACGCTGGCGGCCAAATCCTTTTACTTCCGTGACGGTAATACCACTAATACCTATTTCAGACAGCGCTTCGCGAACTTCATCTAGCTTAAAAGGTTTAATAATGGCGGTGATTAACTTCATTCTCTTTCTCCATACAAATAAATATGCATTGTTTCCGTAAAAATAACACTCTCTTGTGAAACTCGCTACTGAGGAATAGGTTATGGTCTATATTTGTTATTCTGAAGATGGATTTTTCGAGGTGTGGTATGCAAGACAATGAGTATTTTCTCGTCTTTGAAGCCAAAATAGACCGTTTTATGAAGGGATTAAAGCAGAGTCTTTGGCAAGCGGCGGGGTTACATTTTAGAAAAATATCAACGCCGCAAAATGTGATTAGCTTCTCAGCCTGGGATCGCGACATTGCGCTCCAGCTAAGGTTTGTGGTGGTGGGACTGGGTAGTAATAGGGCTTTAGGGCGTTTGTCTTGGCTCGATCAACAAGGTCATGATCATGTCTGTTGCTACGTGAACGACGACTTTCAGTGCGTCTCTCGTAAGAAAAATGGCCTTTGGCGAGAGCAGAAAAAGCCCGTAGGGGAGGCTTGTCTTAGGCGTTTACAAGAAATAAAAACCGCTTAATAAATACAAGGTTACGCAATAAAAAAGGCACCCGCGAGGTTAATCAACGCGGGTGCCTTTTTAGAAGACGATCAAGGTAGTGGTTTAGTCGAGATCGTTGAGTGAGTCTAGGTCTGAAAAGCTCTGTTCATGGTATTTAGCACCAAGCTCATGGACCGCATCGATCAGGTACTTAGGTTGCTCAGGGTCCACAAATTGATGAATACCGTGACCTAGGTTGAAGACATGACCTGTGCCATGGCCAAAGCCTTCGAGTACATTTTCTACTTCGCGTTCAATCACCGCTTTGTCTGCGTACAAAACGCATGGGTCAACGTTGCCTTGCAGTGCGACTTTATCACCAACGCGAGCGCGCGCTTCTGCCATGTCTGTTGTCCAATCTAGACCGAGAGCGTCAGGACCCGTGGCCGCCATGTTTTCCAACCATTGACCACCATTTTTAGTGAACATGATCACCGGCACTTTTCGCCCTTCGTGGGTGCGGATCAAACCATCCATGATCTGCTTCATGTACATCAATGAAAACTGCTGGTACATAGGGCCACTTAATACGCCACCCCAAGTATCAAAGATCTGTACGGCTTGGGCACCGGCTTTGATTTGACCATTAAGGTAGTCAATAACCGATTTGGCAAGCTTGTCTAGTAAGGCATGAAGCACGTCTGGTGTTTTGTACATCATGCCCTTGATATGACGGAAATCTTTACTAGAACCGCCTTCAACCATATAAGTCGCCAGAGTCCATGGGCTGCCGGAGAAGCCAATCAGAGGCACTCGACCGTTTAGCGCATGGCGAATCGTAGTCACGGCTTTCATTACGTAATCGAGATCGTTGGCCGTGGCGATTGGCAGGGCATCGACATCGGCTTTGGAGCGAACCGTATGTTTGAACTTCGGCCCTTCGCCCGTTTCAAAGTACAGGCCCAATCCCATTGCGTCAGGGATGGTCAAAATATCTGAAAAGAGAATGGCGGCATCAAGATCGTAGCGTTCAAGAGGCTGCAGGGTAACTTCACAGGCGAAGGCGTCGTTTTTGCAGAGACTCAAAAAGTCGCCAGCAGTGGCACGGCTTGCGCGGTACTCAGGTAAGTAGCGACCCGCTTGACGCATCATCCATACAGGTGTTGTATCAACAGGTTGCTTGAGTAGAGCACGCAAGAAGCGATCATTTTTGAGCTCAGGAAACATTCAGACTCTCCGATTAGTTCTTTGTTGGAAAACATTTTACCTAACTTGATCGGTAAAAGCAGATCCAATAAATACAATTTATGACAACTTACCTAAAAAACGGCAAGGACATTGATTTATCTCATTCTTTTTGATGGCATTCGATAATATTACGGATGGCGAACAAGCGCCGTCAGCAACCTAGCTAGTCGCCTACATAACGTCGTAAACTTTTTATTTGAACTCGTTGGACGGCGTTTTCAATGTCGCCAGAAGCGTGCAGATCTTTGAGGACTTTGGGAAAGGCCGCTTTGGTCTGAGGCACTGTCATTCCTGGAGTAAGGTGCTTTGAATACAGTGCTTTGAGCAAAATATAATCCAATGGACTTAAGTAAGTATCGACGCTGACATCATTGAACACAGAAGGGAAAACATCGTTAGAGTCATTAGGCAAGCCCAGTGTTTGGGTGATTTCTTCTACCACACAATCGAGCAAACGGGCTTTTTCTCTGGCGTAATCCACAGGGATGATGATCACAGCTCGCGTGATTTCGGAGCGTTTATTGAGGCGAAAGTTGCCTAAACAGACCGCTTCATTGATCGCTTTACGGATTTTATCTGGATTACCAATATAGCGTCTGACTTTGTCTTCTAGGGTCTTATAGGCGGTGAAGATAATAAAGATGCCAGCCTCTTTGGGGTTTGTCGTGAAGTCGATAGGTTGGCCGGTGATATAGGCGAGATGTTTGATTTGTACGTCGAGGAGGTCGTGCTGCAAGGTGGCATCGCCCATGTCGCTTTTAAAATACACCTTGATGGGCTTTTCCCAGCGAATCAACTTGGGGTGTTTGGATTCTTTGTACTCACGTTCCAGCGCGATTTTGATGAAACTTTGCTGTATGTAGGCGTCTGTCTGCCAGCGTTCTAGGGCGCTGGCCTGACCGCTAAAGAGAGCTAAGGCAAGTATAAAACTAGCTAGGATCGCTTGGCAGCGGCTGAGTAAGCTTGTTGGCATAATGGCGTAAGGCATCCAAAGAGTCTGGCGTAAAAAGCAAATTATCTGTGTTCTCTAGTATGTAATTTATACTCATTTCATGAATCGATGCCACTTCTTTTGCCTGCAAGCTCAATGCGCCGTCTCGCTGTTCATCATAATGGCAGGTGTAAATTTTCCCCCAGATTCTAAACCCTTCGCCTTCGGTGCAAAAAACCCCTTGTGAGGTCAATGTTAGATCCACCCCCAGTTCTTCTTGTAGCTCACGGTGGGCTGACTCCAAATAGGATTCGCCACTGTCGACAACACCGCCAGTCGACACACCGTAATAACCTGGGCAAAAGGCCTTGTTGTCTGTGCGTTTTTGCACGATCAAGTTGCCATTGTTATTAAAGACTAGGATGTAGGTTACGCGGTGGTAATCTTCACCAAAGTTCATCAAGCGACGAGGAATTTCACCAATGACGGTGTTGTGTTTATCCACTAGGGTGATGATTTCTTCGGTGGGCATAAAAGTCTCGAAAGTTAACAAGCTAAGAAGCTGGAATGAAATATGGCACAAAGGGTATCGGCATTTATCGTGAAAGAAAAGGCTTGTTGCCTCCTGGGTTATCCAAAAGGCGACCAGAACTTTTCTATCTGCTCCCTTACAAAGTCGAGTAAGGTATATCGCGGCGAAAAAAAGGTATGATAATGAGGCCCGTACTGGGGCTGTTTGGCGCGCCACACACACTCATAACATAGCCGCTGTCATTTAATAAATCGCTGTAATGGAAACTATGATGATCCCAGATAATGATTTTCTTGCCCTGACGCTCAATCACCCAGAATCGCTTGCGCCTTTTCAGGTGGCGTTTGCCAGTGGGGTGGGCTTTGTCGAAGAAACCGGGGTGTTAAGGTTGGAACCAAAGTGCCCAACTGACATCAATCTCGTACTCTCAGTGGGGATTCATGGGAATGAAACTGGGCCCATTGAATTGGTCAATCAGTTATTGAAGGCCATTTTGGAGGATCGTTTAGCCTTAAACGTTCGTCTGTTAGTGATCATTGGCAACCCGATAGCGGCTAATCGAGCAGAGCGCTTTTGCGATGTAAATCTAAATCGACTGTTTAGCGGTGCATGGTGTCATTATGAGGGCATTGAAGTGCCACGGGCGCAATGCTTAGAGCAAGCGGTGACAACGTTTTACGCCGCCAGCAAAGAAGGCAGTCAGCGTTTTCATTATGATTTGCATACTGCAATTCGCGGCTCTGAATACGAAAAATTTGTAGTTCACCCATTTATTGGCGATGCGCCTTATGATCAACAACAGCTGGGCTTTTTAGCGGCGTCTGGCATCGACGCTGTTTTGTTGTCACATCAGCCAACCACAACCTTTTCTTATTACTCTTCAGCCGAACATGGCGCCCATGGATTTACGGTAGAACTCGGTAAAGTCTACCCTTTTGGTGAGAATGACTTGTCTCGATTTGAGGCGATTAACCAGACTCTAATGTCGCTGATTAGCACAGCCAAATTTCCTGTTTTAGACCACCAACAAATAGATGACAGCTTAAAGCTCTTTGCGGTGCAGGATGCGTTAGTAAAAGATCACGATGATTATCAACTAACCATCTCCGACGACGTGAAAAACTTTACCGGGTTTGAGAAAGGGTATGAATTAGCGCGCTCTTCACAGAGTCAATATCTGGTGAAAGCCAGTGGCGACGCCATTATCTTTCCAAACGCGAATGTGCCGATAGGGCAGCGCGCAGGGTTAGTAGTTCGCCCAATTTCGTTGAGCGCTTTAACGCTTAAGTAACCCACCTAGGACGCAATTTTCGACAAGCTTGCTAAATGCGGGCTTGAAAGTTGCGCGGTAATTTTATATTGTTACGTTATAACATTTATTAAGAGAGTGGTTTAACGATAATGAATAAGTTGTTAGTTGCCTTGGGTGCGTCCGTATTGTCACCGGTTCTGTTTGCTAAGCCGGTTATTGTCACCAGTATTAAGCCTGTTTCTATGGTGGTGGCTGCCATCGCTGGCGATCACGCTAAGATTGAACAAATTGTCTCTAGCACCGCTTCTCCTCACGATTTTGCTCTGCGCCCGTCTGATCTTCGCAAAATAGATCAAGCCGATACCGTTGTTTGGGTGGGGGAGGCGCTAGAGCGTTTTTTAGAAAAGCCACTCGAAAATGCGGGTAAAGAAGATTCGTCGATTGAATGGTTAGCGCTTAAAGGCATGACCCTACAAGAGTTTTCAAAAGATCATGCCGATCACGACGACCATGCGGATCACGATGACCACGACGAACATCATGAAGACCACGCGGATCATGACGACCATCATAACGAGCATGCAGATCATGATGAAGATCACGAGGAACATGAAGGTCATGAAGGTCATCACCACGATGGTGTGAACCCTCATGTGTGGTTATCCCCAGACAACGCGAAAGTATTGGCGGTTGCGGTAGCGCAACGTTTGGTCTTGTTAGACCCTGAGAACGCCAGTGTTTATCAGCATAATCTAGCCGATTTTGAAAAAGGCCTAGCGCTTAAAGACGCCGAACTGAAAGCGTCTTTATCGACCGTTAAAGACGTGCCTTATATTGTTTTTCACGATGGCTATGGCTACTTTGAACAGCATTACGGTTTGGATCATGTTGGCGAAGTGACGGTGAGTCCTGAGCGCAAACCTGGTGCGAAGAAAATCGCCGAAATCCGTGAAATGATTAATCACAATAAAGTGCAGTGTGTGTTTAGTGAGCCACAGTTTAGCCCTGCGATCGTCAAAACCTTGTTGGACGGCAGCAAGGTGAATTCGGTTCCTTTAGACCCACTAGGGACCGATATCACAATTAATCGTGGTGCCTACCTTGCCTTCTTATCTGAAGTAAGTGGTCAATTTATGAGCTGCCTACGCTAAATTGCTAGCGTACAGCGGTTGAGTCACTGCAGAGTGAGCGGGAAAGTTCGCTCTGCAGTAGGCGACCTGCTTTGACCTCTGTATAATCATTTCACTTAATTATTCAGAGATGTCTTATGAGCGATCCGTCTTCTACTAGTCCATCTTCTATCCCTACTTCTTCAAATGCTCAGGATATTCGTTCTGAGGTGCTGATAGAAAGTGCCCGTAATACCTTATCGACACAAGCCAAAGCCTTAGCAAGTCTTGCCAATCAAGTGACGGAGGAGTTCGCTAAAGCGGTCCGCATGATACTCGCGAGCGAAGGCCGTACCATTATTTGTGGTATGGGCAAATCTGGTCTGATTGGTAAAAAGATCGCCGCGACTTTGGCCTCAACGGGAACGCCAAGTTTTTTCCTTCACCCAGGCGAAGCCTTTCATGGCGACCTGGGTATGATCCAAGCTCAAGATACGCTTATTTTAATCAGCTATTCTGGTGAAACCGAAGAGTTGATGCGTTTACTGCCGTCGCTCAAAAATTTTGGGAACCCCAGCATTGCCATCGTCGGCAACATGAACTCTTCGCTCGCCAAACATTGTGATTGTGTGTTGGATATCTCGGTGGATCGTGAAGTTTGCCCTAATAATCTGGCGCCTACCACATCGACCACTATGACCACTGCCATGGGGGACGCGCTGGCCGTGGCTTTAATGGAGTGCCGACATTTTCAACCGCAAGACTTTGCTCGTTTCCACCCTGGCGGTAGCTTAGGCCGCAAATTGCTGACCCGTGTTAAAGACTTAATGCACAGCAAAAATCTGCCTGTTTGTGCCCCAGAAGCGTCGTTAAAAGAGGCCATCACAGTGATGACTCACGGACGCATGGGGGTGGTCTTGATTCAAGACAAGGGGCATCTGTTGGGGATTTTTACCGATGGTGATTTACGTCGTGCCATGCTGAAAGACAGCGTGGGTATGATCGACAAAAAAATGTCGGAATTAATGACACCAAACCCAAAAACCATCAATGAAAATGTCATGATAGTGGAAGCAGAAGAGCAGATGCTACGCGACAAGATCACCTTATTAGTGGTCACAGATAATGAAAATGCATTGACGGGCGTGTTAGAAATTTACGATCGATAAGCAGATGACTTACTTAGCGCTTCTTAGAAAAAAGATGGAGCGCACAATCAACCTATTAACTGGAGTGACGCATGTCTCACGGTAGCAAAATCATCAAAATTGGCGACAACATTGAAGTCGCGAACCACCTTCCTTTTGTTCTTTTCAGTGGCGTCAATGTATTGGAGTCTCGTGACTTGGCGATGAAGGTGGCCGAAGAGCACGTTAAAGTGACTCAAGCATTGGGTATTCCGTACGTGTTTAAAGGCTCTTTTGATAAAGCCAACCGCTCGTCTATCAACTCTTTCCGTGGTCCTGGCATGGAAGAAGGGTTAAAAATTCTACAAGAAATCAAAGACACTTTTGGTGTGCCAGTGATCACCGATGTGCATGAAGAATACCAATGTGCGCCGGTTGCAGAAGTGGCGGACGTGATCCAATTGCCGGCTTTCCTTTCTCGTCAGACCGATCTTGTTGTGGCGATGGCACAAACTGGCGCTGTGATTAACATTAAAAAAGCACAGTTTCTTGCGCCGCACGAAATGAAGCATATTTTGACCAAGTGCGAAGAAGCGGGCAACCACAACCTAATGTTGTGTGAGCGCGGCACCATGATGGGCTACAACAATCTGGTTGTGGACATGTTGGGCTTTGGCGAAATGAAAAAATTCGAATACCCAGTCATGTTTGATGTGACGCATTCTTTGCAGCGTCCAGGCGGTCGCTCTGATTCGGCCGATGGTCGTCGTGCACAAGTCACTGAGCTTGCTCGTGCGGGCATGTCGCTTGGTTTGTCTAGCTTGTTCTTGGAAACGCATCCAGACCCAGATAACGCAAAATGCGATGGTCCTTGTGCTTTGCCATTAGGCAAATTAGCGCCTTTCTTGAAGCAAATGAAACAGCTTGATGAGTTGGTGAAAACGTTTGAAACGCTAGACACGAGCGCTTAACCAATGGATGTGGATTTTCTTGCGTCTTATCCCTCGTTAATGGCCGCAGACGCGCTTCAAAACAAGCTGGCGGAACTTAAGCTGGTGGTCTTTGATGTGGATGGTGTATTAACCGATGGCGGTTTGCTGTATTCCGCCGCCGGTGAAGAAGTGAAACGCTTTAACGTCAAAGACGGCGTAGCGATGAAGTTGCTGCCTAAATGGGGAGTAACGGTCGCTGTGATTACCGCCAAAGATTCCGCGCCACTGCGCCGTCGCATGGAGGATCTAGGGGTGAAACACTTTTACCCAGGCTGTCATGATAAAGCCGCGGCCTTTGATGAGCTGGTCGACACATTGCAAATATCCCCTAAGCACTGCGCTTATGTGGGAGACGATGTCATTGATCTGCAAGTGATGCCTAAAGTCGGCGTGTCTTTCTGCCCAAGCGATGCCCATGTTTTGGTGAAACGTCATTGTCATTTCACCTTGAATAAATCGGCAGGACAGGGCGTAGCAAGAGAAGTAGCGGATGTGATTTTAGCAACACGAATGGCATTAGAAGACGCGTACGCATTGGCTCAAAAACCGGAGTTCGAGAAAAAATGAGTGTATCTTTACCTGACTTTCACATCGTGATTCCTGCGCGCTATGCGTCTCAACGCTTTCCGCAAAAATTGATGGCTGATCTAGGTGGCAAGCCTGTTTTGCAGTGGGTGTATGAACTTGCGCTTCACGCAGGGGCAAAATCGGTCACTATCGCCACGGACCATCAGGTGATTGAGAGCGCCGCCAAAGGCTTTGGCGCGCCTGTGGTGATGACGCGTGATGACCATGAAAATGGCACCGAACGATTGGCCGAAGTCGCGTCTATTATGGGCTGGCAACAAGACGAGATTATCGTCAATGTGCAAGGCGATGAGCCGTTTTTACCGGTGGCCTTGATCCATGCGACTGTCAAAGCATTGGCCGATGACGCGGAATCTGAAATGGCCACCATCGCGTGTGGCATTGACGACGCCGATGAACTGTTTAACCCTAACGTGGTGAAAGTTGTCTGCGATGAAAAACAGCGTGCTTTGTATTTTAGCCGTGCTCCAATGCCTTGGGATCGAAATGGCTTTATGGCGCGTGCTGAACACCAGCCGTTGCCTGCTGATTTTCCAGCGTTGCGTCATATCGGCTTGTACGTGTATCGCGCTAGCCTATTAGCCAAGTACGCCAGCTTGCCTATGTCGCCACTAGAGCAATGGGAAAAACTAGAGCAACTGCGCTTCTTGCATCAAGGTATTAAGGTTCAAGTGGCCAAAGCCGATGGTTTGCCGCCACACGGGGTCGATACCGAAGAAGATCTAGAGGCATTGCGCCGTTTATTGCCATAGCGTTTTTTAATGGTGTGTTGTCATCGCTTTTTTTAAAGGCCATTTTGAAGAGAGCGCCGCCGCTTCTTGTGCCTTGCTAAAACCGCTTAATGCCACTGCGCGTTAAGCGGTTTTTTTGTGCCTAAATGGTTGAGTCTTACGCCATTATGACTGTGTCAATACAGTGTCAGTTGATGTTCATATTTTCTTCTATATTATGAATACTCATGATTCGGTTTTGCACATTTTTCCAAAGGAAGGCTTGGTGACAACATGAAGACATCTTTGACTCTGTCTGCGCTGTGTTTATTTAGCGGCTCTGTAATGGCCGCCATGCCGGTCTATCTGCCGGTTGGTTCTAGCTATACGTTAAGCGGCGTAGTGAATCCTCGTGCTTTATCCACGTCGCTGGCGAACCCTGCGGCTCCCTATGTAATGGCAAGTACGTCAGCTGGCAAAAGCTGGCGAGCGGGCTTTTTAGGCCCCATCGGAGTGTCTTACGAAGTGGGGAAAGTGGATGATTTCAGCGATCGAGTGGATGATCTGGCGGATATTTTGGGGAAAACAGATTACGCCTCTTCGGCAGAAGCCAATGCCGCTGTAGACGATGCAAACTCGATTCTGAGTGATTTGTCTGAGAGCGCCTATGTAAAGCTGTCTGGCAGCACTCAAGTGCCTTTTATGCCGATTATTTATAAAACGCGAACACGAGGCGCCTTTATGTTGGACGCCAGTGCGTCTTTTGTCGGTAAAGCCAATATCTTGTCCGATGACATCAGCGTTACAGGGTCGGGCTCAGACTATGAACTGAATTCAAACAGCGCACTTTATGTTGCGTCGGCAACCGATGTGCGGGTGGGATTAGGCTACAGCCAAATGGTGATAAGAACCCCAGTGGGCGAATTGATTGGTGGTGTTAAAGCCAATGTGCATCGGATCTCGTTAGGCCGCTCGTTGGCGGTCTTAAGCGATGAAAGTGACGACGCAGAAGAGGTTTTTATTGATTCCTTAACCGCTGGCAAAAAGGCGTCATCGGGCGTGGGTATTGACCTTGGCGCGATTTGGGTGAGCCATCAGTATCAGCTTGGGGTGACGTTGGCGAATATTAATCAGCCAACCTTTGATTTTGGCGACCTAGGGAATTGTTCTGGGTTATCAGGCTCTTCTCTGACCAGTTGCAATGCGGCCAATGCGTTAGCGAGTGACGGTAAATTGTCCTTGTCTGACACCTATAAAATGGAAGCGCAAGGCACCATTGATGGCGCGATTACTTCTCGTAACCGTCAGTGGATTTTAGCGGCTTCGTACGATGTGAACGGCGTAAAAGACCCAGTCGGTGATGATTACCAATGGGGCGTGGTGTCGCTAGCCTACTTTAGTGATTCAGTCTTGTCGCCAGGGCTTCGAGTGGGGTATCGGGAGAATTTTGCCGGGACCCAGTTAAGTTATGTCACCGCTGGACTGACCTTATTCCGACGTTTAAATGTAGACCTTGCTTATGGCCTACAAAAGATCGAAGGAGACAGTGTGTTGCCACGTAGCATGGCCTTGTCGGTAGGGTATGACATGGCGTTTTAAGGCGTGTTAAACGGCAGAGCATAAGTAAGCCGAGCAATAGAAGTAGCAAAAAGAGCAAACAGTAAAAAGGCCGATACGATGATCTCATATCGGCCTTTTCTGTATTCGTGAGCCTCTTGTGAGGGTCTTAATCAGGTGAGCTGAATGAAGGTTGAAGGCGTCAGTATGTTATCCAATGGCACATCCCAGCTTTCGATCGGCAGTTTAGCCACTTCTTGGCAATCGTGGGCCAGACCAATCAGAATAGGGGGTTGATTGGCTTGCTTGTGCTCGAAAGTACGATCATAAAAACCACCCCCCATGCCTAAGCGGCCACCTTCGATATCAAAGCCGACCAAGGGTAAAAAGACCGCATCCAGCTCAAGGCCATCGATTGTTTCTGAAGCGACAGGCTCTTTAATGCCAAAGCGATTTTCGGCCCATTTTGAGGTAGATGTATAGCGTGCAAATCTGAGCGCTTTGCCATCTAGAACGGGCAAGTAAAGGTCAACGTCATGTTGCCAAAGGTATTCGCATAAAGAATTCGGCGAGATTTCCCCGTCGTTGCTTAGGTAAAGGGCAACGCGAGTGTTTTGAGTTAACGTATTGGATAAAGGACTTGAAACGAACTGAGTCGTAAGTTGCTCAGCAGCAAGTGCTTGTTCTTCATTGGATAGGTGTCGTCTGGTTTGACGAAGTTGACGTCTGAGTATTTCTCTAGAACTGGATGGAGAAGGCATAAAAAGAGTTTCCCAAGTTGCCGTTTCGACTATTGGCCTTGAACCCAGTGGTTCAAGGTGGAGGGATCTGAAGTTTTTTAGGCTTTCCGACGCACGGACATGCACACCAAACTCACAGTCTCCTTCCGGGGTATTACTCATAGGCTCAAGGGCGTTAAGCCGCTTCGAACAACCCAGGAAACAAGCGCAGTATAGAGTAACTCTTCTGAGAAATCACCCTTACTTCCCTGATGTTTTCTGGGTTGTATGAAGAAAATTCGTGTTGCGAGCTTGCATCAACAAAAAACAGGTTAAAGAATAAACGGCTTAGGTTATTGTTTAACCGGCTTTTGTTTGATGTGTTAACGCGGCATCCAGCTGCGAAGTCAGTTCTCGCAATTGTTGCTCGTTCGCTCGTGCGTATTTTTGCCCAGAAAGCATATCGTGAGTAATATTCAACGCAGCCAATACGGCAATTTTTTCAAGACCGATGACTTTTCCACCGGCTTTGATTTCCCGCATTTGATTGTTGAGGTATTCAGCGGCTTCTTTCAAATCCGCCTCATGCCCTTTAGGGCAATTTATCTTAAATGTTTGTCCCAGAATGTTGACTGAAACGGTTGGCTTATCCATATAGACTCCAGTTGATAGCAAGGCCCACAAAAAAATGGTCTGTTTTTCCATCATTAGGTAGCGAATGGCATTTTATGCTGCGGGTAAATTCGTTACAATTCCGGATTAACTTTATCCACACTGTTTATAGCAAATTGACGCCAATATGGAAATCAACCCGATACTTTCTAAGATAAAAGACCTGTCTGAACGTGCTTTAACCCTTCGGGGGTATCTTTGACTACGAGTCAAAGAAAGAGCGCCTAGAAGAAGTCAACCGAGAACTTGAAGATCCTGATGTCTGGAATGACCCAGATTATGCTCAAAAACTAGGTAAAGAACGCTCTGCTCTAGAAGCAGTGGTCGATACTCTAGAGAGTATGGAAAGCGGTTTAGAAGATGCCAAAGAGCTTTTGGACCTTGCCGTAGAAGAAGACGATGAAGAATCCGTGGAAGCGGTGAAGCTGGAATTGGCAGACCTTGAAGATCTGTTGGCCAAGCTTGAGTTTCGTCGTATGTTTTCCAAGGAAATGGACGAAAGCAGCGCTTTCCTTGATATTCAATCTGGCTCTGGTGGTACCGAAGCACAAGATTGGGCCAATATCCTATTGCGCATGTACTTACGCTGGGGTGAAGACAAGGGCTTTAAAGTCGAGTTGATGGAAGTGTCTGCCGGTGATGTGGCAGGTATTAAATCGGCAACGATTCGCTTTGAAGGCGAATACGCGTTTGGTTGGTTGCGCACTGAAACCGGTGTTCACCGTCTAGTGCGTAAGTCACCGTTTGACTCAGGGAACCGCCGACATACTTCCTTTGCGTCTGTGTTTGTGTCTCCAGAAGTGGACGACAATGTGGATATCGAGATCAATCCTGCCGATATTCGCACCGACACCTACCGTTCATCTGGTGCGGGTGGTCAGCACGTAAACACCACAGATTCCGCGGTACGTATTACTCACGTACCAACGGGTATCGTTGTGCAATGTCAAAACCAGCGCTCGCAGCACGCTAACCGTGATTTCGCCATGAAACAACTTCGTGCCAAATTGTACGAGTTTGAAATGCTGAAACGTAACGAAGCCGCGCAAGCAGTGGAAGACAGTAAATCCGATATTGGTTGGGGCAGCCAGATTCGCTCATATGTTCTCGATGCGTCACGTATTAAAGATTTGCGCACCGGTGTGGAATCCTCAAACACGGGCGCCGTGTTGGATGGCAACCTAGATCAATTTATCGTCGCAAGCTTAAAACAAGGCCTGTAAAGCGCCAGAACCCATTTTAAAGAGTAGATAGCAAATCATGGCTAACGAAGCAAACAGCACAGAATCCACAGCACAATCTGAAGACAACCGTTTAGTGGCAGAACGTCGCGGTAAATTGGCGGCGATCCGTGAGCAGCGTAATGCTTTCCCTAATGCGTTCCGTCGCAATGCGTACGCGGCAGACTTGCAAGCAGAATTTGGCGAGATTGAAAAGCCAGCATTAGAAGAAAAGAACCACGTGGTTAGCATCGCCGGTCGTATCGTTCGTAACCGTGGCGCTTTCATGTTGCTACAAGACATGTCTGGTCAGATTCAAGCCTACATCAACCGCAAAGTGTTGAGCCCTGAATTGCTTGCTGAACAAAAAACATGGGATTTGGGCGATATCATTGGTATCTCTGGTCCTGTTCACAAGTCAGGTAAAGGCGACTTGTACATCGACATGCACGAAGCGCAATTGCTAACCAAATCCTTGCGTCCATTGCCAGATAAACACCACGGTTTGTCTGACATGGAAATGCGTTACCGCCAGCGCTACGTTGATTTGATCGTGAATGAAGATTCTCGTGATACTTTCCAAATGCGCTCAAAAATCATTTCTACGATTCGTCGCTTCCTAGAAGATCGTCGTTTTATGGAAGTGGAAACGCCAATGCTGCAAACCATTCCTGGTGGTGCGACGGCGCGTCCTTTCGTGACGCATCACAATGCCATGGACATGAGCATGTACTTGCGTATCGCCCCTGAGCTTTACTTGAAGCGTTTGGTTGTGGGTGGCTTTGAGCGTGTGTTCGAGATCAACCGTAACTTCCGTAACGAAGGAACCTCGACTCGCCATAATCCAGAATTCACCATGATCGAATTCTACCAAGCGTACGCCGACTACAAAGATCTTATGGATCTAACAGAAGACATGTTGCGCACCGTGGCTGAAAAAGTGTTGAACACCACTAAAGTGACCTACCAAGGGTCTGAATACGACTTCGGCGCGCCGTTTGTTCGCATGACCATGCTTGAGTCTATCCTGCACTACAACCCAACGTTGACCGCAGACGACCTAAGCACCTTGGAAAAAGCGACAGCAGTTGCTAAATCACTGAAAATCGATGTGAAACCGATTTGGGGTCTTGGCAAGCTATGGACGGAAATCTTTGAAGAAACCGCTGAACACAAATTGGATCAGCCGACTTTCATCACAGAATACCCTGCGGAAGTATCACCACTTGCACGTCGTAACGACGACAACGACTTCATTACAGACCGTTTTGAATTCTTCGTAGGTGGCCGTGAAATCGCCAACGGCTTCTCGGAGCTTAACGACCCAGAAGACCAAGCTGAACGCTTCAAACGCCAAGTGGCAGAGAAAGACGCGGGTGATGATGAAGCCATGCATTACGATGCAGACTACATCAACGCCCTAGAATACGGCCTACCACCAACCGCTGGTGAAGGTATCGGTATCGACCGTTTGGTGATGTTGTTCACTGATGCGCCGTCTATCCGTGACGTATTGTTGTTCCCTCATATGAAGCCTCAGGACTGATCCTAGGCCGGACAGTGACTGACAATTTGTAATGTGTTTATAAGGCCTCAATTGAGGCCTTATTTTGTTTCCATAATCTAATTTTGATGACAGCTAGGAGTTAAAGGGGTCAGAGCCCTTTAACTTATGACAAAATTTACTTATCCAACATCTACTTTTAAAGGGCTCTGACCCCTTTAAAATAAGTAGTGGAGAGATAATTGATATGAGTCGTTTTTGGACAGATAAAATCGCTTCTCTTGACCCTTATGTGCCAGGTGAGCAACCGCAAGACAAAAAGTACATCAAGCTAAATACCAACGAAAGCCCTTACGCGCCATCTCCTAAAGCCTTAGTAGCCATGCAAGAGCAAGTAAGTGAGCGTTTACGTCTTTATCCTGATCCAAACTGTGTGACACTAAAAACAGCATTGGCTAAAAGTTACCAACTAAACACAGACCAAGTGTTTGTCGGCAACGGTTCAGATGAAGTACTGGCCTTGGCTTTTATGGGCTATTTTGCGGGCGGCAAACCGTTAGCCTTTGCTGATATTACCTACAGCTTTTATAAAGTGTACGCAGGCTTGTACAGCATCGAGCCTAAGCTGATTCCATTGGACGATGATTTTAATATTGTACCGACGGATTACGAGAATCTAGACGTATCCGGTGTGGTCGTAACCAACCCGAATGCGCCTACGGGTAAAGCTTTGCCGCTATCGGATATTGAAGCGATTCTAAATGCGAATCCAGATGTGGTTGTGCTGGTGGACGAAGCCTACGTGGACTTCGGCGCACAAAGTGCGGTGACACTGGTGAACCAGTACCCGAACTTATTGGTGGTACAGACGTTATCGAAATCCCGCGCCTTGGCCGGAATTCGAGTGGGCTATGCATTGGGGCACTCAGACTTGATCGAAGGGCTAGAGCGTTTGAAGAACTCCTTCAACTCCTACCCAATCGACCGTATTGCTTTAGCAGGCGCAACCGCAGCGGTAGAAGACGAAACCTACCTAAAAGAAATCTGCGACAAAACCATCGCCACACGCGAGCAGTCTGTGAAAGAGCTAGAAGCGCTTGGCTTTAGTGTCTTGCCATCGGCGACCAACTTCGTCTTCGCAACACACCCAAAGAAAAACGCCGAACAAATTTACCTCGCTTTAAAAGAGCAGGGCATCCTAGTTCGCTTCTTTGGTAGCAACAAACCACGCATCGGCAACTACCTACGCATCACCATAGGTACAGACGCTGAAATGGCCGCATTAGCCACGGCATTGAAAGCCCTGCTTTCATAAGTATTTGGGCCGTGAACAAAGACAAACCGCTGACCTCAGCGGTTTTTTGTTTTAAGGGTTCTATCACAACGGAGCAGGCTTGATACAAGACGGAAGATGGTTTTATTGGTTTTGTAAGTTCCATTGAACCACTTTGTTTTCCCGGCCTTTATTCCGCTCTGCTGAGCGTGTAACTTTTGTCCTGAGCCACAAAAGTAACCAAAAGGGCTCTTTAAGATCTTTAGCGTATCGTTTCCGTGGCACATAAAAACGTTTGTATGTCGATCGTTTAAGGAAGGTGTTTAGCGCTTTATTAGATTGAAATACATCATCAAACACTGCCTCAGAAACATTCTCAAGTCGCGCAACTTGGTTGCATCGAACGGATTTTCTTAGAGGCTAAACATTTTATAAATACATCGGGTGATTACCGCGAAAGACATTCCAAGACAGGCATACGAAAAAGCCAGTAACCACGGTGCTTAGCGCTCTTTTCGGTTTATTTTTCAGACTTCTTCTATACTTAATTTTTGTTTTCTCAAGGAAGAGGAGCGGGATTATGCCAATGCCCAGAAGTCAGCAAGTATGCTTAGACGATACCCCTTATTATCACTGCGTGGCCCGATGCGTTCGTCGTGCTTTTTTGTGCGGTGAGGATCCATTTACAGGTGCGAGCTACGAACATAGACGCAGTTGGGTCGAGCGCCGTTTGCTGTTCCTCACCAGTATCTTTTCGATCGATGTGTGTGCCTATGCGGTGATGAGTAACCATCTTCATGTTGTGCTGCATATCGATTCAGAGACTGTGAAAAACTGGTCTGTCGTGGAGGTGTTAGAACGCTGGCATAAGCTTCATAAAGGCACGACCTTTACTCAGCAATACCTGCTTGGCGGCACGCTTCCAGCTTATGTCATTACGCTCGCAGAAGCGGCGGCAGAAACCTACCGAGCACGCTTAACAGACATTAGCTGGTTTATGAAAGAGCTTAACGAGCCGATTGCACGGCGAGCCAATCTAGAAGACGAATGCACCGGCCATTTCTGGGAAGGACGCTTTAAATCCCAGGCTTTATTGGACGAAGCGGCGCTGATCGCTTGCATGGCCTATGTGGATCTAAATCCAGTCAGGTCGGGTATTAGTGACACTCCAGAAAGCTCCGATTTCACCAGCATCAAGAAGCGCGTGCTTGCCGTGAAAGAAAACAGCCAGCCCAAGACGCTGCATCCTTTTGTCGGTCATCCACGAAAAGACATGCCCAACGGTTTACCTTTTAAACTGGCGGATTATTTAGAGCTGGTCGATATGACAGGGCGCATAGTGAAAGAGGGCAAAAAAGGCTCGATTGATGCCTCCTTACTTCCCATTCTACAGCGATTGCATATTTCATCTGACAATTGGATGTGTATTGCAACCGAGTTCGAAGCCAGAACAGGAAGAGTCGTCGGGCAGGCATCGTCCATTGACCAGTACTGCGAATCGCACCATCGCAGACGCAATCGAAAAAGCGCTCAGCGACTCGCCTGAGCTGAATTGCGGATTAAATTATTGCTTATCAGTGTATTTCTGAGTCGTTCTCATGAGCCAAAAAGCGGTAAAAGCCGTAAAAATCTTCAATAAAGAATATTGAGCTATTGAGTTTCGATTCCTGCTTATTATCGTTTATACCTTATTCATTAGTAACGACTAGATTGGCTGCCACTTTTTGATTAAATTATCCAAAGCTCTGTTTTTATTAGTTTTAATAAGTGCCTGGCTAGTTTTATAAGCTTGCTTATAGTCAATGATTTGGTGATAAGGCTGGATAAGCTTTTGGTCGTTTTTTTCGTATGGTGCATTATGGTTTTACGATCATGCATTTTATTAGAGACTCCTTATGATTACTTGCCACGAATACGATTATGTTGAGATCGTTTGCTTATTCCATTACCCGATTAGGTTAACGATGGCCTCAGGGGGATGGATAGAGGGTGTTGCGTTGGATACGGCGCGCAATGAAAACCGTGCCGAGTGTATAAAAATACAGACGGATAATGGGGTTCAGTTGGTGGTACTCGCGGCGTTGGTTAAGCTTGCGATAACCATAGATAACCCACACTTTACGGAAGTGAGTTTTCAGTCGTGATCTTAGGGCATTCTCACTAGGTGGTGAGGCGGATTGCCTGTGTTTAATCCAACAAGAGAAGTATGCATGTCTTTTATAGCGAGTACTCCCAAGCCGCCTTACTATGCGGTGATTTTCACTTCGATACGCACCGAAGGGGAAAATGGTTATGGTGAAATGGCGATGCGAATGGTCGAGCTCGCGCAGCAGCAGCCGGGCTTTTTAGGGGTTGAATCAGCGCGGGAAGAAGTAGGAATAACCGTCTCTTACTGGGCAGATTTAGCGTCTATTAAGCGCTGGAAAGCGAATGCAGAGCATTTGGCCGCGCAAAAAAACGGTCGTGAATCTTGGTATGCGTCGTTTAAAGTGCGCATCTCAAAGGTAGAGCGGGATTACGGTTGCTAGCAAGCTTGTTTGAACGCGGTAAAAGGGCGCGCTAAACACTGCTTTCAATAAGCCAATAATACCCATAGCCCGCAACAAGCGCAGGTGCGGTCGAGTAGAGGGTTGCAAGTAGTGCCGCTTTTGGGGCCAAGGCAATGGCAGGGAATAGGGCGTCACCATCGTTACTAATGGCGTTGGCAAGTTGCGCGGAAAGTGGAATCGCTCCTTGTAAGTACAAGCCAGTCACCATGATCTGCGGGCCACACCCTGGTAGTAGACCAATCATGGCTGCGAAGAAGACAGACGCGCTGCCCCATTCTTGTAGTGACTGCAGCATACCATCTCCGAAATAGCGCAACACCACTTCAAAAACGACAAAGGCGACCACCACCCAGCTGGTGACAAATTGAGTGTCTTGGGCGACTTTTCGAATCCAGTGCTTTGGCAATGGGTTATCATTTTCTTTGGCGAGTTCTGAGTAGCGATCTGTTTTTGCGCTTAATGCCCAAAGCAAAAGGCAGATAAAGCCTGCCACGCTGCCAAATAATTCAATGGATTGCTCTGGTAATCTCAGGAGGGTATTCGCATCGTATTGCATGGCAATCAATAGGGCGACCGCACTGGCTGGTAGAATGAGCAGACACCAAAAGGCCACGCTTAAGCGACTCACCCAAAGCTCAAATGGATTCGGCTCAGGCGTTGTATTTGGCGACCATGCTGAGCCTGTTTGCTTGCATTCTAATGCTGGCGCAGGCAGAAACGCATTGGTGATTAAGCCTGAAACAATACCAACCACTATGCTGATAGGGAGCACTATGGCAGCGTCTTCTGGTCTTTGGCTAATCAGTAGAAAAGCCGCATCGCCCATGGTGCTGGTCAGTACCGCGACCACGGCACCGAAGCCGATTTTACCTTGCGTGTATTGGGTGATAATGACAATCGCACCACCACATCCTGGTAACACTCCCATTAGGCCTGCGAAAAAGACTTCACGATAGGGTTTTTGTTGCATCCAACCTTGTAGTCGAGAAGAGTCAAAGTGGTGACTGAGCCCGTAATACAGGGCCAAGGTAAAGGCCACAAACGCTGAGACTTGCAAGAAGGCCTCGGCCAACACCGAAGTTACCAAGCTTTGACCTTCTGGTATGAGCCAAAGCACGCACAACAGCAACGGAAGTATCATGCGTTTGTTGGCAAACGCACTGTGCACAAAGTAATAATGTTTTGTTAAGACTGCGGCGCTCATCATAGGCATAATAGGATTGGTCTATTTTTGATAATGATTATCATAACCAATAAAGCCTGTTCTAGAAAGTAGATCCTAGTCAGGTATAGCGTCTTTTCTTTTGGGTATTCGCGCTATATTCCTGCTATATCTCCCATAGTAGGATTGACGGACAGTAGCCACTGGTGAAGAATGGAGTATTTATTGAGTGAAAAGTAGGCATCGTTGTGCCCCCGCATAGGAAGCGAATCAAATATGACCGTCAAAATGGAGAACCGCACTCTAGAAGATAAGATCTTGCTTGCCATTACGGCGACAGCGACCTTGGTTCTATCGCCTTTTCTGATCATGAGTATGATGGCTGGGGATACAGCGCATATAGCGGTTGATTTTGCTGCGGTAGGCGGTATTTTTGCCATTTTTTTAGGCGTTTGGTTTACCAGCAATGTGCCACTTTTTAGCGCCATTTTTGCCATTCTTGCGCAAGTCACTATCTTAATCGGTATTTATATAAAAGGTGTGGCGTTAATTTATTGGTTATTTCCTATCATAATCGCTAGCTTTTACTTACTGCCGACTCTGATTGCTGGTGTGTTTAACTTTCTATTGATCACAATAGGCTGTCTCTTAATTTATGAGCAGTTTGACAGCTTTACCCTGCCTCGTTTGGTCGCGGCCTTTATCGTGACCAATATATTTGCGCTAATCTTTTCGGTTTTTATGCAAAATAAAAACCGTCAACTATTGGAAAAAGACCAAATCAACCAACATCACAATACGATTCTCGAGTTGATTGCCAGCTCCAGCACGTTATCCAAGGTGCTTTCCTCCATAGTAAAAGCCATTGAAAACGAATTTCCTGACGCCAGATGTGGCATTTTATTGCTTGATAAAACCGGCAAACGCTTAACCTTAGGGGCAGCGCCGAGCTTGCCAGAGGCTTATCATAACGCGATAAAAGAGTTGGAGATTCGCCCTGATGCAGGTTATGCCGCCGCGACAGGCGCTCGCGTTATTATCGAAGACATAGCGGCTCATTCTGATTGGCCCACTTTGCAAAAGGCGGCGAAGTCGGCGCAATTAGCATCGTGTTGGTCTGAGCCTATATTAGGCAATCAGGGTAATGTGCTGGGCAGCTTCGATATTTTTTATCGTAAACAGCTCACCCCCAAAGCCTCTGAATTTAAATTGATTGAGCAGTTTGTCAATCTTGCTCGTATTGCCATTGAACGAGAAAAAGCAGATAGAATAATTTGGCGGCAAGCCAATTACGACAACTTAACCGGTTTGCCTAACCGCAACCTGCTTCAAGAGCACCTGGCTGCGTCAATCAATGCCGCCCAGCGAGAGAAGAGGCAGCTGGCCATCACTATGTTGGATCTTGATAAGTTTAAACATGTGAATGACACCCTAGGTCATGGTGCTGGCGACAGTGTGTTGGTCGAGTGTTCGAAACGTATTCAAGCGTGCATTAGAAAGAGTGATATCGCTGCGCGCTTAGGTGGAGACGAATTTATCATTGTGTTTTCTGGCACCGCGCCGACTGAAATAGACATGATTGGCAATACCTTACTGCAGGCCCTTGCGGAGCCTTATGTGATCCAAGGGGAAAGCGTGTATTGCACGGCGAGTATCGGCATTGCGTTTTACCCTGATGATGGCGTGAGCATTGATGGTTTGCTTAAAAGTGCCGACCAAGCCATGTATCAGGCAAAAACAGAAGGTCGTAATAGCGTCTATTATTTTTCTGAAGATACCCCATCCAAAGCCTTATAGCGCCTGTTTGTGGCAATACTTGAAAGCTGCCAACTCGCAGTGTTTTGTGCTTCCCTGCTAGGCTTAAGACGCGCTTTTTTCTATGATTCCTAGCGCAATCGACTTATCGTTTTTTCGATCGCGTTAACATTTCTACAACATGGAATTACCCTTGTTTGATTCTTATCTGGCTGCGATCTGACTACAATGGTTTTCCTATCAATACCTTAAGGAAACACCATGGCTGAGCGAGAAGTGGTTTATGTAAAAGCAAATAACGCGGGCAGTACTGCAGGTATCCTTGCTTGTGTGTTTGCTGCGTTGGGCATTTTAATGCTGAGTGTTGTGTTTGTTCCGCTGGCGGCCTTGATTGCTATTTTCGGCCTACTGGGTGCCCTTTTACAGATGAATATATCTGGCATTGGCCTCAACCTTTTTGCGTTTGTGCTTGTTGCTGTGGGTATCGTCACCTCGCCTGTTTTGATTGGCTTTATGTTAATGGTTGGTGGAATGCTTCATCTGACGCCTTAGTAAATAGGTAAGTGTTCAGCGCACAGAAATGCGTTTTTGAGAGCCAAATATAGCGCTTGGCTTTTATGAATGGCAGGAATAAAGTGATGATCTAGTTGCGGAATAAAGGCGCCTTTTACAGTGTCTTTTGTTTCCTTTTCCTATCGCCAATAGATCTCAAAGGAATGACTATGCTTGCCTTAAAAATCCCTCCTCTTGTTATTTTTCTTGTTGTTGCGGTCATCATGCTTGCCTTATCTGGTTTCCATTTTGAGGCTTCTGGTTGGTCATTGGTATTGAGTTATGCCATTTGGCTGCTTGCCGCTGTCATTGCTGTTTCTGCGGTTCTGTCGTTTACCCAATCAAAGACAACGGTGAACCCTCATAAGCCCAACAAGGCTAATGTCTTGGTGGTGTCTGGGGTGTTTCAATACTCGCGTAATCCCATGTATTTGTCGTTGGCTATGATCTTAGTTGGCGGTGCATTTTGGTTGAATACGCTGTGGGTGGTTTTGCCCATTGTTGGTTTTGTCGTGTATTTATCGTATTTTCAGATCAAGCCAGAAGAGGCTGCGTTAACGGAAAAATTCGGAGAAGAGTATCAGAACTATTGCGCCAGAGTGCGTCGTTGGCTTTGACGGTCCCCTTTGGATTTTCCACTGTTTGGTTGATGGTATGAAGGTTGGCAATTTAGATTAAAAATGTCACGCCCGTTGTTTTTGATTTTTTTGCACCTAACAAGGGAGTAGGCAAGACAAAATTTGTTGGCGTTGTTTGTCGTTCATTTGATTCGCCAACCTTTAATTTGACAACATGTATACGCGCAGCGGAGGCACTATGAAAGGTCATTTATACAAATTTACTATCGAACATCTTGAGGATCCTAAAGGCAATGCAGTGGAAGCCAGCCCATTAGAGTTTGAAACCCGTAATCACGATGATATTTTTAAAATCGTTGAGACGATGAAAGGAAAGATCGATCTAGATGAGAGCGATGCCAGGGAGTTAGCACTTGGTATTAAGCTGTTTGGGGAAGTGATGCTGAGAAACTCAAAACATGAACTTTTTCAAGAGTTTAGACCGTATTTTTCCGAGTTTATGAAATCTCTGAAAAAATCTTAACGGTTTAATTCAAACGATTTTATCGAATAATGTCATCCAATAGCACCTCATACTAATCGCTTTTAGTGAGGTGCTATGTCTAAAAAGTCGTCTCTTAAGCGCTAGTTCTTTTTCCCATAAGCGGCATCAAGGTTGGATTTGAACGTTTGCGTAATCTGAATAAAACTTTCAATTTGATCAGGCTCTAGTTCTGATGCCATTGCGCTAAACACTTCGTTTTCCACCTTGTTAAACTCTTCTATTAACGCTTCTCCGCTGGCCGCTAAGATGAGTAATTGGCTGCGTTTGTCCTTCTCATTGTCTTTCTTGATGAGCAATTCTTGGTTCACCAACTCTTTAATCAAACGGTTCACTTGTGCCTTATCTCTGCCCATAAAATCCGCCAGTTTTTGACCTGTGCATTGTTCGATTTTAGAGACCGCTTTTAATGACTTTAAATGCATTGGAGACAAGTTCATATCTAATGATTTTAACTGTTGAATCATGGTGTTACGAACAGTGTGTATTAAGCTAAAAAGCGCTTCATTTAAGTTCACAAAAGCTCCACGTGGGTTAAAGGTTTTAGTTGATTTTATCATCTATTTTGGTAGGATATATGACGTTATCAACTCTATTTTATTGGCCTTAATCATGCAACCAAAATGCCAGACAAGCGTTTTGCATGTAAAAGACTTATGACTGCGTAGAACGTCAGTTGTTCAGTAAAAAAATGATTACTTTTTAAGGTTAATGAAGTCATGTCAGATTGGAAGCAAAACTTGCAGAAAACGCGTTATGTTATGGACGTTCTGCTGATTGTGAGTTTTATGATAATTTCAGCACCGCAATCGACAGGCATTCCATTGCATGAGTGGGGAAGCTTATTGTTTGTGGTGCCTTTTGCGATTCATTTACTGCTGCATTGGGATTGGATCAAAAAAAGCGCACGGCGTTTTTTATTGCGCTCGACCTTTAAAGAGCGCTTTAGCACCATTCTGAATTACCTCTTATACATCATGATGCTGTTGGTTTTTGTGAGCGGATTTTTAGTGTCTGTGTCGTTATTGCCTGCGCTTCATATCACGATCTCCATACAAGATTTTTGGTCTAAGGTTCATAACGAATTTGCGTCTTTGATCATGCCTGTTATTGGTGTTCATTTAGCGTTGCATTGGCGTTGGATCGTTAATCTGACGAAGAAAATGTCCGCCAAAGGCGTGGCGTTATGAAATATTTAAGCTATCACTGGAAGTCGCGTTTTACGATTATTTTGCTTGTCTCTCTTGCAGTGGTTGGTTTATTGGCGATGTTGGATCTGACCAGCTGGGCTGAGCAGATTAATCAGCAAGGTTACACACATGGCGGGGATGGAGAAGGCAAGCCTAACATTCCGGCTGTCTTGATGTATGTCTTACCCTTTGTCAAAGAGTTGGTGCTGATTGGCGTACCTATGCTTTTGGCTCTGTTAGTAATGACGCTGTCGGCTGCTGTCAAACGCAAGCTGCCTAAACGAAAAAACTAATCGATCTTTTTGCTCTGCAAACTTTAATCAGTCCTGTGGTCTTTGCACTCACTGGCTATTATTTAGCCGTTTCCCCCTTGAATATTGCCATGCTTAGTGTGCTATTGTTCGATAAGCTTCACACGAAGCGGATACAAAACAGTGCAACAGCCGATAGGTTATCGGCTTAGTAAGCTTAGTTCTTATGGAGGGGAGGTTTTATGATGAAAGTAATCAAGGTAGCTTCGTTAGGCGTTGTGGCGCTATTGTCTTCTTTTGCCGCCAATGCCGCAGACAGTTTATTGCGATATGAAAGCCATTATTCGGTGCAAGAAACCGCAGATCGTTTTGCGTCTATTGCACAAAGTAAAGGCTTGAATGTGTTTGCTCGAATTGACCATCAAAAAAACGCGGAAGGCGCGGGGTTGTCCCTAAGGCCGACTCAAGTGATTCTGTTTGGTAACCCAAAAGTGGGCACGCCCTTGATGAAGTGTGCCCAAGATGTGGCCATCGACCTGCCTCAAAAAGCGCTTATTAGCGAAGACGCCAATCAAAAAGTTTGGTTGTCTTTTAATAACCCAGAGTACCTTAAAGAGCGCCACCATATTCAAGGTTGTGACGCTGTTATTAAGAAAATCTCAGGGGTGCTGAACAAGTTAGGGTCAGCTGCCACCGCCAAATAAGCCTTTATTAATTCGCTGACGGCTCACCAAATTGCAAATCCGCTAGGCGTTTGTACAAGGCGCATGTTTCGAGTAATTCGGAATGAGTGCCTTGGGCAATTATTTCCCCTTGATCCAACACAATAATACGGTCAGCGTTTAATACTGTGGCCAAGCGATGGGCAATCACCAAGGTGGTTCGTCCTATCATAAGCTGTTCAAGTGCGGCCTGTACCATGTGCTCACTTTGCGCATCCAGCGCACTGGTTGCTTCGTCAAGCAACAAGATAGGGGCGTCTTTTAGAATGGCGCGAGCAATGGCAATGCGCTGTCTTTGGCCGCCCGATAAGCGCACACCATCTTCCCCTAATCGCGTCTCATAGGCTTTATCCAAACGTTGAATAAACTCGTGAGCATTGGATTGCTTCGCCGCACTTTGAATGGCGTCCTCACTGGCATCGCGGTTCGCATAACCTAGGTTGTCTGTCACGCTTTGATCAAACAACGCGGTTTCTTGAGGGACTAACGCCAGCTGTTGACGCCAAGCACCAAGGTCGAAGGTTTTGATATCTTGCCCAGAAAAACGAACTTGCCCTTGCTGCGGATCATAGAACCTTAATAGCAACTCAAAGAGGGTGGATTTACCCGCGCCAGAAGGGCCGACAAGGGCGACGGTTTCGCCTTGTTGTATTGAGAAATTGAGGTGTTTTAAGACCGCTGTCGTTGGTCGTGTTGGGTAGCGAAAAGTCACATCCTGTAACGCCAACAAAGGCGTTGTTTGTGCCTCTGGGCTGTTGTTAACGCCCACTGTATTTTGTGATTCAGGCATACTTTTCGATTCTGGCACCGTAGGGACTGGTTGCTGTCCACCGACAATGACGCTGCGCTCATTGAGCAACTCCATAATGCGTTCTGTGGCGCCTGCTGCCCGTTGCAGTTCGCCCATGACTTCAGATAACGCCGTCACCGCACCAGCGACAACAATCGAATAAAACAAAAAGCTAGCCAGATCTCCCGCGCTAATGGCGCCAGAAATGACATCTTTACCACCAAACCAGAGCATGATGCCAATGCCGCCCATCGACAGCAAAATGGCCATTAGAGCCAGCCAAGAACGCTGTAGTATGCGCTTCACGCTGACAGCAAACGCTTGCTCAACCGCCGCAGAAAAACGTTGTTCATCGTGTTTTTCATGGGTAAACGCCTGCACGACTTTAATATGACGCAGAGCTTGAGACAGGTAACGTCCTACATTGGCGATTTCGTCTTGGCTATAGCGAGATAGACGACGTACTCGGCGGCCAAAATACAACACAGGTATCACCACAAAAGGCACGCAAACCAATAGGATCAAGGTCAGCTTAAAATGCATAACGAGTAGGAAAATAATACCGCCGACCAACATTAAGCTGCTGCGTAAGGCGATCGACAACGAAGAGCCAATAACGCTTTGTAATAAGGTGGTGTCTGAGGTGATGCGCGATTGAATTTCACTCGGTGAATTGTCTTCAAAAAAAGACGGAGAGAGCGTGAGTAAGTGGGCAAAGATCGCTTTTCGTATGTCCGCAACGACCCGCTCACCTAGCCAAGAGACGAGAAAAAATCGGCAAAAGCTGCCAACGCCTAGTAAGATGACTAGCCCCATAAATATCCACAGGGCTTTGGTTAAATCCGCTTCTGAGCCTGAGGCTAATCCTCTATCAATTAAAAACTGCACGCCTTTACCCAGGCTCAGCATGGCTCCCGCGGTGATGACTAACGCGATTAAGGCGTATATCACCTGAAGGCGGTAGGGGCGTAGAAAAGGTAAAAATGCGTTTAAGCCAGGCTTATCTTTGTCGCTGTTCAAGGTAGTCACCTTATGGTGAGGGTCTTGATCCCTAGATGCTGGTTTTTCTTGGTTGATATCGAGTTGGGTCAAAAGTAATGTCCATATGGTGAAAACGACGAATGATGCTTACTATAGCGGAACTTGGTGCTGGAAATGGATAAATAATGTGCTATCTAACGATGGCGTTTCTCTTTGGCTAAGGCGTTATTTTCGGTTTGGTTTTGTCATCTTGGGCCCTGGCTTTGTTATTTCAGGTTATGGTATTTAGACTGGCGTTCACTTTGTTGATCTTGGTAGCTAATGCGGTGAATCTCGTCATTGCGTTTTCTTTTGCATTGCCGATTAACGGCGGTGTTGTCTCACGTGTTTTTTTAAGGTGTTGAATGCTATGCCTGAGTTAAAAACAGTCGGTCTTTTTATGGTGACCGCACTGGCTGAAATTATTGGTTGTTACCTTCCTTATCTGTGGTTACGAGAAGGTAAATCGATATGGTTATTGCTGCCTGCCGCGCTGAGTTTAATCGCATTTGCGTGGTTGCTTACCCTGCATCCTTCTGCTGCTGGGCGAGTGTATGCTGCGTATGGTGGTGTGTATATTTTTACCGCGATATTGTGGCTCTGGGCGGTGGATGGCATTCGTCCTACCGCATGGGATTTGGTTGGTTCGGGAGTGGCACTGGTGGGCATGGCCATTATCATGTTTGCACCGCGCGGGGTGTCGTAACGTCAAAAGCCACGCTGTTTGGCAGACAAAAGACAGCCTAACATTGACCTTTATGGCAGGTGATACAAACGTGTTTTTATATATTATGATGTGATTCACATGAAATGGCAGTGCTTTAGAGAAAGTAGCTGTGCTTCATCTGACCCTAAGCGATTGTATTATCGCGTTCATTATCACGAGGTTGTAGTTATGTTCAGTCATGTAATGCTCGGTACGAATGACATTGAAAAGTCGAAAGTTTTCTATGATGCCATCTTAGGTGTGTTGGGGTTTGAGCCTGCGGTTGTTGACGAGTCTAACCAGCGTTTCTTTTACTTTAGTGAAAGCGGTGCGTTTGCCATTACTAAGCCCATTAATGGGGAAGCGGCCACGTACGGAAATGGCTCGACGATAGGCTTTAAAGCAACGACTCCAGAATTAGTCGATGCATGGCATGCTGCTGGTGTTGCAGCGGGTGGTGAAGCCTGTGAATCAGCGCCAGGAATAAGAGAAAATGGCACTAGAAAGCTGTATTTAGCGTATTTACGTGATCCATCAGGTAATAAAATCTGCGCTACGTGTTTTTTGTCTAACCAGTAGTTCTAATTGTCTTCTTTGTTTAAAGTGGCGGGTGCTATTTCGTGACCCGCCATTTTAAATGCCAAAATTACTGAGCAGATTTTTCGAAGCACATGGTAAGTTCTGTTGTGGCTTTATTATCTGTGGTGTATTCAGATGCATAAACCATGGTCCAACCATCGTAAGCTTTTAATTCTTCATTGGTGTCAGAATCACCTGTTTCAACCGTCACACAGCGCATCATTTTTTCTGGTGTCGTGGCATCAAAATCACGGATTTGACTGGTTACATTGGCGCCAGAACATGCGGTTAATAATAGTGCGGAAGAAGCGATGAATAGTGCTTTATACATTTTTATCTCCTTGAAAAAGTTAAGCTTTTTGAATGTAAAGGAGAGTACTTAAAGAGGCAAGAGGGATTTGTCTAAAGTGGTCAATAAAGGCAAAAAAGAGAACGTTTTTTGTTTTTTTAGACAGACATTAAGTTGGCGATTGAATTCATGGCTGTTCTATAACCGCCGCGCTTTAATAAAGTGGTGCCATTTACCAATGGCTTTATGGTGACTGCTTACGAGTCGTCAAAATAGGTAAATGCACGGTATCTTTGGGCTTGCTGGTTAACCTTCTTAATCACTCAGTTTATTGTGTTTAACGTATTCAATATATGGATATTTACGTGATGACATGTCGAGCAATTAAACGACTAAAACCTCCAATGACAGAGATTAGCCGTGATAACGTTGACACAGTTACTGTTGAAAGCCTGAAAACACAAAGAAGCAGATTTCTCTAGCGACTAAAAGCCGCGGCGCCACAGGGGATGGATTTGTTCCTTGAAAGCACCTTGTTGCTGCCCTGTAAGGTGCTTTTGGGTTTGTATTAATACGCTTTATCCTCCTGTTCTAACATGAATTATTTTCTTTCGAATCGGTCTAGCTTTTCACTTGTTGCGTTTCGCCTAGACGAACGACGAGAAAATGCACAATACGTCTTTCTTTTATGGAAAAGCCTCAGTAGTATTCATTCCCCCTGCTATAAAATAAAACACGACACTGAAACGAATTAAATAATAATGGTGCGGGTTTATAGCGGATTACCTTAAACAAAAGTCTCAAACAAACAGTAGCTGTTAATAAAATAATCATGAACTCAAAACCTAATAATACTCATCTAAATGGTGATGCTGATGGTCAGTCCGATCCGCATCGCAGATTGAATAAAAACGATGCCAAAACATTAAGCTTATCGGCGCTCGGTGGCGCGCTCGAGTTTTATGATTTTGTTATTTTTGTCTATTTTGCCAATGTCGTTGGTAGTTTGTTCTTTCCAACCGACATGCCAGAGTGGCTTCGCCAAGTACAAACCTACGGGATTTTCGCTGCGGGTTATTTAGCGCGTCCTTTGGGTGGCATTATCATGGCGCACTTTGGCGATATTCTTGGTCGTAAACGTATGTTTATGATGAGTATCTTGCTGATGGCTATTCCAACGTTTGCCATTGGTTTAATGCCAACTTATGAAACCATTGGCATTGCCGCGCCGCTGTTATTACTTTTCTTCCGTGTGTTACAAGGTGCAGCGATTGGTGGTGAAGCGCCTGGAGCTTGGGTATTTGTTACTGAGCACGTCTCCAAACGTCATGTTGGTTTAGCGTGTGGCATTCTGTCTGCAGGATTGGTTGCTGGTATTTTGATTGGCTCTTTGATTGCAACAGGTATGCATACGGTTTACACAGCGGATGAGATTTCTGATTACGCTTGGCGTTTTCCTTTCTTGTTGGGTGGTGTGTTCGGCTTTATCGCAATGTACTTGCGTCGCTGGTTACAAGAAACGCCAATCTTCAAAGAAATGCAGGAAAGCCAAGAATTGGCGGTTGAGTTGCCAATTAAAACCGTGCTGAAAAACCATGCGCCTTCAGTGGCTGTGTCTATGGCGGTAACTTGGGTGCTGACAGCAGCGGTGGTTGTAACCGTATTGATGACGCCATCTTTGTTGCAAAAGCTGATTCATCTGGACGCAAAACTGTCTTTAGAAGCCAACAGCTTAGCAATTATTTTTGTGGTGATTGGCTCTGTGGTTTGTGGTGCTTTGGCAGACCGTTTTGGTAATGGTCCTATCATGATTATTTTCAGTATTGGCTTGGCCATCAGTTACTGGGTTTTCTATAGCACCATGCTGCATGACACAACGTACTTGTTCCCATTGTATGCCTTAGTCGGCTTCTTCACTGGACTGGTAGGGGTTGTGCCGGCGATTGCGGTGAAGAGCTTCCCAGCGGCGATCCGTTTTTCAGGCTTGTCGTTCTCTTACAATGTGGCGTATGCCATTTTTGGTGGAACAACGCCAATGGTGGTTAGCTTGATGTTACGTGAAGACCCACTTTCACCTGCTTATTACGTCGCCTTTGTATGTGGTGTCGGCGTTTTGGCTGGTTTGGCTGTGATGCGTTTTCGTCAACGCTTGGATTTGATTACCGTTCCTGCGTGATGAATCCCTAGACACAATGCGTTTATAAGGCCCTGCTGTGAAGCGGGGCTTTTTTTGTCTGAATAAAGAGGGCAAAATACGCGTTTACTGAAGTTTGTGAAGTTTGAGGTTTGTGTAAAGCTCATACTCTGTTTTTGATATCTGATTGGGTATTTGTTACTTTGTAACACCTTGTGTTGATTTTCATTACACAACTAACTTCTTTTAATTAATCACGTATCACCTATGACAAGCAGCACTCGACGTACTTTCATTCGACGTTTTTTATTGGCCTCTTGTGCCACTCTTTTGCCTGTTTCTGGGTTTGCAGAACAAGGCAACACTCTAGAAGAAATAGCCACATACCGCAAAGGGAGCAACGCGCACCTCACCCTGAAGTTGACTCATACGCCTCATTACAAGGTCTTCACGTTAAAGAATCCTGAACGCTTAGTGGTGGATCTGCCGCAAACAAAAAATGCCTATGCTGTTAAATCGCTCCACAAATTAGGGCTTTTTAAAGATGTGCGTTGGGCCATTCACCATGGGGATACTTTGCGCCTGGTGTTTGATTTAGAAAAGCACATTGCCTTTAACTCCACCTCGGTTCGTCGTGGTGCGCGTCATAATGAACTGATAATAACGCTGACAGATTCTGTTGTGGTGCAACATAAAGTGGCCACAAGGCAGCCCGAAAAGCGTGACATTATTGTTGTTGTGGACCCAGGTCACGGCGGCAAAGACCCAGGAGCAACGGGCAAACACGGTACCCATGAAAAAGACGTGGTATTGGCCATTGGGCGTATGCTGCGCGAAAAGTTAAACCGCACGCAAGGCTTTAAAGTCATTATGACGCGGGACAAAGATGTGTTTATTCCATTGCGTGATAGGGTCAATATCGCGCATAAACATAAGGCGGATATTTTTGTTTCTGTGCATGCCGATGCCTGTGAAGACCGTTCGGTACGAGGTTCTTCTGTGTATATCTTGTCTAATAAAGGCGCGACGAGCGTGATGGCGCGACGCTTGGCGCATAGAGAGAATAATTCGGATCTAATTGGTGGCGTATCGTTAAATACCAAAGACAATATGCTGGCTAAGGTATTGCTCGATTTATCTCAAACAGGCACCTTACAAGCCAGTACGGATCTGGCGAACACTGTGATTAGCAATCTTGCTAAAACAGAAAAAGTGCTGCATAAACGGGTTGAAAGGGCGGCTTTTGCGGTTCTTAAGTCACCGGATATTCCGTCTGCCTTGGTGGAAACGGCGTTTATCTCTAACCCACACGAAGAGAAGAAACTTCGAACTAAGGCTTTCCAAAATAAGATTGCCAGCGCCCTGCATGAAGGCATTACGCATTATTGTTTACACAACATTCCAGAGCGTAACTTGATCGTAGGCTAGTTTTTTCTGGCCTTGCAAAACGACTGACATAAAAAAACCAACAGGCGGGCTGTTGGTTCTTTATGTTAAGTGATGTTCGTTGAATCGCTTGGGGTGAGTTTACCCTTTTGCTATTTCAGCCAATCTTTGTTTGATTTGTCTTTCTATGCCATCGGCATCTAAGCCAACGTGCCTTAGCATGGCGCTGTGGCTGGCGTGTTCTTCATATTGGTCCGGCAGGCCAATATGAAGGGTCGACATGGTAATGTTTTGAGACAAGTAAAACTCACTAACGGCGGATCCTGCGCCGCCCATGATGGCATTCTCTTCCACAGTGACCATTAGTTTCGCGTCTGCTTGCGCCAGCAAAGCTGCTTGATCTATTGGTTTGACGAAGCGCATATCCAGCAAGGTGGCATCTAAGTTTTGTGCCGCTTGTAGCGCGTCATAAGTGGGGCGACCAAAAGCGCAGATAACAATGCCAGATTCGCCGCTGTGTAAGGTGCGGGCCTTGCCAATTTCTAGTGTGCTAAGGGTAGGTTCTATGGTTACGCCACGTCCGGTTCCTCGAGGGTAGCGTACTGCGGCAGGGCCGTTATATTGATACCCGGTTTGCAGCATTTTACGGCATTCATCTTCATCAGATGGTGCCATGACGACCATATTTGGAATGCACCGCAAGTAGCTAAGGTCATAGACGCCGGCGTGAGTCGGACCGTCTTCACCGACGAGTCCAGCCCGATCGATGGCAAACAACACATCTAAATTCTGCAATGCAACATCGTGAATCAGCTGGTCATAGGCGCGTTGCAGAAAGGTCGAATAAATCGCCACAACGGGTTTTACCCCATCACAGGCCATGCCTGCCGCCAGAGTAACGGCGTGTTGTTCCGCGATGGCCACATCGAAATAACGCTGTGGAAAACGCTCAGCAAACTCAATGAGGTCAGAGCCTTCTTTCATTGCAGGGGTGATGGCGACAAGCTTGTTATCTTGCTCGGCCGCATCGCACACCCATTGACCAAAAACATTGCAATACTTCGGCAATTTAACTTTTGGGGACGTGGATGGGCTATCTGGTTCTGTCTTATTGATCGCATGGTAGCCGATCGGGTCACCCTCGGCAGGCTCAAAGCCTTTGCCTTTTTTGGTGATCACATGAAGAAATTGTGGGCCGGATCGATCTTTTAGGTTTGCGATCGTGGTCAATAAGTGGTCCATATCGTGACCATCAATAGGCCCAATATAATTAAAGCCGAGCTCTTCAAACAAGGTGCCAGGTGAAACCAGACCTTTCATGTGCTCTTCTGCTTTACGTGCCAGCTCCAACGCAGATGGCAAGCCAGAGAAAACTTTACGGCCGCCTTCACGAAGGTTTTCATAGGTTTTACTGGCCCACATGCGGGCAAAATAACTCGATAGCGCGCCAACGGGTTTTGAAATAGACATTTCATTGTCGTTGAGAATTACCAGCATATCGGCTTTTACATCGCCTGCGTGGTTTAACGCTTCGAATGCCATGCCGGCAGACATAGCGCCATCGCCAATCACGGCAACGGCTTTACGGCCTGTTTTTAATTGGCGAGCGGCTAGCGACATGCCCAGCGCGGCACCAATAGAGGTACTTGAATGGCCGACACCAAAGGTGTCGTATTCGCTTTCTTCTCGCTTTGGAAAACCAGAAATGCCGTTTTCTTGTCTTATGGTCAATAACGCATCGCGGCGACCGGTGAGAATTTTGTGAGGGTAAGCCTGATGGCCCACATCCCAAACAATACGGTCTTCAGGCGTGTTAAATAAATAATGTAGAGCGACGGTCAGTTCGACAACGCCTAGGCCTGCACCAAAATGTCCGCCAGTTTGACCAACGCTGAAAAGCATAAATTCGCGCAGTTCGCGTACTAGAAGAGGCAGTTGCTCTTTTTTCAATGCGCGCAAATCTGACGGCGCATTCACCTTATCTAATAGTGGCGTGTTGGGACGCGAGGTTGGGATTTCTTCGAACATGGGCACCAGTAAGGTCTCATAAATTAAAGCGAAATAATTAACGCGCTAGTATATCAGTGGTTGCGACCAATAATATAGTTTGCAAGCTCAACTAACGGCTGCGCGGCCTCTCCAAATGAGGAAATATCCTCAATTGCTTGATCATGCAGCTGTTTTGCCAAAGCGGTAGCGCCTTCGAGGCCAAGCAGTTTAGGGTAAGTTGGCTTGTTGGCCTCTTCATCCGAAAACTGTGTTTTTCCGAGTGTTTGCGTATCACTGGTGATATCAATGATGTCGTCTTGCACTTGAAAGGCCAACCCGATTGCTTTGGCGTACGCATCCAGTGCGGCTAACTGCTGGGCACTGGCTTGCTCGGTACTGAGCGCGCCCATGCGAACACTGGCACGAATCAGAGCACCGGTTTTATGGGCATGCATCTGTTCTAGTGTTTCAATGGAAATGGTTTGATCAACATTGGCAAGATCAATCATTTGGCCGGTAATCATGCCATGTCTACCGGAGGCGAGAGATAATTCACGAATCAGTTGAAGTTGTATCTTAGCATTGTTTAATGACGGTGCGCTGAGCAATTCAAACGCGAACGTCTGTAGAGCATCGCCGGCTAGGATCGCGGTTGCTTCGTCAAACTGAATATGGCAGGTGGGTTTTCCTCGGCGTAAGTCGTCGTCGTCCATCGCGGGCAAGTCATCGTGGATCAATGAATAGGCATGGATAGATTCAATGGCCGCCGCACTGGCATCGGTTAACGCATTAGGCTCGGCAAACAAGGCCGCGGTCGCGTACGTTAGCATGGGTCTAATGCGTTTTCCGCCATTAAATAAGCTATAAGACATCGCTTCTTGCAAATTTACCGCTGGCGGGTAAATATCTAATTGCTGCTTAAGAAAAGAGTCGACGCGTTGGCAAGCGTATTGAGAAAACTGGTCTAAATTCACGAAGCAGATTCCGGATCAAAGGGTTCTAAGTGTTCGCCATCTTGCTTATCGAGCAATATTTGAACCTTTTGCTCAGCTTGAGTGAGTACGGATTGGCAATCCTGACTAATTTTAACCCCTTTTTCAAAGGCCTTTAAGGCTTCTTCGAGTGGTAACTGATTAGATTCTAATTGAGCCACTATGCTGTCTAGCTCGTTTAGGTTTTCTTCGAAATGACGGACGCTGTTTTTACGAGGCATGATTAATTCTCTTGGGTATCACGATAATTTGTAACAGAAAATGATAAATTCTTCGAGTATCAGCTCTGTAGAAATTACAAAAATACTGATCAAAGATCTGATCCTTTTTATATTCTTTCGTTTAGAATTAGTTAAACTGTGTTTATTATAGCTTTTTTGGTAGGAGACGTGTGTGGATATCGCAACGTTAATTGGGTTGGTCGGCTCTTTTGTCATTGTTTTAATGGCTATTCTGTTAGGCGGCTCAGCAGGGATGTTTTTAGACCCCGCCTCTGTGTTGATTGTATTGATTGGTTCCACTTTTGTTGTGCTTATTCAATATCCTCTCGGGCAGTTTCTTGGCGCAGGTAAAGTTGCCGCAAAAGCCTTCATGTTCAAAAGCACACCGTTAGACACGTTAATCGATGAAATCTACGGTTTGGCCGATGAAGCGCGTAAAGGTGGATTGCTTTCTCTTGAAGGCAAAGAAGTGAGTCATCCGTTTTTGTCTAAAGGCATTCAGATGCTGGTGGACGGGCATGACGGTTCTGTGGTGAAAAGTCAGCTTTCTAATGATATGAATATGGCGTTTGCTCGTCATGATGCAGGTGCGAAAGTCTTTAAGGCATTTGGCGACGTTGGGCCAGCCATGGGGATGATTGGGACCTTGGTGGGGTTGGTGCAAATGTTGGCCAACATGGATGACCCTAAGGCCATTGGACCTGCCATGGCGGTTGCCTTGCTGACGACTTTGTACGGTGCGGCATTAGCCAATATGGTGTGTTTGCCGATCCAAGCAAAATTGCAGAACCGAGCCAATGAAGAATTAATGTGTCAAAAATTGATTCTAGAAGCTTTACTGGCGATTCAAGCAGGGCAAAACCCTCGTGTAGTAGATGGTGTGTTGAAAACCTATATTGCCGAAGGTAAGCGGATTGAACGTGAATAACTTTTTAGCTGTAGTCGGGTTATTGGATGAGTGATGAAGAAGAACAAGACTGCCCTGAATGTATAGAGGGGCTGCCGGCCTACATGGGAACCTTTGCCGACTTGATGTCGTTGCTGATGTGTTTCTTTGTATTGCTGCTGTCATTCGCAGAAATGGATGTCTTAAAGTTCAAGCAATTGGCCGGATCAATGCGTGAAGCCTTTGGTGTGCAAAAAGAGATTGAAGCGGAAAGTATTCCGATGGGAACCTCTATTATTGCCCAAGAGTTTAGTCCGGGGCGGCCGGAACCGACGCCAATAAATGAAGTTCGCCAAAAGGCGGACGACAAGCCTGATCATACGTTAGAAGTGTTGTGTAAGCCTGGGACGGCGGAGATGAACGAACATGATGGCGCAGGACAGCCTTCTCAAGAAGTTTTTGTGGATAAGTCAAAAGCGGATTTAGAGCGCGAAAAGAAAATTCAGCAAACCGAAGACGATGCTCGTCAAATAGCCTCGGTGATGAGTGAAGAAATCTCCAAAGGAACGGTCGAAGTTGAAACCCAAGAGCAAACCATCACCATACGTCTAAAAGACAAAGGCACGTTTGAGTCAGGCTCCGCTGAGCTAAATTATGACTTTATTCCTGTGATTGATATGGTGCGGGATTTGTTGGTGGGTGTGAAAGGCTCTATTTCTGTTGAAGGGCATACGGATAACGTGCCCATTGACAGTCGACGCTTTAAATCGAATTGGCAGCTGTCTTCCGCTCGAGCTATCTCTGTTGCCGAAGAGCTGTTTGCTTCCGGCAAGTTAAATCAGAATCGTTTTGCGGTAACGGGTTTTGCCGATACGCGCCCTTTGGTGCCAAATGATAGTCCGGCCAACAGGGCGACCAACCGCCGAGTGGAAATTGTGATTAAACAAAATGATTTAGCGCGTCCACAAGTGCCGAAAAGTAACGCAAACAACAATACCGTTGAGGTGGATAAGTCGAGCCTTGATGACAAGCGCTTTAATTTAGCGCCGGGTGAGATTTTTTAACAACAGGACTCGTTTCTCGATGAGAGAATAAAAAAAGAGCGCCAGCATAGGGCGCTCTTTTTTTTGCTTTGCCATTGTTCATCGGCTAACAAGCCGATTTGAGCACTGGGTTACTCTTCGCTGGCAATCTCATAAATGGCGTTACCAAGGGCTTGAATTTGTGACTGCGTGATTATGTAGGGAGGCATCAAATAGATCAGTTTGCCAAAGGGGCGCACCCAAACCCCTCGTTCTACGAATTTGGGTTGAATTTGGTGTTGATCGACGGCGGATTTTAGCTCGACAACGCCGATGGCGCCAAAACATCTGACATCAGCAACCTTTGCAAGGCTGGCGCAGGGCGCGAGGGCTTCTGTCATCCAGCGTTCAATCTGACCGATACGTGCTTCAATGTCATAACTGGCGAGCAGCGATAGGCTGGCGTTAGCCGCGGCACAAGCGAGTGGGTTCCCCATAAAAGTAGGACCATGCATAAATACGCCCCCTTTATCGCTGATGCCGAGGGCGACCTTGTCTGTGGTTAAGGTCGCGGCTAGCGTGATATAGCCGCCAGTTAAGGCTTTACCAACGCACATGATATCTGGGCAAATATTGGTGTGATTCGTGGCAAACAACTTGCCGGTGCGACCGAATCCAGTGGCGATTTCATCAAAAATAAGCAAGATGTCGAACTCATCACATAAGTCGCGAAGTCGGTTTAAATACTCGGGGTTGTAAAACCGCATCCCGCCGGCGTTTTGCACCACGGGTTCGATAATAAAACCTGCGATGGTTTGGTGCTTTTCTATGAATAATTGACGAATTTCGTCGATATACTCTTCTTTTACCGGATTATTGATGCCAATGGGCGGGGGCGACACAAAGCACTGCTCAGTGACCGCGCCATTAAACAGATTGTGCATTCCATTTTCTGGATCACACACGGACATGGCGGCAAAAGTATCACCGTGGTAGCCACTTTTGGGGGTGGCAAAATACTGCTTAGTTGGCTTGCCTTGGGAGTGCCAGTATTGAATCGCCATTTTGAGTGCGACTTCAACGGAAACGGACCCTGAATCTGAAAAGAACACTCTTTGTAGTGGCTCAGGCGTCATGTTGACGAGCTTATTGGCTAAGTCGATGGCGGGTTTGTGGGTAAAGCCGCCAAACATCACATGAGAGAAATCATCGATTTGTGACTTAAGGGCTTGGTTGATGCTTGGGTGGTTGTATCCATGAATCACACTCCACCATGAGGACATACCATCGATGAGTGTTGCTCCGCTCGCGAGCGTGATTTCGCACTCAGAAGCGTGTTCGACTAGGTAATGTGGGGTAGGGGCACTCATCGAAGTATAAGGGTGCCAGAGCCGTTGTTTGTCGAGTTCGATGTACTCTTGTGATGTCAGTGAGTCTTGCATAGTGGAAACCATTTTGTAGTTTAAGCTCGCGCATACTAAACAATGGTGACTCCGCTTGCCAGCGTGGTTTTATTACTGGTTTTTTCTGGCGTTCTGGCGATAACCCAAACATCGACCTGTTTCGCGCCTGCTTTTTTTAACAGCTTCACGCAGGTTTCTAGGGTGTTGCCACTGGTCATGACGTCGTCAAAAAGGGCGACATGGTCTTCTATTTCACCTGTTACTTGATATACACCTTGTTGATTTTCTGAACGTTTTTTCTTACTTAGCGTGTGTTGCGCTTGGGTATGCAGAGCTTTTTTAATAGGGCTCTTTTTAGTGTGCTTTGGCGTTTTCTCTTTTAATTGCAGCAGGAGTATTTTGTACAATTCAGCCACCATAAGTTGGGTTTGGCAAAAGCCGCGCTCTTTGATTCGTGTTGGATGACTTGGCACAAAAATGATTTGGCTAGGCCAGTTATCCACAGAGTCATAGTGTTCGATGAGTGTCTCGCTGAGTACTTGTATTAAGGGGCGAATATAATGTGCCTGTTGCTGGAATTTAATCGCGTGGATGAGGTGCTGTGTGAGGCCTTCGAACCGCAAAGGAGCAAGGCAGTTGTGGTAGAGCGGGGGAGAAACTTGGCATTGGCCGCAAATAGAACTCAAAGTTCCTTGGCTTGGGCGTTTGCATAATGGGCAGGCAAACGCGTTACGATTGAAGCCAGCTTCACAGTAAGAACAGAGAGGTTTTCGGCTCGGAGCATGGCATAAATAACATTGCTCGATAAACAATCTGTTGTAAACCTTGATAATATTTATGGTTGACAGTTTTCCATGGTTCATTAGTATTGCCATCCTTGACACTTATTTTTGAGGGTACTATGTCTGCTACTAACACCAATGAGCCGCGTTACGATTGGACGCATGCTGAAATTCAAGCGCTTTTTGATTTGCCTTTTACGGATCTCCTGTTCCGTGCACAGACAGTACACCGTGAGAATTTTGCGCCCAATGAAGTACAGGTTAGTACCCTTCTTTCCATTAAGACAGGTGCTTGCCCTGAAGACTGTAAATACTGTCCTCAAAGTGGGCATTACAACACCGAGCTAGAAAAAGAAAAGCTCATGGAAGTACAGAAGGTGTTGGAAGAAGCGGCATTGGCCAAAGAAAAGGGCGCTAGCCGTTTTTGCATGGGCGCGGCGTGGAAGCATCCTTCAGAAAAAGATTTTCCTTACGTATTAGAAATGATCAAGGGCGTAAAGTCGCTTGGACTAGAGTCTTGCGTCACGCTCGGCACATTAAACGATGAGCAAGCGAAGCGCCTGTCTGAAGCAGGTTTGGATTATTACAATCATAACCTAGACACCTCTGCTGAATTTTATGACAGCATTATCACAACGCGTACTTATCAAGACCGCTTAGACACTTTGTCACGAGTGCGAGGTTCTGGTATTAAATTATGCTGTGGTGGCATCATGGGCATGGGCGAAGAGCAAAAAGACCGTGTTGGTTTGATTCGCCAATTAGCGTTAATGACGCCGCATCCTGAAAGTGTGCCAATTAACATGCTGGTCAAAGTGGCTGGTACGCCATTGGAAAACGTCGATGACCTTGATGAATTCGACTTTATTCGTTCTATTGCCGTGGCGCGTATTGTTATGCCGAAATCTCATGTTCGTCTATCAGCAGGCCGTCAAGGCATGAGTGAGCAAACACAAGCCCTGTGCTTCTTAGCCGGTGCCAACTCGATTTTCTACGGCGAAAAACTGCTTACGACCAGTAACCCAGAAGCGAACAAAGATATGATGTTGTTTGCCAAATTGGGCATTAAACCTGAGCAACGTGAAGAGCATTCAGACGCTGCCGTGGTAGACGCCATTGCTGCGCAAGTGGTTAAGCAAGAAGAGTCCAAACTCTTTTACGAAGCCAATGCCTAATACGCCCCCTTGGGTGGAGGCGGCGCTGAATGAGCGCCGCCAACAATCCTTACTACGTCAAACGGTGACCCTAGAAGGGCCGCAAACGCCTAATGCGACCTTTGCTAACCATCAATATAAAGCCTTTTGCTCCAATGATTATCTTGGACTAGCCAATCACCCTGAGTTGATCCGTAGCCTTCATGAGTCTGCCCAGCAGTACGGAGTGGGCGGCGGCTCATCGCATCTTGTTTGTGGTCATTTAGCGCCTCATCAAGCGTTGGAAGAAGCGCTTGCTGACTGGTTGGGCTATGAGCGAGTGATGCTTTTTAGCACCGGTTATATGGCGAATTTAGGGGTGATTTCTGCCTTGGCTGCGAAAGATCGTCCCGTCGCGCAAGATAAGCTCAACCATGCTTCCTTGCTAGATGGTGCCGTTTTAGCGCAAGCGCCATTACGCCGTTATTTGCATGGGGATGTGGCAAGTGCAGAGAAGTTACTCAGCAAGCTGGCAACACCGGGTTTGTTGGTCACGGATGGCATTTTTAGTATGGACGGTGATTTGGCTCCCTTGGCCGAATTGTCTAAGTTGGCGGCTAGGCGTGACTGGTTATTGATGGTTGATGACGCGCATGGTTTAGGTTGTATTGGTGAGCAAGGGCGCGGCAGCCTGGCTTTAGAAAATTTGGACGCTGAGTCATTGCCTATTTTAGTGGGCACTTTTGGTAAAGCCTTTGGCACTTCTGGAGCCTTTGTTGCGATCAGCCATGCGATGGCCGATTATTTAACGCAATTTGCTCGTCCTTATGTGTATACCACGGCCATGTCACCGGCCATTGCTGGGGCGACGCTCACGGCGCTTAAGCTGATTCAATCTGCTGAAGGGCAAGCGCGGCGCGAGAAATTAGCGCAGCATATTGCGTATTTTCGTCACCGTCTCTCTCAACTTCCTGTTAAGCTGATGGCATCAAACACCGCTATTCAGCCTATTGTCATTGGAGAAAGCAGCACTGCCATCAAGGTGAGTGATGCGTTAAAATCTCTTGGTATCTGGTGTACGGCTATTCGTCCGCCCACAGTGCCTGTCGGTAGCGCTCGTTTGCGTATCACTTTGAGTGCGTCTCATACAGACGACGATTTGGTTTTTCTGTGTGATTCACTAGAGTGTGTTTTAACGTCATTGCAGTAGAGGGAAATATGCGCATACGCATCGAAACAGAAGTTCTTGGTGATCCAAATTGTCCGGCTATTTTTATGGTGCCAGGTTGGGGGATGCCAAAAGAAGTGATGAAGCCTTTGGCGCTGCGTCTAAGCCAACGTTTCTATGTGGTGATGGCCAATTTACCAGGAATTTCTCTGGATGAAGCCCGGATTGAACAAACGCGAATCGAACCGAATTACGACATAGACGCTTTGTCGGAGCAGCTTATTGCTGTTGCGCCGAAAGACTGCTGGTGGATCGGTTGGTCTTTGGGAGGCATGGTGTCTACTTATGTGGCAGCACGTCGTTCTAGTTGTGTAAAAGGTTTGATTACCTTGTCGGCTTCTCCTAGCTTTTTGCAACGAGAAAATTGGCCTGAAGGCATGGCACCTATGTTATTTGACGAATTTTCTCAGTTGGTTGATGAGTCCCCCGAACAAGGTATGAAGCGATTTTTGATGTTGCAAGTAAGAGGGGCAAAACAAGAGCGTCCTTTAATGAAGCAACTTCAAGCACTGCTGCCAAAGCAACTTAATAAAACCGCGTTAGTGGGTGGGTTGCGATTATTGAGAGCATTAGACATTCGTCGCGAGAGTGCGCTGTTGGATTTACCGAACTTACATATATTGGGGCAGAACGACACCTTAGTGGCCTCAACGACTTTAACAACGCAAACCGATGCGAATCCGCTCCAAGAGGTGATTGTTGTGCCAGATTGTGCCCATCAATCCTTCTTGGAGGCAGAAGATGTTTGCGTACAGCATATCGAAACCTTTATAGATGCCAATAGCTAATGATGGTGAAGATTCTTTTCACTATAAACGACAAGTTGCCCAGCGATTTGATCGTGCCGCTTTAACCTACGATGCTTATGCCGATTTTCAACGAGTGGTGTTGGATCGGCTCTTTAGGCATTTGCCTTGTTCTCACGCTAATGCTGTTTTAGACGTAGGGACTGGAACTGGGCAAGCACTTGCTACCCTGTCTCAAACGCTTTCACCTTCTCTATTTATGGCATTAGATTTATCTTTTCAAATGCTAGAAACCGCCAGAACGAGCAATCACTTGTTGACTGATTTGCCCAGCCAGCAAGGCGCGCTTTCGTTTGTTTGTGGGGACGCTGAGTCACTTCCGTTTTCTGATAATGCCTTTGATTTGTTGTTTTCAAGCTTGGCTATGCAATGGTGTTTGCAGCCGGAAACGCTTTTTTCTGAGCTCTATCGGGCCACCGCGCCTGGTGGATATCTGGTGTTTTCTACCTTGTGTGAAGGCTCAATGCCAGAAATTGAGCAGGCATGGCAAGGCATTGATAATGCGCCTCATGTGAATCAATACCCAAGGTTAGAAGCATTGCTTGCACAGGTGACAGAGTGTCATTGGCAAATACAGCATTCAGAGTTGGCTACTGTGCCCATGTGGTTTTCAGCACCAGAAGACGCCATTCATTCGTTAAAAAAAGTCGGTGCTAGCTTGGTGGTTAACAAGCAAAATAACAGCATGTCTCCTTCTAAGTGGAAAACCTTTATCAAGCAATATGAGCAGCTTAGAGAGAAGAGAGGAATTCCTTTGCGTTACCAAGTGGCTTTTGTTGTTTTGCAAAAGCCCTGTTCTTAATAAAGTGTCTTAATGGGGTGTTACTAGTGAAAAAAACGTTTTTTGTGACGGCAACAGATACCGATGCAGGAAAAACTTATGTCACGGTTGGTTTATTAAAAGCCGCGCATCGTGCTGGACTCCGCTCTCTTGGACTAAAACCCATTGCTGCAGGGGCGGAACGGGTCGATGGAGCACTACGCAATGATGATGCTTTATTGATCCAAGCGGCAAGCAGTGTGCGATTGCCTTATGAACAGGTAAATCCGGTTGTGCTTGAGCCTGCTATAGCACCGCATATTGCCGCCGCACAAGAAAATCGTCTGATTACTGTGTCTCGTCTTGAAGGTTTTTTAAAAGGGGCATTATTGACGCCTTATGATTTTGCTATCGTCGAAGGTGCCGGTGGTTGGCGAGTGCCACTTAATGATCGTGAGTTGTTATCTGGGTTGGCAAAGAGCCTTAATTTTCCAGTGGTGCTGGTGGTGAACATGAAGCTGGGTTGTCTAAATCATGCGATGTTAAGCGCCGAAGCCATTTTACGTGATGGCCTTAATATTGCGGGTTGGGTGGCGAATGGTGGGCAGGACTCCATGCCTTGTTATGAAGAAAACCTGCAAAGCTTAGCGAATATGCTGCCTGCTCCCTTGCTTGGAACATTAACCTGGCATGCATCGCCAGCGGATGGCGATGATGAGTTTGATCAAATCTTGTCGAAACTCTAGTCTTTCAGGCAATAGTTGCTGAATGAAGGGTTGAAACCTAGAATTCAATTCGCATTATTAGATCAGGGAAGAGCGACTTACTTCCTGCTTAGCGCTATCCTTATGGATTGGCGGCGTTTGTATATTGCGAATGAGGGTGAATAGAGTGAGAGCTTGGTTATGTGGATTAGATGACGAAGAGATACTGAGTGTCTCAAGTGTGCTGACCTTTATTGGTGTCGAGCACAGTACGTCGTTCACAGCGTTCCATTTACCTGATTTTGTGGTTATTGGTCACTCTGTTGAGTGTGTTCAGCTGGATGAGATGATTCCCGTGATTTCTTTGCGTTCATCATTGAGTATTATCAATGGTGAGCGAACCGAAGAAAATGTGTGGTATTGTCCTCTGCCTTGGCGCTCCCAAGACTTTTGGAGTGTGCTGAAAGAAATACAGCAAAGACGTTTGCTGCCTCAGCCTTCTGGTGTGAATCTAAATTTGCATGTGCGCCATTTGGAAGCCTTGCTCATCAGGCAGGCATTGGTGTCAGCACAGGGAGTGGTTTCTCGAGCGGCGCAAAATTTGCAGATCCAAAGAACCACATTGATTGAAAAAATGCGTCGGTACAATATTGATAAGTCGGAGTTTTAGTGACAAAGGACGAAGAGATTGCCGAGTTAAAGGCGGCCTTTCAAGTATTTTCAGAATCTTCAGATGTGCTTGCTAAGTCTTATTTAGACTTACAGGAGCAGGTCGCCCAACTTTCCGCTCAATTAGAAAAATCTGAACAAAATCGCCGAGAAGAGCAAGATAAAAATCGTATTCTAGTACAGCAATTCCAACAGCTTTTCGAGTCCATGCCAGTTGGCGTTTTATTGTTAAACGCGGAAGGTTTGGTAGTAATGGCAAACCCTGTTGCCGATCGTCTGTTTGAGTTGCCTTTAATTGGGCGTTCGTGGGGCGACATTGTGCCCTTGAGCTTTCGCCCACAAAAAGACGATGGTCACGAGATTAGCATGACATCTGGTCGGCGTGTGCGTGTAGAAACGGCTTCTCTTGGTGACGTGCCAGGACAATTATTGATTTTTGTCGATTTAACCGAAGCCTATTTGCTACAGAAAAAACTATCACACCATGAGCGCTTGTCGAATATGGGAAAAATGGTTGCCGCGTTAGCACATCAAATTCGAACCCCGTTGTCGTCAGCGACCTTATACGCAGGGCATTTACAAAAAAGCGACTTATCTCCAGTGATGCGTCAGCGTTTTGCGGATAAACTCTCTAATCGTTTAGAAAATATAGAACGGCAAATTCGTGACATGCTGATCTTTTCGCGCAGTGATATTAAACTGGATGAAAAGTTAGACGCGAGCGTGTTCATGGATAATCTGATCGCGGAGTGTCGTGATATATGCGATCAAAAAAATACCCTATTAGAGATTGATGGTGAGCAAGACATTGCCTCACTGTTGATCCAATGTAATAAAGAAGCATTAATTGGTGCTTTGCTAAACCTGCTGAATAATGCCATCGACGCTCAATCCGAAGGGGGGCTGGTTATTCTGCAATGGCGCTGCGAAGACGGTGTGTTGCGAATTGCTTTTAAAGACCAAGGAGAAGGCATGTCGCAGGCTCAATTAGAGCATGTTCAAGAAGGCTTTGTGACAACGAAACAGCACGGAACAGGATTAGGTTTGATGGTTGTGAAAGCGATTGCAAGAGCGCATCATGGCTTGTTTGAAATAGACAGTATCGAGGGAGTGGGCACGACGGCAAGTCTGCAGCTTCCTCTTGTAAGGGCGTAGTATGTCTGATGTTAAGTTACTCATCGTTGAAGATGATAAAGGATTGGCTGAAGCGTTAGAAGACACACTAATGCTGGCTAATTATCAGTGTAAAGTGGTGTTCAATGCGGAAGATGCAGTATTAGCGCTTAAGGTAAGTACGTTTGATATGGTGGTTTCCGATGTCAACTTACCGGGTATGGATGGCTATGGTTTGCTGCATCATGTCATTGAGAATTATCCCGAATTGCCCATCATGTTAATGACGGCGTATGGTGATATCGCGCATGCCGTTGAAGCCATGCGTGACGGCGCGGTGGATTATTTATTAAAGCCGTTCCAAGAAAAAGAACTGCTAGAAGCCATCGAAAAATACACGGTGAAAAAAACCGCCTCACAGAGTCATCAGCCTATTGCTAAAGACCCTTCAAGTATTGCTATGTTGGAGTTGGCGAAGCGCGTTGCGGTGACCGATTCAACGGTCTTGATTTGTGGTGAGAGTGGCACGGGTAAAGAAGTATTAGCGAACTATATTCACCAAGAATCGGCTCGAAATAACGCCCCTTTTGTCGCTATTAACTGTGCTGCCATTCCAGAAAATATGCTGGAAGCGATTTTATTTGGTTATGAAAAAGGCGCTTATACTGGCGCGGTTTCTGCTCAAGCGGGTAAGTTTGAGCAGGCTAATGGCGGTACTTTGCTGCTGGATGAAATCACCGAAATAGACATTGGTTTGCAAGCTAAGTTGCTTCGAGTGCTTCAAGAACAGGAAGTTGAGCGCCTTGGCGGTAAGAAAACCATTCAGCTTGATGTGCGAGTGATCGCAACCACTAACCGCGATTTGGCTGAATATGTACGCGATGGTGGTTTCCGAGAAGATTTGTATTACCGGTTAAATGTTTTTCCATTGCGCTGGTTGCCGATTCGCGAAAGGAAAGGGGATATTATTCCTATTGCTCAGCGTTTCTTAGAGAAACATGCGGTCAAAATGCGCGTCGCAAATGCGGTCTTAAAACCCTCAGCTTTGAGTAAACTTGAGGCGCACCCTTGGCCTGGTAATGTGCGAGAGTTGGATAATGTGATTCAGCGCGCTCTCATTTTAAGCCCTAACGGCCAAATCCATGAAGAACACGTGGCATTCGATATGATGAGTGCGCCAGCGGTAAGCGAGGTTCAAGAAGAGGAAGAAGACAGCGCGGCTTCTATTTTGGGTAAAGGGGTTCAGCAGCATGAATTCCGCATTATTGCCCAAGCGTTGATCGAGGCAAACGGTAAACGCAAGATTGTGGCTGACAAGTTGGGTATTAGCCCGCGAACATTGCGTTACAAAATTGCCAAAATGCGCGAAAGTGGTTTAGATGTGGATTGATTTTTGTATCTTGTTTTAATTACCTTTATGCTAAGCTGTATCAATGTGTTTTTTGTAGGTGAGTAGCATGGTCACAGATAGACCAGATATTAATCAAGTGCTTTCCCAAATGCGGGAAATGAAGGCGCAAGTTCATGCGCCTGGCTCGCCTATGCCTGGTATTTCAAAAATAGGTGGAGAACAAGGGGATGCGGTTGGTCGTGCCGATTTTGCAGACATGCTAAAAGACGCGGTCAACAATGTGAATTCATTGCAGCAGGATGCAAAGAGTTTGGCGCAGTCATACGAACGCGGCGACGCCGGTGTAGATTTGCCTCAAGTCATGATAGGTCTGCAAAAATCGAGTATTTCATTTGAAGCTATGACGCAGGTGCGTAATAAGCTTGTGGATGCGTATGAAAAAATCATGAATATGCCAATTTAGGCATGATATATCGCTTGGCGCTTTTTAATGGATAATGTCCCAGCTGAACAATCAGAGCAAAAGCTCTATCTAGACCTTGTGACTGGCTTTAATAAGCTAACTGTCATTCGACAGCTTGCTTTAATGGTCGGCCTTGCTGCCTCTATTGCTATTGCTTTGGCGGCGGTCTTATGGACCAGTGGGCCAGATTACAAACCCGTATTGAGTAGTATTACTAATTACAGTGCGGATCAAATCGTAGAAGTTCTTAACACCAATAATATTCCCTTTAAAATTGACCAAAATACAGGCGCTTTGCTTGTTGAGTCCGATTATTATCAACAAGCACGTCTAAAACTTGCCGGTTCTGGCATTGTTTCTGATCAGACCGTGGGGATGGAAATTCTTGATAAAGACCAAGGCTTAGGCACCTCTCAGTTTGTGGAGAGCGCGCGCTATCGACGTGGTTTGGAAGGGGAGTTAAGCAAAACCATTTCCAGTTTGCAGAGTGTTAAATCTGCACGTGTGCACTTGGCCATTCCTAAAGAATCTGTGTTTGTGCGCGATACACGTAAGCCTTCAGCCTCTGTTTTTCTGGAATTGTACCCAGGACGACGTTTAGATCGCAGCCAAGTGGATGCGATTGTGAACCTGGTGGCGTCTAGTATTTCTCAATTGACCGAGAAAAATGTCACCGTGGTGGATCAGCGCGGCACCTTATTAACAGAGAAAGACCCTTCTTCGCAGCTGTCTGTTGCGGGTAAACAGTTTGATTACACCCGTCGTGTTGAAGATGTTCTGTTACAGCGAGTCAACAGCATATTAGGTCCTGTTGTCGGCGATGGCCGCTTTAAAGCAGAAGTGTCTGCCGATGTGGACTTTACGGCGGTGGAAAAAACGGCAGAGCAATACAACCCTGACTTATTGGCGCTGCGGAGCGAACAGACGCTGAAAGAGAAAAAAGGTGCTGGAGCGACCAATGGTGGTATTCCAGGCGCATTAAGCAATCAGCCGCCAGGCGCGGTAACGGCCCCCGAAGCGGTGGATGAAAATGGCGCACCGATTGGCGCATCAAGCTCAAACAACGCGTCGAATGGGCAGTCTCGGGAAGAGACCACGCGTAATTTTGAATTAGACAGAAGCATTAGTTACACCAAAAACCAGCAAGGTACGATTCATCGATTGTCGGTGGCGGTTGTGGTGGATGATTTGGTGAGCATCAATCCGAATACTAACGCGGTAGAGAGAACGCCTTGGAGCGATGAAGAATTAGGTCGGCTGACATTATTGGTTCGGGACGCAGTGGGTTATAACCCTTCTCGTGGCGACAGTGTCAGTGTGATTAACTCGCCGTTTGCTTTGCCTGAACCAGAAGCGCCTGCTGAAGTGGTTCCATTTTACAAAGAAGCCTGGTTTCTTAATCTGTTGAAACCAAGTTTAGTGGGTCTGTTTGTGCTGATCTTGCTGCTGATTGTAGTACGACCGATTCTGAAAACGCTGAGTGAGCAGAATAAAATTGCGGTGGCAGAAGATACCGAAGCGGCTATTTTCTCCGATGAAACCGATGAGATTTCAGACGATCAAGTCTCCTTAGTGAGTGCTGAAGATGTGATGGTTCCTGGTTCGCCAGAGAAAATCGAACGTCAAATTAATGCCATTCGAGGCTTGATTGCCGAAGAGCCGGAGCGTGTTGCTCAAGTTGTGAAACAATGGGTGATGGAAGGTTAAATGAGTGATATTGGTCAAAATGATTTAAGCTCACTTGAGAAAGCCGCCGTATTATTGATGTCGCTTGGCGAATCAGATGCTGCGCAAATTCTTAAGCACATGGGGCCAAAAGAAGTACAGCGCATTGGTCAAACCATGGCTCAGCTTTCCAACGTGCAGCGTCATCAGGTTGAAAAAGTACTGGATGACTTTTTGGTTCTGGTTGGCGATCAAACCGGTTTGGGGTTAGGGGCTGACGGCTATATTCGCAACATGTTGAAAGAAGCGTTGGGCGATGAAAAAGCCAGTAGCTTGATCGATCGCATCTTGTTAGGCGGCAACACCACAGGTTTGGATACCTTGAAGTGGATGGAGCCAAGGGCGGTAGCCGATGTTATCCGTTATGAGCACCCGCAGATTCAAGCGATTGTTATTTCCTACCTTGATCCGGATCAGGCAGCCGATATTTTGGCTAACTTCGATGAACGAGTGCGGTTAGACATTGTGTTGCGTGTGGCGTCGCTGGATACCGTTCAGCCTGCTGCTTTGCAAGAGCTGAATGATATTCTAGAAAGACAATTTTCTGGCAATCAGTCAACGCAATCTACATCCATTGGTGGTATTCGTACCGCGGCCAACATTATGAACTTTATCGACAGTTCGGTGGAGTCCGAGTTGATGGATTCTATTCGGGACGTTGATGAAGATTTGGCGAACACCATTCAAGACTTGATGTTTGTCTTTGATAACCTGATGGATGTTGATGATCGCGGTATTCAGGTGATATTACGTGAAGTAGAGTCCGAAACCTTGATTTTGGCCTTGAAAGGCGCGGACCCTGATATGCAAGAAAAAGTGTTTAAAAATATGTCTTCTCGTGCCGCGGACATGCTCAAAGACGACCTTGAAGCAAAAGGTCCTGTTCGTGTCAGTGAAGTGGAAGTTGCTCAAAAAGAAATTCTGGCGGTTGCCAGACGCCTTGCCGATAACGGAGAAATCGTTCTTGGTGGTGGCGGTGAGCAGATGGTTTAAATAAAGAATGTCAGAAGAAGACGAGAAAAAAATCGAACGCAAATTAACGGCCTATGAGCGCTGGGAGTTGCCTAATCTTGAGAATAATAAGGTAACTGAAGACACAGGTCCTGCCATTCTCATTCAAAAAGATACCTCGATTACCACAGAAGAAGTGGATCAAGACAGCTTGGTTTATGAGCCATTAACCGCGTCTCAACTTGAAGAAATTCGATCTGCTGCCTATGACGAAGGCTTTATTCAGGGGGAGGGTGACGGCCACGCCAAAGGTTATGAAGATGGTTTGGCAAAAGGTGAGCCAGAAGGATTTGAAAAGGGCCATGCAGAAGGTCTTATTCAAGGTCGCGAAGAAGGTGAAGCCGCCGCTAAAGAAATTGCTCAAAGCCAGCTGGAAAGTGTTGAAAAGTTATTGGCCGATGTGGTTCGTGAAATCACAATGCCACTGGAAGAAAGTCGTGCTGCAGCAGAAGCCATACTGTACCAAACCATGACTCGACTGATTGAAAATGTCTGTCTTTCGCAAATGAAAGAAGAAGCCCATACGGTTTTAAAAGCTCAGCTATCTCGCATATTTGAAGAGATTGGTGAGTATGAAGGGCGCATTAGATTACGCCTGCACCCCAATGATATCTCGGTACTAGAAGCGTTGGCAGTACGTGACCGTTTGACCTTACAAGTGGATGAAGATGAAAGTTTGATTGAAGGCGGCTTTTTGTTGGATTCAAAATCATTTCATGTGGATGGTCGAGTTGAACAACGCTTAGAGACGGTGTGTAACGAGCTGCGTCATCTATCTACTCCTGAAGAATAAAGGTGGCGCCAGTGTCGACATTAGCAGAGCGCTTACAGAAGTTAAAAAATGTGTCAGCGGCACCATTTCCTCCCCAATTAGAAGGTAAAGTCACTCGTATGGTGGGCTTAACCATGGAAGCGGTTGGCTGTGTGGTTGCCTTAGGCGATCGCTGCTTGGTGCAAGTGCGAAATAATCGTTGGGTGGAATCTGAAGTGGTTGGCTTCACAGGAAACCTAACCTATTTAATGCCTACTGAAGCGATTGATGGTATTTCTCCTGGTGCGCGAGTGCGGCCGCTTGTCGAAGAAAGCAAAATGCCGGTAGGCGATGAGCTGCTTGGTCGAGTCGTGAACGGCGTGGGCAAGCCATTGGATGGCAAAGGTCCGATCCGAACCAAAGATTCTGTTAGCTTGCAGTGTGACACGATTAACCCGCTCCAGCGTCAACCTATTCATGAGCCACTTGATGTGGGTATTAAATCCATTAATAGTCTTCTAACGGTGGGCAAAGGCCAGCGAATTGGTTTGTTTGCTGGTAGTGGTGTCGGTAAGAGTATGCTGCTCGGCATGATGACGCGCTTTACCGAAGCTGAGGTCACCATTGTTGGTTTAATCGGTGAGCGTGGCCGTGAGGTGAAAGAGTTCATCGAGCAAACGCTAGGGGAAGAAGGGCTTGCTCGTTCTGTGGTGGTTGCGTCTCCTGCGGATGATTCGGCCTTAATGCGGTTGCGGGCAGCCATGTTGGCGACACGGATTGCAGAATATTATCGAGACCAAGGGAAAAGTGTTCTGCTGCTAATGGATTCTCTGACGCGTTATGCCCAAGCGCAACGTGAAATCGCCTTATCGGTTGGTGAACCGCCAGCGACTAAGGGTTACCCACCTTCGGTTTTCTCCAAACTCCCTCAATTGGTCGAGCGTGCCGGAAATGGCCGTAGTGGCAGTGGCTCTATTACTGCTTTCTATACTGTTTTGACGGAAGGCGATGACCAACAAGACCCTATTGCTGACGCGTCACGCGCCATCTTGGATGGTCATATTGTGTTGTCGCGCCGTTTGGCTGAAGAAGGTCATTATCCAGCGATTGATATCGAGGCGTCTATTTCCCGAGCTATGCCTAATATTGTCAGCGAGGCGCATCTACAAGGTGCCATGCGAGTGAAGCAGCTGTATTCGAAATACCAGCAAAATCAAGACCTTATTGCTATTGGTGCCTATTCTCGAGGCAGCGACCCAGACCTAGATCAAGCGATCATGCGTATGCCAGATATCCGTGAGTTTCTTCAGCAAGGGCTTGGAGAAAGTTTTACCATCGATGGCAGTTTAGAGGCGCTGGTGCAGGCGATGACAAAAGGAGAGTAGACCTTTGTGTGGAAAAGCGTCTAGTATTCAATTAGTTCGCATTAGAGAATGGTTATGAAAAAATCCCAACGAGCTCAATTATTAGTCGATATCGCTAAACGCAAAGAAGACGCTATTGCTCGGCAGTTGGCGGCCGATAAAGCCAAGGTGCAGCATGATCAGGATAAACTGGAAGAGTTGAAAGAATACGCGGGGCAATATGAATCCGAGCGTAATTTATTGGGCCTCAGTGCTTATCTCACCACGAACTATCAACACTTTGTGGATCGTGTTCAACAAGCCATCAAACAACAGGAAGCTGCGGTAGGGCGTTCTCAACAGCAAGCGAATATGACCATGCGTGGCTGGATGGAAGCGAAAACCAAAACAAAAAGCATGGATTGGCTAAAAGAAAAACATCATAAACAAGAGCTGCAGTTAGAAGATAAGAAAGAACAGCGCCAGAACGATGAATTTGCCATGCGTCGTTTTATGGATAATATACGTTAGTCATCCTTTTTTAAGTGATCAACTTTGGATGGCGTCGCTCATCGAATTGAGGTGATATTAGGTGCCAAAGGATATTGTTGTTAGCACTTACTCTTCTGTTATCTCCGCGTTGGCTGAGGCAATTGATGCCTACCCACCTTCCCCTAAGTCTGGCTTGATCAATATCAAGTGTGCGTTATCGGATTTATCTCACTGTTTAGTCGCCAATCATGCCCCTGATATTGTCTGTGAACGGACACGACTTGGCCTGCTCAGTGTCGACAATGTTATTAGCAAGCAACCTATATACGATAGTAAGTTAGCCATGGCGTTATCTGAAATGGCGGACAGCCTTGAGCAATACACTTTGGCTTGGGCTCTTGGAGAGGCTTATGTAGGATTAACGCTTTCTTTGTTTACTGAAGAGCGTTTTTGTTGGCGCTTATTGGAACAAAAAAAATCCTTGGCTCGTGCGCTTCCTTGCTATTTGTATGAGGGGCGTCCAATTGTTTCAAGTCCACTGGATATCACAGGCGCAATGGCTTGTTTGTCCGCTATTGGCAAGGTGTCTTTTCATCTTGATGAAGACTTGAATAGTGTGGGAACGGGGTATTTTCATCTGTGTACTGTACAGCCTTTGGATTGGCTAAGCGCGCGCTTTGCTAACTTTACTTGGCGTTACTCGGCAACGGACGAGAACGAGCCAAAGGCTGCGTTTTTGCTATCCAGCTATGGTGCGACTTTTTTATCTGAGGCGCTTCCTCAGCGCCAGCGTCGTGCTTTGCTAGCGTCGATTTCTGAATCGATAAGAACACATTATTATGTTGAATTTTCTGACTATTTCTCATCGATAGAGCGTGGCGGCAAGCTGGTGAATGGCGAGCGTTTAGTGCCTCGCTCTTTGTCTATGCTACCGATTGCTGTGACTGCTGGGCAGTTGGCTCGTCCTGTTCGAATTGCAGGCTATCATTATTTACAAATCGACGCCGATAGTGACGCTACCAGTGTGGCTGAATCGAAAGTTGATCTTGCTAGTAACAAGGTCTGTTTAGGGCGTGATCTGCTCTCTTCTTGGCTCTATGTGGTTGATGTTGGTGAACAGTGCTGGGCATTTGATCAGGCCGACTTTGTCGGCTGTTTTGCACTTCAAAATACGCGTTTCCAGCGAACCGATTCTGGTTGGACGTGCTACTTTGAGACTGGGATTGGGGCGAGCTTGCACGTTAATGCGGACCTTTTTTTGATTGAAGATGGTGTTTTTCAGTGTTTGAATGACACAAGTCTTGAGCTCTTTGTGATCAATCAAGATGGTCGTTATGTGGCTGTTGCTATCAAGAGTTTGCATCAAGAAGAAGGTGTTTGTGCTGTTTCTTATCAAGCTGGAAAGCGGATAAAAAACATTTGGCTAACGGCAAAATCCAGACGCTTCATTGAGCCCTGGTTGGCTGAATGCCTTTTACCTGAGGTTAAAGAGGTGCCCAGTGGCGAGCGCTCAGCACAGAAAACTGGCTATTACCAAGTTGCGCTAAAAGGCGGCCTCTTGTGGATTGAGGCCAACCTAGTGCTGGATATTGTCTCGGCTGCTTCTCATTCGCTTCTTGGCTCATTCTCGACAGGAGAGGGTAAGCGTGAAAGTGCGCTACTTTACGGTATGGAATATTTTAACCGTATCGTATTATGTCAGAACGAAGTCGTTAATCGTATGGTGCTTTTGCTCGACGGCTGTTCTTTGGCTTTTCAGGCGCCATTCTTTACTTGGTGTGCTCGGCTACCAGATGAGGTGGCAATGGCGGATGTGAGTCATTTGAGCGTGCTATCAGACAGCGATGGTTTGTGCGTACTTGGATGTAATGCTGCATACGAGAATAATTTTGTGATAAATACCAATACGATATCGGATTTTATTCATTACCTTTGGCCGCAACACTCTTTAGAAAGTGTGAGTAACTATGACTAAGCAAGATGCTTCTTTGAATTTGCCTCGAAAAGAGTTGATTGGTTCTGTGCAGAAAGGGGTTTTTGCCCTCTTGCTGGCGCTCGTCGTGGGCGCTGTCGGGCTGTATAAGTTTGTTGATTTGGAGTTTGGTGAGCGAGCGGAGAAGCAGGCTGGTTTGGCCACATTAATGATCCACACAAACACCGCGGAGCGTTATTGGTTTGAGTGGCTTTTGAGTGACCAAAGAGCAGGGGTTAACGTTTCTTTTTCAGAGGTTAAAGAGAGCGAACTGCTGCCAATGAAATTGCTCGAAGTTTATACCCATATCGACCTTCTGTTATCCCGCTATCAGCAGGTTAATGCCAATGCTCGTTTTCTGGATGTGAAGCCAGAGTTGTCTTTTCTTAAAAAAATTACGGAGCAGCATCAGGCGTCGCGAGTGGCGAAGAGTCGACGTTTATTTGTTCAAGAAAAAGAGAAAATTCGGCGTTTTATCGCTCGAGCAGGGGAACAAGGAAGGGAGTTCGCTGAGCAGCAATTAGCACTGAACGCGCGTAATAAGACCTTGTTTGATTACGGTGAGTGGGGATTGTTGGTTGTTTTTGGTGGTATTGCTTTACTGCTTGTTATTTTGTCGACCACTTTGGTGAAACGATTAGGAAAAGGCTTTCAGCATTTGCACGTGGTGCTTGAAAAGCATAAACAAGGAAGCTTTGCATCGGATCAGAATTATAACGTCATTGATGAATTCACGGATTTGGGCCGACTGTTTGAGAATGAATTGTCCGCGCGCGAGCTCGAATTATCAGAGTCTATTTTGGATCAAAAATTAATGACATTAGGTATGTCTCATTTAACCAGCGCTTTTCTGATTGCAGATGAGAAGGGAGATGTTAAGTGGCTGAGCAAAGGGTTTAGTGATTTATGGGAGCAGAACGCAAGTGTATTCGAGCCTCTGTTTGACATTGACCCAGGCATAGATGGGCCGCTTGGCGAGCGTTTACCGGATAACATTTTAAGTGGCGACCATGATATTAAATTGAGCTTGTTAGAAGGGCGCTACTCCGTTGTTGTAGAGCGATTAATAGATCAGGAAAGTGATGATGTATCCTTCTTAGTATCGCTGACACCTCTTTCACAGTTAGCGGAAATTGAAGTGTTAAGAAAAAGCTTAGAACTCATGGTTCAAGGTACTTGGCATTACCCAATACGCGTGCTTAGAAGCGACTCCCCATTTCAAGATTTCTCACTGCTATTGGAAGAAATACGACGCTCTGTTATTGATCTTATAAACGCCGCAGAACACTCAGAATTGCAGCCTTCACTCGATTTTAAAATTACTAAACTACAACAAATAAAAACGCTATTAACGGCAAAAATAAACGACAATTGTGAGCATATTAAGTCGATTGTGCCGGTTAATAACGCCTTATCAGAGTCGCTTGTTAGCGAGTTAGGAAATGTCTCTTCTTTGTCTCATCAGATTGATGACACCATATTAGTTGGCTATGAACTGCTGCTACAGCGTTTGGTTTTGGTAGAAAAAGACGTCGCAGGGCAGGTCTTACTCTTGAATGATGTTGACCGCTGTTTGAATGAAGTTCGTGCTGGAGTGCTCGCTAGTTTATCGGCGACAGAAGACAGCTCTGAGCAAATTCGCCAGCGTTTTTCCATTGATTTAGAACACGATATTAGTAGTGTGCAGCAGCAGATTTTTGCCATGCAGGAAGGGGTTTCCCTAACCTTGTCTCTTTTAGAGTCGGATCACAGTATCGGCGCTGCTCGATTGGAGCGTGCCAAACAATCGGTCAATGAAATACAAGACCGAATTGACAATTTATTACTCGAGGTAACTCGATTGGATGATAGCGGTAACAAAGAAATAATCGCTTTAATAGAAAATACAGATGGGTTGGACGAGTCTTAACTAAGCTCTCCTTCTTGTGTTTGGAGGGGATTGTGATAGAAAACCGTTATGATGAAAGTTCAGCGCACCTGATGATTAAAGTGAATGGGCGTTTTGATGTTTATTGCCATCGTGTGTTTCGCAATGCTTTTGTGTCAACGCCTCAAGCTAAAACGTACACCGTTGATTTATCGAATGTTAGCTACTTAGATAGTTCGGCATTGGGTATGTTACTGCTGCTTAAAAAACACGCCGATGTGCGAGGGGCCAAAGTGCTTCTCAGTCATTGCTCCGCCGTTGTTAGCCAAGTGTTAGAAATGGCTAATTTCAACCGCCTTTTTACGATGTCCGAGTAATTTATGGAAGCAAACATTACCATTCTTATTGCGGATGAAACGACCCCAGATCGTGTGCTTTTAAAAACGATATTCGAGCAACTTGGTCATGCAGTGGTGGTTGTGAATGATGGTCGCGAAGCCATTGATTTATTTGATCCTGAGCTTATTCAACTGGTTTGTTTAGGCGTCACGCCCTCTTTTTGCAATAGTCGATCGGTTGCCCTAGAAATACAGCGCATTGCGAATGGTGTGTTTGTCCCGATTGTGTTTTTATCTGGCGATCGTGACTCGGTGTCGCTATTAGATTGCTTGAAAATAAGCGGCACAGACTACATTTCTAAGCCTTATTGCTCAACGATAATTGCGGCTAAACTGGACGCAATTACACGAATTTTAGTCATGCAAAAAACACTGGCGAAGCAAAACCAAGCTTTATCCCAATATAATGAAATGTTGGTGTATGAGCAGGAAGTGGCGAAAGTGGTTTACGAAAATATTACCCACTCGAACTGTTTAAGCGACCCTGCTTTACATACTTTTCATTATGGTAGTCATACCTTCAACGGCGATGTCATATTGGCGGCTTATAAGCCTAATGGAGGGATGCACTTATTACTGGGTGACTTTACAGGTCAGGGGTTGTCTGCTGCTATTGGTGCTTTGCCATTGGCGGATATATTCTTTGATTGGACGAAAAAAGGCTTTTTGATGAGGCAAATATTGCCTGAAATAAACGCACGTCTTAAGCGAATTTTGCCACCAGATATGTTTTGCAGTGCGGCTTTTATTGATATTAAAGCCAACGACAAAAGCATGGAAATCTGGAATGGTGGGCTGCCTGATTTATTGTTTTTCTCTCAGTTTGAGCAACAACCTAAAAGACTTATATCAAAGAATTTACCGTTAGGCGTGCTGTCTCCTGCTGACTTTGAGTTTGCTATTGATCCGGTATCGTTTCAAGCGGGCGATGCGTTGCTGGTTTATTCGGATGGCCTTTTTGAAGCCAAGACAGCGCAAGGAACCTCCTTCTACGAAGCCATGGTTGCTTCGCTTTGCAACCGTGAAGTTTTGTCACATAACGGCTTGAGTTGGCTCATTGATCGGATGGCGCAAGCGGGTGTTTTAGAGAGTCCACATGATGATATTTCTTGTTTAGAAGTTTCACTCACCCCCCAAATTGGCGTGCATTCAGCGGACGCTAGTGAACCGTCTTATAAGCAAGAAGCTCCGGCAGATTTCTCTTTTGAATACAGGTTAAACGCTGACTCTTTGCGTTCGACGGATCCACTTCCTTATATACTTCAAATTATCACCACGGCGCCAGGGTTAAAACAATACGCGAGTCATGTGTTTATGATTTTGTCTGAGCTGTATTCTAATGCTCTTGAACATGGTGTGTTAAGGCTGTCTTCTGATAAGAAGAATACCCTAGAGGGGTTTGCTTCATATTATGAAGAGAGGGAGCAGGCTTTATGTGCATTAGAAGAAGGTTCAGTGACGATTCAAGTAAAGGCGACCTCTGACTCTGCGTCAGGTGAGCTCGAACTTAGAGTCACAGACAGTGGGCCTGGTTTTGACTATCAGAGCGTAGCGTTTGATTTAGACAATACAGACGTGCCTTATAATCGAGGCTTGGCGCTGCTAAATCAGTTATGTGAAAAACTGGAGTTTTCTCATGGCGGACGCTCTGTCAGTGCGTGTTTTCGTTGGCAGCTAAACTGAAATAGTTAGATTGGCCTTTGTCTTGCATGTTGCTTTCTATTGCCGGAGGAAATTATGCAAACAGTCACAAACTCGGTGTTGTCATCTTCACAACCCCCATCAAAATCCACTATCAACACCCATTCGTCAGGTGCTGATTCTCGTGGTCAAGTATTTGCAGAAAACCTTCAAAAAGCGAAGCGGGAGTTAGCTTCCGACGCAAAATCACAGCCTACACAAAGCAAGGGTGAAGCGGTTGTGAGTACTGATGAGGGTGCAGATAACGTGACTCGCTCAAATCCTAGCCAAGAAGGGGCCGCAAAAGAATCCACGTTGTCTTCTTCAAGCAGTGATCGCAGCACCAGTGAGTCTTCTTTACAAGATGGTCATTCGCGGGCAAGCAATGGGGACCTCACCAGCCAGGCTAAAAACGCCACCCAAGAAAAAGTGATAGATAACGGCAAGAGTTTGCACCATACAGGACAAAATTCGCCAGACAGCGAGCTTTTGGCAAAAAGCGGTAAGACGGAGTCTGGTGTTTTGCGAAGCGTAACTGAGGGGGCTGATGATGTGCAGAACGAGACGTCGACGGCTGTAACCAGTGACTCTGGGGTAAGCAAGACGGTTCCGAGTACCACGCCACCAGTAGACGCTGCCATGACCTCAAAAGGGGAGGCGCTTGGCGTTAATGACGCTTCAGATATGGCGGGTCAAGTTGAGGGCGCGCAGGCAACTTCTGATGCTGCCGCTCATAGTTTGCAAGCCAATAACCCTGATCAAGGGATGGTAGAGAAGGTCGGTGGAAATAAACTGACTACTTCTTCAGATGTGGATAACCAGAATCCAAACCAGGCAGGTGTGGCCTCGGAGTTAGAGCTTGCGCCTGAACAGTCTCTTTCTGATGCAAAACCTGCTTCTGAGCGATCTGCTTCCGATCTATCCGGCTCTGCCAAGTCCGCCCCTGAGCTTAGTGCTTCAGGGAATATAGCGACGAATTCATTATTATCTAGTCAACCGTTAGCGGCGTCGGGTGTTCAGCCAATCAAGTCACAAGGGACTGAAAAAATAAGCGATAAAGTCCCGGCAGAAGTGAGAGCATTACAGGCTAAAGAAGGCAAAGCGAAGGAAGTAGCTGCAGGTCTAGCGACCATTGGTCTGGCGGCGAAGGGGGTGAATGCTAACGGCGCAAAAGCTGCTTTAGATAAAGCGGATGCTCCGATGCTCTTAGCTAAAGACGGTAAAGTTGAACCTGCTGAATCTAGCGAAGCACCGGATGCGGCTGATGGTACAGAATTATCTTGGGTGCTTTCTCAAATGGGAGGGAGTGCTCCCGCGGCGACTGCGGCTGCGACGACGGCCTCTGATGCCGGTGTCGATAAAAGCGCTGTGTCTGGTATTCCCACACCAACCACTAAAGTGGCCGATCAGGTGGCTTTAGCCAACGAGGTCAAAAACGCTCAGCCATTGGCGGCAGGCGCTTTGGCAGTTGGTGGTGCCGCGAATGGACAAACGGATGGTTTAACGGCGGATGGCAATCTGGCTTCAACAATAGACAAAAACAGTTTGTTGGCGAATGAGCCGCTAGAGTTACGTAAGAAAGAGCAAGATGCGATGATTGGTAAAATGGCCAGTCAATGGGATGGTACCTCTAGAGACTCTGAGTCCGGAGGGCTGAATAGCTCAATCACAGCGACAAATAATACAACTAACCGACTTTCGCCAGCAGCAGCCAATATGCAGCCGATGAACTCTCCGCAAAATTTAGCCATGTCTGTGCCTCCGAATCATCCAGGCTGGGCTGGGGAAATGGGGCAAAAAGTGGCCTTTGTTGCGCAATCTGGCGGGCATACAGCACACATAAAGCTAGACCCGCCTGAGTTAGGCAGTTTAACGGTGAAGGTGTCTGTGGATAGTGACAATAACAATACCCAGGTGAGTTTTATGGCCGCCACGCCTCAAGCCAGAGATTTATTAGAAAGCCAAATGGGCAGATTGAGGGACATGCTTGCTCAGCAAGGGATGGATCTGGATAGCGTAGATGTGGGTGTGTCTCAACAAGAGACCAGCGGCGGTCAATACCAAGATGCTAGAGAGGGCGGGTCAACGGCTAATGCCAGTCGCTTTTTAACTGGCGACGATGGGGATGACGACCTGTCCGTTCGAAATATTTCTTATGTATCGCCATCGGGTGTTGATTACTATGCTTAAATTAAGGGAAAGGCATGGTGCTATTTTTTATTCTTTGTAGAATAGAGACTTATTGGCGCAAGAAGCTTAGTGATGCGCTTTCTTTTATCAAGTAATCAATAACAAAGGTTTTATCATGGCTGAAGCAGATGGTTTAGATGTTGGGGCAGAGGTTGAAAAAAAAGGCGGTAAGAAAAAGCTCATTATCATCTTAGCTATTGTCTTGGTTTTGTTAGGTGGTGGCGGTGCTGCTGCGTATTTCTTTTTGTTCAGCGGTTCTGATGACGCAACCTCTGGTGATGCTGTCAGCACAGAAGACGCCGCTATGGTCAATGCGCCTTCTATCTATCTTAAACTAGATGCCCCCTTTGTGGTGGATTTCATGGTGGATGGCAAGCAGCGTTATCTGCAACTCGATATGACCATTAAGTCCAGAGATCAGGTGCAAATTGATGCGGTAAAAGTGCACATGCCGTTAATTCGAAACAGCTTGGTTCTGCTGCTATCGAGCCAGTCATTTGATGCTTTACAAACAATGGATGGTAAAGCCGCCTTAAAGAAGGCAGCATTAGATTCCATTAATGGTATTCTTCAGCAAGAAACCGGAAAAGGTGGTATTGATAGCGTGTTGTTTACTAACTTTGTGATGCAGTAGCGATTATGTCAGCGCAAGACTTATTATCTCAGGATGAAATCGACGCTCTTTTACATGGCGCGGATGAAACACCTGAAGAGGAAGATATAAGAGACGCCAATGGGGTGGCCTCTTACGACATTACGAGCCAAGAGCGTATTGTTCGTGGGCGCATGCCTACCTTGGAGATGATCAACGAGCGTTTTGCTCGCTATACTCGAATTAGTCTGTTTAATCTGCTGAGACGAACCGCGGACGTATCGTCTGGCGGGCTTCAAATCATGAAGTTTGGAGAGTACGTTCATACCTTGTACGTACCAACAAGTCTGAACTTGGTGAAGTTTCGACCATTAAGGAGCACCGCGTTATTTATTTTGGATGCCAAGTTGGTGTTCAAGTTGGTAGATAACTTCTTTGGCGGTGATGGCCGTCACGCCAAAATTGAAGGCCGTGAGTTTACGCCTACCGAGATACGCATCGTGCAGCTTATGTTAGAGCAAGTCTTTGTTGATTTGACCGAAGCATGGGCACCGGTATTAAAATTAGAGTTGGAGTACATTAGCTCTGAAGTAAACCCGGCGATGGCAAACATTGTTAGCCCAAGTGAAGTTGTGGTGGTGTCTACCTTCCATATTGAGCTGGATGGTGGTGGTGGAGAGCTGCATATTACCTTGCCGTATTCTATGATTGAGCCCGTTCGAGAGCTACTGGATGCGGGGGTACAAAGTGATGTTGATGAAAAAGATGACCGTTGGGGAAGGTCCCTAGAGCAAGATGTGAAAGACATCGATGTGAACCTTAAAGTGAACGTGGCGAATCGTAAAATATCTTTGCGTGAGGTGATGAAGTTTAAGGCTGGTGATATCATTCCTATAGAAATGCCAGAATTTGTCACAGTGCGCGCCAACAGCGTTCCTACTTTTAAAGGAAAGCTTGGTGTGAGCAATGAACGCTATTCTGTGCAGATGGTTGAAGACTTTAAAATTAACAAGGTAACGAAATAACATGGCAGAAGAACAAAATCCAGATGCAGCAGGAATGGACGAAGATCTCGCTGATGAGTGGGCGGCGGCCATGTCTGAAGCAGGCGATGCTGGCGCCGAGGACAATCTTGATGATGAGTGGGCAGCCGCCATGTCCGAGCAAGATGTAAAGCCGGTTAAGCTGGAAGAGCTTTCTACACCATCAAGCTCGGGTGCCGATGTGGGGTCTGATCTTGATCTTATTATGGACATCCCCGTTACCTTATCAATGGAATTAGGCAACACGGAAATCGCCATACGTAACCTCATGCAGCTGACGCAGGGGTCTGTCGTAGAGTTGGATCGATTCGCTGGTGAACCATTGGATGTCTTGGTAAATGGTACCTTGATTGCCCATGGTGAGGTGGTGGTAGTAAACGACAAATATGGTATTCGCCTAACAGACGTTGTTAGTCCTAATGAGCGTATCAGACGATTGAAGTAAGCCTTGTGAAAACCTGTTTAAAGACAAGCGTTACCCTAATAACAGCCATGCTTAGCATGGCTGTTTCCTATGTGCATGCCGCAGTTCCTCAAGAAATGCCAACCACTTATTCTATTTGGAAAGTCGTGTTATCTCTGGCTTTTATTGTGGTGTTTATTCCCGCTTGTTTGTGGCTTGTTAAAAAGTTGCAAGTTACTCAAATGCGTTTTGGGCAGTCTGATATTCGAGTGGTTAGTAGCCAATCCTTAGGCGCTAAGGAAAAAATTGTCTTGATTGAAGTGGAAGGCGAAAAAATCTTGTTGGGAGTGACCTCTCAATCCATTAATCACCTTAAAAGCTTTTCAACCAACGGTAAGGCATTTGCGCAGGTAATGACTGAAGCGGAATCGAGTTCTCAGCTGGATGATGCAGATAAAGGAGCGGTATCATGATGCGTTTAGCGCTGCTCTGTCTATTGTTGTTTCCAACTCTGTCATGGGCGGAAGTCGGGCTTCCTGCGGTGAAAGTGGTGACCAACGCCGACGGTAGCCAGGATTATTCAGTATCCTTGCAGATTCTCTTTATCATGACTGCGCTGACATTGCTGCCAGCTGCATTGATGATGATGACTGCTTTTACCCGAATTATTGTAGTGTTGGCTATTTTGCGTCAGGCAATAGGTTTGCAGCAAACACCATCGAACCAAATCATGGTGGGTATGGCGTTGTTTCTGACCTTATTTATTATGACGCCAACCCTAGATAAGGTGAATGAAGTGGCGCTTCAGCCGTACTTGAAGGAGCAGATGACGTCGATTCAAGCGGTCGAAGCGGCGGCAACGCCTATGCGTGACTTTATGCTGGCGCAAACTCGTGAAGATGATATTGCGTTGTTTGTGAAGTTGGCCGGCAAAGAGGGAAAGATTCAATCATTAGAAACCTTACCGTTTACTATTTTGATACCAGCGTTTGTGACCAGTGAGCTGAAAACGGCGTTTCAAATTGGCTTTATGATTTTTATCCCTTTCTTGATTGTGGATATGGTTGTGGCGAGTGTTTTGATGGCAATGGGGATGATGATGCTATCTCCGGTTATTATCTCTTTGCCGTTTAAAATCATGCTCTTTGTAATGGTAGATGGCTGGTCTATGATTATGGGAACCCTAGCCGCCAGTTTTGGGATGTAGCCATGGATCCTCAAGTTGTTTTAGATCTTTATGGTCAGGGTTTTTATTTGATAGTGGTGATTGTAGGAGCCGTCATGGTGCCAAGTTTGTTGGTCGGGTTGTTGGTGAGTATTTTTCAAGCCGCCACACAAATCAACGAGCAGACATTGTCTTTCTTGCCGCGACTCATTGTTACTATTTTGGTTATCATGCAGTTGGGGCCTTGGATTTTAACCAAGTTAACGGACTTCACGACCAACCTGTTTATTAATATTCCAATGATAATCGGCTGATGCTTGATCTTAACCCTGATCAACTATTGAACCTTACTATCAGTTTTTTGCTGCCTTTTTTTCGCATAGGCGCATTTCTTATGGCGTTGCCGTTGTTTGGTAGTCGTTTGGTGAATGCGAAAGTGCGCGTCGCCTTTGCCTTTTTGATTGCCATTATCGTCACCCCTGTTATTCATGTGCCCGCTTACGATCCTATTTCTCCGGCTTTTATCGTTTTAATTGCTGAGCAATTGGTGATTGGTTTTGCTCTAGGGTTTGTTATTACCATTTTGTTCCAAGTGTTTTCCCTTGCGGGGCAATTGGCGGCAATGAAGGCAGGCCTTGGTTTTGCCATGTCGAATGACCCAGCCAATGGTGTATCTGTTGCCACCATGGGGCAGTACTATGTGTCCATGGTGGCGCTGGCGTTCCTGGGAACCGATGGTCACTTGGTGATGATTGAGTATTTGGCTGAGAGTTTTCAATACTGGCCGATCGGTGGCGGCTTCGATAGCCAACATTATTGGCAGCTGGTGTTACTGGGGGGCTGGATGTTTGAAAAAGCATTGTTGGTAGTGATGCCGTTAGCGATTGCGGTTCTGGTGATGAACTTTGCTTTTGGCGTGGTTGCGAAAGCCTCGCCTCAACTCAATATTTTTGCGTTGGGCTTTCCTATCATAATGCTGTTCTCTTTGTTCTTTTTCTGGATAATGCTAAAAGACTTTTTGGATATTTATCGCTTGTTTTTCCACGAAATAACAAGCTGGATGAAAGACGTGTGGGGGATTCGTTTGCATGGCTGAGAACGAAGACGGCAGTGAAAAGACGGAGAGTGCCAGTAGTAAGAAACTCGAAGACGCTCGAAAGAAAGGTAATTTACCTCGCTCTAAAGATCTGAGTGCAGCACTGCTGTTAGTTGTCGCCGCGGTGACGATTTACGGTACCGGCACCATGCTAACAAAAGACCTTGAGTCGGTGTTTGGCTTTAATTTTGTGATCGAGCGAGCCGATGTCTTTCAGTATGGCAGGATGGTCTTTCATCTTTACAGCTCCATTGTGTCTGTGATGGATTCGATGTTCGTGATGATGGCGATTTTGGCCGCCGCAGGCATAGTTGGCAGTATTTGCCTTGGTGGGTTGAATTTTTCTTGGGAGCCGTTGTTACCCAAGTTGAGCAAGATGAATCCCATTTCGGGATTAAAACGCATGTTTTCTGTGCAATCGCTGGTGGAGTTGTTGAAGTCGATTGCAAAGGTGACCTTGGTGGGTGGCGTTGCCGCCATTGTCATTACGCACTTTCTTGACGAAGCCTTAGGGCTGACGTTCCAATCGGTGCAAATGGCGATTGCTCACGGCGCCAGCATGGTTATTTGGTCGTTTGTGTTTGTGGCGTTGGCGTTGGTTTTTATTGCTGCTATTGATGTGCCGTTTCAGATATGGTCACACAAACAAAAGCTCAAAATGACCAAGCAAGAAGTCAAAGACGAATTTAAACAGCAAGAGGGTGACCCGCAAGTAAGGGGGCGGATTCGTCAATTGCAGCGTCAGGCCGCGATGAACCGCATGATGTCAGATGTGCCTCAAGCGGATGTTATTATCACTAACCCAACCCATTTCTCAGTGGCGTTACAGTATGATCAAAATGGAGGTAAGGCCCCAGTTATGCTGGCCAAAGGCAGTGACTTCATTGCTTTGAAAATACGAGAAGTAGGCAATCACTATGATATCCCTGTGATACAATCGCCCACCTTAACTCGAGCTATTTTTCACCATACAGAAATCGGCGAAGAAATTCCTCAGGGGTTATTTAAAGCCGTTGCTCAATTATTGGCGTATGTTTATCAGTTACGCAATGCGCGAAGTGGCGCGCCTCGCCCAGATGTAATGCCGAGTTTAGAAGTACCAGACGAATTTCAATGGGACGGCAAGTAGCCGTTTCAAATGAGTGTTTAATTTTAGTGGGATGTGTGTGTGATTTTTGACCGTCAAAAAATGACAGGGCAGTTTAAAGGAGCGGTCGCTGGGAATTTAGGGATCCCGATTTTACTACTGTCTCTTTTGGCAATGATGATATTGCCGGTTCCCGCTTTTCTGTTGGATGTGCTGTTTACGTTCAACATTGCCTTGGCCATCGTTGTTCTTCTTGTGGCTATTTATTCTTTACGTCCTCTCGATTTTGCCGTTTTCCCTACGGTACTACTGGTTTCCACACTAATGAGGTTGGCGCTAAACGTGGCCTCTACTCGAGTGGTTTTGCTTCATGGTCACGAAGGCCCGGATGCCGCAGGTAAGGTTATTCAAGCCTTTGGTGAAGTGGTTATTGGTGGCAACTATGTTGTGGGCTTCGTGGTTTTCGCCATCTTGATGATCATCAACTTTGCGGTGGTGACCAAAGGTGCTGGACGAATCTCTGAAGTAAGCGCGCGTTTTACCTTGGATGCGATGCCAGGTAAGCAGATGGCGATCGATGCCGATTTGAACGCAGGCATGATTGACGCGGATCAAGCCAAAATACGCCGGTCAGAAATTGCCTCTGAAGCCGAATTTTACGGTTCTATGGACGGTGCCTCAAAGTTTGTGAAAGGGGATGCGGTTGCGGGTCTGCTAATCTTAGGCATCAACATTATTGGTGGTTTGGCGATTGGTATGGCGCAGCATGATTTGACATTTGTTGAAGCAATCCAACGCTACTCATTGTTAACCATTGGTGATGGCTTAGTGGCGCAGTTGCCTTCTTTGATGCTGTCTACCGCGGCGGCCATTATGGTAACTCGAGTGAATGAGTCGGGTGACATGGGCGCGCAAGTATTCACTCAGATGTTCGGTTCGCCAAAGGCTTTGTATGTGGCCGCGGCGGTATTGACCATCATGGGGATTGTGCCTGGAATGCCGCACTTTTCGTTCCTTTCACTGGCCTTTTCATTGGGTGGGTTTGCGTATTATTTAGAGTATCGCAAGAAACAAAAAGCCTTGGCTGGCGTGAAAGGGCCGAGTAAGTCGAGCTCTTCCGATGTGGCACCTTCTTCTGAATCTAAGGACTTGAGTTGGGATGATGTGGCGCCAGTGGATATGTTGGGGCTGGAAGTTGGTTATCGGCTGATTCCACTGGTTGATAAGTCGCAAGGCGGTGAATTGCTGGCCCGAATTAAAGGGGTGCGTCGTAAGCTGTCCCAAGACCTTGGCTTTTTGGTGCCAAGTGTTCATATTCGCGATAATTTAGATTTGATGCCTAATGCCTATCGTGTGACCTTGATGGGGGTGAGTTTGGCAGAAGCCGAAGTGCACCCAGATAAAGATTTGGCGATCGACCCAGGTCAGGTGTTTGGCTCTATTGACGGCATTGCCGGTAAAGACCCTTCGTTTGGGTTGGATGCGGTGTGGATTGACCCGAAAAAACGTGACCAAGCACAAACTTACGGTTATACCGTGGTGGACGTGAGTACTGTGGTGGCAACCCATCTCAATCAAATTATGCACAAACACGCGTATGAATTGATTGGTCATGATGAAGTTCAGCAATTGCTCAGCTTGCTGAAGCAATACAATCCTAAGTTAGCGGAAGAATTGGTGCCAAATACGGTTCCTTTAAGTGTGCTTCTAAAAGTATTGCAGAACCTATTGATCGAAGGTGTGCCATTGCGAGATATGCGCACCATTGCTGAGGCCATTATGGGGGTTCAGCCGAAAACTCAGGACCCTATGGTGCTCACGGCGGCCGTGCGTACAGCGCTTTCTCGAATGATTATTCAGACATTGGCAGATGGCGTAGAAGAGATTCCGGTGCTGACGTTGGACCCTCAATTAGAGAAGATGCTCATGCAAACGGTGCAACAGAGTCAGCAATCTGGCATTAAGAATGAAGAAGCCTTGATTTTAGAGCCAAAAATGGCAGAACAATTGCAAAGCTCTTTGAAAGAATCTGCCGAACAGCAAGAAGCAATGGGCAATACGCCTATCTTGATTGTTTCTGCACCAATACGACCTATGTTGGCGCGCTTTATGCGCTATGGAATGGTAAATATGTCAGTATTGTCTTATCAGGAAGTGCCTGATCACAAAAGAATCACTGTGGTCGGTGTGATAGGTCAATAGTCTGTATTGATTGTAATGATTTACTATCTATATTTATCAAAACCTTTCGGGTAAGCTATGGATTTGTAAGAAAAATAAACTAGAAGGATTGTAGTATTCATGCAAATTAGGCGGTTTCGAGCACCCGACATGCGCCAAGCAATACGGAAAGTCCGTGATGCTGTGGGCCCTGACGCGGTCATTTTGTCGAACCAACGCCTAGCGACAGGGGAAATAGAGATTGTTGCAGCATTGGATTATGACGGCTCTTTGCCTTCTAGTATGGCCGAAAAGAAAGCGTCAACACCTTCTCCTCGTTCTGCCCAAGCGAAGCGACCTGAGCAGAATCAAGACCCGAGTGCAGAATATTTTGAACGTATAGAGCGAGCAAAGCAGTATTCGCCAGCTCAGCCTAGCGCACCAGAACCGCAGGCCGCTTCTTTTGATTTACCACCATTGCAAGAGGATCAAGAAGATCCGTTAGTGGAAGAGGCGCTGTCGCTAAAAAACCGAGACAACGCGCGTCAGATTCATGAAATGGAACTGGAGCTGCAACACGTTCGAGATATGTTGGAGCAACAGACCGCCGCTAACTCGAAAGTGAATCCGATTGAAGCTCAAGCGAGAGAGAAACTAAAGCGCTTGGGGTTATCTGACACTGTGATATCGCGCCTTTTAGACGATATTGATTTAAAAGGGCGAGAAGACGACTGGAATCGATTATTAGCTCATCTAGCGGATTACATTCCTATTCGTTCTAATAATAATGAATTACAGGGCTGTATTGCTTTTATGGGTCCGACGGGTGTGGGCAAGACCACGTCAATTGGTAAAATTGCCGCCCAACATGTATTGAAGCACGGCTCGGGAAGTGTGGTTTTAGTAACCACAGATACCTATCGAATTGCCGCTCATGAGCAACTTCGGACATTTGGTCGTATACTCAATGTCCCAGTTGAAGTTGTTAATGAGTATTCTGATTTAAACGAAGTGCTGGCAAAGTACTCAGATTATTCATTGGTGCTGGTTGATACGGCAGGGATGAATCCTCGGGATTCTAACCTAGAACGTCAGTTGTTAATGATGAAACGGGCGCGTGTCGGACTAAAGAAATTGCTTGTATTGCCTTGTACTAGCCAACGACAAGTATTGAAAACCGTCATCGATGTGTATTCTCAAGTGCAGTTAGATGGCTGTGTATTGAGTAAACTTGATGAGTCTGCCTCGCTAGGCGAAGCGATTAGTGTGGTTGTAGAGGAAGGGTTACCGGTTGTTTATATCGCTGACGGTCAACGCATTCCAGATGATATTGAGCCTGCACGGGCCCACAATTTAATTAGTCGAGCGGTATATACGGCAGAGCATTATAGTCAACTTTACGGTGCATTAAGATATGGCAGTTAGTAATATGGCGCTTGATTAGGTCAAGCCCCGAGCCAAAGTCTGTAGTACAGTTATTATGTGCATTGGATTCAAATAGTTAAAGGTTGTTTACGCTATAACTTATGCAAACCAAAAACGGATATAACACATACGCTAAAAAAGCGACCTTGTCAGTTGATGCTATTGTTGACCAGTATGGTTATTTAGTTAAAAAAATTGCGTATCATCTGTTGGCTCGCTTGCCAAACAGTGTTGATGTAAATGATTTAACACAAGCGGGAATGATGGGGTTGATTGAAGCCTATAAACGGTTTGAATCAAACAAAGGCGCTAGTTTTGAAACCTATGCTGGAATTCGCATTCGTGGTTCCATTATGGATGAGATTCGCAAAGCAGATTGGGCTCCTCGCTCCGTCAGACGAAATGGTCGTGCCGTATCGGCAGCGATACATGAGTTAGAATCTAAAGTTGGCCGTGATGTAACCGATATGGAAGTAGCGGCTCACATGGCCATTAGCATTGATGAATATCATGACATTATTCATTCATCAATGACCACTCAGCTATTCAGCTATGAAGAAATCATTGAAAGTGACAGTGGTGTCTTGGATGGCATGTCATCGGACGTTAATAGTACGCCCTATGCCATGACAGAAGAGAGTGGCTTTCAGGGGCAGTTGGCGAAAGAGATCGACTTACTCCCAGAAAGAGAAAAACTTGTATTATCTCTTTACTACAATGAAGAGTTAAATTTAAAAGAAATTGGCGCGGTGTTAGGTGTCAGTGAATCTAGAGTCAGTCAAATACACAGCCAAGCCGCGATGCGGTTAAAGGCTCGATTAAGTGACTGGCAGGACTAAATTATGTGTTTTGAAAGACTAACGTTAGAGTGTGGAGGGTGCATTGGATAAAAACATGAAGATCCTGATTGTTGATGATTTCTCGACAATGAGACGTATCATCAAAAACTTACTGCGGGATTTGGGGTTTACCAATACAGTTGAAGCGGATGATGGAACAACAGCGTTGCCGATTCTTCAAGCAGGCACAGTGGACTTTCTTGTGACCGATTGGAATATGCCAGGGATGACTGGAATCGAGTTGCTTCGTGCTGTTCGAGCGGATGAGAAATTAAAAAGCATCCCCGTTCTTATGGTAACGGCGGAAGCGAAACGTGACCAGATTATTGCAGCGGCACAAGCTGGTGTAAATGGCTATGTTGTTAAGCCTTTTACTGCGGTAGCTCTCAAAGAAAAAATTGAGAAAATATTCGAACGAATCGATGCGGCTAAATAAGGACTGTTGATGTCAAAGCAATCTGGATCTGAACTAGGAGATTTTGAAAACTTAGTTAGAGATGGTGCTGTTGATTTATTAAATCATTTGGAGACAGGTGATTTTAGTGGCGCTATTAAGATAATACAGGAACTGAGTGACGCTCGGCACAGTAGCTTTTATAAAGAGGTGGGCACATTAACACGCAGCCTCCATGATGCTATTCGAGATTTTCAAATCGATTCAATGGATTTAGTCGTAGGCGATAAAGCCAGTGATTCTGGAACCAAGATCACGGATGCGTCTGATCGCCTAAATTATGTCATTGAACTAACGAGTTCTGCTGCTAACAAAACCATGGATATGGTAGATAGTAGTATGCCTGTTGCCAGTGAATTGCAGGCTCAAGCAAAAGAATTACGGAAGGATTGGGGCCGATTGATTCAACGTGATCTCACGCCGCAAGAATTTCGTGAGTTATACAAGCGTATTGATGTTTTTTTACAATATGCGGATAACAGTGCCACCGCTTTACACTCCAACCTCAACACCATTCTCTTAGAGCAAGGCTACCAAGATCTTACGGGTCAGGTTATTGCTAGAGTGAATGATTTAATTCGAGATGTAGAAGAACGCCTTGTTCATCTTGTTGCTGTTGCAGGACGCGTTGATAGTATCTCCGGGATTCAATACGAAGAGAAAGAGGCAGAACACGATGACACTCGTGGACATGGCCCAGCTATTAATAAACAAAACAACCCTGAAGTACTAAATAGTCAAGACGAAGTAGACGACTTGCTATCAAGTCTTGGTTTCTAAAAGGAGCTGAGGATGAGTTTCGAGGTCGATGAAGAAATTCTGCAGGATTTTTTGGTAGAAGCTGGCGAACTGCTTGAACAGCTTTCCGAACAATTAGTAGATCTAGAGCAAAACCCAGATGATAAACAGCTACTTAATGCTATTTTTCGTGGTTTTCACACCGTCAAAGGCGGCGCGGGTTTTCTCCAGTTAACCGCTTTAGTAGATTGCTGTCATTACGCGGAAAGTGTGTTTGATATCTTGCGCAATGGTCAGCGTAAAATTGATTCAGAGTTAATGGATGTCGTATTACAGGCGTTAGATGCTGTAAACGAAATGTTTGATACCGTACGGGCAGGTGGTGAACCTGAACGTGCAGATCCTGACTTAATCAGTGCATTAAGTGCGTATGCTGTGCCACCAAGCGAAGCGGAAATGGCGGCAGACGAAGCGCCTGAGGTGAACGACAGTGCAGAGGAGGAGTCTTCTGTGTTGAGTGATGCTTCAGAGCAAGGCGATGCCGTTGAGCACAATGATATTTCTGACGACGAGTTCGAATCTTTACTCGATGCTTTAGGGGGAGGCGATTCTAGCAATGCAGAATCCATACCGTCCGGCGAGGTAACAGGTTCAGATGATATTACCGAAGACGAATTCGATGCCTTGCTTGATCAACTTCATGGTTCAAGTGCACCGGGTATTTCTGCCGAAGAGTCAAAGCCGGCTGAGCCGATTGCTGAGTCGTCTGGTGCCGATGAAATAACAGAAGATGAATTTGAGAAACTGCTTGATCAACTCCATGGTAGTAATGCACCAGGGCAGGTTGAAGAGGCGAAAGAAGCCCCATCTTCAGATAAAGCGGCAGAGGAAAAAGCGTCTGTTTCGACCGAAGGCGACTTGATAACAGAAGATGAATTTGAATCTTTATTAGACAGTTTGCACGGTAAAGGCCAGGCGCCGAAGGCAACCGCTGAGACGAATGCCGCTGAAACTAAAGCGGAAGCGCCTCAGAAGAAAGCGGAAAAAGCGTCTGCCCCGAAACCTGCTGCTAAGCCAGCGGTTGAGAAAAAACGCACGGAGCCGGTGAAAGAAAAATCGAGCAATTCTCCGGTGACGCAAGAAGCCACGGTTCGTGTAGATACGAAGCGACTTGATGACATTATGAACATGGTTGGCGAGCTTGTCTTAGTTCGAAATCGCTTGGTACGTTTAGGCCTACAAAGCGAAGACGAGTCTATGGGCAAAGCGGTGGCTAACCTGGATGTAGTGACAGGCGATTTGCAGAACGCGGTCATGAAGACGCGAATGCAGCCGATCAAGAAAGTCTTTGGTAAGTTCCCTCGAGTGGTTCGAGATCTGGCTCGAAACTTGAAGAAAGAAGTCAATCTTGAGCTGCGTGGCGAAGAGACAGATTTAGATAAAAACCTAGTAGAAGCCCTTGCTGATCCATTGGTGCATTTGGTCCGAAACTCGGTTGACCATGGTGTCGAAGTGCCGGATGTTCGTGAAGCCAATGGTAAGCCTCGAGTTGGTCATGTGGTGCTTTCTGCAGAGCAAGAAGGCGATCATATACTCTTGTCCATCGATGATGATGGCGCGGGTATGGACCCTGATGTACTGCGTCGTAAAGCCGTTGAAAAAGGCTTGATGGACATGGACGCGGCAGAGCGTTTGTCGGATGACGAAGCCTTTAATCTGATTTTTGCGCCTGGTTTCTCGACAAAAACTGAAATCACGGATGTGTCAGGACGTGGTGTGGGAATGGACGTTGTTAAAACGAAAATTTCTCAATTGAATGGCACCCTACACATTCAGTCTGTGTTAGGGCAAGGGTCACGCTTTATCATTAAAGTGCCTCTAACGCTGGCGATTATGCCCACCTTGATGGTGACTTTATCGGATCAAGCGTTCGCTTTCCCATTGGTGAGTGTGAATGAAATATTCCACTTAGATCTACAGAAAACCAATGTGGTTGACGGTCAGCAAGTGGTGGTTATTAGGGGTAAAACCCTGCCGATTTTCCACCTGAAAAGTTGGCTGATAAAAGGCGAAGGCAAGCAAACAGAGCCAAAAGAAGCCCATGTGGTGGTGGTTCAAGTTGGCACCAGTGAAGTTGGCTTTGTTGTGGATCAGCTAGTCGGCCAAGAAGAAGTGGTTATTAAGCCACTGGGCAAAATGCTACAAGGCACGGTAGGCATAGCGGGAGCGACAATTACAGGTGATGGTCGTATTGCATTAATTCTCGATGTGCCGAGCATGATCAAAAGCTATGCATCAAGGTAGATAAGATTTTTATTTAGGGGTAGCGCGTTATGCCGGTTAAGGTTCTGGTCGTAGACGATTCAGGTTTTTTTCGACGTCGTCTCGTTGAGATTTTTGAGGCCGATCCTAGGCTGACGGTTGTTGGAACCGCCAATAATGGTCGTGAAGCGGTAGACAAAGTGCAATCTTTGTCGCCTGATGTTGTTACCATGGATTATGAAATGCCGATTTTGGATGGCATTTCAGCGGTGACGAATATCATGAAGTTGAAGCCGACACCGGTTCTTATGTTTTCATCATTGACGCACGAAGGTGCGAAGGTGACATTGGATGCATTAGAAGCCGGGGCGGTTGATTTTATGCCAAAGAATTTCGAGGACATTTCTCGGGATTCTGCGGTGGTAAAACGGACTTTGGTTGAAAGGGTATTGGCGGTTGCTCGTACTCGACTTGCCGGCACGAGAGCGCCGGTTCGTAGTCTAGAACCTAGAGTGGCTCCGAAGCCGATCGTGACCGATCGTGGGGTGATTATTCCTCGCGCACGCAAACGAGTAAGTCTAGTGGCAATTGGTACGTCAACGGGCGGTCCTATGGCCTTGCAGATGGTGTTGAGCAAATTGCCTAAGGATTTTTCAGCGCCATTGGTGGTGGTACAGCATATGCCTGCCGCGTTTACCGGCGCGTTTGCTGAACGGCTCAATAACATCTGTCAGATCACAGTGAAAGAGGCAAAAGATGGCGACCGTCTTTTGCCTGGTGTGGCGTTACTGGCGCCAGGTGGAAAGCAAATGATGGTTGACCCACGCAACGGTGGTTGTGTGCGAATACTAGAAGGCGATGAGCGACTTAATTATAAACCCTCCGTGGATGTAACATTTGGCTCTGCCTCAAAATGTTATCCGGGAAAAGTCCTTTCCGTGATTATGACGGGGATGGGGGTAGACGGTCGAGAAGGGGCTCGAATGTTGAAAAGCTCTGGGTCGACCGTTTGGGTTCAAAGTGAAGCGTCGTGTGTTATTTATGGTATGCCGATGGCGGTTGAGAAGGCGAACCTTGCGGATGACATCATAGACCTTAATCATATTGGTGAACGAATTGCTCGTGAGGTTTCTTAGTGGATTTTGTCACCTTAGCAGGACTGTTACTCGCTTTTAGCTCGGTTTTTCTAGCGAATTGGTTAGGTGGAGGGGAAGTTGTTCTTCTTCTTAACCTGCCTTCCGCTATTATTGTCATTGTTGGAAGTGTTGGCGCCACCTTAATGCAGAGTAGTATTCAAGATGCTCTGCGCGCCTTTTATCTTGCTAAGTGGAGTCTGTTTCCACCTGTTTACGACTTTTCGTTTGCCAGAGCTTACCTTATTGAGCTGGCGCAAAAAGCCCGCCGTACTTCTTTATTTTCCTTAGAGTCTGACATAGCCTCCTTTCCGAACCCTTTTGCTGCCCGTGCTTTGCAGATGGCAATTGATGGCACTGACCCTGAATTATTAGCCGATCGCTTGCACGATGAAGCGAACCGGATTCATGATAAACGCATGGCAAGTGTCCGCTTTTTAGAATCGATCGGCGGGTATGCGCCGACCTTAGGTATTATGGGATCGGTACTGGGTCTGATTCAGGCAATGGCGAATTTAGACAGCCCGTCTGCGCTCGGCCATGGTATTGCGGTGGCGTTTGTGTCAACGCTATACGGACAAGGGTTTGCTAACCTGGTTATTTTTCCTATCTCTAAAAAATTGTCTTCTTATGTCGATCAAGAGCTGCTTTACCATCAGTTAATTATTGATGGTGTGCATGGCATAGCAACAGGCAAACACCCACAACGTTTAGACATAGAGTTGAATAGTTATGAGTGATGAAGGGGCTCATTCCTCACGTCGTCGGCGAGTGCGCAGAAGCAGCGCTTCTGATGGCGCGCAAGGAAGAGACCGCTGGATTCTTTCGTACGCTGACTTTATCACCTTGCTGTTTGCTTTCTTCGTTGCCTTATATTCAATTTCTCTAAAAACACAGGGCAATGATCGACGCCTGACAGAGACGCTCAATGGGGTCTTTGATGCGGTGCAAAAGTCCGTTAAGCCAATCAATATTGGTCAGCCGATTATTGGTGATCCCAAAGATCAAGATGCCGTGGATGCGCAGCCGATACCTTCTAATCCTCCTAATATGGAAGTAAAAGCCCCAGATCCAATTCCAGAGAGCGGTGTCCCTCAGCCAACAATCTACGATGTATTAGATCGCGTCATCAGCAGCGACTTTCAATCGTTGCAGCAGTCAGGGCAAGTCTCCATCACAGAGTCACCGCAATGGGTTAATTTGGAGTTGAAATCCGCCCTGTTATTTGGGGAAGGTGAGTATCAGCTGACGAATGAAGCGGTGGCGTTATTGATCGTCATTAGTAATATTTTAAAAAGCTACCCAGCCCCTATTTTAGTGGATGGTAATACCGATAATCTTCCCGTCACATCGCAGCGTCTTATCTCAAATTGGCATTTGTCCAGCTTAAGAGCGTCTTCGGTGGTAGAGGAGCTTGTTTATCGAGGCGTTGACCCTAAACTTATTGCGCCGATTGGTTTCTCTAGTGAGCATCCGAAGGTGCGCAATAGCAGTGATGCTGCGCGTCAGCAAAATCGACGCGTCGTACTTAGGATTAGTAAAACGCAGGCGGCAAATCTATATGATTACTTGTTTAAGTAGTCACTTACTGTATATGATTGCAATGAAATAGTAAGCAAAATAACAGCATAGGATCTCAGGGGACTCAGAGTGCACATTTGGGCAGTGGCAAATCAAAAGGGAGGGGTAGGCAAAACCACAACAGTGGTTTCCTTAGCTGGCCTATTGGCAGATGCCGGAAACAGAGTATTAATGATCGATTTGGATCCACATGGCTCATTAACCAGTTATTTTCGCTTTGATCCAGATTCTATAGAGCACAGTGCTTATGACCTTTTTCAGGTAAATGGCAAAATCCCTAATAGCCTACCTGGACAGCTTATTTTAGAAACAGGCCATCCGAATTTATCATTGTTGCCATCCTCGACGGCACTTGCAACGCTTGAGCGTCATGCTCAAGCCCAAGGTGGTATGGGCTTGGTGATGTCTAAAACTCTGGCCATTTTATGGGACGATTACGATTATGTCTTGATCGATAGCCCACCGGTACTGGGTGTGTTGATGATCAATGCGTTGGCGGCTTGTCAAAAGTTGGTGATACCAGTACAAACAGAGTTTCTGGCGATAAAAGGCTTAGAGCGAATGGTTCGTACGCTGACGATGATCAATCGTGCGAGAAAGCGTCCGGTACCGTATATTATCGTGCCAACCTTGTTTGATAGAAGAACCCAGGCATCCAATAAAAGCTTACGTAGCTTGAAAGATACCTACGATGAATTGGTCTGGCATTCTGTGATTCCTGTAGACACAAAATTAAGAGATGCGAGTACGGCAGGGGTTGCTCCGTCAGCATTAGACGCGAATGCTCGGGGCGTGAAAGCTTATGAGAGTCTTATGAGCACCTTACTGAATCCGGCGGATTAGACCAGGGTTATGAAAGAGACGAAAACGAAAGACAGTATGATTGCTCCGCAGCTTGCGGTGCAGCGCTATTTAGATGATTTACTACAAGAAGCGACCATTGATGAGTCGCCGGCTGAGGTAAATGATCAAGCTACAGACAATACGGCTGGGTCTGATGACGACGTATTATTAGAAGAGGAACCGTCAGACGACCATCTTGATCATTCGATAGATGCTTCCTTTGCGGATTTTGAAGCCGCCATCGCCAATATGCCGGATGAACGCTTGCCAGTGAGCGAACAAGACGCTGACACTGTTAATGAGCCAGAGCCAGAGCCAGAGCCAGAGCCAGAGCCAGAGCCAGAGCCAGAGCCAGAGCCAGAGCCAGAGCCAGAGCCAGAGCCAGAGCCAGAGCCAGAGCCAGAGCCAGAGCCAGAGCCAGAGCCAGACAGAATTGCGTACTAGCGTTGCAAAAACAGAACCTTTGCCTTGGGCAACCGGACGTTTTGAATGCTTACTGTTTTATGTCGGCGGTTTAAAAATGGCAGTGCCATTGATTGAACTTGGCGGTATTTTCCAAAGCAGCGATGAGAAGTTAACGTCTATTTTTGGTCAGCCAGATTGGTTTATGGGTGTTGCTAATGTGGGAGATTTTAATCTACGCTGTGTGGACACCGCCCGTTGGGTTATGCCGAATCATTATAAAGGCGAGCTCAAAGAGCATTTTAAATTTGTGATTCAGCTCGATCGATCCGACTGGTCATTAGGGTGTGAGCGAGTTGCAGAGGCAATTTCTTTGCAGCCATCACAAGTGAAATGGCGTAGTGATAGAAGCAAAAGACCCTGGTTGGCGGGCACTGTGATCGACCACATGTGTGCCATACTGGACGTACAAGGGTTTATTGAATTGTTAGATGATCCAGATAATGGCTTTAAAAAGCCGCTTAAATAACAGTGTATTAATTGTTTGATGATCTTGAGGAATGAGTGTGACAACAACAGGTAGAGCACTAAAAGAGTCTAAGCAAGCAGAAGACCCAATGTTGCAATGGGTGACGTTTCGATTGGAAAATGAAACCTACGGCGTCAATGTTATGCAGGTCAAAGAGGTGTTGCGTTATACCGATATTGCACCGGTACCGGGCGCACCGAGCTTTGTTCTTGGTATCATTCATTTGCGTGGGACTGTGGTGACCGTAATGGACACTTGTCAGCGATTTGATTTGCCTTCAGGCGAAATCACTGACACCACTCGCATCATGATCTTAGAAGTAGAAGGGCATGTCGTTGGGATCTTAGTGGACGCGGTTTCTGAAGTGGTGTACTTGCGCCAGTCAGAAATAGAAGTGACACCAAATGTCGGTAATGATGAAGCATCGAAATTTATTCAAGGTGTGTGCCATAAAAATGATACCCTGCTTATTTTAGTGGACCTTGATAAGCTTCTTTCTGAAGATGAATGGTCTGAAATAGGCTCAATGTAAGTTCGAAGGTAGCAGCACCCAATGGAATCTCAATGGTTATTTAACCTTCTGCTCATTCTGCAATTTGTCATGTTATTGGCATTGGCGGTGTGGGCGATGCGTTTATCGAAGCGCATTAAACAGATGAATATTCAGCACCAAAATGAAACGGTGAACCAAAAGAAACAGGTGCAGGTATTGGCATCAGGTTCGATTGGCATGGGACGACGTTTGGTGGCCATTGAGAAAAAACTAAACATGGCGGTTGAAAGGCAGTCCGAACTTCTTTCGAAAGAAGGCAGCGTTTCTTATAATCGTGCCATGGAGCTGTTAGAAATGGGCGCAACGATCGACGACCTCGTGTCTAAATGTGGCTTAATACGAGCCGAGGCTGAGTTGATCAGCCTATTGAAAAAAGAGTCACGACATAACTCTGATTACCATTAATTAACGCGTCTCGCCATTTTTGGATTTTAGTTTTGTGGCCAGTTATTTTTAATATTATGGGCAAAGGCAATAATCTCGGCGACCGCTAGATATAATGCTTCCGGAATTTCTTCACCGAGCTCAAGAGTGCTTAACATCTCGACTAGCTCAGGGCTTTGGTGAAGCACCACATCATTCTCTTTGGCAACCGCCATGATACGTTCCGCTAAATAACCAGAGCCTTTGGCGGCAATGGTTGGGGCTAGGCTGTAGTCATACTTCAGAGCGACGGCTTTTTTCATTAGGTCCTCACATCGATTAACGAGGTTTGAGTAGGGCTTTTTAGCTTATCTTCTGACAACGTTGTCTGAAACACGTCGAGCCTTTGTACTTCAATATTCTTCTCAATAAGCTGTTGTTTCAAGTCTGCCATTTGGTGTTTGATAGCCGCTATTGTTGCTGCGTCTTCGGCGGCAAATAAGATGCCGACTTTATTTTCCTGAATTCCGGCCCTTGCCTCGAATCGTCCTGTTTCTTCAAAATCAAAGTTAAGTTTTACTAACCAGCGTCGTTCGTGATCCTGTGCGTTGTCATCTTGTGCCTCTTGATCTATTTGTAGTTGCACTAGACTGGTGTTCTGGTGGTCCTTGATCGGCAGTTCTATGTACAAGGGGTACGTTTGCGCATTGACCTGATTAAGGTCTGAAAAATGCCGCAATTGGTTTGTGGTGATTCGTTCAATAGCGTTGGCGACTTGTTCGGTTGGGAAGTTGGAAGAACGTTGGCTCAGCGAGTCATTGGTCGCGTTCTCCAATCGAGTTAGGTTCATCTTAAGGTCTGTATTCAGAGCGGCTGCATTGGTGTTTTTTAATAAGGATTCAGAAAATTGGCCGCTGGTTTGAATCGCTTGCTTCATAGCGTCAGGAGATTGAGTGAGTTGCTCTAGGGCGGGCAGGCTTTGGATTAACTGAGCAAGCGCCCGTTGTGATTGAGGAGATAAGGACGCCGGTGAGGCATTATGGGTGGCCTGCAACTGCTTGATCAGTTGAGCCATTTCAGGTGCGGACAATTGCTGAGGTAAACTTTGTTTTAAAGCATCAATTTGCGGTGGTGTTGTTGCCAGTTTACTTGGGATGACTTGCAGCTGATTGTTTGCATCGAGCAGAACTCGAATTTTTTCGCCTGGTTGCAGAGGTGTTTGGCTGGCGATTTGAAACTGATTGTGGCCATCAGAAACTTGCGTTAGATGACTGCCATTGCTGTTGGTTGAGGCCGCTAAAGTCGTTAAGGTGATCATGCGTGACGCAACACTGAGGTTATTGATTGTGCTGTTTACGCCATTTGGTTTGTTATCCGAGAACGTTAAGCTGGCTTGGTTTTGCGCTGCGCGTGTGAGTGTGGCGGTTTGTTGACCGTCAACGGCTATTCTTGGGCCAGTATTGATCAAGGTAATTGGCTGTTGCTGGCTTGTTGTTACACTCAGCAGTTGGGCGGGTTTTCCTTGAAAGGATAAGGTCTCGCTGCCTTGAACCCGTATCAGGCTTAACTCTTTGATTAATTTGATTTCACTTTGCAATTGGCTGATGGTGCCGGTCTGCGCAGTTAAGCTTGAAGGCGCCTTATTTGATAGAGCTTGATGGTTGGTGCTTTTGATATCAGGAATCATTCTGCATTCCGCTCGTTCGTTATTTTAAGACGTTTCACATATAATGAAGGCGTTTTAGCGCTTGCTTCAATGCGATTAAGCGGCGCTTACTATTTTATCGGCCCACATGGACATATCTTTTGCATTCTGTTGCTACTTTAACCATATCAGATTTATGGGTTGAACGAGGAGAAAGCGATCTACTGAATGGATTGTCTTTTTCTGCTCGATCGGGTGACCTTGTTCATATCACCGGGGCAAATGGTGCGGGTAAAAGTACGTTTTTCAAAGCGCTTTTAGGTTTGCTGCCAATATTGAGTGGCAGCATGACATTTAATGGTGAATCCTTGGCGCAGGGACGTCATCGTTTTCTTAATAATGTGCTCTATATTGCTCACTCTGCTGGGTTGAATAGCGCGCTCAGCGTGCTTGAAAACCTACGTTGGTATGCGCCAGATTGTACCCAGGATAAGATCGAGCAGGTGCTAACAAGGTTATCCTTAGCCGCGTTTTCTGAGACTCAGTTGCAAGCCCTGTCAGCGGGGCAAGTACGACGAGTCGCATTGGCTCGCCTCTGGTTATCGGAAAAACAAATTTGGTTACTGGATGAGCCCTTTACGGCTTTGGATCAGACTTTAATTGGTTTATTGGAAGAAAAAATGGCGGCTCATGTGGCATCGGGCGGCATGATTATTTTGGCCTCGCATTTACCCTTAGCGAACCTTCCATATTTGCAAGTGGAATTGTCGCCGTGACCTATTTTTCGTTTTTCAAAGCCGAATGCTTAGCGCTTTTTTACACCAAACAACGTGTTGTAAATGCCTTGCTTTTTTTTGTGATGGTGGTGGTGTTGTTTCCGTTAGGGATTGACCCTTCAGCTGAGTTTTTATCGCCTGTTGCAGGTGGTATTATCTGGTGTGCTGCCGCCTTGTCTGTGGTGATTTCTGTCGAAAGTATGTACAAAGAAAGCTACTTGGATGGCACATTAACTCAGCTGATTGTGAGTGGTTTGTCATTGCCTTGGCTGATCTTAATCAAGGTGGGCGTTTATTGGGGGGCCATGATGCTTCCCTTGTTATTGCTAACACCAGTGTTTGCACAGATGCTGTTTTTGCCATCGGATAGCCTGTTTATGCTACTCGCCACTTTGTTGCTCGGTACGCCTGGGTTGTTTCTGATTGGCAGCATCGGTGCCGCTCTGACCGTATCGTTAAGGCAGGGGGCTATGTTGATGGTATTACTGATACTGCCTTTCTATTTCCCGATTATTATTTTCTCAACAGCGGCGATTAAAGCGATGCAGCTTGGCTTACCTTATGGTGGCTTGTTAGCGTTGTTGGGGGCTATTTCATTATTAGCGTTGGTGGTGTCGCCAGTGATGACTTCTTTGTGTATTAAAGCGAGTGTGCGTTAATGAACTGGATCTGGTTTCATAAATTAGGGTCGCCTAAATGGTTTTACCAATGGTCTAGTAAGTGGGCTTTGCCCGTATTTTCTATGGGTTTATTGGCGATGCTGGTTGGTGTTGGGTGGGGCTTAGGTTTTGCTCCGACCGATTACCAGCAGGGCGACACTTATCGAATTATTTATCTGCATGTTCCGGCCGCCGTGTTGGCAGAGTCTTGCTACCTCTCTTTGGGGGTTGCGGGTTTTGTGTATTTGGTTTGGCAAATGAAAATGGCGCCCATATTCATCAAGTCGATGGCGCCGATTGGTGCCGCGATGGCCGCCATTGCGTTATTGTCAGGGGCTATTTGGGGCAAGCCAACATGGGGCACTTGGTGGGTGTGGGATGCACGGCTGACCTCTGTTCTTGTTTTGTTCCTCTTATATATGGGTATTATTGCCCTGCAAAACACCTTAGAGGACGCGGCTTTAGCCAACCAAGCAACGGCGATTGTCAGTGTGCTTGGGCTGATCAATTTGCCGATTATTAAGTACTCGGTGAACTGGTGGAACACATTACATCAACCTGCGTCGTTTAGTTTGACCGAAAAACCTGCGATGCCGATGGAGATGTGGCTGCCCTTACTGATCGCCGTTATTGGGTTTTATTGCTTAGTGGTTGGGCTTGTGATGTGGCGTATGCAATCTGAGATTCTGTTGCGTGAGCGTCGTACTCAATGGGTGAAGGAAAAGGTGATGAATCATGGCGTTTAATAGTCTGGCTGATTTCCTGACAATGGGAACTCATGGGGCGTTTGTGTGGTCAACTTACGGCTTGGTTTTGTTGATCTTGGCAAGCTTGATATTGAATACTGTCCAGGGTCGCCGCAAGGTGATTCGACAGCTAAAGAAACGTTATTTAAGAGAGTCTGATTCCTAGTGCACGCCATCCGAAAAAAGCGCCTTATTACGCTTGCTGTTATTCTTTTTATTCTCAGTGCCGCTCTTGGTTTGGTTCTGTATGCGCTTCAGCAAAACATTAACTTATTTTATTCACCGACCCAGATTGCGCTAGGCGAAGCGCCTGAAAATACGACGATACGCGCAGGCGGTATGGTCGTAAAAGGCAGCGTAAAACGCGATGCCAATACACTGGCCGTCACCTTTGCCGTCACCGATTTTAAGCATTCTGTGCAGATCCAATACCAAGGCATACTCCCTGATTTATTCCGCGAAGGCCAAGGCATAGTTGCCCAAGGGAAAATGCTCAGTAATGGTGTGTTTTCTGCGTCCCAAGTGCTGGCTAAGCACGATGAAAAATACATGCCACCAGAAGTGACAGAGGCGTTAGAAAAAGCGCAGCAACAAACCAATCCTACTTCCTCATCTACTCTTGAACGTTAGGCTTTTATGATTCCCGAAATTGGACACTTTGCATTAATACTGGCGTTGTTCTTCTCGCTTTGTCTGTCGGTTGTTCCGTTAATTGGCTATTGGCAAAAAAACAGAGTGCTACTGCATACCGCGCGCCCACTGACTTACCTGATGTCGTTTTTTGTTCTGGTAAGTTTTTTGGTGCTGGCTCTGTCGTTTATGACGGACGATTTTTCTGTGTTGTACGTTAGCCAAAATTCAAACAGTCAGCTGCCTATTTGGTATAAGTTTAGTGCTCTGTGGGGAGGGCATGAAGGCTCGCTTTTGCTGTGGATATTGATCTTATCAGGGTGGAGTTCGGCGGTCGCATTGAAAAGTGTTTCTTTGCCAAAAGATGTCGGCCCCGTGGTATTGAGCGTATTAGGAATGGTGTCATTGGGCTTTTTGTCCTTCATGCTGTTTACCTCCTCGCCTTTTGTGAGAGCGTTACCCGATGCGCCGCTGGATGGCCGCGATTTAAACCCCTTGTTGCAAGATATTGGACTGATTATTCACCCACCCATGCTCTACATGGGGTATGTGGGCTTTTCGGTGGCCTTTGCCTTTGCTATTGCTGCCTTGATCACTGGTAACCTCAATGCTTCTTGGGCGCGCTGGACAAGGCCTTGGACCTCATTATCTTGGGCGTTTTTAACGCTCGGTATCACTTTAGGCAGTTGGTGGGCGTATTACGAACTTGGCTGGGGCGGTTGGTGGTTTTGGGACCCAGTAGAAAATGCCTCCTTTATGCCTTGGTTAGCGGGCACGGCGCTTGTGCATTCATTGGCGGTGACAGAAAAGCGTGGGGTGTTTAAAAGCTGGACCGTATTACTGGCTATTTTTACGTTTAGTTTGTCCTTATTGGGCACCTTTTTGGTGAGATCTGGCGTGCTGACCTCGGTGCACGCCTTTGCCGCTGACCCAACTCGTGGCATCTATATTCTGATGTTGTTGGTGATCTTGATTGGTGGCAGCTTATTGCTTTATGGACTGCGAGCGAGCCAAGTCCGAGCCAGTGCCACCTTCGGTGTTACGGGGCGTGAAGCTTGGTTGCTGCTCAACAATATCTTGCTAACTGTACTGACGCTGACTGTTTTATTAGGCACCTTATACCCACTGATTTTCGATGTGTTGGGGTTAGGGCGAATTTCAGTGGGGGCACCGTATTTTAATACCGTTTTTTCTCCTATTGCTCTGCTGCTGATTGTGTTTATGGCGATTGGTCCCTTCTCTAAATGGCATCATACAAAGGCATCATTGTTGCTGAATGCGATTCTGTTGCCGGCGGTGTTGGCGATCGTTGTGGCTGGCCTGCTGAGTTATGTTTATGCCTTAGGGATGATGGCTTGGCTCACCTTAAGTGTCGCCCTATGGTCGGCGTTGCTGATCGCAAAAGATTGGTTTGTGAAGGTGTCTGCGGGAACCAAGGGTATTATCCCTAGGGCGAGACAATTACCTCGAAATTATTACGGAATGATGATTGCCCATCTGGGTATGGTGGTAACGCTTATTGGCATTCTGTTGGTCAGCACCAGCAGCCATGAGTCGACGGTTAAATTGTCGCCAGGGGAGTCGGTGTCGTTTGCAGGCTACGACTTTCATTTTGATGGTATTTCTCATTTGAAAGGGCCGAATTACCTGGCAGATCGTGGCGTTATATCAGTGTCTAAAAACGGTGATTTTGTGGCCTTACTACAGCCTGAAAAACGTTTTTATTCGACCAGCCGACAGATAATGACAGAAGCGGGATTGGACGCCGGATTTACCCGAGACCTTTATGTTTCCCTAGGGGAAAAATTATCAGGAGAAGCGTGGGGCATTCGTCTTTATGTGAAAGCATTTGTGCGCTGGATTTGGCTAGGTGGTTTGATGATGATGTGTGGCGGCTTGTTGTCTGCTTTAGACAAACGCTACCGTAAAACGGTGAGAGGTAATAATGCGTAAATTGCTCGTTTTTCTCCCATTTATCGTTTTCATTGGCTTAGGGAGTGTGTTGTACAAGCAATTGGGCACCAATCCTGAATACATGCCTTCGGCCTTGATTGGTAAGCCTGTGCCTGACTTTAAACTCGTTTCCTTGCAAACGGATACCGTCCAAGACCAGACCAGCTTGCCTAAACAAGCGTACTTGCTGAATTTTTGGGCTACTTGGTGTCCGACTTGTGAAATGGAACATGCTTATTTAAGGACGTTGGCCAAGCAAGGTATTCCTATTGTCGGCATCGATTACAAAGACGACAAGCATAAAGCTCAGCAGTGGCTCGCGACCAGGGGCAACCCTTATCAATGGGTACTGACCGATGAATTGGGCAAGTTCGGGGTCGATATGGGAGTGACTGGCGCCCCCGAGACATTTGTGGTGAACAGCAAAGGGATTATTGTTTACCGTTATCAGGGCGCATTGGACGATAGGGTGTGGCAAGAAATGAAAGGCTATTTAAAATGAAACTGATAAAACTCGCGTGTCTGATGATGGCTTTTCTGCTGTCTTCTTATTCGTTTGCAGACACCTTGATGACGTTTAGTTCTGAGTTGAATCAGACTCGTTTTCAGTCTTTGGCAAAAGAGCTGCGTTGTCCTAAATGCCAAAACCAAGATTTAGCCGATTCTCAAGCAGGCATCGCCAAGGATTTGAGAATACAAATTCATGAGATGATCGAACAAGGTAAAACAGACCAGGAAATTGTCGATTATATGGTGGCTCGTTACGGTGACTTTGTTTTATATCGACCAAAATATTCTGCGGCAACGTCTATTTTATGGGTAGGGCCTGCGGCATTTTTGATTATCGGTTTGGTGGTGTTTGCAGGGGTGGTGTATCGCAATAAGAAACGCAGAGCGGGGAAAGCATTATGATACTGCTGTGGCTCGTAATGGCATTGATGATAGCGGCAAGCCTAGTGTATTTTTTTGTTTCTCTACAGAAAAATCTTTCCAATGATGATGGCGAAAAGGCGGACAGCTTTGCTGCTATTCGTAGCGAAGAAATCGCCAATGAACAAGAAGTTGGACGTTTGACTGGTCAAGAAGCTGAGGCCTTGTTGAAGGATTTACAGAGCGAAACGCAGCACGCTCAGTCAATGGATGAGTTTGTGCCTCGTCATCGTTCGTTTTTGCCCAACCTCGTCTCGACAAAATATACCCTGTTAGGCATTTTTGTTTTAGTCAGCTTAGGGAGTGTGACTCTCTATCAGTCTTTGGGTTATGCCAAAGACGTGGCTTTTTCTCAGGCGCTGGCTGCCAAAAACACGACGCCAAAAATGACCCTCGATTTTTTGAAGTACCGAAGCGAGCGCTATGATCGAGCGGAAGATTGGTATTATCTGGCGAATGATTTCATGTCTTCAGGGGAATACGCTCAAGCGATGGGGGCTTTCCAAGCCGCGCTGGTGAAACTTCCTGAAGGCAGCGCAGACCAAGCGGAAGTATTGGTGAGATACGCACAAGCCATTTTTTATAACAATGGCAATGTAAGCAGTCCTGAAATGGAAAAGGTGGTCGATAAGGTTTTGGCACTGGAGCCTAAAAATGCCACGGCGTTAGGCTTGAAAGGGGTAGCGGCGTTTGATCATAAGGCTTATCTGAAAGCGGTGTTAACGTGGCAAGATGCCGCTCGATACAATGATAATGCCCTTGAGAGACAGACTTTGTTAGGCGCCATTCAAAGTGCGCGACAAGCAGGTGGCATTAGTTATCAGCAGGTCCCAGCGTTAGTTACTCGTCAAATTGCCCTTCGAGTGATCTGGGATAAAAGCAAAATACAATGGCATTCGGACGACGTCTTATTGGTCTATGCGCTGGCGCCAGGATCAAACATGCCGGTGGCAATACGACGTGTTTACCCTCAAGACTTAAATCGACCTGTGATCTTAACGAATCTTGATAATTTAATGTCAAAACAATCGTTAGAAGACGTCGGGAATGTTGATCTTGTTGTAAAACTATCGAAGATTACCGCAAAAGACCTGACAAAAGGTCAGGTAATCGGTATAAAAAAAGCCGTACCTTCAAACACTAAGGCGATTTATGCAATCAATGTGACCTTATAATTGAATCCTAAGGCGCTTCGTTTGATAATAGCGTTAACTTTATTGATCTAATTCGGAAAAATGCAATGGAATTTAGCTTGCGTGAGTGGCTAATCTTAATTGGTGTTGTCATTATTGTGGCAATACTAATAGATGGATTTCGTCGATATAAAAAAGGCCAACAATTCAGCCAAGATGATGACGACGATGACTTCGTTGATCCTGAAGAGTTGGCGCGTGAAGCCATGGTGAGACGAGAGCTGCCAAATGGTGGCGCGCGTCCTGTTGGGGAGGCGAAACGTCAAACGTCAAACCCGATTACGAACGCCTTTGAAAATGCCCGTCAAACAGTCAATGCTCCGCTTGCCGATCTACCTCATAAGGTGGATTCTGGTCCGACATTAGAGCGTGATGAGAATCTGCATCTTGATGAGCTGGCCTCACTTGTGCCGGATCGGGAAGAAGATTCAGGGCGTTATACTGAGCAAAACTACGCAGACGAACCGCTTGATGAGTATCCGTCAGAGGCGCGTAATGATGAGTTTGATGATCTAGATATCGGCCATGACGACGTTCATGAAACGGCGGACGACACGGATTATGAACGTGATTATTCTAGTGTTGATGTCGACCAAATCACGCCGCAAGGCAATGGCTACGATTTGGATGAAAGCGACTCAGACAACGATGACGCCGCGGAAATCGAAGAAGTCATTGTGATTAATATTTTTGCGCCAGAAGGCAAAACTTTTTCCGGTATTGAGCTGCTGCAGTTAGTCCTTAATTGCGGTATGCGTTTTGGCGATATGGATATTTTCCACCGTCACGAAGAAGGGTTTGACCGTGGGCGTGTGCAATTCAGCATGGCCAACGCCATTGAGCCAGGCACCTTTGATCTTGACACTATGGGCGAAGGGGATTGCCCTGGTGTGAGTTTCTTCATGGGATTACCTGGGCCGAAAAACAGCATGAAAGCGTTTGATTTCATGTTGGAAACAGCGCAAGCATTAGTGCGTAATCTAGGTGGTGAATTACGCGATGAGCGTCGGAGCCCAATGAGTGAGCAAACCATTGCGCACTGCCGTCAGCGAATACGTGACTTTGAACGTCGGCGCTTGATGAAGCACAAACCTTAATCTTTTTATCAAGGCCCTGAGGGGCCTTGATTGTTTCTCCCTCCTGTACGGTTTTATTTCGAGTTTTCTTTATGAGTCAAAACAACGACATTACTCACGAACACATGTTGGCATTGATCCAGCAATTAAATGATTACAGCTACGCCTACCATGTCAAAGATAATCCATTGGTGCCTGACGCAGAATACGACCGTTGTTATCGACAGTTGCAGGCCATAGAGGCGGAACATGCGGAGTGGATTCAAGCGGATTCGCCTACCCAGCGAGTGGGTGAAAAGCCAGACAGCGGCTTTGAAAATGTGCCACATACTGTTCCCATGTTGTCCCTTGATAACGCCTTTGATGATGTGTCTTTGGAAGATTTTGACCAACGCATTCGTAAACTATTGGACGCCGACAGTGTTACCTATTGCTGTGAGCCAAAACTTGATGGCTTAGCCATTAGTTTGCGTTATGAGCATGGGCGTTTGGTAAGAGGGGTTACACGAGGCGATGGATTGTCTGGGGAAGACATTACCTCCAACATCAAAACGATTTACTCTGTTCCTTTGTCATTGCGAACAGATACTCCGCCACCAGTGCTTGAAGTGCGCGGTGAAATTTATATGCCTAAAGAGGGCTTTGAAAAACTTAATTTGCAAGCCGCAGAGCGAGGCGATAAGCCATTTGTAAACCCTCGAAATGCCGCTGCTGGTTCGCTTCGACAACTTGATCCAAAGATTACCGCATCGCGCCCTTTGGTGATGTGCGCGTATTCAATAGGTTATGTGGAGGGCTGGTCTCAGCCTGATAGTCATTATGAAGGCTTACTGCAATTGGGTGAATGGGGTTTTCGTATTAACGATTTGATGAAAACCGTTGAAGGCGCGGCAGGCTGTATTTCCTACTATCAAATGCTCAATGAAAAGCGCCCCAATTTGTCTTATGACATAGATGGCATCGTGTATAAGGTGGATCAGATTGAGCTTCAAGAAGAACTGGGCTTTATCGCTCGGGCACCTCGCTGGGCGATCGCGCGAAAATTCCCTGCTCAAGAAGAAGTGACACGTATTTTAGGGGTAGATTTTCAAGTTGGTCGTACTGGGGCAATTACGCCTGTGGCACGTCTTGCCCCTGTGTTTGTTGGCGGTGTTACCGTGTCTAATGCGACCTTGCACAACAAAGATGAAATTGCGCGTTTGGGCGTGAAAGTAAACGACTATGTGGTGATTCGTCGTGCTGGTGATGTGATCCCTCAAGTGGTTCAAGTGCTAGAAGATCGCCGCGTTGATGAAGACGTAAAGAGCGTGGTATTCCCTGACGCGTGTCCCGTTTGTGGTTCCGATGTAGAGCGAGTCGAAGGCGAGGCGGTGATTCGCTGTACCGGTGGCTTGGTGTGTGGCGCGCAACTTAAAGAATCGCTAAAACACTTTGTCTCGCGCAAAGCCATGGACATTGATGGGTTAGGCGATAAGTTGATTGAGCAGTTGGTTGATCAGGAGCTATTAAAAACCCCAGTCGACATCTTTACCTTGGCCGAGAAAAAAGACAGGTTGTTGTCGATGGAGAGAATGGGGCAAAAGTCGGTTGATAAGTTGTTAAAGGCCATTGAGACCGCGAAGAAAACGCAATTCAACCGCTTTATTTATGCCTTAGGCATTCGAGAAGTTGGTGAAGCAACGGCGCGCTCTTTAACCAGTCATTTTGTTGAGCTAGACACCTTGATGCAGGCCGATCAAGAGGCTTTGGTGGCGGTGGATGATGTAGGGCCGATTGTTGCGCAGCACGTGAGAGTGTTTTTTGAACAAGAGCAGAACGTGGCGACGATTCATGGTTTGTTAGCCGCAGGGATTGAATGGGAAAAGAAAGCCATTGTCGACGACAGTGATTTGCCATTGACTGGAAAAACGTACGTAGTGACTGGGTCTTTGAGTCAATTTTCACGAGATCAGGTGAAGGAAAAGCTGCAAAGCTTGGGGGCGAAAGTAAGCGGTTCAGTGTCGGCTAAAACCGATTGCTTAGTCGCAGGTGAAAAAGCAGGGTCGAAACTGACTAAGGCGCAAAGTTTGAATATTCCCATTCTTGATGAAGCGGGTGTTATTGCATTGTTACAAAGCTACGGAGCGGTTTAATGGATACCTTGATTCCTTATGACTCTTTAGAGTCAGAGACATTAATGACCATTCTCGATGATATTGTGTCTCGTGAAGGGACGGATTACGGCGATTATGATTTGTCTGCTGAGCAGAAACGCCAGCAGGCGGTGGCGGCTCTCAAAGGCGGTCAAGCGGTGCTCTTATTTGACACTGAGAGTGAAACCATCAAGATGGTGCCTAAAGATACCCTAGGACATTACGACCTTATGTGAAGGCGTAATGTCCTTACAGAGATAGACTAGGAGGGGTTAGGACGGATTGCTGTCGTTGCCGTCTCGAACGCAATGGTTGATGTTATGGTCCATTGCACGAGAAGGTTCTTCGCCGGTATTGCGGCCTACAATTTTAGCGGGTACGCCAGCGACTGTCGTATGTGCTCCAACGGCTTCAAGCACGACGCTGCCTGCGCCAATTTTAGCGCCTTCGCCCACTTCGATGTTGCCCAAAATTTTCGCACCAGCGCCAATAAGGACACCAGAACGGATTTTAGGATGACGATCGCCGTGTTCTTTGCCAGTACCGCCTAGTGTGACGGATTGCAGGATAGAGACGTTGTCTTCAATAACGCAAGTTTCGCCGACGACTAAGCCTGTCGCGTGGTCTAGCATGATGCCGCAGCCAATCGTTGCTGCAGGGTGAATATCAACACTAAATACCATCGACATTTGGCCTTGTAAGTACAGGGCCAGACTTCTCCTGTTGTTTTTCCAAAGCCAATTCGCTACTCGGTACGTTTGTAGGGCATGGAATCCTTTAAAAAACAAAAGGGGGGTCGTGAGGCAGTCGCAAGCCGCATCCCTTTCTTTTATCGACAAAATATCTTGCTCAATGCACTCAACAATGCCAGATTGAGAGTCGGACATTGCTTCTTCAAAGACCTCTCTTAATACGATAGAAGGAATTGAAATGCTATCCAGTTTGCAGGCCAGTAAGAAGCTAAGCGCAGAGCTTAACGATTCGTGCCTAAGAATGGTCGTATTGAAGTAGCTGGCGAGTATGGGTTCATCTAAAGCAAGTTTTTTTGCTTCGGCCTGTAAAGATGACCATAAATTGCCAGAAGTCACGGCATTGTACATTGTGTTACTCAAGGGGCTATTTACCTATTTTAATTCGCAGCTAGAATGTAAGTAATAGTGTTAGCATGAAACAAAACAAGGGTTAAGGCAAAAATTGCCACTGATAATGGAGACAGTATGACTAAAAAAACCGTTGCCGATGCATTGCATGTATTCTACGAGCTAAATTCTACTTTCGCGGATGCTTACTGGGAAACCAACGATATTAATCAAAAAGATCGTTTTTTTGCAATGAAGAGCATGTTACAAGATGAGCTGGATGAACTCCATAAGTTGAGCGTCCAAGATCATATTTATCCTTATGAATCGATAGACCCAGGTGTGCTGAAACTGCGTGATGAATTGCGTGCATTGCTACCAGACATGAGTCGTGTTGTGCTGCGACCAAAGACAATAAATCGTTTTCTAGAGCTAATTCCAAGCGCCTGCGAGTTATTTGAACTATAAAAAAACGCCACGAATGGCCATGTTATCAGCTATTCGTGGCGTGTTACTGCTTTGGTGGTGCGCTCTAGTTAGCGTTGCTACGCTTTAATGCTCTAATCACAAAGCGATTAGGGTGAAGCTTGTTGATAATGCTTTGCTCTAGTGGTGATGGTGTATTGGTAATCAGGCTGGCGAGATACACACCGCTCAACGGCGTTGAGACCAACCCCCGAGAACCATGTCCGATATTGATAAACAAGCCTTCTTGTTCAATGGCCACCTGATGGCATTTCCATTTGGCATTTTTGCTTAGTATGGCGTAATGGCTATGCAACTCTGCAGGCGATGCGATTGGCCCAATCATTGGCGTGTAGTCGGGAATGGCACAGCGAAAGGACACTCGTCCGCCACAATCTTCTTCATTAAGTGTATTTTCTTTCAGATGCAGGAGGCTTTCTAGAATGCGTAAGTTACGACAATGACCTTCAGTTCTGACGGTTTCATCCTGATCTTTCGCATCGTATGTTGATCCGAAATGTAGGGTGTCCTGCAATGCTGGAGACACATAGCCTTTTTGGCAAAGGACATGGTCAGTCGTTAATTTTGCGCTGTCTTCATTGGCGTTAGAACAGGCTTTCTTGGCCGCCTCTAATGGCAAATACGACACTTGCCCACGAATGGGATAAGCAGGTGTCTTGGGTAAAAAGTCGAGTTCATGGGTATCGTTGGCGGTACAAATCACCACATGAGAGAAACTCTGTTGTTGCGCTTGGGTGCTGGCTTGCCAACTCAGCGGTACGCTTCCCGTTTTTGTTAAGGCGTCTAAACGGGTATTTAATTGGACATCAATGAGCGGATGGTCGAGCAGCTTATGGCACAGATCCGTTAGCACCACCCAGCCCGATAAAGGCAAAAATATACTGCCTTCTTCGCCATGTTTACAGACGATGGATTCTGGGTAGAGTTTATTTTCTAGTAGGCTAGCAAAGCGCTGTTTTTCCTTTTCACTCGTAGGGCGCTGCTCTAGACCGCACTGCTGCCAAAAAACCGCATCATCATCGAGTTGTGAATACAGTTTGCTCGCGTATAAGTAAGCGCTGAGATAAAAGCGATTAACAGGCGTGTCTTGACTGGCAAGTTTAGGGTAAAGCATCCCCTGTGGGTTACCGGATGCTTTACAAGCAACGGATTCTCCTTGCTCCCACACGGTAACGTTAACGCCTTGCTTGGCGAGCGCGTAGGCGGTGGTGGCGCCTGCAAGCCCAGCGCCTACGACTAATACGTGTTTGTTTTGGTTTTCGTTGTTTGTGGGAAGAGGCGCAGGATTTTGTCGAACATTAAACCAAGCTTCGCCTTGGGACATGCGTTCTGTTAGAGAAAGCGTTTGCTCTGCCAGTTCACCGACGGCCATTTCTCGTTTATGACCAAAGCCTTTGACCTTCCTTACTTCAAAGCCTACTTCTTTTAAGCCTCGGCGAACAATACCTGCGGCGGTAAAGGTCGAAAAGCTTGTGCCTTGATGGCTGAGTCGGTGGATGTGCTTAAACAGCGTCGGTGACCACATCTCCGGATTTTTGCTAGGGGCAAAACCATCTAGAAACCAAGCGTCTACGTCGGCGTTTAAAGCAGAGAAGCCTTCTTCTGCTTCTCCAAACCATAGCGTCAATTGAATACGACCTTGGGCCAATTCTATGCGATGTAGGCCATGGCTCAGCTCTGGATACTGGGCAATCAGTGCTTGGCTGTATGTCTCTAATGAAGGCCACATTTTCAGCGCATTGGTCAATGCACTCTTACTCAGTGGGAATTTTTCGACTGAAATAAAGTGCAAGGTCGTATCAGAGGGAGCGCTTGCTAAAAATGCCTGCCAAGCGCAGAGGAAATTGAGCCCTGTGCCGAAACCGGTTTCGGCAATTGTGAAATGACTCTTGTTGGATGAGTCTAAACTTTTCCAACGCTCATCGAGTTGGTTATGCTGAAGAAACACATAGCGTGTTTCTTCAAGTCCTGCGTCTTTATCAAAATAAACATCGTCAAATTGGGTTGAATGGGGGGCGCCGTCGTCTCCCCAGTTTAATTGGGGAGACGCTAAACAATAACTAGTTAACACGCTTGATGCTCTCGATCACGATAGGGGTAGAGGGAACGTTTTGGTATGGACCAACAGAATGTGTGGGTTGCTTAGACATGGTGTCGACGACGTCCATTCCTGACACTACTTGTCCAAACACTGTATAACCCGCTGCGCCACGAGCGCCATCATTTAAGAAACTATTGTCTTTTTCATTGATGAAAAATTGAGACGTTGCGCTGTTAGGGTTTTGTGTTCGAGCCATGGCAATGGTGCCACGATTATTATCTAGCCCATTATCGCCTTCATAGGGAACAGGGGCGTGAGTTGCTTTTTGATTCATGTCGGCGGTAAAGCCACCGCCTTGAACCATAAAGCCTTGAATAACGCGGTGAAAAATGGTGCCGTTATAAAACCCTTCGTCGACATAGGTGAGAAAGTTTTTTACTGTTTTAGGCGCTGCATTATCATTTAGGTCAATACGAATGGTGCCTTGGTTGGTGGTAATATCAACTTCTGTTGCGTTGGCTTGACTGCAAAGGGCAGCAAACATAAGGCTAATGATGAAGGTTTTACGCATAATAGGCTTTCCTTAAATAATGAGTGCACCAATAATATTGGCAGCGTGGCGGCACGCCAAGTTATTTTGGGTTTTTAGTGGTAATAGTGGAGAGAAAGATGCGAACAGCCGTGATAGAAATTGAATATTGTACATTGTGTCGTTGGATGCTGCGTGCAGCCTGGTTATCTCAAGAATTATTAACCACCTTTGATGACGATGTGAAAAGCGTCACCTTGATTCCCACTCAAGGGGGGATTTTCAAAGTCAGAGTGAATGGCGAAGAGGTGTGGTGTCGTAAAGCGGAAAATGGCTTTCCTGAGGCAAAAGTACTGAAGCAAAGAGTGCGAGATGTGATCGACCCAGAGCGCGATCTTGGGCATTCCGATGTAAAAGAGGTCGATGTAAAAGAGAGTCATTAAAAAAGCCGCTCTGGTGCGGATGACACAGAGCGGCTTCTTGTATTTGAGTCTTGGTTAGTTTGGAAAGACTTGTTTGAAAGGTTTTACCGTGACGCTGCTGTATACGCCCACTTCCATATATGGATCGGCATCAGCCCAAGCTTGCGCTTCATCCAGTGAAGCGAACTCAGCGACGACAACGCTGCCGGTGAAACCAGCATCGCCTGGGTTATCTGAATCTATGGCAGGGTTAGGGCCTGCCAACACAAGGCGACCTTCATCTAACAGCTGTTGAAGGCGGGCTAAGTGGGCTGGGCGAGCTTGTTGGCGACCCGCTAGGCTGTTTTCTATATCAGTACCAACGATTGAGTAAAGCATGATTATTCCTTGTTCTGAATGTGTGAAGATAGGTAGATGCCTTGCAAAATAATGAAGACAATGGTCATACCCAATAAACCAAACAACTTAAAGTCGACCCAGATGTCTTCACTGAAACTGAAGGCAACGTAAAGGTTTACGGCGCCTGATAACAGGAAGAAGGCCACCCAAGCAAGGTTTAAGGTACGCCAAACTTTGAAGGGAAGCTGAATTTTATCACCCATCATGCGTTCGATGATGTTTCGTTCGCCGATGAACTGGCTACCTAAAAATGCCATGGCAAATAAGCCATTGACGATAGTGGGCTTCCATTTGATGAATTCACCGTCGCCCAATAATACTGTTGCGCCACCTAATAAAACCACCAACACCAAAGACACTAGGTGCATCTTTTCCACTTTTTTGTAGCGTATCCAGTTATAACCTACTTGCAAAACGCTGGCAGGAATCAGCACCGCGGTGGCGAGAATGATGTTCCCTGAAAGCTTATAGACAACGAAAAAGACCAAGATAGGGAGAAAGTCGAATAATATTTTCATATAAAAACCAATTTATGTATGCTGAACCAATGATAACTACCATTCCATTTAAAGAACAGCCTATCTATGCCTGAAAACGCGAGTTACCGCAAAGTTGACCTTCATACCCATTCTACTTTTTCGGATGGTCGATTATCGCCAACGGAACTGGTGGATTTGGCTGTAGAGCAAGGCGTGACACTTTTTTCCTTAACCGACCATGATACCTTGGATGGCTTGGTAGAGGCGCGCACTCGTGCGGAGTCGCATCAATTGTCTTTCTTAAATGGGGTTGAGCTTTCGACCCAATGGAAGGGCATTCCCCTGCATATGGTGGCACTTAACTTTGACCCAAATAACGCAGCTTTAAACGCTGTGGTAAAGGAGAATCAAGCGATTCGACTCGACAGAGCGCGCCGTATTGCCGACCTGTTAATCAAACAAGGTTTGCCTGATTTGTTTGATGAGGCCGTGGCTCTGGCCGGAAAAAGTCAGCTTGGTCGCCCGCATTTTGCCACCTTAATGATCGAAAAAGGCCTGGTGAAAGACGCGAATAAAGCGTTTGATCGTTACTTGGGAAACAAGCGACTGGGCAGTCTTAGAGATGTTTGGCCAGAACTTGAGGTTGTTTTGGGACAGCTAAAGGATCAAGGCATGGCGTTAATTTTGGCACATCCGAAGCGTTACCCATTAACCGTCACCAAATTAAAACGCTTACTGGCCGATTTTAAAGCCTGGGGTGGGACTGGCATGGAAGTGGCCTCTGGTAATGAGCGTCCCGATCATGTTCGCCTTATGGAGCGCTTATCTCAGGAGTTTGCTTTGCATGCCTCGGTTGGAAGTGATTTCCATGGGCCGTTTGGGCCTTGGACACAAGTTGGCCGTTTCACTCAAATCCATGAAAGCGAAGTCGATCTAGTATGGCGTGATTGGGTTTAGCTTTGAGTTGAGTCTAATGGCTTTTATGGTCTAGTATGTGATTGATATGGCGAATTTTTAATCGCCATCATGTTATTAACGGAGTGCGTTTTGAGTCAGTTTTTTCAAATTCATCCAGAAAACCCACAAGCGCGTTTGATTAAACAAGCCGCCCAGGTTATTCGCGACGGTGGTGTGGTGGCGTATCCGACGGATTGTGGTTATTCGTTAGGGTGTTATTTGGGTGATAAAGCGGCGATGGATCGAATTAAAGCGATCCGTCGTTTGGATGATAAACACAACTTTACTTTAGTGTGCCGAGATCTGTCAGAGATATCCACCTATGCGCGCTTTGACAATCACTTATACCGATTGCTGAAGAACAATACGCCTGGGCCTTACACCTTTATTTTTCATGCCACGTCGGTCGTACCAAGACGCCTAATGCATCCAAAACGTAAGACCATAGGTATTCGCATTCCAGATAATCGTATTGTTTCTGCTTTGTTGAATGAGTTATCGGAACCCTTGATGAGTGTGTCGCTTATTTTACCGGGTGAGACCGATCCCATGACAGACCCTTATGACATTCGAGACACCCTAGAGCATGCATTGGATCTGGTGATTGATGGCGGTTTCTGTGGTTTAGAGCCGACGACGGTCGTGATGATGGATTCTGACAAGGTTGAGGTTGTGCGAGTAGGGGCTGGCGATCCAGCGCCTTTTATGTAAAAAGTTAGACATGTCGCTGTCAAGCGTCGCTATGTATGACTATAATGCCCAAAATTTTATGTTTAAAAAAATGGGTTGCTGAGAAGCATTCCCTCTAAGAGGTTCGTAATGGACGAAAAGTTACAAAAAGTATTAGCCAGAGCCGGTCAAGGTTCACGTCGTGAAATGGAAAACCGTATCCGTGAAGGCCGTGTCCTTGTCAACGGTGCTGTGGCGACGTTAGGCGATCGCGTAAGCGTCAGCGATGCTATCGAGTTGGATGGTTATTCCGTAAAAGTGACAGAAGCTGGCGAAGGCCGACGTGTCATTATTTACAATAAACCAGAAGGCGAAGTCTGTACTCGTAAAGACCCAGAAGGTCGACCAACGGTATTTGATAAGCTGCCTAAACTGCGCGGTGAGCGTTGGATTGCGGTCGGTCGTCTAGACATCAATACTTCTGGTCTACTGTTATTCACTACCGATGGTGAGTTAGCCAATCGCTTGATGCATCCTTCAACGGAAATTGATCGTGAATACTTAGTTCGCGTGATGGGTGAAGTGACAGAAGAGAGTATTGCAACGCTTAAAAAAGGCGTTAATTTAGAAGATGGACAAGCGAAATTTACCGACATCGTTGATGGTGGTGGTGAAGGCATTAACCGTTGGTTCTATGTGTGTTTGATGGAAGGACGTAACCGAGAAGTGCGTCGTTTGTGGGAATCTCAAGGGGTAAAAGTAAACCGCTTGAAACGGGTTCGATTTGGCCCGATTTTCTTACCATCAAAGGCAAAAGTCGGCCGTTGGGTAGAAATGGAAGAAAGTGATGTGAATTCACTGTGCGCTATGGTGGATTTGAAAGTGTCTGCTATTGCTCAAAAAACTCAGCAGCAAAAGCTGGATGTTAAGCGCACTAAGAATAAGCAGACAGGTGGTGCACGCCGTCCTAAAGGGTTTGATTGGCAGGGCACTGATAAGCCAGAATTTAAACCTAAAAAGCCGGGTAAACGCACCTTTAGATAATAGAAACAGTTGTTAGGAGTCGTAGAAGCATGGTTCGCTGGATAAGCCTTTTTGTTGTTGTTTTAGTAATAGGTTTTTTTGTCTATATCAAGGTGAACAATCAGCCTCCGGAAGGTTTGGGGGTGACAGATGGTTTATTTAAACCGTGCCCTACTACCCCTAACTGCGTTTCTAGCCAAGCAGAAAAAAGTGATACTGTGCATTATATTGCGCCAATGATTTACCACGGTAGCCGTAAAGATACTCAACTGAACATAGAGTCGTATTTTTTAAATCAAGGCAACGCGCAAATTGTTGCCAGTCAATTAGGCTATGTGCATATTGAAGTAAAAAGCTCGTGGTTTGGCTATATCGATGATGTGGAATTCTACTTGCCAGAAGCTGACAGCGTGATTCATGTGCGCTCAGGGTCACGCGTAGGCTACTCAGATTTAGATGTTAATCGTCAGCGTATCGAAAAACTTGAAGCTCATCTGAAAGGGTGATTTCGAACGATTATCAATCGATTTATTAGAAAAATACTTATCAGGATGAGGATTAACCATGAATACGGATGAGAGCCAAACCATTTTAATAGTAGAAGATGACGAGCGTTTAGCGTCACTTACTCAAGAATACCTAATCAAAAATGGCTTTTTAGTTAATGTTGAATCAGATGGTCGAGCTGCCATTACTCGTATTGTAGAAGAACAGCCTTCACTTGTTATTTTGGATCTAATGTTACCTGGAGCAGATGGTTTTACCATTTGCCGCAGTGTGCGCAACGACTATAAGGGACCTATCCTTATGTTAACGGCACGCAGCGACGATGTGGACCAAATTTTAGGGCTAGAAATTGGCGCTGATGATTATGTGTCCAAACCTGCTAAACCGCGCGTTTTATTAGCACGAGTTCAATCCTTATTGCGTCGTAGTACACAAGATGTTGATTTGTCTGCTGCGAACAGCGCTAAAGCGGAGCAAACCTTGACGTTTGGTCCTTTGGTGATTGATAACTCTCGTCGCGAAGCGTGGTTAGCGAGTGATGAAATAGAGCTGACCAGTGCAGAATTTGATTTGCTTTGGTTGTTGGCCAGCAATGCCGGCCGAATCCTAAGTCGAGAAGAAATTTTTGGCGAGTTACGTGGCATTGAATACGACGGTCAAGATCGTTCTGTTGATGTGCGCATTTCTCGAATTCGCTCCAAGATTGGTGATGATCCGATTCACCCTCGTCGTATTAAAACAATACGCAGTAAAGGCTACCTTTTTGTAAAAGAGGTTTAACCGCCTAATGCAAAAAGAAATGTGGCGGTTATATCGACACCTTATTATTGGTTGTCTAATTATATTAATGGGGTGTTATGCCGCGGTAGAGTTTGCCATGTTTCGCATCACTGAAGCGAAACATGAGCAGCTTTTATGTGTGGATGCAGAGCTGAGTCTTGCTTTGCTCGCCACTGGCATAAAACGAACTCTGCCTGAATCTCAATTCAAATGGCAAACGCTTGAAGCACCACAAAGTGTTGCTAACACAACCGCTTTGCTAGCCCAGAAAAAATGGTTACGTTTGCCAAATGGTGATTACCAATTATCTTTTGGCTCTGATGCTGGCGCCAGTTTTGTTGGTGTGGCGGCGTCAGAAAGTAAGCGATTCCATCTCGAAGCCTTGCTTAAAGGGCTGCTTCTTTCCCCTCTTTCCTATGCGGATAAACGCTCTTTATTGCAGTCAATTTCCTGTTTAAGTGTAGAACCTGTTTCATCTGAAATGACCGGTTCTGTAGAAGGGGTGACCTTGACGTATGGTGTTCATAATAAGCACGGCTTTTTATGGAAGGGAGACGTAGAGGGCGATGAATATTTTATTTCCATTGATCATGCCGCGCCTTTCTCACTGACTTTTATTGTGGTTATGATTGTCGCCATTGCGATTGTTGCTATGTTGGCATTGATCTGGCGTGAACTGTTTTACTTGGATTTGAAGAGAAAAACGTTCGAGAACCTTACCCGTCAAATTGCCCGTGGACGCAGTGGTTTACCTAAAGAAATACCCGACAGTAGCGGAACGCTTAAAGAGCTTGCTTACTCATTTGACTCTATGTCCTCTCATATTCAGCGCTTGCTTAAAGTACAAAGAGAAATGATTAATGCCATTTCTCATGAGTTGCGCACCCCTATAGCACGACTCCGCTTTGGTCTGGAGGTAGTCAAAGACGAAGTGGATGACTCTGTGGTTCATACTGTGACCGCGTTGGAAGACGATGTCGAAGAGCTCAACACGCTCGTTGATGAAGTACTAACGTATGGCAAGCTGGAAGAAGGGTCATTAGCGCTCAATTTCCAAGAAACCAGCATTAAGCAATTATTAGGCTCTATCTTGGATAACAATGAGCCTTTGCTTAAGCACTTGCAGGTAACGATTGATATTCCAGAGCCAGATACCGTGGTTGCTGATGAACATCATCTTCACAGGGCGTTGCAGAATTTGATTTTAAACGCTTCTAAATACGCCAATAGCAAGATTGCCATTATCTTTTCTTACGATGAAGAACGTTGGCAGTTGGATATCGAAGACGATGGTCCTGGGATTGCTATAGAAGACAGAGACAAGGTTTTTATTCCTTTTCAGCGATTGGATAATAGCCGGACTCGAGCGTCAGGGGGGTATGGTTTAGGGCTTGCCATTGTTCAGCGTATTGCATTTTGGCATGGTGGCGCTGTGCTGGTGGACGCCAGTGATCTTGGTGGGGCGAAGTTTAGTTTGATTTGGTCTCGTAATCAGCATCAGAACACCTTGTCCTGATGCTGAAAAATGGTCGCCGGACTGCTATAGGTCTGGCGACAATATGCCTTTTAGATTTTTAAAACATGTCTTAGAGGCGGTATTAATTAAGTCTTCCATGTAAGCGTTTTGGCGCTGATCTTTTCTGATTGCAAGATAGAGCTTACACCAAACGCCTTCTTCCCCTAATGATTTTGTCAGCACGTATTGGCGGTTTGAGTATTCCGTTAATGCCCAGTTTGGAATACAACAAACACCACGTCCGCTGGCTACTAATTGCATCATCATCAAGGTTAATTCGCTGTGACGAATTTTGGCGGGTGCGACGCCCGCTGGGGTTAAGAAGTGCTTGAATATATCCAAGCGCTCTGGCTCAACCGGATAAGTGATGAGCGTTTCTTGGGCAAAATCTTCAGGGCTTAAAAATTCTTTTTTGGCCAGTCTGTGATGTCTTGAAAGTGCGACTTGAGCCTCATACTGAAAAAGTGGAATGTATTCTATATTAGGCAGATCCTGCGGGTCAGATGTGACCACTAAGTCCAGATCTCCTCGTGCCAATGCTGGCAAGGGCATAAAGCTGAACGCGGTCGACAGGTCGAGCTCGACGTCTGGCCAATGTTCCCTGAAATGATCAATGGTTGGCATTAACCACTCGTAGCAGCTGTGGCATTCAATCGCGATGTGTAAGCGACCACTTTCGCCTTCTGCAAAGCGCTGTATGTCTCTTTGTGCTGAGCGAAATGATAGTAGTACATCGTCGGCAAGTTGCAGTAATCGAAGTCCTGCGCTGGTAAAGCGAACGGGTTTAGTTTTGCGAATGAAGAGCGCGCAATCAAGTTTTTCTTCTAGGTCCTTTAGTTGGTGAGACAGTGCCGATTGGGTTAGATGAACCCGTTCAGCTGCTTCGACTAAGCTGCCTGTTTCCCGTAACGCTGTCAGCGTTTTTAAATGCCTAACTTCAATAATACTCATAATAACTTACAGTAAGTGAATGTGATTCAGTGAATAACAGAAAAAAAACCCATGGGCGAAAAACGTCTCATGGGTTTCGGTGTTGTGATTAATTACACAATAGAAATTCGAGTAGGGCTTTTTGAGCATGAAGACGGTTTTCAGCTTCGTCCCACACAACCGAGTCTGGATGATCTAACACTTCAGCAGAGACTTCTTCACCTCGGTGAGCAGGAAGGCAGTGCATGAATAAAGCGTCTTTGTTGGCTAAAGACATAAGATCAGTATTCACTTGGAAGCCGTCAAAATCTTTGAGTCTTTGCTCTTGTTCGTCTTCTTGTCCCATAGAGGCGAATACGTCCGTCACAATCAGGTCTGCCCCTTTTGCTGCGTCTTTTGCATCGTGCAATACGGTAACTCGATCTTGGTGCTCTGCGACCAGTTCAGGATTAGGCTCGTAACCTTTAGGACAGGCGATAACCAATTGGAAATCCAGCAGAGACGCGGCATTGATGTAAGAGTTACACATATTGTTGCCATCGCCCACCCAGACAACTTTTTTACCTTCAATTGAGCCACGGTGCTCTTGGTAAGTCTGCATGTCAGCAAGCAGCTGGCAAGGGTGGTAATCGTCTGTTAGTGCGTTTATCACAGGCACAGAAGAATACTGAGCAAAGGTTTCGACAAGGCTGTGCTCAAAAGTACGAATCATCACAGCATCAACCATGCTGGAGATAACACGAGCGCTGTCTTCCACGGGTTCGCCGCGACCTAGTTGTGTGTCTCTGGAGGATAGAAACAAAGCATGTCCACCAAACTGAGCCATACCTGATTCAAATGATACGCGAGTTCGCGTCGAGGACTTTTCGAAAATCATCCCTAATACGCGGTTTTTAAGCGGTTCGTAGAGTGCGCCTTCACGATGAATTTTCTTAAGCTCTGAAGCTCGAGATAGTAGCTGTTTTAACTCTGCAGACGAAAGGTCTTTGAGAGTAAGAAAATGCCTTGGCGACACGCTAAACTCCTTAATTGTCTTTTTAAAAGGGGAATCGTCCAATTTAATACACTCAGGTAGGTGAGTAAAGGGCAATTCGCATTAGAAAGAACAAAGGAAACCACTGTCTTGGGGTTGTAAACACTAGGCGAGTCCCAATAAACTTGGACAAGTTAATGTATTTTGGCGTGATACTGCTTTTGATGGTGTTACGAAGAAACAAGGTGAATGAGGTTTTATAATGAGTAATACAATTGATACAATTAAAGAGCAGATTGAGAGCAACGACATTCTTCTATATATGAAGGGTAATCCTCGTGCACCACAATGTGGTTTTTCATCACAGGCAGTGCAAGCCTTGATGAGCTGTGGTGAGCGTTTTGCGTTTGTTAATATCTTAGACAATCCAGACATTCGCGCGGAATTGCCAAAGTTTGCGAACTGGCCAACATTCCCACAGTTATGGGTAAAAGGCGAGTTGGTTGGTGGTTGTGACATCATTGTAGAAATGGCGTCGAATGGTGAATTACAAACTTTGATTAAAGAGGCGGTTGGCTCTACAGAAGAGTAAGCCATAGCCTTGAGTTAGACGCAAAGCACACATCCGTTTCTGATGTGTGCTTTTTTTATGTCTATGGTTCGGCCTGTCTTATTCTATTTCGTACAGTTCTAGCGGTAAGCCATCTGGGTCGGCAAAAAAAGTAAAGCGTCGCCCGGTGAGGTGATCAACGCGAATTTCTTCCACCGCGATCTTGTGTTCCTTAAGATGATTGATACAAGCATCTAGATCGGCAACGGCAAAAGCGAGGTGTCTTAGGCCTTGAGCTTCAGGGCGAGAAGGTCGCTTTGGCGGATTAGGAAATGAGAAAAGCTCTATTTGTTCGAATTCACTGACTTTTAAATCTAATTTAAAAGACTGGCGCTCTTCTCTATAGGTTTCTCGAAGAATCTCGAAACCTAAAATGTGGTGATAAAAGCGTTTAGAGACCGAGTAGTTGGAGCAAATGATGGCCACGTGATGAAGGTGAGAAACCGAAAACATAGTTGCTTCCATGCTAAATTTGTTTTTTTAATTCATTGGCAAGCTCAATTACTTGTCTTCTGAACCAGATATGGCTGGCGTCATGGTGTAGCAAAGAGCTCCAGATCATTTTGAGTTCTATTTTAGGGATGACAAATGGTGGCTCAATAATCGCAAGGTCTGGATTGTTGCGATTGATCATGGCGACTTTTCTTGGCAAGGTCGCAATCAGGTCTTGCTCAAGGGCAAGGTGCATTGCTGTATGGTAGCTTCTGGTAAACACTCGAATGCTGCGTGTTTTATCAATGCTTTGTAATGCTTCGTCTACCCAGCCTAGTTTTTGTACGTCATTTGGGTCCATCCCGACGCCAACCCCAAACCCTGTTTTACTCACCCAGATATGTTGCGACTGCAAATAACTTTCTAAATTGAAGTTGTGCCTGAGAGGGTTGTCGGAGCTCATCATGCAGACAAAGTCGTCTAGCCAAATGCTTTTTTGATGGAATGATTGAGGAAGCTCTTCAAAGCGATTGATGGCCATGTCAATTCTTCCTGCCTCCACATCATGAAAAGTCACATCGCTCGGTGTCATTATGTCTAGGGTGATTCCTGGGGCATTTTCTCGCAATCGATTTAACAGCCTTGGGATAACCGTTGAGGCGGCATAATCGCTGGCCATAATTCGAAACACACGTGTACTGGTGCGCTCGTTAAAGTCGGCTTCTGGCTGCAGTGCTTCTTCGAGCTCAAGCAAGACCTTTCTTACCACAGGTTGCAGGCGAAGTGCTTTTTCAGTGGGTTTCATGCCTTCGCTAGTTCGAACGAGGAGTGGGTCGTTTAGCAAATCTCTCAACCGTTTTAATCCATTGCTCATGGCTGGTTGGGTGATGTTTAATTTGCTTGCAGACCGTGTGACATTGCATTCTCGTAGCAAGACATCTAAATAAATGAGTAGATTCAGATCTATTTTGTTTATATTCATCTTTGTTATGGTAGCCAGCTGTTTTATTGCTTTAGTGAATTGATTGTATTGACCTTGTTACAAAGTACAACCGAGTATTGCTTTTTCTCTGAACTTTTTCACATGACAGTAAAAAGCCAAGGTCGTCGCTTGGTCGGTTTGGCAGCTTCTGGCATAATACAGCGGCTCGATAAGGCCTTAGGAATGCATGCGGTTACTTTACGCTAGATGCTTTTCCTTTCAGCCAGAGTTTCTTGTGTGTCTACATGGCTTTTAATGAGGTAATGATGAAAGCTTCCTGCTTATGTGGTTCTGTTGTGTTCAGAGTGACCTCTCCTTTTATCAGTGCAAGTATTTGTCATTGCACCCAGTGTCGTAAAACGCACGCAGGCACTGGCGCCGCTTACGGCACCTGTTTGAAAAAGGATGTTGAGTGGATATCGACGAAAAAAAGAGTTCGCCGTTTTGCGTCATCTGAACGTGTCAGACGGGGATTCTGCAAAGACTGTGGCAGTCCAATTTATTATTACCATAAAGACTTTCCTAACCACATTGAAATTTCGTTAGGCGTACTGGATGATGAGCCGAATTTAGCGCCAGACCATCACTTGTTTGTTTCGAGTAAACCCGATTGGTACGATATCAGCGACGATCTGTTGCAGTACCCTGCATTAAAATAAGCTGAGATGGGCTAAGCACTCAGCGTATTGTTTTTCTTTTTGGCTGCTCTATAAAGAGGGAAGTGCATAGCATTGATCAAAGAAGCCTTGAGCATTTTTGGTGAGGGTGGTGTTCTTTGGGGTCACTATTAAAAGGTTTCGTGTCAACTCAAGAGGCGTCTCATAAAGCCTGATTAGGCCTGAACTTAGTTCCTGAGAAAGCGCCATTCGAGATAAGCAGCCAAGCCCCATTTTATGAATGACCGCTTGTTTAACGGCTTCCATATGGGCCAGTGATAACACCACGTTAAGTTGGGTGATGTTTTTTCCCATTGCTTGCTCAAGTATGTTTCTGGTTCCTGAGCCGACTTCTCGCATTACCCAATCTGCCTTTTGCAGATCATCCCAGGATAAGTTTTCCGGTCGGTTTTCTTGGGTAGAGCCAAACACCACTAATTCATCTTTCAGCCATACCTTGGTCATCAACTCTGCGTGCTGGCAATAGCCTTCAATAAAGCCGACTTCTGCTTTGCCTGTGAGGAGCTGCTGAATGACGTGTTGGGTATTGCCAATGTCGAGGTTGAAGCGAATATTAGGGTGCTTTTGCTTAAACACCGACATCTGTTCAGGAAGTAGATAGTTGCCAACACTGACGCTGGCAGCAATATGGAGTGAACCGCTAAGCTCGTCATCGCTTCCCATGCTTTCTATCTGTTCTATTTGGCTTAACACCGCGCGAGCTTGGGGCAATAAATGCCGAGCTTGGGGAGTAATTTGCAAGCGTTTACCGTGGCGCCGAAAAAGAGGTTGGCCTAGTAAGGCTTCTAATTCTCGTAACGCTTGGCTTGCCGCCGGCTGACTAATGGCAACCATATCGGCAGCGGCGGTGACGGAGCCAGTGTGAACAACGGCTTCAAATATTTGTAATTGTCTTAAGGTGATTCTCATGAGCTCATTGTATCCGCATTTGGATTTTAATGAGTAGCCATTTAAGGATTTAATAATCGTAAGCAGGGTTTTTCTTCTGCATGGGCGATTAGGTTGTCCAATGTTGTGGTGGCGATGTGATCGAGTGCCTCTTGAGTAAAGTAGCCCTGATGACCTGTAACCACCACATTGGGGAAGGTCAGCATGAGCTGAAAAACACTGTCCTGAATAATGTGTGATGACATGTCTTCAAAGAAAATCGAATTTTCTTGCTCGTAGACGTCTAATCCTAAATAGCCGATTTTTCCTGTGTAAAGAGCGTCTATGGCTTCTTGTGCATTGACTAAAGCGCCGCGACTGGTGTTGATGATCATCACCCCATCTTTCATTTTAGATAGGCTGTTTTTATTGATTAGGTGGTGGGTGGACGCGTTGAGAGGGCAGTGCAAGCTAAGAATGTCGCTGTCTGAATACAGGGTTTCTAAATCTGTGTATTCGCATCCAATATCAACAAGATCGTTATTAGGGGAAATGTCGTAGCAGAGGACGCGACAACCAAAGCCCCTCATAATGCGACAAAAAGCTTGGCCTATGCGTCCTGTACCAATGCAGCCTACCGTCCTGCTTTGCACGTTAAACCCCAGTAACCCTTCCAGAGCAAAGTTCCCTTCTTTGACTCTATGGTAGGCGCGATGGGTTTTTCTGTTTAAAGTCATGATGAGAGCGACGGCATGTTCAGCCACGGAAGTGGGGCTGTAATCTGGTACGTGGTAGACCTTTATGTTTGCCGCTTTTGCAGCAGACAGGTCTACGTTATTAAAGCCGGCGCAACGCAAAGTGATCGCTGTAATGCCGTGATCCGCTAAGTATTGGATTACGTGTCGGTCGATATTGTCGTTAACGAAGCAAGAGACTGCATCAAAGCCGTGCGTTAATGTCATGGTTTCTGAGCTGAGTCGGCTTTCGAAATAGCTCAATTCAATCGAAGGGGTTTCAGCAACGGCCTTAGATAGGGTTCTTTGGTCATAAGGTTTGCATGAAAAAACAGCCACTTTCATCATTTCTTGCTCCAATGGTTTATTCTGGTCGTTCAAAAAGCATACTATGGGCCGCGAAGAAAAAACTATTTTGATCGTTGTTTTTATATAGAGTGTTGATTTGACTCAAGATAATTTTTCTTCTTGGCTTTACCAATTAATTTTTATGAAAACTTGATTGACCCGGCGACAAGAAGCAGTCTACAATCAGTTTCGTTTAAAAGAGTTGGCAATATTTATGTCCAGAGTTGCGAATACTACGTCAAGTATGTTCGGTCCTGTTAAGTCATAAGTAATACCGAGTTTTTTTAGCACAACAACGCATGATGATGACATCTGCGTGTAAATTAACTTACCTACAGGAAAAACAGACATGTCTGACGTAGTAACTGGTACAGTAAAGTTCTTCAACGAAACTAAAGGTTTCGGTTTCATTACTCAGGATTCAGGTCCTGATGTTTTTGTTCACTTCTCTGCAATCAACACTTCTGGTTTCAAAACTTTGGCTGAAGGCCAAAAAGTTGAATTCCAAGTAGCTCAAGGCAAAAAAGGCCCTGAAGCTCAAAACGTTACTCCTTTATAAGGAAACGTTGCTGAGGTAACCTCAGCAGTGCGAATGCTAAAAAGCGACTTTTAAGTCGCTTTTTTTGTTTTTATACTAAGTGAAATATCGCCAGCCTATGTTGAGCGGTGATGTATTATTTCGTTTAACCTGGTGCTCAGTAGAGTGCTGAAGATAGAGCAGAGGGTGATCTAATGGCGGCTAAATCATTGCAAGAGCAGCTTTTGGGAGCGGGGCTCGTTGATAAAAAGAAAGCCAAAAAGCTAAAAGCAGAACAGTTGCAGCACAAGCAAAAAGTTAAAAAAGGCAAAGCGGTTGCTGAAGATGACAGTGGACGCCAAGCTGAGCTAAAGGCGCAGCGTGAAGAGAAAATCGCAAAAGACCGTTTGCTTAATTTAGAAAAACAGAAAGAACTTGAGTTAAAAGCGGTGCAAGGGCAGATTCGCCAAATGATCTCCCAGAATAGAGTGCGCAAACAAGATGGTGACATCGCTTATCACTTTACCGATGAGAAAAAGGTTAAGAAGCTCTATGTAAGCTCGGAGATGCACGAGGATCTGACTAAGGGACGCTTGGCTATTGCTAAGCTAGAAGCGGCCTATGAGCTTATCCCTGAGCCTGTTGCGCTAAAGATTATTGAAAGAGATGAGAGTTTTATTCTTGTTTGCAATAGTCGCACTGAAAGAGTGGAGGATGAAGAAGATCCTTACGCAGACTTTCAGATCCCTGATGACCTTATGTGGTAGTCAGTTTTTTTCACGACGCTTGTGGTAAAGAACGCCGCAGCGTCTGTGCCCTATAACGCCCTCTCATTGCCTTTCGACACTACCGCGGGTCTCAAGACACAGCTCTTTCCCTCCATTTATGGAAGCCCCATAGTACAAAGCGTCTTTTTTTGCCATCACACTCCTTTCTTATTTTTTGCTAGATCTCCTTGTTAAGTCGAGTTATGCTCCCTATTATTGTGCAAAAAATGATTACAAATAGCTGATTTTTATTGCAATTGTATTAATTCGAGAAAAATCTTTTGTTTTTTTATTAATCATGCATATAATAATTACGAAATAGGGATAAATTGTGCAAGTCGCTGACTTGTTGTTGCCTATTTCGTGAGAATGTTTAGATTGTTTGATTGTTGCTTGCACATATCAAGCGCTCATAAAAAGAACGCAATACATCATCTATAAGGGAAACGAGAATGAAAAAATCAATTGTCGCTCTTGCAGTATCTAGCGCTGCTCTTGCCTCTGTCTCTGCTTATGCTGCAGAAGACACGTCTGTAGACTTCTACGGTAACATTCAATACGCATACACTAGCTCTACATCAAATGGTACAAACTTTGAAGATAACGGTTCTACCCTTGGTGTGAAAGGTGAGTCCAAAGTTAATGACGACATCACGGCTTTCTTCAAGTACGAACTGGAATTTCGAGCTGATGAGCAGGATGATCGTGGTGGTAACTATGGTTATAATGAGTCTCACCTTGATCAGGCTTATGTTGGTTTGAAAGGTGATTTTGGTAAAGTAACAGTTGGTACTCACGATACTATTTACAATAACGCCATCCAAGACGCTGTTGACCAAATGGAAAACCTAAGTATTGATAGTGCTGATGGATCTAGCCAAGGTGATACCATTACTTACTTCTCACCGTCTATGAGCGGTTTCGAAGTGCAAGTGGCGCTGCAAACCAAAGGCACGAATACTAAAGCTACTACGAATGCAAGTACTGGTGATACCGAATATAGTGGCAATGCAGGTATGGCGGTATTGAAATACTCAAATGACTTAGTTTCTGTTGCTTTGGGTTACGATTCTCGTGAAAATACAGCAGCTGATGATGCTAAATCCACTTCTGGTATGGCAGTAACTGTTACACCTATGGATAACCTATCCCTTACAGCGAAATACGAAACAACAGAAGATACTGCTGATTACCTAGGTCTTGCTGCTCGTTACGGCTACGGTATGGGTGATGTATACGGTTCTTACACTAATGTGAACCCAGATAGCTCTCAAACTGATAATGAAAGCTACAACGTATATGCTGCTGGTGTGACTTACAGTATCAACAGCTCTATGTACACTTACTTCGAAATCGGTAATACCGGTAGTGCTGTAAAAGACGAAGGTTCTAACACTACTTCTGTAGTTGGCGTAACTTACGTTTTCTAAGATCATTTTTACCTAGTTAGGTGATATCTTATTGCTAATAAGGCTCCTCAGGGAGCCTTATTTTGTAATAAGAAATGGATGATTTTAAAAAGACATTGGTGTTCACTGATGCCTTTATTTTTTTATAGAATAGTTTTTCTTTCTTGGTTTCCTTTTCTTCACTTTAATTTCTTCTAGGTTAGTCAGTCTTTATTTTTGCTTCTTGCCTTTCCTGTTTTAATACTGACTATTTTTCAAAACACCTTTCATTACTTATAATCTGCTTTACTAATCTGCTTGCTATTCATATCCTCATAAAGGTATTTACTCGTTAACAGTATGAGGAATGAAATGAAGTATATTGTCGAAAAGCAGCCATCTGTCTCCTTGCCAATCAATGATGGTGATGCGTTTTTCCCTGTTGGTCGGGTGTATTGCGTTGGGCGTAACTACGCTGCCCATTCACGAGAAATGGGCGATGACCCTGATCGAGATCCTCCTTTCTTCTTTTGCAAAGATGCGGCGTGCGTAACGCCCGTTTCCTATGATGCTAATAATGCCATTGCTTACCCTATGGCCACTTCTCAGTTTGAATATGAGGCTGAGTTAGTGGTGGCTATTGGTAAAGGCGGTGCGAACTTGTCTCTTGCTCAGGCGAAAGACGCTGTGTTGGGTTATGCCATTGGTTTGGATATGACGCGTCGTGATTTGCAGGGACAGGCAAAGAAAAAAGGCCGCCCTTGGGAGGTGGGGAAATCCTTCGATCAATCAGCGCCAATAGGCCCGATTACGCTCTACTCCACTGATTTAGCTAACAATATTGCTTCCAGCGACATTTCCCTCTTGGTCAATGGGGAAGTGAAGCAAAGCAGTAATATTGCGAATTTGACTTGGTCTATTGAAGAGGTGATCGTTAAACTGTCTGAGGTTTTCGAGCTGCGCCCTGGGGATCTTATTATGACGGGTACCCCGGAGAATGTTGGGCCGGTTGTTGTTGGCGATGAAATGCTAGTGAGTATTCCTGCGCTGGGGAATATCACGGTTAAGGTGACAGATTAAAGTTTGAAAAGTGCGCTTGAAGCTTTTTAGTTTGAGGGTCGTTCGCTTCTTTTAGTAGGTGAATGGCCACTTCTGCAGTGCAAAGCCCGGCTTCTTTTTGATTTCTGCGTTTAGTGTAAGCAGAGCTTTCTCCTTGGATTTCATAGTGTGGGAAGCGCGCTAAGTAAGGGGATTGGTTGTACATTTTTCTGGCCTGCTGCCAGGTTCCATCCAGTATGATAATGTTTTTCAGGTGGCAAACTTCTTCTTTTTCTAGGGTTAATGAGGTAGGGCTTTTTAAATACACAATGGCGGTATTTAGAGGGTCGAGTGCTAATAAATCTTGATTAGGTTCTTTTCTCGCCCATATGATTATGTGACATTGATCGGTTAATATTTCCTTTACTAGTTTTCCTGTGCCGCTTTCTTTTTTTAATTCTTCGCTGTGTGTTAATAGCCAAATTTTCATCAGTTCTTCTTGTGCAATCTATATTGGAGACATGTTTTTTGGTTATAAAAGATAGTCCAAATAGGGCATCTTTTCTGCTTCTGGTCAGTCTATTTTATATTATTTACGTTTTTTAACAAAGATGCTCTTGATGGGCTTCACATTTGTTTTTCTACGACATATTATCGAAGGGTCAGTATGTTTTTAAAACCATATATATGGAAATATATTGAGTACTTCAGAGGACGACTAAAAGAATTTGATCTTTTAGTGTTTTAATCGATTGCTGTATGAATAGCAGTATAAAAAGAAATGAGGTTTGTATGTCAGGTCAATTAGTATCCGGAATTGTGAAATGGTTTAATGATGAAAAAGGTTTTGGTTTCATTGAGCGTGAAGGTGGCCCAGATGTTTTTGTTCATTTTCGTGCAATTAACGGTACTGGTCGTAAAACACTAGCAGAAGGTCAAAAAGTCTCTTTTGAAGTGACTCAAGGTCAAAAAGGCCCTCAAGCCGAAAATGTTACCGTCATCTAAGCAAATTGCTTAAGTGAAAAATGGGTCTTTATGACCTTTAAAAGCCATGCTCTTGCGTGGTTTTTTTATGCCTGTCTTTTGCTGTATATTCAAACCTTAATCTTGTTTATTGATTTGAGAGTAAGTTTTGTTCCCTATTTTATATTCTTTTCGCCGTTGTCCTTATGCAATAAGGGCGAGATATTGTTTGGCTATTCTCGGTGTGCGAGTGCAGCTAAGAGAAGTGGTGTTAAAAGCAAAACCTAACGCTCTGTTGTCTTTAGGTGGTTCTTCCACTGTGCCCCAGTTGCTCACTCAAAATGGAGAGCGTTTGCCACAAAGCCTGGATGTTATATTTTGGTCGCTGGCGCAAACTGAAAATCATTCTTTAGCGGCTTCACTGTGGCCATTACAAAAAACAGCTCAGCAGAAGATAGTATCTTGGTTGAATTACAACGACCGTTTTTTTAAGTATTGGTTGGATCGTTATAAATACGCAGATCGCCATCCTGATTTCCCAGAGCAATATTATCGAACGCGAGGAGAGGTTTTTTTAGCTCGTTTAGAGGCGCGGCTTAGTGCTCGGGCTTTTATAATGGGTGATCAGATGTCTTTGGCGGACATTTGTCTTTTTCCTTTTATACGTCAATTTGCGGCGGTGGATTCAGACTGGTTTAACGCCAGTAAGTACGAAAAAGTTAAGGGGTGGTTATCAGGCTTCCAGATGTCTGAATCTTTTTCTGAAGTGATGAAAAAGTACCCAGCGTGGGAGGAGGGGCAAGAGGTTGTGTATTTTCCGCGTTAATCTAAAGCACCCACAACATGGATTTGCACGCTGTGGGTGTTTGGTTTTTTTAAGTTAGTCGATTAACCCAAAGCTAACCCAGTACCAAAAACTCGGATCGGCGTCGCTTGGCAATGGTAGCGGAATGAAGTCGCCTTGAGCGTTAATATGAGGCGAGTCTGGGTAGGTCTTCTGTAATACTGATAGGTTGAGCAGTGCTAAGTTAGTTAGCTTCAGGTCATTGTAAGACTGGATGCTAATGGCAAGCGCTTCTTCAACAGACGTTGAGCTTGGGTAGTGTTCGATTACCGCTTGGCTGCGGCGTAAAGCGGAAAGAGGGGCTTTACGTTTCAAGTAGTATTGAGCAACCTGCAATTCATGACGTGCTATGGTATTACGCAAGAAAATCATTCTGGCTTTTGCATCTGGTGCATAATCGCTGGTTGGGTAGCGGTATAAGAAATCGCTCATTTCTCTAAAGGCTTTTTGTAGCTCTTTGGAGTCTGTTTTACTTGGGTCAATATCTAGATAGCGTTGAATTAAGCTTTGTGAGCCGACGTAGGTAGATAGCGCTCGCATATAGTACGCATAATCGATGGCATCGTGATCAGGGTGGTTTTTGATAAAGCGCTCTGCAGTGGCGTGAGCAGAAATATAATCGCCCGATTCATATTGCGCATAAATTAGGTCAAGCTCAGCGCGCGTGCTAAATTCACCGAATGGGTAGCGCGTGTCCAAATCTTGTAAGTTTTTTGCGGCGGTAGCCGGCAAACCTTCTGCAAACGCTTGTTGCGCTTTTTCGTAATAAGCATGTTCTGGAAGGTCAGGTTCTTGAACCTGTGAACTTGAACACGCGGCGAGAAGTAAAGAAAAACTGGCGATTCCTGCGAATCGGAGCAGCGAGTGATTAAATCCCATGTATAATCAAAACCTTGAAGTGGTAAATTAGCCTCTATCGGCATTTTGTAGCGTTCTATTGCGAAATCAAAGTAAAAGGCAAGATGCTACACGTTTTTTCACATTCAGATCTTATGATAAAATCACAGGTCTGAAAACAACAGATTAAAGTACATTGTATGGCAGAGCGCATAGTAAAAGAAGCCCAGGTCCCTTTTGATTTAGGTGGTAACCGATTTGACCAAGTAGCTACTGAGCTATTTAGTGATTATTCCCGTTCCAGAATCAAGACATGGATCAAAGAAGGAACCTTGCTCGTTGATGGCAAAATCACCAAGCCAAAAGAAAAGCTGTTTGGTGGCGAAGTGGTGACTCTGAACGTGGTTCTTGAAGCTCAGGCGGATCATGAGGCACAAGAAATGCCGCTGGATATCGTTTATGAAGACGACGATATTATTGTTGTGAATAAGCCAGCAGGCTTAGTGGTTCACCCAGCAGTGGGGAACCGAGATGGCACCTTGATGAATGCTATTTTGCACCATGCACCAGAAACGGCCCATGTCCCTAGAGCAGGTATTGTGCACCGTCTCGATAAAGAGACAACCGGCCTGATGGTGGTTGCAAAAACGTTGGCAGCGCAAACAGACTTAGTGGCTCAGTTGCAAGAGCGCAGCATGGGGCGTGAGTACGAAGCGATTGCGATTGGTGAGATGACAGGTGGTGGTATCGTGGATGAACCAATTGGTCGTCACCCTCATAATCGTCAAAAAATGGCGGTTGAGCCCGTTAATGGTAAGGATGCGGTAACGCATTATCGTTTGGTGAAACGTTATAAAAACCACACGCATATACGTCTTAAGCTTGAGACTGGGCGAACGCATCAAATTCGTGTTCATATGTCGTTTATTCAATACCCATTGGTAGGGGACCCGCAATACGGTGGGCGCCTTAAAATGCCAAAAGCTTGCTCGCCAGAGTTGCAGGATTCGTTGAGACATTTTCGTCGTCAAGCATTGCACGCGAAACGATTAGAGCTAGCGCATCCTATTACTGGTGATTGGATGGAGTGGGAAATAGACCTTCCCGAAGACATGCAGTCACTACTGGATGCCTTGAAAAAGGATATGGTAGAGTCAGGCAGTGACGATTCCGAATATTTTTAATAAAGAAGCAGCGAAAGCTGCTTTTTTATTGTCTGTTGATTGTTGGAGGTTAAGTTAGTGGATACATCGACACCAGCCCATATTGTGGCTTCTTGGCCTGCGCCGGCCAATGTGAAGGCATACACTTCAACGCGTCAGGGCGGCGTGAGCCAGGGGGAATTTGCGTCGCTTAATTTAGGTGCGCATGTTGGCGATAGTGAGGCTGATGTGCTGGCGAATCGACGCTTATTCTCTTCTCGTGTTGATATGCCTGATAGCTTGGTTTGGTTGAATCAAGTGCACGGTACTCATGTGGTCGCCTTGCCGAGTGTTCAGCCGCTCATAGAAGCAGATGGCGCAGTGACGCAGCAGGAAAACCAGGTGTGTGCGGTATTAACAGCGGATTGCTTGCCAGTTTTTTTCTGTAATAAGCAAGGCTCTCAAGTGGCGGTTGCCCATGCGGGCTGGCGTAGCTTGTGCTTTGGTGTGTTGGAGGAAACGCTCACGCACTTTAATGATTCTGATGAGGTTTTAGTCTGGTTAGGGCCTGCTATTGGGCCGGCCGCTTTTGAAGTGGGCGGCGAAGTAAGACAAGCATTCATTGAGCAGCAAGCTGAAGCAGAAGCGGCTTTTGTGTCGAAGGGAAATGGAAAGTGGCTAGGAAACCTTTATTTGCTGGCAAAGCAAAGACTGGCGGCTCACGGAGTAACGGAAGTGTATGGTGGGGATTTTTGTACCTATCAAAACGATGACGATTTCTTCTCTTATCGTCGCTCTGGAAAAACGGGAAGAATGGCTTCTGTTATTTGGTTTGAGAAAAGAATTGAAGAGGAGGGAGGGGAGTAGATTGTGGTTTTATTGATGGGTGTCAATAAAATGACACTCGTCCATTGAAAAGGGGATAAGTGGACTTATTAAATGAGTAACAAGAGATATTTCCCTTTTTCAAGGAGGTCAAAATGCGAATCGAGCGTTTAACAAGTAAGCTTCAGATGGCTCTGTCTGATGCGCAGTCAATCGCGCTGGGTCAGGATCATTCTTATATCGAGTCCCTTCATTTACTCATGGCTTTGCTGGATCAGCAAGGTGGCAGTACTCGTCCTATTCTACAGCAAGCTGGGGTTCAGGTTGCCAAATTCCGTGACAGTCTAGACGCGCTCTTAGATCGCTTGCCTAAGGTTAATGACCATGATGGTAATGTTCAAATGTCGCCTGAATTAGGACGCCTAATGAACCTTGCAGATAAAGAAGCGCAAAAGCGTAAAGATCAATTTATTTCATCTGAACTGGTTCTGATGGCCATGTTTGATGGCAAAGACGATGTGGCCAAGACGCTAAAGGCGACGGGTGTTACTAAGGCGGACATCGCTTCTGTGATTGACAGTGTGCGTGGTGGCGAGTCGGTTAATGATCCAAATGCCGAGGAAAATCGACAAGCGTTGGATAAATATACGGTTGATCTGACGACCAAGGCAGCCGAAGGTAAGCTTGATCCTGTGATTGGTCGAGACGATGAAATTCGCCGTACGATTCAAGTTTTACAACGTCGTCGTAAAAATAACCCTGTGTTAATTGGTGAGCCTGGTGTCGGTAAAACCGCCATTGTAGAAGGTTTAGCGCAACGGATTATCAATGGTGAAGTGCCTGAGGGCCTTAAGAATAAGCGAGTGCTTTCGCTTGATATGGGCTCCTTGATTGCTGGCGCTAAATATCGTGGTGAATTTGAAGAGCGCCTCAAGGCGGTGTTAAGTGAATTGTCTAAGCAAGAAGGGCAAATCATTCTGTTTATTGATGAGATCCATACCATGGTAGGGGCGGGCAAGTCTGAAGGCTCTATGGATGCGGGCAACATGCTGAAACCTGCGCTGGCACGTGGTGAGCTTCATTGTGTCGGGGCAACCACATTAGATGAGTATCGTCAGTACATTGAGAAAGACGCTGCATTAGAGCGTCGCTTCCAGAAAGTATTGGTCGAAGAACCTAGTGTGTTGGATTCGATTGCCATATTACGTGGTTTAAAAGAGCGCTACGAGGTCCACCATGGGGTAGATATTACTGATTCGGCCATTATCGCCGCGGCTAAGTTGTCGCAGCGCTATATTACCGATCGTCAATTGCCGGATAAGGCGATTGATTTGATTGATGAGGCAGCCAGTCGTATTCGCATGGAGATGGACTCTAAGCCTGAAAATATGGACCGTCTAGAGCGACGTCTAATTCAGCTCAAAATTGAAAAAGAAGCGCTTAAGAAAGAAACAGATCGAGCATCAAAGGTGCGTTTGGGTGAGCTAGAGAGCGAAATTGACGACTTGCAAAAGCAGTATTCTGATTTCGAGGAAATTTGGAATGCGGAAAAAGCCGCTTTGCAAGGCGCTCAAAAGTTAAAAGAAGAGCTGGAATCGGTTAAGCAAGAGATGGAAGAAGCGCGTCGTAATGGTAATTTAGCCAAAATGTCAGAGTTGCAATATGGGGTCATTCCTATGTTGGAAGCTGAGATTGAAAAAGCGGGTAAAGCGGAAGAAGAAACGCAGATGACGCTGTTAAAGAATCGTGTGACCGAAGAAGAAATAGCGACTGTGGTGGCTCGCTGGACCGGCATTCCAATGGAAAAAATGCTGGAAGGGGATCGCGATCGATTGTTGCGCATGGAAGACGCCTTGCATGAGTCTGTTATTGGTCAAGACGAAGCGGTTCAGGCGGTCTCTAATGCGGTAAGACGCTCTCGTTCAGGGTTGGCTGATCCTAACCGCCCTAATGGCTCATTTCTCTTCTTAGGCCCTACAGGTGTCGGTAAGACTGAGTTGTGTAAGTCATTGGCTAGGTTCTTGTTTGATACCGACCAGGCGATGGTGCGAATCGACATGTCTGAGTTTATGGAGAAACACTCTGTTGCGCGTTTGATTGGTGCGCCCCCAGGCTATGTTGGTTATGAAGAAGGCGGTTATTTAACGGAAGCGGTTAGACGACGTCCTTACTCTGTGTTGTTGTTGGATGAAATAGAGAAGGCTCACCCTGATGTGTTTAATATTTTGCTGCAAGTGCTTGATGATGGTCGTTTAACCGACGGACAGGGGCGCACAGTCGATTTTAGAAACACTGTGATAGTGATGACCTCAAACCTAGGGTCTGACGTGATACAAGAGTACCGTTCGAACGATCAATACGAAGACATTAAAGCTAAGGTGATGGAAGTGGTGGGTATGCACTTTAGACCTGAGTTTATTAACCGTATTGATGAAACCGTGGTCTTCCACCCATTAATGCAGTCACAAATAAAAGGCATTGCTAAGATCCAGCTTGCGCATTTGAATGATCGTTTGGCTGAGCTTGGCATGACATTGAGCTTGAGTGAGGCCGCATCGGATCAATTGGCTGAGGTGGGTTATGATCCTGTGTATGGGGCGCGCCCATTGAAACGTGCTATACAGCAATGGATTGAAAACCCATTGGCCAATCAGTTGCTGTCCGGTGGTTTTGTGTCGGGCGATAATATTCTTGCTGAGGTGGAGGATGAGCAAATAGTGTTTAAAAAAGCCCAGTGATCTCAGTGCTTGTTGTGGCGTAAAAAAAACTCACCCTAGCGGTGAGTTTTTTATGGAAGCTTATTGCTTTCTGTAAGGGTGAACGAAAAAAGCCAGTATGACGATGTGTCATACTGGCTTTTTTGTTTTCTTGTTCTCTTAATGGCGAATTAGAAGTCGATAAAGGCACCGACAAACACACCTGAGAAATCACTTTTGATGTCTTTTCCATCAATGTCGTCTAGGTCTAGGTCGATTTTGCGGTAACCGCCTTCAAGACCAACCAAGAAAGGACTTTGGTATTTTACTTTAAGCGTGGTGTCAGTGATGCTGGAGCCATCAAAGCCGCCTGCTTTAACTTCGCCACCAAAAGATAAGCGCGTGCCTGGTACGGTTACGTAGCCAGCGACATAGCCTAATGGGTAGAAGTCAGATAGGTTGGATTTATCACCATCAAGGGATACTGAGCCGTCAAATTTTCGTATGGTAAGACCTGCGTCTAGATCGATCCAAAGTAAGCCATCAAGAAATTCGTAGTAAAGCGTGTAGTCTTGGTGGGAAAGGTCGAGTTTGGCTGATTTTCCATCAGAGCTGCCGTTTGCTTTCAGATCAAGGGTTTGAAAGCGAACATTTGGAATCAGTGGTAATGGGTGCTCAAAAGCAATACCAAAATAGGTGCCGCTCTTACCGTCTAGGTCGGCTGATTTTTTGCTGCTGCCACTGTCTGAAATATAGCTATCATCGGCGCTGGGTGAGTAAGAACCAACCTCGGCAGTCAGGCCTAAAATATCGGCTTGTGCTGTGCCTGCTAATAGGGCGGTGGTAAGAAGTAGGGCTGGCTTCATCATAACGTACATCCATAAATCAGAAATTGACAAATTTCTTCCATTATAGGTCTTCGTGTAACAAAATCCAGAGAAATAAGGAGGAAAATGGATGTAATGTGGCGTGAGATATTGCTGGAAAATGATGGCTGGGGTAGCAGGATTCGAACCTACGCATGACAGGATCAAAACCTGTTGCCTTACCGCTTGGCGATACCCCAAAGAATCATTTTTTTCGAGTGGTGGCTATGACTAGATTCGAACTAGTGACCCCATCATTATGAGTGATGTGCTCTAACCAACTGAGCTACATAGCCTAAATTGTATCTATAACGTGTGACGATGGCTGGGGTAGCAGGATTCGAACCTACGCATGACAGGATCAAAACCTGTTGCCTTACCGCTTGGCGATACCCCATTATCGAGTTGTTGGTGGCTATGACTAGATTCGAACTAGTGACCCCATCATTATGAGTGATGTGCTCTAACCAACTGAGCTACATAGCCGTTGTCTATTGGCTGGGGTAGCAGGATTCGAACCTACGCATGACAGGATCAAAACCTGTTGCCTTACCGCTTGGCGATACCCCAATAGACTGTCACAGAGCCAGTTATCGCAGAACGATCTGCTGTCTCTGTGGCGCGATATTATTCATATAACCCGTTAACGGGTCAAGTGTTTTCTTTAATGTTTTATAAAAAATCAAACATTAAAACGGAAATGCATGACGTCGCCGTCTTTCACAATGTAGTCTTTTCCTTCTAGACGCCATTTCCCAGCTTCTTTTGCGCCACTTTCACCCTGGTATTGAATGAAATCGTTGTAGGCAACAACTTCTGCGCGGATAAAGCCTTTTTCAAAGTCCGTGTGGATCACACCAGCGGCCTGTGGGCCGGTTGCGCCTTGTTTGACTGTCCATGCACGCACTTCTTTTACGCCCGCTGTAAAGTAGGTCTGAAGGCCGAGAAGCTCATAGCCTGCGCGAATGACGCGATCAAGACCTGGCTCTGTCATGCCCATCTCATCAAGGAATTCTTGCATTTCTTCTGCGTCTAGCTCAGAAATTTCTGCTTCAAGCTGATTACAGATAGGCACCACCATGGCGCCTTCTGCCGCGGCGATTTCACGCACTTGATCTAGGTGAGGGTTATTTTCAAAACCGTCTTCTGCCACGTTCGCAATGTACATGGTGGGTTTGGTTGTCAACAGGTGAAAAGATCTGACTTCTTTTTGTTGATCGTCAGACAATTTCATAGCACGCACAGGCAAGCCGTTTTCTAGGTGCTCTTTAATGCTTTCAAGAAAGGCTTTGTGGGCAATGGCGTCTTTGTTGCCGCTTTTGGCGTTTTTCGCGGTGCGGAATAATTGTTTCTCGATGGACTCTATATCAGCAAAGATAAGCTCTAGGTTAATGACTTCGATGTCTGATTTAGGGTCTACTTTATTTGATACATGGATGACGTTTTCGTCTTCAAAGCAACGAACAACATGAGCAATGGCATCTGTTTCGCGAATGTTGGCAAGGAATTTATTGCCCAGTCCTTCGCCTTTTGACGCGCCTTCTACAAGACCTGCAATATCAACGAATTCCATCGTGGTTGCTAGTGTGCGTTCAGGCTTCACGATTGCTGCGAGCGCATCTAAGCGAGGGTCGGGCATAGCAACGACGCCGGCATTGGGCTCGATGGTGCAAAAAGGGAAGTTTTCTGCGCCGATACCAGCTTTGGTAAGGGCGTTAAAAAGAGTGGATTTACCAACGTTAGGTAAGCCTACGATGCCGCAATTAAAACCCATAGTGAGATTCCTGAATGATTAAATGATTATGCTTTGAAGCTGTGTAATTGGTTCATAACAGCGTTTAGGTTGCCGCGTACGATGTCATCAACGTAGCGTAATGATTCGTCGATTGTCTGTTCTATTTTGCTGTAGTCATCTGGCGATGCTTTTTTAAGAACATAATTTGCGACTTGGCTGGCGTGTCCCGGGTGTCCGATACCGATGCGCAAACGACCAAACTCTCGGTTGTTTGCAAGCTTCGCTATGATGTCTTTTAGACCGTTATGGCCACCGTGACCGCCACCTTTTTTAAGTTTGACAGTACCAGGAGGGATGTCCAGTTCGTCATGGATGACAAGAACTTCTTCTGGAGGGATTTTGTAAAACTGACAAACCGCTTGAACGGCTTTGCCGCTTAAATTCATATAGGTGGTGGGAATAAGCAAATAGCATTCTTCACCAGCTATAGAAACTTTGCCAAATTGGCCTGAGAACTTCTTTTCAGAACGCAAAAGGCACTGGCTCTGACGAGCCAATGCCTCAACCCATTGGGCGCCTGCATTGTGACGAGTGTTCTCGTATTCGTTACCTGGATTACCCAGACCGACTAATAATTTGAAACCTGCCACAATGCTACCTTCAATGATCTTAACGTTTAGATTTGTCGATACGACCGATTGGTTGGTTGTGATCTTCGCCTTTAAGCAAAGCAATCAACTCAACGCCTTCTGGTAGTGTTGCATCAGATAGGTGGAAGATCTGACCAAGTTGGCCATTGATAGTATCAACGATCAATTCAGCAGGTAGGTTAGCTGGTAGGCAGCGAACTTCAGCCAGTTTCGCTTCAACAGTCAAACGACCGCCTTGGCTCTTAACGCCTTCACTTTTCGCAGCGTTGATGAAACTTAAAGGAACACGAGTTGTGATCACAGTGTTTTCAGCGATGCGCAATAGGTCCATGTGCATTACTGCACCAGTTGCTGGGTGGCGTTGAAGTGCTTTAACAAGTACTTTTTCAGCTTGGCCATCAACAGATACTTCAACAACACTAGTTAAGAAACCAGGTGTAGAAACAGCTTTAAGAACTTCGTTATCTTTTAGAGTAACGGATTTTGGTTCAACGTCGCCACCGTAGATGACAGCAGGCACTAGGCCTTCTTTACGAAGGCGGCGGCTCGCACCTTTACCTTCTTCAGTACGTGCAACGGCATTAATTGATAATGTCATGGTATTTTCCTAATTAATAATAAGTGGTGCCCAGAACTGCGACCCGTTCCGAGCGAAAGTGTTTGGCTTAGGCCCCAAACATGGCACTGATAGACTCTTCGTTGCAAACGCGACGAACAGCCTCCGCCATAATGTCAGACATCGACAATTGGCGTATTTGAGGGCAATTTTGCGCCTCTTGTGTCAATGGGATGGTATCAGTCACGACCAACTCATCAAGCACGGAATTTTTTACGTTTTCAATGGCTTTGCCAGAGAGAACAGGGTGTGTGCAATAAGCTAATACTTTTGCCGCGCCGTGTTCTTTTAGTGCTTTTGCCGCGGCACACAATGTACCTCCGGTGTCACACATATCATCGATAAGAACGCAGGTCTTGCCTGCAACATCGCCAATCAAATGCATAATTTGCGCTTCATTAGCGCGTGGACGACGTTTGTCGATGATCGCAAGATCGGCGTCATCTAATAGTTTCGCAAAAGCACGAGCACGGACAACACCACCAACATCTGGAGAAACCACGGCAATGTTTTCATGGCCTTGGCGCTGAAGATCATCCAGTAGTAGTGGGGTGGCATAGACGTTGTCGACTGGAATGTCGAAAAAGCCTTGGATCTGATCCGCGTGAAGGTCAACCGTTAATACTCGGTTAATGCCCACTGCAGAAATCATATCGGCAACCACTTTTGCGGTAATCGGTACGCGAGCAGAACGAACTCGACGGTCTTGGCGAGCGTAACCGAAATATGGAATCACCGCGGTAACTCGGGAAGCGGATGCTCGACGTAGCGCATCTGCCATCACGATTAATTCCATTAAATTATCATTACTAGGGGCGCACGTGGATTGGATAATAAAAACGTCTTTACCGCGGACATTTTCATTGATCTCGACCGCAATTTCTCCGTCGCTAAATTTACCTACGGTTGCATTGCCAATAGGTAGCCCTAAGCGGCGAACCACCCTGCGAGCGAGTTCAGGGTTTGCATTACCGGTAAAAACCATCAACTTGGACACTGTGTATACCCTTTGTATTTTATAACTATGAACATAGGTGGCTGACGTAGTGCGCTAATAACATGCGAATTACGCTTTGTTTTTCTCGATCCACTGATTTAATGCAGTATGAGTCGGGGAAAGGTTACAGCCTTGGCAAACCCAAGCTTGCCATTTTTCAGGTGTAGACGCTCTTAGTCGCTCAGCGTCTTGACGATTATGAAACGTTAAAAAGAGGCAGGCACCGGTCCCGGTCAGTTTGGCGTCACCGTGATTTTTAAGCCACAAATACGCGTCATTTACTTCAGGATTGTGCTTTATTACCACGTTTAAACAATCATTACGCCCGCCCAGCGTTAAGGCGTGCGATATTTTGATGGGAGGGGTGTCTCTTGTCAAATGTTTATCGGTAAATATTTGACCAGTTGAGACGTGGCAATCGGGTTTTATGATTAAAAAATACGGGGTCTCTAGCTCGACGGGTTGGAGTTGCTCACCCACACCTTGAGCAAACGCCGATGTACCCATGACAAAAACAGGCACATCGGCTCCTAACTGAAGCCCTAAATTGGCTAGCGTTTGTAAAGAAAGGCCGCATTGCCATAAGGTGTTTAGGGCGAGTAAAGTCGTGGCCGCGTTGGAGCTTCCTCCGCCAATGCCTCCACCCATAGGTAATTGTTTTTCTAGAACAATATCGACACCATGATAAGCATATTTGCGATAAGGTTTGAGCAGTTCTGCCGCTTTAAAAATCAGATTATCAGATGTCGGCAGAGTAGGAATATCAGGTGATATGCTCACACTATCTTGTTCGTTTATATCAAAGGTTAAGGTGTCGCAAAAATCAGTCAGTTGAAAAAGCGTTTGCAGGTCATGGTAGCCGTCACTACGCTGACCGGTAATGTGCAAAAAAAGGTTCAATTTCGCCGGTGAAGGGAGTTTCATAGAATTTACTGAATAGTCCATTGGGTGATTATTAAATTAACGCGATAGGGTGGGCGAGAAACTTGCATTTTTTGTGGCAAAGACAAGCCGCGGATGTTGGAAAATTTCTGATAAGAAATGGTCCAGCCATCTTGTGTGATTTCTTCCGGCAATTCACTGTTTTGTGATTTTTTTACTGTGCTTGGGGTGTTGGGGTAGGGTAATCCTCGGATCCAATAGGTTACTTGGCGGACTGGAAATTGCCACCCCAAGCGTTGCTTAAGAAGTTGTTCGGCATCATAACCTTCTGCTTTTTGGTCTTCGTAGGCCAATACCACTTTACCGTCTTTGCTTTTGCTTAATTCTGTACTGCCCTGCCCAAATGGGCCGTAAATGCGTAAATCAAATGTGTTTGGGCTGTGCTGCCAGTTAAAATTCCCAGACACGGCGTCGTGTTCTGTTCGAATCCCAACACGGCCTTCGGCTTCCCATTGTTTGATGGTGCTAACGCTAGAAGGCGGCGGTGTTTGTACCTGTGGTTGACTGGTACAAGCCGCCAATAGCGTTGTCAGCAATGCCAATAAGGTAACGCGAAAAAACATCATTGATTGTCCTTAATAGTGTTGTCTAGAAGAGAAGGGGAAAGTCTCTTTATGGTTTCTAATAATAAACTGTTCTGAGGGCTTTCTTTAAGCGCTTTTTCCCAGATATAGGCGGCTTGGTTATGGGCCTTTTGTTGCCATAAAACCTCGCCGTAATGGGCTCCGATTTCAGCGTCTTGTAATGTGTTCCATGCTTTTTTTAGATAAAAAGAAGCGCTGGTTAATTTGCCTTGTAAAAATAACCCCCACCCTAAGCTGTCAATAATAGCAGGATCTTCTGGGTCTTGTTGGTAGGCTTCTTCGATATAGTGCATCGCTTCATCGATGTTTTTAGTGCGCGTTAATAGTGTATAACCTAAAGCGTTAAGGTATTGAGCGTCTTGCGGCTTTTTGTCTAATAAATGCTTTAAATCTGCGATGGTGTTTTGCCAATTGCCCATGCTGTCTTCAAGCAGTGCTTTACGATAACGCAAGGCGTCAGAGTGTGGATACGCTGTTAGCGCATCGTTTAACAGCGCTAATGATAAATCATTGTGCTGTTTCTCTTCGTGTAAGCGGCAAATGCTCGTGACGACTTCAGGGATGTGCTCTCTGTGCGTTCGATTGAGCACCATGCTATTGATTTCGTTTTCCCTATGCTCGTCATAAAGCCACAAGGCTATTTGGCTGGTGGCGTGAGTGTTGAGGACGCCAGACACCGTTTTCATTTCTTTAATGGCTTGGGGCTTTTCTCCCATATCAGAAAGGGCGGTTGCGATTAAATAACCGACTTGGTTCTCAAGACCGTATTTATTTTCCGGTAATGCTCTCAACGTCGTTAAGGCTGTCTTTGGGTGCCCAGTGGCAATGAGTAGGTTGCTAAAGGTAATGCCAGCTTGGGTGTGATCTGAGTGTGTGAGAGCGGTGTTTTGGTAACTTTTTACGGCCTTTTTAATTTCCCCAGAGTGTACTAAAAACTCCAATAATGGTGTGAGTAGGCGAGTGCTTCGAGGGAAGTGCGACAATCCTTTTTCCAACGTGGATATGGCGCTTTTTTGGTTTCCTAATTGATCTTGGCTATAGGCAAGAAGGAGGTATAAAGGCTCAGTGTCGGTTGTTTTTTTGTTGGCTAATAGTGCTTTGGTGGTCTGGATTGTGGTTTTGTAATCGCCAGCACTGAATTGCACCCGTGCATCGCTTGCCTTAACTGAAAGGTTATTGTGGTAGCTGTCTGGCAATTGCGCCAAAGTGCGGGTGACGGTATTGATCAAATCCGTGTTGCGAATGTTTTTATCAATATAAAGAGGTAAAAAATGAACCGAAACGCCCTTATCAATGATTGAGCTTAGTAGTGCGGTCGCTTCGTCAGGGCGATGAGATTGCAACAGCATCTGTAATTTCAGTGCATAGGCTTGTTCGTTAAAAGGATCAATGGAAATAAGCAAGTTAGTGCTTTTTTCGATGTTTATATTGCTCTGACTGGCGGCTGAAATCTGCATAAGTCGCTCAGCTAGATGTTCATCACGTGTTTTCTTAACGAGCTGATAAAATGGCTGAAACGCTTTGCTTGGTCCCTCTCTTTGCAGTGTGAACTCTGCTTCTAAGAGAGCCTCAATTTGATCGTTTGGGTTCTTTGTTGCGCTTATGTTTGGTGCTGTTTTTTGTGGTTTGGCTGGGGTGTCTGCGGGTTGAGGTGTTGAACTGCAGCCAAATAAAGCAGCCGAGCTTAAAATAAGGAAAAGTGTGGCGGCCGATCTCATCGTAGGCGATTTTTTGTGGGCATAGGCAAAGGTGTGCAAATAAGATGGCATGTGCTTTCTCGATGCTAAATTCATATAAGCCTTATGATATCGTTAGCAGATAGGTTGTGTCAGTCATAACTATAAACTAATCCTATTACTTTTATTGATCCTATGGGGTGCGAAAATAAGCTAATTCCTCGTATAATGTGTCCTCTTTATGTAAAGGGCTGTACTGGAATGCTTATTCCTCTTACCCATGTCTTGAGATACCGATCCTTGAAAAGAGTTTCTTAATGTCGCTAATTACCGTGGGAGTCAACCACAAAACAGCCCCAGTATCGATTCGTGAGCGCTTAGCCTTTGCCCCAGAAAAAATGGTGGAGGCTCTGTCTTCTTTGGTGTCTGAGAAAAAAGCCAATGAAGCCGTAATTGTCTCTACGTGCAATCGGACTGAGTTATATTGCGCAATTGAAGATGGTCGCGATGTGGATGACGTTATCCGCTGGTTAGGGCATTATCATCAATTGGATTTCGATGATCTTAAGCAATATTGTTATACGCACTTTAATGATGACAGTGTTCGTCATGTGATGCGTGTGGCGTCAGGATTGGATTCTCTTATTTTAGGTGAGCCGCAAATTTTAGGGCAGGTTAAGTCTGCTTATGCGGTTTCTCAAGAAGGCGAGTGCATAGGCCCTGAATTGCGCGCCTTGTTTCAGCGTACCTTCTCGATCGCCAAGCGCGTCCGCACAGACACCGCGATTGGTGAAAACCCTGTCTCGATTGCGTTTGCCGCCGTGAGCTTAGCGCAACGCATTTTTGCCGATATTCGACAAAATACAGCCTTGTTGATTGGCGCAGGGCAAACCATAGAATTGGTTGCTCGTCATTTAAAAGAGCAAGGTGTTAAGCGAATCATAGTGGCCAACAGAACCTTAATGCGTGCAGAAACCTTAGCCAATGATTTAGGCGCCGAAGCCATCATGCTGGGTGATATCGGCGATTATCTTGCTCAGGCAGACATTGTTATTTCATCGACAGCGAGCCAGTTACCTATCATAGGCAAAGGAATGGTTGAGCGTGCAACCTCTAAGCGCCGCCATAATCCTATGTTGCTAATCGACATCGCGGTGCCTAGGGATATTGAACCAGAAGTAGAGGAAGTGAAAGACGCTTACCTTTATACCGTTGACGATTTGCATTCAGTGATTGAAGAAAATGTGCGAGCAAGGCAAGATGCCGCCAAAGCCGCAGAGTTAATTATTGAAGAAGGGGTCGACTCTTATCGTCGCACCCTAGAATCCCGTAAAATGTCTGACCTAATAGTCACTTACCGACATTCTGCAGAAGACATAAAAGACATTGAGTTGGCGAAAGCGATGAAAAGCTTAGAGTCCGGCCAATCCCCTGAGCAAGTGATCAATAAACTCGCGCATGGGCTGATGAATAAATTGATCCACGCTCCCACTCGTTATCTCAGAGAGGCGGGTGCGGATGCGGATCAACACGGATTAACCATTGCCGCAACTGTATTGGGCATTAATGAAGATAAAGATAATTAAAAATGAAAGATTCGATAAAGTTTAAATTAGAGAGTTTGTCTGATCGTTATGATGAATTAGCGGCACAGTTAAGTGAAGCTGAGGTCATCATGGATCAGGATTTATTTCGTGCTTACTCAAAAGAGTACGCAGAATTAGAGCCAGTGGTTAAGTGCTTCAATGAATATCAGCAAGTTGTTGAAAATATCGAAGAAGCCGAGTTGATGATGACGGATTCCGACCCGGATATTAAAGAGATGGGTGTGGAAGAAATGAAAGCAGGTCAGCAGCAACAAGAAGCGCTGCAGCTTGTTTTGCAGAAGCTATTGTTGCCTAAAGACCCTAACGATTCACGTAACGTGTTCTTAGAAGTTCGAGCCGGAACCGGCGGTGATGAAGCGTCTATTTTCTCTGGTGATTTGTTCCGCATGTATTCGCGTTACGCAGAAACTCAACGCTGGAAAGTAGAAATTGTCAGTGCCAGCGATGGCGAGCATGGCGGTTACAAAGAAGTCATTGCACGTATTGTTGGTGAAGGTGCTTATTCTAAGCTTAAGTTTGAATCGGGTGCACACCGCGTGCAACGTGTTCCTGCAACGGAATCTCAAGGCCGCATTCATACCTCGGCTTGTACTGTCGCTGTGATGCCAGAAATGGACGAAGTGGCGGATATTGCGATAAACAAAAGCGATTTACGAGTCGATACTTTCCGTGCCTCTGGGGCGGGTGGTCAGCACGTAAACAAAACCGATTCTGCGATTCGTTTGACGCATATTCCAACCGGTGTTGTGGTTGAGTGTCAGGAAGAGCGTTCACAGCATAAGAACCGCGCGAAAGCGATGTCTTTGCTTGCGTCTCGCTTATTAGCAGCGGAGCAAGATAAAGCCGCTAGCGAGCAATCTGAAGCGCGTAAATCATTGGTGGGTAGTGGTGATCGTTCTGAGCGAATCCGTACTTATAATTACCCGCAAGGCCGTGTAACCGACCACCGTATTAATTTGACCTTATACAAACTGGACGAAATTGTTGCTGGGGATTTAGATGTATTGATCAATCCTCTAGTGAATGAGTTCCAAGCAGAGCAACTTGCAGCGTTGAGTTCAGACAATTAATTTTGTGTAAATGGCTGACATCATAGGGTTATGATCGCATATGCGAATTGACGAATTACTAAAAGGCGCTTACGAGCGCCTTACTTTTGTGTCGGATACGGCTCAGTTGGATGCGCAGCTTTTGTTGGCGCATGTGTTAGGAGTAACAACGGCGTATTTTTATACCTGGCCGGATAAAATATTAGAGCACTCATCGATTGCTGAGTTTGAGGCGCTGCTCCAGAGGCGTGAGCAAGGTGAACCGATCGCTTATATTATCCGCCATCAGGCTTTTTGGACGCTGGAGCTGGAGGTGGCGGAATGCACCTTGATTCCCCGTGCAGACACTGAGCGTTTGGTTGAGGTGGCTTTGGCGTTAATTGATCCAATGGCCGCCAATTGTGTGCTGGACTTAGGGACTGGCACTGGCGCCATTGCGCTCGCTTTAGCTGCAGAAAGTCCTTCATCCTCTGTGACAGGCATTGATTTTAATGAAGAGGCGGTGGCTTTAGCTAGGCGTAATGCAAAGCGAAATCAGCTGGATGTTGAGTTCATGCAGAGCAGTTGGTTTGATCAATTAGACGCCTCTAATCAGTTTGATTTGATCGTCTCCAATCCGCCTTATATTGACCCTGATGATGAGCATTTATCACAAGGTGATGTCCGCTTTGAGCCAAGGAGTGCCTTGGTTGCGGAGCAGCAAGGGTTAGCGGATATTCTGCATATTATTGCTTGTGCGCCGAGCTATTTAAGCGAAGCCGGTTACCTTGTTTTTGAGCATGGTTATGATCAAGGTGCTGCGGTGCGTTCTGCGTTTTTAGCACAAGGTTATACGGACGTGAAAACCTACCAAGATTTGGGCGTTAATGACCGTGTTACTCAAGGTCGTAAGCCTGTAAAGGGGTAAGTTAGCGAGGAATAAAATGCGTGATGCAAAGAGCATCACGCAACCTGAAGGTGTTATTTTTGTGGCTGTGCGCTTTCGGGACGAACAAAAATAGGTTCATGTTTGGTTGAGCGCTCAGCATCATAGCGATAGCCCGCCAAATCAAAGCGTTTTAACTCTTCTAAGGTTTCGCAGCGATTCTCAATCAGGTAGCGAGACATTAAACCACGCGCTTTTTTAGCATAAAAACTAATCACTTTGAATTGACCGTTCTTTTCATCTAGGAAATTTGGGCTAATCAATGTGCTCTTGAGGCGCTTGGTATTTACGGCCTTAAAGTATTCATTTGACGCTAGGTTAACCAACAGTTCGCCTTCACTTAATTCACTGTTTAGAGAATCCACAATGGTGTCTCCCCAAAACTGATACAAGTTGCTGCCGTTTGCATTTTCCAGTCTGGTTCCCATTTCTAAGCGGTAGGCTTGCATTAGATCTAGGGGTTTTAGCAGGCCATATAAGCCACTCAAAATTCTTAAATGCCCTTGTGCATAGGCGATATTGTCAGCGCTTAAAGAATAAGCGTCGAGACCCGTATATACATCGCCCATGAAGGTGTAGATCGCAGGGCGACTATTGTGTGTTGAGTGTGATTTTTCCCAGGCGTGATAACGCTCCACATTGAGTGTGGCTAACTTGTCGCTGAGTTTCATTAGTGATGCAATTTGCGCAGGTGTGTACGGTTTTATCGTGTCAATCAGTTGTTGAGACTGTTCTAAGAAGCGCGGTTGACTAAATTCATTTACGCTCGGCGTGGACGTTGTATCCAGTGTTTTTGCTGGTGATATTAAGAATTTCATAAGGCTTCCATCGGCTCAATTGTTGCGTTTGTTAAAGATTATCCATAGAGTGTCGATAGATATCTAGAGGATGCTGCAATAGAGATAGGTTATGAATGATAATCTGATACCTTTTCCGAACATTAAGCGAGTGATAAACGTCCCTTCAGAGGAAGCTGTTTGTAACAGTGAACTTGTTGAATTGAGGGAGGCTTTTGATCGTGCCCGAGCACAGTGGCCGATTGAAATCGCAGAATTGCCCGAAGAAAATAAGATTTACTCCCATAATAAAAAATAATCATGTGACAAGCTTTGTTTAGCGCTTGTCTGCCAAGGATGTCTTTTACATGTTCGCTTTTCTTATTCGCCACTCGTTGTTGTGTATGTTTTTGGCGGCCATTTTAGGTTTTGTGTTCCCTTCATTATCACTTAGTGTGTTTCCTTTTCTTCCCTTAGTGTTGTTTTTCCTGATGACGCTGACCTTGCTTGGTATTAAACAAGCGGAGTTAATCATTAGGCTCCGAAATAGAAAAATTTGGTTGTATTCCAGCTTACATGCGATCTTTTACATGCTTTTTATTGGTCTTATCGGCTGGTTGTTCTCGGCAAATGCCTCATTGCAATTGGCCATGGTGGCTGTGGCTGCAACGGGGTCGCTGTTTGCGACGCCAGCGATTGTAAGAGCGCTAGGGTTTGACAGTGTAGAAGCCATGGCGATGACCATTGCAACAACCTTATTGCTGCCATTGGTGATTTTTGTGACCTTGCTGATTTACCAAGGCGATAGTGTTCACCTTGATCTAGTGGCGTATTTTTTACGATTAATTATTTTTGTCTTTGGTCCGATGGCCTTTTCGTTTCTGGTGCATGCGATTGCGCCACGAGAAGCGCTTGACCGAATGTTGGTGAAAATCTCTCCTTATACGATTTTGTTGGTGTTTGCTTTTCCTTTTGGTTTGATCGGAAGCTTTAGAGTGCTGTTTGATCAGGACCCAATGGCAGCGCTAAACTATTTATTGGTCGCGATGGGCTTATGCGCCCTGTTCTTTAGTGTGTCTTTGCTGGTCTATTGGCGATCAGGAAAAGAAATCGCCTTAACGGCAGCGATAACATCAGGCAACCGAAATGTCTTGTTAACTTACAGTATTGCTGGCGCGCTATTAGGGCCAGCATTCCTTCCCTTGGCAGGCGCGTTGCAATTGCCAACCTCCCTTTTACCGGTGATTACCCGCTGGTTAAACAAAAAACTATAGTGTTTCTTTTTTGATTGGCTGGCATTCATCACACGCCAATATGGCGCTTTGGTGAGTGGTGCAATCATGTCCAGTGACAGCATCCGAGAGTTGCAAGTTGTCTCGCTAGAATTGCATGAACTTGTGGTGCGTTTTAAATAGCGTTTAAAGACAAAAAAGGCCGTTTACTTGAGAGAGTAAACGGCCTTTTTATTGAGTGAACGTTATTGAATGAACGCGTTAGTGCTCTTGTGGTAAGGGCAGTGCTTTTAGTCTATCGCTGGCTTGGTTAAGGCTAACCATCATAATGTCTTGGCTGGCTTTTATGTCGCCCATGGCTTTGAGTAAACGACTAAGTTCAGCAAGGGCTTCACTTTGGCTGTCCAAGGAGAAAGCGTGTTCGTAATAGTCTTTGGCTTTTCCCCAAAGGCGAAGGGACTGACTCAAGCGGCCACACACCAGTAATAGGTTGGCGCTGTGGGGCTCTTTTTTCAGCCAGCCTTCACAATTGGCTAACAGTTTCTTAGGCGCCAATTCGCGTAGATTGCCGTATTCATAAATCAACGCCTCTGACCACTTGTTGTTTAGGCTGTGGCGAATGAAATGCTCCGCTTTCTCTTCGTCATTAAAGCTAATGAGCGTTTGGGCGTAAAGCTGACGCATGTGATCGTCTTGAGATAAGGTGTCCAATTTGTTCCAGAGTGCTTCTACGTCTGCAACCAAGTCTTTGTTGCTTTCCCCTAACTTATTGCGGAAATTGATTTTGTTTAACAGAGCCCAAAAGGCATTACGCTCGATTTCGAGCATGTTGTCGTTATCAAAAATCCCTTCTTTCTTAAGTGTTGGAGTGAGCTCGAACAAGGCGTCCCAATCTTTTAATTTGGTGTAAACCGAAACCAGCATTTTAAGAATCTGTCGGTGTTTCGGCTTGAGCTTTTGCAAACGAAGCAAGGAGGCGAGTGCGCCTTCGTAGTGACCTTGTCTCATTTGTATTTGGCTTTGCGCAAAGCCAATGGCAAATTCGGCTTCAGGCGTTGACTGATGAGCGGTTCTTAGCAGTGTTTTAGAGCGCTCATGTTCGTCTTGCTCACTGGCCGCGTAAGCGGCACCAATGTAGTTAATTAACGGATAAGACACGTTGTTCGCGCTGTTTGTGAGCAGTTTTTCGGCTTTTCGCCAGTTTCCGCCCACCAGTTCAAGCATGCCTCGAATGGTGTTTTTGGTGGCGCGTTTTGTGGCAAGGCTATCGGTGAGTTTAGACAGTGAATTGCTAGGGCGTAATAATACAAAGAGAATACGCTTAACCCAGCTAAGCACAAAGAGGGTGATGATAATGGCGACAACCAAAACCCATAGACTTGTTTCGAGTGTCACACCATTATAGGCGATCAGGACATAGCCACTGTCTTGGCGCATCAATAGACCTAATACGCCGCCAATGGCCATCATGATCACCAGTACGAAGAGGAGTTTTCTCATGCTCCTGCTCCTTGCACTGGACTTTCAGTGCTGTTTTGTTCTGTTTCATTAGAAGGCGCAGCAGCCTCGCTCGATTCACTGGGTTGAACTTGCTCTTCTTGATGTTCCGATGTCGGACGAGCATTCCACTCTTTCATCATTTCCTTCATGGCATTCAGTGAGGCTCTTGGCTGTGGTAGCTCAGGCGCTGGGTTAACTTGCTGCAATGAGGTCAGGCTGGTCATAAATGCAATGACGTTTTGAGAGCGTGTATCAAAGTGTGCGGTAATGGCGTCTGCGACTCGGGACAAGGCTTTTTGATAAATTGACGATTCGCCTTTTACTAAAGCCACTTGCGCGACGTCAATTTGTAACTGTAAGCCTGTGACTAACTCTTGATACTCGGCTGGTGGTAGTAAGGTTTTAATGGGTTTGTGGTTGTAGTTAATAACAACCAGTGACTTGATGGAGTCCCATAAGCTTGCCAGTGTGCTAGTGACTTTTGAAGAGGCTTGATCCAGTTTGCCTTGCGGGGCTTCTTGTGTGCTTTCTTGCCATTTTTTAGAAGGTTCTCTTTGTGGCAATTGGCCAACTTGATCGTACAAGGCGCCCAATTGTAGGTAGCGGCCTTCAACGTCAAAATGGCTGGTGGATTTTAGCGCTTGAATGTCTTTTGCAATGGCTTTACGGGCGCTAAAAAAGAGAGGGTCTTCAAGTGCAGAAAGAATATCATCGGCATTGGAAAGCAGTGTTTCTGCCCCTGTAAGGTCAGCCTCTAGTAGGACTCTTTGGTTGGCTAGACGTACTAGGTATTCCGCTTCAGCCAGTTTCCAGTCCTCTTTATTCGCGCTGTTTATTTTACGTACGCGGTTCTCAAGTGCCTGCAGTTGCGTTTGCTGCTTGGTTTGTTGTGCTTGCAATGAGGCGGCTTGTTCGCGAGTGTTTTGCTCTGCTTGGGTGACTTGGTCGGATAATTGTACGAGTTGGCTGTGTGTTTGATTGCGAGCCTTAAACTCTGTATTTACCTTGTCTTGCTGGCTTTTTAAAAGCGCAAGCTGAGCTTGAGTGTTGCTTTGTTGGCTCTGGTAAAACAGCCATCCGCTTGTCCCTAATGCAATAATAGAAATGACCAGAGAGGCGGCTATTAGCGTTCGATGCATAGTGACGGGCGCTTGATTTTGGGTGTTGTGATTGTTTGACGGTTCCGTTGTCATTGTTGGAGAATCTTCGCTATTAGCTACATCGTGTTCTGAAGTGTGCTTATTAGTCTCTATCATTCTGTTGTCCTGTGTGAAGTTCCGTCGCCGTTATTAGACTAGCGTCATCTGCACCGTTTGCGCAAATAGCATTATGCCAGCCCATGGTCTTCGCCAAAGCGTTCACTCGTTCGCTTGGCGTTAGAAGTAATAGTGATTTAAAGCTGGGTTTGAATTGCTCAATGTAGCTGTTAAGGTTTATCAAGCTTTCACCACTGGTTGCCCATATTAAATGAATATCGGGTAATAAGGCGAAAGTTTGGGCGTGGTAAACAGGCTTTTTTCTTTCATAGAGAGAAAGGTACTGTACGTGAGCGCCTCTTTTCTCTAGTTGTTCTCCGAGTTCTGGTCGTCCGCCTTCCCCTCTTACTATGAGTACTTTCTGATGGCGCATTTTTACCGGTTTAAGCCATTCTAATAACGCTTCCGTAGTGTGCCCAGGATTGGTTATCGCGGGAATGTTTTCAGCTCGCAATGTTTCTGTTGTGCCTTTTCCTATGCCTATCCAATGAGTATTCACGGGTAACATAGGCCAGCAGTCATCCAGCCATTGTGCGGCGGCTCTTGCTGCATTTTTGCTGACAAAAATAACATACTGAAATTCATCAATGTTAAAAATTTGTGAGCGAATGGCCGCCACTTTATTTGCTTCACTTATCGGAACAATCTCTAGCATAGGCAGAGACACGCCATGAAATCCTTGCTCAGTTGCGCGTTCACAACTGAGGGTGTTTTCTGGCTCAGGCCGAGTGATTAGTATGTTTAATTTACTCACCGGTGTTATTTGCCTTTCATCGCGTGTGGGTTGTTATTGATAAATAGAAGCAAGAATGCGATCTGCTCCTTGTTGTAACAAGTCGTCAGCGAGTTGAACGCCTAATGATTTAGCGTCGTGTTTGTGTCCTGAGATCTCACTGGTGATCATGGTTTTTCCATCAGGGCTGCCAACCAAGCCACGGACAAATAACTGATCGTCATTGAGCGTTGCAAAACAAGCGATTGGGGCTTGGCATCCGCCATTTAAACGTTCGTTAATGGCGCGTTCAGCCGTCACTCGAATGGCGGTTTCTTCATGTTGCAATGGGGCGAGTAACGCCACTGTGTCCTGGTCGTCAGAGCGACATTCAATACCCATAGCGCCTTGGCCACCGGCTGGCAAGCTGACTGTGTCGGGAATTCTTTGCTGGATGCGGTCTTGCATCTCTAGGCGTATTAGCCCTGCCGTGGCCAAAATAATGGCATCGTATTCGCCTGCGTCTAGTTTTCTTAGGCGAGTGTTTACATTGCCTCTAAGGTCTTTTACGACTATGTCTGGTCTGTGCATACGCAGTTGGCAAGAGCGTCGTAAACTGGAGGTACCGACAACACTGCCAGCAGGCAAGTCTGCTGCAGAGGCAAAGTGGTTGGAGACAAAAGCATCGGTTGGGTCTTCGCGTTCACAAATAACAGCAAGACCTAAGCCATCTGGAAAAGCCATAGGCACGTCTTTCATGGAGTGCACAGCAATGTCCGCACGGCCATCCAATAACGCCGTTTCTAACTCTTTAACGAAGAGTCCTTTGCCACCAATTTTTGAGAGCGGTGAATCTAAAATTTGATCGCCTTTGGTTGTCATGCCAAGCAATTCGACTTTGAGGTTTGGGTAGAGCGATTCTAATTGAGCTTTTACCGTATTGGCTTGCCATAAAGCGAGTTGGCTTTCGCGGGTAGCGATCACGATTTTATCTTTCACATTATCTCCTAGTAAGGCGTCGGAAGAAAAAGCATTCTTCGTTGAGATTTATGGCCTTAATCATACTCGTTAAGCGGTGGGTCGTCATCCTTCCACGCTTTATAAGTGGCGGCGCTTAAGGTACTCTTGGCAGCTGTTTGAATTTGTGTGGGAACTGATTGAATGACTGATACTACTAAAACCACGAACCAGCAATGGGGTGGTCGCTTTTCCGAACCTGTAGATGCTTTTGTTGCTCGTTTTACAGCGTCTGTTGAGTTTGATCAACGAATGGCGAAACAAGACATCCAAGGCTCTATCGCGCACGGCACCATGCTCGCAAGCGTAGGGGTTTTGACAGACGATGAGCGTGATCAGATTATTCAAGGTTTGACCGAGATAGAAGAAGAAATCGCACGTGGTGAGTTTCAATGGTCGATCGAGCTAGAAGACGTTCATATGAACATCGAAGCGCGTTTGACTCAAAAAATTGGCATTACCGGCAAAAAACTTCATACCGGTCGTTCTCGAAATGATCAAGTGGCGACAGACATTCGTCTTTACATGCGCGATGAAGTGGATTTCTTGCTAGAAGAAGTCACTCGCCTGCAGCAAGGCATTTTGAGTCTTGCTGAAAAAGAAGCGGCGACTATTATGCCTGGCTTTACGCACTTGCAAACGGCTCAGCCAGTTACGTTTGGTCACCACCTAATGGCGTGGTATGAAATGATGCAACGTGATTACGAGCGTTTAGTTGATTGCCGTAAGCGTATTAATATTCTGCCATTGGGTGCTGCGGCACTTGCTGGTACCACGTACCCAATCGATCGTAACATGACGGCAGAATTGCTGGGCTTTGAACGTCCAACTTACAATTCTTTAGACTCTGTTAGTGATCGTGATTTTGCCATCGAATTTACTTCTGCTGCCTCTATTATCATGATGCACATGTCTCGCTGGGCTGAAGAAATGGTGATGTGGGCGTCTGCGCAATTTAACTTCATCTACTTACCTGATCGTTTTTGTACAGGTTCGTCGATTATGCCGCAAAAGAAAAACCCAGATGTACCTGAACTAGTTCGCGGTAAAACGGGTCGTGTTTATGGGCACCTAATGGGGTTGTTAACCCTAATGAAGTCTCAATGTCTGGCATACAACAAAGACAACCAAGAAGACAAAGAGCCCTTATTTGATACGGTCGATACTTTAAAAGGTTCGTTGCGTGCCTTTGCAGACATGATTCCAGCGATCGAATCTCGTAAAGAGCACATGTATGAAGCTGCTCGTCGTGGCTTTTCTACCGCAACAGACTTGGCCGATTATTTGGTTCGCCAAGGCGTGGCGTTTCGTGATGCTCATGAAGTTGTTGGTAAAGCAGTGGGGTATGGCGTTAAAGAAGGTAAGGATTTATCAGAAATGACGCTTGAAGAGTTACAGTCATTCGGCGACATGATTAAAGCGGACGTATTTGATGTGTTGACCCTAGAAGGCTCCGTTGCTGCGCGTGATCACATTGGTGGTACTGCGCCAGCGCAGGTTCTTAAAGCGGTCGCTCGAGCAAAGCAAGAGTTAGCGGCGCGTTAAGCGATAGAGTAGACAAACCCAATAAAAACGGCGCATCGAATGCGCCGTTTTTTTATTTCTCTAAGGTAAAAGGAGACTCTGGTCCGAGCAATTCATTGGTGAGCATGCTTGGGCTAATATTGAGCTCAAAATGGAAGGATTTGTCTTTGAGTCCGCAGCCATCAAACACGATTGCCCAGCTGTCTTTGCTCGGGTCTTTCGGCATTCTCCAGCAAACCCCTTTGATGTTTACATAGCGGGTGCCATCAGCGTCTTCTGTTATTGGGTAGCTTATTTCTCGCTTTGTGCCTTTCAAATAGTCTTTTTGAGCTTGCTTAGAGGCGGCGATTTTCTTTTGCAATTCTGCAGAAAAAATTTCTCTGGTCGCGTTAGAGTCTGCCGCAGGGGACAAGGAAAAATGAGACAGATCCAGTAATGAGGATTTGGTCGATATGTCGCCTGTTTTTTCTGTGTCTGCGTCTTGATCTGTTTTGACATCGTCCGCTGACGGGGCGACTTGAGCGGTGATATTTCCTTCGCTATTAATGTGCGGTCGATTCGGGGCCGGGTTTTCGCCTGACACCTTGTCAGTCGCGTTAGGGTTTGAAGAAGTGGTAGGGACGGTAGGCGCTGTCTCCTTGGCGGTTTCATCGCTCACAGAGGTGTTTTTTTGTGTTGTCTCATCACTTGTCTGGTTTGGTTTGTGGACAAATGTCACTTCAAGTTGCGGCTGAGCAGGCGTTTCTTTAGCTTGCCAGAGGGTGAACCCTCCGTAAATGTTGAGCAAAGTGATGATAATGATATGAAGGGCAAGGGCGCTGACGAGTGCGATCACCCACGGTGGTATGTATGGTTTGCTTTTCATAATCAAAGCGTAAGTTCGCTGACCCTTTAAATAATGAGGTTTATTTAAATCATTACCTATCTACCTTGATGTGATTATCGAAAATTCAAGGTGGGAGGGATTCTTTTATTGGTAAAGAATATTATTTTAAATGCCGCTCTAGGGTTGGGAAACACCTAGCCTACAAGTATACTGTAAGCATCAAAAATTGAAGAGATTAAGACGATGTTTAAATGGTTTTCAGTACTTATTTTGGTTGTGTTCCTAACGGCCTGTGGCAACAAAGGTCCTCTTTACTTGCCAACTGATAAGGCTGCACCACAACAAGAATCGTCTGCTAACTGAGGATCCCCTTTTGGACTTTTTTAACTATAAAAATCAGGTTTTGCAGGCAGAGAACGTTGCTTTAACAGACCTAGCGCAAGAATATGGCACGCCTTGTTATGTTTACTCGCGAGCGACGTTAGAGCGTCATTACTCAGCGTATGCTGATGCCTTTGCTTCTCACCCAACATTAATTTGTTATGCCGTAAAAGCCTGTTCAAACATTGCGATTTTGAATGTGCTTGCGCGCTTAGGGTCTGGCTTCGATATTGTTTCCGTTGGTGAATTGGAGCGCGTACTGAAAGCGGGCGGCGACCCTGCCAAAGTAATGTTTTCAGGGTTAGGCAAGCAAGCGGTAGAGATGCGTAGAGCGCTTGAAGTGGGAATACATTGCTTCAATGTAGAATCTGAAGCGGAATTGTACCGACTTGATCAAGTGGCTGGCGAGATGGGGGAAATTGCCCCTGTGTCGTTACGTGTAAACCCAGACGTGGACGCAAAAACACACCCGTATATTTCGACAGGCTTGAAAGAAAACAAGTTTGGCATTGATATCAAAGACGCCGTTCGCATTTACCAAATAGCGCACAAGCTGCCAAATCTAAATGTGATGGGTGTGGATTGCCATATCGGCTCTCAATTGACAGAGCTAAAGCCTTTCCTAGATACCTTCGATCGTTTGATTGGTTTGGTAGACGAGCTTTCTGCTGTTGGCATCGAAATCAAGCACCTTGATTTAGGAGGTGGTTTAGGGGTTCGTTACCGTGATGAAGTGCCGCCAGAACCTGCTGAATACGCTCAACTTGTGTTGGAAAAAGTGAAAGGTCGCAATGTGACGCTGGCATTTGAACCTGGCCGCTCAATTGCCGCTAATGCTGGCCTATTAGTAACTCAAGTTGAGTTTCTAAAGTGCACGGCACACAAAAACTTTGCCATCATTGACGGTGCCATGAACGATTTGATTCGCCCGTCTTTGTACAGTGCTTGGATGGATATTGTGCCAGTGTCATTGGCGCCAACGCCAGAAGGTAGCCGCAGTTATGACTTGGTGGGGCCTATTTGTGAAACAGGAGATTTCCTGGGTAAAGATCGCGAATTAGACATTCAGGCAGGGGATTTATTGGCAGTTCGTTCCGCGGGCGCTTACGGCTTTACTATGTCTTCTAACTACAATAGCCGAAATAGAGCGGCTGAAGTCATGGTGGATGGTGATAAAACGTATCTTATACGCGCTCGTGAAACAATAGAGCATCAATTAGCCGGCGAGCAAGTATTGCCCGACTAAGGAGTCTATTGTGTTATTGAAATTTACTAAAATGCACGGTTTGGGTAACGATTTTATTGTTGTCGATGCGGTGTCACGCAAAGTGTTTTTTAATCAAAAACAAATTCAGCGTTTAAGTGATCGCAACTTTGGTATCGGCTTTGATCAATTATTGATGGTTGAGCCGCCGACAAATCCAGACATGGATTTTCGCTACCGTATTTACAATGCGGACGGCTCTGAAGTTGAGCACTGTGGTAACGGTGCGCGCTGCTTTGCTAAATTTGTATTGGACCGAGAGTTAACCAATAAGCACATTATCAACGTGGAAACGAAAGGTGGCCAAATCCAGCTTCGTGTTGTTGATGGTGGCTTAGTAACGGTCGACATGGGAATGCCAAGCTTCGAGCCTAAGACATTGCCCTTTATCGCAGAGTCCTCTGAGTCATTGTATACGCTTGAGGCTGGTGGCCAAGATTATGAGATCACGCCGGTATCGGTTGGCAACCCGCACGCTGTTTTACGTGTTGACGCTTTGCGTGACGAAGAAGTCTCAACAGTTGGTGCCCTGATAGAGTGTCATGAACGTTTCCCACAGAAGGTCAATGTTGGCTTTATGCAGGTGCTAAATGAAGAGGAAATTAATCTTCGTGTTTATGAGCGTGGTGCTGGTGAAACACAAGCGTGTGGCACAGGTGCTTGCGCCGCGGTCGTTGCAGGTATTAAGCAAGGTTGGTTAGGGCCTAAAGTGACCGCGCATTTACGCGGTGGAGACTTACATATTGAATGGCAAGGTGAAGGCCACCCTATTCTTATGACAGGTCCTGCAGAAAAAGTCTTTGAAGGACAGATCTACCTATAGAGGTGTTATGAACGAAGCGGAAGTTATTCAGTATCTATCAGATAAACCGGATTTTTTTGTTAAGAATCCCGAGTTGTTGGAAAGCTTAACGCTTCCGCACCCCGTTCATGGGCGTGTTGTTTCTTTGCTTGAATATCAGGTCGATTTATTAAGAAAATCCACGGCGGATTATCGTCGTGAATTTGATCGCCTGATTGATGTGGCTCGTGAAAATGAAGCCATCATGCAGAAGACACGTCGTTTCATTTTGGCTGGACTAGAATGCCACACATTGGATGAGTTTGCGGTCGTCATCGATGACATGGTGCGAGATGACTTTGCGGCGTCTCGGCATGCATTTGTGTTGTTTGGCGATGCTCAAGATTCCGCGATACGTTGTTGCTCTGCTGAAGAGGTCGTTACTCATCTTGCGACCATCCCAAAAATGAAGCAGTCCGCTTGTGGGGTCTTGTCTAAAAAAGAGCTTGCCTATTTATTTCAAGAAGACGCTTCTGACATTCAGTCTCATGCTGTAATGCCGATTATGTCTATTGATAAGGGGAAAAAGCACGCGATTGGCGTTTTGGTGCTTGGAGCCTCGTCCAAAAATACCTTTGCTAAAAAGAAAGAAAACTTGTTTCTAGAGCACATAGCCGAGTTATTAAATGTCTTAATTCAAAGGCTTTCCTCATGAAAAAAGTCGTCGCGTTTGATCTGGATAACACATTGTGGGATGTCGATCCTGTTATTGTGAGAGCAGAGTATGCAATGGAGTCTTGGTTTGAGGAGCGTTTTCCTGGCTTTGATGCGCGTTACCCTTTTGCGGTGCGACAAGAAATACGCAAAGCGTTAATTGTCGAGCAACCTTCTTTGCTGGCGAATATTTCAGCGGCTCGCTATGAAGTTTATAAGGCGGCATTAAAGCAATTTGGTTTGCCAACGGAAGAGGCAGATTCTGTGGCGCAAGCTGCTCTATCGTATTTTTCTGAGTGGCGCCAAAAAGTCGATTTATACCCGCACGTAAAAGAAGTGTTAGAAGGTCTCCAGTCTGATTACTCATTGATCGCGATTACTAACGGCAATGCCGATGTATTTCATCCTTATGTTGGTATTGGGCATTATTTTGATTTTGCGATTCGTGCCGATCAAGTGGGCGTTGCCAAGCCAGACAGCAAGTTGTTTGAACTGGCCGCAGACAAAGCTGGCGTTTCAGTAGAGCGTATTGTGCATATCGGTGACCATCCTATTGATGATGTTGCAGGAGCGGCTAGAGCGGGCATCAAAAGTATTTGGTTTAACCGACATGGGGCTCGACGCTGGGACGATCAGTGGTCTTTGCGCTCTGATATAGAGGTGCATTCTATATTGGAGTTGCCGGAAGCGGTCCGTTTACTGCTTCCATAGTGTTTTTCTATTACCTTAGTAGGTGGAACTCATTTTTACCCAAATAGTTTAGTGTTACACTAGGCTCATTCATTAGTTAAAACTGATTTTAAGGAAAATTTTATGGGTGATAATACTGTTCACATTACCGACGCTCAATTCTCAGAAGAAGTACTGAATTCTGATGTGCCTGTTATTGTTGATTTCTGGGCTCCTTGGTGTGGTCCTTGTAAAATGATTGCGCCAGTGTTGGAAGATGTTGCTGCTGAATTTGCAGGCAGAGTGAAAGTGGTTAAGTTGAACGTTGACGAAAACACTGAAACAGCACCTAAGTACAATGTTCGTGGTATTCCAACTTTATTGGTTGTGAAGGGCGGTGAAGTGGTTGCTACTAAAGTAGGCGCAGTTTCTAAGTCTCAATTGGTTGAATTCGTAAACGGCGCTATCTAATACTAGTTGTTCTGTTTATCTAAAAAAGCAGCCGGATGGCTGCTTTTTTTATGCCTGTTGTTTTTAACGGGCAATGTCTTTTCTTTAGAGATGCTCAGTCTTTAAGCAGTGCCAACCTTTGTGAAAACTCGGCAGAATTGGAGTTGGTTAGAGCGGCAACCACACCTTGTGCGTACGGTAAATATTTCTTTAAATCTGCTTTAGGCATGGGATCGTCATTAGGCAGTTTTACGGTCACTGGGTTTTTGTGGACACCATTCACCCTGAATTCGTAATGTAGATGTGGCCCTGTTGCCCAGCCTGTTTGGCCGACATAAGCGATGATGTTCCCTTGCTTTACTTTTTTACCTTTGCGCATGCCACGGGCAAAGCCTCGTAGATGAGCGTACAGTGTCTGGTAACCTTTTCCATGATTGATGATGACGACATTGCCATAGCCTTTTTGCTTGCCTGCAAAAGACACTTTTCCGTCTCCAGCTGCCTTGACTGGGGTGCCACTGGCGGCAGCATAATCTACCCCGCGGTGAGGGCGGCTGGTCTTGAAGATTGGGTGCAGTCGGTTTGGATTGAACTTGGATGAAATTCGAGTGAAGTCAACGGGCGTTCGGATAAAGGCTTTGCGCATCGCTAACCCGTCGGGCGTGTAATAGCTTGCCCCTTTATTTGTCTCATAGCGAATGGCTTGAAAGGTGCGTCCGTTATTGATGAACTGCGCGGCCAGAATGTTGCCATTAGCAATTTTTTCGCCGTCTAAAAACTTCTCTTCATATAGCAGGCTAAAACGATCGCCTTTTCGAATGTCGAGGGCAAAATCAATGTCCCAGCCAAAAATATTCGCCAGCTCAATGAGTAGCGGTTGGTCGATGTTCGCGTTCATTCCGTCTACGAATAATGAGTTATTAATAACCGCTTCTTTGTAGGTTTGAGATATGTCTGGGGTTCTGTTGGTTTCACCGCGTTCGAACTGATCATTTTTACGTTCGAAATCGATGCTTTGTAGTCGATTTAGCACCAGCTTAATGTGTTTGAGTGAACCAGATGGCTGTTCAATTGCAAATTCCAGGTGTTGTCCGGGTCTCATGCGCAATAAGCTTTTTTGCTTCTTGTCAGCGCTGGAGACTTTGTAAATATCGTTCGCAGATACCTGGTAGCTGGACAATACCTTGGACAATGAGTCGCCTTCTTTTATTTGTACTGAGTGCTTTTCAATAGTGAACTTGGGTCTAGGATTGGCAGTGAGAGAGGAGGCTGACGGTTTTGCGTTTGAATTATTTGACTGCTCATTTTCTCCTCCTTTATCAATAAGATAAGGCAGGCTATTGTGAGTGGCTTGATTGCTAATCACTTGAGTCTTAACGTTATTTAATGAGGAGGATCCACTTTCAAATAATGACAGCTCAGATTCTTTAATAACTTGCGGCGTTATGGTTAAAGAAATGTTTTGTGTGTCTTTTGATGCGCCTGTTGGAAAAGCAAAAAATACAATTGCAAGAAAGGCGCAGACAATGCCGATCAGTAAAAGATGCTTCGCTGGTATAAGTTTAGCCAAAATGAGTACCCAAAATTCTTTATTAAAGCCTTATAATCGTACCAACATTACTTTTATAATTGAATGCTTTAATAAAACTAACTTTCAGGAAATGGATCTAACAAATGACCGTAAGCAGTAACGACCTTTTAAACGACTTGCAAGCTCGTGGGCTTATCGCCCAAATGACGGCAGAAGAAGAGCTTAAATCTCATCTGGCTAGTGGCAGTCGTACGCTTTATTGTGGTTTTGATCCAACCGCGGATAGCCTACATCTAGGTCATCTTGTTCCGTTGCTTGTTTTGAAGCGCTTTCAAGATGCTGGCCACAATCCGATTGCCTTGGTTGGTGGTGCAACAGGGTTGATTGGTGATCCAAGCTTTAAAGCAGCAGAGCGCCAGTTGAATACTTCTGATGTTGTCGCCGATTGGGCAGAGAAGATTCGTGGCCAAGTAAGTCAATTTGTAAAATTTGATGATGTGCCAAACCCTGCGAAGGTTGTTAATAACCTCGACTGGGCAGGCGAAATGAGCATGTTGGATTTCTTGCGAGACATTGGCAAACATTTTTCTGTTAATGCCATGATCAACAAAGAGTCGGTACAACAGCGTCTTAATAGAGAAGGTTCTGGTATTTCATTCACTGAATTCTCATATGCTTTATTACAAGGTATGGACTTCGCTGAGCTTAACCGCACTTATGATTGCACCATCCAAGTGGGGGGCAGTGATCAGTGGGGTAATATAGTCGGAGGTATTGATTTATCTCGTCGTCAAAACCAGTCTCAAGCCTTTGGTTTAACCGTTCCCCTGGTAACAAAATCGGATGGCACGAAATTCGGAAAAACAGAGTCTGGTGCGGTTTGGTTAGACCCTGCTAAAACCAGTCAATATGCTTTTTATCAATTCTGGATGAATACGGCTGACGCTGATGTTTATAAATTTTTGAAATTTTTCACTTTCTTAAGTCTTGAAGAAATTGATGCGATTGAAAAAGCAGACCAAGAAAGTACCGGCAAGCCTGAAGCTCAGTCTATTTTGGCTCGTGAAGCGACTAAATTGGTTCATGGTGAAGAAGGGTTGCAAGCGGCAGAGCGTATTACAAAAGCCTTGTTTAGTGGCCAAGCAGATGATCTAAGTGAGCAAGACCTAGAGCAAATTCAGTTAGATGGTTTACCGAGCAGTTCATTGCAAGGTATTGACCTAGCTGCCACGCCATTAACCTCTTTATTGGCTGATGCGGGATTGGCGGCAAGTGGTAAACAGGTAAAGGACGCATTGCAACGTAATTCTGTTGTGGTAAATGGCAAGGCCCAGGGCTTAGATAACAATATGGACGCGGCTAGTATTTTTGCTGCTGAAGACGGTTACTACAACAAGTACTTCCTAGTGAAATTAGGTAAGAAGAAGCATCACCTGTTCGTTCTGTAAGGTGACAAATGGGTTGTTGGATACAAAGGCGCTTCGGCGCCTTTTTAATTAATTTAAGAAAGTGTTAAAAAGTGCTTGCGCTAATTTTTTCAGAATGTATTATACGCACCCACTGACACGGACAACGACGCAAACAAGAGTTTGCCACTTAGCTTGCTAAGTAAGTCGACCGACACGTCAGACGCTCTTTAAAATAGATAATCAGATAATTTGTGTGGGCGCTCGCTGGAGTCTTCAGAAGATCATCGCCGTTCGGTTTACCGGAAGGTAGTTGATCAAAAAAATTGAAGTCTTACGAGAGT
>NZ_SJSC01000006.1 GCF_004352855.1 Marinomonas sp. KMM3893 | reverse complement strand
ATCATAGAGACGTTGAACCACCTGATCCCATCCCGAACTCAGAAGTGAAAAGCGTCATCGCCGATGGTAGTGTGGGGGATCCCATGTGAGAGTAGGTCGTCGTCAAGCTTATAATTAAGAAGTCCTGAATTATCAGGCATAAGAAAATTTGATTTTATTAGCCAATTGCTAATAAAACATACCAGTTTTCTTGATGATCATAGAGACGTTGAACCACCTGATCCCATCCCGAACTCAGAAGTGAAAAGCGTCATCGCCGATGGTAGTGTGGGGGATCCCATGTGAGAGTAGGTCGTTATCAAGATTTATATAAAGAGAAGCCCTGATCAGCTAAGCTGGCCAGGGTTTTTTTATGCCTGAAATAAAGAGTAGAGCATAATAACCTTACACCCGTGTGGGGCTCTTATGAAGGAACGCATGTGAGAGTCCCGCAACGGGATAAGCATAGGTCATTATCAAGAGTCAAATAAGGAGAAGCCCGATAGTTAACGCTATCAGGTTTTTTTTGTTCTGGGTCATTGGATGGATCGGTTATGGTCTTTCATTTACTTGTGCCTGTCTCGTGCCTCGACGCGTCAGCGTAAATGCAAACCCACAACCTTCCCTAATTTTAAACAACAGATCCAATAAATTCCGATGACCAACTGTAGGTACGCATTTATGCGGAAATGGTTCCGCAGGAGCCACTGTTACCGATAATGCTTGGACTAATTTACGAATCGCATTTTTGAAAGTTTCTATCTTTAAGTTTATTGTTCGGTGTACAATCAATTGTCCAGTGAACAATAAGCTAATGAGGTTCTCATGTCTCCACAAGAAATTGCGAAAAGTTACTTACAGGCACTCGAGGAAGCCAGCACGACCAAAGTTTTGGCTCTTTTTAGTAAAGCAGGCTGTGTGAATTCTCCTTTATACGGTGAGAGATCTGCTGCAGAGTTTTATCCAGAACTTTTTAAAGACACATCTACCTCAAAGCTTACTCTTAAAGGTGTAATGGAAGGGAGTAGTGTGTCATCAGAAACTAAATTGATCTCTATTTGGTTTCATTTTGATTGGGTGTTGGCCGATGGCGAACCTGCACCTTTCGATGTGGTGGATGTGCTGGAGATCTGTTCAACTACAGGTCTAATTAGCAAACTTCATATCGTCTATGATACTTATCCAATACGTGGGGTATTTAATGCATCTAAGGAGCTGCTTGCTCCCTAGCTCTCGAAGGTTTTATTGAATAGATGAAAAGAAAAGAGAATACAGTATCTTTATCGAAAGATAGCATTATGCATGTCGCATTAAGTTTGATTGCTGAAAAGGGCATTGATGCTTTTAGTATCCGAGATGTTGCGAGAAACATGGAAACTTATCCATCCGCGATCTACTGGTACTTTAAGAATAAAAATGCCTTGTTAGGTGAGCTTATGAGCGATGCTATGGCAGCTGTGCCGCCTCAGGAACAGAGTCTGGCTTGGGATGTTTGGTTACATCAACTCTTTTATAACTACCGTGAAATGGTGAAGCAAAGACCTTACATGGCAGAGCTTATAGGTGGCCGCTTGCTCTCTAACGCTTATCAAGAGCCTGCATTGTTAGAGGGCATCTTAGGTGCGCTTGAGCAGGCCGGTTTCTCATCAAAACAGATAGTTCCTTTATACAATAGTGTCATCTCTTGTATGTGTGGTTTTGCTTCAATGGAGTTTGGGCAATTACCAAAGGAAGATCAAGCGGAGTGGGAAGAAGCATTGCGTACAGGCGCCGAGGAGCTAAGTGAAGCAAGTTACCCACACTTAGTAAAGCATCTTCCGACTATGTTGAATCAAGCTTTTGTTCTAAGGTGGCAAAATGGCTATGATAATCCGTTGGACGACAGTTTCGATCAATATGTAAGAATATTTATAGACGGTTTGAAGGCTCAGCGGCCTTAGGTTCTCATTTCTTAGCTAAGATACTTAAAGATTTAGAAGCAAGCGCCTACTCTATATTTATTAGAAATGGATTTACTGAGCTATCAATTTTATCTGTTTGGACTTTCCAGACTTTACTTGACGCGTTACATTCACGATCAGGCAATGAAAAATATTGATAGCTTAGATTTTGGATTCTCAGAAGTTCAGCATTGGTAAGTAATCATTACAAAAGCCAACTATAGGTTTTGGTGATTCCTATGAAACGGTCATAAGTGGCCGTGAACCTTTGTCTGTGACTCCAAGCGCAATAGGCGGGCAAAAAAATACCAGATCGAAAACATAAAATCTAATTCAATGTCTTCTTAATCTGGTATTTTTATTTAGCTTACAATGTTTCTGAATTAAGCTGTTTCTGTTTCTAAAAACGGATAATCAGTGTAGCCAGCTGGACCAGAACCATACATGGTGTTGGTGTCCAGTTCATTGAGTTCAGTATCTTGCTCAAGTCGTGTGACAAGGTCAGGATTGGCTATGTAGGCTTTACCAAAGGCAACCGCATCAATGGTGTTACTTTTGATTAGTCCTTCTGCTTGTGCTTTTGTTAACGCTTCATTGCCTATGACGACGCCGCCAAATTGTTCTTTGATTTGGGCTGTCAAACCAGGCTCATTAAAATGCTCTCTGGTGAAAATAAAGGCGATATTTCTTTCTGCTAGAGCTTTGGCAACATAGCCGAATGTTTCGCTTGGGTTATCATCGCCCATATCATGAGCATCGCAACGAGGTGATAAGTGAACCCCAACGCGATCAGCACCCCAGACGTCAATGGCGGCGTCAGTAATCTCAAGTAAGAATCTGGCTCTGTTTTCTAAGCTGCCACCGTATTGATCATCACGGTGATTAGTGGACGATTGCAAAAATTGGTCAGGCAAATAGCCATTCGCGCCATGAATTTCTACACCATCGAAACCGGCTTTTTTAGCGTTTTCTGCGCCTACACGGTAGGCTTCAACGATGTGTTTGATTTCGTCAGTTTCCAGCGCTCTCGGTTCTACAAAGGCTTTAATAGGGCGGACTAAGCTGACATGCCCTTGTGCTGCGATGGCGCTTGGTGCAACAGGTTGTTCACCATTTAAATAGACAGGGTCAGAAATGCGCCCTACATGCCATAATTGTAGAACAATTTTTCCGCCTTTTTCATGAATAGCGTGGGTGATTTTCTTCCAGCCTTCAACTTGCTCATCAGACCAAATGCCCGGTGTATCAGGGTAGCCAACGCCCATTGGGTCAACAGACGTTGCTTCACTGATGATTAAGCCAGCAGAAGCGCGTTGAGTGTAATATTCGACCATTAAATCGTTTGGTACTCTTCCTTCACTCGCGCGGCAGCGTGTGAGAGGGGACATGATAATACGGTTTTTAAGTTCTAATTGGCCTACCGTAATAGGTTCGAATAGCTGAGACATGACGGCTCCATATTTATAAAGTTTGTTTTAAATAGTCTGCAAATTCTGCAATACACTCTTCATTCCGTTGGTAATAAACCCATTGACCTTGTCGTTTTGAACTGACCAGACCAGCCCGTTGAAGATTGGCTAAATGTGATGACACGGTAGATTGAGATAGACCGGCTTTTTCAAATATTTGTCCGACACAAACGCCATGTTCGTAGTTGCTGCATTGTTCTGGAAACTCAATTTCTGGCGATTTGAGCCACGCTAAAATATCACGGCGCGCGGGGTTCGAAAGCGCTTTGATGATGCTATCTAAATCGTTCTGAGTCATTTCTTTAACCTAAGCAGATGGAGTTAACTTATATCGATATATCTCGATATGCAAATTTAATAGGTGGTTTGCACAATCTTGTCATGTTTGATCTTGGCTGGAGTTCACATTATACCGTGGCAGCAGAAATAGGACATAAGGCGAGGTGAAATCAGTAAAAATAGACGAAATAAGATAACAGTTAAAAATATTACAGGACTAATTAATTCTTGAATAGTTCCTTCAATTTATTTAGTGTAATAAGGGAAAATGTATAAGAAATGTTAACGAACCACAATGGAAGAGGTCCTTTATGAGTTTTTTTGTAAATAAATATCTTATATCTCTAATTAGTTTGGTGCTTTCTTTTGTCACCGTTTCTGCATCAGCAGACACCTTGAGCACCATTAAAGAAAAAAGCAGTGTGACAATCGGTGTTGCCAATGAAGTGCCTTATGGCTATACCACATCGGATGGAAAGCCGGCAGGTGAAGCCCCTAGTATTGCGGTTCATGTGCTTCATGAGTTGGGTGTGAAAAACATTAAGGTTGTCGTGACTGAGTTTGGGGCTTTGATCCCAGGGTTGCGAGCAGGGCGATTTGATTTGATTGCTGCCGGTATGTATGTCACCCCAAAGCGCTGCCGACAGGTACTCTTCTCAAATCCGACGTACAGCATTGGTGAAGGTTTTATCGTCAAAAATGGCAACCCAGAAAAACTAAATGGTTACGCTGATGTAAAAGAAAAATCAGTGAAGCTGGGCGTTATGTCTGGCGCGGTAGAGTATGGTTATGCAAGAGACTTTGGCATTGCCATGAACAAAATTGTCACTTTACCAGATTACCCATCCGGTGTGGCGGCATTGAAAGCTGGCCGTATCGATGCCCTTGCAGGCACTAGCCTTACTATGGCGACGTTGGCTAACAAAGACAGTCATGTCGAATTGGCTCAGCCGTTTGATGATTTAATTATTAAAGGTAAATCCGTTAAAGGTTATGGCGCGTTTGGTTTCCGCCCAGGGGACGAGACGTTGCGTGATGCTTTCAACCAGCAATTAGCGAGCTTTATTGGTAGTAAAGAACATCTTGCTTTGGTGAAACCATATGGTTTTGGTAAATACACATTGCCAGGCGATGTGACCACCGCAGCGCTTTGCCAATAATAGGGAGTTGTTGCAATGGAACTTGGAGAAATTGTCTCCGTACTACTCCAGGGAGCCGTGGTCACGATTCAGATCGTGGCCATGGCTCTGCCGCTGGCGGCTTTGATGGCGTTTGTTTTTGGCTTGATTAGACTCTATGCCCCAGCTCCTTTTAAACAGTTGGCTATTGTATACATAGAATTTTTCCGTGGCACTTCTGCATTGATTCAGTTGTATTGGATTTATTTTGTGCTGCCTTTCTTTGGCGTTTCAATTGATGCTTTAACCGCCGGTGTCCTTGCGCTTGGTTTAAACATAGGCGCTTATGGCACAGAAGTGGTTCGGGGTGCTATTCAGGCAGTACCTAAAGGGCAGTATGAGGCGTCGGTCGCATTGAATTTTTCAGCATCGCAGCGCTTAGTGTATATTATTCTGCCGCAAGCTCTCGTTAATATGATTCCTCCCTTTGGCAATTTGTCTATTGAATTGGTCAAAGCCACTTCGCTGGTCTCTCTGATCACAATCGCAGATCTAACCTTTAAGGCCAAATCATTGGCTGACATGACATTGCAAGTGGGTGAGATTTTTGGCGTTGTGTTGGTGTTATATTTCGCTATCGCTCAGTGTTTATCCCTATTTTTTCGCTATCTTGAAAAGCGTCTAAGCAGAGGTTTAGGCCGCGGAGGGGTGAACTAATGATTGAACTTACCTGGGATTGGGCTTTTGTTTGGCAAGTCTTGCCAATGATATTATCGGCGGCAAAAGTAACCTTGTTAGCCACTTTATTAGGCAGTTTATTGGCGGTCACAGTGGGCTTGATTTTTGCCCTATTAAGACGTGGTCCGAGCAAACTAATACGCATTGTCGTGTATTGGTTGATGGAGTTTATCCGCAGTACTCCTTTGCTCATTCAAATATTCTTTTTGTATTACGTCATGCCTGAGTTTGGCATCAGTATGTCGCCCTTAGTGACCGGGGTAATCGCCCTTGGTGTGCACTATGGAGCCTACTTGTCTGAGGTGTTTCGCAGCGGAATTGAAGGCGTAGATAAAGGCCAATGGGAGGCTTCACGAGCGCTGAATCTAACCACGCTAGACACTTATAAAGACATCATTTTACCTCAAGCAATTCGCCCTATGATCCCCGCCACGGGCAATTACATTATTGCCATGTTTAAGGAAACCCCACAGTTATCGGCCATTACATTATTGGAAATGCTGCAAGTGGCAAAAATTATCGGTTCTGAAAATTTCCGCTACCTAGAGCCTTTTACCCTAGTTGGGGTTTTGTACTTATGTTTCAGTTTGTTGGCGGCCTACAGTATCCATCACATTGAAAGGCGTTTTCCAAAAGAAGGATTTAACTTGCGATGAGTCAGCCTATTATTGAATTTAAAAATGTACAAAAGAAGTTTGGTGACACCACCATTTTCGACGGTTTTAATTTTCGTGTTGAAGAGAATGAAATTGTCTCCATCATTGGCCCCAGTGGATCAGGAAAGAGTACTTTGCTGAGGATTTTGATGACTCTTGAAGGGATTGATGGTGGTTACATTAATGTTGGAGGGGAGTCGTTGTGGCATATGTTGTGGAATGGAGCCTATGTGCCGGCTTCTAACAAGCATTTGCATAAAATGCGTGATCAGTTAGGTATGGTGTTTCAGCATTTTAACTTATTTCCTCATATGACGGTAAAGCGCAATATCACCGAAGCACCAATGCGAGTTAAGGGTTTGTCTCGACAAGAGGCGGAAAAATCTGCAGAAGAGCTATTGGAGTTAGTGGGCTTATCAGATAAGGCAGACAGTTACCCAAATGACTTATCGGGAGGACAAAAACAACGCGTTGGTATTGCTAGGGCACTGGCCATGCGTCCTTCTATTTTATTATTGGATGAGATCACATCGGCCTTAGACCCAGAGTTAGTGGATGAAGTGCTGGATGTGATTAGAAACTTAGCCAAAGAGCAAAGCTTCACTATGCTCTTGGTGACCCATGAAATGTATTTTGCTCGCGAAATCAGTGATCGGGTGTGCTTTTTTGATAACGGGAACATTGTGGAAGAAGGCAAGCCGGAAGCAATTTTTACAGACCCTAAAGAAACACGAACCAAAGCATTTTTGAATGCTTACCTAGGTCAATAAAAGAAGCCTAATAAAAAGCAAAGCAATACAGGGCGTTATCGCCAACAAAAGTGGACCACCGCAAAGCCGTTTATCATGCAAAGCATGGTGACGGCTTTTTTGTTTTTAGGTCGATCAGTTAAAAATGTATACAAAAAAATATTTTTTGAAATTATCCCACAAAGCATGGTGACGGCTTTTTTGTTTTTAGGTCGATCAGTTAAAAATGTATACAAAAAAATATTTTTTGAAATTATCCTACAAAGCATGGTGACGGCTTTTTTGTTTTTAGGTCGATCAGTTAAAAATGTATACAAAAATATATTTTTTGAAATATAGTGGTGCTAATGAAAAACTAGATTGGGGAGATAAGCGTTGTCTGTATTCAAAGATATAAGTCTTAGTGCCGTGGTGGCTGGTTTTATTGCGGTATTGGTTGGCTTTGCGAGTTCTGTTGCCATTGTTTTTCAAGCTGCTCAGGCGTCGGGGGCAGATTCACACACAATTGTTTCTTGGATCATGGCCCTAGGGCTTGGCATGGGGGCGAGCTGTTTCTTTCTTTCCTTGTGGTATAAAGCCCCGGTTATTACGGCTTGGTCTACGCCTGGGGCCGCGTTATTGGCAACCAGTTTGGGGCAGATCACATACGCAGAGTCTATTGGCGTGTTTATCTTTGCCGGCGCCTTAACGCTGCTTACTGGCGTCACAGGTTTATTTGATCGATTAATGCGGTTAGTGCCTTTGCCCATTGCTTGTGCGATGTTGGCAGGGGTACTGTTTAAGTTCGGTTTGGGGATTTTTGAGTCGTTAAAAACAGACACATTTTTAGTGGCGGCCATGTTGGTGACGTATTTGGTGGTTAAGTATTTTTTGCCTCGTTACGTGATTTTGATTGTGTTTATAGTCGGTGTTATTTTGAGCGTCGTACGTTCGGATGATGCTATGTTGAGCCATATTCCGCTGTCTGTAGGTCAATTTGTATGGGTGTGGCCTGAGTGGAATGTGAATGCTTTGATTGGCATTGGTATTCCTCTGTTTATCGTCACTATGACCTCACAAAATATCCCCGGTGTTGCGGTTATGCGCAGCAGTCAATACCACACACCAGTGTCTCCCTTGATCAGCTGGACAGGGCTTGCTTCTGTTGTGTTGGCGCCTTTGGGTGGCTTTGCGTTTAATTTGGCCGCCATCACCGCGGCGATTTGCTCGGGCGATGAGTGCCATCGGGACCCTAAGCGACGTTATATTGCGGGTTTATCTGCAGGGCTTTTTTATCTGCTTGCTGGATTAGCGGGTACCTCGGTGGTTGCTCTGTTTTCAGTGTTTCCAAAAAGCATGATAGCGGCATTGGCGGGCATTGCTTTATTAGGGACCATAGGTATGAATTTAAAAAGTGCGGTGTCTAATGATCAGTACCGTGAAGCGGCCTTAGTTACCTTTTTAGTAACCGTCTCTGGCGTATCTTTTGCGGGAATTGCGTCTGCTTTTTGGGGGATTGTATTGGGTAGTGTCTTCTTGTTAGCAGCCAAACTTACAAAAAGTAACTAGAGGTTGAGTCAATGCTACTGTATCAAAAAATAAAGGACGATATATTAAACAACCGATTGCCCGTTGGACGTCCATTAAGGCAAGTGGAATTATCTGATCGTTATGGGGTGAGTCGCATTCCAGTTCGTGATGCGCTTTTGCAATTGAAAGCAGAGGGCTGGTTGGTTCCTCATGGTAAAGCTGGGCACATTATCCCAGATCTGAACTGGCAAGAAGCAGAAGATCTTTATTTGATGCGTGCAGATCTTGAGCCCAGACTTTTTTCTTATGCGTTTGAGGGTATTCAAGCGGATGATATTGGGCGTGCCAAAGCCACCTTAGGGTTATTGGATAACGCCCGACTCACCTTACTGGAAAAAGGGGAATTAAACTGGGCGTTCCATAAGATCTTGTATTTTCCTGCTAATAGACCAACCTTATACAAGACAGTGTGTTCCCTAAATCAGCAAGCCAGCCGTTATTTGGGCTTCCAATATGGGCCAATGAACTACAAAGACCACAGTCAAAAAGAGCATGCAGTATTACTTGAATTGATTGAGTCGGGTGATCACTCGTCGGCATTATCACTGCTAAAAAAGCATATTCAAGACGCTGGGCAGTTATTAGTCAGTCATCTGAAATCAACAAACTAAAAGAGAGACTATGGTAGACATAAATACACGGATACGATCTGGGCCCATTAAAAACGCTCTTTCCTATGGGAGCTATTCTGCGCTGGTGGCGGATGAGTTTGAAAACTCCCGACAATCCATACGGCAGATGCTAGTGGCGCTTGGCTTCGCCTTAGTCGACCAAACTTCCACAGGGAAAGGGGTGATTGAGGCGTGCCGTGCGCGAAAATATGACTTGGTATTGTGTGATTTCCGGTTAGGCCATGGCAAAAATGGCCAGCAAGTTTTAGAAGAATTACGGCAACTTAAATTATTAAAAAGTGATGCTATTTTCATTGTGATTTCCGCAGAAACAAGTCGCGATGTGGTATTTGGCATTATGGAGTCACACCCTGATGAGTACCTTGGTAAGCCATTTACTCAGGGAGTGTTAAGCAAAAGGTTAGAGCGTTTGTTTGCGCAAAATGAGGCGCTTGCGAACATGAAAGAAGCTCAAGCAAAGAAAGACTACCCTCAGTTGCAACGGTTATGTGAGGAACATATTGCGGGCCAAGGTCGCTACTCTATTTGGTGTAAAAAAGCCTTGGTGGATGCTTTCTTGGCCACAGAATCTTGGCAAGCGCTGACGCAACTTTGTAGCACTGAGTTAGAATCTCGCGATATTGATTGGGCGATGCTAGGCATGGCCAAAATGCATATTGGTCGCCATGATTGGGATACTGCGATTCAGTGCTTAGAGTCAACATTAAAAAGCTTTCCACAGAGCACCACAGGGTACGATTTGTTGGCCTTTTGCTTTGAGAAAAAAGGGCGCTTTAGTCAAGCTCAGCAAGCGCTAGAGGAAAGCGTCAAACTGTCTCCCTTGGTGGCGCTGCGACAAAAAAAGATGATGGAGTTGAGTTGCGAGAATGGTGATGTTCACAGTGCGGTCAAGGCCAGTAATCTGGCATTGAAGCTGACGGCGAACACGATTAATGAATCACCAGAGCAATATTTCCAGTTGGCTGATTTGTTGTCTGAGGCATCGGTCGAGCTAGAAGGTAGAGAGCGTAAAAAAATGACCGACGATGCGTTGCTGGTTCTTAATAGAGTCTCTAAAAAGTATTCAGATCAACATGATGTGCGTCTCAAAAAAGCCCTTTGTGAAAGCCGATTATACAGCATTCAAGGTCATGCTAAGCAGGCGCTAGCAAGCTTAGACGCCGCGATTAAAATGATCGAAGAAGCCCCTGAATTAAAAACGCCTGACATTTCGGTTCAATTAGGTAAAACACTTTACTTGGCAGGCAAGAAAGAAGAGGCAAATGCCCAATGGCAATCTGAAGGCACTGTTCAACAGCTATCGTCAGAGCAAGAGCAGGCTATTTTGGACTTTATTGATGAGCCGCTTCCTATGGGGGCTCGAGCAAAAACTAAAGCGCTCAATTTTAAGGCGTTAAATCACTATGCGAAACAAGAGTACGATGAGGCCCTTGCCGTGTTTGAAGAGGCACTCTTAATCTCTCCTAACCACCCAGGTCTTAATTTAAACTTGGTGCAAACAGTGATTAAAAAAATGGCAGCGGATCAAGGCAGTGACAGGCTATTAGAACGATGTCATCAAGCCTTTCAACGGTTGAATCATGTGGGAGAGAATCATAAACAGTTCTCTCGTCTCCAAACGCTTAAAACATTTATTACAAAATATAACCCTCAGGATTCAGCATGAGAGACTCGATAAAAAATGAATTTCATCATGTCATGATAGCCTCTATGAATGACATGAAACAATCTGTGAATTTATTACAGCATACGTTGGAGAAAATGCCGTTGGGCTCATCCTCCAAGACGCCAGAAGAGACAGATTTAACCTCCATTCACTATGAAATTAGTCGTATGCAGAATGGTATAGAGCAATTGCATAACTTGTATCTGCTCGAAAAAAATGAACTCACCTTTCGATTGACTGATGCCTACTTATTAGAGCTTATTGAGGAGCAAGTGATTTCTCATGACGTTCTCTGTCGCCGCGTTGGGGTCACGATCAAGGTCATTGCCAATGATGACATTAGTGGCTATGTGGACATCAATTTGGTCAGCCATATTTTGGACATCGCCATTGTTAATGCCATCCGCTATAGCGACGGCGTTATTCAAATTGATTTACAGAAAACCGAAGATGGCACCAAAATCATCATTGATGATAACGGCAGGGGGTATCCAGAAGAGCGTCTTCAGCACTTCTCAGAAATAATAGAACAGCAAGATTTCTCGGGATTAACCAATCAGATGCTGGGTTGGTATTATTGTTACCTGGTTGCCAACATGCATCAAAACCGTGAACAGCGTGGCTGGGTTCATTTGAATAATGAGTCAGTGCTAGGCGGTAGTCGATTTGAAATTTTTCTCCCTTAACAGGCGCTAAAAGCCTATAAGACAGCCGATGAAAGCGATTTATTGAGGCAGATAAATCGCGAGTTTTGCACCGCCTAATGATGTGGATTGCTCTTTTTTGATATAACCCTCCGCCTCATTGCACACATGAGCGTTGGCAGACAGCTGGGCAAAATAAAGCCCCAATCCCGTGTTGGAGTTCAGGGTATCTTCGTCTTCTGGTGTGGCTTTAAAGCCTTGGCCATCGTCTTCAACGCTGATCACCAAAAAGTTTTTTTCGATGCTGGCGTGGATTTCAATTTTGGATTTCGCGAAGCGCAGTGCATTGTAGACAGCGGTTCCCACGACCGCGGTCATTAAGCGTTCATCGAAAGTACCGGTTAGACTCTTTTCACAGTGATAGCTTAGATCAAGGTGTTTGGCATTAGCGGACGCTAATAATGCGAACACTTGGTCGTCTAAAAACTCATCCAGTAAAAAAGTGTCTACGTGCAGCTCATAACCATTAGATGCGAGTCTGTAGAGATAAAGATATTCCACCCATTCGTCGTTTAGCTTTTTAAGCGACTCTTCAATCATGGTGACTTTAGATTCGTTAGCATTATTGCTTGGTAGCGCTTCCTTGAGGCCTTGCAGTTGATAAAGAAGAGTGCCTACTTGGTTTTTGCTTTCATGTATGGCGCTGGCAAGAATTGTGCTTATGTCCATCTTTTTCATGATTAACCTTCAAGAACGAGTTTATAGTGGGTGTTTTGCTGATTGGTCGGAGCCAGTGCTATGCCTGTTTCCACATCACGAATCCATAGCTGAAGAGTGTTCTTCGCATTGTTGGGGTCTTTGCTGTTAAGGTAAATATCAGTCTCATAGGAGTAAGTTTGTGCTCTCACCGCAGGGTCATCAAAAAACAATTGGTGTATTTTTTTCAATGTAGACTGAAACGTTTCTTTCTGGCGTGATGAAAGAGGGGCTTCTTCTGACAGTTTGGCGAAAGTAGAGAGATGATTTAAATATATTTCAGCCGTGTTATAGCAAGAGTGTTTGGCCAGCGATACCGCGCGTCTAAACGCCAATTCCGCGGTATTGTAGTCCTTAATGATTAAACTGAGTTTGCCCAGCTCCATCTGACGTAATAGGTTTTTTGGCGAGCGTTCAATCGCGTCAATTAAAATGGCTTGTGCTGCCGCATTGTCTTTTTGTGCAATTTTAATCTTGGCCAACCAATCATAAGCGCTGACAAAGAAACGGTTGTCGAGCATTAATTGACGGAACTTGCTTTCAGATTGCTCTAGTTGATTAAGGTAGAAGCAGGCTCTGGCTTCACCGAAGACTGCCCAAGGCATTTTTCGATTTTTTAACACGCTCGCAAAAATCTCTTTTGCTTGTCGGTATTCTTTCATCTCTAAGTAGCATTCACCGATGACTCGATGGCATTTTCCTTCTAGAGAAGGGTGCACTTCGATGACCTTATAGGCTTCTTCGATGGCTTTAGGGAAGTCTTTTTTATCAAGTGCAATATTGACCTGTTTTAGTTTGGCTTTCATTTCTAAAAGCTTTCCAAGTCGGCGTTGTAATAGCGCTTGTGAAAAAGGTTTGGTAATATAACCATCCGGCTGAAATTCAATTGCACCCATCACCATTTCAATCGAGGTTTCGGCGGTAACCATTAAATACGTTGCGGTATTTGGGATAAGTTTGGAATGTCGTACTTCTTCAAGTAGCTGCTGACCATCTTTGCCATTGCCTAGATTGTAATCCGATAGAATAAGGTCAAAAGATTGTGTTTTAAGTAGATCGATAGCCGTTTCCGCTTTCATGGCGATATCAATCGATTGGAAACCAAAGTCGGTTAGCATCTTTTTTTGCATTATTCTGGCTTCGGCCATGTCTTCTATGAGCAAGGCTTTGTGGCTTGAGAAATCAGTCAGTCCCATTGTAGATAATCCGTATCTTATTAGTTAAGTTAGAGAAACGACTTATTAGGGTCCATCGCTAAGTCCTCAGAAAAAATATCGTCTTCCTCTGAGGTTTGTTGTGGAATCGCATAGCTTTCACTTGCCCATTCCCCTAGATCGATTAGCTTGCATTTTGCACTGCAAAAAGGTCTGTCTTTGTTTTCTTCGGACCAAGGCGTTTTCTTTTGGCAAGTAGGGCAGGCAATCAGGGTCATTCTTTTAATCTCTTACATTCAATCGTTCTAAAATACACTGGTTTAATTCCATGACTTTATCATCTAAGTCAATCAAATTGCTATCGTTTTTAAGGATAAAGTCCGCTTGTTTTAATCGTTCTGAATTGCTTATCTGGGCATTAATAATGCTTTGAGCTTGCTCTTCAGTGCTGTCATCTCGGTGAATAATGCGCTTTATTTGTAGCGCTTTAGGAACGTCAATGGCAATCACGAGTTGGCAGATTTTATGTTGGCCAGTTTCGAACAACAGAGGGTGCACCAATAACACATAAGGAGAAGAGGCTTTGGCCAGTTGTTCGGCGATGGATTGTTTAATCTTTGGGTGTGTAATGGACTCAAGCCAGCGCCTTTCGTCTGGGTGCTTAAAGACAATGTCGCGCAGGGCTTTACGGTCTAAATTGCCATCGGTTAATAGAATGTTGGCGCCAAAGCGCGCTACGATTTGGTTAAGGCAGTCTGATCCTGGAAGGACAACTTCACGGGCAACGTCATCCGCGTCGACGCTTTGAATACCAAGTGCGTTGAAGCGTTGAGTCACGGTGGTTTTGCCTGACCCTATGCCGCCAGCAAGCCCAACAATGGGCGATAAATGATTCTGTTTCATAAGTGAATGCAATAAAAGTGGGCGATGCCTGAAATGACTAAAAAAGGGCCAAACGGTATGTTTTGCCTGCCTGTCTTATAATAAATAGCGGTATATACAATACCTAAAAGGCTGGCATACAAAAGAATAGAGAATAACGATTCCATGTATGTCCAAGCGCCTAGCGCTGCAAGCAGTTTTGCATCGCCAAGTCCAATGCCTTCTCTGTTTCGATAATAAAGATAGCACTCTCTAAGCAGGGCAACAATCGCATATCCCAACAAGACCCCTAAAATAGACGCATCTAGATTAGGGGTGCCTATGTTTAGCGCTAAAGCGGCTGCGATGGCAAGGCCGCTGCATTCATTTGGAATGAGTCTGTGCTGGTAATCAATAATGGCCGCGCTGAGCAGTGCACTGATAATAACGGTGTTAAGAATCAGCTCATAAAGACTGAGCGGTAACCACAGAAGAGGAAGCCCTGTGATCAAAAACAGTATTTCGATGCGCCAATAATAGGCTGAAATTGCCTTGGCGCAATAGCGGCATTGCCCCTTTAAATAACAATAGCTAAACAGAGGGATTGTGTCTTTCCAGCCTAGGGTGTGATGACAATGGGGGCAGTAGGAGCGTCCAAAGACACTGTTTTTGGGCGGTGTTTTTATAAAATTAAGAGAGAGCAGCTCATGGGCTTCTTTTTCGGCTAAGTAGAGATTAACGGCAGGCCAGCGAATGGAAAACAGCGCCGCAAAACTACCAAGACACAGTAAGCTGAACGCATACAGCGCTACTGATAATAGCGTGAGCGTCATTAAGACAGTGCCAATAAAGGTTGGTAGATGGACAATAACGCGGACACAACAAAGCCTGCGGCAATAAAAAGACAGCAGGCAGGGACGATCTTTTCAAACCAATAAATCACCTGCTGGCATTGTCGTTCATGCTCTTGTGCTGCCAATGTTAGGGCCCTGTCGATGTCCCCATTTTGACTGGCGGCATCGAGTGCTAAAGCGGATTCTTTGGGAAACCAACTTGTGGGAAAGCTAGTTTGGTAGCTGTTGCCGAGTTGTAACGAGTAGTAAGTAAAAAGAATCTCTTCCTTTAATGTGGCGTGATTAAAGTGCAGAGGCATTTTGTACAGTGCTTGCTGCAAGGGCTTGCCTGTTTTACGGCTGGCGTTCAATAACGCCAATAACTTTGTTAAGCGAAAGCTTGCGTTGAAAGTCTCAAACCAGTTACTGGCGTTTCCATTGATGAAATTGATCACTATTATGGCTTGGACAAAGCTCGTTATTAAATACATGCTTGTGTTGAGTAGTAGATTAGAAGGGGCGTCAGTGCTGGCAAACAGGCTATGAAGCAAATTGATTGCCAGCGCGACCTGCATGATAAAAAAGGGGTAGGTAATGCCTTTTAACAGTTTTGCAGACCACGCGAGAAGCGACGTAAGTTGTTCTATTGAGGTTTTAATGCTTTGCTCGCAATCTTCTCTTGAGCCATCGCTAACGATGAGTTGGCAGTAAGGCTGGCAGCGTTGATTTGAGAGTCTCGATAAAATAGTGTTAAAGGCTTCTCCGGTATGCAGCTCATGGCAGATCGCCAAGCAGTTTTTATTTAAGATTGGGTTACTGGAGGACTCAGAAAGGCTGTGTATTGCTTCGTTAAGTTGCAGTCCATTTTGCAGTGCACTGTTAATTTCAGTGAAAAAGAGAAGCAAGGTTTTGTAGTTGAAGTGTCGTGGTGTATAGCGTCGACAATCTATATTCCATTGCCCTAACGACACATAATGCAGTAACAAACGGTGTTCTGATACGGCGTATCGATAGTAAGTCGTGCCATCAAATTTGACGCTAAACCAAGGCATCTGCTCCCCCTGAGTTTTTATGGCTATACGCCTGCCACAATGAAGGGGTAGCAATAAGTTGCTGGTAATCTATTGGCAAGGTTTCTTTCCACAAAGGCAACAAGCCACTAAACAGCGCACTTTGACTGCTGGAGCGGTATTCCATGGCTTGGTGGATGATCAGCTTGAGGGAGCTGACAAGTGAAAAAAAGTCGACTTGCCAGCTGCGGCAGCGATGGATCGCATCCAGCGTAGAATTCGTATGCAAAGTGGCTAACACTAGGTGGCCTGTTAACGATGCATTAATCGCAAGATTGGCGGTTTCTGCGTCCCTGATTTCCCCCACCATAATGATGTCTGGGTCTTGTCGTAAAAACGCTTTTAGCAGATGGATGGCATTGAGGCCGATTTCTGGCTTTGGTTCACATTGAAAGAGTCCGCTTATTTCATGCTCTACTGGGTCTTCAATGGTAAAAATAGTGCGTTTCTCATTGTTCAAATAATCTAAACAAGAATAAAGCGTTGTGCTTTTGCCCGCGCCAGTCGCCCCGCAGACGAGAATTAATCCATTTGGCTTTTCCAATTGATTGACCAGCTGTACTTGCAAAGAATCGGGCAGTCCTATGCTATCAAGGTTGAAGCGTGTTTTTTCGGGCAGCAGACGTAATGCAACTTTTTCTCCTTTTATGGTGGCGATAAGGCTTACGCGAACAAACGTCGTTTGTTGTTGGTAGGTAAAACTGAATTGGCCTTCTTGAGTTCTGCGCGTTTCAGACAGGTCTAAGTTGGCTCGCATTTTAATACGATTGATCAATGGATTGTCTGCCCCTAAGTTCGCCAGTACGTGAATGACGCCATATTGTCGTGTATTGACATGGATGCCAGCGGCAGTTTGTTCTATGTGTATGTCACTGGCAGCAAGCTTGATGGCACTGGCTAAAATCTCCTCTAAAGTCATGACTATTCGACCTCTACCGTGCTGCATTGCGGGGGAAGGAGCTTACTGTCTAAATCGGAGACGCATTGCCAATCATTGCTGTCATCTCTGCTGTATTTGAAATAGTTCCCCTCGCTAATGCCGGTGTCGCTGTTGAGTGTCACAGTCACACTGCCAGTGCCTTCTTCTTGATCGCTTACCGCAATACTTTTCACAATAGAATCGCTTGCGACCGTGGGCGCTATGGCAGCGAACTCAGTGGTGGATGGGAAGGTCCCGTTGAGCAGAATGTACTCCTCAATAAACGATTGACTTTGGGTGGCTATATTTTGAGCTTCAACCAGTTTTGCTTTTGTGATTTGACGGGTAAACGTTGGGGCGGTGATGGCGGCAAGAATAGAAATAATGGCAATGACAACCATTAATTCCAATAGCGTAAATCCACCTTGATGGGCGCGTAGACGGTTCATTTCTTCACTCCTTGAAGAGGGTAAGGGACGTTAGCTTCCTGCTAATCGTTAATAAAACACTAGCCTATTTGTGGAATAACACCACTTGCTTGTGTGAATTTTTGCAATCAAATGGACGCGCTAGAAACGCTGAGGGTCGGCTAAGGAAAGACAGGCATTAAAAAACGAGAGAGATCAGCAGATAAAAAAATAACCTGATGAAATGGCTTTCATCAGGTTATGGGAAGGCGTTAGCCTATTTCTGTGGCATTCAATCACCAGCCATCATCGATGGCAGGTTATGCGTTGCCTTGGTTGGTTTGGCCAGCTTGAATGGCCGTAATCGCAATGGTGTAGACTATGTCATCCACCAAGGCGCCACGAGACAAATCATTAACGGGTTTGCGGATGCCTTGCAGCATTGGGCCGATACTGACTACGTCTGCGCTTCGTTGCACGGCTTTATAGGTGGTATTTCCTGTGTTGAGGTCAGGGAAGATAAACACGGTTGCCTTGCCTGCTACCTTGCTATTAGGCGCTTTCTGTTTGGCGACTTTTTCCATGATGGCGGCGTCGTATTGCAAAGGCCCATCAATCAGCAAATCTGGGCGGCGCTGTTGTGCAATCGCGGTTGCTTCTCGCACTTTATCCACATCATTGCCGCTACCAGAACCACCGGTGCTGTAACTGATCATGGCGACTTTTGGCGCAATACCAAACGCGGTAGCGGAATCGGCGCTTTGAATTGCAATTTCAGCGAGCTGTTCGGCCGTAGGGTCTGGATTGATCGCGCAATCACCGTAAACAAGTACTTGATCTGGTAAGCACATAAAGAAAACGGAAGAGACTAGCGACGCAGTTTTTGATGTTTTAATGAGCTGTAGGGCAGGACGTATGGTATTGGCGGTGGTGTGGATCGCACCAGACACAAGACCATCAACATCGTTGGTTTGCAGCATCATGGTACCGAGCACCACATTGTCTTCGAGTTGCTCTCTGGCAATGATGTCAGTCAGTCCGCGATGTTTGCGCAGCTCAACCATAGGAGCAACATAACGTTCACGAATGCTCTCAGGGTCTAAGATTTCGACGCCATGGCTAAGCTCAATGCCGTTATTTTGTGCAATACGAAGAATTTCAGCTTCTTTGCCTAATAACGTACAGCGTGCAATGCCACGCTCAGCGCAAATGGACGCCGCTTGTATCGTGCGAATTTCTTCACCTTCAGGAAGAATGATTCGCTTGTTGAGGGATCGAGCTTGCTCTATTAAGCGATAACGGAACGCTGGGGGAGACAGCTTTCTTTCTTCTTGGTTCATCGCAAAAGAATTGACCCAGTCATGATCAATACAGCGGGCAATGTGTTCTTTAACGGTCAATATGCGTTCTTTGTCGTCCAAGGGGATTTCTTGGTTAAACGACTGCATGGTGATCGCCGTTTCCCAGCTATTGGTCGTCACAGAAAGCACTGGCAAGCCTTTCGCCATGGCTTTGCCACACAAGACCATTAGTGCGTCACTAGGCTGATAGCCACCGGTTAATACCAGAGCGGCGATTTTAGTGTCGTTAAGCGCGGCAATGGCGGTCGCCATGATGATGTCGGTACGATCCCCAGGGGTGAATACCAGAACACCTGGACGCAGAGCTTCCAGCATGTTTTCAACGCCACGGGCGCACAAAGTGTAGGACTGAACACGTCGCGATTCCATCTCGCCAGCGTTGACTATTTTGGCTTGTAAAAAGTCTGCAACGTCTTTGACTCGCGGGTAGGTGAGTTCTTCAGAAACGGGAATTTGCCCTAGAAGACTGAAGTTGCGTTTAAAAATACCGCGCTGAGCAAATAAGTCACCATAGGATTTAACGCCTAATGAACCCGGAGTGGTTTTGTTTAAAATGCAGCCAATGACGTCAGGGGCTTTAATGCCACCGTAGGACCCAGCGGCAATTTCAACGTGATGCTCAAGTTCGTTCACGCGCATATTATTAGGGGCGGTGACCAGCACTAAGCCTGCATCAAGGGTTCGCGCAATGGCTTTGTTCAAGCGGGTTGCATAAGGGTGCCCTGAGATAAGCGCAAGACCTTCGACGATGACGGTGGAATCTGGCTCTACGCTGGCTTGGAAGCGACCAACGATTTCTTCCATTAACTCTTCGATATTGTCGTTGTATAGGTATCGTTCGGCCTCATGCAAGGGAATTGGCTCGGCCGGTGTGAGCGTTGATCCTTGTGCGACCATTGCGGTTGATTTGTCTGGGCCGCTATCGCCTGGGTGTGGCTGGGCGATGGGTTTGAAAAAACTCGCTTTCAAACCTTGTTGCTCTAGGGCACGAACCAGTCCAACAGAGACGGATGTTAAACCAACACCGGGTCCGGTCGGTACTGTCATTAACACGTTTGTCGACATAATTAAGGGGTCCTACTTGTACGAGTGTTGGTTAATATAAATTATTGACGAATTAAGTGGATGGTATCCAAAGCAATCATAAGTTCTTCGTTGGTTGGGATGATCCAGACTTTGACATGACTCTGTTTTGACTCAATGCTCATCGTCGCCCCCCGTAAAGAGTTTTTATCACCATCAATGTAAATATTAAAGGCTTTTAATTGTTGGCATATGGCCGCGCGAACATAGGAGGAATTTTCACCAATGCCACCGGTAAAGACCAAATGATCAATGCTGTCGAGAGTGGTGGCGGCGCTAACAAGGTATTTGGCGGTTCGGATGGCAAACATATCCAGCGCTAATTTGGCTTGTTCATTGCCCAGTGCCATGGCTTCTTCTAAGGTTCGGCAATCATTGGACAGTTCGGAGATGCCCAGCAAACCGCTTTTTTTGTTCAATACATCCAATGCGTCGGCCGAGGAAATGCCTTCCGCTTCAGCAATAAAAGAAAGCAGGCTTGGGTCTAAACTGCCACAGCGCGTCCCCATCATAAGGCCTTCAAGTGGCGTAATCCCCATGCTGGTGTCTGTGGATTGGCCTTTATTGATTGCGCAGGTGCTGGCGCCGTTGCCTAAATGCGCGACAAGCACACCTTGTTGTAGGCTGTTTGGTTCAAGTTCTGCCAAACGGCGGCTAATGTAGCGATAGCTGGTGCCATGAAAACCGTATTTGCGAAAGTGGTGCTGTCGATACAGTGCCATAGGAATCGGGTAAAGGTACTGTTCCGCTGCGAGCGTTTGGTGGAACGCGGTATCAAACACGGCAACTTGCGGTATGCCCGGGAAGAGTTCAATGGCCACATTCATGCCGATAATATGAGCTGGGCTGTGTAAGGGCGCAAAATTCGCGCATTCAGCAATGCCGTCTATGACAGATTGGTCAATCAGCACAGATTGACTAAAGGTCTCGCCACCATGTACGACCCGGTGACCAATCCCTGTTAGGCTGTCCAAAATAGCCGGTCTGTCACTTAACCACTTTTTGATTTCGGCGACGGCGCTCTTATGAGTGCCTTCTTTAAGGTGGATAGACTCTTTGTTGCCGTCTTTTTTAAACGTAAGAGTGCTGTTGGTATAGCCGAGTCTATCGGCAATGCCTTCGAGCAATACGGATTGTCCTTCGTCACACAGAACAGCAAATTTCAGAGAAGAGCTGCCGCAATTAATGACTAATATACTGTCGCTCATCATATGTTCCTTATTTATGGACTCGAAGAGAGAGGTCGATGGCTTGAACGTGTTTGGTGAGGGCGCCAATGGAAACATAATCCACCCCTGTTTGGGCAACCCGTTTTAGCTTTTCTTGATCCATGTTACCAGATGCTTCAAATTTTACTTGTCCTTTAAAGCGGGTGACAGCGGTTGCCATGTCTTCATAGGAAAAGTTGTCCAACATAATAATGTCGGCGCCAGCCTCCACGGCTAGGGCAACCTCTGCCAAGCTTTCTGTTTCCACTTCGATGGTTTTGCCTGGCGCAATTTGCTTGGCCATGTTGACCGCATTGGTGATCGAGCCTGCTGCCATAATGTGGTTTTCTTTGATCAAGAAGGCATCAAAAAGTCCAATTCTGTGATTTTGTGCACCGCCGACTTTAACCGCGTATTTTTGTGCGCTGCGTAAGCCTGGTAGCGTCTTTCGTGTATCAAGAATAGTAAGGTTCGTGGCCGCGACATCTTCTGCGTATTGACGTGCAATGGTAGCGGTATAGGACAAGGTCTGAATGAAATTCAATGCCGTGCGCTCGCCCGTTAAAATAGTACGAGCGTGGCCTTTTAGTGTTAAAAAAGGTTGGTTTGCGGTTAGTTGATCACCGTCGTTGGCGTGCCATTCTAGCGTCACATCATGACCGAGCTGTTTGAAAACCTCGTTTACCCAGTCTTGGCCACATAAGACAGCAGATTCTCTGGAGATGACTGACGCCGTAATCTCATGGTCATCTGGAATAAGTTGGGCGGTAATGTCACCCGCACCTACGTCTTCTTTTAAAGCAAAAGTGACGTTCGATGTCATGTGCTCGAGTGAATCTGCATTCAACAGTGTCATGTTATTTCCTATTCTAATGTCGAGAAAGTGCCCATTGTAGCGATAATCTAAGAAGTCGTCAGTGTGAGAAGCGCCCACTTGTGCAATTTTCATGGATATTCAAATGATGAAAAGGCGAATTAAGTGAATTAGTAAAATAAAAGGGGGCAATGGGCAGTGGAGAGAAAGGAAAGATTGGTTATAAAGTGTTCTATTTATTGTTGAGAAGGCAAAAGCGCAACAAAGCGATCGTTATAAAAAAGACAGAATCGTTTAATAAATGATCGCCTTTGGCCTAAATAGATTTTGCTTATGATTGGGATATTCTTTGTGAATGGTTCCCTTGGCGCCCAGTATTTTAAAGGGCTTGCTGAGTGGCCTTAGTCAAAAAAAGGCCACTATTGCTGAATGTGCGAGCTTTTTATAGTGGGGAAGTTATTCAATCTTGAGGTAGGTGTCTAGGCGATTTCGCGATTAGGTGTTAACCTTACGCCTGATTTGAATACCTATAAAGGAAGAGTGAACCACCGATTTGCCCACTATCTGGCAAATCGAAATAGGGAATGCGTTTGCAGATGACTATTTTGACAACGACAAACAATGTGGTGAACAGTTTATTGAACTTTCTATGATCACTCTGCAAAACGGGGTGTTAATTTCATAGTAAGGGAATTAAGGGCTTAGTAGATATAGGCCCATATGGAAACGAACCTACCAATTTCTTTTTGGTAGTCGAGTGGACAGCAAATTCTAAAATAATAACAACGCTGTCTAGATAAAGAGAAAAAACGATACCGATAAACAAAGGTCAGGTATCGCTTTTTCTCGTGTCGGCTGGTTTTTATAGTGTTATTAATATAAATTCCGCTGGTTCGTTTAAGTCGCCTCCAAGGTAAACAATAAAAGTCCTTGGTAGGTTTGAGATCTGTCCTAATAGCGGGGGTTATTAACACTATGACGGAGCAGCATATCCTCGAAGATATCGATCCGATCGAAACAAAAGAATGGGTTGATGCAATCGAGTCTGTCCTTCGAGAAGAAGGTCCTGATCGCGCACGATACATTTTGGATCGTTTGACAAAAGAGGCTGCGAAAGCAGGCACAGCAATGCCAGCCTCCATTACAACGTCTTACCGTAACACTATCGCTCCTCAAAATGAGAAGCCGTTACCGGGAGATTTGTTTATGGAGCGTCGCATTCGTTCCATAATCCGTTGGAATGCACTGGCAATGGTAATGAAAGCAAACCGTGAAGATTCCACTCTTGGCGGTCATATTACCAGCTTCTCTTCAGCAGCAACGCTTTATGACATTGGCTTCAACCACTTTTTCCGTGGTTCAGACAGTGAGCAAGAAGCGGACATGGTTTTCTTCCAAGGTCATATTTCTCCAGGCATCTACGCTCGATCTTACATCGAAGGGCGTTTGACTGAAGAGCAACTTGATAACTTCCGTCGTGAAGTAGATGGGAAAGGACTTTCTTCTTACCCACACCCTTGGTTAATGCCTGATTACTGGCAGTTCCCGACCGTTTCTATGGGTCTTGGGCCACTACAAGCGATCTACCAAGCGCACGTTATGAAATACCAACATAGCCGTGGTTTGATTGATCAAGGTGACCGTAAGGTTTGGGCGTTCCTAGGTGATGGTGAGTGTGATGAGCCAGAATCTTTGGGTGCCATTGCACTTGCTGGTCGCGAAAAACTAGACAACCTTATCTTTGTCATCAACTGTAACTTGCAGCGCCTTGACGGTCCTGTTCGTGGTAATGGCAAGATTGTCCAAGAATTAGAAGGCGTGTTCCGTGGAGCAGGCTGGAATGTTGTTAAATGCTTATGGGGCCGCCATTGGGATGCTCTGTTTGAAAAAGACGACAAAGGCTTGTTGGCAAAACGTATGGATGAGGTTTGCGATGGCGAACTTCAGAACTACAAAGCCAATGGTGGCGCCTACACGCGTGAGCATTTCTTCGGTAAATACCCAGAATTGCTAGAGATGGTTAAGGATATGTCTGATGATGACATTATGAACCTTAACCGCGGTGGTCATGACCCTTATAAAGTTTACGCAGCTTACGCTGAAGCGACGACTCATAAAGGTCAACCAACGGTTGTCTTGGCGCAAACCGTTAAAGGTTACGGCATGTTTAAAGCGGCCGAAGCTCAAAACACAGCTCACCAAACGAAGAAACTGGATGAAGAGTCTTTGGCTCAATTCCGTGACAAGTTTGGTATTCCAATCAGCGATGAAGAATTGAAGGATCTGCCTTACTACCGCCCAGCGGAAGACAGCCCTGAAATGAAATACTTACGTGCGCGTCGTAAAGAGCTGCACGGAGATTTCCCGGTTCGTCGTCGTGATTGTGAAGCGCTTGAAGTGCCTTCATTGGATGCGTTTAAAGCACAAATTGCCGGCACAAAAGGTCGTGAAATTTCTACGACTATGGCGTTTGTACGTGCCTTAAACGTGATGGTGAAAGACAAGGCCATTGGTGAACGTGTTGTGCCAATCGTAGCGGATGAAGCGCGTACTTTCGGTATGGAAGGTATGTTCCGTCAGTTGGGTATTTACTCTTCTGAAGGTCAGCGTTACACGCCACATGATCACACTCAAGTTATGTATTATAAAGAGTCTGCTCAAGGTCAAATTCTTCAAGAAGGGATCAATGAGCCTGGCGCATTCTCTGCATGGTTGGCTTTGGCTACCTCTTACAGTAACAGCAATCTGCCGATGATTCCTGTGTACATCTACTACTCAATGTTTGGTTTCCAACGTGTTGGTGACTTGGCTTGGGCAGCGGGTGATTCACAAGCTCGAGGCTTCTTGATTGGTGCTACTGCAGGTCGTACTACGCTGAACGGTGAAGGTCTACAGCACGAAGATGGGCATTCTCATATTCAAGCTGGCTTGATTCCTAACTGTGTCTCTTATGACCCAACGTACTCATATGAAGTGGCTGTTATCGTTCAAGATGGCTTGCGTCGTATGTACAAAGAGAAAGAAAGTGTTTTCTATTACCTAACCGTAATGAATGAAAACTACGCTCATGAAGACATGCCAGAAGGTGTCGAAGACGGCATCATCAAAGGGATGTACAAGCTGAAATCTCATGAGAAGAAAGCCAATAAGAAACAAGTTCAATTGCTTGGTTCTGGCGTTATTCTTCGTGAAGTAGAAGCGGCGGCTGAAATTCTCTTTAATGATTACGGTGTTAACTCTGATATCTGGAGTGTGACCTCTTTCAATGAATTGCGCCGTGAAGGTTTAGACGCAAGTCGTTGGAATATGCTTCACCCAGAAAGCGAGCCGCGTCAGTCATACGTAGAATCTTGCTTGGCAGACAAAGGTCCTGTGATTGCCTCTACAGACCACGTTAAATTGTTTGCTGATCAAATTCGCCCATTCATGAAAGGTACGTATAACGTGCTTGGTACAGACGGTTTTGGTCGAAGTGATACGCGCGCTAAATTGCGTCATTTCTTCGAAATCAACCGCTACTGGGTCGTTGTATCTGCTTTGAGTGCATTGGCGAAAGACGGTGTAATTGATGCATCTGTAGTTAGCGAAGCAATTGCTAAATTTGGTCTAGATCCAGAGAAGCCAAACCCAGTTACTTGCTAATTATAAACAAGCTAGGTACCAGACTTGAGCCTTGCTCAAGTCTGGTTAGTCATTCAGTTTGATGCGTCTATATGACAAAGGAGATTTCCGTGAGTACTGAAATCATTCGAGTACCGGATATTGGTGGTGCAGCTGATGTTGATGTTATCGAGATCAGTGTAAAAGTTGGTGACATCGTAGAAGTTGACCAATCTATTATTGTATTGGAGACGGACAAAGCGTCTATGGACGTTCCTTCTCCGATCGCGGGTAAAGTAGTCAGTATTTCTGTTCAAGAAGGCGATCAGGTTTCAGAAGGTTCTGAAGTCTTAGTTCTTGAAGTAGAAGGTGCTGAGGCTGCGCCAGCGAAAGCAGACGAGCCGGCAGAAGAAGCGAAAGCTGAGCCAGCACCGCAGGCCGCGCCACAAGCCGCTGCCGCAACGTCTAGCAGTGAAGAAAAAGTCTCTGTGCCAGATATTGGTGGCGCAACAGACGTTGAAGTCATTGAGATTTGTGTTGCCGAAGGCGATACCGTCGCAGAAGGTGACTCTTTAATCGTTCTTGAAACGGATAAAGCGTCGATGGACATTCCTGCTCCATTCAGCGGTAAAGTTGGCAAAATCCTGCTTAGCGTAGGGGACACCGTATCTGAAGGTTCAGATATGTTGGTCATTACCACTGAGACGGCGGCAGAAGTACAGCCAGCTGCAGCGGCACCTGCTGAAGAAGCAAGCGCGGCTGCACCTGTTGTTGAAGCGACTCAAGAAACCATTGCTGGTGGTGTTGAAACCGTAAATGTACCTGATATTGGTGGTGCAGAAGGGGTTGAGATCATTGAAGTAGCGGTTGCAGTGGGAGATTCTGTCAACGAAGGCGATTCTATTATCGTGCTCGAGACAGATAAAGCTTCTATGGAAATTCCTTCACCTAAAACAGGTGTTGTGAAATCCATTGCCGTTAAAGAAGGCGATAAAGTGTCTGAAGGGGACTCAATTCTTGATTTAGAATTTGAAGCCACTTCTGCGCCAGCGCCTAAAGCAGCACCAGCTAAGCAAGAAGCGGCACCTGCGCAAGCAGCTGCTCCTAAAGCCGCTCCTGCGGCGGCGAATGTTGATCAAGCTGCGGTTCTAGCGACACCGTCTAAAAATGTACATGCAGGCCCTGCAGTACGTATGTTGGCGCGTGAACTGGGTGTGGAATTGTCTCTTGTTCGTGCGACAGGCCCTCGTGGTCGTATCACGAAAGAAGATCTACACGCTTATGTTAAAGCTGCGGTTCAAAAAGCCGTTTCTGCCCCAGCTGGATCTGCGGTAGCAACAGGTGCAGGCTTGCCAACAGTGCCTGATCAAGACTTTAGTAAGTTTGGCGACATTGACGTTGTTAAAATGAGTAAGATCCAAAAGCTTACCGCCCAAAATATGGTGCGTAATGCTTTGGTTGTTCCTCAGGTAACACAGTTCGATAAAGCTGACATTACGGATCTAGAGTCTTTCCGTAAGGGCTTGAAAGGCGAAATGGAAAAACAAGGTGTTAAATTAACGCCACTTCCATTCCTGATTAAAGCGGTTGCTCAAGCGATGGTGGCAAACCCATCATTCAACGTGTCTTTGATGGCCGATGGCGAAAGCTACGTTCAGAAAAAATACGTGCATATTGGTATCGCGGTAGATTCCCCTGCGGGTCTTGTTGTTCCTGTATTGCGCGATGCAGATAAAAAATCTGTTGTTGAAATTGCTAAAGAAGCCAGTGTTTTGATCAAGAAAGCGTTGGATAAGCAGCTTAAACCAGCTGATATGCAAGGCGGTTGTTTCACTATCTCTAGTCTGGGTGCCATCGGCGGTACAGGTTTCACACCAATTGTGAACTGTCCTGAAGTGGGAATTCTTGGTGTTTCCAAAGCGGACGTTGAGCCACGTTGGAACGGCAAAGAATTTGAGCCTCGCACTATGTTGCCTTTGTGTCTGTCTTATGACCACAGAGCAGTAAATGGTGGTGATGCAGGTCGTTTCATGACCTTCTTGAATTCAATGTTGAGCGATCTTCGTCGTCTTAGCCTTTGATTAAAAGGGCAGATGGTTTATTAAAATAAGCCATCTGAGTTAAGATCACAGATCAATAAAAAGCCGCTTCTAGCGGCTTTTTTTGTTTTTGTCCGACACAGGCATTGATTCTTGAAATGTCATTGTGACGGCGTACCTTCGTGTAAAAAGGCTTGAATGCGATCTTTCTCCCACATGGCATCTTTGTAACCAAGCTCGATCAGTGCTCGACAATATTCTGGGGTAAAGAGCAAGTAGCTGGCGGCAGAGCTGGCATTTTGTGAGATGGAGCCTCCCGTTGCTTTGAGTAGGATACGAACGTTTTTGGGCAACGTGTGTATGTAGTGCTCAGAAATGGCGTTCAGTTCCTCAGAAGGGGAGATGATTAAGGTTTCTGTGGGCAAGGCGTGATGCTGTTTTTTCTCCTCAGGCAAATCACGGATCAGGTTATTCATTATTTCTAGCTGACGAATATCGTCTTCCAAATTGTCGATAAAGGCGCTGTTAAGTAATTGGCCTAGTATTTGCGCCATGCTGGGAGCGTTTGAAGGCTTATCTGTGTGTTTGCTAGACCACTTTTTAGGGCTTCTGTTGCCACTCACACCAATAATAAAAAGTTTCTTGGCGCCCAGTTGCAACGCTGGATAAATGGCGGATTTCTGACGAATGGCGCCGTCGCCGTAATAATGACCTTGTACTTTATGGGCGGGAAAAATGGTTGGAATGGCGCTGGAGGCGAGTAAATGGTCGACCGTGAGCTTGTCGATCATGCCTTTGCGGCGGTTGCCTTGCCATGGCTTTATGTTTCGTTCTGCTTCGAAAAATGTCGTGGATTCGCCAGTGCTGTAGCTCATGGCGGTGACGGCAAGTGCGCTTAGGTGTCCCTGTTTGAGGGCGGTGTCGATATTGGGAAACTCAATGAAGGTTTCCAGCAGCGCTTTTAATGGGGCATTGTCCATTAGGGCGATTGGGCTGTGGCGGTTTTGTAGATGAAAAAGAGCGAGTAATGTTCTGGTCACCGAGCTGGCAATCGGCCAGCGCCCCATTGTGTATATTTGATCAGGGGTAAGATGACGCCAGACAAACGCAAGTTTAGACACCGCTTTGGTAAAGTTGTCCGCGTTGGTGGCTAGCATGGTTGCGTTGAGTGCGCCGGCAGAGGTGCCGCATAAAATTGGAAAGGGCAGTGGGCTGCCTTTTTCCACCATCTTACCTAACGCGGAAAGAACGCCTACTTGGTATGCTGCTCTAGCACCACCTCCGGATAGGATTAAAGCGCGTTTGTCTTCCATAGATGATTACTCTTCTTGTTAAGCGTTCAAGTCGAACTATCGACAACACTAAGTATCGCCAATAAATAGTTAAAATACCTTGTTAGATTAACTATTTAAATAGCTGCGAGAAATCAAGCTTGAACACTTTGCTTTGCATTGGTGCGCATTAAATTTATCGCCCTCCTATTGTGCACCTATGGCGGCTTGAACAAAGGTGAGGCTGCTTTTTATTTGGATTTAAAATGTAAATACAGAAATGGTTGCTCAGATGTAATAAATCGTAAACAAAGTAGGATCCTCTACCCTTGTCAAATTGCTCAGATAACTCTTCTAGTAGTCCCTGTAAAAGCAGTGAGCTTTTACTGTTTAGTCTTTGTTTTTATTTGTTTTTTGTTCGTTTTTTGATCGTTTAAGAGGCCCTTTAGTGTGGCTGTTAAACGCTTAAAATTAGTTGGCATGTAGATTGCCTCTTTACGCTATACAGACAATGACACATTTTTAAGCAGTAGGTGGGAGAGCCAAATATGGCACCGTTGGAAAGCGATAAGATGAATTTAAGTGCGGCTGAAAAGAGCTGGTTGCCTGTTTTTGGATCAACCGGCAAGTTAAAAATGCAATGGAGCTGTTTATTAAATCGAAAATCGCAAGCCAGCGTTGAAAGCACCTTTGAAGGGGTTGCCGCAACCAGGGTTAGGATCTTAACAACTTGGGCGAACACAGTTTGGTCGAGAATGAATCAGGTTGCCCAGCACCAAATCACAGAGATTGATGAGTTGGCGGCTTTCTTGCCCTTGTTAAAGCAAGGCTTACCTGATGCCTCCGAAGTGTTCCTTTGTAATGATCAAGCAGGCTTGGTCGCTTCGACTCATAAAGTAAGAATAGGGACTAAGCACACGCAACTTGATGCCTTTGAGCGGAGTAAAAAGGGGCGTTTTTTGCACGGCCCTTACCCTGATGACATCACCTTAGCGCTTGGCGCTTCGACCTCGAGTTTTCATGACGCCGTCACCTTAATGTTTTATTTGCCGATCGTTTCTCGCAGCAATGTATTTCAAGGTTGCTTGTGTGTCCGGGTGCCGAATGATGTGATTGGTGATCTGATTCAGCGAGAAGCGGGTCATATCTACCATGAGTCTGGTGATAACTATTTGTTCATGGTGTCCTCTGTATTTGATAAGAGCATTCAGAAAGGGGTGGCGTTGTCGCGGTCTCGATTTGAAGACGATGCTTTTTTTCTTGGTGAAAATCTCAAACAAGGTGTGACAACGGCTTTTGGGGTGGTAACGGTTAAGCAGCATACTGAACTTGAATTAAAATTCACCGATCCGGCAACAGGGGAGTTGCACCCAGGGGTTCGAGAGACCATTAAAAATGGCGAAAACCTCTATGTTAAATACCCAGGCTATTCGGATTATCGGCACATACCTGTTATCGGCAAAGGGGTGACGTTCGTCATGCCAGGCTCTGATGATACCTGGGGCATGATGTGCGAGGCGGATTTGGAAGAGGTGTACAGAACGCGGTCTATCTCCTATTCGAATTTTTGTTTATACGCCTTGGTGATGCTTTGTGTTTGTGTATTTCAATACGTTTTAGCCAGTTTCTTCGCGCCAAATACGAGCCTGTATTTTGTATTAAGTCTGATCGGTGGCTTGGGGGCCTTGGTGTGTTTGGATCGTTTGGGAGCGCGGCGAACGGCGAACCAATTAGTTGGCATGACAAAAGTCATCAAAGAGCTTTCTGAAGGCGAAGGCAATCTAACGCAGCGCATGGAACTGAGTCGATTACCAACCAATGAAGTCGGAGAGATGGGGCGTTGGATTAATAGCTTTGTCGATCAATTAGACAGCATAGTTGGTGAGGTGATTGTGTCTGCGAGGGAGGTGAATTCGCTGGCGGATGAAATGCAAAGCTTTAATCGAGAAGCGTTCACGGCTTCTTCTCAAGTTCGTCAAGCCGCCCAAGAATCCTTAACACTGGTCAATCAGCAGGCGGAAGGGGTAGCGGTGGCGTCGCAAACCGCCGAAGAAATGAAACGCAAGATGCAGGAGGCGGTTCAGCAGGCCCATAAACAATACCAAGGCGTGCGCCAAAGCACAGAAACCATTCGCGATGTGGTGCAATCTTCTGCCTCCTCTGTCATGGCATTGAATGACAATGCTTCCAATGTCAGTCGCTTTGTAGAAGAGATTGCCGACATTACCAGCCAAACGAATCTACTGGCGTTAAACGCGGCAATAGAAGCGGCTAGGGCTGGCGAGCATGGTCGCGGTTTTTCTGTCGTTGCCGATGAAGTGCGCGCCTTAGCAGGGCGTACTGCCGCCGCCGCTGCGGACATTGGTAAGGTGGTTGAAGGCATCATGGTGCAAACCAATCAGGCTGTTGAGTATATGGAAGCGGGCGTTCATGAAGTAAACCAAAGCTTGGTGAATAATGAAGTTGCATCAAATGATAGTGAAGCGCTCGCAAAAGTAGCCGATAATATGTTCAATGTGATTGAACTTATTTCTAGCAATAGCCATCAGCATGGTGATCATACTCTCAGTGTTGCCGCTAGCGCTGAACAAATGAGTAACTGTATGCAGCAGTTACAAATGAGTTCTAATCAAGTCAAAAATCGGTCGGCGGACCTATCCACGTTAGTCAGTACGTTTGAAGTGAGCGTCGGTTAACTGGTTTAGTAGGAGCGGAGTGTGCAAAATGTGGTATTCAGTACTTCTGAAAACGTGCAAGAGGAATGGGATAGTATAAAGCCATTTTTTCAGCCTATTGTGGAAGTATCAAGTGGTCGAGTGACAGGCTATGAAGCGCTGGCGCGTTATGTCAATTCGAATGGCGAAGCCGTGTCTGCGGGGCATTTATTTACTGATGAAGGTATTAGTACAGAAGACAAGAGGCGACTAGATCGCCTAGTTCGTGAAAAAGCCGTGAGGCGGGCTCATGAGCTTCCAGATCAAACCCGCATGACACTCAATATATCGCCGCAATGGTTAACGGCGACCACGACAGACGCTTTGCCGACGCTGGATATGCTGCATCGTCACAAGGTGGACCCCAGTCGCATAGTGATTGAATTGATTGAACTCAATGGTGACTTAGACAGCTTGTGTCGTGCGGTGAAGTTGTATCGTGAAGCGGGGGTGCGCATTGCGATTGATGATTTTGGTGCCGGCTTCTCACAGATTGATCGAGTCATCGCTTTAGAACCAGACATTATTAAGCTAGACATGCGCTTGTTTCAGCAAGGCGCTCAGGGTGGAATGGCGGAATCGGCGGTCGAATCTCTGGTCGTTTTTTGTGCAAAAAGTGGTGCGGTTATTGTGTGTGAAGGCGTTGAAACAGAAGAAGAGTTTTTCTTTGGTTTACGTTGTGGCGCGCGCCATATGCAGGGTTTTTTGTTTTCTCAGGCGACAGAAGATTTTGCCGATTGTCATGCTTTTAGCCAGCAAGTGGCTGAGCTTCGTGCACGCTTTTTTGCGGCACAAAAAGAAAAAGCACAGAAAGCGAGAGCTTCTTATCAGCATTTGATGCAAGCAGTCGAGTCCATTCAACAACACCATAAAATGCTGGATATTGTGGATGTTAAGTTTGTCTCACAGAGTTTGCGAGCCATAAATGGGGTGATACGTTTTTACGCGGCTGACTCAACGGGTGAGCAATTGACGGTAAACTATGCGCGTCCTATGGAGGGCGATGTGTGGATAGAAGACGCGAGATTCAAAGGTTATAACTGGTCTTGGCGTGCCTATTTTTATCAATTGTTTGCCGGTGAAAGCAGGGTGTTGTCGCAAGAATATTTAGATATTGAAACGAGTACGCCTTGCAAGACTTTATCGGTACAGCTAAATGACAATACTATTTTGTTGATCGATGTGGAGGCGTCATCGTGAGTGGCTAGCCGCTCTAAAACGGCGTATCAGGGTTTGGTAAGATCCATGAATTATCTAATGAAGTTATGATAACTCGTTGAAACGCTTGTAAATATGAGGGAGACTAATCACTATCCCTTTTTTACTGCTCAATGAGGCTTTTTCATATGGCAATTCATCCTCAAGCTGGACAGCTTGCGTCTCACCAGTCTTTGGTTAACATTCCTGAGTTAATGACCGCGTATTTTATCAATAAGCCCGATGTGGCGAATCCTACAGAGCAGGTCAGTTTTGGTACTTCAGGACATCGTGGTAGCGCGTTAAAAACCAGCTTTAATGAACAGCATATTTTGGCCATTTGCCAAGCCATCGCAGAATACCGAAAAGCACAGAATATTGTTGGCCCTTTGTACTTGGGCAAAGATACACACGCTTTATCAGAAGCCGCCTATCAAACCGCCCTGGGTGTTTTAACCGCCAATGGGGTGAGAGTGCGCGTGCAAGAGTCTGGCGGTTTTACCCCTACGCCTGTGATATCCCATGCGATTCTGACTCACAATGCATCGGCAGACGCCTCAGATTTGAGTGATGGCATTGTGATTACCCCTTCTCATAATCCACCAGAAGACGGCGGCATTAAATACAATACGCTGCAAGGTGGTCCTGCGGATAAAGACATTACCGATTGGGTGGCTAAGCGCGCCAATGAGTTGCTTGCCAATGGCTTGTCTGGTGTCTTGTATTTGAACCAAAAAGAAGCGGCAGCAAGTGGCTTAATTGAGCCGTTCGATTACATTACCCACTACATTGATGATTTAGACAATGTAGTGGACATGCAGGCGATTGCTGACGCTGGCATTAGAATAGGGGTAGACCCAATGGGTGGCTCCGGCATCCATTTTTGGGAGCCAATGGCGAAAAAATACGGTCTTAATATTACCTTAGTAAATCGAGACGTAGACCCGACGTTCCGCTTTATGCCATTAGACAAAGACGGTCGTATCCGCATGGATTGTTCTTCGCCTTATTCGATGCAGAACTTACTGAAACTCAAAGACGATTTTGATATTGCGGTGGGCAATGACCCAGATTATGACCGCCACGGTATTGTCTGTGCAGGCTTTGGTTTGATGAATCCAAATGCCTTTCTTGCTGTTGCGATAGAGTATTTGGCGTCGCACCGACCTCATTGGCCTAAAACGGCTCAATTGGGGAAAACGCTTGTTTCAAGTGGCATGATTGACCGTGTGGTAGAAGGTTTAGGGCGCACCTTGTGTGAAGTGCCTGTTGGTTTTAAATGGTATGTTGAAGGGCTTTATAGCGGCAGCATGGCGTTTGGTGGCGAAGAAAGTGCCGGTGCGTCTTTTTTGCGTAAAGACGGCTCTGTTTGGACGACAGACAAAGACGGTTTTATCATGGCTTTGTTGGCCGCTGAAATTTTGGCGGTAACGGGCAAAGATCCACAGCAGCATTACGATGCCATGACAGAGCGCTATGGTACGCCCTTGTATAAGCGCATTGACGTAGTTGCGACCTTAGAGCAAAAAGCCATTTTGGCGGCGCTGGATGTGAAAAACGTGACGCAGACAACATTGGCAGGGGAAAAAATTGTCAGTGTTTTGACCCATGCGCCCGGTAATAACGCGGCCATTGGGGGATTAAAAGTCTCGACTGAAAACGGCTGGTTTGCAGCGCGTCCATCCGGGACTGAAAATGTGTACAAGATTTATCTTGAGAGTTTTGTCTCTGAAGCCCATTTGGCAAAACTGGAAGAAGAGGCGAAGGCACTGGTCGACAGTGTGTTGTCTGTTTAAGGTGTTGCACTGAATTAAACGTTTGAATGACGGATAATAGAGAGCAAAAAAGCTTACTTAATGAGTAAGCTTTTTTGTTTGTGTTGCAGGTTAGGCGCTGTGCATTTTAGACACTGTACATTTTAGATAGCCAGCGAGACAGGGGAAAGCCGAGTTGTGCGCTGATTTTTTGTGCGCAGGCTTTGAGTTCTTTGCCGTTTAGCTCATTTTTCTGTTTGCCTGCCAGCACCACCCAATTGCCACTGCCGGTATCGAGTGCTCTGACATCGCTAAAAATGCGCTTTAATTTGTCGATTAGCTCAGTATCGTTTTTGTGATCCAGCCAACAGTTGAGCACCAACCAGCCATTCTCCTTGATGTTTTTCGCACAATTCTCAAGAAAGGTGGTTTGCAGTACGCCGCGTTCCATGCCGTCCGTGTTGTATAGGTCGGTCATCAAGATATCCACTTTTTTATCGAAGCCGGTTTCGATATAAGCTTGCGCATCCGCATTCTCAACTTGAATGCGTTTGCCTTTTGGTACTTTAAAATACATTTCGGCCGCATCTATGACTTCTTGGCGTAACTCTACGGCCGTAATTTGTACGCTGGGAACCGCATGGTATAAGGCGCTTAGAAGTGTGCCACCGCCAAGGCCTAAAATGCCTATGCGTTTGGGTTGGTTAAACAACAAAGCCAGTGTCATGGCTTGTGTGTATTCATGCTGCAAAATATGTGGCGTAGACAATTTAATACGACTTTGTTCGTCACCATCGGCGAACGACAGGATGCGAAATTTCCCATCATCAAAGACTCGAATAGGGCCGTACTCGTCCGCGCTATCGTGCAGCAAGTTTAAATAATTCATGTTTGTCCTTTCATAAAATAAGGCCGGTAAATTGTCGGCCGAACAGTGTCAATATCGGGTGTTTATGGTGTTTATGGTGCTTTTGTTGAAGCGCTACGAAGGTGCTGCAGCAACATTTGTGCTGGATGCAGAATGCGGACTTGATCAAAGCGCTTCACTTGGCTCCGGCAAGAGTAGCCCGTGGCGAGGAGTTTACCTGCTAGCGCCGGATTCGTGACCTTTTCTTTCCAAGAAAGCTCATAAATGACTTTTGAGGTGTCTTGGTTGGCGGCTTCATGGCCATAAGTGCCAGCCATGCCGCAACAGCCCACATCTTCAACGATCAGCTCCAAACCTAGGGTTTGATAAACCGTTTGCCAGTCTTTGATCGATGCGCTGGCGTTGGTCTTCTCGGTACAGTGGGTCATGAGATGATACACGCTGCCATCTAAAGACAATGGCTGCTTGTTTAAATGCTCTGTTTTGCTGGCGAGCCATTCTTGCATTAATTGGATGCTCGGCACTTGGCGACTGTCGCTGAAGGTTTTCATGTATTCGGCGCGATAGGTCAGTGTCATGGAGGGATCAATGCCCACAAAAGGCAAACCATAGAAGGATAGGCTTTGTAGCATGTCCAAGTTTTTGCGTGCGGTTCTTTGAAAGGCTTTCATAAAGCCGTGAACATGCAGCGGTTTGCCATTGGGTAAATAAGGTGCCAGATAGGCCTGGAAGCCTAATCGTGTCAGCATTTCCATGGTGTCGAGCACCAGCTCGGTTTCGAAATAACTGGTGAAAGCGTCTTGCACGACAATCACCGCACGTTTTCTGTCTTTGGGGTTCAGGGCTTCAATTGCCAGTGGGGTGGCAAGTCGAATGCCGCGTCGCGACATCTCTTTCTTTAAATTAATGGGGCTCAGCTTTGGGTTGTCTGTTAAGCCAAAATATTTGCTTGTTAAATGATTGACCCAGCGCCGACTGACCAACCAATTGTAAGGTTGTGGGAAAATGGCCAGAGTCGGCATCATAAATTCCAATGAGCCAACCAAATAGTCTTTCATCGGGCGCAAATAGCGAGCGTAATAGAGTTCTAAAAATTTAGCTCGAAACTCAGGCACATCCACCTTGATAGGGCATTGCCCAACACAAGATTTGCAGGCTAAGCAGCCCATCATGGCATCATGCACTTCATGGGAGAAATCATAATCCCCACGGCGTTTGGCAAGTGTGTTTTTGAGGCGTGGAATAAAGCTCATCAGAAAATGGCTGTCTTTGGCCTCTTTGCTGGCTTTTTGGGTGTCTACCCCTTGAGCGCTCATGCCTCTGAGCCATTCTCGCATGAGGGATGCGCGCCCTTTGGGTGAATGGCGACGGTCACGGGTGCCTTTCCAAGAAGGGCACATGGCGTCATTAGGGTCAAAGTTGTAGCAGGCACCATTGCCGTTGCAGTAGAGGCCGTCTTTGAATTGCTCCCGATTTCGAATCGGGATCTGACGGTCGAATTGACCGCGCAGCGGAACCGCGTCTATTTTTAATAAATCAGCCGCTAGTTCAAAAGGCGTGGCAATTTTGCCAGGATTAAGTTGGTTTCTCGGGTCAAAAGCGCCTTTTATTTGCTGAATGCAGGGGTATAAGTCGCCAAAAAAAGCGGGGGCGTATTCAGAACGAACCCCTTTGCCGTGTTCGCCCCACAGCAAACCATTGTATTTTTGGGTCAAAGCCACCACCTTGTCGGTGATTTCTCGGATCATGGGTTCTTGTGATTCGTCTTTTAAGTCCAAAGCAGGACGCACATGCAACACGCCAGCATCGACATGACCAAACATGCCATATTGGACTTGATGACTGTCGAGTACCGCGCGAAATTCCATAATGAAATCCGCTAGATGTTCTGGCGGTACGGCGGTGTCTTCGACAAAAGGAATAGGACGCTTTTCCCCTTGTACGTTGCCAAGCAATCCCACTGATTTTTTGCGCATCGCCCACAGTTTTTTGACATTATTGTGCCCCATCGCAATGGTGTAGCCCAGCGTACTGCTGTCGCCGTTTTTTGCGAATTGATCCAACTGATCTGTCAGTCGTTTTATTTTGTCGGCCACTTCCTGCTCGTTGTTGCCTGTGTATTCCACCAGGTTGATGCCTTGTATGTCTTGCCCTGGTAGGTCGGGAAAAAACTCCGCCGCAGAACCCCAAATATTGTCGCCTTTGGCAAGCGCTAGGACATTTGAATCGACGGTTTCTATGGATGTGGGCTGCGCCGTTAATAATTCACGGGCGTGACGTAACGAGGCTTCGAAGCTGCTGTAGCGGATATTGACTAAGGCGGCGTGACTTGGGATGCTCAGCAAATTCACCTTGGCCTCAGTAATGAAGCCCAGCGTGCCTTCTGAGCCGCACAGCACAGAGTTGATGTTAAACAAACCATCGTCTGAGCGAATGTGGGCCAAATCATACCCTGTTAAACAACGGTTCAATGGCGGGAATGTTGCGTCAATGTCGGCCGTTTTGCTTTTTTGAATGGCGTCAACAACACGATGAGCGTGGGCGGCATAGTCGCTACCATTTTGTATTGAGGTCAGTGCCTCATCGTCAATAGGCGATGAGATGAGTAAGCCGCCATCCAGAAGTACCGTGGTGAGTTCAAGAACGTGATCGCGGGTTTTGCCATAAGTCACCGAGCCTTGGCCGCTGGCGTCGGTGTTAATCATGCCGCCAATGGTCGCGCGGTTGCTGGTGGAGAGTTCTGGCGCGAAAAATAAGCCATGAGGTTTCACCGCGGCGTTGAGTTGGTCTTTAACCACGCCTGCTTCCACGCGCGCCCAACCTTCTTCCACATTGATGTCTAGTATGCGATTCATGTATTTAGACACATCGACTATCAAACCATCGCTGAGAGACTGGCCGTTGGTGCCGGTGCCTCCACCACGAGGGCTTAATACAATGTCGTGGAATTCGGGCTCATTGCTAAGGGTCACAAGCTGCTGTAAGTCTGATGTGTTTTTAGGGTAGACGACCCCTTGAGGTAGCACTTGATAAATGGAGTTGTCGGTAGAAAGCACCACGCGATTGGCGTAATCCAAATTACTATCGCCTGAGAATCCTGAAGCCTTTAAACGTGTAATAAAGGAAAGGTATTTGGCCTGAATCGGCGAGACCTCAGAAAGTGATGGAATCATGGTGTTTCATTCTCCGCAAATGATGGCTGCGGGGATTTTAACAAAGAAATGATGAAGATAATGCTTTTGTCGGATGAATCTTTTATGAGCTTCACGAAAGGAACTTAATGGGAAAAGGTCTGTCAAAACCAAGATCATTAAGTTGGGAATGAGTTTCCCTTATTTTACTGACTTCCGCTTATGATATTATGGCCTCGACTGTTTAGCCGAGGCCTTTTTTTGTCTATTATCCAACCGCTTCATATTCCCACCAAGTGGCAACATCCACACGCTTCTTGTGAGCTCTTTATTTACCGTGGCGATCTTGAACACCCGCAAGCGCCAGGCAACAAGTGGCACAAATTAAAGTACCATTTACGCGAAGCAAAACGCATTCGGGCTCGCTATATGGCCACCTTTGGTGGTCCTTATTCCAACCATCTGCACGCCTTTGCCGCCACATTACGTGATACTGAGATGGCGGGGATTGCCGTGGTGCGAGGCGAACTTCAGCCTAGGTTGACGCCGACATTGTACGATGTGGCAAATGCGGGCGTCAGTTTGTGGCCTTGTACTCGACAAGACTATCGTCTAGCAGAACAATCAGAGTTGGTGTCTTACCTTAATGGGCAATATGAAGGCATTTATTGGGTCCCAGAAGGCGGCGGCGGGGTATTAGGGGCCAAAGGCTGCCAAGATTGGGCGGACGATATAGACTATTTAGACAGTGAATGTGACGCTTGGGTGGTGTCGGCTGGCACAGGAACCACGGCGGCAGGTTTATTGGCGTCAGAGAAAACCCCGTATTTACACGTTGTTAGTGCGCTTAAAGGGGCCGCTGCGCAAGCGGATGAGATCCTCTCTTTGGCCAGTTTAGTGTCTGAGGATCAAACGAATATTGCGGCTTTGGAAGAGAGAATGACGTTTCATAGTGATGCTCACGAAGGCGGCTACGCTAAGCAGAGTCAGGCATTGCAGCAGTTTCTGAGGCTTTTTACAGACGCAAACCCAGCTCAACAGCTGGACCCAGTTTATACCTGCAAAACCCTTTTTCATGTCATGAATAGGATTCGTGATGGAAAATGGCCCCATAAACGTACCTTATTGATTCATACGGGTGGTTTGCAAGGGTGGAGAGGGTATTCAGCGGCCTTGAATCCATATATCGCCTCTTCTCTGGATGGCGAAAAGTAAGGCCTTCATGTTAAAGTGGCGCGGCACTTGGTTGAAGGCTTTTCATAATAAAAGCGATCTTAAATCGCCTATCAAGTTGCTTACCATTACACAGACAGACAGAAAGAGAATGACACATGGGTCTTTTTAGGCGTGTTGGAATAATAGCTCGATTAGATAAACCTCAGATTCTTGATACCGTTAAGAAGCTGATGGAATACCTGCAAGAAAAGGGCTCAGAACCGGTATTAGAACACGATTTAGCCACTATGCTGCCCGGCATTAAAGTGGATTCTTCCCCGTTGAAAGAGTTGGGCAATCATTGTGACTTAGTGATGGTTGTCGGCGGCGATGGCAGCTTTTTAGGCGCTGCTAGAGCCATTAGTAACTACGATGTTCCTGTGATTGGTATTAACCGTGGCACCTTAGGGTTTCTAACGGACATCTCCCCGCATTCTTTTCAAGAAGAGTTGGAGCCTATTTTTCGTGGTGAGTACCATGAAGAAAAGCGTTTTATGATCGAAGCCAAGATTAAGCGTAAGAACCGTCCGAGCGGTGAAGGCATTGCACTGAATGACCTTGTGTTGCACCCAGGTAAGTCAGCACGAATGATACGTTTTGATCTGTTTATTGATGATCAGTTTGTGATGAACCAAAAATCCGATGGTTTGATTGTTGCTACGCCAACCGGTTCTACCGCGTATGCCTTGTCTGCTGGTGGCCCAATTATGCTGCCAAAGCTTGATGCGCTTGTTTTAGTGCCTATGCACCCTCATACATTAAGTAATCGCCCGATAGTGATCGATGCTAATGCACGCATTCGTATCGTTGTTTGTGAATCGAACTTGACCTACCCAAGCGTCAGTTGTGATGGACAGCTAAACATTACCGCAGCGCCAGGTGACGAAATCCACATCACCAAAAAGGCCGGTAATATTCGTTTGATACACCCTAAAAATCACGATTTTTATAATGTGTGTCGCGATAAACTTGGTTGGCAAAGCAGTTATCGACCTTAGATAACGAGCGGTTTCTCAAGAGTAGCCCTCGATGATGGCAAGGATTCATTGAGGGCCAGTTGATTTGTTATAACGGTGTGAAAAGGTGCAGTGTCAATTATGTTGTTAGTTTATCAATTTGATGAAAATGCAGATCCAGCGTTGCTTAGCCAGACCTTATGGCGATTGAAAATAGGCCATCAAATTGTGATGGGCAAGACTGGACAGGAACTGTGGATCACCGACCCTTCACACCAAACACCGACGCTGCAATTAATTCAACTCTGGCAAGAAAACCCCAGTGCCTTACCTAAGGTCGAGCGGAATCAAGCCGCCGCACCTTCGCGTCGTTCTGGTGGCCTTCTTAGTCAACTACGGGACGCACCAGCCACCGCGATTGTGATTCTCGCGGCGATATTGATTGCCTTTGTTACCCAGCTTGGTTCAGAACTGTCAACGCTCAGTTATTTCACCATTAGTCCATTTGATGTGGTCGGCAATCAACTGCGCTTTTATCCCTTATCAGAAGTGCTGGCACGCGGTGAATATTGGCGTTTATTGTCTCCTGCTTTATTGCATTTCAGCATCATGCACATTGTGTTTAACACCTTATGGATTTGGGATGTTGGTCGCCGTCTTGAAAAAATAGTGGGGTCTTTGGTTTGGACGCTTGGTGTTGTGGTGATCGCCATCATTAGTAATGTTTTGCAATATCAATTGACGGGGAACCCATTGTTTGGCGGGCTCTCTGGTGTGGTGTATGGGGTGATTGGTTTTGCTTGGCTGATGCCTGTGCTGAGCCCACGCTGGCCGATGATTGTCAGCAAGCCATTGATGATATTTTTTATGGTTTGGCTGGCGATCGGCTATACCCAATTTCCTGAGATGATCGGCCTTGGCCGGATCGCAAACACCGCCCATACGATTGGTCTAGGGGCGGGCTTGGTATTGGCGGTGCTGTATTGGTTAATCACCCGTTTTACGGCCTTTAAAAAAATTTAAAAACGCCTGATTGTTTGGGCGACGGTTAATGAGAGTATTCCATGAATTTTAAAGAAATGATCGACAACATGTCTCCAGAGGTTTATGTCAGCCTAAAGCAAGCGGTTGAATTGGGTAAATGGCCTAATGGCGTACGCTTAACAAAAGAGCAAAGCGAGCTGTGCTTACAGGCTGTGATCACTTATGACTACAACAATAAGCCTGAAGAAAGCCGTGTTGGCTATATTGATCGTGGTAGCAAACAAGCCAAATTTGAAGCCGATAATCAAGACAAGGTGGACAGCATTAAATGGGTGAACGATGGCCCTGAGGAAAACGCTTAATGTTGTCTGGCAATCTGAAAAAAATGTCGGCGACGGCGCCTCAAGGACAAGTTCAATACAGGTTAACCTTAGGCGATGACAGCCTCAATATGAACGACCTGATTGGCCAAAAAATTGCGCTGCATTTTAAAGGCGCGATTAACTGCACCCATTGTGGTCGAGTGACTAAAAAGTCTTTTAGCCAAGGCTTTTGTTTTCCCTGCTTTAAAAAACTGGCCGCTTGCGATACTTGTATTATGAGCCCAGAAAAATGCCATTATCACTTGGGCACTTGCCGTGAGCCAGAATGGGCAGAAAAATACTGTTTACAGGATCACTATGTGTACTTGGCCAATTCATCTGGTCTTAAAGTGGGGATTACCCGTGGCGATCAATTGCCAACACGTTGGCTAGATCAAGGCGCCACCCAGGGGCGTGCCTTGTTTCGTGTGGTGAACCGCCGCATGTCTGGTCTGGTGGAAACCTTATTTAAAAATGAAGTGGCGGACAAAACCAATTGGCGCAACATGCTCAAAGGCACCGCGGTAGAGCTCAATCTTGAACATGAACAAGAACGGTTAATTGGCTTACTTTATGATGGCTTAGATGCCTTACAACATGAATTTGGCTTGCAATCCATTATTGACCTTTCTGATGAAAACGAAACGCACGAATTTACCTACCCCGTTTTAGAATACCCGACTAAGGTCACCAGTCTGAATGCGGAAAAAACACCTGAAATAGAAGGGGTGCTAATGGGGATAAAAGGGCAGTACTGGATACTCGACACGGGCGTTATTAACATTCGTAAATACACCGGTTACCAAGCATCACTGACATTTTAGGAGAGAGCAAATGAAAGAGAGCCAACCCTCAGCAATTTATTTAAAAGATTATAAGGTTCCTCCTTTTCTCATTGATAAAACCGAACTGACGTTTGACCTAGATGAAGCCACCACAGTGGTCACATCCAGATTGCACATGCGCCGTAACCCTTTGGATGGTAAATCCAATGCGCCTCTTGTTTTAGATGGCGGTGAAGATGTTAAGCTGATTGGCGTGGCGATGGACGGTTATGCCTTACCGCCAGAAGAGTATCAGTTGGTGGACGATAAGTTGATTATCACCGCCACCGCAGACAGCTTTATATTGACCTGCGAAACCTTGATTGAGCCGCAAAACAACACGCGTCTCGAAGGCTTGTATCGTTCTTCGTCGATGTTTTGTACCCAATGTGAAGCGGAAGGTTTCCGTCACATTACCTATTACCTTGATCGCCCTGATGTGATGTCGGTGTTTACCACGACCATCATTGCTGATGAAGCGCGTTACCCTGTGATGCTGTCCAATGGTAACGAGATTGAACGCGCTAAAACCGACGAAGGCAAAACCGTCGTGGTTTGGCATGACCCTTTCCCGAAACCTGCGTATTTGTTTGCTTTGGTAGCGGGTGATTTGGCGGTAAAAAATGACCGTTTCACCACACAAAGTGGTCGTGATGTAAAACTGCAAATTTTCACTGAGTCCCATAACATCGACAAAGTGGATTACGCCATGGAAGCGCTGAAACGCTCTATGCGTTGGGATGAAGAAAAATACGGACGTGAATACGATCTTGATATTTTTATGATTGTCGCGGTAGACGACTTTAATATGGGCGCAATGGAGAACAAAGGGTTGAACGTGTTTAACTCTTCTTGTTTGTTAGCCAGCCCTAAAACCACCACAGACGACGCCTTCTTACGTGTTGAAGCGGTCGTGGCGCACGAGTATTTCCATAACTGGTCGGGCAATCGCGTGACCTGTCGTGATTGGTTTCAGTTAAGTTTGAAAGAAGGTTTTACGGTATTCCGTGACCAATCTTTCTCGGCTGACATGCACTCTGCAACGGTTAAGCGAGTGGAAGACGTCTCCTTTTTGAAAACCGCACAGTTTGCAGAAGACGCAGGCCCAATGGCACACCCCGTGCGTCCTTCTTCGTTTATTGAGATTTCTAACTTTTACACCCTTACTGTGTACGAGAAAGGCTCTGAAATTGTCCGTATGATACATACCTTGTTGGGTGAGGAGTTGTTCCGTAAAGGGTCGGACCTTTACTTCGAGCGCCATGACGGGCAAGCCGTGACCTGTGATGATTTTGTCGCGGCCATGCAAGATGCTTCAGGCATTGATTTGACCTTGTTCAAGCGTTGGTATTCTCAAGCGGGTACTCCGATTGTAACGGTTGAAGATACCTATCTTCCAGAAGAGCAGCGTTATCTACTCACGATAAAACAAGAAACGCCAGCGACCCCTGGGCAACCTACGAAACTGCCGCTTCATATTCCAATTCGTGTTGGTCTGTTGAATGAGCAAGGGCAAGAAATTCAAGCGCAATACCAAGGCGAGCAATCCACTGATGTAACCTTGTTGTTGAGCGAAAGTGAACAAACGTTTGAGTTTACTCAAGTGAGCAGCAAGCCGGTGCCATCCTTGTTGCGTTCTTTTTCTGCGCCAGTGAAACTGCGTTATAACTACACGGCCGATCAATTGTTGTTGCTTATGTCGGCAGACAGCGATGGTTTTAATCGTTGGAGTGCGGCGCAACAATTGGCGGTCAATGAGCTGACTCAGTTGATTGAGCAGGCGTCATCAGGTCAACCGTTAGCAATCGAGTCTCAGCTGGTGGCAGGATTACGATCCTTATTGGCGGATGAATCTCTGGACCCTGCTATGGTGGCGTTGATTCTTGCCTTGCCAAGTCAGGCTTACTTGTCTGAGTTGGCTGAAACGATTGACCCGTTGGCCATCAAAAAAGCCCGTCAGTTCTTAAAAGAAACAATTGCTAATGCGTTATCTGAGCAATTTGCGCAAACTTACCAAAACAACATCATTACCTCTGATTACCAGCCTAGCGCACAAGACATCGCGCGTCGCTCGCTCAAGAGCATGGCGCTGTCTTATTGGTCTGAGACTTCAGATGACAAGGCAAAAGCCGCCATTGCTGAGCAATTCGCTAACGCAGACAACATGACGGACCAATTTGGCGCCTTATCGATTGCTGTGCACTCTGCTCATCCAGACGCCGCGAGCATGCTCAATGCGTTTTATGAGCAATGGAAAAATGAGCCCTTGGTCGTGAACAAATGGTTGATGTTGAGCGCTTCTCAAGATGCTGACGATGCGCTGGCTGTGGTAGAAGGTTTGATGGCTCACCCATCGTTTGATTTGAAAAACCCAAATAAAGTGCGTTCTGTATTGGGTGGGTTTGGTCAAAACGTGGCAGGCTTCCATAAAGAAGACGGCTCCGGCTATCGTTTTCTAGCGGACCAGATCATTGTGCTGAATAAGCGTAACCCTCAGCTGGCGTCTCGCTTGTGTACACCACTGACAAGATGGAAAAAACTGAAACCAGAACTCAGCGTTAAAATGAAAGCAGAGCTTGAGCGCATTCTGGCAGAAGACTTGTCTAAAGATGTTTATGAGGTGGTTTCTAAAAGCCTTGTTTAACGTCTAAATGTGATATTTTAGTACTGTTTCAAATACCTCACGTCATGTCTGGCGTGGGGTATTTTTTTGTCGCCTTGAGAGTGCCTAGTCGCGACGTGACTGAGTTAGTGTGTACAAAATAAAAACACGAACTTGACGCCTTTTTTGCATTCCACCTTGAAATCTGGCATAAGTGATCTAACTTATTGTTGACCTTGGGTTTATTAAGGAGCGGATAATGACAACGCGCATGACTATTTTAATTCCTGTTGCTTTAGGGTTAATGGCGTCAGCATGCACTACGACAACGACTTCTACATCCCAAGATCAAGGCACCAAACAGATCGAAGGAGAGGCGACCACCGCTGACCTCGCTGAATATCGTAGCAAGCTTGCTGAGACAAACAGGGACAACCAACAAGCAATTGCGGCGCTAAAAAAAGCGTTGGCAAATAATGATGCCCAGTTAGTGGACCTTCATACCGCGCTTGATAAAAAAGACAGCGCCATTGCTTTGCTGGAGTCGGGTGAGGCAGACGCCGAATCTTTGTTGGCATTGGCAAAAGAAAGGCGTTTACGAAACAGTCTAGAATCTCAGTACGCTGAATTAAAAGTAGAAAATGATCACCTTGTTGACCAAATAAAAGCCTTAGAAAGCAAGCGCAAAACACGGCAAATGGATTCGTCCTCTGAGTCCGCTTTTGCTTTCTCTAGTCAACATTTTCTGGATTTGAATAACAGCTTTCAAACTCTGGATTCAGAGCATTATGCGCTGAATCAGGCCTACCAATCCTTGATTAAAAAACAAGCTGGCTTGCAAGAAAAATACGCCGCGCTGAGCAACGAAAATCAAACCAATCAGCAATCATTGGCGTTTTTGCAACAAGAAAATCGTCGTCTGGCGGAGCAGATCGCTGCGGCAAGATCGCAAAACCAAATCTTATGGACGAAAGTGCATTCACAAAGAGAGACGATAGACGGCTTGCAAAAAGGCACCACATCGTCCGTTGATCAAGCGTCCCTGGATAGCCGAGATACGGGGCAGTTGCACAGTGATATTATTAAGTTAAGCGGTGTTATCGAGGCTCAGAAAACCTTGATTGCCGATTATCAAGACGAGATGGCGGGACTTGAAGCTTCATTGCAGAAGGGCGCTGCTGATAAAGCCAAACTAAAGGCGTTAGAAGCGCGTTTATCGACACTGAGTAAATTAAATTTGGCCGCCGACAGGCAACTGGCAAAAAGCCGATCAATGCTGGTCAATCAGCAGCAAGAACAGGCTAGGCTGGCGGACTCTTTGGCTCAGTCAAAAGCGCAGCAAGCGACACTGCAACAACGCTTGGATGCGATTGAACTACGAGCCAAGAACAGTGAAAGCCAACGGGTAGCGCTGGAATCTCAAGTGAATGGTTTGATTCCTTTTCAAGCAGAAGTGAACGCCTTACAAGCACAGATTGATTCCGGTTTAAGCAATGTAAGATGGCAAATCCCTAACGAGATGTCATTGCATAATACGTTTGAGATTTTGGTGACGGCCACGGTAGACAAGCCTGTAGCAGGGCAGACCTATGTGGCCGAATTGGTGACGGACAGTGCAATACAAATGGTGAGTGCGAGCGAAGCCGAAGCCGTGATACAAAATGGCCAGCTGCAATGGCGCTGGCGGGTAAATGGCTTAAATGAACGACCAAAAGCCACCTTGAATCTGTTTATTTCTCAGCAGATGAATTATCAAGGTCAGCGAATTATGAGACAAATCTATCGAGACAGTGACACCTTGGCGTTAACCAATAACAACTTGTTGGATAAATACGGTTATTGGGGAATGGCTATTTTAGTTGGCTTGTTGGGGGGCTTTTTAGTCGGTCGTGTTAACCGCAAAGACAAAAACAGCTAACCCCCTTTCTTTTTAGCAAGTGGCCGCCAAATCTGGCGGCTTGCTTCATCCTTAGATCATTCAACTTCTCATTACTATTTTTCAACACCAGTGTGCTGGTATTTGAGTATAGTGACTGTGCATATTTTTATTGAGGTAATGACAGTGGTAAAGTCCAAATCGTATTCCATTATAGAGAAGCGTTTAGCAGAAAATGTGCTTATTCTCGATGGTGCCATGGGAACCATGATCCAATCGTATCAATTGGAAGAAAAAGATTATCGTGGTGCGCGCTTTGAGGATTGGGAAAGCGATGTCAAAGGGAATAATGATTTACTGTCATTAACGCAACCAAAGATCATTAAAGACATCTACTGTGCCTATCTTGCTGCGGGCGCGGACATCATAGAAACCAATACCTTCAATGCCAATTATATCTCCATGCTGGATTACCACATGGAGGCGCTGAGTTATGAGCTTAATTTTGAATCCGCACGCCTAGCACGCGAAGCCGCGGATGAATTCACTCAGCAAAACCCTGATAAGCCCCGTTTTGTGGCGGGGGCGGTTGGACCAACCAGTCGTACCTGTACAATTTCGCCAGATGTGAATGATCCAGGCTTTCGTAATATCCATTTTGATGAACTTGTCGATGCTTACACGGTGGCGGTAGATGGTCTGATCAAGGGTGGCGTGGACATCATTCTGATCGAAACCATTTTCGATACTTTGAACGCCAAGGCCGCCATTTACGCGGTGTTGGATTATTTCGAAAAAACCGGAGTGCGCTACCCGATTATGATCTCGGGCACCATTACCGATGCATCGGGTCGTACCTTGTCAGGTCAAACAACAGAGGCTTTCTGGAACTCTATTTCTCACGCCAAGCCGATTTCTGTGGGGTTGAACTGTGCGTTGGGGCCAAAAGATTTACGCCAATACATAGACGAACTGTCTAGAATTGCTGACACCCATGTTTCTGCGCATCCAAACGCGGGCTTGCCTAATGCCTTTGGTGAGTACGATGAAACACCAGAAGAAATGCTTGATGAGATCAAAAGTTGGGTCGACTCCGGTTTTATTAACATTATTGGTGGTTGCTGTGGCACCGGACCGAGCCATATTGAAGCGTTTGCGAAGGCGTTCGAGCAGTCTACACCACGGGTGATTCCGACGATTGAAAAAGCGTGTCGCTTATCTGGCTTGGAGCCATTTAATATTGATGGCGACAGCTTGTTTGTGAACGTGGGCGAGCGAACCAATGTCACAGGTTCGGCAATGTTTAAGCGCTTGATCAAAGAAGGGGATTTCGACACCGCCCTAGATGTGGCGCGTCAGCAAGTGGAAAACGGTGCGCAGATCATCGACATCAACATGGATGAAGGCATGTTGGATTCTCAGGCAGCGATGGAGCGTTTCTTGAAGCTCATCGCCTCAGAGCCGGATATCTCTCGTGTGCCAATCATGCTGGACTCTTCTAAATGGGAGATTCTTGAAGCCGGCCTTAAGTGGGTTCAAGGCAAAGGGGTGGTTAACTCCATCAGCATGAAAGAAGGGGAAGACAACTTTAGAGAGCAGGCGCGCAAGCTAATGAAATACGGCGCGGCTGTGATTGTGATGGCGTTCGATGAGACCGGTCAAGCGGACACTCGCCAGCGGAAGATTGATATTTGTCGTCGTTCTTACAAGATTTTGGTGGACGAAGTTGGCTTCCCACCAGAAGACATTATTTTTGACCCTAATATCTTTGCCATTGCAACCGGGATAGAAGAACACAACCGTTATGCGTTGGACTTTATTGAAGCGACTGGCGACATTACTCGTGAATTGCCTTATGCGAAAGTCTCTGGCGGTGTGTCGAATGTGTCTTTTTCGTTTCGTGGTAATAACCCTGTTCGTGAAGCGATTCACGCGGTCTTTTTGTACCATGCGATTAAGCAAGGCATGACCATGGGGATTGTCAATGCCGGTCAGTTGGCCTTGTATGAAGACATTCCTCTAAAACTGCGCGATGCGGTTGAAGATGCGGTACTAAACAGAACACCGGACGCGACCGACAATTTGTTGGCGATGGCGGGAGAGTTTGCCGGCACCGGTGAAGTGGCTGAAAAAGAAACCCAAGAATGGCGCGGTTTGCCCGTTTCTGCGCGCTTAAGTCATGCTTTGGTAAAAGGCATCACAGAGTTTATAGACGAAGACACAGAAGAAGCTCGCTTGGCGTTTGATCGACCATTAGAGGTGATTGAAGGCCCATTAATGGACGGTATGGGCATTGTTGGTGACTTGTTTGGCTCCGGCAAAATGTTCTTGCCGCAAGTGGTGAAATCCGCTCGCGTAATGAAAAAAGCGGTGGCGTATTTGATGCCTTATATCGAAGAAGAAAAAGCCCGCAACATGGACACGGCGTCTTCTAGTAATGGCAAAATTGTGATGGCCACAGTGAAAGGCGATGTGCACGATATCGGTAAAAACATCGTGGGTGTGGTGTTGCAATGTAATAACTTTGAAGTGATCGATTTGGGCGTTATGGTGCCGGCTGAGAAAATCCTGCGTACCGCCAAAGAAGAAGGGGCTGACATGATCGGTCTGTCCGGTTTGATTACCCCATCTTTGGATGAAATGGTGCACGTGGCAAAAGAAATGCAGCGCCAAGGTTTTACTTTGCCTGTGATGATTGGTGGGGCGACCACTTCTAAAGCCCATACCGCGGTAAAAATTGAGCAAAACTACAAGAACAACCAAGTTGTACACGTAACCAATGCGTCTCGTAGTGTCGGTGTGGCCAGTACTTTACTGAGTAAAGATACGGAGCGTCGTCAGAAGTTTGTTGATGAGATCAAGCTGGATTATGAGAAAACACGTATCCGCTATAAAGATCGCGCTAAAGCGGGTCGTCGTGTGTCCTTGGACAAGGCGCGTCTTAATAAAGCGCCGCTGGTGTTTGAAGACAATATCGTTAAACCAAGCAAGCTTGGCATTACTGTGTTAACGGAAAATGACATTGATTTGAATGTGGTTAAGGATTACATCGATTGGACGCCATTTTTTCAAACATGGGAATTGGCGGGCGCTTATCCGCGCATCCTAACGGATGAGGTGGTTGGTGTAGAAGCGACTCGTGTCTATCACGATGCGCTGGAAATGCTCGAAGAAGTGATCGCCACAAAGAGCTTAAAAGCGCGAGCTGTGGTGGGCTTGTTCCCGGCAAACCAAGTGAATCATGATGACATTGAAATTTACGCGGATGAAACTCGCACCGAAGTCATTGAACGCCTGTCTTTCTTACGCATTCAAAATGAGCTGACTGCGCCGGGTAAATACAATCACAGCTTGGCGGATTTTGTGGCGCCTAAAGACAGTGGTGTCGCGGATTATATGGGCGCATTTGCTTGTGCCGCAGGCTTTGGTATTGATCCTTTGGTTGCAGCCTACGAGGCAGACCATGACGATTACAACTCTATTATGATTAAAGCGGTGGCGGATCGTCTTGCAGAAGCGACGGCCGAATACCTCCATGAAAGAGTACGTAAAGAGTTCTGGGGGTATGCCGCAGAAGAGACGTTAACCAATCAAGAGTTGATCAAAGAGAAATATCAAGGGATGCGTCCTGCGCCAGGGTATCCTGCGTGCCCGGATCATACTGAGAAAGCTAAGCTTTGGTCGTTGTTGGATGTCAAAGATAAAATTGATATGGAAATTACAGAAAGCTTCGCTATGTTACCGACCGCTGCGGTAAGTGGCTGGTATTTTGCGCATCCAGACAGCACCTATTTTGGTGTGGGCAAAATAGGTCCAGATCAGGTGGATGATTACGCGGCTCGTAAAGGCATGTCAAAAGACGATGCCGAGCGCTGGTTATCACCAAACCTTGGTTACGATCCAGAAGACGATCGTATCTAAAAAAACATCGAGTGAATCGGTTAAACCTTATCTATGCTTGGTCGTAGGTAAGGTTTTTTTACTTTCTAGAAGGTGTTTTTTAGCAGCCAGTGTCTAGAAAAACCGTGTTAATAATGACTTTCTAACAGTGAATGGAGAACACGATGGCAAAAACCATTAAAGATCCAGAACAGCATCAATTGCGCATGCAAGCAATCAAAAAGCACGTTGATAAACGCATTGCTAAAGCGCAAGAAGACAAGGGAACTTTTGTGTTGCTGACCGGCAATGGTAAGGGCAAATCCAGCTCGGCGCTTGGTATGGTGGCGCGCGCCTTGGGTCACGGTATGAAAGTGGGGGTGGTGCAGTTTTTAAAAGGCGAATGGAACACGGGCGAAATAGACTTTTTTAAAGCGCAGCCGAACGTTCAGTGGGAGATTATGCCGTCGGGTTTTACTTGGGAGACGCAAAACCGTGAGGCGGATATCGCATCGTCTAATGAAGCTTGGCAGCAAGCGGCAGCCATGTTGGCAGACCCTGCTTTTGATTTGGTTGTGTTGGATGAATTGACCTATTTGTTGCACTACGAATACCTTGAAGAGGGTGTGGTGTTGGAGGCATTGATGAATCGACCAGACACTCAGCATCTTGTGGTAACTGGCAGAGGGGCGTCGGAATCACTGGTTGAGTTAGCCGACACGGTGAGCGAGATTAAAGAAGTGAAACATGCTTTTAAACGTGGCATAAAAGCACAGAAAGGACTGGAATTCTAAAAAATAGCCATATCATATTTTGTATCTTGGTTGTTTTTAAGTGGGATTCTCTATTTTTTATTTGTTAAGATTGTCCCCATTCACCCGTTAAGCAATCATTAGAGGAATTTGTTTATGTCTATTACACGTATGGAAACTGCCCAGCGCATGAGTCGCATTGTTAAGCATCAAGGAACCATTTACCTTTGTGGTCAAGTAGGGGCGGATGCCAATACTGATATTACTGAGCAAACGGCGACCATGCTTGATAAAGTGGAAAATCTGTTGGCGCAAGCAGGGTCTGATAAAGAGCATATCTTGTCTGCGACTATCTACATTCGTGATATGAAAGACTTTGCTGCCATGAACGCTGTTTGGGATGCTTGGGTGCCAGAAGGTCATGCTCCAGCACGCGCCTGTGTTGAAGCGCGTATGGCCAGAGCGGAGTTGTTAGTGGAGATTTCCGTGGTTGCCGCTGAGAAATAGTGTTGTTTGGCCACAGGTTGAAAAGATCAATCTGTGGCTCGCTTAATGTAGATTCAGTTTTTTACCTTTTTGCTTCAGCCGTTGCTGGAGGCTGATGAACTTCTTTCAGTGCCATTCTTTTTTAATGCCATTCCCTTTCAATGCAAGCTTAAATCACGCTTCTTTCATTGCCTTATGATCCGCCCTAGTGGCTGTCTTAATGATGCAGATGTCATAGGTGCGCGCCAACTTCATGCTCTACCAGTGCGTTACTGAGCTCTCTAATATTTCGCGCCATGTCTCTGGCCAAATTCATCAGTAGTATTCCAAAATCGAAAGGGTAAGTGTCATGGAAGTCACTGAAGAGGGTGCTGGTTACTTCCAGTAATAAGCTGTCTTCTTTGGCGTAGGCGGTGCCCACTCGTCCATGAAGAGCCACCATAGAGACGAAACCAATCGCTTCGCCAAATTCCACGTCACGCGTGTGTAATACTTTGTGTTGGTGTTGTTTGAAGAAGTCTAGGCTGCCGTGAAGGACAGCGTAAAAACTCTCTCCTTTGTCGTTGTAGTGGAAAATTTCATCGCCTTTTTGGGCGGCGTGAATAAGGCCGTTATCTAGAAGGTATTGTATGGCGTCTTCTGACAGTGCGCCGAAAATAGAGCCTTCTTTAAGCCGTTTGGGTGAAATGTCAAATTCTGTTTCATATGCTTGGACGGTACGCATTATGTTCTCCCGCCGATGTTGGTTATCTTTATTATCGGTTGTTGTGCGATATTCTTAAGCTGTTTTGCTTACGGTACAGTGTGAAGTAGACGCCTCTTTCAAGAAAAGGGGTGTTTTGTTTTCTCTGGTAACCATTAGAGCGAATATGTAACCAAGCGTTCAAAAATACAATCTATTCTCTGTGCCAAACAGAGGCGCTGTCACTTTACTTTGCTTTATTACGCGCAATAATGATTTTGTGGCTTAAAGAGTGAGAGGTATTTGTGCGATAATACGCGCCATCAAGGGCAGCTGATAATAAGCGCCTAAATTTACGTCATGAAAAGTGGAAGATTACCTTGTTAATAACGGCCAATATCACCATGCAATTTGGTGCCAAACCTTTGTTTGAAAATGTCTCCGTAAAATTTGCAGAAGGCAAACGCTACGGTTTAATCGGTGCAAATGGATGTGGTAAATCCACTTTCATGAAAATCCTTGGCGGTGATCTAGAGCCAAGTTCCGGCAACGTATCCAAAGATCCAAATGAGCGTCTTGGTAAGTTGAAACAGGACCAATTTGCTTACGAAGAATATTCTGTGATCGATACTGTGATCATGGGGCACACTGAATTGTGGGCTGTTAAGGCAGAAAAAGACGCGATCTACGCGAACCCTGAGATGACTGAGGAAGACGGCCTTCGTGCTGGCGACCTTGAAGCAGAATTTGCAGAAATGGACGGTTACACGGCTGACGCTCGTGCCGGAGAATTGTTGTTAGGCGTTGGTATCCCAACGGAACAGCATTACGGCCTAATGAGTGAAGTGGCTCCAGGTTTAAAACTGCGTGTATTGTTGGCGCAAGCCTTGTTCTCTGATCCTGAAATATTGTTATTGGACGAGCCTACCAACAACTTGGACATCAACACCATTCGTTGGTTGGAAGGGGTTTTGGTTGAGCGTAATTGCACCATGATCATTATTTCCCATGACCGTCACTTCTTGAACTCCGTGTGTACTAACATGGCTGACTTGGACTACGGTGAGTTGCGCCTTTTCTCTGGTAACTACGATGAGTACATGACGGCGGCGACACAAGCTCGCGAGCGTCTGTTGTCTGACAATGCGAAGAAAAAAGCACAAATTAACGAGCTGAAATCGTTTGTAAGTCGCTTTTCTGCGAACGCGTCAAAATCCAAACAAGCAACCTCTCGTGCGAAGCAAATTGATAAAATCCAGCTGGAAGACGTTAAGCCATCTAGCCGACAAAACCCATTTATTCGCTTTGAGCAAGAAAAGAAATTGCACCGTATGGCGGTTCAAGTGGAAAAATTGTCCAAGTCTTACGATGAGCAATTGTTCAGCGGCTTGAACATGATGGTGGAAGTGGGCGAGCGCATTGCGGTGATCGGGCCAAACGGTATCGGTAAAACCACCTTGTTGAAATGTTTGGTTGGCGATACAGAGCTAACGAGCGGTACTGTGAAATGGTCTGAAAATGCCAATATTGGTTACTACGCTCAAGATCACGCTCATGAATTTGAGAAAGACGTTGATTTGATCGAGTGGATGGGGCAATGGGGTCAAGAAGGCGACGATGAGCAAGTTATTCGTGGCACTTTAGGGCGTTTGTTGTTCTCGCAAAATGACATCAAAAAGTCTGTTAAGGTCTTATCTGGTGGTGAGCAAGGTCGTATGTTATTCGGTAAGTTGATGCTGCAGAAGCCCAACGTATTGGTAATGGATGAGCCGACTAACCACATGGACATGGAATCCATCGAGTCTTTGAACTTGGCGCTTGAAAACTACCCAGGCACCTTGATTTTTGTCAGTCATGACCGCGAGTTTGTCTCTTCTTTGGCAACCCGTATTATGGAAGTAACCAGTGAAGGCATCGTTGACTTCCACGGTACTTACGACGAATACTTGGCAAAACAAGAAGCTTAATCATCGCTTTTTGATTGCAAATAAAAAGGGAAGCCAGTGTTGGCTTCCCTTTTTTTATGTCTATTAATCGAGACTTACTGCTTAGAGGACTTGATGCGCCTGTCATCCAGCACTGGCGCGTCTTGATATTCTAAAATTTCTACGCGGTCTCCTTGCTGAATAGTGCCGCTATTTTCAGCAATCAGGTTGATCCCAAACAGCACGCCTTCTTTTTTCACAAGACGGAATTTCCCAAGGGTTTTCATCGGTTCGCCTTTTCTGCTGCGTTCGCCCGTATCTGGGTTGATGGTGGTGAAAATGCAGCGCTCACAAGGTTTGACGTTCTCAAATATGACGTCGCCAATCTTAATGCGTTTCCAGCTGTCTTCGGCAAAAGGAAGGTCGCCATCGACCACAATGTTAGGGCGAAATTGCGCCATTTGGATGTCTTCTGGACAGCTTTTATTGAGTTCGTCGAGTGAGGCCTTGGTGGTCAGCAAAAATGGGTAGCCATCGGCAAAAGCAACCGGTTTGTCAGGTCGACGACTGGTGACGCGGGAGGATTGGTCACCAAAGTACACCAGGGCTACCTCGTCGTTGAGGATTTTGCTGAACCACTGGTTTGCTTGTTCGGAGCAAGATTGTCCGGCTACTGGGTTCTCCCAAATGATCACCTCTTGGTAATCTTTTTTAAAGGTGCTGGGATCAAGATCTAAAGGGGATTCTGCATTAGGGTGGGTTAGCTGCCAGCGATCTTCGCCCAATGGCAATGCCGTTAATAACGTGAGCGTAGGGTGCTCTCTGCCCGTCAAAAAATCACCGTTTGGCTTGGTGATCATGTAGCGTCGATCGCCTAATAAGCCATCTAGATTTACTTGGCTGGTGGTTAGGGAGATGCCTTTAATGGACTTTATTGGGTAAATGCAGAGGTCGCTAACAAAATAAGACAAGGTGTTCTCCTTATATAGATAAGGCAATTATCCTTAACTTCTCGATGGCTGCAACCGGCTTATGGTTATTTAATGGTGAGGCGCAATAAAAAGCCTCGCTGGATGGTCCCAGCGAGGCGCTGTGTTTTAACGATGGCTTACTGGACAGTAAGCGAACGAAGATTATAAGTAGTAAGACGCCAGCGGCGGAAAGCCGTTGAATTCCACAGCACTGTAAGTGGTGGTGTAGGCGCCTGTTGATAGCCAGTACATGCGGTCGCCAATGGCCAGATTCAATGGCAAGCCGTATTTGTAGTTCTCATACATGATGTCGGCACTGTCGCACGTAGGACCGGCAATGATCACTTCTTCCAACTCGCCTTTCTTATCAACATGGATAGGGTATTTAATGGACTCATCCAGTGTTTCAATAAGGCCTGAGAATTTACCCACATCCGTGTATACCCAGCGGTTTAGTGCTGTGTTGGACTTGCGTGCAATCAACACAACTTCGCTGACCAAAATACCCGCGTTCGAAATCAAAGAACGGCCTGGTTCAAGAATGATGCGTGGCAAATCGTCGCCAAAGTCTTCTTCTAAAAAGCGCGAAATTTCCTCAGCATAGGTAGATAGCTCATTGGTTCGAGTAATGTAGTTGGCCGGAAAACCGCCGCCCATATTAATCATTTCAAGTTCAATACCATCTTCTTCTTTTAGGCGTTCAAAAATCACCTTCACACTGGCAATCGCAGCATCCCAAGCACCAATGTCACGCTGCTGAGAGCCTACATGGAAAGATATGCCGTATGGAATCAGGCCAAGTTCTTTCGCCAATACCAACAAGTCCATTGCCATATCTGGTCGACAGCCGAATTTACGCGATAGTGGCCAGTCAGCAGTAACAGTGCCTTCTGTTAAAATGCGCACATAGACCCGAGAGCCAGGTGCGGCTTTAGCAATATTACGTAGGTCAGCTTCTGAATCTGTAGCAAACATACGTACGCCTTTTTCGTAAAAGTAGCGAACGTCCTGTGCTTTTTTAATGGTGTTGCCATAGCTAACACGCTCAGGCGACACGCCACCAATAGAAAATAGCTTATCGAGCTCATAGCGCGATGCTACGTCGAAATTTGAGCCGCGGTCACGCAATAAAGTCAGAATTTCTGGCGCTGGGTTGGCTTTAATAGCGTAAAAAATATCGGCCACAGGGAAGCCTGTTGTAATTTCAGTGTAGGCTTCATCAATCATGGCTGTGTCGATCACAACAAAAGGGGTTTCTTTTGTTTCAGTAAAAGCTTTGAAGCGGGCGAAACGTTCTGGAGAGTAGAAAGAATGGACGTCGATCGTCATGGAATTAGGTTCCTTTTTGGCTAAACATAAACCGGATTAAAGTGATGAAACGTCTTTACCTCCCCCCATCCTACTTATGGCTGTTACTTATCCGGCTCGAGGGCCTTAAGCGACTAGCGCAGCAGTTGAAGCGGTGCGGATTATGTTCAGCAAATGACGCGGGCGCAATTTAAAACCCTAAAGGGTTAGCGTCAAGTATTTTTTATGTTTTTTACAATGAAAAATTCCCTTTTAAAAAGAAGCGAATCGTCTTGTCCTGATAGGGCTTTATTTGGTTGGTTGAAATTGATACAAGGCGCTGCCTGCAATCAATGCGATAACAAAATACAGACCTTCTGCTGGGTTGTTGATGAGTGCGGTTAAGCCAGGCCCTGGGCAATAGCCGCTGAGTCCCCAACCGATACCAAAAAGGGCGCTACCGAGGATCAATTTGCTGTCAATTATTTTGGCTGTGGGAAGCGACCAGAGATCGGTGAGCAGGGGTTTGATTTGTTTTTTGCTGATCAGATAGCCAATCATGCTCACGGCGACCGCAGCGGCCATTACAATGATCAAAGAAGGGTTCCAGTTGCCAAAAATATCCAAGAAGCCAATCACCACGGCAGGGTTGGTCATTTCCGACAGTGCGAGACCAAAACCAAAAAGTAAACCGCAAAGCAGTGTGATGAAAAATATCATGATGATCTCCTTAGTGAGTAAGCGCCACGGTTATGATGGCAGTGGAAATGAAAATGGCGGTCGCCACCATAGAGCGCGGCGAGAGTCTGGCGAGGCCACATACACCATGACCACTGGTGCAGCCATTTCCTAGGCGGGTGCCATAACCCACAAGCAATCCAGAAACAATCATCAGCCATGGGCTTCGTATGTCTGGGAATGGGACAGTTTGCTGGGTGAATACACCATAGGCGCTGCCGCCGATGATTAAACCCAGCAAAAAAATCAAAGGCAGCGTTTTGTTGGCCTTAAATAAGGATTGCGCAAGCATGCCGCTAATGCCCAGCACCTTACCTGTTGTGATTAGGTAAATCGCCGCAGCAAGGCCAATGAGAAGGCCGCCGAATAAGGGATTATAGAAAGAGGTCATAACTGGCTCCAGTAACATCAGTATTGTCTAATATAGAGTAACACAAACATTAGCATTTTCTAATGTTTGTGTTTTATTTGGCGTTAATCAATGGCTCGTGGGCATGAGAATGCCTTGTTGCTGCACACTCTTGACCAAAATTACTTGGATATCCTAAGTTTGCTAGAATGCATCTATATACACTAATAAGCACAAAAGGTTTGAGAGAGTGTCTACCTTAATGGAAAAAAATGTGTCGTCACAGCCGATGATGGGGGTATGCCCTCGGCAAGCAGAGTACGTCTTTGTTTTGCCAAATCCGCCTATCATGCCGACATCAAAGGATGAGCAACAGCTTGGCTATGTGCCTGCACTGATTGCGCTAAATGGCAATCACTGGCGAAAAATTGTTACTATTATCGCCAAATTAACTGCCCCTGAGCTTGATCTGTGGCGCCAATGGCGAGACGAGATGCTGACGAACAATGTCGCCATCGTGTTTTCGACAGGGCATACCGATAAGCTAACCGGCAAGGTGTTTTTTGTCGGTAATGAGGTTCGTGGGCAAGTGCCTGTGCCTGATGAGGCGCTCGTTTGTGGAGAACGTCGTATTGCCTTTGTAACCAATAATCGTATTTGGTGTCCCTATTTGGATTACCGTCAATTTCCCAATGTATTAGTCGATGAGCTCCGTCAGTCTATACAAAACCATCGTTTGGAGAGTGCATGTTTCACGTGTTAAAAAGTCTTTTTCAAGTATCGGCAGAGCCTGAAGAGCAAATCAGTTATCAAAGAGCCGTAGCGGCTTTGATGATGGAAGTTGTGATGGCAGATGACACGATTGATGAAAATGAAGTGCAGCAGGTAAAGCGATTTTTACGTGAGGCGACCGATCTCGGCGACAGCGTTGAAGAGGTCTATGAAGAGGCGAAAGCGGGCATTGCCGAGGCGAATGATTTTTACCAATTCACTAAGGTCATTAATGAGACGGCGAGCGTTGAGCAGAAAATCGAACTGGTAAAAGGTTTATGGCGAGTGGCGTTTGCCGATGGTGTTGTGGATGCCTATGAAGATCATCGTATCCGTCGAATCAGTGAGCTGCTTTTTATGCCGCATTCCGAGTTTATTCAGGCCAAATTGGCGGTAAAAGCCGAGCTCGGCTCTTAAGAGGCTGCGAATCGATTTCCTGTAGACAATAAAAACGCGGCCAAGGCCGCGTTTTTTGACTGCATTGCTTAGTGTGGCTTAGGCTGCGAAGTTTGCTGCTGCAAATTCCCAGTTAGCCAATGCCCAGAATCCTTTAAGGTAATCAGGACGAACGTTGCGGTAGTCGATGTAGTAAGCGTGTTCCCACAAGTCTACAGTGATGATAGCGGTTAGGCCGTCAGTCATTGGAGTGCCTGCGTTGCTAGTGTTAACTATGTCTAGAGAACCGTCAGCTGTTTTTACTAACCAAGTCCAGCTAGAGCCGAAGTTGTTGACTGCTTTGTCATTGAACGCTTCTTGGAACTGAGCGAAAGAGCCCCATTTTGCGTTGATGGCATCAGCAAGTGCGCCAGTTGGCTCACCGCCACCATTTGGGCTAAGGCTGTTCCAGAAGAAAGTGTGGTTCCAGATTTGCGCTGCGTTATTGAAAACACCGCCCGCTGGCGCGGAAGTGATGATCTCTTCTAGAGATTTGTTTTCGTATTCAGTACCAGGAACCAAGCCATTAAGCTTAACTACGTACGTGTTGTGGTGCTTGCCGTAGTGATACTCAAGTGTCTCTACAGACATGTGCGGCTCTAGTGCATCTTTAGCATAAGGAAGAGCGGGTAATTCAAAAGCCATTTCAATTCTCCTTGCTTTATATTAACGAAAAATGCTTGTTATCAAGCAGTTAATGGTGCTTATATAGTATCATTGAACTTTCGAATATAATATTCATTAAGTTTGTATGGTTATTAATTCCATAATTTTTATTGATAGCGAAGAAATAAGATTTCCATGCCTAGAGACGAGAACGTTGACATCCCAAGCCTGAAGCTAGACCAAGATGAGGTCAGCGATAGAAGGGCAACATCCAGCACACCTAAGCGTCGCTTGAACCCACCGCCAGCCAGAGCCGTTAGCGCATCGGCTGGGGCAACGAGCTATAAAAAACCGAGTTTAGTGGGTGTGTATATTCTGCTTATTTTGATCCTCGCCGCCGCGGCGGGTGCCGGTTATTGGTTGTGGCAGCAAAACATGCAGCTGCGCAATGAACTGTCGAATGCGAAAGGTCAAATTGAAAACCTGGATCATCAGTTTTTAGCGGCCGATGTGTCTGCGAATAAGCAAGGTGAGACGGTTGAGCAAACCTTAAAAAATCATGACAGTGAGATCCGCAAGTTGTGGGCAGTGGCTTACGATACCAATCGTAAAACCTTGTCTGCTCATACGGATGCCATTGAAGCAATGCAGAAAAAGCTGTCTATCATGAATGACGCGGTGTCGACTCAAACCCAAAGAGTGGCAATCCAAAGCGATGCGTTTAATGAACTAGAAGCAAATTACAATAAGCTCATTCGCTCGGTTGCAGACCTTGATAAGGCCGTAAAACCGATCACCAAAGACTGGCCGTCTGTGTCGACTAAGTTGACTGGCTTAGAGAAAGAAGTGGCGTCGCAAAAAGGCAAGGATGAAGCGCAAGCGTTGAGCCTTGATCAAGCGTCACAAGACATAGATTCCCTAGAGAAGAAACTGACGGCATTGGCCAACAAGCCTAATGGCGCGAGCAATGAAGAGCTGGCTGACATGAAACGCACGTTAAGCAATCAGCAAGATGCGATTAACGCCATTGATGCTTTCCGCTCTCAGATGAACACTCAGGTGTTGCGCTTGAATAAACAAATCAATCAGCTTTTACTGCAGCAGCAGTTGAGTTCAGAAGCGAATTAATTTGATGTAAATCATGGAAAGGCCGACTCGTTCGGCCTTTTTTGTGTCTCCAAATAGCGTCATAGAAGAGTTTGGGTAGAATGCGCGCATTCATTCCAATCAAGACTAATGACCTTATGACCGAATTACTTTCCCCTGCGGGCACACTTAAAAATATGCGCTACGCCTTTGCCTATGGTTCCGATGCGGTTTACGCCGGCCAGCCACGCTATAGCTTGCGTGTGCGCAATAACGATTTTGATATGGCGAACTTGGCCATCGGTATCGAAGAAGCGCATCAGCAGGGCAAAAAACTCTATGTGGCGAGTAATATCGCGCCGCATAACGCCAAAATAAAAACCTACCTTAAAGACATTGAGCCCGTGATTGAGATGGGGCCAGATGCGCTGATCATGTCGGACCCTGGCATGATGATGCTGGTTAAAGAAAAGTTTCCTGACATGCCGATACATTTGTCGGTGCAAGCTAACGCAGTGAATTGGGCGACGGTCAAATTCTGGCACAACTATGGCTTGAGTCGCGTGATTCTTTCTCGAGAATTGTCACTAGAGGAAATCGGCGACATCCGCACCATGGTGCCAGACATGGAGATAGAAACCTTTGTGCATGGCTCCTTATGCATTGCTTATTCTGGGCGTTGTTTGTTGTCAGGGTATTTTAATCGACGGGACCCGAACCAAGGCTCCTGCACCAACTCTTGTCGCTGGCAGTACGATGTTAAAGCCGCCAAAGAAGACGTAAGCGGCGACATAGTACCGGCCGATGGCAGTCATTTAGGGGCGCACGTTTTTGACCCTAAAGAGCAAACCACATTGGGGGTTGGTAAGCCGTTTGATGACGTGGTGTTATTGCGCGAACAAGGTCGAGAAGGGGAGTTTATGCCAGCCTTTGAAGACGAGCATGGCACTTACATTATGAACAGTCGAGATCTGCGGGCGATCCAGCACGTTGAGAAATTGATCGAGATGGGGGTACATTCCCTAAAGATTGAAGGTCGGACTAAATCGCATTTCTACGCCGCTCGTACGGCTCAGTTATACCGCCAAGCAATTGACGACGCACACTACGGCAAAGCCTTCGACATGGGCTTAATGGACAAGCTGGAAGGTCTGGCGCATCGAGGTTATACGGAAGGATTTTACCGTCGTCATGTACACGACCAATATCAGAATTATCAGCATGGAAAATCGATCTCAACGCAGCAGCAGTTTGTTGGAGAAATGCTGGATTGGCATGACGGCTGGTTAACAGTCGATGTAAAAAATCGTTTTAAAAGTGGTGACACCTTAGAGTTGATGACGCCGTCGGGCAGTCAGCTGATCGTGCTTCAGGCAATGGAAAATAAGCAAGGGGAGCGGACAGAGGTGGCGCCAGGTTCGGGGCATGTGGTCCGTATCCCGCTCTCTGTCAGACCTGAAGGTCTTGAATATGGTTTGATAATGAGAAACCTACCAAACGCATAGCCTCAAGCTCTGTTGTTAAAGAGGTCGTGTTGGATTTCTATAAAGGCTCAGCTTATGAGCCTTTTTTAATATATATATATCAACATGGTCTAGTTATGAGGGTTTTTATAACAGAAAGGCATGTTATAGTGAAAAAAATGCTCAAGCCTTATAACAGAGATGGGAAATTATGACAGAGGCAAGACTGACTCACCTAAAACAGCTAGAAGCTGAAAGCATTCACATTATTCGTGAAGTCGCTGCTGAATTTGACAATCCAGTAATGCTTTATTCCATTGGTAAAGACTCAGCCGTGATGCTGCACCTTGCCATGAAAGCATTCTATCCTGGTAAACCACCGTTTCCACTGATGCATGTTGACACAGGTTGGAAATTCAAAGAAATGATCACCTTCCGTGATGAATTGGTTGCCAAGCTAGGTTTGGAACTGATTGTTCATCAAAATCAAGAAGGGATTGATCAAGGCATTGGGCCATTCACCCATGGTAGTGCGACGCACACCGATGTGATGAAAACCCAAGGTCTAAAACAAGCGTTAGACAAATACGGTTTCGATGCGGCCTTCGGTGGTGCACGTCGTGACGAAGAGAAGTCTCGTGCCAAAGAGCGCGTGTACTCTTTCCGTGACAAGCAACACCGTTGGGACCCTAAAAACCAACGTCCAGAGTTATGGAATATCTATAACGGCAAAGTCAATAAAGGCGAAAGCATCCGTGTTTTCCCATTGTCTAACTGGACGGAACTGGACATCTGGCAATACATCTATTTAGAAAGTATTCCTATTGTTCCTCTTTACTTCTCTGCTAAACGTCCTGTTGTTGAGCGTGATGGCACCTTGATCATGGTTGATGATGATCGTATGCCGTTAAATGGCGAAACGCCTGAAATGAAGTCTGTTCGTTTCCGTACGCTTGGCTGTTACCCGCTTACCGGTGCGGTGGAGTCTGAAGCCGACACATTGCCTGAAATCATCCAGGAAATGTTGCTCACCACGAGTTCAGAGCGCCAAGGCAGAATGATCGACCATGACTCCGCTGGGTCTATGGAAGAGAAAAAGAAACAGGGCTACTTCTAAGTTTGAAGTAAAGAAAGTTTGGAGTAACGAATGTCTCACCAGTCAGAATTGATCAGCCAAGACATACTTGGCTATTTGAAACAACATGAAGAAAAAGACCTACTGCGTTTGCTTACTTGTGGCAACGTAGACGATGGTAAAAGTACACTTATCGGCCGTTTGCTGCATGATTCTAAATTAATTTATGAAGATCATTTAGAGGCGGTAAAACGTGACAGTAAAAAATCGGGTACCCAAGGCGAAGGCGTAGATTTGGCGCTTTTGGTGGATGGTCTGCAAGCGGAGCGCGAGCAGGGTATTACCATTGATGTGGCGTACCGTTATTTCTCTACTGAAAAACGTAAGTTCATCATTGCGGACACACCAGGACACGAGCAATACACACGTAATATGGCAACCGGCGCGTCCACTTGTGACTTAGCCATTATTTTGATCGATGCCCGTTACGGTGTGCAAACACAAACTCGCCGTCATTCTTATATTGCTGCGTTATTGGGTATTAAGCACGTTGTTGTGGCAATAAACAAAATGGATTTGGTGGATTTCTCGGAAGAGAAATACAAAGAAATCCAAGCTGACTACTTAGCGTTTGTTGAGCAACTAGGCGATCGTAAGCCTGCGGACATTCATTTCGTCCCAATGTCTGCATTGCAAGGCGATAACGTGGTTAACGCCTCTGAAAGCACGCCTTGGTACCAAGGTAAGCCATTGATGGCGATTTTGGAAACCGTGCAAATTAACCGTGACGTGAAGCGTGATTCTTTCCGTTTGCCAGTGCAGTATGTGAACCGTCCAAACCTAGATTTTCGTGGTTTCTCTGGAACCATAGCGGCTGGTGTGGTTAAGCCAGGTGATGAAGTCGTTGCTTTGCCTTCTGGTAAAAAATCGAAAGTCGCCGAGATTGTGACTTACGATGGCAACCTTGAGTCTGCGAAAGCCGGGCAGGCGGTGACCATTACCCTAGAAGACGAAATTGATATCAGTCGTGGCGACATGCTGTCTCACCTAGACCAAGAGCCGTTAATCGCTTCGGCGCTACGCGCATCTGTTGTGTGGATGGCCGATCAGCCATTGGTGCCTGGTAAGTTGTATGATTTTAAACTGGGTACGCAAACAGTACCGGGTAAAGTGCATCACTTTAATCACCGTGTTGATGTGAATACTTTGGAAACCAGTGACATTTCAGCGCTTGAGCTCAATGGCATTGGTGATTGTGTGATTCAATTTGATGCGCCAGTCGCGTTTGATGAATACACAAACAGCCGTTTTACTGGTGCTCTCATTGTGATTGACCGTCTAACCAACGTGACCGTTGGTGCTGGTATGGTTGAGCAAGCGGTTGCCGATTTAGATGAAGACACGATTGTTAGTGCAGAAGACCGCGCCGCTCGTCTTGGTCAAAAGCCTGCGGTTATCGCCTTGTCTGCTGAAGTATTGGCGCAAGCTGAATCCGTAGAGCGATTATTGTTGCGTCAAGGTGTTGTAGCATTAGCAAAAGCCAATGCCACGGCTGCTGAAGCGGCCTTGATTCGCGAAACGGGTGTGACTTTATTGGTTGCTGATACCAGCATTGCCGATACAGAAATCGTTGAAACAAAAGTAGACAATGTAATTGATTTGATTATTGAGCAAGTGCGCTTGTAATTTCTTATCATTGTTGCAGAGTCAAAAAAAAGCCAGCTTCATCGCTGGCTTTTTATTTTGTTTTTTTTTAGAGCTTATGCCACTTCGGCCTCAGCGCGTTTAACGGCTTTGTGCTGATCTTCGTTGCTGCCTTGTTTCCAGTAGCTTGAGATATAAAGGTTGCTCTTTTCGACCTTTTTCTCTTCTTTAAAGAAGCGACGCAGTGCTTTAATGCTGCCAAATTCGCACGCGGCCCATATGGACACGTCGTCGGATAGCCATTCCAATGCTTTCACTTCTTCTAGCAAGGCTTGTTCGTTACTGCCTGGCTGAGCATTGATAACCCATTTAATCTCAATGCCTACTGGGTGTTTAAGCGTTTGAATGTCGGCTTCAGACACCACTTCGATTACCGCATAGCCTTTTGCGTTGGCCGGTAGCGTTTCAAGATTGACGCTGATGGCCGGTAGGGCGGTCATATCGCCGATCAAAAGCTGCCATTGAGCTGATTCTTCGATCATTTTTTTAGGGCCAGGTCCGCCAATAAGAATGCGGTCACCCGCTTTGGCGTTTTTTGCCCATGAAGACGCTGGACCTGAATCGTCATGAAGCATGAAGTCGATGTCGATCTCGTCCGCGCGTTGTTTGCGTATGGTGTAAGTGCGCATTAGGCGGCCGCTTTCGCTAGGGAAAATAAGTTTTACGTATCCGCTTTCTTGATTTTCCGGCATGGTATTCATGTTTTCGCCACCTAAGGTAACTCTTAACATGTGCGGTGTTACTAGAGTGGTGTTGATAACAACGAGCTCTCTTGGTTGTGGTCTGCTCATAAGTTTCTCCTGAATATAATGTATTATTCGCATAAATTTCTAATCATGATTTCTGCGTAGTGTTTGAAGTCTTTGATCTCTTGTTCGCTCAACCCATGGGTCATTTTTGCCGATGTGGTGCTATCGAGCGTGATCATGGTGTCTATGACGCTTTGCCCTGACTGTGTGAGAAGCAATAATTGGCTTCTATGGTTATCGGGGTTAGGGTGTTTTTCTATGTGACCTTTGCTAAGCAGTTCTTTTATAATTCGCGCCACTTGCGATTTATCTAAATTCATTCTTTGTGAGATCACCTGAGCACTGCATTTGGGAATGTTGCGTATGCATTTCAATGCTCTTATGTGACCAATATGAAGATCCAAATGAGAGTCACTGATGGTGCGTTTGACCTGGGACTTATAGCAATGGATAAGTCTGTGCAGTGATTCATCAAGGTTGCTTGACATAAAAGTGACTCGCTTCTTATATGAGAACGATTATCACTATAGTTTTATTGGTTGACTTTGTCAATTGAGAAAATGCCTTGCCGTGAGGCTTCCTTGTATCTTGCTTATTCATTGCACCAATTTCTTGATAAAAGAGCGTGAGTAATAATGTGTCGTACCCCTAGTTGTTGTGAGACGAAATGAACAAAGTAACCGTGTATGAAGCCATAATAAGCGCTCTTGAAAAACGCTTTGAGACCGCGAAATGGGCCGCGAACCAAGCTTACGACGCGGCGACCAGCGAAGAGAGTGTGGCGGAAAATAAATACGATACCTTCGGATTGGAGGCGTCCTATCTTGCCCATGGGCAGTCACAAAGAGTGTTGGAGTGTGAAAAGGATTTTTTAAGCTTTTCGAATCACAAGGCGGTGTTCTTCGGTGAAGACGATGAGATAAAAACAGGGGCGCTAGTGGGCCTGCTCGAGGTCAATGCGCCACAGAAAAATAGCAAATGGTTTTATCTTTCTGCTTGTGCGGGAGGCTTAAGTGTTGAGCTAGGCGATGGTGAAAGTGTCTTTTTGGTTACCCCATCTAGCCCAGTTGGGCTGACACTGGTTGGTAAAATGGAAGGCGATGAAGTGCTTTTAAAGCAATCTGGAATCGAAATTGTTTATGAAATAGCCAGTGTCTTATGAAGAAAGGGGCAGTTGTAGACAAATTTCTCTCTTGCTCTAGAGAGTATGACTTGGTTCGCATATAATGCTTTGCCTTAAAATATTTTGGCTTTTTGTTTTCCTCCTTATATGGGAAACACATTTTGTTTTCTGGTCTAACAAAAAGCGAACAAAGAACACTTCACTCTCTTACTGAGACAGTAATAGGATAGAAATTATGCGCAGCCATTATTGCGGCGAATTAAATGCTTCTAACATTTCACAAGAAATCACTTTATGTGGTTGGGTTCATCGTCGCCGTGACCACGGCGGGGTTATTTTCTTAGACGTGCGTGATCGCGAAGGCATCACTCAGGTGGTATTTGACCCAGATCGTGCAGACAGTTTTGCCATTGCGGACAGTGTTCGTAACGAATTTGTTGTTAAGCTAAAAGGCTTGGTTCGTGCTCGTCCAGAAGGGACAGTTAACCCAAACATGAACACAGGTGAGATCGAAGTCTTGGGCTTAGAGCTTGAGATTCTAAACGCCGCAAAAACACCGCCATTCCAGCTTGATGAGCATCAATCTGTTGGTGAAGACGTTCGTTTGAAAAACCGTTTTATCGATTTACGTCGTCCAGAAATTCAGCAAAAAATGCGTTTTCGCTCAAAAGTAACATCTGTATTGCGTCGCTACTTGGATGACAATGGCTTCTTAGACATCGAAACGCCGATTCTAACGCGCGCAACACCAGAAGGTGCGCGCGATTATTTGGTACCAAGCCGTACACAACAAGGTAGCTTCTTTGCGCTTCCTCAGTCTCCTCAGTTGTTCAAGCAGCTGTTGATGGTGTCTGGTTTTGATCGTTACTACCAAATTGCTAAATGTTTCCGTGATGAAGATTTGCGTGCCGATCGCCAACCTGAATTCACTCAAGTAGACATCGAAACGTCTTTCATGAGCGAAGAGCAGATCATGGGCATGACAGAAGAAATGATCACGAGCTTGTTTAAAGAGCTAATGAACATTGATTTGGGCACCTTCCCACGCATGCCTTACTCTGAAGCAATGGAAACCTACGGCAGCGACAAGCCTGATCTACGTATTCCATTGACGATTGTGACCGTGTCTGACCTGATGGCAGACGTGGACTTTAAAGTCTTCTCTGGTCCAGCAAAAGACCCTAAAGGTCGTGTTGCCGCATTGAAAGTGCCTGGCGGTAACTCGCTGACTCGTAAGCAAATTGATGAGTACACTAAATTTGTTGGTATTTACGGCGCCAAAGGGTTGGCTTACATCAAGGTAAACGACAAGTCTAATCTTGAAGAAGGCCTACAGTCTCCAATCGTTAAGTTCTTACCGATGGAAGTACGCCAAGAATTGATGACTCGTCTTGATGCACAAGATGGCGACTTGATCTTCTTCGGCTCGGATTCTGCAAAAGTCGTCAACGAAGCTTTGGGTGCATTACGTTGCAAGTTGGGTGAAGATCTTAACTTGTACACTTGTGAGTGGGCGCCTTTATGGGTAGTTGACTTCCCAATGTTTGAAGAAACATCCGATGGTGGCATCACGGCTATTCACCATCCTTTCACTGCGCCTTCTTGCTCTCCAGAAGCGCTAAAAGCAGATCCGCTTAATGCCTTGTCTCAAGCGTACGACATGGTCTTGAATGGTACTGAGTTGGGCGGTGGTTCGATCCGTATTCACCAGTCTTCTATGCAAGAAACTGTGTTTGAGTTGCTTAATATCAGTGAAGAAGAGCAAGAAGAGAAATTTGGCTTCTTACTAGACGCATTGAAATTTGGTGCGCCACCGCATGGTGGTTTGGCATTCGGTCTAGACCGCCTCGTTATGTTGATGACAGGTTCGGCTTCTATTCGTGACGTCATTGCCTTCCCGAAAACACAAAGTGCGACTTGTTTGTTAACTCAAGCACCAGGTGAAGTAAGCGATAAACAGTTGAAAGAGCTGAATATTCGCGTTAGAAAGCCAGTGACAGAGTAAGCTTAGCGCCACCTTCGCTCTACTGACGGTGATGTTTGTTAAGAGAGCGAAAAAAAAATGTAAAAGGCCGTTATTAAACGGCCTTTTTTTATGTCAGGATTGTATACTCTGTAAGTTAAAGGCTGTTGAAATATACAGTAATATTGACTCTTTAATAGGTTAATGATGGCGACGACCAGAATTTTAGCAATAGACCCAGGCTCAAGAATAACGGGCTTTGGCATTATTGATGTGACTAATGGTAAGTCTGTCTATGTGAATAGCGGCTGTGTTCGCTTACCCGATGAGGCCTTATCTGTTCGCCTTAAGGTGATTTTTAATTCTGTCACCACCTTGTTGGATGAATACGCGCCAGACGAATTTGCCATTGAAGAAGTGTTTCTTGCGAAAAATGCCAACTCAGCCTTAAAACTGGGGCAAGCAAGGGGCGCGGCCATTGTGGCGGCAGCGCTCAAAGAGCTGTTTGTTAACGAGTACGCTGCGCGACGCGTCAAGCAATCTGTGGTTGGCAATGGCAACGCAGACAAAACCCAAGTGCAAGCCATGGTTCAGTTGTTATTAGGCTTGTCTTCTCCTCCGCAAGCCGACGCAGCCGATGCGCTCGCGATTGCATTGTGTCATGCTAATACAAGAACATCAGGCGGCCTGGAATATGGCGTCGGGAAAAGAGCAGGGCGAACGTCAAAGCGTTGGTCTGAAATGGATATAAGGAAAAGTGTGTGATAGGTAGGATTGCTGGAACATTGATCGAGAAATCGCCGCCGGAATTGTTGGTGGATGTAAATGGCATCGGCTATGAACTTAGCGCCTCGATGACAACGATTTATGAGTTGCCGCCGATTGGTGGTAGCGTGGTTCTGTATACGCATTTTCAAGTAAAAGAAGACTCGCATACGCTTTACGGCTTCATTGATAAAAGTGAGCGCGCGCTGTTTAAAGTACTGATCAAGGTAAATGGCATAGGCCCTAAAATGGCCTTAGCAGTCTTGTCTAGCATGTCGTCGGAAGAGTTGATTGCCAATGTGCAGGAGTCTGACGTCACTGCATTAACCAGGATTCCGGGGGTAGGTAAGAAAACCGCGGAACGCTTGATCATTGAATTAAGAGACAAATTGGGGCAAGCCGCGAAAACGGATCTTTTTTCCACCCCTGCGGTATTGAAACAAGTCCAAGCCGACCCAAGACAAGAAGCCGAAGCGGCTCTTATTTCATTGGGTTACAAACCTCAAGAAGCGGCCAAAGCGATCGCCACTGTGCCTGTAGATGCAGCGAGCAGTGAAGAGGTTATTAAAGCGGCATTAAAAGCCATGCTAAGGTAATAGAAGATGATAGAAAGTGATCGTATTATCTCGGCAGAATTAAAAGGCACAGATCGACAAGTCGATCGTGCCATTCGACCGCAGTCCCTTGCTGAGTACATCGGCCAGCCAGTGGTCAAAGAGCAAATGGATATTTTTATTCAAGCCGCTCGCCAGCGTGGAGAACCACTGGATCATTCATTGATCTTTGGGCCACCAGGGCTGGGTAAAACCACATTGGCGAATATCATTGCCAATGAAATGGGCGCAGAAATCAAAACCACTTCAGGACCTGTGCTCGAAAGGGCGGGAGATTTGGCGGCATTATTAACCAATCTTAATGAAGGTGATGTGCTCTTTATTGATGAAATACATCGCTTGAGTCCTGCTATTGAAGAGGTCTTGTATCCTGCGATGGAAGATTATCAGTTGGATATCATGATCGGGGAAGGGCCTGCGGCGCGTTCGATTAAAATTGAACTCCCACCCTTTACGCTGGTCGGAGCAACCACACGAGCGGGTTTGCTGACATCGCCGTTGCGAGACCGCTTTGGTATCGTACAGCGTTTAGAGTTTTATGATGTTGAGTCGCTGACCACGATAGTGGCGCGCTCAGCCAGCAAAATGGGCATGGAGCTTGACCAATCCGGAAGCTTTGAAGTGGCGCGTCGCTCCCGTGGTACGCCGCGAATTGCCAACCGACTGTTGCGTCGTGTTAGAGACGTGGCGCAGGTTAATGGCGATGTGTTAGTGGGGCAAAAAGTTGCTCAGCGTGCACTGGATATGTTAAGTGTAGACAGTCAAGGCTTTGATCATTTAGATCGTCGTATGTTATTGACTATGATAGAGAAGTTTGACGGCAGACCGGTTGGGTTAGACAGTGTTGCCGCGGCGGTGGGCGAAGACAAAGACACCATCGAAGATGTTATTGAGCCTTTTTTAATACAACAAGGCTTTGTTATACGAACGCCTCGAGGTCGCCAAGTTACGAAACGCGCCTACGAGCATTTTAATTACCAGTTACCTTCAGATTTTAAATAGAGGTTAAAAATGTCAATTTTGGGTTTAATTGCCAGCGCTAGTTTTGTTGTGCAAATGGTTATGTTGATACTGTTGGCAGCATCCATCTTTTCTTGGGTAATTATCTTTCAAAGAATGCGTGTGCTAAAGCAAGCTAAGAAAGTAAGAACAGAATTTGAAGATGAGTTTTGGTCCGGCATCGATTTGAGCAAGCTTTATAAAAAGCTCACACAAGAAGGTCGAAAAGTAGAAGGGATTGAAGGTATTTTTACAGCGGGTATTAAAGAGTTTACGCGCTTACGTCAAAGTCATAATGTCGAGCCTGATGCGGTTATGGAAGGGGTTCAGCGTACTATGCGCGTGGCCTTGTATCGAGAAGAAGAGAAGCTAGAAAAACACCTTTCCTTTTTGGCAACAGTGGGTTCAACAAGCCCTTATATCGGCTTGTTTGGTACGGTTTGGGGCATCATGCATTCCTTTATTGGATTGGCAGACGTGCAGCAAGCCACGCTGGCGACGGTCGCACCGGGTATCGCGGAAGCGCTTATTGCGACGGCCATTGGTTTGGTGGCTGCGATTCCAGCGGTTATTGCGTACAACCGTTTCTCAACGGTGGCAGAATCACTGGCGTCAGGTTATGAAAATTTCTCCGATGAATTCACCAGTATTCTTCATCGTAAGGTACACGTGAGAGAGGGAGGCGTAGCATAGTGCCTCGCTCTAGAAGAAGACAAAAACGTCGCCCTATGGCTGAGATCAATGTGGTTCCTTACATTGATGTTATGCTGGTGTTGTTGGTGATCTTTATGATCACTGCGCCGATGCTTACCCAAGGGGTGGATGTTAAGTTACCTAACGCCAATGCATCGCCTATTCAGCAAACAGAAACCGATGTGATGATAGCTTCTGTCGACAGTAATGGGCAGTTTTATTTGGACTTTGGCGGCAAGCAAGAGCCGATCGAGTTGGATGCTTTGCAGGCGAGGGTAAAAAAGGTATTAAACCAAAACCCTAGAATCCCCGTACTGGTCAGAGGCGATAAAAATGTCTCTTATGGTGCGGTTGTTGGTCTAATGGTGGCTTTGCAAGGAGCTGGCGTGCCCAATGTGGGATTGGTAACGGAGCCGGACAATAATTAATGAATTTGCTGAGTAAAGACAGTTACGGCGTTCCCGCCTTATTGGCGGTTGGCCTTCATCTAGTTATTGTTGCAGCGTGTTTTGTGGCGGTGGACTTTAGCGATAATGAAAAGCCTCTGCCTAAGCGACCTCCTATTGTGAATGCGACTGTGGTGGATATTTCACAGACCATTATTGGCAAGCGTGAGGAAGAAAAGAAAAAAATTATTCAGCAGCAGGCCATAGCGAAAAAAGAAAAAGAGAAAGAGAAAGAAGCTCAGCAAAAAGCCAAAAAGCTAGAGCAGAGAAAAGCGCTAGAGGCCCAAAAGAAACGCCTAGCTCAAGCTAAAGAAGCGAAGAAAAAAGCCGTTGAACAGGCTGCTGCAAAGAAAAAAGCCGCTGCTGAGAAAGAGAAGGCCGCTGACGCGGCTAAGAAAAAACAGCAAGAAGCCTTAATCGCGAAACAAGAGGCGGAAAAGAAAAAACGCATTGAGCAAGAAAAGGCCGCGCAAGAGAAAAAGCGTCAGGCGGAAGAAGCAAAACAATTAGCGGAAAAAGAGAGACAGCGTAAGCAGGCTGCCGCTCGAGAAGCGGAAAAAGAGCGCTTAGCGAAAGAAGCCGCTGAAGCGGCCGCAGCGAAAAAAGCGGAAGAAGAGAAGAAAGCCGCAGAAGAGGCGCAAATGGTGCAATCGATCAGTGGTTTAATCAATGATCGAATCACCGCTGCGTGGAATCGCCCACCGAGCGCTCGAAATGGCATGAAAACAGAGTTGGCCATTTCTTTCTTGCCGTCGGGTGAAGTGTTGGCCGTGAACATTATTAAGGGAAGTGGCGACGCCTTGTTTGATCAGCGTGCAGAAGACGCCGCAAGGAGCATTGTTGTTAAGGAGTTATCGGAAGTGGACCCTTATGTGTTTGACAGAAACTTTCGAAGAGTTGTAATTATTTTTAATCCACAGGACTTAAGAAACTAATGATATTACGTAAATGGTTCTTAGTATTTTTCACCTGCTTTGTCTTTGTTAGTACCGCAAGGGCGCAGCTTGTTATTGAAGTCACCAGCGGGGCAGATCAATTGTTGCCTATCGCTGTTGTTCCATTTGGTTACAACGGTACGGATGCGCTACCTGAAGATATTGCTCAAATTGTTCAAGACGATTTGACGCGCAGTGGTTTATTTCAGGCTATTCCGCGCTCTAGTATGCTAAGCCAACCTTCAAAAGAAGCGGATGTGTTTTATCGTGATTGGCGCTTATTAAAAAGTGATTATGTGGTGATTGGCTCGGTGAAAAAAATCGCTGCCAATCGCTATCGTGTTGGTTTTGAGTTACTCAATGTATTGAGCCAGAAGCCGGTTGAGAAGCATGCCTCCATCGATGTGAACGCTTCAAACCTTCGCGATGCGGCTCATTACATCAGTGATAAGGTGTATCAGCTATTGACTGGGCTTCCTGGCGCTTTCAGTACGCGTATTCTTTATGTAACAACAGAAGGCAATCGCCTTGCGCCTACTTTTAAATTGCAGGTGGCAGACGCAGACGGCCATAGACCTCAAGTTATCGTAGAGTCAAAAGAGCCTATCTTGTCGCCATCTTGGAGTGGGAATGGTAAGTACATTGCTTATGTGATGTTCAGAAACCGTCGTCCTAATATCTTTATTCAAGAATTGGCGACGGGGAAAAGACAGCAAGTGGCTCGCTTTAGAGGCCTAAATGGTGCACCTGCTTGGTCTCCAGATGGTAAGAAATTGGCCTTGGTGTTGTCGAAAGATGGTAACCCTGAAATCTATACGTTAAATATTGCTACACAAAAACTAGAGCGTATGACCAATCATTATGCTATTGATACAGAACCAAGCTGGGAGCCAGATGGCAAAGGTATTATTTTTACCTCTGACCGTGGTGGCAACCCGCAAATATATCGTCTTGATGTTAAGACAAAGCGTGTAGAGCGTGTTACGTTTGAAGGTGACTCAAACAGTAAGGGTGAGCTTACGCCTGATGGGCGCTACCTTGTTACGGTTCAAAAAGACGATGGTAATTACCATATCGCGCTACAAGACATGAAAACAGGTCGAGTAAAAATATTAACTCGCACCTATTTAGACGAATCGCCAACTATTGCGCCGAATGGTAGCATGGTTATGTATGCCACCAGTGAAAACGGAAAAGGCATATTGGCAGTTGTATCCGTTGATGGGCTTGTGAAATACAAGCTGCCGTCAGCAGATGGAGATGTACGTGAACCAGCATGGTCTCCGTACTTCAAATAAAGACATTAAGGAGTGAATAATGAGTGTAAATAAACTAGGTAAGTTTGCTGTAATCGGTTTATCTGCGGCTTGGATTGCGGGTTGTAGCACAACCTCAACTGACACGGATTCTGCGACAACAGCGACAGACGAAGCAGCAGCAACGACTGAACAAGCAGCGGACGCAGCAACGGATGCAGCGGATCAATCTTATGGTGCAAACCAAGATGGCGCAGTAAGCAGTGTGATTGTTGATGATGGTCAAGCTAAAGCAGACGAAGCAAACAGCATGAGCATGCTTGATGGTGTTCAAACTGTATTCTACTTCGATTTTGACAAATCTGTTGTTCGCCCAGCGGCTCGTGAAGCGCTTGCTAAACACGCTCAATACCTTATTTCGCATCCAGAAGCTCGCGTTGTTCTAGAAGGTCATGCGGATGAGCGTGGTACTCGTGAGTACAACATGGCATTGGGTGAGCGTCGTGCTAAAGCGGTTAGCCGTTACTTGACTATTCAAGGCGTTGCAGCATCTCAAATCGAAACCGTTAGTTTCGGTGAAGAAGTGCCTGTTGCCTTTGGTCATGATGCCTCTTCTTGGCAGCTAAATCGTCGAGTAGAAGTACGTTACGAAAAATGATCGTAAATAAGCTTATTTCTCGCTCCTTTGCAGTGGGGCTGTTTTTAACAGCCCCACTAGCAATGGCTGCTAATCAGCAGGCAGGAACCTTGCCCGCCCATGCTGCAGCCGAACTGCTTTCACAATTGGATTCGCTTCAATCGGAAGTGCGAGATCTTAGAGGGCAACTAGAACAGCAGGGACATGAATTGTCTCAAATGAAAGCGCAACAGCGAGATCGTTATATTGATCTTGATAAGCGTATTTCTCTGCTAATGTCAGCTTCTGCCGCTAGGCAAAATAGTCAAGTTTCCCAGGCAAATACAAGTGTGGCTCCTGCCGCTATTCCAGCGACACTTGATGCGAAAAAAGAGTCATTAGATAGTATTTCTTCGGTTCAATTAGCGCCGATTGCACTCACTCCTGTGTCACCACAAGCCCGCTCGGCTTATGATGATGCTTATAGTTTGATTCGCAGTAAGCAATTTGAGACGGCCGAAGTGGCTTTTACAGAATTCGTAAAAGATTACCCAGATAACACGCTTACTGGTAATGGCTACTATTGGCTTGGGGAATTAAAACTTGTTCTTGGCAAGCCTAAAGAAGCCGCTCAAGCCTTTACTACCGTCATTAAAAAGTTTCCAGGTCATAGCAAAGAGCCTGATGCGCTATATAAACTTGGAATTGTCAATGATCAGTTGGGCAATGCGAGTGCATCTAAGTCTTATCTTCAGGATGTAATTAGTCGTTTTCCTGAAAGCAAAACCGCTAAGCTAGCAACAAGTTATTTAAGTAGCATGAAATAGCTTGCAATTCTCAACGGGCTCTGTAATATACGCAACCCGTTGGGTCGTTAGCTCAGTTGGTAGAGCAGTTGACTTTTAATCAATTGGTCACTGGTTCGAATCCAGTACGACCCACCAACTTTTTCCTATTTACTATCTTTCTGTGATTTTTGGGTCGTTAGCTCAGTTGGTAGAGCAGTTGACTTTTAATCAATTGGTCACTGGTTCGAATCCAGTACGACCCACCAAATATCACCTCGCTCCAAGTGCCTGAAGGGGTAATTGTATGTCCGAACTTTTTGATAAAGTTGCATTACGAGCTACTGTTCAACAACACCTGTCTGCCGCTGAAAAATCCCTTGAAAGCCCTGCCTTGGACAACGACGCTCTTCGCGAAGAAATCAAAACGCTATTGAAGCAAAAAAACGCCGTGCTGGTTGCTCATTACTATACTGATGATGCGATTCAAGAGCTTGCAGAAGAGACAGGCGGTGTGATTGCTGACTCCCTAGAAATGGCGCGCTTTGGTGCCAATCATGAGGCCGAGACCTTAGTGGTTGCAGGCGTTAAGTTCATGGGTGAGACAGCTAAAATCCTCAGTCCTGAAAAAACCATTTTAATGCCAACCTTGGAAGCCACTTGCTCCCTAGATATTGGTTGTCCTATCGATGATTTTTCCGCTTTCTGTGATCAATATCCTGATCGCAAGGTTGTGGTTTACGCAAACACTTCTGCCGCCGTAAAAGCGCGTGCTGACTGGGTTGTTACGTCCAGCATTGCCCTGGATGTTGTGAACCATCTGAATGACATGGGCGAAAAGATTATTTGGGCGCCAGATCAACATCTTGGTGGTTATATTCAGCGTGAAACAGGCGCGGATATGATCCTTTGGGACGGTGCTTGTATTGTCCATGAAGAGTTCAAAGCAAAAGGCATTCTTGATCTAAAGAGCATTTATCCTGATGCGGCTGTGTTGGTTCACCCTGAATCACCTGAGCCGGTTGTTGAAGTGGCGGACGTTGTTGGTTCTACTTCACAGCTGCTTAAAGCATCAAAAGAAATGAGTAATGAAACCTTTATTGTGGCAACAGATAGAGGTATTTTTTACAAGATGAAGCAAGCGTCTCCAGGTAAGCGTTTTGTAGAAGCGCCTACGGCTGGTTCTGGTGCAAATTGCCGCAGTTGTGCGCATTGCCCTTGGATGGCGTTAAACTCGTTGGAACTGCTTCGCAATGCTTTGAGAGATGGCACTGACGAGATCTTCGTTGCAGAAGAAACTCGAGCAAAAGCCTTGATTCCATTGCAGCGCATGCTGGACTTTCAAGTTAGCTGATTCCTAATTTGAGGCGGTGCGATAACCGCCTCAAATCTTCACTCCCTCCCGTTGTTTCCCCATCATTTTGTTTTTGAATCCTCTTTATTTCTTTAAAAGAGTAGACCTTAAAAAGCGTTATATGATATTCATTATCATTAAATCATCTTTTAATAAGCACCCCGATATAGATCGACAGGAAACTTCTTCTTTATGAGTAACGATATTATCAAGTTTATGCGAAATCGAGTGTCTCAGCCTGCTCTTGAGCTGCCAGCCCCGACGAAAAATGAATGGCTTGAAGTGCTTGATGCCGCAAGTCGAGCGGCAGATCACGGCAACCTGAAGCCTTGGCGTTTTCGAGTCTATGAAGGGGAAGGGCGCAACGCAATTGGGCAAATCTACTGGCAGCAGGCTCTGAGCGAGCTGCCAAACTTAGAAGCCGCTAAAGAAGCATCGTTTGTGAAAAAGGCTTTCAGAGCGCCAGCCATTCTATTGGTTTATGCCAGCACTCAAGCGCACCCAAAAGTGCCTGCTGTAGAGCAAATTATGGCGGCCTCAGCCGCTGCGCAACAGGCTATGTTAGGGCTCAATTCACTGGGCTATGGCACCATGTGGCGCAGTGGGCCTGCATGTTTCACGCAGAAAACCAAAGATTTATTGAATCTTGAAATGAACGATCAAATTGTCGGCTTAATCTATGTGGGCACACCAACAGGTAAAAAAGCGAACGCGCCAGCGGACACCGGCATTGAAGATCGTATTGAATGGATAGATTGTTAGAAAAGGCATTCTTTTTTATAAAAAAAGGCTTGCAATACAATGACTTCATAATTAATATACGCGCACAAATTACGCAGAGCGTGATTGGCCGGTATATGGTGAGCTGTCCGAGTGGCCGAAGGAGCACGCCTGGAAAGCGTGTATGTCGAAAGGCATCAAGAGTTCGAATCTCTTGCTCACCGCCATTATTTCTTGGTTCTGGATCTATTCAGGATCAAATAAAAAGCCCTTAGTATTCATTTACTAAGGGCTTTTTTGCGTTTGGCTTAAGTGTGTGTGCGCGCCAAACGCAGTGCTTAAAGCATCAAAATCAAAATAAATATTTTTCCGCACTGTACTAAGTCGATCACTTTACTCCAATCTTTTACATTTCTCCTTGCTCGCTAATGAGCTTAATCTCCTAGAGAAACCGCTGAGAATTAGAGTGTTAGTGTCATAGGTGGTGGTCAGTAAGATGCAGAAGGTTTTAAAAATACTCTCATATGTTGCAAGTGGCTCGTTTGGTCTATTTGTCTGGATATTGTCAGGATTTATCCTTTATTCGCTCATAAAAAAAGTGCTATGTTACGGACTGTAATGCCATAGGTGGTATTTAACTCATTAATTTAGATACAAATGGACAAGGATTTCCTTTGAGAAAGACGCTGGTAACTTGGATTGGTCAGCATGACTTAGATGGTGCTTTAAAGCTTGAGCACCATGGCCCTATCTATTCCGCCTTGAGTGCGTTTGATTTTGATGAGGTCGTTCTTCTGTGTAACTACTCAAGTCAGCAAGGAAAAAACTACGTAAAGTGGCTTGAAAGCAAATTAAGCGATCAGACTTCTTTGAGGCTGACGCAAGTCACCTTAGTGTCTCCCGTGGATTTTTCCTCTATTTATGTAGCAGCGAATGAATGCCTTTCTGAGCTCGCTCAATCAAAGTGTGAACTTTCTATTTTACTGAGTCCGGGCACTCCAGCGATGCAGGCCGTGTGGGTTTTACTTGGCAAGACAAAATATCCAGCGCAATTTATTCAGTCCAGTAGAGAAAAGGGGGCTGAGCTAGTACAAATTCCTTTTGATATTGCGGCTGAATACACGCCATTGGCCAATGTATTATCGTCTACTAAACTGACGCAGTTATCTGAGTCCTTTCCAAATCAAAGCCCTGCTTTTAGCGAAATAGTCACACAAAACCCATTAATGGAGCGACTTAAGCAGCAGGCTCAAATCCTTGCAAAACACGATGTGCCAGTGCTTATTCAAGGTGAAACAGGAACCGGTAAAGAATTATTTGCGAGGGCGATACACAATGCCAGTAACCGAGCGGATCAGCCCTTTGTCGCTGTAAACTGCGGTGCTTTCCCCCTCGACTTGATTGACTCTATTTTATTTGGCCATAAAAAAGGCGCGTTTACTGGAGCATCCTCCGATCGTCTTGGCGTTTTTCAGCAAGCCAACAAGGGCACGCTTTTTTTGGATGAGTTCGGTGAGTTGGAAGCCAGTGTTCAGGTTAGGTTATTAAGAGTATTGCAAGAGGGTGTTGTTACGCCTGTCGGTGCGACCAAAGAAGAAAGTGTCGATGTTCGTTTGATCTGCGCAACCAATAAAGATCTTTTGCAAGCTGTAGCAAATGGAGAGTTTCGTGAAGACTTGTTTTACCGTGTAGCAGTAGGAGTACTAAATTTACCACCTATTAAAAACCGAAGTGGCGACATTACCTTGTTAGCAAATGCTTTACTCACTCAAATCGCTAAGCAGCTTAATCCCCTTGCTAAAAACGATGAAGATAAAAAACTTTCTCCTAATGCAATAAATCTTATCCTTAAACATTCTTGGCCTGGCAACGTTCGTGAACTACACAGTACATTATTACGTGCTTACTTGTGGTCACAAGGCGGAAGTATTGATGAGCAAGACTTAAAAGCGGCTATGTTTCCTAAACAATCGAATAACAACGATATTTTTTCACATGATTTATCTAACCCTATTGATTTGCAAGAGATTTTAGACGAAGTGGAAGAATACTATTTAAGGCTAGCTTGGCAAAAAACCTTAGGTAAAAAGACAAAAGCATCCGAATTACTGGGTATCAAAAGCTATCAGAATTACAGCAATCGACTGGAAAAATTCAAAATTAATTAAAGTTGGCACACCAATAGCTATAACTCTAAAAAATACAACTATTGTCATTAAAACGAAAAAGGAATCTTCATTTTGAATACTCAAGAATTAACGCCTGCTACGAACAGACAAACGCGCTTAAAACAATTGATGAAAGATATGAATACGGGACTATTTGAGCGTCACGAACAAGTTAAATTGCTTTTGCTAGCTGCTTTATCAGGAGAGCATATTTTATTACTTGGGCCTCCTGGAACGGCAAAAAGTGAATTAGCAAAACGTCTAAGAAGTGTATTTGTTGAAGCGGATTATTTTGAACGCTTGTTAACACGTTTTTCTGTACCAGAAGAGTTGTTTGGTCCTTTATCAATCAAAGCATTAGAGGAAGATAGATACAATCGTTTGACCAGCGGCTATTTGCCTGAGGCCTCCGTTGCTTTCATAGATGAAATTTTCAAAGCTAATAGCGCTATTTTGAATAGTCTTCTTACACTACTTAACGAACGTAAATTCGATAATGGAAACACTCGTAAATCAGTACCTTTAATTTCTGTTGTTGCAGCGAGCAATGAGTTACCAGAAGGCGAAGAGTTAAGCGCCCTATACGATAGATTCATGATACGTAGTTTTGTGAAGCCAGTATCTGATGATTCCTTTGAACCCTTGCTTCGTATGGCTGGAAGGAGCTGTGACCCCGATTTAAGTAGTCGCTTAAAAGTTGATGAGTTGCACGAAGTACAAAGAATATCTGAAAAGGTAGAGCTAAGTTCATCCGTTATCAGTCTGTGTAAGGAATTTCGTGACTACCTTAAAGTGGAAGATATTTATGTGTCTGATCGCCGTTGGCGAAAAATCATCAAATTGCTAAAAGTGTCAGCCTTCACATCAGGTCAAATGGAAGTAACAAACTATGACGCTTGGATCATGCCACACTGTTTATGGGAACAACCTGATCAGTTATTAGGGCTTCAAGAATTATATTTACGTTCAATGGTTATTGATGGTGACTTTACCAATTCGTCAGTCACAAAAACTATCTCAGGATTAGAAAGCGTCCTTAGTAATGATCAGAAGCAGAAAAAGCAAAAAACTAATGCTAAAGGAAAGCTTTTATTTGTTACCTCAGATGGTAAAGAGACGACCAAAGCTAAAGAACAAATCCAAAAGAAACATTCGAATGGTAAATTACTATACATAGACAGGTATCAAGAGGAGACAACATCCAAAGGTAGTAGTTATGATGAAAATGAGCCTTGTATGATCGACATCGATAATGAACCACTTTTGATTTCTATACCATTTTCGAATTTTCACATTGAGGGCAGAGTTAGTGAGACGGTATCAATTAAAGAAAAAATCAAAAAACATTTAGTCACTCTTGAAGATAATATTTCCGCTGTTGATGTCATTTTTGATAATCACATTTGGGTTGATCAAGATTTAAAATTAGAAGTTGTAAGAAGCTATCAAACAGCAAAAGAGCATACAGAAAAGCTTTTAAAACGTGCGGAAAAGCTTGTTGAAGGCTTTAAGTCTTTGCCGGTTGAAGAACCTATAGCAATAATCAATGATTCCTCAGATTCAGATAACGATACAGAGGACACATTAGAAGGCGAGTTGGTGTGATTAAGCAAAAAATAGCGCCTTCAGGAGTATTTAACCAGCTTAATAACCAATTTATAGCGGTTGAATTGGTTCCAGAAGCATTGCTGCCAACCATATTCGCCCATACTTCGGGTGGAGATTTAACGGCTCGCTGTGAATCAGTAGCAAGTTTTAGACAGAGTTTATTAGAAGGTACGACTCTGATGTCACCCGTTCCATGGCTGCCTGACGAAGTACAAAGCAGAGTGCTTGGGGCAATTGTACAGACAGGGCTACCTTCTTATTGTTATGAAAATGAAGAAGTAACAGATGCTCTGATAGTCGATTTATTTCATGCTCTAGAAAATAAGCATTCTGAAGTAAACACACTGCTTTTACCTTTGATTAAAAATAGCGAAGAACAAGAGCTGAGACAGATAAAATTAGCGTTGGAAGACAAAAAAATACAGCCTAGAAATATGAAGCAACTGGAATTATCCGAAGATCAGAAGCTAAAGATTCATACTAAGTGTGAATCTTTAGCTTGGCTTCAAGCTATCCCTCAATTAGATTCTGGAATTGATCTTCTTCCTTCTATCTGGAAAGAACGTGTAGAGGTGTGGCAAGAGCTCAAGTCTGTCTTTGATGACCTCGGGGTTCTAAGTGGATTAGGTTATGGTTTGTCTAAGGGCTTCTTTCAAAGTCATGGATGGATGAATTTAGTCGAGCTACATAAAGTCATTAAAAAACTACCCAGTTTACAAGACGTTATTCGCACTATGGGGCGGATGAAGGATTGTGACGGTACGCCTATTGTCGAGCAAATTGCTAAACAAATGAGCATTTCATTTAAGTATCAATACGAAGTAAAAACACCTTGGGTACCTGAAGAAGCCAAAGGCATTACTCGATCAGACTCTGTTAGCAGAATGCTTCCTCAGGAAGCGGTTATGTTAGTTCATCCTATTTTAAAAAAACTTTGGCATGCGCGTCGGGCTGAAAGTGCATTGGTAAGTTATGCCTTTGAGGGAACCGACATAATTTCAGAAGATCGTGAGCAACAGGTCGAAAAGCCAGAAGATCAAGCTGGACTTCGACAAGCACGCAATCGTGGACCAATGATTATTTGCTTAGATACATCCGGCTCTATGGCTGGGACACCAGAAAATATTGCAAAAGCATTGGTTTTAGAGTGTTTGACTGTTGCTACCAAAGAAAAAAGAGCCTGTTACATTTATCTGTTTGGCAGTCAGAATGAAGTCCAGGAGATTGAGTTAAATCTTACTCCTGAGGGCTTAGAAAGGATGGTTACTTTTCTTTCCATGTCATTTGGTGGTGGCACCGATGCTGAAGGACCACTCAACCTTGCTTTAAAACAAAGCGATAAGGAAGATTGGGAGAAAGCTGACATTTTGTTAGTTAGTGATGGAGAGTTTTCTTTATCCGCTGGACTGAGTCGCAAGATAAACAATCGCAAGGAGCAACGAGGGCTATCTGTCCAAGGTGTTCTTATTGGCCATCATAGTAGTGCTATGGCAAAAGTTTGTGATCCATTGCATCACTTTTCAAAATGGATTGATCTACAACTTCATTCGTCAGCCACATCAATTTAGGAAGCTATTGTGTCTAAGTCTAAAGAAAACTTTGATATCGCTATTCAAGATTCTGAACGCCTGCTTGAAGCCTATGACAAGCTAAATAGAGACAGGGTTGATAATCGTGACCCCGAAGAGTTAAAACGAGCCGCGTTGATAATGACACTAACGGCTTGGGAGACCTACGTAGAAGACCGTATATCTGAAGAGTTGCATTTACAAATGCGTCCTCTTAAAGGTTCGCAGGTCGAGCGTTTTGTTATTAGTTCGCTAGATCGTGACCTACGATACTTTCATACACCGAACACCCGTAAAACTAAAGATTTCTTTGAGCGTTTTCTAAATATTGATGTTACCCAAAATTGGGCCATTGCAGGCCAAGAAAAACAAGACACATGCGCCCGTTTAGATAATTGGATAAAAAAACGTGGGGAAGCGGTTCATCGCTCAGTAACAAATAAACAAGACTCTCATCTAGTCAGTCGTGATGATATGCGAAAATGCTTATCTTTTTTTAAGTTGCTGGTGGAGGCGACGGACAAAGCGTTAAGCGAATCAGCTGAGTAATACTGTATAGAAGAATTAAATCAAGCCCTCCAGCACCCTCATGCGTGAAGGTTTTGGTGGCTGCCGATTTTAGATGGCGCAGATTGAGTCTATTTATTTGAAGTGACATATATGAATTATTGTTCCTTCCCCAATTTTCTCGTATTCTCTCAGTATCAATTATAGATAATTCAATCCAAGCAAGATGGTGCTCTTAATGGAAGATCAAATCTTAACCTTGAGAGAAGTTGCTGCTTACTTAAAGTTAGCTGAAAAAAACAGCATATCGACTAGCAAGTGGAGGTAAGTTGCCCGGCTTTAAAGTTGGTGGTTCATGGCGTTTTAAACGTGAAGACCTAGACGAATGGATAGAGAAACAAAAGGAAAACGGATGATTCCCAATTACCAAGACTGCATGAGGCCTTTTCTTCTGGCGCTTCAACAGTCAACTACAAACGAAGTGAAGCTCCGTGACGTCATCAACAATATAGCGGAACATTTCGACCTCACAGACGCAGAGCGTATTGAACCACTTCCCAGTGGTAAACAGCCTATCTTGCTAAAGCGGGCCTTATCGATAGCCCACGCCGTGCGCACTTTGTTATTACTCATCGTGGCATTACTGCTTTAAAAACACCGAATTTGGATATTAATAATCAATATCTTAAACAGTTTGATGAATTTGTTGCCTTTACGAATTTAAGCAATACAAAAGCAACAGTAGAAAACACGCAACAAGTGTCAATCAAACTAGATCAACAAGAAGACAGCAGTGGCATCACGCCTGATGAGGCGCTTCGTAATGCGTATAAGACCATTAACGACGCACTTGCTCAAGACATCCTGGAACGAACTCGTGGTGTTTCTCCAGCTTTTTTTGAACAGCTATTAATAGACTTACTCATCGCTATGGGTTACGGCGGCACGGAAGAGGGCACAGCTCATGCTTTAGGAAAGTCTGGTGACAACGGTGTCGATGGCGTCATCAATCAAGACCCTTTAGGTGTAGATCAAATCTACATCCAAGCGAAACGCTACAAGCAAGGTAACAATATTAGCTCTGGTGACATTCGTGACTTCTTTGGTGCACTAAACCTACACAACGCTCAAAAGGGCTTGTTTATCACCACGTCAGACTTTACGAACTCCGCGATAGACACCGCTCAAAAACTCAGCACCAGAATCGTACTAGTGAGCGGAAATGACTTAGCCAAGCTTATGTTGCACTACAACATTGGTAGCCGAGATGAACAGGTATTAAAACTCAAGAAAATTGATGAAGAGTTTTTTGAAGGATTCTAAGGAAAGGTTATGAGGCAGGTAAGTAATTTCGATTTTTTAAAAAAACACCAAGATTGGTTATTTAAATTAGCTGAAAGCGCTGAACTAAACTTTTCTTCTGACCCTAACACTTCGCTTATAAAGGTGCGGCAACTAGGTGAGGCTATAGCGCAATCGATTGCTGCCCGCATAGGTATAGAGTCTGGTAGTAATGTAAAACAAGTCGACCTTCTACGAGATCTCGATTATAACTTACGCTTAGACGATAACGTTCGAGATGCATTTCACACTATCCGTAAGCTAGGCAACACCGCAACCCATCAATTTGACAGTACGAGCCATAGAGATGCGTTAAAAGCAATCATGGTCGGTCATGCATTAGCGATGTGGTTTCATACTACCTTTGGTGGAGACGCTGCCAAAGGCTTCAAAATTACAAAATTTATTAAGCCACAAGACCCGTCTGAATATGTTCGTCAACTTGAAGAGCAAGTTGAGCAATTAAAAAGTGAATCACAGCGAAGCTCCGAACGGATCAAAACTGCTGAAACATTAAACAAAATTGAATCAGAGAAAGCGTTAGCAGAACGTGAACGTGCTGAAAAAATGGCTGAAGATAAAGCCGTTTGGGAACAACTTGCCTTAGACAGTGAAAAGGAAACCGAAAGATATAAAGCTGTAGCGGAAGCTGCTAACCAAGAACACGCTAAATCATTCCAAGCAAAACCCAAACAAGAGCAAGCGGCAGAGCTCAAACGTATTGAAAAATCAATGTTTGAAATGGATGAAGCTGAAACTCGTGTTGTGATTGATCAACAATTAAATGATGCAGGCTGGGAAGCAGATACTGAAAATCTACGTTATTCCAAAGATGCTCGTCCTGAACCAAGTAAAAATAAGGCCATTGCAGAGTGGCCGACTCAATCTGGACCTGCTGACTATGCTCTATTTATCGGAATGACACTTGTTGGTGTGATCGAAGCGAAAAAGAATGCAAAAAATGTCTATAGCGCAATAGATCAGGCTAAACGATATGCCAAAGGGGTTGAAAACCTCCCTAAAGATGTAGAAGTAACTCAATATGGTGAATTTAATGCTCCGCTGACTTTTGCTACCAATGGTCGTGCCTATTTAAAACAATTAGAGCAAGAAAGCGGCATCTGGTTTTTAGATGTTCGCGATAATACGAATCGTCGTAAAGCATTGAAAGGTTGGTATTCGCCGCAAGAAATTAAAACGTATTTACGTCAAACTCCGCAACAAGCCAATGCTGAATTGGATGATATGGGATTTGACTATGAACTAAAGCTTCGTGACTATCAAAAAACGGCCATTTTAAGTGTTGAGCAAGCCATTAAAGACGGTAAAGAAAGGGCGATGGTTGCTATGGCGACAGGGACGGGTAAAACCAAAACCTGTATTGCGCTTGTTTATCGGCTTCTTAAGGCAGAACGATTTCGCCGTATTCTCTTCTTAGTAGATCGAAGTGCGCTGGGAGAGCAAGCCACAGTGGATTTTGGTGAAGTAAAAATGGAAAGCATCACCAATTCATTTGCGGACACATTTGAAGTCTTGGGGATTGAGCCAGACAAATCAGCTAAACCATTTCCAGAAGAAGGTACAAAAGTTCATATTGCAACGGTTCAAGGGTTAGTCAAACGTATTATGTACCCTTCAGATAACGCGACTAAACCCGGTGTTGGTCAATATGATTGTATCGTTGTAGATGAGTGTCACCGAGGTTATCTACTAGACCGTGAACTAAGTGACACGGAAGTAACCTTTCGAGATCAAAAAGACTATATGTCAAAGTACAGAACCGTTATTGAGTATTTTGATGCGTTTAAAGTGGGGTTAACCGCAACACCTGCGCCACATACCAAAGACATTTTTGGCGCTCCTGTATTTACTTATACATATACAGAAGCCGTAATCGATGGTCACTTAGTCGATCATTTACCGCCAATTCGTGTTCATACCAAACTCAATACGGATGGTATTAATTACAAAGTAAACGAAGAAGTGCAAGTTTACGATACGAACACTCAGCAATTTGGCCTTATCAATACACCCGATGAGCTTAACTTTGAGGTGGCTCAGTTCAACCGCAAAGTTATTGTGCCTGAGTTTACTAAACAGATATGCCGTTGGTTAATAGAAAGCGACTCCTTAAATCCTTATTCTCAAGAAAAAACTTTAATATTCTGTGTTACCGACAAACACGCAGATGATGTGGTTGAGGCATTAAAAGAAGCCTGTGAAAGTTACCATGGTGAAGTGGATGATGATGCCATTCAAAAGATAACGGGGGCATCAGATAAACCGCTGGAAAAAATACGTCGATATAAAAATGACAGGCTACCTAATATAGCAGTTACGGTAGATTTACTCACCACAGGTGTGGATGTGCCAAAAATTTGCAGCTTGGTCTTCTTAAGACGTGTAAACAGCCGAATTTTATTTGAACAAATGTTGGGCCGTGCGACACGTCGTTGTGACGAAATCTCCAAAGAGAGGTTTCGTATTTTTGATGGGGTAGATATCTATAAACAGCTTGAAAAAGTAAACACCATAAAACCTGTTGTGACCAAAGTTGATATCACTTTTACTGAACTCGAAAATGAAATAAAACAAGGCCCTGACCCTAAGCTGCAGCAATTAGCAAAAGATCAATTTCTTGCCAAGTTACAAAGTAAAAAGAACTATCTTTCTCCTGAGCAACATGCTGAGTTTGAAAGCATAGTCGGTAAACCACCGAAAGAGTTTGCGCAAGAAATCAAAAGCATGGGACTACAACAAGTTGCGGATTGGTTTGTGAATAACCCAGGGTTAGGCGAGCTACTTGATTTAAGAGTGTCAGGAGCTGGTGGCAACAATCACATTGTTATCTCAGCGCATGAAGATGAAGTGACTGGAACGTCAACTGGATATGGCAGTGGACAAAAACCAGAAGATTACCTTTCCGCCTTTAATCAATTTGTTAATGCTAACAGTAACCGTATGGTGGCGATTCAAACTGTCATACAACGTCCTTGGGATTTAACCCGAGATGGACTAAAACAATTGGCGTTAGAGCTAGAGAAAAATGAATTTCGTGAGCAAGACCTAAAAGTCGCTTGGAAAGAGGTGAAAAACGAAGAGATCGCTGCGCGTATTATCGGTTTTATTCGTCAAGCCGCATTAGGTGGTGCATTGGTTCCCTATGAGCAACGGGTTGATAACGCCTTAGCGAGTATTCTAAGTCGCCAACCATGGAAAACACCGCAAAGGGAATGGCTCGAAACCATCGCAGGGCAAATAAAAGCGAATGTGATTGTTGATGAGAGCAACCTTAACGAAGGTATCTTTAAACAAATTGGTGGCACCAAACGCGCAAATAAATTGTTTGAACAACCCATTGCAGATATTTTGAATGACTTTAATAAAGCGCTCTGGGCAAGTTAATGCACATTAATACATGAAACCATGTGCACGACTAAAAAACACGCATATAAAAATTAGGTTTTGTGTGCATTTGTGCTAGCATGCGCACAAATTAATGTGTTTTTAATGCATATGTTTTGAACGTGCCCAGAGAATCAAAGAAGCGGTGGCAAACCCCCATGACAAATAGCAATGGAAATAACCCTGTGTTTACGCCGTTAGCGCAACTTGGCGATATAGAGACCAAAGCCGTTTTAAAGGCGACAGCGAAAGCGCATCAGGCGCTGGGTGAGTTAAAAGGATTGGCTGTCACCTTGCCAAACCAATACATCTTGTTAGCAACCTTATCCTTACAAGAAGCGAAAGAAAGTTCAGAAATCGAAAACATCATTACAACACAAGATGATTTATACCGTAGCCACTATCCATCCCAACAATTTACCTCTCACAATGCAAAAGAAGTCCATTGTTACGCCAAGGCACTAGAGGTTGGCTACGAAACCGTTATAAAAACAGGAATATTGACCAACAATACCATTATCGATATCCAGCGTATTATAGAAAATAACGACGCAGGGTTTAGAAAGCAGGGTGGAACAAAGCTAGTTAATCAACAAACTCAGCAAATTGTTTATACACCGCCACAAACGGGCGATGACATTATTAAGTTAATGAGTGAGTTAGAGGCTTTTATCAATAATGATGAACTCAGTGACTATGATGACTTAGTTAAAATGGCCTTGATTCATCATCGATTTGAAAGCATTCACCCATTTTACGACGGTAACGGCAGAACTGGCCGCATCGTAAACATACTGTTTTTAAGTAAACAAAACCTGTTAGGTGCACCTATTCTGTATCTTTCACGTTACCTGAACAGAAACAAAGCAGAATACTATGAGTTGTTACAACAGGTACGGGAAACCAATCACTGGGAACCTTGGTTGCTGTATATGCTAAAAGCATTACAAATAACCAGTCAAGATACCTTAGCGACCATTAAAGCCATGATGGTATTAATGCAAAAACATAAGCACCTAATTAAGACGCAGCTGCCAAAACTCTATAGCCACGAGTTGATTAACAACCTGTTTATACACCCTTATACAAAAGTGGAATTTTTAGTGAACGAGCTAAATATACACCGTAATACGGCCAGTAAATACTTGAACCAGCTTGTGGATATTGGCGTCTTAACGAAACACAAACTGGGTAAAGACAACTACTACCTAAACACCGAATTATTTAATTTGTTTACTCATTAACGCGTAAACAATTCAAGGAAAAACATGAGCACACAAGACCTAATTAATAAACTCTGGAATCTATGTAACCTGTTGCGTGACGATGGTGTTACCTACCACGAGTATTTAAACGAATTAACCTACCTAGTGTTTTTAAAAATGGTAGAGGAAACAGGGCAAGAAGAGCTGATCCCTGAAGGGTATCGCTGGTCAGATATCGAAAAATTTAACGCTGTCACCCGGTTAGAAGAATATAAAAAACTGCTTATTCACTTAGGCTCAAATGGCTCATTAATCACGAAAGCCATTTTTGCTGATGCTTCAACCTGTATTCGTAAACCTGCCACGTTAAACAAGCTAGTGTCTGAAATTGATAACCTAGATTGGTATTCCGCTAAAAATGAAGGGTTAGGTGACATGTACGAAGGCTTGCTTGAAGTCAACGCAAGCGAGAAAAAATCAGGTGCAGGGCAATACTTTACACCGCGCGTCTTAATTGAAGTGATGGTTGAACTTATGCAGCCAAACTTGGATGACGTGATTGTTGACCCAACAGCCGGTACTGGTGGTTTCTTAATTGCAGCACATCATGAGCTTGAAAAACACCATGATATAAAAACCCTTGACGAAGCGGCTTACAAAAAATATCAGCATGGTACCTTCTTTGGTATGGAGTTAGTGCCAGATACGCGCCGCTTAGCCATGATGAATCTCATGTTACACGACTTAGCGGTAGATGATGCCAACGCAGGTGTACTTTATGGTGATACGCTTTCAAATGAAGGTAAAGCCTTACCGAAAGCAAGTTTGATACTCGCGAATCCACCCTTTGGCACCAAACAAGGTGGCGGCATTCCAAGCCGTGATGACTTGGTGCATTACACCTCTAATAAGCAGTTAGCCTTTTTGCATGCCATGTATCAAAGCATGTTAAAGCCTGGTGGTCGTGCCGCAGTCGTCTTGCCAGACAACGTATTATTTGAAGGTTCAACAGGTCGTAAAATCCGTAATGACTTAATGGAAAAGTGTAACCTGCATACCATTTTACGTTTACCGACAGGTATCTTTTATGCGGCAGGCGTTAAAACCAACGTGCTGTTTTTTGAAAAACCAACAGACGTCAATAAGGACAAGGGAAACACCCAAAAAGTCTGGGTATACGATCTTCGCGCCAACATGCCGCAATTTGGTAAACGTAACGTGTTAACCAAGGCCCATTTTGACGAATTTTATAAAGCAGTTGGCAGTGACTTAACTCAAGTAGACGAAGCCAAACGACAAGCCTTTATTGATAATCATAAAAATGGCAGTGAAATCGGCAACATTGATACCTGTCGATTAAGATCATTCACTCGTGGAGAGATTACAAGTAAAGAAGATTCTCTCGACTTAGCATGGATACGTGATGACAGTATTGAAGATGCTGCCAACCTCCCAGAACCAGATATCCTCATTAACGAAGCCATTGAAGAACTGGCGGGTGCGATTACTGATCTACAATCAATTTTAGTTGAGCTAAATGTAGCGGAAGAAATTGACGAGGTTATTGCATGAGCCAATTGCCTCAAGGTTGGAGTGAAGTTAGACTAGATTCAATATCAGAGATCGTAACAGGTAAAACTCCTAGTAAAAAAGAAGAGGATAATTTTGGCGGCAAAATTCCTTTTATTAAACCTGGGGATATTCATAACCAAGGGTATATAAATTCTACTGTTGAGACCATAACTGAAAAAGGCGCAGAGTTAGTTCCTAGCATTCCGAAGGGCTCTATTACTGTGACTTGTATTGGCAATCTTGGAAGAGTTGCTATCGCAAAAGAAAAGTCAGCGACTAACCAGCAAATCAATACAGCTATTCCTAATGAAACAGTTGAATCAAAATATTTATTCCACTATCTACGAACTATTAGAGAGTGGATGGAAAATGAAGCCTCAGCCACTACAGTTGCAATAATTAATAAGACAAAGTTCTCAGCGGCTCCTATTCGACTGCCGCCCTCAAAAGAAGAGCAAAAACTTATTGCCGATAAGCTGGATTCAGTATTAGCCAAAGTTGAAGCGGCACAAGCACGCCTCGATAAAATCCCAACCCTCCTAAAACGCTTTCGCCAATCCGTACTCGCCGCCGCCACTTCCGGCGAACTCACCAAAGACTGGCGAGAGAATCATTGTGAACTCACAAATAAAATGGCGGGCGTATTCATCACCGACTATGATGGAAATAAACTCGGCGAGTTACCTATTGAATGGGGTTATGTCAGTTTCAAAGATGCAGCAGAAATAAAATCGAATCTAGTAGATCCTAAAGAAACTCCAGATGCAATTCACTTGGCCCCTAATCATATTGAAGCAAATTCAGGCAGAATACTTGAGTTGGTGACCGTTGAAAAAGACGGTGTTAAAAGCAATAAACACCGATTTTTCTCTGGTCAAATTGTGTATTCAAAAATACGACCATATTTAAATAAAGTTTGTGCGGTAGATTTTGAAGGTTTATGTAGCGCTGATATGTATCCAATTGAATCAAAATTAAATAGAGAATATTTACTTTATGTAATGTTATCTGATCAATTCGTTCATTTTACATCACAACAGCAAGGACGAGTTGTTCTTCCAAAAATTAATCAAAAAGCGTTAAAAAAAATTCCCGTTCCTGTTCCACCAGAAGCAGAGCAAGTAGAAATAGCTAGACTTGTTTCTGAGTTTTTGGCTAAAGCTGAAGTCATAGAAATGCAATACAAAGCGGCAAAACTTCGTGTTGATAAACTGACTCAATCAATACTAGCAAGAGCATTTAGCGGAAAACTATTCTCTCCTATATCTGAAGATGAAAGAGAAGTGGTTGCTGTAAAAATGAAGAGTTCACAGCCAAAGCCAGATGATGTAAAAGTAACGCTGGTAGGAGAAAAGGAAGTTTCTGAGAAGAGCGGTTCTGTACCAGAGTCAAAAGAAGTGTATTCACCAGTGGTTGAAAATCAATTTGAACAAACTGGAGAAGTTTTTAAGCTGTTAAAGAGTAAAAATAAGGGAATGTCTGCTCAGGCATTATTTGATGCTTTAACTGGCAACACCTTCAGTGCTATCGATGATCTTTTCAGTGAATTAAAAAGCCTTATTGAACACAAAGTTGTTATTCAATCTGGTGAAGGTGAAAACAGTACTTTCAAGGTGACTAAAAAATGAAGGTGGATTTTTTAAAAATCAGGGACGGCTTTAAAAATATCCACAATTTAGAAATCGATTTTGATGATAAAGAATTATTAACAGTTCTTATTGGTAGAAATGGCTCTGGGAAATCGAATGTTATTGAAGCATTAGTGCGTATTTTCAGAGCCTTAGACCTTGGTGATGAGCAAGCCCCCTTCAGCTATAAATTGATATATTTATTGGGTGCAGATAATGAAAAGATGATTGAAGTTGATGCGTCACCTGACTATGGCAGCACGCCTCATCAGCAGCATAAAATTAAGGTTGCGATTAAACAGGAAGATAATACCTATTCGAAGTTTGAACCAGCAGCCTTATCAAAGGTTAGGCGTGATACCAAAGGGGTTTCAGAATATTTACCTCAACATCTATTCGCCTATTACTCAGGTCCAAGTGATCGACTAGAAGACTTGTTTAAGCCGCATAGAACCAAGTTTTATAATCAACTGTTGAAAAATAAAGTCAAAATTGAAGATGAGGTTCGCCCTTTATTTTACGCAAAACCATTCCATAGCCAATTTGTACTTCTCGCTTTCTTTTTAAACCAGCAACATGGTGTAGGCCGTGAGTTTCTGGCTGAGCAGCTGGGTATAAAAGGCTTTCATTCCGTGCATTTTGTATTTCGTCGGCCTGACTGGGGTAAAAACAATAAGAGTGACACGTTCTGGGGCGCACGAGGTGTAGTTCGCGAGTTTTTAGATAGGTTGCTTCCCTATAGCTATGGGCCTGTAAAATCAACAAGAGAAGAAGCGACCTCGTTAACGGGCAAAGGCGTTGATAATGAGTTCGTACACTTGTTTTTACCAGACATACACGGATTAAAAAAAGTGGCCAAGGAGTTAAAACCTAAAGACTTATTTAAAATGCTAGAAAGTACATTGTTGTCTGAGCTTATTGATAGCGTAAATATTAAAGTTAAATTGCACAACGATGAGATTGTTAGTTTTAGTGAGCTAAGCGAAGGAGAGCAACAGTTACTAACTGTTTTGGGCCTTTTAGAGTTTACAGTAGAAGATGATTCACTATTCCTATTGGATGAGCCCGATACTCATTTAAATCCTGCATGGGCAGCTAAATACCATACCTTTCTTAAACGGTTCATACCTAATCAAAAATTCTGCCATATCTTAATGGTTACTCACCATCCACTAGCTATAGCTGAATTGGATAAACAGCAAATACAAGTTATACGCAATAATCATGAAGGCCAGTCGATTGCTGAAGTACCCGCTGAAAGCCCAATAGGTATGGGAGTTAATGGAATATTGACCAGTGATATGTTTGGCATGGCGACAACACTAGACAGGCATACAAGCGGTGTAATAGAGAAACGTAGAACGTTACTTGAAAAAGAATCTTTAAGTGAGAATGAAACCAAGGAATTAAGGAAGTTAAACGGCTCTTTAGAACGACTTGGCTATGGTTATACCCACCCAGATGAAGACTATCGACAGTTCTTAATTGCTCGAAAAAGAGCAATGGACGCTATGGATTCTAAAGGTATAGATGACACTCAGTATCGGTTGAAGATAATTGAAAATATTTTGAAGACAAAAGGGTTGGTCTAGTTGCGATATATAGATATTAACTTAATTGATGCATGTAAACCTGACGGCTGGGATGTTAATGCCACACAGTGGTTAACTGATATTCAGAATGCCCAGGATAAATCAGCAGAATTTAAGCGACTTGGTAGTAAATGGTCACCATTCAAGGATAACTTTATCAACCAATTTGGCGATAAATGTTGGTATTCAGAAGTACCGAGAATTGGTACGGATTTCAATGTTGATCACTTTCGCCCGAAAGGGGCAGTTAAGAGAACTAAAGGGGCTTATGTCACTAGAGTCGTGAGTGGACAATCAAAAAAACACTCTGGTTATTGGTGGTTAGCGTTTGAAGCAAAAAATTATCGGTATTCATGCCAGTATGCGAACCAACCGAGAGATAATGGTGGAAAACATGACTACTTTCCTCTTCAAAATGAAACCGCTAGAGTCTGGGGTCGATGTTCGCTAACAAACCATAACGTTGAAGCACCTGTTTTGATCGACCCGTGCGTACTTGCCGATGTTCAATTGTTATCATTTGAAAAGTCCCCTGGTATGGCACATTCTCGGTACGACCAAGCCACAGATAAAGCTAAATATGAAAGAGTAAAGACGAGTGCTAAGTGCTACAACCTAAACCACAAGACCGTGAAAGGTGACAGGCTTAAAGTAATCATCTCCGTTCAGCAAGACCTAGTGCTACTAGAAAGTATTCATGGATTACCACTGGCGAGTAAACAATCTATGCAGGTAAATGTAAATAATGCTGAAAATCGACTAGTTGATGCTTGTAACCGAAAATCACCATTCTCAGCCGCCGCAGTTGCTTTTGTTAAGCCTAAAAAAGCAGAACCTTGGTTGGCTAAAATTCTAGGTAGGTTAGATCTTAGTGATTAAAATCTTTTCCTAATACAGGGGGGGGGGGGCGATGACATTAAAGTGTGATAATCGTATTAAATAATACCTCTCAATTTTACCCTCAGAGAAATTTTGGAATTTCTGAGCATAAAATGTTTTGAAAAATTATATGGCAACTTTGCTTTTAGGCAAATTAATAATCGTCCAAGGAAGAGTTTAGGTTTCAAGCAACCAGCAGTAGTGTTTAAAGAAATGTGCTTGGTTGCTTAAAATGAAATGTGTCGCATTTCGAACTTGTATTCAGATGTAACTTCAACTATCCCTTTGATGATAATGAGTTCTGACAAGTCGGAATTGATTCTTTGAACCACTCTTCCATCAATAGTCTTCGCTTCTGTAGCAAATCTCCCCGCTGATAAGCTGCTTCTGCTTGATCCTTTAGTTTATGAGCAAGAGCATGTTCAATAACTTCTCTCGGAAAGCTGGTGGTTTCACCCGCCCAATCTCTGAAAGTTGAACGAAATCCATGTTGCGTTAAGTCCTTACGATCCATTCGTTTAAGAACCGCTGTAAGCGTCATATCTGACATCTGCTTACCTTGTTGACCAGGAAAGACTAAATTGCCACCAGCGACCCTAGGGAGCTCTTGAAGTATCTTTATTGCGCCAGATGATAGCGGAACACGATGCTCTTTACGTGCTTTCATCCGCTCCGCTGGAATAATCCATATCTTGTTATCAAAATCTATTTCATCCCAGGTAGCGCCACGAACTTCACCTGAACGAGCAACGGTTAATATTGAGAACTCAAGCGCTCTGGCTGAGAGGCTAGGGCGCTTGGATAGCTCTTTCATAAAATCAGCAATTTCAGCATAAGGTAGTGGACTTCCCACACTTTACTAGACGCCTATCTTATTTATTACTCTGGTCTATTCTATCAAAATGCGATATTAGGCTATCTAGTAGCTTTCTAATCGCGACAGATTGATGTTTGCGAGAACGGTATATGGCGTAAATACCTAAAGATGCGGGTTCATAGTTGGGAAGTACATGAACTAATTTCTTATTACTGATCAACTGTTCTACGGCACTTTCGGGTTGTAAGGAAATACCACGACCTTTGAGCGTAGCTTGTAGTAATAGCATGGATTCATTCGCACTAAAATTACCTGAGACGGAAGTAACAAACTCCTGATTCTGTTTGCTAAAGTGCCACAAACTTTTACCAAAATTGGAGTAAATTAGGCAGTTATGTTTTGCTAAATCATCCGGATATACTGGATATCCAAAGCGCTTTAAATATTCGTCGGTGGCACACAAAACAGATCGGCACCGACCTAGGGAGCGTGCAATAATATTAGGGTCTAAGTCGTTGGTAATACGTATTGCTAGATCGATTCTATCCTCAACTAAGTCGGTTACTTGGTTGCTGATATGGATATCAATATGTACTTTGGGAAATTGATCTAAAAACGCATCGATAACCTTGGGTAATAAAACGGTTGCTGCAAATTGGGAACACGAAATACGTATTGACCCTTCAGGTTCAGCAACACGATCTTGTTGAGAAGGAATAGATACTTCTTGAGCTAAATCTAATAACGACAAACAGTTTTCAAAAACTTTTTCACCGGCCGCCGTAAGCGAGAGTTTACGTGTAGAACGGTGCAATAATTGCGCATTCGCCCAAGCCTCCATTTCGCTTAAGTATCTTGTCACCATTGAGCGTGACATATCTAATGACTGAGCAGCACCCACCATACTACCTTGTTCGACAATTCTGACAAAGACTTGAGCCGCAGTAATCCTGTCCATTTATCAACCTATATGTTCGATTTATGCAACTAATAATTGCCTACTATGGGGTTTGTTGCAACATATTTGCAACTTATACTGGTTTCATACCGTTAATACTACTCAGGAAAACAAAATGAAGACCCTACACTACATTATGGATCCGCAGTGCGGCTGGTGTTACGCCGTCGCACCGCTTATTGATGCACTCACTCAATTAACTAATGTAGATATTAAAATATACGCTGGCGGCTTATTTTCAGGCGTAAGAAAACGCCAATTATCCGCTGCTTCTCATCAGCAAATTGTTGCTATGGACAAAAAGATTACAGCCTTAACAGGCCAAGTATTTAGTCATACTTATTACACAACAATATTGGAAGATAAACTGCGAATTTTAGATTCTGATACGCCCATTACAGCGCTGTTAGCAGCCGAATCCTTAGGGCTTAATCCATTGGCGATGTTGCATAAGATGCAAATCGCGCAATTTGTACAAGGGCGTTCTCAGTCCGATGTTCCTAACCTAGCAAACATTGCCAATGAGCTCGGTGCTAGCACTTTGGATTTCTTAAATGCTTTTGACCTTTTTAGTGGTGAAAAAACGCTGCAACACATAAATAAAGCACGACATATGTTGGAAACAGTCGGAGGTGGTGGATTTCCTACACTTGCATTTGAGCATTCAGATGGCGCCTTTATCAAATTGGACCACCATCATTATTACGGCCAATCTGTAAAGTGGTTAGCCTATGTAAAACAAACATTGAACTCGATCGATTGAATAATGACTTTTATAAAGCATGTATTTATGAATGAAAATTAGTTAATAAACCTGGAGCGTTACATGAATAATAAATTAGATAGAAAAGCCCAAGCACAATTGTTTAGCGAAGCACGCACATTTAATGCGTTCTTAGATAAGGAAGTTCCTGATGCGTTGATTAAAGAACTTTATGAGTTAATGAAGTGGGGGCCAACCTCTATGAACTGCCAACCTGCTTATTATGTGGTGGTAAAAAGTGCCGATGCGAAAGAAAAACTAAACAAAGCCTTAGCTCCTGGCAATCAACAAAAGAGCCTAACGGCACCTGCTACGGTGATTATTGCTTCGGATACGCAGTTTTATAATAAATTACCTGAGTTGTTTCCTGCGTACCCAACGGCCAAAGACCTATTTGCTAGCAATGATGCTTTTCGAGACGCCACCGCATTTAGAAATTCAAGTTTGCAAGGCGCTTATTTCATTATGGCCGCTCGCAGTCTGGGTTTAGATTGCGGCCCGATGAGTGGCTTTGACAATAAAATCGTTGATGACACCTTCTTCCCTGATGGTCGTTATAAGTCTAACTTTATTATTAACATTGGCTACGGGGATGCAACAAAGAATTATCCAAGAGGACCGCGTCTGGCATTCGAAGACGTTGTCGATATTCTTTAGCAAGTGCTTTTATATCCCTTAATTTAATACATTTATCAACAGCATATTTACTCGCTGCATTCACAAAAGACTAGAGATTATTATGACACTTTTATCCAAATTCATTCAGCTAAGTATGCTTGCCGTAACGGTGGTTGTATCTGCCAATGCTGTTAGCGCAACACTAGAAACAACGGTGTTTAATCCACAAGAAAAAAGCGTGTTTCCTGTCAGCTCCGTACTTATTAGTGGCCCAACAGAAGCAATCTTAGTTGACGCACAATTTCAACGAAATGACGCACAATCATTGGTTGAACTCATTAAAAAATCCGGTAAAAAACTAACCACTATATACATTAGCCACGGTGACCCCGATTATTATTTTGGGCTAGACGTGATTACAGAGGCGTATCCTCATGCCAAGGTATTGGCATCCGCTAAAACTCAAGCGTATATCAAAGCATCCATGGCGCCTAAAAAAGCGTACTGGGGGCCTATCCTTAAAGAAAATGCACCACAAAAGCTGGTTGTGCCAGACGTATTGAAAGGCGATACCTTAATGGTTGATGGTGAAAAAGTGAATATTGTGGGTCTTAACGGCCATGATCCCAAGCATACCTTTGTGTGGATCCCTTCTATTAAAACCATGCTTGGTGGTGTAGTGGTGTTTAGCAATATGCACGTTTTCTTAGCGGATACGCAAACCCCTGAATCACGTCAAAATTGGTATAAAACCCTTGATGTGATTGAACAACTACATCCTACAACTGTTATCCCTGGGCACATGTTAGGTGACAAGCCAATGACTATTCAGTCGGTTAACTTTACCCGTAAATACATTCAAGCTTTTGAAGCTTCTGCTCAATCCTCAACTAACTCAAATGAATTGATTGATAAAATGAAAGCCATCTATCCGAATATTGGCGGCGATGCGATATTGGGTTTAAGCGCCAAAGTTATCATGGGTGAGATGCCTTGGGGCTAGATAGGGGCGCGCTTACGCGGGGATGAGCCTATGCAGCATTGACGAGGTTTAAAATGGCGATCTTGTGTAAGATCGCCATTTTTCGTTGGGTCAGATTGGTTAACTTTATTTCATTGAATTTGAGTTGTTAGCGAGTTTGTCGAGCTTTTGGGATGATCAATGGCGTGCCAGAGATAGGGTCGTCCAAGATCATACAGGGTAAGCCAAACACTTCTTCTATGAGGGTTTCCGTGACAATGTCTTTTGGCGCGCCAGTGGCAATGATTTTGCCGGCTTTCATTGCAATAAGGTTGTCTGCATAACGACAAGCATGGTTAAGATCGTGTAACACAGCGACTAAAGTGTGGCCTTGAAGTCGATTCAAATCCTGAAACAAATCCATTAGCTCAATCTGATGAGCAATGTCCAAATACGTGGTCGGTTCATCGAGCAAGAGTAATGGGGTTTCTTGTGCCAATGCCATGGCAACCCAAACCCGCTGGCGTTGTCCGCCGGACAATTGGTCAACATTGTGCTGCGCAAATTCTGTGATGCTGGTGGCTTTCATGGCGGCGTCAACGGCGTTTTGATCTTCTTCGCGCCAAGGTTGAAACCATGTTTGGTGAGGGAAACGACCACGGGCAATCAAATCGACGACTTTTATGCCATCTGGCGCAATGGCGCTCTGCGGTAACAATCCTAATATTTTGGCGACGTCTCGTGTTGCCAGGGTATGAATGTCTTGGCCATTCAGCAGCACTTGGCCTGATTTTGGCTCAAGTAATCGGCTCATGGCACGCAGTAAGGTAGACTTACCGCAGCCGTTTGGGCCGACAATCACGCTAAATTTTCCCTCAGGAATACGAACAGAAAGATCCTGCGCAATGATGTTCTGGTCATAACATAAGGTAATCGATTCTGTTGCGAGTGATAGTTCTGTAAGAGATAACCCCGTTACGTGAGGTTTTACGGAGGGCGCTGTCATAATTTTCCTTCACGAGTAATCAAATAGACCAAGTAAATACCGCCTAAACTGATAGTGACCAGGCCGACTGGCAAGGTGGAGCCTGCCCAGCCGTGTTGCGCAATAAAGTCGGCACACAATAACAATAAAGCACCAACATACGCAGACGAACTCAGCGATACGCTGGCACTGTTTTCTAACCGACGGGCGATTTGTGGGGCGGCCAATGAAATAAACGCGATCGGCCCAGTAATTGCGGTAGCAACGGCAGTTAGCGATACCCCGACAAACATGAGAATCAGCCGTGTTTTATTGACCGGCACCCCCAAAGCGGCAGCAGTATCGTCCCCCATTTCAAGTAATTTCATCCGCGTATTGAGTAAAAATGCGCACACCATAAAAGCCGAAATCAGTGCCGCGGCGGGCAAGATACGAGCCCATGTCATACCGTTTAAGGACCCCGCGCTCCATAAAGCAGCGGTCATCGCGGTTTCCAGTGATACGGTGAGTGATAACCATTGATTAAACGCCGTCAGCGTTGCGCTAATGGCAATGCCCACGATGATTAGGCGAAAGCCAGAATGCCCCTCACGATAAGCAAACAAATACACAAGTAGTGCCGAAAAAAGCCCCCCTAGAATGGCGCCTAACACACTTAACCAGTATAGGTTTCCAAAAAAAGCGATGGAGATCAACACGCCAGTAAAAGCACCAACGTTAAAACCGGTTATGTCTGGGCTACCAAGCGGGTTACGAACGAGGGATTGAAACACAGCGCCGCTGACGCCCAACGCCGCACCAATCAGCAATGCAGAAAACAATCGCGAGGCACGCCATTGCCAAACCACAATGGATTGATAATGGTTGGCTTTTCCGGCGATTAACTGCCAGACATCGCTCAGATTGTTGGCAATGTGATCACCAAGAAAAAGCGTGGCAAAGATCAGCAGTATCGTCAGAAAAAGAACAAGGATTCGTGAGGGCTGGATGCCAAAAAATGAGCGGGCTAGATTGCTTTGAGGCGGTTTCATAGTCCATTGGCTCCTTTTCTGCGCACCAAATAAATCAAAATAGGCGCGCCAATAAAGGCGGTCACAATCGACACTCTAAGTTCTCCCGCAATTAATACGCGACCAATAATGTCGGCGATCAGTAACAATGTTGGCGTCAAAATAAAGCTAAAAGGGATGATCCAGCGCTGATCTGGCCCAACCATCCAGCGGGCAATGTGCGGCATCATTAAGCTCACAAAACCAATGGGGCCAGCCGCAGCGGTGGCAGCGCCACAAAGTAGAGTAATGGAGATCAAACTTATGATTTGAACACGAGCAGGCTTGCTTCCCAGTGCAGCGGCGAGAGAATCGCCCAGACTAAACGCATTGAGCGCAGGGGAAATAGCCACGGCTAGAAAACACCCAAAAATCACCACAGGCGCAATAAACAAGGGCACCATAAGTGTTCGTGAATCCAAGCTGCCAACAGACCAAAATCGAATTTGATCAAACGCACTCGGATTGAAAAGCGTCAGGCTGGAACTAAACCCAGCAAACGCCGCACCGATGGCAACACCAGCCAAGGTCAACTTTAAAGGGTCGACTTTGCCAGCGCCTGTACTGCCGACAAAATACACTAAAACGCTGGCCAGCAAGGCGCCAATGGCGGAATAAAAAAAGAACTCAGTTAGTTGGGTTGCGCCTAAAAAAACAATCGCGATGGCAATGGCCAAACTTGCGCCAAGGTTCACGCCAAGTATGCCAGGGTCCGCCAGCGGGTTTCGAGTAATTGCTTGAATCAATGCGCCAGAAGTGCCAAGAGCCATACCAACAAAGAGTCCATTTAGCGTTCTGGGTAGCCGACCTTCAAGAATGATGGTTTCAGCAAGACCGTGTTCCTTGCCAACTAGCACATTCCAGAGCACGTCGATAGACAGCGGCTTGGCGCCAATACACAAACTCACCACCATGATAATGGACAATAGTAATATTGACCCCAGTAACCAGCTATAACGCGTTCCACTAGAAACGGAGGGGTTATTCGACATGGTTTTTGCGTCCAAACAGGGTTTGCAATCGTGTTAATAAATGGCTGGCGCTGTAGTAGTCCAAGCGAAAGGTATCTTCACCAACGGCGTACACTTGATGGTTGATCACTGCGTGAGTGGTTTGTAAATAATGGTTGTTTTTAAACGCGGCGGTTCTGTCTTCGGAAGCGGAAAATAACAACACAGATTCGCCGGTGACGGCATCGGGGAAGCGCTCGCCTGTGGCGATGACAATGTCGTTACGTAGCCCCATACTGATGTTGCCTTTAACGGATTCTGGCACCTTAGCGATGGTGAATCCAAGCTCTTGTAATAGACGGCCTTGGGCGGATTCTGTTGTCCAAATGTTCGCCCCTGTATCGTCTTGGTAATAGACCATGGCGGAGGTGGGTTGAGGAGGGAGCGTGATGGCTTCTTTTGTGAGCTTTAGCTGTTTTTCGAAGTCTTGAATGACCTGATTGGCTTGGGTTTCTAGGCCAAGTAAATCACCAAAAATGTGCGCCAATTGCATCCAGCTTTTGTCGTCATAACCAATGACAAGCGTCGGGGCGATGTCTTTTAATTGGTCGTACAGTTTCATGGCAGAATCCCCGCCAGTGGCGGAGATAATGATGAGATCTGGGTTGGCCTTGATAATGGCTTCGGCATTCGGTTCAGTTTGATACAAAGACACCACGCCGCGCTCTTCTGCGATGTCTGACCATTGGCGCATAAAGCCTTGTTCGGATGCAACACTGGTATTGGCCATGGTGCCACCCGATGCGACAAGTGGTGCGTTTATCGCTAACAAGGTGCCAGATAGGGTCACACTGGTGGACACAATTCGAGTCGGCGCCTGTTTCAGAGTTAATAGGCCTTCACGCGTCATAATGCTTCTTGGCCAGCCAGAATCACTTTTCTCAACTTGATCTATGGTTAAGGTTTTTTGAGCAGGTGGTGCAGAAGGTGACTGATCACAGCTTGTAAGAATGAGGCTGAACAAGAGCAGTGTAAAAACTCGTCTGAAATGCGTAATGCGGCGAACCATGTCTGAAATCCTGTAGACCTATATGAGCGCGCTATTATATCGATGAGAACAGGAATTTAACACTATTGATAATCATTTTCATTGTGTTTTATCTAGATGCCTTCCATTCACGCAGTGCAGCTTTGGGTTGCCCACAGTCTAGCAAACTCTGGGAAGTCCAAACTGCCTAATCCGAGAAAAGACGGCTTGATGGCCGTGCCGGCGCGCAAGTTCCCCAACCGGCAATACACACACTGCCATCCCCAGCACAAAAATGGTAACCGGCAGTGTTGCTAATAAAGGCGTTGGAGACAAGATGCTGCCAACAATCGCACCTGTAGCATAAAGCACCACATTATTTGCTCCAGAAAGCGCTTGGGCTAATACTAATAAGTATTTTTACCGTACTGGTTAGTCACAATCGATTGGATGTCTACACGCATTTTCTCTCTCCAGCTAATGTAAATCCGAAATGTTGGGTACCTATTGAGACGGCAGAAATGATGCTTCAATTAGTGTCAGCAAATCGTGGTACTACCAGAATGGCTTAACTCACCCCATAAAGAAAAATTAGCGCTAAAAAGCTTACGGCTTGGCCAACAAGGCTTGGTTAAAAGCGTCAACGTGGGGCGTGATGAAGATTTAGAGCTGGACTATGTTAATGCGTTTATCCACTCGATTAATGATGAGGGATAAAACCATTAGGTGAGCGCAGTCACTGTAGATCAGGCCATTCTTCTTGGGTTATTAGTTGTGCTGTGATAAGCCTTTCTCTAAGGGAGTGGATTTTGGTTTTAAGGGCATCGCGAATGAGCCGAATAGCTGGTGAAATCATTTGTCGACTTGGCAATACTAACCACATTTCTGTTATTGGGATCTGGTAGCCTAACATGACCCGTTGCAGTCGCCCCGCGAGCAGGTCTTCAGCAACATCAATGGCTGATTTTTTGGCTATGCCAGTACCGTCCACACACCAGCGGCGCACAATATCCCCATCATTAACGGCGCGATTACTGATGACTTTCACCTTGTATTTATCATCGCCCTGATAAAGCTCCCAACTGTCGTGCATCACTTCATAAAGCTTATATAAAAGGGCATTGTGTTGTGACAATTGTTCCGGGGTTTCAGGTGCTCCGTGCTCAGCAATATAGCCAGGAGAAGCACATAGGAAATGAGGGATATTACAAATTTGAAAACCGTATAAATTGGAATCTTGTACGGCACTCTTGGTCATTGCTCGCAGTGCAACATCCACCCCGTCACGGTAGAAATCCACACGGCTATCACTCACATGCAAACGCAAGGTAACGTCTTTATGTTCGTCCATCACTTGATTTAATAACACGCGCATGAGGTTACGGCCCATTTCCGATGACACCGCCATTTTGACTTCACCTGTGATGCTTTTTTGCTCTTCATTTACCACCATCTGCCCTTGTTGCAATAGCTCTAGTGCTTGCTGACATATGGGCAAGTAGCGTTCCCCCTCTGGGGTCAATCGAATGCTGCGGGTGGTGCGGACAAACAGCTGGCTTCCTAAACCTTGCTCTATACGCTTTAACGCCATGCTGGCACTGGCGGAGCTCATGTCCAACTGATTGGCTGCAGCGGTAATCGATTGCAGCTCTGCAATTTTAATAAGTACTTGTAAATCAGCAATTTTCATAACGTCCTCAAATCTCATAGCTAGGCAAGCGTGTTTCAATCATTGGTGCTTGGCCTGATAGGCGATTGGCTGTCTTCTGTTGTTGAGCATAGGAGTAAGCATAGGCGTGTTTTAGGCATAAAGATTAAGCATAGGCTCATTAAGGAAAACCATTATTAATTATAACTTAAAACTCAATGTTTAATTTGGCCAATAATAAAATAAATCAAAATTATATAGTATTTGTTTTGCACATTTGGTGATCTTTTTAGGCAAAGACAGCATGTTTTTGTCACTTAATGACAATATTTGGAGAATTTATTATGAAATACGAAGGCTTTCAGACTTTCACGACAGAGCAAGACAGTGGCATTTTAACAGTGACCTTCGACTTTGGCAGCGTCAATGTACAAGGGCAAGAAATGCTCGCCGACCTTAATAGTCTAGCAATGCGCTTAGAACGAGATCGCAGTACTAAAGTGGTGGTTTTCCAATCTGCGAATCCAGAAATCTGGGTTTGTCATTATGATACCGAGTTATTAAAAGACATGTCGACGGTTGCAGTGTCTAGAGAAGACGCACAACTGTTGGACTTACAAGAAGTGTGTGAACGAATCAGCAAGGTACCTCAAGCGACCATCGCCAAATTAGAAGGTTTTGCCCGTGGTGGCGGTCATGAGCTTGCACTTGCCATGGACATGCGTTTTGCGGCTCGTGGTAAATATAAGTTCATGCAAATGGAAGTGGCCATGGGAATCTTACCTTGTGGCGGTGGTGCTTCACGTATGGCTCGCCAAACAGGCTTGGGGCGTGCTCTTGAAATTATTTTGAGCGCTCGTGATTTCGATGCCGATGAAGCAGAAACATTCGGCACCATTAACAAGGCTTTGGACCCGGATCAAATAGGCGAATACGTTGATACCTTGGCGAAACGTATTGCTCAATTTCCTGCAGATTCTATTAATGCCTGTAAACGTGCGGTTTATGAGTCTATTGATAAGCCGATTGAAGACGCCTTGAAAGCAGAAGCCTATTGGCTCTACCAAGCCACCAGCAAAACACCCGCGATTAAGCGCTTCTCAATTGCTGATGAGCAGCGTCTTGAAGATGACATCGAAAACCAACGTAACTGGAATGACTTGGTCATGAATGTTCAAGAGATTAATTAATATCTCGTGATACCTATCGGCTTTGCTTCTTTCTTGCTGTTGGCTCTTAACTGGGGCGGCAAGCCAGAAGTGAGGCTGAATAAGCTAGGTACTACATTTAAATGATACATCTCAATGAGACTTAAGTTGTCAAAGCCAATGGGCTTTTATCACTTATTTTTAATCGTCGGCTTAAAGGACGTTGCCAATAACTAGGTAGCCATAGAAATGAAAAAAATCCTGATTAATTTTGCTCACCCTGCCAAATCACGCTCTAGCGTAAATAAAACCCTACGAAAGGCGGTTGAAGGGGTTGAGGGCGTTACGGTGAATGACCTTTATCAAGCTTACCCTGATTTCATGATCGATATAGAACGAGAAAAACAGCTTTGTGAAGAGCACGATGTGATCATTTTTCAGCATCCGCTTTATTGGTATTCCACTCCTTCCATCGTCAAAGAATGGTTTGATCTGGTGTTAGAGCACGATTGGGCTTATGGCTCTAAAGGCAACGCCCTAAAAGATAAGCTTTTTTTTCAGGTGATCAGTGCTGGTGGTGATGGGGCTAGCTACCAAAAAGACGGTTATAACGAGTTTTCTTTAAAAGAACTGAGTGCGCCATTTCGAGCCACTGCAAAACTATGCAAATTGGTTTGGTTGCCGCCTTTCGCCATCACTGGAGTGCATGGTGGGCTGCCTACGGCAGAAATACTACGCCATGGAGAAAGTTATCGAAGAACAATAATTGCTCTGCGCGACGAGCGAGTAGACATAGAGCAAGCAAAATTGCTTGAGCTACTTAATGCGGATCTCAATCAGCTAATCGGGAGCGAATAAGATGGAAGCTTTTTTACTGCAATTTTTTATTTTTTTGGTAGCGGCAGCAGTCGCGGTACCATTAGCGAAAAAGCTCGGTCTTGGTTCAGTACTGGGTTATTTAATCGCAGGTATAGTGATTGGCCCCTTTGGCGCGTCATTAATACACGATGTGGAAGCTATCATGCATTTCACCGAATTTGGCGTGGTTATGATGCTGTTTTTAGTCGGCTTAGAGCTAAAACCATCCTTGTTGTGGCAATTAAAGACGTCGATCATTGGTTTGGGTGGCTCGCAAGTGGTGTTGAGCAGCTTGGTTATCACAGGGATTAGTGCTTGGTATTTGCCATGGCAACAAGCTTTGGCGATAGGGCTCATTCTGTCTTTATCTTCAACGGCTATCGTACTGCAAACCCTTCAAGAAAAAGGCCAAATGAAAACCGAAGCAGGGCAGTCCGTTTTTTCTGTGCTGTTATTTCAAGATTTGGCAGTGATCCCCATGTTGGCGATTATTCCTTTATTGGCGACCTTGCCAAGTTTAACCGCAGATCAGCACGGCAGCGTATTATTTGACTTACATGCTTTGCCCGAATACCTGCAGTTTATGACCACTTTAGGCGCGGTGGTTTTGGTGTTAGTGATTGGTAAGTATGCCGGTCAACCTATGTTTCGGGTTATTGCCAAAACAGGGGTAAGAGAAATCTTTGTTGCCGCAGCATTGGCATTAGTCATTGGCAGCTCATTGCTGATGCTGGCGGTAGGGTTATCGCCTGCTCTAGGGGCTTTCTTGGCAGGAGTGGTGTTGGCGGACAGTGAATTTCGACACGAATTGGAAAGTGATATTGAACCTTTCAAAGGTTTATTACTGGGTATCTTCTTTATTTCGATTGGTGCCAGTTTGAACTTTACGCTGATTAGCGACAACATCTTACTAATACTGGGTCTTAGCGCGGGTCTAATCGCTTTAAAGTGGTTGGTGTTGGTGTTTATCGGTAAGGTGTTTAGGATTACCAGTAAAGAACGTTCTTTGTTTGCCATCGCCCTTGCCCAAGGTGGTGAATTCGCCTTTGTCTTGTTTCAGCTAACCAAGAATACCGGAGTCTTGCCCGTGAGTGTGATCGAGCCGCTGATTTCTGCGGTGGCGATTTCTATGTTTGTCGCACCTTTGATGTTTGTTTTACATGATAAAATGGCACGTTCTTCATTGGCAGAAGCACTTCCGGAAGACGAGGATGTGATCCAAAAAGGAGATCATAAAGTCATCGTGGCTGGGTTTGGCAGACTGGGTGTGGATATCGGACGCTTTTTACTCTCGGCTGGCATTAAACCTGTCATTCTTGACTATGACTCTAATAATGTCAGTGTGCTACGTAAGCTAGGAATAGAAGTGTATTATGGCGACGCTACTCGTCTGGATTTATTGGAGTCTGCTGGGGCGGCTGACGCTGAGCTACTAGTAGTTACCTTCGGCAATACCGATGCTGCTAAGCACTTGATTGAACTGGCAGCCAAGCACTATCCTCACCTTAAAGTCGTGGCCAATGCGAGAGACAGAGAAGCGGCCTTCGAACTAATGGACATAGGCGCAGATAATATCTTTCGTGAAACCTTTGATAGCGCTTTAAGTATCGGCCAGTCGGCGATGCAGCAGCTTGGCATTGACTCTTATGAGGCCCATAGACTGAAGCAGATTTTCAGAAAGAAAGACATTGAAATGATGCCCGAGCTGTATAAAAAACGATGCGAAGAAGAAAGCTACATTTCCTTGTATAAGAAACATCACGCTCAGTTAGAAGACTTAATGAAACTTGGCACTAACGAAAGCCTTGAGGCGGCAAATAAAGCCTGGGCGGGAAGGAATCCAGACCATTAAGTGCCTCATTCATTAAGTGCAATTAAAATCAGATAGAAGCCTGAAAAAAACAAGGCCGAGTGAGTCATCAGTCGGCCTTGTTAAGGGTTATTTTCTTTCCCAATAAGGGTTGTCACCAAAACGTTTTACAAAGAAATCAATAAAGGCTCGCACTTTTGGGGCAATCAGTCGTGAGCTTGGATAAACCGCCCAGATCGCTGAATTATTGACCAACTGGTAGTCTGCCAATATTTTCACTAATTTCCCTTCACGTAATTCTTTATCGCAACACCAAATAGAGGAGATGGTGATTCCTGCACCGTCGACACAGGCGTCACGAGTAGACTCCCCGTTGTCTATTCTAATTGCGCTATTGGGCTTAATTCTCTGGATGCCTTCATCATTCTCAAAATCCCAATGATCAATGCCAATCAGGTTGATGCAACTATGCTGCTGAAGTTCTTTAGGGGTTTTAGGCTCACCAAATTTGGCAATATAGTCAGGAGAGGCGCATATAATACGGGTGTCTGAGGCTAACTTTCGAGCCACCAGACTGGAATCATTGAGCGCCGCATTTCGAATCGCAATGTCAAAACCGCCTTCTACCATGTCAACAATGTTATCGCTCTGTCTTAGGTCGACTTTTAAGTGCGGGTATTCACTGATGAAATCTTTCAAGGCAGGCACAATATGCATGCGCCCAAATGAAGAGGGCGCCGTAACACGAATAGTGCCGCGAGGAGTAAAGCTGCCAGCACCAACCGATGCTTTGGCTCTGTCTACGGCGCTGAGCACTTCCTCTGCATGGGGTAAGAACTCACGACCTTCCTCAGTTAGAGACACTTTACGTGTCGTTCGATGAATAAGCTTCACCCCGAGAGACTCTTCAAGCTTATTAAGGTGCATGCTAGCAACCGGTGGCGACAAGCCTAATTCACTGCCCGCCAGGCTGATATTCTGGGTTGAGGCAACGCGTACAAAAAGCTGTAGATGGTCGTTATTCATTGTTTAGAAATTCTTAAAACTGAATGTACTGATTATTGTATTATCAAAAAAAAGCTTTGTAAATATACTCCCTGTATCAGGAATCATGGGTATTAAAGAGCTACGACTAACACGGATTGTTAACTCCTCCTTCATTTTGCTCGTTTCTCGCATGCCTTACTCATTGTGCTGTATAGCGAGTGAGTTGAGCTTTTATCCCTTTTTTATAAATCATTGACTTCATAAAGGCCTAAATAATGGCATACGTAACTTCTTCACCATTTAAATCGCTCTACCGCCAAACCTTGCCTATGTTGGTCGGCTTATTTGCGATCATGGGAAGTCAGTTTATAGACAGTGTTTTTATTGCCCAATTAGGTCCTCAGCCCCTTGCTGCGCTTGGTTTTTCTGTACCCATCTATCAACTCATTGTCGGTATTCAAGTAGGTATCGGCATCGCCGCTACCGCCTGCATATCAATTGCTATTGGCGAAAGAAGGGATAGCTATGCCAAGTACTTGAGTGCGATCGTGCTAGGGCTTGGCGGCCTTGTGGTGAGTCTGCTGATTTTTTTACTCTGGTTTTATCAACAAGGCATCTTTTCTGCGTTAGGTGCCAAGCCGAATGTTATTCGCTTATTGCCCAGCTTTTGGGCACCTTGGTTATTAAGTTGTTGGCTAGGTGCTTTTTTGTATTTTGGCTACAGTATTTGTCGTGCTTTTGGACAAACTCTTATTCCTGGAAAGGTTATGATACTGACGAGTGTGATTAACGTGGTACTCGATCCGGTGTTTATTTTCACTTTTAAGATGGGGATTGCGGGTGCCGCTTGGGCGACCTGTATTGCGTTTTTTATTGGCTTAGTAGTCATTTTCAAATCCATTTTTAAGCAAGGCTATATGGCCTTACCGAAAAATTCTAAAGTAATAAGAACAGGAACCAGCGCCATTGCAAAATTCACCGCCCCCGCGTTATTAAGCCAATTTATCCCGCCGATTTCAGCCTTCTTTGTGACCATCATTGTTGCTTCATATGGCATTTTAGCCGTTGGTGTATGGGGCATGGTGAGCCGAATAGAATATGTTTTGATCGTCTTGGTGTTGGCCGTCACCATGGCATTGCCTCCCATGATAGGAAAACTTAAAGGAGAGCAGAGCTACACAGAGATTCTAAAACTGATTAAAACTGCCATTTTTAGCATTGTTGCCTTTCAATTGGTTTTGGCGATTTTAATGATGATATTTGTCAGTCCGATCACAAGTCTGCTAAGTGGCGAGGAAGACGTTAAAAGTTTGCTAATGCAATACTTTTATCTGATTCCAATCAGTTATGCGGGCCTTGGTGTTTGCATGATTAGCGTGTCTGCCTGTAATGCGATTGGGGCACCTAGTGTGGCATTGCATGCTTCTCTATTGCGGTTATTTGTTTGCTACTTACCACTGGTATGGCTGGGCTCTGAAATGTATGGGCTAATGGGGTTATTTATTGGCGCATCATTGGGGAATATCCTCTCAGGTGTGGTGTGCTGGAAAATGTTCATCGGGCAATATAACAAACTCATAAACCCTAGGGTCTATTGCACTACGTCAAATCAAACAAGCTAGTGATAAGTGTTGAATCGATAAGCAATGCTTTTTGTATACCAAAAAGCATGCCTGACTTAGAACAAGTAGCCAAAAATCGCCTAAGACAAACTCTCAAAGGTAAAAGAAGAAAGCCAACAACACTAGGCCATCACTGCATAGCTGGTGGCGCTATCTTCAGTTGATAATACTCAGGTTAAATGCGTTCACTGCGATGGTTATTCCGTTGTACTTATCCCAAACGCTCAGTGTCTGACTTGTTTCTTTTGTTATTCTCATGTCCATTCTTAGTGATTTTATAATGCAGCGATGTATCTCTTCGAACGCACCGTTAGCATGGGTGTCTGGTTAAATTCTTAGTGAATAGTGTGTTATGCGTAGCGGTACAAAAGCTCGTTAATACAAGGTTCTTAATATGGGTGTCTTGTTAAACTAGCTTATCGTGTGTGCTGAAAATGGGTGTGTTTACAGGCAAAAAAGAGGCCGTACTAACAGGGTTAGAACGACCTTTTATGACTGAGGTTTGTACCGTAAGAAGCGTAACAGCGGACTTCTTAGCGTGGGTGTCTTGTTAAGCGCCTTGTAATGACGCCTTAGAAAGGCGCCATGCTGTCAGGTGTTTGGTCCGGTGTTGTCCAACGCACTTGTGGGTCGGTCAACTGTTGTGGGGCATGATGAGATGGGGTTTGACCATGCTTACCATAAAGCCACAAAACAAAGTTTGTACGCTTACCTGAGGTGATAGGGTGCGCAGCATGTGCCACGTTACCACGGTGGATAACCGCTACACCTGGTGCGAATACATAGCGATTCATTTTGCCTGTCATGGAGTCATAAAAGTCCACTTCAGAGCCAGTAAATGCTTCCCCTGGTAGATTAAGGTTTACATTTAATGTGACGGTTGATGCATCCGTGTGCAGGCGCAATGAGGTGTCGGTATCGGCACGATATTGAATCGAGAAACCAAACGTTTGCCCGTCATAGCCCATGGTTTCAGGGAACAATAAGCGTGCGATTGGGCGCATGTATTTATCCAGTAATTCTTGATACAAATCTTGAAATTTTGGTGCCGCCAGATAGCCTTCAGAACGGGCATCCAACATTGCTCCGCCACGGTTTAAGACGATGCCATAGGGTGGTCGCAGTGGAATCTCTGCGTCCGCTACGGCGTCAAGGTAGTGGCGTAAGTCCGCAAGACGCTTTGGGTCAAACAGTTGAAATTCAAACACATCGGGTGCAATTTCATGCATCAAGTTAGCAACTTTTGTTTCTTGTAATGGGTCTTTCCAAGACTCTGTGACAGCATCTCGCAGCGTGCTATCAATAAGAGAATCATCAATCGGCAAAAGGCGATCTTGCTCGCTTGTTTCCCATTCTTGCCATGCTTTTTTAAGTAATTGTCTATTTTTATCCCAAAACATTTGTGCAGAGGGTGAGCGCTGCAACATTGCTTCTCGAGTTGGGAGTTGTAATTCCCGTGCTTGCTGTAATGAATTTAAAGACATCTTGTAACACTCCTCTAATTAAATGCGGGTTAGCGTCGTAATAGAGTTAATTTATTCCTTTTCTTATTGTTAATAAACGAGGCTGTTAGCAAAACAGTTTTAATTTTTGTAATATAATTTCAGTGTGTTTATGGATTGTTTTGAGTAATAAAAGAGCGTTATGGATGGTCTAAATAGGCCGAGATATTTTGGAGCCATGCATGATCAATGAGATTAAGTGAGTTGGACATGCAAGACCCAGCAGAATGGAAAACCATGTTCGATGTAAATGTCATTGGTTTGATGAATGGCATGCAAGCCGTATTAGCACCAATGAAAGCCCGTAACACAGGGACTATTATTAACATTAGCTCTATTGCGGGCCGTAAAACCTTTCCTAGCCATGCGGCTTATTGCGGGACGAAATTTGCAGTGCATGCGGTTTCAGAAAACGTTCGAGAAGAAGTGGCGAGCGCCAATGTTCGAGTAACGACGATTGCCTCAGGCGCAGTAGAAACAGAATTACTTTCCCATACCAGTTCAGATGAGATTATTAATGGTTATGAAGACTGGAAAGACGGTATGGGTGGTGCATTGGCAGCGGATGATGTGGCCCGTTCAGTGGAATACGCTTACCAGCAGCCACAAGGCGTTTGTATCCGCGAAATCGTGATCTGTGCAACGCGCCAGCCAGCATAATAGCAATATCCTAATAATGTTTTGCGCTTCATGGGAAGCGCTAAACATTTTGCGCCCACTCGAGCGACTATATAGTTACTTTTAAATTCTCATAAATATGGCTGTAAAGGCTTTATTGTTAATAAAAAATATAAAGTGTTTTACCTATCCATTGGCTAATTTCCTTCGCAAAATCCCCTTAAAATGCGCCGCGTAAAAGCACACTCTCTCATTTTAAGCGGTTTTAATTTGTCTTGTTCTTCTTTCGCTGCAATGGCTTAAGTTACTTAAAGCAATGCAATCAACCGGCTTATCTCTTAATACCTGTCACTCACAGGTCATTTATTCTTATTTTTTAACTCGTACACCAAAATAGGCGTGTTGTGCCTTTTATTGTGGGTTCGTGTTCATTGAGGAAATCTATGTTTGATTTAATTACTAGGCGGCGTGCCAATTTGAAAAATGATGTGCTAGCGGGCTTAACCGCTGTGCTCACGCTCATTCCAGAAGCCGTTGCCTTTACCTTTGTTGCTGGTATTGACCCTATGATGGGGTTATATGGTTCGTTTTTTATTGGCTTTATCACCGCTGTTTTTGGTGGGCGACCAGGCATGATCTCAGGAGCGGCAGGCTCTATGGCTGTCGTGACCACCGCCTTTATCATTATGTTTGGTCTGGAATATTTATTAGCCGCTGTGGTGTTAACCGGTATTCTGCAAGTGGTGTTTGGGGCCTTAAAAATGGGTAAGTTTATCCGTTTATTGCCGCATCCTGTGATGCTCGGGTTCGTTAATGGCTTGGCGATTGTGATCGGCATGGCTCAATTTGGCCAGTTCAAAGAAAACACCCATGTCGTTTATGACCAAACGCACGATATGTTTACCTATGCTGGGGATTGGATGCAACTTACCAGCCCTGCAATGTTAACCATGATGGGGCTTATTGCACTCACTATGGCCATTGTGTATTTCTTGCCGCGTTTCACTAAAGCGATACCAGCCCCTTTGGCAGCCATTGCCGTGTGTACCTTGTTAGTGACCTTTACACCGCTAGAGTCCAAGTTGGTTAGCCAAGTGGTATTGGATCAGCGAGTATCCATGACTGAGAAGGAGATAATCAATGAGCGTTTTGATGCTATTAAAGACCAAGCTCCTTACGGTGACTATGCTCAGTTAGCACAGGCGACGGCAGCGGACCGACCGACAATGTCTGAGATCAAGGCCAAATGGGCAGCAGATCAAGAGCGTATGGTTCGTGACGGCGAAAAGACAGACGTTGACCCGCTGGATGGTAGCTTAAAAGGCACACTACCAAGCTTGCATTTGCCTGATATTAGTTGGGATTTAACCGACTCCAACACTCGAAATGCTTTAGTGACGGTGTTTTTATTAGCCCTTATTTTATCCTCAGTGGGCTTAATAGAAACGCTAATGACTTTGTCATTGATCGATGAGATCACGCAAACCCGTGGTCATGGCAATCGTGAATCCATAGCACAAGGATCGGGTAATATTTTGAGTGGTCTTTTTGGTGGTATGTGTGGTTGTGCCATGATTGGCCAGAGTATGGTATGCCTAAACTCTGGCGGCCGTGGTCGTGCTTCAGGTATCGCGACGGCTATTTTTATGCTGATTTTTATTTTGTTCTTCCCAGGTTTGATCGAGATGATTCCAGTGGCCTCCTTGATAGGCGTCATGTTCATGGTGGTGATTGCGACATTTGAATGGTCATCTTTACGTTTGTTTGGACGAGTGCCTAAGTCTGAAATTTTCATTATTGTGGTGGTTTCAGCGGTGACAGTTGTACTTGATCTTGCTGTGGCAGTGGGCATAGGTATTGTGATATCTGCATTGGTGTACGCTTGGAACTCCGCTAAAGAAATCCGAGTAACCAGTGAGGAAGAAGCGGACGCAAAGATTTATCATCTAAAGGGCAACTTGTTTTTTGGTTCAATCACGTCATTTAAAGAAGGCTTTAATCCACATCAAGACCCAGTTAAGACCTATATTGATTTTAACCACGCACGTATTTGTGACCAATCAGGTATTGAAGCGGTGCATGGTCTTGGTGAACGCTACAAAGCCTTGAATAAAACCTTGTATTTGCGTCATTTGAGCCCTGAATCGGCGAAGTTGTTGCAAAAAGCAGGAGACTTGGTAGAGGTTAATATTGTGGAAGGCCTGCATACTCCTCTGGCACAGTCTGCAACTTAAGTAACAAGCGCTGTGCCTTAACACACACAGCGTTATTTAGACCGAGACGTATTTACTAACGAGTACTACAGGAAAAAACACTCTCACCAATCTGATTCTCCAATCTAATTACCCAAATATGGACATTCTTGATGGGTGAGGGTGTTATTTTGTTAAGGGCTATTTAGTCATTTAAGTAAGATGGAACGCTCAATGGAATCAATCTGATGGATTTTATCGCCCACTGGATGATCCATGACATCCTTGAAATTATTACCAGCCACATCTTCAAGTTTTGCATCCACTGACAACATAACTTGTTTTGTATGCCACTGTCTTTCAGGTGTGAATTGCCATGTTTGATGCTCTTCATCAAGGTCAATTTGACCTGAAATCTTATCCCCATCGGGTGTATATAAGGCTATTTTGGAGTGCAATAATTGGTAATCGAACAAACGATCCAGCTGAATGCGAAGTGGCTGTAAGGAGCCTCTTTTGGGAGCAGTAATCGTCCACTTTTTCACATCTGGTAGTGTTCTTAAAGCATTGGATATCTGATAAGAGTGAGAAAAACCAAGCAAAGTTTGGTTACCACTCGCCGTCGGCCAGCCCGCTTTCACGACAATTTTATATTTTTTTCCCGACTCTAAAGCTGGGCCTAACTCGAGGTTAGTCTCAACGCCGCGCTTGATCCTACCTGGATCCATTAATAGGGTTAATCGTTTTCTATCCGCGCTCCAAAGCTCTTGCTTAAACTTCATAAAAGCGGCGTTGTCTTCTTCGCCTGCAGCATTCACTAATTTAATATAGTTAAATGCCACATTGGGTTTCATCGCCTGAGTAAAATACAGATAAAAGCGTAGGGTGTTTTCAGGGATTCGAGAGGAACTGGGCTGGATTTGCGTTACTTTTGCCGTTTTAGGAACGGCTGCAGTAAGTTTGAACTCATATAAATGAGCCTGTAACCCTTGCTCTGAGGTTATTTCTTTCGTCTCTACGACGTACGATTGGCCTCTAACAAACTCAAAATAGGGCGTGAAATAGGCTCGCGTATCATCATGGTGATAGCGACCTGCAATTGGGTTTGATTGCTCACAACAAGTATCTTTGGTACCAACAAACACACTCAAATAGTCTGCAATATCACCGCTTATTGCATCTTTGGGTAGACGATTTAAGGCAATAGAAAGCGTTTGGCTTTCTGTTGTCGGTAAGCTTACTGAACCTTTTTGAGCCTCTGCGAGGGGGGCAACCACAGATAGTATTAGGATGAAAAGCAGAGTAGACATGGCGTTAGCCATGCCCACCATGCTAGTTGATCTAGCGTAGGTCATTATTATTCAGCCTGTTTTTTGTGCTCTTGCTGATACTGAGGGAAATCGTATTCGGCGACTAGGTTGTGCACGCGATTTGGGAAGAAGGTTGGGTTTGAATCCAAGTTTAAACCGCCTGTTTGCGTATCGCGAGTAATAGAAACGAAGTACTTGTCACTTAACAAGTCCATGTGCATGGATACCCCTTCAAACATCACCATTTCACCGACTGGTCCGTAAGGTAACACAGGCCCCAGATCCATTTTAGGTCCGCGAGCAAAGTCTTTGTCTGTGACGGTACGAGCATTATTCAAACCATCGACTGGGATAACTTGAGGAGAGCGGCTGTTATTGGTCACAAACAGCATCTTTTTTCCTTTGAAGGTGTATGGAATCATGTCGATAGGTTGACCGTTCCCCATATCACCAATGGTGTGCGCCGCGATTTTGGCACCGTCTTTAATGTCTGTTAAAGGAATTAATACGATTGGGCTACAGGTATAGGCCGCTACCATTTGGTCGACACCATCTACTTTTTGGATAGACATAGAGCGTATCGGAGCGCGAGTTTCATATTGATCGTGGGCAATATGATACATTTCAACGCTTGTGGTGTTTTGCGTGCCGGTGAATGGATATGGCATTTTGCGCAGTGTCGACAAGAAGTTGTCATAAGCAACACCGGACACATATAGCTGATGGTCATGGTACAAGATGTCCATAATTGCCAGCGAACTTAGTTTTACATCCCCTTTAGCAATGTCTTTTGCTGTTGGTGGCATTCCCATTAGGCCGCGCACTTGAAAGTTGGTTGTTTGATCTGGGTAATTGGCAAGTTTCTGTTCTGAAAACTTTAGCTTGTTCAGATCTACTAATTGAATGCTGTCGTCTTGTGCCACTTTAATAATCGCAGGTTTGGCAATTTGGTTGCCAATACGAGACACAGATATATACACATCATGTGTCACTGGGTGCACGGCCATGTCGTTTATTTCAATGGCGTTTTTACCAACACCTAACAAGTTGGCAATGCGCACGTCGATATCATCAATTTTGATTGGATGCACATCGTTGACGGCGGTTTTATTGTTTATTTCAAAAGCATAAATGGCACCATTAATATTGTCGCCGACAAAGAGAGTCCCTTGGTCTGAAAATTCCAGAGCGCCTGCAAATTTTAAGTCCAATGCCTTGCCTATACTTGCTGAGCTACCGACAGCACCTAACAGTGCAAGCGTCAGTGGAAGTGTTTTTCGAAAATCCATAGTGAAACCCTTTTAAGTGTATGTAATAAGTAAGTGAATCTGCGCCTAGTAATCTATTTCTAAGTCGTTACTGAGTAATTTAGTCGTGGGAGTAAATAACTGTCTATTCTGGACTGATCGGTTCATAATTGACATTCTGTACTGAGCGTTTCAAAATGTCAAGATTGTAAAATGACAACTGAGGTAAAAATGAGTGTAGGAAGAAATCGGGGCTTTGACCTAGAACATGCGGTCGAAGCAGCAATGTATACGTTTTGGCGGCAAGGTTTTCATGGCACCTCACTCAGTGATTTAACAGAAGCAATGGGGATCAATAAGTCCAGTCTCTATGGCACCTTTAAAAACAAAGAATCACTATTTATTGAGACGGTGAATCATTATGCCCGCCTATATGGACAACCTAACCGACAACGTTTGCTCAATGCATCAGCCCAAAATACTGCTGAAAAGTTACAACCTTATTTATTTAATATCGCCGATAGAATTACTGACACAAGATGCCCAGCAGGGTGCTTTATAACTAATAGTACCTGTGAAGTGAACGAAGGAAGCTTGCCAGAAGAAGCCATTGCAGCGGTGGAATCTCTTAATCGAAACAGTATCAAGATGCTAGCGCAGTTTTTTGAAGCAGAGATTGCCAATGGCAACTTAGAAAATAAAATGTCGCCTCAATCCTACGCGAACTACATCCAAACTATGCAATATGGACTAGGGGTAATGGCAAAAAATCGTCAGACTATCCAAGTGTTAAAGCAGGTCATCGAGCTTGGTCTTGCGGCGTTTCGTAAATAGTCTTTGTGGTCGCTTGTTCCAGCACTTTTTTGGCTAAACCTTAACCATTAGGAACAAGAAGGTACTTTTTTCAAAAAGTTCCCAGCGTATTATCAAAAAACGCTTAACAATCTTTCTCTGTTTGCCATCTTTTTCAAATTAATCAAAAGGCTAAGATGGTCGTGTTTAAATTACTTAACAGAGAGTTACCCTTTATGAAATTAGTTAAAGCCACATTAACCCTTGCTCTAATGGGCATTTTTTCTTCCGCCTACGCTGATGAGATACCATCACATTCTCAATTGGTTACTGCCAATGAGGTTAATTGGGGCTATTTAAACCCATTACGTGGTGATCAAAGCCCAGGCGCAACCGACCTTTGGGGAGATCGTACCAAAGATATGGAAACGGGTATGTTAGTGAAGTTTCAAAAAGGTTTTACCTCGCCACCGCACATTCATAACATTACTTACCGTGCGATTGTTATTGAGGGTTTAATGCATAACGATGACCCAAAAGCGGAAGAGATGTGGATGCCAGCAGGGTCGTTTTGGACTCAGCCAGCCGGTGAGACACATGTTACAGCGGCAGAAGGCCAAGATAACATGATCTATTTAGAGATCGACAGAGGTCCTTACCTGGTACAGCCTGCTGATGAGCATTTCGATAACGGTGAAAAACCATTGAACCTAGCGGAATCAAACATTGTTTGGCTGGATAAATCTGACGTTAAATCAATCCACGGTAAAAATGTAGAAATAAGCTCTTTGTGGGGCAGTAATAAAGTCGGCAAGCTAGGTGGCTCTATGGTGAAATTACCCGCTGGCTATCAAGGCAAAATTGACGTTAATGCAAAAGAGTTTCGTGCGGTTGTGATCAAGGGTGACGTGAGCTACCAATCGGCAGAAACAAAACAAAAGAAAGAACTGGCGCCAGGCAGTTACTTTGGTTCAACAGGGAAATTTGAACATGGTATTTCTGTTTCAAGTACTGGTGCGACTATCTATATTCGCACCAATGGCAAATACGACATCACGTCAAACTAATATAGTTGTTTATCGTTTGATTGGTAAGTGAGCCTGAATACAAAGTTGGTTTAAAGAAAAATGGAACCGAACTGGTTCCATTTTTCGGGAGAAAGGGCTGATTTTAGTGTGGATCTGCTCCTAACATAGCGGCTGCCTCATTGGTGGATACGTAATTTTCCATAATAGTTTGCAGTCTTCCGTCTAAGCGTAAGGTTTCCATTACTCTAAGCCAGTTGGCCACTTGCGGGCTTGAGAAACGGTGTTTGCCCAGCATTAACGAAACAGTTGTTGGTGTAGCTGGGGAGACATCAATAATGTTTATTGGGAAGGGTTCTTTTCCTTCTGCAAAGAAAAAACGGTAAATTTGCGGCAGGCTCAATACCGCATCTACCTCTTCGTTTAATAACGCTTTGACGGTTTCTCCATAATCCGCATAAAGACGTACCATTCCGAGTGCCGCCATCTCAGATAAATGGTAATTAAAATAACTTCCGTAGCCACTGCCTAGCGCTTTTGCGATGCTGGCCCCTTCGATATTTTTCAATTGTTCTAGATTCGCTACAGCGGGGAGTCTATTTGCATTGGTTAAGAGTAAGAACTTGATTTCATAGTAGGGAATAAACCAGGCAAAAGACTCTCGAAGAGGCTCCCGAGTGACGCTAGGAACAAGGTCTATTTTTCCTTGCTTTACTAGGCCAAAAGCATCTGCTCTGGCAATGGGGATTAGCTGAAATTCACAATGGGTTATCTTGCTTAATACTCTAAGAAGGTCTGGGTCTATCCCGCGTCCGTCCTGATACATCACTCCAGATTGGGTAACGCCAACAGAAATAACGCCATCATCGCACCCAAATTGATCCGCCGATGCGGGTGAGATTAATGCCCAGAATAAGGTGAAAACCAGAACTTTTGAGCGCATAGAGAAGCCTTCAAAAATGCAAAAAATAATTAATAGTAATGCACATTAGGATTAAAACGTCAGAAATATTTGGTTTTTTTGTGCATTTCAAGCAAAAAAATGACTTAATACTAACACTTACATATTGCACATGCCTTGAGCACGAAAATCAAAGGGATTGTTTTCTCATGCCACACCGCAAACCAAAAAAGTTTCTTGTTTCCGTACAAACCTTGCTTATTGCGGCTAGCGTTACGCTTGCAATTGCCATTACGAGTACCGTTTCAGTGCTTGGCTATAAAGGCGTCAATAATGCTTTAACGGCGGCGCTCGAAGAGCAGTTTGATACGATTGGGGTGATGGTCCGTGAGCGAATTCGAAGATTAACCGAACCGGTTCAATCGCAACTCAGCATATTGATCCATGATCAAATGACGGTTGCGTCCGATCTAAGTACTCGTCTGTCCAGGTTGCCCGTGTTGGCTGAAGCGCTTAAAAGCAACCCCACCATTCGCAATATCTACGTCGGCTACGCGAATGGAGAGTTTTTTCTCGTCAGAAAAATAGACAACAATGACATGCGTTCGATGTTTCATCTAAAGGATGCCACGAGATACTTGGTTCAAACGATTACGTTAGATGTGAATGGCAACCGGGTCGGGGAATATCGATTGTACGATGCAAACCTTCGTTTGCAGGCGGTGCGCCCAAAGCCAGACTATATTTATGACCCTCGTGAGCGGCCTTGGTTTCAGTCCAGTGAAGGCGATAAAAATTCAGTCACCAGTGGTCCATACACCTTTTTTACCACAGGAGAAATTGGGGTCACCATATCGCAACGATCCGTGAGCGCTTCTTCTGTTGTCGGATTTGATGCCACCGTCGATCAGCTTGCATCCGAAGTACAAAACCTGCGATTGACGCCAGACTCTGAAATTGCCATCACAGAAAGTGATGGCACCTTGATCGCGTATTCTGATCTGTCTCAATTAATCGAGAAAGATTCTGCGGGTACGATAGTTCGCAAAAACATATCCAATTTAAGCTCCTCCACCTTAAGTACTGCTGCTCGTGAGATAGGACTGTCTGGGCCATACAGCCATGGCATGGTGGAATCAGAGGGAAGGGAGTGGGTTGTTTCCAGCAGGTCGTTAGATTTTGGGACGGGGACAGAAGTGCGTCTATTGCTTGCGGTGCCGGCAGACAATTTATTCGCCACAACACGTAAGATCATTCGAGACCAAGGCATGGTGATCTTAATCATTATTGGTCTGTTTATACCGTTTGGCATTCTGATAATCCGCCAAATTACCAAACCGTTAAGCCAGTTATCTAAAGATGTGCAAAAATTGGCTTCTTTCGATTTTACTCAACCTATTACCGTAAGCTCTAGGGTAAAGGAGGCGTCTGAATTAGCCGACACGGTTGATCGATTGAGGGTCACTGTTTCTCGTTTTCTTGATATCAACAGAACGATCGCGGCAGAAGAAGACTTCAACACACTCTTGGTTAAATTGCTGGATGAGATCATCGCCACCACGGAAACCCAAGCAGGGGTGCTTTACTTAACCGATAGTGAAGGTGGGTCGCTGGTGTCATTTGCATCCCGAATTGCGAGTGAAAAACACGTTGACGTCAACATTCCTCCTATCCAGCTGTCATTAGACGACTCATTAATTGTGCGCGCCGTCGAACATAAAGCCGCACAGAATATTAAGGTGTCCTATGCAGAGCTTGAACAAATGGGCTTAGGTGAGCTGAGCCAAGCTTTAGAGACTCCGCCATCCTATTTATTGGCCACGCCGTTATTTAACAGAACAAACGAACTCGTCGGTGTCATATTGCTTTTCGAACAAGAGAGCATAGACCCGGCGCTAATGCGATTCACTGAGGCCTTGTCTGGTTCAGCGGCGGTGTCGGTGGAAGCTCGACGACTGATTGCCGCCCAGCGAGACCTCTTTGAGAGTTTTATTCAGCTTATAGCGGGGGCCATCGATGCGAAAAGCCCATACACTGGCGGGCATTGTGCTCGTGTCCCAGAGCTGACCAAATTGCTGGCAAACGCCGCGAATGACGCCAAAGAAGGACCATTTGCAAACTTCAGTTTATCTCGAGATAACTGGGAAGCGATTCACGTCGCGGCTTGGTTGCACGACTGTGGCAAAATCACTACCCCTGAATTTGTGATCGATAAAGCCACGAAACTGGAAACCATTTACGACCGAATTCATGAGATTCGCATGCGAGTAGAAGTGATCAAGCGTGAGACAGAGATTCAATTTTTGCGCAGTACACTGGATAAGAACGCCATTGTGGTTGACGACGCGGCGTTGCATGAAACGCTGGCTCAACTGGATGATGACTTTGCATTTGTGGCCAAGTTGAATCAAGGAGGAGAGTATTTGGATGAAAGCAAACAAGGCCGCATGGACAGCATTGCGCAAAAAACCTGGACTCGAACCCTCGACGATCGTATTGGCATTTCCCATGAAGAACTAGAAAGGAAAAATAGAACAGCAGCTCCCACATTGCCGGTCAAAGAGCCATTACTTGCTGACCGGCCAGAACATCTTTTTGAGCGACCTGACTCAGAAAAATTACCAGAAGGTAATCCATGGGGGTTCAAAATGGATGTGCCTGAATTTCTTTACAATCGAGGGGAACTGCACAATCTCTCAATTCAGCGTGGCACGTTGACACCAGAAGACCGTTACAAGATCAATGAGCACATTGTTCAAACCATAAAAATGCTGGATAAGTTGCCGTTTCCGAAGCATTTAAAGTCTGTGCCTGAACTTGCTGGTGGCCATCACGAAAAAATGGATGGAACTGGGTATCCTAAACGGTTAACCCGAGATGACATGTCGCCCGTTTCTCGAATGATGGCCGTAGCCGACATATTTGAAGCACTGACAGCAGTAGATAGACCCTACAAAAAAGGTAAAAAACTGTCCGAAGCCATTAAAATCATGTCTTCTATGGTAACCAACCAGCATATCGACCCTGATATCTTCCGGTTGTTTTTAGAATCGAAGGCTTATCTGGTTTACGCTCAAGAATACATGAACCCAGATCAGATTGATGACGTGCCAATTGCTGATTATCTTTCGTGACATGATTGACACCATTGTCTAGGTCATCTCGTTACTAGATCGAGAATGATCAGACAGGCACTTGTGATTAGCCAGTAAGATTGCGAGTAAGTTGTTTGGTAACTTGCTGAAAGCCCTCTAATGTCTCCTCTGACATGCCGTTCGACATCATCTTGAAGATGGTCTTTTCAATGCCTTTTATTTGCTTTAGCAAATGCAAACCTTTCTCGGTAAGACGCAGACATTGACTGCGTTTGTCGTCAGGATTGTTTTCTTTAGTGATTAAATCGTCTTTGATGAGCGCGTTCAGCAAACGGGTTATTTGAGCTTTATCGCGCTGTAAGAAGCTGGCTACCTCGCTGGCTGTGCAAGACCCTTTGTCATTAATGATGCTGATGGTACGTATGTGCATCGCGGTAATATTTAAGCCAAGCTCCTCAATGTGTCGATGCATTTGTTGTTTCAGTGCGTGCACCAGGTGGAATAGGTTTTCTAGTGATGTGTTAGTAGGCAATCTAAGCTCTCTCTTGGAATTAGTTGACTTTATCAATCATGTGTATATTATGGTTGATATTATCAATCACTTATCTATTGAATTCAAGGTTGGGTTTTAAAATGACCATTAAAACGATTGCATCCGCTCCAGAATTAGAACAAAAGAAAACCCCTTTATTGCATAAAATCGCCCTTGTTTTAGGGGTAATGACCCTTATAGGTGGTTCTTTAACCGGCATCATGACGTATCGAAATATTGGCTTTACCGACACTTTTTTCTTAAGCTGGTTAACCTCATTTATAACCGCGCTGTTTACCGTGATGCCAGCAGGGTTTATTTTGATGGCCTTGGTCACTAAGCTGGTAGAAAAGCTCACTCCCAAAATGCGGGAGAACAAACGCAATTTGATCGTTGGCGTTGGCATGGCGTGTGTCATGGAATCTTTTATGGCGTTCAGCACAGCGGCTAACAATATTGGCTTTCATGACCTTTCTGCATTTTATCATGGCTGGTTAAATGGATTATTGGCGGCGTTGCCGGTGGCGTTAACCTTGTCGACTGTCATTACAATGACAATAAAACCGAAAATAGAGCGTTTTTTGCGCAGCTAATAGCGCTTCGTAAGCAAATGAACAAGCAAGATGAGTAAACTAAAATACACTTTTACAAAGACTGATTATCAGCAAAACAGGGGAAAGAAAATGAAAATTGCCGTTACCGCAGCCAGTGGCCAGTTAGGCGCAGCCATTGTTAACGCCTTGTTATCCTTAACATCGAAAGAGAATATTATTGCTTTGGCAAGAACGCCTGAAAAAGCACAACACTTGGGCGTGGAAGTACGACCAGGGGATTACAATGACTTGGCACAACTCGAAGCATCACTGCAATCGGTTGACACCTTGTTGCTTGTTTCTGGTATGGACGCACCTGATAAACGCATAGGTCAGCATAGAAATGTGATCGCTGCAGCAAAGAAGGCTGGAGTAACAAAAATCGTTTACACCAGTGTGCAGGGAGCAGAAGAAAATACCGCGTTTTCACCCGTGATTCAAAGCAATCGTCAGACCGAGCAAGATGTGCGTGAAAGTGGTTTAGAATGGGTGATTGGCCGTAATGGCATTTATATTGAGCCAGACATTGAATACATCGAAAACTACAAAAAAGCGGGCAGTATTTTTAACTGTGCTGGGGAAGGCAAGTGTGGTTATACCACCCGCGGTGAATTGGCCTACGCTTATGCAAAAATGCTGCTAGAAGATAAACACAAGGGTCACACCTATAACCTCAATGGTGAATCGATTACCCAATCCCAATTGGTGGACTTTATGAACGAGGCGTTTGATGCCAACTTGGTGTATCAAGCGATGACGGTTGAAGCGTTTAAAGAGAACCGAATTGCCGAGCTAGGGGATTTTCTTGGTACTGTGATAGCGGGCATTTACCAAGGTATTTTAGAAGGTAAATCTGATAACCCTAGTCAATTCGCCGCCGCGGCAGGGCGAGAGCACATTCGCTGGGAAGATTACTTTTCCAAGCTAAAAGCTGAGTACAAGCACTAACCGCTGTCTTCTTTAGCTTAATGCCGTCGCTTAACATAAACACCTGTCGACCAAGATGGGCTACAGGTGTTTATCTTTCGTATTGGTTGAACACCATCCGTCTCTATGGCCACCATCATAAGGGCGAGCCAATCCTAAGGAAATCAACTCTTTTGAGAGTGACTTTCCATCCACGTAAACATCGGCAATCAAGCGAAAGTACTTACCGCGCTTCATGCCTCTTAGTTCTATTAAATGCCCCTTCTTTAAAAACGCTCTTGTAAAGTCCCGAGCCATTTTGGCTTGCAACTTCTCGCTTGGGCATTTGCCACGGATTTCGGCGGCGTCGACGCCATTCACTCGAATCGACATGTTTTTGCCAATGATCTGTGGCCAACTATCAATGTCGACTCGAAAGGTGTCGGCGTCGTATACAGATATAATGCGATCTACTACGATCGATTGGGCATACACGAATGGTGTAAACAGCAGCCCAAATAAGATCAAAACGCGGGTCATCTCTTGTTACCTCAAAGAGTATTAGCACGTCCTGTGCTGAGCTTATTTTCGTTCAAGTAGGTGAGTTAACACCTTAATATTTCGGCTATTTTAGCGTATTTGCTGAGTCAGTGATAATAAAAAGCCTGAGTGGCTTTTACGCTACTCAGGCTTTAATGATGTTTGTCTAATCGGATTTTATAACGCGTTTTCTACCTTTTCGGCGGTGTCAGCCGACACCCACGCTTTCCAAATTTCTGGATACGTTTCTAAAAAGTAATACATGGCGGTTTCTTCATCCGCTTGATTGTCTTCCATCCAGGCCAATAACTTGCTCATCTGTGGGTTAGTAAAACCACGTTTTTCAAAGTAAGCGTAGGCCAAAGGTTCTTTTTGGGCGAAAGCTTCTGTGGTGATGGTGTATACCGGAGAAGGTGGGTACATGGTCACTTTTGGTGATTGGCAATTTGGCTGCGTGGTGCAATTGCGGTATTCCTCTACGTCCGCACCGGTGCCGAAATCCACTTTGACCATAGGGTATTTGCCCAATACCGGTGTGGGTGACCAGTAATAGCCAAACCAAGGTTGGTGGCGTTCGTAAGCTCGAGAAATGCTGCCTGCTAATCCCGCACCGGAACCTGGGTCGACCATATCAAAACCGTAATCAGCCAGTTTTAGAGCATTAAAAAGGTGCTCTGCGGTAATTTGGCAAGTCCAGCCAGCAGGGCAGCTATAAAACGCGTGTTTGGTTTCACTTTCTGGGTGTTTGAATAGCGCTGCGTGCTTGATCACACCTTCAATGGTTGCCATTTCAGGGTACTGTTTGACAAGATAAGCAGGAACCCAAAAACCTTCTTCACCGCCATTTATTAATGCTTTTCCGGCATAGCGCAAACGCTTATCAGCGACGCCCTTGTCTAAGGCTTCTTTGACACTGTTGGTCCAAAGCTCAGGCGCCACATCGGGCTGGCCTTTCTCGATCATTGAGATGCCAGTAGGCACGCTGTCACCAGGAATCAGTTCGGCATCACATTGATATCCATTGTTAAGAATAAATTGATCAATATGCGCAATCAAACTCGCGGAATTCCAGTTCATGTCCGCTATGGTAAAAGAACCACAGCTTGCGGCGCTGGCATTGACAGAAAAAGCAGACACTAGCATGGCTGGTAGAAGTGAAGGAAGAATCTTCATTAGGCTGGATTCCTTAATAGTGGACAGAAAACTAAGTATATACAAAAGCCATAATAAGAAGGAACACAATCTGTGCAATTTAGTTGAGGCTACCCTTGCTCTTTCTTCTGTTTATGGATGACAGAAGAAAGAGTCAGGATACTTTTAGGAGGGAGGTTTTTACCTAGGCCAGACGATTCGTTGGAAGCATGTCATAGCCAATATTAGCTTTTTACCTTGGCGAGACGATTGAATAAAACCGGGCTCAGCAAAGAGAGTACAGCAAATAAAAGCAAGACTGCGCTAATAGGATGAGTCACAAAGATGGAGAAATCACCTTCTGAAATCATTAATGAGCGACGGAAGTTTTCTTCTAATATACCACCCAGAACCAAAGCCAATATGATTGGCGAAACAGGGTAATGAAACTTCTTCAGCAAATAACCTAATAAGCCAAAGCTTAGCATTACCCAAACGTCAACAATGCTGTTGTTATAGCTGTAAGAACCTACAACTGAGATAGAAGCGATGACTGGCAGCAATAATGCTTTTGGCGCTGAAATCACTTTTATCCAAACTGGCACCCCAATTAATCCGAAAAATAACTGTGCTAAACAGGCAACAAATAACCCTGCAAAAATCCCATACACTATGTTGCCATTAGTCTGGAACAATAAAGGGCCAGGCTGAATGTCATGTAGCATGAGTGCGCCAATAAGCACTGCGGCCGTTCCTGAACCGGGAATACCCAAAGTAAGAAGTGGTACTAAAGAGCCGCCGACCACGGCGTTATTACCGGATTCTGGAGCGGCGACGCCTTCTAAGCAGCCTTTACCAAATTGATCTTTTTTCTTGGAAAACCGTTTTACTTCGTTGTAGCAAATAAAAGACGCAATGGTGGCACCCGCACCTGGCAATACTCCAATAATGGAGCCCAGAATAGAGGAGTGTAAATAAACTTTCCACATGCATAATAGTTGACGGATTTTTGGCATCGCAAAAGATAATGCAATGGCTCTACTTTTGGCCGTGGCTTTATCAATATCAGTAAATACCGAAGCCATTGCGAATAAACCAATCAGTGCTGGAATAAAACCAAGCCCATCCATTAGCTTAGGCACACCAAAAGTGAAGCGCTCTTCACCGCTAAAAGGGTCTAAGCCAATGGTCTTTAAAAAGAGGCCAATAAACATGACAATAAAGCCTTTTTTAAGGTTGTCACTGGCAAGACTGGAAATAATAGCGAGACCAAAAACGGCTAATGCGAAGTATTCTGGCGCGCCAAACGATAAGGCGACATTGGCCAATGGTTCGGAAAAACAAAACAGAATAATAGCGCCTATCATGCCTCCAATACTGGAAGCGACCACAGATGTGGTGAGGGCAAGGCCAGGCTTACCTTGTTTGGTTAGCTCGTAACCATCGAGCATGGTCGCCGCGGCCGCAGGCGTGCCAGGTACACCAATCGCAATGGCGGTAATAGATCCACCGTATTCACCTGCTAAATAAACAGAAACGAGCAGCACAATACTAACCACTGGGTCCATGCCAAAGGTAAATGGCACCATTAATGCTACTGCGGTTGATGCACTTAAACCGGGTAACACACCACAAATAATACCGATTAAGACACCAGCGACGATGGCGAAAAGGGCAGGGAAGGTGGCAATGGTTGAAAAGCCTAACAGTAAATTATCAATCATTGTCTTATGCTCCTAAAAAGCCAGCGGGTAATGGGATGTTAAGTACTAATTTGAAAATCCCATACAATACTGCGGTAACAAAAATAACGCTGATGGCAATGGCTAGATACTGACGGTAACCAGCAAGAAGTGGGAGGATAAAAAGTACTAATGGCGTTAGTAAGAAATAACCGACCTTATCAAGCAGATAAATGTATACGGCAATTAATAAGATGGAAAGTAACCCTTTAATAGGAAAGGAAACTGGCTTCTCATCGCCTTTTTTAGGAAAGACAAATTGCAGTATGGCAATAAAAATAAAGGCGCCCAATATAACTCTTGGGTAAGTCGCCGTTGCTAATTCACCTGTTCCTGGGGTGTCAGATATTTTTCCGATCATATAGAAAAATATAACTGCGATAGCGATAAGCAGTAATGTAAAAATACGATCATGGTGAAATATTTTTATTTTATTATTCATGGGGTTCTCCTCGGTAAAATAACAAAGGAAGAGGAAGACCTCTTCCTTACAGAACAAAAATTATTTTTTTGTTTGCTGTGCTACATATTCACCGAATTTATCACTGCCAATATAGCCAGAAAGCATGTTCGAACTATTAAGAAACTTCTTAAATTCTGGTTCTTCTAATACTTTTTGGATCATATTATCAAGCTTTTTAATTGCTTCATCGGGTACATCTTTAGAAGCCATGACACCACGCCAATGAACCGTCACGTTGTTGATATCTTGCTCTTTCAGCGTAGGAATATCATCAAATGGGCTGAATCTATCTTCTGTTGTGACTGCTAATGCTTTAAGTTTTCCCGCCTGAAAACTGGTCATCATTTCGCTTGGGTTCGCGATAGCCACATCAATGTGCCCTCCTAATACAGCCACTACAGGCTCTTTTCCGCCTTTATAAGGAATATAGTTAAGATTAATGTTAGAAATCTTTTCTATGTCATGAACTAACCCTTCATCTACTGATTGAGTACTGTATCCTCCGACTTTAATTTTGTTTGGGTTATTTTTAGCGTATGTGACTAATTCTGACATTGTACTAAAAGGACTGTCTTCTTTTACAACAATAACAAAGGGGTCTTGTACCACGCGGCTAATATACTTAAAGCTATCAATAGCAATGGATCCACCTGTTGGTTTTAAGCGCTTAGTCATGCTGCGAGTATTTGTCATGATGACATAACCATCGGCTTTCTGATTAAGCACATAACTCATTGCAACTTTACCTTTACCGCCTTTTTTATTAACCACTACAATAGGCTGGCCAATATATTTTTCACCCAATTTGGCAATATAGCGTGCCATTAAATCATGGCCAGATCCCGGGCTAGACCAACACACTAATGTAATTGGTTTTTCTGGGTAAGCAGCCATTGCTGGCGTTATAGTTAAAGCTGAAACAGCAAAAGTACATACGGCTATCATTTTTTTAAGTAACATCGTTTTATACCTCTTATATTTATTCTAGTTTTAGATGTTTTATTGAATTTTAAATTTCCTATCCTGACTCATTAGTATCCAGTCTGAATGGATTTAGCGAGAGTCGATACGTCTTCTAGCTCAAGTAGATTCCATGCTCTTGAAATTATCTTGCTCGTTGCGCTGCTATCTAAAACACCTTCACAACAGCTGCGAACTTTATCTTCTAATTCAGCATCGGTTAGTGGGTTTTCAGGTCCGCCACGATAGCGCTCGTCTGCCATTTCGCTGATTTTAGTGCCATCTTTAAGTTGAATTTCGATTCTAGAGCGCATCTTATCGAAGCCTTTCGCCTCTATTTCTGCGTCAAAACGTGTTTCGATAGCCCGTTGCATAGCCTGCATGGCATCACTTTGTACAAAATCATCTTCAAATTCGATTTTGCCTGCTTTGCCGTTAATCGCGACCATAGCGAGTACTGCTGGTAATGAGAATTTTGCCTCAAGGTGATTGCTAGCAATCGGGTAACGGATTGGGTTGAGGATATTCGAACCAGCGTAAACAGTAACTTTTTCAATTTTTTCTGCGCTTAGCTGGTTTTCTTTGACAAGCTTCACCATTAAATCAATGGTCGGATGGGTTAAAACGCCGCATGGGTAAGGTTTAATGCTAATGCCTGGCTCAGCAATAGACCAAGGTTTGCCAAAGGTTTCATTCGCGACTTTATCCATGCTTACGCCACCGCCAAGCACAGCAAAAAATCCCCATGGACCATCTAGTGCAGACTTGTCTGCAGTGAAACCTTTTTCTGCCATTAATGCGGCAGTAATACCGTTTTCAGCTGCTCGACCCACATGCAAGGGTTTGGTCATGGTGCCGAAATTACAACGGATGCCGGCGGCAAAACTAGCAGCCAAACCTAAACCATGGAGTAACTTATCACCGCTTAAATTCAACAGTTTTGCGGCGGTAGCAAAAGCACCAAAAGTGCCCACTGTACCGCTTGAATGAAAGCCGCGTTTGTAATGTTGTGAGAACATCCATTCAGACAGTTTTGATTCGACCTCAAAGCCTGTAAGAAATGCCAAGATAAACTCTTTGCCTGAAATATTGCCAAGCTTTTGAGACATAACCATTGCTGACGTAAGTGGTGGAATAGTCGGGTGAGTGAGCAAACCATAAACATGGTCAGGGTCAAGACTAACTTGGGAATCATCCCAATCGTGTGCATGGCCTGCGGTTCCTAATACGCGAGCAGCAAGAGGTGCTGGCACTGCTTTATCGCCATAACCGAGCAGTAGAGCATCCGAAATGCCACCGGTTTCATCCGCTAACGCGGCTTGAATAGTCGCGGTTTCATGATCACTTCCTGCTACATACAAACCTAAACCATCTAGAACACAGCGGGTACCAATGCGGATCGCTTCTTCTGGTATCTGATCATAAGTTACTTGTTCAATGAAATTAGCCGCAGCCTTGGTGATAGTTGAGTCACTTGGCACGTCAACAAATGGGTTTTGCTGAATAGTCATTTTCTTCTCCTTTAGTCGTCTGTCGCCTGTCGACAGACTAATGAATCAAAAATTTTTTTATTTTATCGCTCATTAGTGCTGTAGGTTTTTCTTGGCTTCTTCTACATGCTGCCGTGACAGAAGCGCAGCTTGATGAGGATCTTTTGCTTTGATTGCTTGGAATATTTTCTCGTGTTCTGCAAATGATGCTCGTAAACGTTCAGTCTCAGCTAGGTTTTTTCTACGAAACAAAGACAACTTTTTATAAATCACTTGGTACATGTTAAACAGAGATTTATTTTGTGAGGCGGCCATGATGGTTTGATGAAAATCTAAGTTAGCGGCAAAATATTCTGGTGCATCGCCATTTTGTGAGAGGGTTTCCATTCTCATCACCAGTTGTTGAAGTTGTTCTATTTCATCGTCACTTGCTAAAACAGCGGCTTTTTCCGCGGCGAGGGCGTCTAACATGCCTCGTACTTCGTAAAGGTCTACAGCTTCACCATAATCCACCTGACAAACAAAAGTCCCTTTACCGACACGGTTTTCAACCATACCATATTGGGCCATATGGCGGCAGGCTTCACGAATAGGCGCTCTGCTGATGTTAAGTGACGCAGATAAAGCGCTTTCGTTTATTCTCTCTCCAGGAGCAATTTGACCTGAAAGAATCATCTTTTCGAGCTGTTCTTCAACCGTCTTACTCAATGATTGTTTCTTAAGGTTGTTTAGCTCGTCAGTAAATGAATTATCGTTCATATGTTTTGCATCTATCGTTAGTCGTCTGTCGACAGGTTATATCTGTTAATTTTATTTGTAAACCCTATTTCTTCCTTATTTTTGGCTTTTTGATTTTCAAAACGATTTGGGGCGGGCAGGCATCTAGATAAAAGTCTTGTGTCCGTTTGTTATTTTTCGCTTTATCTCGAGTAGATGTCACAAATAAAATAAAATAAAAAAGATAAATATAATTTTTTATTCTCTTTTAGGTCGTCATTTGTTTGGTGTTATATAGTGGTAATGGCTCAAATCGAGATGGTCTGCTATTGGCGTGCAAGAGAGAGGCTTAGCTAAGATCAGCCCTAACCTATGAAGGCGAGGGCTGATCTCATATCGACTAGGAGGCACTCAAGGAGTTCAGAGTCGTAGCAAGTTTACATCACAAGGCATGTCCCGAATGATGGGCTCTGAAATTGACATAAATGTTTGCCGTAAAAGCGAAGACTTATGATGACCAAGTACTACCAGGTCAATGTTATCTTGCTTAATGACCTGTAGGATTTCATCATCAATTTCTCCCCCGGTAACATAGTATTTATCGACATCAAGCTTGTTATTGTCAAATAGGCTGCGCATTGCACGTATCGACTCATGCTGTAAACGCTCTTCAAAACCTGCTTCATTAATCGCAAAAATGCCATCATATGTACCCAAGAAGCTTTGATCCACATGAATAACTTGCAATTTTGCCTGATGGATTTTTGCTAATTTAGAGGCTTTCTCTAGTAGAGATTGAGACTCTATGGATAGGTCAATAGCGACAAGTATTTGCTGGTACATAATAAGCTCCTTAATGAAATAAATGCGCGACCGCGGTGGTGATGCCATAGCCACCAAAGATCAACCAGGTAAACAGAATGACGGCTAAAATAATCGGTTTGATACCCACACCACGGATCTTTGTCAGATTGGTGTCTATCCCCAATGCTCCCATGGCCATGGTGAGTAAAAAGACAGAACTTTGTGTTAACCAATGAACTATTTCTTGCGGAATAATATCGAGAGAGTTAATGCCAGACGCGACCACAAAAAAGACCGCAAACCAAGGGATTGTGATTTTCGTTTTCTCGCTAATAACCCCTTCTTTCACAGCACTTCGTGATAAATAGACGCTTAATGCAATAAGAAAGGGCGCCAGCATCATCACGCGAGTCAGTTTCACAATGACAGAAGTCACCGCTATATCGCTGTTCATGGCGTTTCCCGCAGCAACCACTTGAGCGACTTCATGCACTGTGGCCCCCGTATAAATGCCCATTAGCCTTGGGTCAATATGGAAAAGATGGAAGATGGCGGGGTAAACAAACATGGCGAGAGTGCCAAAAATAACCACAGTTGCCACCGCAACAGCGGTTTGATGAGGTTTGGCTTTCACCACTGGCTCAGCAGCCAAGATGGCCGCGGCGCCACAAATAGAAGACCCTGTCGCCGTCAACATACTGATTTCACGGTCAAGCCCTAATACTTTCATGCCAATAAAAGTACCGCCGATGAAGGTGGTCACAATAATGATGGCATCCGTTACTAGCCCAGGTAGGCCCACTTCAATAATTTGCTGAAAGGTTATAAAGAACCCATAAAAAATAATGCCCAATCTAAGCAGTTTTTGTTGGCTAAATTTGATACCAGGTAGCGCGCTTTTAGGGATACGCTTTTGAAAAAGATTGCCCAACACCATGCCCATTAAAATACAGATCACCAGTGAGCTTATTTGGTAATGCTTAATGACGTTCAAGTTGGCTATTTGAAAAGAAACAAGGCTCATAACCAGCATGACGACTAAACCACTTAAATACTTCATATCAACTCCTGTCGTAGGTAATGAGTCAATTATTATCAATATGGTTATATTCATATATCTTGTAATTATTAACAGGCGTTTGGTTTTTCTAAACGATAGAGGGGGAGAGTGCTTTATTTCCAGTTTTTGCGTCATCAAAACACAAAAGAGACCAAAATCAACATTATGATTTTGGTCTCTTTTTTCAGTAACAGAGTGCTTTTGGGAATATGAAGGAAGCTATCAAATGTCGATCACGACTTTGCCGATGACTTTTCGGCTTGCCAAACGGTCATGTGCTTTACCAGCATCTTCTAAGCTGAAAGTCTGTGTATCTAGGATTGGTGTCAACTTGCCTTCGTCTACAATTTTCGCCAGCTGAGTCAGAATGTGTTGATGCTCTTCGCGTTTATGATTATGCAGCATAGGAATCAACATAAAGACAACGTGTAGCGACAAACCTTTGAAATGCGCTGCGGTTAAATCTAGGTTCAGTAGAGAGACAGTCGTTGCGATATTGGCATTCAGAGCCGCGGCTTCAAAAGAAGCGTTAAGGTTTTCGCCACCAACTGAGTCAAACACCAGTTCAAAGCCTACACCGTCAGTATGTTTTGCAACATAGTCAGCCACGCTTTCTTGCTTATAATTGATCGCTGTGCCGCCTAGTTTTTCAATGACAGCAACTTGCTCATCGTCACTGATGGTCGCGAATACATTGCCACCGAAATAATTAGCAAGTTGTACTGCAATATGACCAACACCGCCGGCACCACCGTGCACAAGTACATTTTGGCCAGGTTGAATACCCGCTCTGATTAGGCCTTCATAGGCAGTAATGCCAACCAGTGGTAAAGCCGCTGCTTCACGCATAGAAATACTTTTTGGCTTGTGAGCCACAAGTTTTGCATCGGCCAATATATATTCTGCAAGGGCGCCTTGTAACTCGCCAAGCCCACCGGCACAACCAAAAACATCATCGCCCACAGCAAAGCCAGTCACATTAGCGCCAACGGCTTCCACAGTACCAGCAAAATCCATTCCTAATACACCTGGTAGTTGAGGTGCTAGGGGGCCAAGGTCAGTACCCATCTGGCGAATCATCATGTCTACAGTATTTACGCTGCTTGCAACAACCTTGATCACTAGGTGGCCTTCCGTTACTTCTGGTTTTGCTAGGTCTGCTGCCTGAAAAACGCTGCTATCGCCAAATTCCTTGATTGTCATTGCTTTCATCGTAAACACCTCTTGTTAATTTGTGATTAAAGTATATTTACAGAAATTATTCTTGATAATATGCTATTTCATACAATCACTTTTTAGATTTCATTGATAATGAAGGTAGGCCACTTAAAATTATTTGGTCGTATTTCAGCTACTCATAATATTGGCTTAGCGGGTGAAGATTTAAATTTATCTCCTGCAGTGTTTAGCTCTTACATGAACAAGTTAGAATAAACCTTGGCGGTGAAATTAATCCATCGCACAACTAGAAAGGTGTCTCTTACGGAAGAGGGGCACTATAACGCCCCAAGGGACACTTCGCTTGACCGCCCCTGCGCCTTTTTCACGTATGCATATCATACCGGCGCTGAAAGAGTTTTCCGACATCTACCCAGATTTGAAAATCGATTTTATTATGAGCGATAGCGTAGTTGATTTGGTTAAAGGCGGATTTGATATCGCGATTCGCAACGCCTCTTTAAATGACTCACCCTAGTCGCCCGTAAGCTTGCGACAGATAAGCGAGTGCTCTGCGCGTCCCCTTCCGTAAGCTTGCGACAGATAAGCGAGTGCTCTGCGCGTCCCCTTAAGATTTGCTTAACCACCAGTTTATTAATTTATCGAGTTTGGATTATTGGCTCTTTTAGATGCCAGAAGGTGAGAGAAAATCAGAGTGCAGGGGGGATTTTGGCGGCGTACCCTATTGGGAAACAATGCTAAATAGTAATATCTAACCTCATCAGAAATAAAAAAGAGCCAACATAACATCGTCATGCTTGCTCTTTTTATGGTTATTTTTAAGGAATCTTTTTAGGCATTAATTACGCTTGCAGGCGTTGATAGATTTCGTCTTTAAGAACTGCTCTATCATGTTTTAATTGATGCATGTCTTCGTCGTCGATTGGCGCATTATCCAGTTCAAGAGTACGTATTTCTTGATCCAATGCGTGGTAGCGACGAGCACTTTCGGCAAATGCGGAATCTGTTTTATTAAGCTCGGATATTTTCTCTTTGTGTTCTGGAAACTCGATTACAATAGCGTGATCTTCACCTAACATACTTTTCTCCTTGTTATATTTACAGCTAGCGACACGAATCACTTTTACCATAGCTCGTGACTCATGGAATTGCGAATTATCTGCTAACAGAGTCAGTAATATTGTGACTCTGAAGGCTTAACTTGTGCCGTTTATACGACTTTTTTATTTGCTAAGATTTTATCAATCGCTAGACTGATTTCCGCATTTTTTTGAGCATCCAGAGCGTCTGGATGCGGGTCGCTAAACTGGCCAATGTCATTATCAAAGTAAAGGCCTGATGCGTTAGCAAACTCGTCTGATAATGCCGCTTTGGTCAGAATATCAGCACCATCTTGTAGGTTGCCTCCACTAACACCATAAGCCTCTTTCACCATTTTGCTACCTAAAAAGGATTTAGGGTTTACCGCTACAATAATAGGGCCTTGTGCCCCTAGTGTGGTGGCTAAATGACGAGACCACATGGTCAACGCCAATTTACTTTTAGCGTATACCATGCCATCAACTAGCTGACTGGGAGCCGATAATTCGGCCGCCATCACAGGCGCTTGTGCAGCAGATGATAAATTCACCACACGACTGCTTGGCGTTAATATAGGTAACAATTCTTTAGTCAGTAAATATGGAGCAATGGTGTTAACCATGTAGCGAACATCCAAGCCGTCTTCAGTAATGACTACCGGTACCATATATACGCCAGCGTTATTAATAATAACATCAAGTTTTGTATGATTTTGACGTATTTGTGAAGCCAGTGAATAAACCTCTTCTAAGCGTGATAAGTCTGCTTGATAAGTTTCTAAGTTTGGGTCTGATAAATGCGCTTTTGCTGAGTCAAGCTTGCCGGCGCTGCGACCATGAAGCAGTACTGTATGGCCTTGTGCTAGTAGGGATTTAGCCGTAGCAAAGCCAATTCCATCGGTAGAGCCGGTAATCAATATGGTTTTCTTCATGGTAATACTCCTAACATAAAAGTGATCTAACGATGCATAGGGTGATGAGATAACAGCGGCAGATTGTAGCTTGCCTTATTCTCTACTGCACCTTCGATACTTAGTATAATAATAGTATAAGCAGGTCTTGATAATGATGGTTAAAACGAAAGCTGTTTTTAGTTTTTATTTATAATGATTTGATTTTTTTATCCAGCTTTGTCTAATAATTAACAAAAGAAGAGAGGGTCATGGAGGAAGACAAAAAGGTCAGCATAAGCTGACCTTTAGTAAGTATGTGCTTGGATTGTGCTAAATTACTTAGCCGCTACCAAAATCTTACGAACGATATCAAGCGTTAAATCACCACTTTCAGACAATGCTGTCATGCCAACGTTTTCTAAGTTCGCGATCACTTTATCAATGCCAGCATCATCAATACCGTAATGAGTTAGGTTCGTTACGATATCTAATGAGTTAAAGAAGGCTTCTGTTTTGTTAATTGCCGCTTCGATTTTTTCATCATCAGTCCCTTCTGTGATGTCCCACACACGCTCTGCAAACTGAAGCAATTTAGCGTGTTTTTTCGCTTTGCGTTCGCGCAATAGAGAAGGCAACACAATGGTCAGGGTACGACCATGAGCAATACCGAACAAGGCCGTCAATTCGTGGCCAATCATGTGTGTAGACCAGTCTTGTGGTACGCCGGCACCAATCGCGCCATTTAGAGCATTAGTAGCAGACCAGATGAAGTTTTTACGAGCGTCTAAATCATCGTTGTCACGGTAGGTTACAGGGCCCACTTCAATCAATGTTTTTAGAATGCCTTCACTGGTACGGTCTTGAATTCGCGCGTCCACAGGAACGGTTAAGTATTGCTCTAAAACGTGAATAAAGGCATCAACAACACCATTCGCGATTTGTTCTTTCGGCAAGGTTTTTGTTAAGTCAGGGTCCAATAATGAGAACTTAGGAAAAGCCAAAGGTGACATGAATGGGCGCTTTTGACCTTCTAATGTAATCACGCCGCCCATGTTCATTTCAGAGCCTGTTGCTGGCAATGTCGCGACACAGCCAAGAGGCAAAATGTCTGTAACAGGAACCGGAGCAAAGCCGTGAGACAGTAGGCCTGCGTAATCTTCAGGCGCGGCTTTTGCGGCAAGGCCGATGAATTTTGTGCCGTCCATTACCGAACCGCCGCCGACAGCAAGAAGAAAATCTACCTTCTCTTGTTTGGCAATGTTCGCCGCTTTAATCAGTGTGTCAAATTGAGGGTTGGCTTCGATGCCGCCAAACTCAATGATGTCACGAGAAGCCAAAGCAGTACGAACGGCATCAATGGTGCCGTATTTTTTAGCGCTCTGACCACCGAAGGTAATCATAACTTTGGCATCCGCTGGAATAAGGCTGTTTAGTTCAGCGATGCGGTTCTGTCCAAAGACGATGCGAGTCGGGTTGTAATAATCAAAATCAAGCATAGGTTTCCTCGTATGCGATATAGTTACCAAATTTGTCATGCACTATAGTATTAATATAATTGTTTTCATATCCACAAACCGCTAAAAAACATGCATAATCGTACACTCCCTGATATTTGCACGGATGGGTGAGTGTTCTTTCTTAAATGCTCCTTGAATCCTATCGATTGTTTGCATACTAGAACCTTATCTTTCTTTAAACCGCTCAATAGGCCATCTAACAGCAATGATGAAAGTCGTACGATCAAACCAAATGGATGAGTTTAATCAGTTGATTAAACAAAATGTTCATCACGAAGGATTCACTGAAATGCACATCGAGGGTGTGGGTGTGGTGCAATGGCACCGTGCGCAACAAATGTCGCCCTTTTTGTATGAGCCTATTATTTGCATGATGGGCCAAGGTGAAAAAATTTGCCGGATTGGCGACGCTGCTTTTGTGTATCAAGGGGGCGATTTTTTCATCAATTTTTTGCCCATACCCGTGTACGCCGAGGTGACGAAAGCCTCCGCCGAGGTGCCATTTCAATCGGCGGTGATGAGCATCAATTTAATAAAATTGGCCGATATGATTGTGCGCATTGAGCGCCAAGAGATGAGTTTGCGAAAAGCCGTGCCAGAAACGGCGTCCTGTGTGGTTGTAGGTAAAGCCAATGGCGATCTGGTTGAATTGTTTTCACGATTGTTGAAGGTCGCATCGGACCCATTGGAATCCGCCATTTTGGGGGAATCTGTTATTGACGAAATCTACTACCGATTACTCACTGGTGAACACGGTTACGCCTTGCGTCAATTATTGCATCAATATGGCAATATACAGCCTGTGTCACGGGCAGTGAATCACATCCATAACAATGTCAACAAGATCATCAAGGTGGATGAGTTGGCGTCCATTGCCAATATGAGTAAAACGTCTTTTTTTAACGCGTTTAAAAAGCTCATGCATGTTTCACCCATGCAATACATCAAATCCATTAAGCTACAGAAAGCACAGGCGTTGTTGATTCAAGGCATACAAGCAAACGAAGCCAGTTACCAAGTTGGCTATAACAGCTTTTCTCAATTTAGTCGGGAATATAAGCGGTTTTTTGGTTTTCCACCGTCGCAAACCGCCAGTTAGAAGCCGTATTGTTGGGCAGGGAGAGAGGAGAAATCACGCCCATTCTATAAAAGAAGTATGGGCGAGATTCAAATGGACAAGGGCAATGACCATTAGATAGAAGCGTTATAGGAGTACGTTGGCTTCTTCAAAGACGATTGGTTTGCCATTTTCAGTAATGGAGGCGATGGTCATTTTGGCGGACAAGTATTTGTTACCTTCAGAGTCCAAAATAACTTGATGAAAAACAAATTTGAAGCGAGAAGTTCTTTCTACAAAGGTTTCTACAACAAACTCATCACCGCTTTTTAGAGAGCGTTTGTAATCGAGCTCCGCCTTCATTAAGACAAGGTGAATGCCGCTTTTTGTGATTTGTGCAAAATCCAATCCCTTGGATTTGATAAAAGAGTGACGAGCATGTTCTAAATAATTCTGATAGACGGAGTTATTCACAATGCCTTGTAAATCACATTCATAATCTCTCACGCTAAAAGCAATAGAATGGGGAGCGGTGAGGTTGGTAGACATAAATTTTCCTAAGTATTTTATCGGTCAGATGTACAGTTTTTACCTGATTGCTTTGCCCGCAACAGGTTTTTACGCGCTCTTTCTAAAAACTCTTCCGGCCCTTCTTGGCCCAGTAGAGTCGCAATGCCAACGGATACAGTGACTTGTGGCATGTGAATTTTACTTTGTTTATAACGGATTTTTTGCTCAGAAATTTGTTGCCTAAGCAGCTCAGCGAAACGGTGGGTAAAATCCAAGGTCGCTTCATTAAGGAGTATGCCAAAGGTGCCACCTTCAAACCTGGACATAACGCTTTTCTCTAACGCTAAGGTCTTCATCAGATCTGCGATATAACGGATCAATGCGGTGCCGGCACGCTTTCCAAACTGCTGATTAATGGACGCCAAATTATCAATGTCCAACAAGATAATACTGATGTCGTCTTCGGCGTCTGGAAGCCACTGATACAAGGTGCGTTCAAAGCCTTTTTGATTGCCTAATTGAGTAAGCTCATCGACATCGTTTTGCTTTTTAATGTCGTCTAACTCTGCTTTTAGTTTGGCGAGTTCGGCGTGCACTTGTTCAAGGGATTGATTAAAGTGATTGGCTTTTTGACTGGCAACCAAGGCGCCTTTTTCAAGGTAATTGATCACGCTATCAATGTGTTCTTCTTTGTCGGCGCGCTTTAGGATTTTTCGACTTTTCGCTAACACGGTATTTAGCTCATCAAGCCCTTTACTCATGTCTTTAGAGGAAGAGGCGGCGCTATCAACAATGGATTTTAGCTTTTTTTTCTGGCCATTCCCCTGTTGGAATTCATCTGGCAGCAGAAATTCATGGAATAACTCACGGGATAAGAAACTAGGTAAGTGTCCCAGCTTTCGTAAGGTACCGTCCATAATTTGATTGAGCTTTTGGTTTCTATTAGAAACATACTCATACCATATTCCATAGTTATATGGTGTCGGAGCTACCTCTAGCTTTAACATCATAGGGACTGCTTTTTGCATCAGCTCAGTGGCTTTTGTAGGGCTTTCGTTCTGCATTACTACCTCTATACAGAGAACAACTTACCTAAAAATCCATTCTAAAATGGTAAGAATATGAGCGCGGTACAACGCACTGTTCGCGGTTCTATTAAAAAGCTTGGATGTTATATGCTTAGGGGGAAGCAATAACAATGTAGGTAACACGCTAAGCTATCGGCGTACAAAGTGGAAGCTTTAATCGTGTTGATTTTCTTCAAGGCTGGCCGCCCGAAAATTTACTTTTTATGCCGTCTTTTTCTAACAAATCTTTTAACTTTTGTCGATGATCGCCTTGGATTTCAATGTGACCGTCTTTGACCGCTCCGCCTGTGCCACATTGAGCTTTTAGTTTTTTGCCCAATGTCTTAAGCTCGTCTGGCGTCATAGCAAGCCCTGAAATTAGGCTAACGCCTTTGCCTTTTCGGCCTTTTGTTTCAAGGGAAATTTTCACATTGCCATCGCCAATAATCGCGCTATTTTGGCATTGGCACTGATCAACAGGTTGCTCACAGTCAGGGCAGAGTCGGCCTTGATCGGTAGAGTATACGAGATTGTTTTTTTTCATTTAGGCTTCACTTAATGGGTCTTAATCTTGCTGTATTTTACCATTTATAAAAATATAGATCACACTAGAATTCAACATAAATGAAGCGAATAGCCTAAACTGAATAGATTAAGGTAACAGTGCGTGTGTCATTATGAAAAGTGATATCGATGAGCGTTTAAAAATACAACGGGCTACCGAAGCCAATATTGAGGATATCCTGTCGTTTGAGGCCCGCAACCAGCAATGGTTTGCGCAATTTTTGCCTCAAAAGGTGCTAGAAAAACAAAACAAACAGTATTTTCAAACGCAGATTTCTGACACCAGAAATACCCTTCAATATCTTATCTATCATCGACATAACAATGTCATAGGTCGATTTTGTGTGCAGCTGCTGGATCGCCGCGCTAAGTCCGTAGAAATCAGTTATCGCATTGGGCAGAGTTTTACAAAGCAGGGGATTGCCCGGTATGTTTTGCGCCGACTCTTGGTGCTCTTTTCGTGTTATGGGGTACAGACGGTTTATGCCTATGTGGGCGACGGCAATGAAGCCTCCATTCGGTTATTGCTCTCTTGCGGATTCTCGCATACCGCCACCGATACCCATTCGATAAAATTACCCACCGGCATTCAAGACAAACTAAGCTTTAAATGGGAAAACAGCGCGGTGCTTCTTTAAACGCTGTTTTTCTTAATAGAGCCTCTTTCTAAGCCACTTTATAGGCTTCCAGCTTTGCTAACACGGCGTTTAACTGATCGTCTAATGGCGCGTTAAAGGTCATGGATTTGTGCGTGTGAGGGTGGAAAAATGTCAGCGAAGAGGCGTGTAACATTAGCCTTTGTTCATCAGGCCACAGTGTTCGGACCACCTTATTAATATGGCGACAGCCATAACAAGTATCGCCCACTAATGGGTGAAACTGATGCTTAAAGTGACGTCTAATTTGGTGCTTTCGTCCTTGCTTTGGCGAGACTTCAACCCAACTTAAGCGCATGGCATCGTAACGACTCACCGGTACAGGAAGCTGATAATGCTGCACACAAACAAACTCGGTTTGTGCTTCTTTTTCAGTGCCTTCGATTTTGAACCGAGACATGCCTTTTTGTTCGTTCAGCTTCGCCAATGGGTAATCAATCACACCCTGATCAGGACAAAAGCCGCGGACTAAACAATGGTAGGTTTTCGCCGTGGCCGCATTGGCAAATTGCTCCGATAAATAGCGTGCAGTTTGTGGCGAAAAGGCCATGACCAAAACGCCAGATGTGCCTCTGTCTAATCGGTGAACCGGAAATACCCAACGACCGGTTTGATCTCTTAATCGCTGAACCACGGCATCTTCTTCGGTTTTATCCAGCTCGGTTCTGTGGACTAACAAACCTGCCGGCTTATTAACCACAACCAAGTATTCGTCTTCAAATAAGATCTCTAGGCTCATTGCGCGACTTCTGAGAATTGCTTGATTTTATCCATGCCAATATCAACGAGGGATTGCATGGCTTCGGCGCTTGCCCAAGCAACGTGAGGCGTCAGCAAGAAGTTCGGTAGTTCGGTCAGCTTTTGCAGTGGATGATCAACTGGCATTGGCTCTTGTGTGGCAACGTCAAAGCCTGCGGCGGCAATTTTGTGTGTGGTTAATGCATCAATCAAGGCGTCTTCATTGACCAAGCCACCACGGCCGGTGTTTAACAACACACAGTTGGGCTTCATCATTTTAAATTCATCATAAGACAGCATATTGGCGGTGTTGTCGGTTAATGGGCAATGTAAGGTAATCACATCAGCCAGTTTCAACGCCTGTTGAAACCCTGTGTAACCTGGGCGCACTGTGGTGGCATTTTTGTGCTCAACAAAGAGAACCTTCATGGAAAAAGCGGCGGCAATGTTTGCGACTTTTTGCCCCAAATTACCCTTACCAAATATGGCCATGGTGGTATTGGCCAAATCTTGAATAGGGTAATCCAAAAAGCAAAAATACTCGGATTTAGCCCAATGCCCTTTCTTTACATCATCAAGGTAGGAGACCAGGTTGCGGCGCAGCGCCAATAAAAGAGAGAAGGTGTGCTCAGGAACACTGATGCCGGAGTAGCCTTCCACGTTTTGCACTGCGATGGCTTTTTCTTCACAGGCGAGCTTATCAACATTGTTGGTGCCCGTGGCCATGACTTGTACTAATTTAAGGGCGCTTGTTGACTCGATGGCCGCTCTGTCGACCACCACCTTGTTGGTTAGTACTATGTCGGCGTCTTGAATTCTTTGGATTACTTGATCTGCGCGAGTGTTTTCGAATTCAACCACCTGAGTGATGCATTCTGGGTACACCAGATTGACGCTGTTAGGGAAAGAGCCACGATCTAAAAATACGGCTTTCATTGTATTTTCTCTTTGTCTAATAATGGAATGAGGTAGGGTAGAATATTCTTTAATACTTGTTTTTGACCTTCCGCTGTAGGATGTAACCCATCTTGCTGCATCAGTGTTTTATTGAGTGCAACATGTTCTAGCATAAACGGCAGATACGTAACATCATATTGATCTGCAAGTGTTTTATACAAACCAAAAAACATGTCTGTGTAGCGCTTGCCATAGTTTTGTGGAATCCGGTTACCAAGTAATAAGACCTGAGCACCGGCTTGCTGAGCTTGCTCAATCATTACGCCTAAGTTCGCACGGGTCTGGTCAAGAGGATAACCCCGTAAGGCATCGTTCGCACCAAGCTCTAAAATCACCCAATTTGGCGTGTATTCTTGCAATAATGAAGGGAATCGAGACAGCCCACCTTGACTGGTTTCGCCACTCACACTGGCGTTATTGATGGTCACATTGGGGTAAGAATGTGCAAGTGAGTTTTTTAATAAACTAACCCAACCTTCTTGTTGTCGTAAATTATGAGCGGCACTGAGACTGTCTCCCATAACCAGCAATGAAGAAGCGTGCGCTACGCCAAGAGACAATATCAAGAGAATTGAACTCAACAGAAGCCGTATTTTGAATGGCATAAGAAACCTTAAGTGAGAATACTGTTTTATGGATAAAATTACCGCACTTCAAACACACAATCTAACACACACGGTAACGTCTAAAACCGGAAATTTGACCATATTGAAAGGAATCGATATAGAAATCAAGGAGGGAGAGTCGGTTGCTATTGTTGGGGCGTCAGGCTCAGGGAAGTCTACGCTGCTTGGTTTGCTTGCGGGATTGGACCGTAATACGGCAGGAGAGATAACCCTTTACAATCATTCACTCACGTCATTAAGCGAAGAAAAACGCGCGTTGCTACGCGGTCAGTATGTGGGCTTTATTTTTCAATCTTTTCATTTGTTGCCCAGCTTAGAAGCCGTTGAAAACGTCATGCTTCCTGCAGAATTAAAAGGTGACAAGCAAGCACGTCAAAAAGCGGAATACCTTCTTGAACAAGTCGGTTTATCGCATCGATTAACCCATTACCCTCGTCAACTTTCTGGTGGCGAGCAACAAAGGGTGGCCATTGCTCGAGCGTTTGCCTCCGAGCCTAAAATCTTATTTGCTGACGAACCAACGGGCAACCTGGATGAAGAAAATGGCAAAACCATCATTCAGTTGTTGTTCGATTTGAATCGCTCTCAAGGCACAACGCTGATTATGGTGACCCATGACAATACTTTGGCGAGCATGTGTGACCGCCAGTTAATTATGTCTGCTGGGCAACTTAAGGAAGGCAATCTATGAGTTTTGCTCTGCGCTTTATTCTTAGAGAAATACGCAGCAGTGAGGTGATCACGCTCATCATAGCGCTGATTATTTCTGTGGGGACTGTGACCTCGATTAGCTTGTTTGTTGACCGCTTGCAACTCTCCTTCGAACAAGAGTCGGCCAATCTACTGGCCGCTGATCGGGTGGTGCGCTCAGATCAACCGATACGAGAGAGCTGGAAATCTCACGCCACGGAACAGGGGCTTGAACAAGCCGAGCGCACCTCGTTTGCCACTATGATTTTCGCGAATGACAAACTGCAACTGTCGCAAATCAGTGCGGTGAGTGCGAGTTACCCATTAAAAGGGCAGTTTTTAGTCGATGACGCCTTATTTGCCCAAGGCCACCCTTCTACCATAGCCCCTGCCAGTGGGGAGATCTGGCTCTCGTCTCGTTTGGCCAGTTTGTTGGCGGTAAAAATAGGGCAAATGGTCGAGGTGGGCGATGCCAAATTGCGTGTGTCTAAATACCTTGTATTGGACCCAGGCTCTAGTACTTCTGCGTTTGCTGTCTCGCCACGGGCGGTGATGAATGTGACTGATTTGGCCGCGACCCATGTCATTATTCCTGGTAGTCGAGTGCGCTATTCATTGTTGCTCGCGGGTGACCGAGACGCCTTGCAGCAATACGAAACTTGGATTGAGCCGCAACTGAAAGAGGGTCAACGTTGGCAAACACCCAAGCAGAAAGGCCAAAGCATCGGCCAAACCATAAATAAAGCCGAGTCCTTCTTATTATTGGCGGGGACCTTGGCCGTGGTGCTGTCAGGTGTGGCAATGGCCTTGGCCTCAGCACGTTTTGTAAAACGCCATTTAATGCAGGTTGCTGTGTTAAAAACGTTGGGGGCAACCCCTCGCATACTCGCAAAATTATTTTTGTTGCAGTTGTTTATCTTATTTGTGGTGGGCGCATTAGGTGGCTTGATCAGTGGTTGGTTTATTCAAGAAGGGATTTCGTCACTGCTTTTAAGCTTAATGACAACCACCTTGCCGGAACCATCCATTGGCAAGCTTTGGCTTGGGGTGGCGACGGGCTTTATCTCGTTAATTGCTTTTTGCTTGCCGCTGATGATTCGGCTGATTCAAATTTCACCGCTGTCAGTGCTGCAGCCTTCTGCACGAGTGGAAAAGAACGCCTTGGTTATCTACGTGGTGGGCTTTGTTGGACTCTATGGTCTGATGTGTTTGTACACCCAAGGCTTTATGCTGCCAAGTATTATGACGCTGGCCATTGCCGGCGTCGGTTTGGTGGTGTCGATTCTTGGCTGGGGGATGTTTAAGTTAGGTCGATGGGCGACTTCTGGCGCGACCAGTGGTTGGCAAATTGGCTTGGCTTCTTTGTATCGCCGCCTGACTCCTAATTTGTTCCAATTATTGGTGTTTACCTTAATCATTATGCTGGGGCTTATTTTAGTTGGCATAAAAACCAGCTTGGTGTCCGATTGGCAAGCACAACTGCCGGAAGACGCTCCGAATCACTATTTATTTAATGTGCAAGCGGATCAGGTTGCCGGCATCAACGACATCAGTCAGCGATTAAATCTCTCGTCATCAAGCTGGTTTCCTATGGTGCGAGGCCGAATCACGAAAGTGAACGAGGATCTGGTGGAGACACTGTACCCCGAAGGCACGCCTGAACCTGAGTTGTTTGAACGCGAAATGAATTTAACCTGGGCCGATCATGTTGGTGAGGGCAATCAAGTTGTCGCGGGGGATTTTCATGATCAAGGTATTTCATTAGAGCAAAAAACCGCCGCGGAAGCGGGCATCAAAATGGGTGATAAGCTCACGCTTAGTATTGGCGGCCTGCATTATACGTTGCCGGTGACATCCATTCGTACGGTCGATTGGGGAAGTATGCGACCTAACTTTTATGTCATTGTGCCGAAACAAACTTTAGCAAATTACCCTGCGAATTTTGTCAGCAGCTTTTTCATTAAACCGGATCAGGCGCAGGCTTTTTATCAAAATATGTCCCGTTATCCTACTGTGTCTATTTTGAATGTGGGGGACTTGCTTAAGCAAATTCAGACCATCATTGCGCAGCTTTCTCAAGCGATTCAACTGGTGCTGCTGTGTATCTTAGCGGCAGGCGCCTTGGTGTTAATCGCAAGCATTGGTTCCACCTTAGAAGAGCGCCGTGAAGAAGGCGCTTTGTTAAGAGTGCTGGGGGCAAAAGCCAGCTTGGTGAGACAAGCTTTGATCGTTGAATTCGGCTTTCTTGGTTTGTTTTCTGGCGTGATTGCCGCGCTAGGTGCGGAGGCTTCCTTGTACGGCGTGCAAACCTTTGTCTTTAAATCTGCGGTTAGCTGGCACCCGCTACTTTGGGTACTTGGCCCATTAATCGGGGTGATCTTGATAACGAGCATTGGTGTCTTCGCAAGTCGAACTGTGTTAAAAGTGCCGCCTATGCACCTGTTGCGTGATTTTTAATGGCAATTTAACAAGACAATTTACATAAGACAATTTGGTTTATCGATGTTTGTAGAAAAAAATGGCTATATCATTAGTCGCCATACCAAAGAAGTAAACGGACAGCTCGAGATGAGCTTGTTCGTGAAAACACCGGAAGGCACAGTGCAGGTATTACCTGACCGCCAATTTAGTACGTTTTTCAGTGATGCTCCGCGTCACTGTTTTCCAGACAGCCTGCGCGGTGTTCGTGTTAGTGAGCCCAGTTATCGGGCCTTTAATGATCAATATGTCACCTTGATTCAAAGTAAGAGTTTGGTGCTGCACCAGCAAATGGTCGCACTGGCTAAGAAAAATGGCTTTTCTGTGTACGAAGAAGACATTAAAGCCCATAACCGCTATCTCATGGAGCGCAACATTCGTGGCAGTGTTCGCTTTATTGGGATTCCAGACAGCAGCGGTCTGCGTTATACCAAAGCTAAGGTGATTCCCGGTGAGTGGCGTCCTGATTGGACCGTCTGGTCGCTGGACATTGAAACCTCTGTGAGCAAAAACTGCTTGCTCTCCATTGGCATCACTTCTAACCAGCAGCGCATTGCTTTTGTGGTGACAGATCAAGCGGTGAACACCGACGTTATTAAAGCCTATCAGAATGAAAAAGACCTGCTGTTGGACTTCATTCGTTACGTCAAAAAGTATTCGCCTGATATTTTTATTGGTTGGAACCTGATTGGTTTCGATCTGAACTTTATCAATCAGCGCTGTGAGCGCTTGGGTATTCGCCCTGCTTTTGGGGTGAATGGTGAAACATGGCGAATTCATTCGTCGGATAACCAAGGCAAATATTTTGCGAGCATTCCTGGGCGGGTCGCGCTGGACGGCATCACCTTACTGAAAGTGGGGGGGTATCATTTTGAATCTTACAGCCTGAACAACGTAAGCAAAGAAATTTTACAAGATCAGAAGTTGTTACAGGGTGGCGACCGTTGGCAAGAAATCGAACGCTTACACCAAGAAGATTTGCAAGGCTTTGTCGATTACAACTTGCAAGATTGCGATCTGGTGCTGAAGATTTTCGAAAAGCTCAAACTCATCGAATTACAGCAAACTCGCGTGGACTTGACCGGCATTCCTTTCGAACAGACTGGCGGTTCGGTGGCGGCGTTTGAAAACTTGTATCTGCCTAGGCTGCATAAAGCTGGATGGGTAGCGCCCGCTTGGCATGACGACGTCTTTGTTCCAAGTCCAGGGGGCTTTGTGATGTCCTCTATCCCTGGTTTGTACAAGAACGTATTAGTATTCGATTTTAAGAGTCTGTACCCCAGCATTATCCGAACCTTTTACATTGATCCGCTTGCTAGAATCACCGCAGGGCAACAAAAAAAGGCGCTGCAACACAGCGATGCTATTGAACCGCAAGAGCCTGATGACCCGACAGAGACCTTAGTGCCTGGTTACTTAGGCGCGCACTTCAATCGCAAAGAAGCCATTCTGCCAGAACTGGTGACTGAGCTTGCTCAGGCAAGGGAAAAAGCCAAGCAAGAGGGTAATGATATCCTAAGCTACGCGATCAAAATCATCATGAACTCTTTCTATGGTGTACTAGGCTCTAATGTTTGTCGTTTTTACCACGCTGAGCTTGCCAGCTCGATCACCATGCGTGGTCATGAGTTGCTAGGGCGCACTCAGCAATGGATGGAAGAACGCGGTGCAAAAGTCATCTACGGGGACACGGACTCTATTTTCATTACCCTAAATGATCAAGAAACCGACCCAAGAGTCTTGGGGCAGCGTCTTTGTGACGATATGAACGCCTTTCTGACTCAGTGGTGCCAAGAGTACGCGCATTTAGAATCTTATTTAGAGCTTGAGTTTGAAAGGGTTTACGACCGCTTCTTTATGCCAACCATTCGTGGCCAAGAAGAGGGCAGTAAAAAACGCTATGCTGGCTTGTCTGATGGTAACTTGGTCTTTAAAGGGCTAGAAGCCGCTCGTACTGACTGGACCCAATTGGCTCGAGAGTTTCAGCGTGAGCTTTTCAAGAAAATCTTTAACGATGAAAACCCCATTGATTATATTCAGGACACGGTCAATAGACTCAAGGCAGGGGAGTTTGACGAACAGCTGATTTACAGTAAGCAGTTGAGCAGACCGCTGGCGTCCTATAAGAAAAACATTCCTCCTCACGTAAGAGCGGCCGCTATGATAGACGCGAAAAGAGCGGAACTTGGACAGCCTCTTGAATACGATAAAGGGCGTAAACGAGTGAGTTATCTTTATCAGCGTCGTGGGGTTGTGCCTTATGAAAGCGCTGCTGATCTGGTGGATTTGGATTACGAACATTATATTAGTAAGCAGATAGAACCCATCGCAGACAGCATATTGACGCACTATAAATCCAGTATGGAAGCCATTTTGAGTAAGCAAATCTCGCTTATCTAATGGCCCTAAAATTGTCTATTGACTGCGTTTAGGTCAATAAAAAAGCCGTACTGTATAAATATACAGTACGGCTTTTTTGTCACTTTCTTAGACTGATGGCTTAAGGAAACAACCGAGCCATCACAGGGCAAAGAGGCGTTTTGTATTGGCCATTGTGTGCGCAACAAGCTCGTCCTGAGACAGATCTTTTAATCTAGCAACTTCTGCGGCGACCCAAGGCAAGTATTTCGGGTGATTCTTTTTCGGTCTTGGACGAATGTTTCTTGGCAGTAAGTAAGGCGCGTCGGTTTCTAGCAGCAAACGATCTAGGGGAATGTGTGGCACCGCTTGTTGCAATGACAACCCTCGTCGCTCATCACAAACCCAACCTGTTACGCCAATATGCAGACCTAATGCTAAATAGTTCTCCAGTTGCTCTATGCTGCCAGTAAAGCAATGAATAACGCCTGTTATTTGCTCTCCTCCGATCGCGCGTAACAGAGCGACCATCTCTTCATGGGCGTCACGTTCATGCAAATACAGCGGTAGATTATGCTGCAAAGACAATTCAATTTGTTCCTGAAAGGCGTAGCGTTGCTCATCTGGCGTTGAATAATTACGATTAAAGTCCAGCCCCGTTTCGCCAAGTGCGATCGGGCGGTTATGTTTTATCATCTGCGTAAGCTCATTGGCGCTGTTCGAATGCCAACTTTTTGCCTGATGCGGATGACAGCCAAAGGTTGGCCACAGGGAAGGATGTTCTAAGCACAAGGTCTGTAAAAACTGACTTTCTTCCAAGTCTGACGCAATGCAGACCATGCCTTCGACCCCAGCCTGTTTACTTTGCTCTATGGTGTCTTCTATATTTTGCAAAAAGAAGTCGTGTTGGATATTAACGCCGATGTCGATCATTATATTTGGTAAATCTCTTTGGCTGCTTTTAGGCTGTCTATGTAAACTTGGCGAAGCTGATTACTGGATAAGCTTTTCTGTGCTAATTGCTCAAAAGGAATCTTCTCCCAACAACCTGACTCATAGTTTTTAGCCACCGCTAGAATGCTGCCTAAATGCCCTTGATGATGGCTTAGCGCCACGACTAGACTTTCATCCAATGGCAGATCTTTTAAAATCTCTTCCATCGGAGAATCAAAGAAGCTAGGCAGGTAAGAAAACAAGCCAACCAAAAACGCCCCTTCTAATTTTGGGTAAATCGCTTTTGCAATGCCATCACACAAACAAGCCCGGTTCACCGCCATGGAGAACAGACAATCCGGCTTACCATCAATGCTGCTGAACATGGCTAACGTGACCCATTTGATTAGGTCCTTAATGCCAATTATCTCAATCGCCCGTTGTACGTTATGCACGTTAAACTGACGGTGATACATCACACTCTTGGTCAGCTTTAATACTCGATAGGACAAGGTGACGTCTTTTTCTATGGCCGCTGAAATATCGCGGATCGAAGAACGGCCATCTTGCAGGCGAGTGAGTAAGTCAATCAAGATCAAGCGATAACCGGGGACATTGCTGCCTCTCACAGGAACGCTCTGGGACAAAAAGTCACCACTAAACCAGCTTGCGTGAGTATGAGTGTCGATTTCACGATGTTGCTCTTGAGTTTTAATATGGCTAATCCATATCTCTTTATGGGCAAGCGCTTGATGACGGTCCACGTGCAAAACATGACTCACATCGTATTTGTTAAGGCTAAGCTCAACAAATGAAAAGTAGTCAAAAAAAGGCGTGCCAAAAAACTTAAGCGAAAAATTGGTTAAACCTAACTGATAGCCATCTAAGCGCAGTCCAGACAGACGATCGCTGTCTCTTTCTGGGACCAACTCTGCGGCGTCAAAAAACAGCACAAAGCGCAATGCGGAAGGTGGTGTAGGAAGGTGTTCTACCTCATGAATTGAAACAGTGATAAAGATCGGTTGATGCTTTATGACATCAACAATACTCAAGTCCGTAAATAATAAACTTAAGAAAGAATCCTTTTTTTCTTGCTCCATGTTGTTGAGATGAAACAAATTATTCGCTTTGACCGACAATTTACTGTCGACGACAGCTTGGCGGCTAAAAAGAAAATTGTTACTGATCATTAAATTGTCTCTGTAAGCGCAGTTTGTATAAAAATTTACTGTAACGGATAGCCGAATACAATATCATGGTTGCTATTAAATAGATCCCATATAAGAAAACCATTGGAGTAGCATATGGCCGGCATGTTGGACGCCGTAGATCAAAGAACTAAATTGGTCGGTGAGAACCGTTTGGAACTTCTCATGTTCCGCTTAGGTGGAATGCAAACGTTTGCCATCAATGTGTTTAAAGTCCAGGAAGTAGTTCAGCTTCCTAGGCTAAATTTAATGCCCCATCGTCACCCTTCGGTGGCCGGTGTGACACATTTTAGAAATCGAACCATTCCCGTGATCGATTTGTCTGAGTCCATTGGCATGAGACCGATAGACCGTAGCCAACCTTGTAACTTAATTGTGACCGAGTACAACAACACAGTGCAAGGTTTTATGGTCGGCGAAGTTGATCGCATTATTAATATGAATTGGAACGAGATTCTGCCACCGCCTGACGGTACCGGTAGACAGCATTATCTAACGGCGATTACGCGCGTTAACGAACGCTTGGTAGAAATCATTGACGTGGAAAAAGTTCTGGCGGTGATTTCACCTTATGACACCAGTGTCAGTGCCGACGTTATTGATACTAAGCTGCTGAGTCAAGCAACGGATCTTGAGGTGCTGGTGGTCGACGATTCTTCCGTTGGTTTGTCTCAATGTCAGTCTACGCTCGACTTCATGGGCATTAAGGTGCATACCGCCACCGACGGTAAAAAAGGCTTGGAAAAACTCAAAGGCTGGGCAGATCAGGGAGAAATCGTCCCCGAGAAGTTACTTATGCTGATTACAGACGCCGAAATGCCGGAAATGGATGGTTATCGATTAACCCGTGAAATCCGCGAAGACCCTCGATTAAAAGATCTTTATATTGTGCTTCATACTTCATTAAGTGGCAGCTTTAATAAAGCCATGGTACAGAAAGTTGGCTGTGATGATTTTTTATCTAAGTTTCAGCCAGATAAGCTCGCTGGCGTGATTCAAGAACGCATTCGCGATGTCATGGCACGCAAATAGTGTGTTCGTGCGTTAAAAAAAAACAGGCTTAATGCCTGTTTTTTTGTCTTCTTAATGTCTCTTGCCAATTTGTGCTTTTAATTTGTCTTTTCAACCTGTTTAAGAATGCCTTGTGTCTCGTTAGGCTATTTGTTTTTGACATTATTTTTTAGGTAACAACCGTGGAACTGCAACTGCTTATTTTGTTATTCATCATTGGAGGCGTCGCTGGGGCCTTGTACGCCACCACTCAAGTCTCCACACCTTTGTTTATTGTCTCTGCTGTGCTGCTATTTTTACCCGCATTAGGCGTAGAGCTGAGCGGGGTGTTGCTCCCGGTCATCGCCACCGCCGTCGTTTCTTTTATTCCTATTCTGTTGCTTGAGTGGGTTAGGGATATGAAAGAGCGTAAGGTCGACTCTGTCGTGCTGATAGCCTTGTCTCCTGGTGCGGCAATGGGCGGTGTCATTGGCGCGCAACTGGTGTCTTTTATGTCGCCGATTTATTTCAAAGTGGCATTAAGCATACTTGTCTTATTGCTGGTGTATCGTGGTTGGTTAAGCGCTCGCCAGCGTTTGCAAAACACAAATAATGCGTATTTAGGTAATCTAAACAGCCACGCTTTGCGTATGCCCATTGGTTTGTTTATTGGTGTTGTCAGCATGATGGCTGGTGGCGCGGGTAAAATCATGGCAGAGACTGTGTTAACCAAATCGTCGGTGGATGACGAACATCGACATTCGACGGCGGTAGGTGTGGCATTGTTTGTTTCCATTGCGGCCATGGTTGGGTTTTCATTTCCAGCCATGCCATTGAGTCTGCCTAATACGGACGGTTTTATTGGCGGCATTCAGTTGCTGTCGTGCTTGGTCTTGGCGGTTAGCCAGATGTTGTTCTATCTGTTGTGCCGTGAGAAAGGAAACCGCTTAGATCGCCTGGTATTAACCATAGGTTTTGTTCTCTTTATGTTGATTGCGGCATCCAGAGTGTGGCTGATGGCGTTTTAATGAGCGCGTTCAGTTACTTTTATTCTGACCCTCTTTATAGCGGGTCTTTCTAGAGTGTCTTTCTTGCTCGTGCAGTAGATAGCAGTAAGCTATTAACAGGATTGAAAATTCACAGGCTATGACGATTTCTATTGCTTCGTTTAACGATATAATAGCCCTCTAATATGACGAAAAGGTTTATCATGAAAAGCTCACCAAAATACGGCGTACTAATGATTAATTTAGGCACGCCAGATGCACCTAAAACACCTGAAGTGCGCACGTTTCTAAGAGAGTTTTTGTCTGACAAGCGAGTGGTAGATTTAAATCCTCTTATTTGGAAGCCGATTTTAAACCTGATTATTTTAACGATTCGCCCAGCCAAGGTGGCCAAGGTTTACCAGCAGGTCTGGATGGAGGAGGGTTCTCCATTGTTGGTGCTAGGTAATCGATTAAAGAATCGTATCGCCGCCGCTCTTGAAACTCGCTTCGATCACGGAATTCCGGTAGAAATGGCGATGACGTACGGTAATCCAAGCATGGAAAGCGCCGCGAATAAATTGCGGGCTGCGGGCGCGGATAAAATCCTAGTCGTGCCTATGTACCCACAATTCTCGTCCACCACAACTGCGGCAGGGTATGACAGATTAATGAGTTCGCTGAAAAAATGCCCTCATTGGCCTGCATTGCAGCTGATTCAAGATTATGCGGATCACCCCTTATACATTAAAGCGCTGGCCAATTCAGTGAGAACGCAATGGGCAAAGCAAGGCGAACAACGCCATCTCGTGCTGTCTTATCACGGCATTCCAAAGCGCTATGTTTCAAACGGTGACCCATACGCACGACGCTGCGAAAACACCAGTACGTTAGTGGCAGAAGCATTAGGGTTAAGTGACAGCGAGTGGACGCATGTTTATCAATCTCGCTTTGGTCGCGAAGAATGGTTGAAACCTTATGCAGATGCGACGCTTAAATCCATGCCTGAGATGGGCATTAAACGCATCAATGTCATCAGTCCAGCCTTTTCCATTGACTGCATTGAAACCTTAGAAGAAGTCACTCTAGAGCTTGGTGATGAGTTTAAGCAGCATGGCGGACAGGCTTTTGATTACATTCCTGCACTAAATGATAGCGATGATCAATTGGCTCTGTACCTTGATTTGATCGAGCAAAATACGCAACAGTGGACACAATAACATTGACAAAACTTTCTCAACAGAAATTCCCTATTATCGCCTTTGACGCCGATGATACTTTATGGCGCAATGAAGATATTTTCGTTTCTGCGCAAGGTGAGTTCATTGAACTGCTCGCTCAATATCATGATGAGCAGTACATTCGTTCACACCTAGGCGATGTGCAAATTAGAAATTTGAAGCATTTTGGCTATGGCATTAAAGGTTTTACGCTTTCTATGATAGAAACCGCGATAGAGCTGACAGAAGGCCGTGTTACAGGCCATCAAGTACATAGTATTATTGAACTTGCTCGGCGTATGCTGGAGGCGCCCATTGAATTACTCCCAAGCATCAAATCCGTGCTTGAACAGCTGCAAGCGGATCATAAATTGATGATTATTACGAAAGGGGATTTATTGGATCAGGAGAGCAAAGTAGCACGCTCTGGCTTAGCCCCGTTTTTTGATATTATTGAAGTTGCTAGCGATAAAACGCCTGAAGCCTATGAAAAAATACTCAGCAAACACAAGATTTCCAGAAAAGAGTTTCTCATGGTCGGCAATTCCTTAAAATCCGATGTCTTGCCTTTGTTCGATATTGGCGCCACCGCAATTCATGTGCCTTATCACACCACATGGGCTCATGAAGAAGTCTCTGAGCAAACTTTAATAGAATACCCTCAGTTAGTGACGTTGGAGTCTATTGCGTTACTGCCTAAGTGGTTATCACAACATTCATAAAAGGTATTAAGTATGCGTTTTCTGCCATTATTATTGTCTGTTTTTTTACTCACAGCGCCATTGGCTCAAGCACAAGATCAAGACAGCGACAGCAAGCTGGACAGTGCCAAAGCCAAAGCCTCAGAAATGTGGGACAAGACCAAAGAGAAAGCTTCTGAATATGGTGGTATCGCTGTCGATAAAAGCAAAGAGTACGGCGGCATTGCTGTTGATAAGAGCAAAGAATATGGTGGTATTGCCGCTGAGAAAACCAAAGAAACCAGCGCAGAAGTATGGGATAAGATGAAAGAGCTGGGGTCTGAAGCGGCCGATAAAAGCAAAGAAGGCGTGCAGAAAATACGAGCAGCGGCAGGCCAATAGCCTGTGGCAACAACCGATGTAAATCTCAGAAAAATAGGCATGTGTTGTAATGAGTCAAAAGGATGACAACAATAAAATCTCAGCAAGTTACTGGGAGCAAGAGTTTATCTCACAAGATAATGCTCAGTTAGTTACGCCTAATGTTCGTTATAGATGCCCAAAGTGTGAGAGTTTATTGGTTCACAAAGAAGGGAAAAACGGGTTGTTTTGGGGCTGTGAGTCCTACCCAAGCTGTGATTATACCGCCAATGATGAAGCGGGTAAGCCAGTCAGGGCAAAGCGATTTCTTTGCCCCGCTTGCCAATCTCCGTTACGTCGAAAGACCTTTAAAGACAATGTGTTCTGGGGTTGCAGTGGCTACCCAGAATGTAAGGTCACCGTGGAAGATGACCATGGTGTCCCGTCTAGTACCAGAAAGTACCCATGTCGTGAGTGTGGGCACTATTTGGTTCGTAAAAAAAGTAAAAATGGTTATTTCTGGGGGTGCATTGAGTACCCCAAATGCACACACACATTAAACGATGATAAAGGCTTGCCAGTATTACGGCGTAAACGCTGAGCCGCTTTAATGTTTGTTTTCTATGGCCATGAGCGCCGCTTCCAAATTTTTGTAATCAAACAGAAAGCCTTGTTCTATCAGACGCTTAGGGTGCGCTTTGACGCCATGAGTCAGCAGCGAGCTCATTTCTCCAAATAACAGGCGCAAGAGCATGTTCGGCGTGGTGAAAACAGCAGGGCGCTTGAGTACGTGGGCATAGCACTTAGCAAATTCTTTTTGCGCAACACAGTCGGGGGCGGTGAGGTTATAAATGCCATCGAAGCGTGGATCTAGCATGGCGCTTACAATCCCTTTTAATACATCTTGAAGGTGTACCCAGGAAAATCCGTGATTACCTCGACCTATTTTTCCTCCCAGTCCGCATAAATAGGCCGGTCTCATTTTGCTTAAAGCACCGCCATTCTTGCCAAGGATAACGCCAAGACGAAACACCACGGTTCTTGCTCCTAACTCGGAAAACTCGAAGGCCGCCGCTTCCCATTTGTCACACAGTTCATGGGCAAAGCCTTTGTCAGGCTCACTGAATTCATCCACTTCAGCATTGGAATGGCTGCCGTAATAACCAATGGCCGACATAGAAATAACAGTATGGGGCGTTTTCACCAGTTGCTCTTTGACGCTTCTCGTTAAGGTGACACGGCTTTCATAGAGGCTTTTCTTGCGTTTTTCTGACCAAGGTTTGTCAGCGATGCCTTCCCCTGCAAGGTTGATAAACACGTCCATTTGCTGATCAAGCTCGTGCAATGTCTCTAACGTGTATTGTGTGATACTAGGTGCCAATCTGATATCGACATGTCTGACTAAGGCAAACAGCTGATGTCCTGACGATTGCAGTAACGCCGTCAGAGCTGTGCCAACAAAACCCGTTGCACCGGAAATAAGAATTTTCATCTAAGCGCCTATTGTTTGAGAGTTAACCAACTGGATACGAAAAAAATATGAAATAGGATCAATCACTTCTGAATTTTAGCCAAATGTTAGGATTTAACCGGAATATTTAAAAGCCTGGTAAGCTTTTTCTTTTAACGCCTTCTTTTTCTAAGGTAGGATGGCTAAAATGGGGAAGCTGAAACATTAGGTATCAAAATGCTACACAATGAATACGATCACATCATACTTCTTGCTCACGGCAGTCCAGACCCATTATGGAAGAAGCCGTTTGAAGCCTTGTATGAACAAGCTGTTGAATTTTACGGCACAGAACATTCCAGCTTAGCTTTTATGGAATTAACCACACCGACGTTAGAAGACGTGGTAGGGCAGCTAGACGAGAAAATTAAGACAGTCGCTGTTTTGCCTTTGTTTTTTGCTGTAGGTCGTCATTTACGTCACGACGTTCCCGCGCAGATCGCCGCCCTGCAAACTGAGCAGTTACGCATTGATCTGTTGCCACCGATCGGCGACGATGAACTGGTTAAGCAGGCCATGTATACCGTCATTGCGCGCCATTTAGGACGAGAAGAATAATGTCATTTTTATTGCTGATCTCTGGAGCACGGAATGCTGTTTAAACATTTACCTGACGAAATATTTCAGGCGCTGTCCGGCTCCAATCGCGCCTTGATAGAGGCTGTGTTATACGATCTTGCGGATGTGTTTTACGATCATGCGGAAGACCCGATAAAAGAAAAGTCGGCCATCATTGAGTCGATTGAAGACACCCTGCACAAGCTCGAAACGCTGGCTTGGCATGATGATCAAAAAGAGCCCTTTGAGTCCCCCAAAACGATCCATGATTATGCCCTTCGGATTTACCATCGTTTGGTGAACACCGGTTGGCTGGTTGAAGAACAAGAGCTTTACCGGATTAGCGTGCTAATGACACCGCAAATATCCATGTTACTGCGCTCTCTTGTGGAAATCAGTCGTCACGGAAAGCGCAATTATGGCGCCACCGTTCTGAGCATTTTAAGCAACCTTGAATCCGTAGCGAAATACCCTAAAGAGCGCGGTGTGACCTTGAGCCAATCCGCTGAAGCGTCTCGCGATTTTTCAGCGCATCTGAATCAGATTTTACTCGGTATTAGAAGTTTGCAGCGTGAGTTGTTTTCTAGTCGTGACCCGAAGGCGATTGTGGCAGGCTTTTTTGACTTGTTTGTCGAAGGGATTTTGATTGCTGACTACAAAACCATCAAAACCAGCAACAACCCATTTCGTTTTCGTCGCCAGATTCTAGAGCTTGCGCAGGAATTTCTTGCGAATCCAGATTTATTGCAAGACGTTTCCCAGTGTTATGTTGATCAACAACTGATCAGTCATAAAGCGGCGCAAGTGATGGTCGAGAAAGACTGTCGTGACATCATCCAGACCTTTAGTAACATAGAGCAGCGCCTTGATCGTATCGATGAATATCGCTATCGATTAGAGAAACGAGCCGCAGACACCGCCAGATACATGGACAGCTCACGCCCAGGTATGGCGAATAAAATTGCCGGCATTATTACCGATGCCGCGAAGTTTGAGCATTTGCCCATAATGAAAAATGTGGTGGGTTCAAAGTTCGTGGGCATGGAATCCGCGGCTCAGCCAATGCGTCGCCGTGAGCCACCGCCGCCAAGGGTAATGACCCCAGCAGAAGTGTCTGCCAATGCCATTCAGGTAAGAGAGCAACAACGCCGTTTCCATGAAATGCGACAAGTGACAGTAGCCAAGCTGCAATCGTATTTGGAGCGTCAAATGGAAGATCAGCCAAACAAGCATATTTTGGATTTTTCCATTGAGTCGGTTGAAGATTTTGTGTGTTTTGACCACTTACGCTACGTTGGCTCCTTGGGCGTTACCGCGAAGAAAATTGAAAAAGCATTTGAAGTCCAATTTACTGAACAGTTTTTAGATGTGCATGATTTTGTTGAATGTAGAGAATTTAATGTGGTCCGTAGGAGCGAAGCGTAATGCTTAGAGAATTAAAGAAAGTCGTCGAAGAGTCAGGGAAAGACGCTCAAGAGTTTCAGCAAACGGCGAACTTCGTTCTTGCGAACCAATTTGCCAGTGCGTACAAGCATGGCCAGCGTAAACATTACTTATTGATAGAAGCTTACCAAGACTATTTTAGCAAACTGTTTGATGCGCTAGGAATGAAGCTTTACATCAATGAAAACGAACGATTAGCGGGCGTTCTGCCGGTACAACGCGAAGCGTTCGTGCGTTTAAAAACCGATGAAACCTTGTTCTTGTTGGTCTTGCGTCAAATCTACGAAGAAAAAATTGAAAACTTTGAAGTCGATAACGGCTTTGTGGCGACCAATACACACACGATTCTCGAACGGTATGTACAACTGGTAAAACGAGAAATTCCAACCGAAACACGGTTTAAAGACATTCTTTCGTTGTTGAGTCGTCACGGCGTCATTATTCGTGGTAAATCCTACGAAGAAGACAGCAAGAACTTCATCATTAACATTACCCCTGTGGTCCGCCTGATTGTGACAGAAGCCTATTTGAGGCAGCTAGAGTCTTTTAATGGCGCAGACCCAGACGAAGATGACCTTGATGAAGAAGAACAAACCTCACCAGCAGAAAGCCAGGAATAAAGGGCCAAGACATGAAAAAGTTAAATCGAATTGTATTGGTTAACTGGTACCTACTAGGGGCAGAAGAAATCAATATCCGCGGTAATACCGCCATTATCGGACCTACTGGGTCTGGTAAGTCCTCCTTGTTGGATGCCATTCAAACGGTATTGACCGGGGCCAGTAAGCGTCACCTTAATTACAACGCCAGTGCCAACGATGGTAAAGCCAGCGGTCGTAGTATCCGCTCATACATTTTGGGCATGATAGACGCAGGGCAAGTCAATAATAAGTCCAGTGGCACTCAGCCAAGACAAGACGCAATCAGTTACCTTGGTCTCGTCTTTGAGGACAGTGTAACCGGCAAGGAATCTACGGTCGGACTCTGCTTAAGCGCGTCTTTAGCATCGCCAGAAGAAGACATTTTAGGCCGCTTTGTATTGCCTAATTATGGTGTGCGACGTGATGATTTTATCGATGCAATGGAAGGCAAAAGCTACAAAGCCAAGCCTTGGATCGAAGTTCGCGAGGCGATGAAAAAGATTTGTTTCGACCCTTACATCAAGTCTGGCAGTGCGTCTGCAACCCAATATATTAATCGCTACCTAGAAGAATTAAGCCCAAGTGCGGATCATTTGATCACCTTAGATGGCTTTTTGAAGAACTTCAAAAATGCGCTGAAATTTGTGCCTATTGCCTCACCGACTCGTTTTGTTCAAGATTTCGTTCTTGCCGAAGCGCCATTGCAAGTAGGGGCGTATCAAAAATCGCTGCACGAATATCGTCAACTAGAGAGCAAAACGCTTGAGGTGGCAAAGCGAATCGACGATCTTAAGCTGATTCAGCAAGATTGTGAGAAAAAGCTGCAACAAGAGCAATCTGCGGTGAATTACCATTGGATAGCAACGGAAGCACGCTTTGATGAGCTTGGCACTAAGCAAGACGATATCCAAGATCAATACGAGTTACACAAAGAGCGTGAAGAAGAAATAGACGAACAATTGACCACACAAAGCAGCTTGTTAAAGCAACTGCAAGGTCAACTTATTCGTCTGGAGCAGCAATATGAGCATTCCGATGTTGGCTTAAAGCTTCAGCAATTAGAGCAGAACAAAAAATTCTTAACGCTGCAGAGTCAGCAAGATCAAAAAGCCATCATTCAAGCGCACCAGATGACACTCTTGTTGTCGTCTCTTAAAGGTTTTGCTGATTTTCTTTCTGCTGAAACCAATGCCATTGTCGCAGAAATGGAGAAGCACAGCGGCTTGATCAGCGCTGAGGGTAAGATTGAAGGCAACCTAAAGCCTCTCACGCAAATTCTGAGCACGCTCAATAAGACGTTGGACACCGAAAAGTCTCTTGTCTTTAGACAACGTTCAGAGTTGAACCGCACCATCTTGAATTTGAAAGATGAGTGTAAGCAATTAGAGTCTGACGTGTCTTCCTTGAAAGGAGGGGTTAGCCCACTTTCTCAAAACACTCGTCGCTTGATCAGCTTATTAAATGACGCCAACATCACAGCCACACCGTTAAGTCACTTAGCCGAAGTCACCGACCGCAAATGGCAAGACGCGATCGAAGGGTATTTAGGCGCTCAGCGTGAAGCCTTGATTGTTGAACCAGATGATGCGGAAGAGGCGATTCGAATTTTCCGTGCACACCGTCGCCAATTGATGGGTTGTCGAGTCATTGATACCACGCAAACTCGATTGTGGTTAAACCGCGGCAATCATAAATCTGCGCTTAAATTTATTCGCTGCAATAACGACCACGCACAAGCGTATCTGAATCGTCGATTGGGCGGTATTTTGCCGGTCGAAACAGAGCGTGAGCTATTGCGCGAAGACAGCGCAATGACCGCTGACGGCATGTTGAAATTGTCTGGGACCATTTCGACGATCCGTTTTACCTCGCACATGATGGTTGGTATTAATACCGAAGGCATGCGTGAGTCTCGCGAGCAGCAGCTTGCAACGCTAAGCGGCGAACTCATGGCCCACTTAAAAGTCGACCAGCGCTTAGAGCAAGCGGATAACTTGTTAGGCCGAGTGATAGCAAACAATCAATTTGACGTTGAGTCATTAAACAGCGCCAGCCACACAGTGACTCGCATTGCTCAAGAGTTGAGTCATGTGGAAGCAGAAATTGCCCAGCTACAACAGCACGATGATAAGGACCTTCAAGAAAAGATCGAAGGTCTAAAAGCGCGCATTTCAACGGTTGAGCTGGATCAGAAAAAATTGGACCGTGAACGTCAGCAAATTGCTGAGCAATACGGCGCCTTGAACACTCAGAAAAACCAGCTAAGTTCCGCGCTGGCCGCCCTTGACGAAGAGCGTAGTCGTCTAACATCGAGTCCCTTGTACAATGCCGAGTTCGCCAGTGAGCGTTACGCCTTGTTGGAAAGCAGCATGGTGAATGGTGCCGCTATTTACAAAGAAGCGATTAGCCGAGCCGAAAAAGCCGAAGATAAGGTGCGTAACTTCGATCAGAAAGTGCGTAAGGAAGTGGCGGATCACTATGCTAAATACCATCAAGCCAATATAGACAATGATATTCAGTTGGACTATTTAGAGTCTAAATTTGAAGAGTTCCAGCATTATGTGTCTTATCAAATTGATGTGTTAAGTGAAACAGAGTTGGCTAAATACGCGAAACGAGCGGAATTGGCGCGTCGTGAGGCGGAAGAGACCTTCCGTTCAGATTACGTTTCCAAACTGAAAGATTCCCTCGATCAAGTGGCGCACATTATTCGTGAGCTTAACCACAGCCTTAAACGTCGTCCCTTTAACCAAGAAACCTATCAGTTCCGTTATTACCCAAATGGTGACATGAAGGACATTTTGGATTTGGTTGAGCGCTTTAGTGCACAAGACCAAGCGAACGTTGGTGGGTTGTTTGACCCAGAAGCGACTGGCGACCCAGAACACATTCGCGCCATTACCGCCATCCAAGAATTGATCACTGATGACGAGAAACAACAAGACCTTGCGGATTACCGTAAATTCTATAATTTCGAAGTCGACATTCTGGATGAAGAAGGCAATAAGAAAACCACCTTAAGTCAGCGTATCCAAACAGGGTCTGGTGGTGAGCACCAAATTCCTTTCTACCTTGCTATTGCGGCGGCACTGTCTACGACTTATCGCCTGCGAGAAACCCCAGAAGGCGATATTGTCGGTGGCTTCTCATTGGCAATGTTCGATGAAGCCTTTAACAAAATCGATATGGTCAAAACGTCGACTTGTATGGGCTTTATGAAAGACATTGGCTTGCAGGTTATTGCGGCGGCACCTGACGACAAACGTGCTGTTATGGCCGCCAATATGGACACGGTTATCAGTGTATGGCGTGAAGGTGGTGCTGTTTCAATTGATGTTGCTTACCCTAAAGAGAAAGGCAAGACCTTATTGAACGGCAACTCTGAGGCTGAGCCTGAACTAAGCCCGGTATAACGAGATAAGTATGAAAATTCAAAATGAAATAGAAGAGGCGATTCGTGCTGCATTCGGCATCGAATTCCTCTCTCTTGAAAACGAAAGTTACATGCACAACGTACCAGCGGGAAGTGAATCTCACTTCAAGCTGGTATTGGCCAGTGATGCCTTTTTAGGCAAAAGACTGGTGCAGCGCCATCAGCTGGTATATGGTGTTTTAACAGAACAAATGCCAAAAATACATGCGTTAGCGCTTCATTTATACACAGTAGATGAATGGCTAGAGCGCGAAAAAACAGCGCCTTTTTCACCCAAATGCCATGGAGGCGAGCGCGAGTGATGTTTTTTTATAGCGGCTCGATAAAAATATGAGTATTTCAGTTACGGTCAACAAGGCAAGCAATGCCATTGAACTATCAATACTAGGCAGCTTCGACTTTTCGTTGTTTCACGATTTTCGAGAAGCCTATTCAGGGTTCATTGGTGAACAGCACCACTTTATTGTGGATCTTAGCCAGGTAGAGTACTTAGACAGTGCTGCGCTTGGGATGCTGTTGAGTATGAAAAACGCATTAGGAGAAGGTGCGACTATTGAGCTAAAAGGTGCGAATGATTTTATTAAAAATATTTTGATGATTTCACGCTTTGATAAACGCTTTGAGATACGGTAAATAACGGATTATATGAAACTTTTATGCGTAGATAGCGAACCTGTTTATCAAGAAATTGTTTCTATATGTGCTCAAAAAGAGGACATGGAGGTCATCACGGCCTCCTCGTATGATGAAGCGATTAAGTCCTATGAAGAGCACAAGCCGGACATTGTGACTCTAGAGGTTGTTCTTCAGGGGGGAAGCGGACAAGAGCTTGCCAAGAGATTGAAAGCGCTCGACCCAGAACGCTTTGTGCCCATTATTTTTCTTACCTCTCATATTTCTGATGCTGTGATGAACGCGTGCTTTAAAGCAGGGGCTGACGACTTTATTCCTAAGCCCTTTAATGAAATGCTTTTTAGCACCCGCATTAGCACCCACAAAAGACAAATCCATTTGATACAAGAAATGTATCGGAAAAATCGCGAGCTTACTTTTTATCAAGCGATGATTGAGCGCGAGCATAAGATGGCTCATCAGGTGTTGGATCACATTTTGACGCGCAGTGAGCGACCCAGTCAAAAATTGGCCATTACGCGCCTATCCGCCACCAATTTTAACGGTGATTTAGCCTTAGCCTGTACACGATCAGACGGCGCGAGAGTTGTGTTTGTTGGGGATTTTACCGGTCACGGTTTGTCTGCTTCTATTGGCGCATTGCCGGTTGCGCAAGCGTTTTTTGACGGTGTTGACCACCATGTTGGCCTGGCGGATCTTGCTATTCAGCTGAACAGAATTCTGTTAAATATTTTGCCGGATTACATGTTTTGCGCCGCCTATATTATTTTAATAAGACCGTCTGGAGTGATTGAATATTGGGGAGGGGGTATGCCTAATGGCTATATTCGCCGCGCTGATAATTCTGTCGACTACATAGCGTCTTCTCACATGCCTTTAGGGATTCTTGGTGTCAATGAATTTGAAACGAGCATAGAAATCGCTCATATCGATGAATTGGATACCTTGGTGATCGCTTCTGATGGCATTGTTGAGTTAAAGAACGCCGATCATGAGATGTTAGGCTCAAACGCCATGGAGGCTTTGGTGGTATCGTCTTATGCGGATCAAGATTTGGCGAAAGCACAGGAAGCCATGGAGGCGCATTTGGCGGCCTTTCAAGGGAAATCTGAACAGCTTGATGACATTACCTTGGTCGCCATTCGAAAGGTATAAAAAAGCGGCCTTAGATGTGGCCGCTTTTAGAGGGTGCTTACCTTATTAGACAGGGTTAGCGCTTTTTGTTTTTCTTGTTTTTATTGCCATTTTGTTTGTTACCAGCGTGTTTTGATTTTGCCGGCGCGCGCTGTTTTTCTGGCTCTGTTCGTAGGACAAGGAAAAGATCGGTTACTACGTCTGGAATTTGTTCGATGCAAGATTGTGTGAGTTTTTCGCTCTGACGAATCTGCACAACTTCTTCGTCATCAAAAAGATCTGAAGCGACCATAATCGGCAATAAAAGCTCAGCAATGACTTCTTCTTTTTCTGACTCAAACCAATGTTGTTCGGTCATGAAAACGCCTTCCATAAAGCCCGTAGCCCATTCTTGGAGCTCACTTAGCTCTTCGGCGGATGACCCCATTTCAATTTCGCAAGGGATGACGAATTCATCTTCTGATTCAAGCTCTTTCTGGATGTCTAGTGACAAGCGACTAAGCAGTTGCAGTATCTGTTTCTGTTGCTTTTCTGTTTCGAAGTCCGGAGTGTCTTCAAAAATAACAGGAAGCCACTGTTCTTCAGAAATAGTAAAAGGACAGATTGCTAATGCGGTTAAAAAACCGTGCGCCATAACGAAGTTCTGACATTCTTCATGAACCCGATCTGACTCCAAAAACGCTTCTAGTGTGTCTAACTCAAGATCATCAAGAGGTTGGTGTGCCATTTTACAATTCCTAATACTAAATAAGTCTGCGATTTTAGCGAAAAGGGCGCTAAAAATCGATGCACAATCCCCATGGTTAAGAGATAATTCACGAATGATTCAAAAGAACACCATTCTTTCAAAATTAGGCTACCTTCAGTATCGTCCGTTACAGGAAGAAGCTATTGATGCGCTGTGCTTAGGCCAAGATGTTTTGCTTGCTGCACCGACTGGCGGCGGCAAGTCATTAGTGTATCAATCTGCTGGACTTATCAGAGAAGGGGTTGGGATTATTATTAGTCCTTTAATTGCCTTGATGTCACAACAAGTCGAAGAGCTGAGAGAAAAAGGCATCAATGCCCATTTCCTGAATGCCAATTTGCAGCCTAGTGAACACGATGATCTGGTTTGGGCATTGCGTAATAACCACATTGACCTCTTGTTCTTATCCCCTGAAAAGCTCGTACAACCTTCTGTTATGAGCTTTCTAGACAGTATGTCTATTTCTCTGTTTGCCATTGATGAAGCCCATTGTATTACGCAGTGGGGTGGCTCCTTTAGACCAGAATATGGGCAACTTGGACAGCTTAGACAGCGTTTTCCTGATGTGCCTATTATTGCGTTAACCGGCACGGTCGATGAGGCAACCATTCGGGTTATTCAAACCTCGTTAGAAATGACCAATAGCCTAGTGTTAAAGGGCAGCTTTGACCGAAAAAACATCGAAATTCAAATTGCTCAGAAAAGAAAATCCAAGCTACAAGTCCTGTATTTTCTGCACAATGAAATGGCAGGGGAAAGTGGCATCATTTATTGTCGTTCCCGCAAGAAAACAGAACAACTCGCAAACTGGTTAAATCAACTTGGTTTGCCAAGCTTGGCGTATCATGCGGCTATGAGCGACAGGGACAGACAGCTTAGCCATAAACGATTCTCGACGGAAAAGGGATTGATCATGGTGGCCACCACCGCTTATGGAATGGGCATTGATATTGCTTATATTCGATTTGTCGTGCATGTGGATTTACCAGACAGCCCCGAGGCTTACTTTCAAGAAATAGGCCGCGCAGGGCGCGATGGCAAGCCCGCCAAAGCCTTGTTGCTTTACGGCTTACAAGACATGCTTAATGCTCAGCAATTTAGCGCCTTTCAGGATCACGAAGATGGGGATAAATCGGCACGACTGAGTGCGTTTTTCAAAGTCATTGAAGGTCGAGGCTGTCGCCGTAAAAACTTGCTCAATCATTTTGGCGAGGCGTCTGATAACTGTGGGTATTGTGATCGCTGCTTGCATCCTTCGTCAGAACAAAACACCACGATCGCCAGTCAGAAATTGCTGTCATTAATTTATCACACCAAAGGGATTCGCCCTTTTTCTGTGCTGATACAGGTATTATTAGGGAAAAGAACTAAAGGTGTGAGTGCGATACAGGGGGAGCGACTGTCATTATTTGGCAAAGGTAAGGAACTTAATGAGGCGCAATGGAAAGCGGTGATTCGTCATTTAATTGCCTTCAATTATATCGAGGTTCATCAAGCTCAGGTGTTTTGTGTTCACCTAAAAGAAAAAGCCCGCAGCGTATTGAAATCACAAGCACAAATTTTGTTGGCACAAGAGAAGTATTACCCAACATTAGACAGCGAAGAGAGCATTAAAGAAACGGCCACTTGGCATAAGTTAAAGAGTTGGAAGCTATCCCAAGGCAGTGACACATTAAGCGACAATCAGCTGAGAAAGGTTTACCAACACAAACCTAATTCTATTGCTTCACTAAGTCGGCTAACGGGTTTGTCAAAAGAGTCTGTGGCGGCTTTCGCAGCATCGTTGCTGCCATTGCTGCATGACATCGAAGAGAGAAAGGAACAGGATTATGCTTGCGAGTAGGCAACAGCAACCCCCTCTTGATCTAGACGATAGCGCGTCACTGGCGGCACAAATTCAGCACAAAGTGACCTTGTGTATGCAGCAAGCGGATGTTTTCTTTGGTAAACATTTTGACCCGCCAAGCTGTAATTTAAAGCAGAGAGGGCGGGCTGCTGGTACCGCGCATCTGCACAAAAATGAGGTGCGCTTTAACCTTTTTATGCTGCAGCAAAATACCGCGCTTTTTCTGGAGACAGTGGTACCCCATGAAGTCGCGCATATCATTGTTTACCAAATTTATGGTCATGAAGTTCGCCCCCATGGTAAAGAGTGGCAAGCTGTGATGAAAAAGGTGTTTCATCTTGAGCCAAACCGAACCCATAACTTTGAGGTTCCCTTACCAAAAAAAGCCTTCCGCTATCAATGCCAGTGCCAAATCCATACTTTCACAGCCCATCGTCATAACCGAGCGAAGAAGGGCACCGAATACATTTGCAAGCTGTGTCGCTCTCCACTTTATTTCTTGAAAGAATAATTAATGAGAGGTTTGTGACCTCCATGGGGTAAGAGCAGATGTTTTTTAATGCGACTGGGAGGACTGTATAGTAAGATAGTCGCATTTCGTTTTATACACGTGTGGATCATGGATTTTACTAGCAAACCCAAAGAAAAAGCCGAGCTTAACAAGCTCCAAAAACGCTTACGCAGACAAACAGGTCAGGCCATCGCAGACTTCAATATGATTGAAGAGGGTGATAAGGTAATGGTGTGTTTGTCTGGCGGTAAAGACTCATACACAATGCTTGAAATTCTTCGTAATTTACAAGCCAGTGCACCGATTAATTTCGAACTCGTTGCGGTCAATTTAGACCAAAAGCAACCCGGCTTTCCTGAGCATATTTTACCGGCTTATTTAGAAGAGCAAGGGGTGGATTTCCATATCTTGGAACGCGATACCTACAGTATCGTTAAAGAAATTGTTCCTGAAGGAAAGACCACATGCGGCTTATGCTCACGTTTAAGACGAGGTTCCCTGTACGGATTTGCAGAAGAAATTGGCGCCACTAAGATTGCCCTGGGTCACCACAGAGATGACATCTTAGAAACCCTCTTTTTAAATATGTTTTTTGGTGGTAAGTTAAAATCAATGCCACCTAAGTTGCTTAGCGATGATGGCAAGCATGTGGTTATTCGTCCTTTGGCTTATTGCAAAGAGAAGGACATTGAAGCCTTTGCTACCGCAAAGTCTTACCCAATTATTCCTTGTAATTTGTGTGGTTCCCAACAGAACCTGCAAAGACAAGTGGTAAAAGATATGCTTCAGCAATGGGATAAAGAGTACCCAGGTCGTACGGATATTATGTTTACAGCAATGCAGAATGTCGTTCCTTCTCACCTTGCTGATACTGAGTTATTCGACTTTAAAGAATTAAAGCAATCAGAAGATGCTTTCAACAAGTTAAACATCATCTCAATATAGGATTAATGGAAATGAATCTAACGAATAAGGCCTTACTGCTAACAGCGGGTATTTTAAGTTCATCCATGGTGTTGGCGTCTAACGCAGGCGTGAGCTTAACCAATGATTTAGCTAAAGCTGATGTGAGCCTAGACATGGGGCCTTTCGCCTTGACGGCTGGCGGCACGCACGATTCTGATGATGACACTTCTTCAGCTTATGTTGGCTTAAACATTCAAGACACAGACACCAGCGGCCCATTGCAGATTGGTCTTGGGGTTCGTGTGTATGCGCTGGATAACAACCTGAACGGCAGAAACGATGATGTGGCGGTTGCTGCAGCATTGGGTGGTTGGTACCGTTACACCTTCCCAATGGCAAATCGCTTAAGCGTTTATGGATCAGCGTATTACTCTCCTGAAGTCTTGTCTGTGTCTCGTTTGGATCACATGTACACTTACGACGTTCGTGGTGAATACATGACCACTCAAAACACACGTGTTTACATTGGCTACGGCAGCACAGTGTCTGTTTATACCAATGATGAGCGTCGCGAAACAAGCGATGGTCTTAGCGTTGGTGCTTCCGTCGCATTCTAAGAATAGACTGGGTTAAGCATAAAAAAGGTGGTCATATTGACCACCTTTTTTGTTTCTGCTGCCCCTGCTAATTAGGGGCAGAAGTGTGTATTACTCGCCTGCAAATGCGCAAAGACTGAAAATAGGGATCTCATTATCGCGTAACTTTTGGCTGCCCCCAAGATCAGGCAGATCAATAATAGCGGCGACTTCTTTGATTTCTGCTCCTTGGCTAGTAAGCAGTTCAATGGCAGCAAATAGGGTACCACCGGTTGCAATCAAATCATCAAACAGCAACACATGATCGCCTTCTTTAACCGCGTTTTCTTGAATCTCAAGCTCTGCTGAACCGTATTCCAAATCATAGCTCTGAGAAATGGTTTTGCCCGGTAACTTACCTTTTTTTCGAATCAAAATAAGTGGCTTTTGCAGTTCATAAGCTAATACAGCTGCAATCAAAAAGCCTCGAGCATCAATACAGGCAATGTGTGTGATATCGCTTGCGATATAGCGATGCACGTAAGCATCCACCACCATGCGCATGCCTTTCGGGTCGCTAAAGATAGGGGTGATATCGCGGAAACTGATGCCAGCTTTTGGCCAGTCTTCAACAGTGCGAATTAATGACTTAACGTAAAAATCGTCGTAAAGCATAAAGGGAAAGAGCCTTAATTTGTGAATCAAATATCGGCTATTCTAGCACAATCGTCCGCTATCCCTACCAACTTTTGCATCTCGCTCAGGTTGATGATTGAAATCTCTTTGCCGTCTACCTCGATCAGCTCATTTTTCTGAAAACGAGTCATCACTCGGCTAACCGTTTCAACCGCCAAGCCTAAATAGTTACCTACTTCGCCGCGAGACATGGCCAATCTAAATGAAGTGGCTGAATAACCGCGCTTTTTAAAGCGGTTGGAAAGGTTCAATAAGAAAGAGGCGACTTTTTCGTCGGCATTCTTTTTACCCAGTAAGACCATCATTTGTTGGTCATCGCTGATTTTTCGGCTCATCACCCTAAACAATTGATGTTTCAGAGAAGGGATTTGCGATGTTAGGTTCTCAAGGTGGCTAAACGGAATTTCACACACAGTCGTGGTTTCCAGCGCTTTCGCTGTAATCGGGTAGCTATTGTTATCAATGCCACTCAAGCCAACCAGCTCACTTGGGCAATAGAACCCTGTGATTTGCTCTTCACCAGAAGCCGTGATGTTAAATGTTTTTAGTGTCCCAGTACGAACTGCAAACACTGAATCAAACGCTTGTCCTTGATGAAATAGAATCTCACCTTTTTTAAGAGGGCGCTTCCTTTCAATGATCTGATCCAGTCTATTTATATCTTCATCAGCCAAAGCAATAGGCAGACATAATGCACTTAGACTACAGTTCTGACATTGCGAAGTAAGTTTACTGTTAAATCTTGATGGTGCGGTTGAGATTGACATAAATGTTTCCCTGACTGTAATTTATTATATAACTTTAGAGTACTTGATAGCGCTGTCTAGATACTGATCAAACACCATGCACACGCAACGAATCAAAAGGCGTCCTCGCTCTGTTACCCTAATATGAGTATGTTCCTTAAGGTGATCGATTTCAACAATTCCATCTTTTTCCAGTTGTTCTAATTGTTCTAATTCTTGGGAAAAATACTGGTCAAATTGAATTGAAAAGGCTTTCTCAATAGACTCGCTACGCAATTCAAATTGGCTAATTAAAGTCATAATAACTTGATGACGAATACGGTCATCTTGATGACTTATATAGCCTTTCATAATGGCCAACTGACCATTTTCGATGCTGTTTTGATAAAGCGATAAATCCGTGTGGTTTTGAATGTATACGCCTTTTAAGTGGCTAATGGCCGACACACCAAATGCAATCAAATCGGTTTCTGCGTGGGTGGTGTAGCCTTGGAAATTACGCTGTAATTGGCCTTTTTCTTGCGCCACTTTCAAACTGTCGTTTGGCTTGGCAAAATGATCCATGCCAATGTATTCATAACCCGCCTCAGTTAATGTCTCAATGGACAGCTTTAATAAGTTTAATTTTAATTCTGGAGACGGCAAGTCTTGGTCTAGTATTCGGCGCTGTGAGCGAAATCGATCCGGTAGATGAGCGTAGTTAAAGACGGAAATTCGGTCTGGGTTTAACTCAATTACTTTCTCTAATGTCTCTTTAAAGCCTGCAATTGTTTGCTTTGGCAAGCCATAAATAAGATCAAAGTTGATCGAAGAAATGCCCAGTTTTCTGGCGTCTTCAACCAAGTCGCTGACCATTTTAATTGGCTGCACTCTGTGAATAGCAAGCTGTACTTCTTGATCAAAATCTTGCACGCCAATACTGATACGGTTAATGCCATTTTTTACCAGTAATTGCATTTTTGACGAGGTGATTTCTCGTGGGTCAATTTCGATGCTGTAATCTTGGCTGCCATCTTGCACTAGGGTGAATTGTTGATTTATCGCGGCAAATAATTGCTCTAGATGCTGCTCAGAAAGAAACGTTGGAGTCCCGCCGCCAAAGTGCAACTGGGTAACAGGTCTATGTTGATCAATCATCAGGCTCCGTAAACGCATTTCCTCTTCGAGTAATTCTACGTACTCAGCGCCTTTATCATATTGCTTGGTAACCACCTTATTACAAGCGCAGTAATAACAAAGATGCGCGCAAAAAGGGATGTGAAAGTACAAACTGATAGGGCCTTGATTTGGCACTAGCATTTTGTCAATTAAAGCAATTTTACTGATGGCATTATCAAATTGTGGTGCTGTTGGGTAAGAGGTATAGCGGGGCCCAGATAAGTTGTATTTGGTGATAAGCGATTGATCCCAAAGCATGGTGTCTTCCTATTAAATTTTCTAATGCGAAGTTTACTCTTAGCCTCAGGGTGGCTTCATGATATAGATCAAAACTTGCTTCTAGTAAGTGTACGAAATCCTATGCAAGGCTTGTCTATCCGCCTCTTCAAAGGAGCTTGGGAATCTGCTCTAATGACTTTTTTATTTTGGTGCCTGATTTATATGTCAAAACTTCCTCTCTATTTGGCGCACGGGGCTGGTGCGGGCTATCAATCGAGCGACTTTTTGCGCGCTTTTGCCGATACTTTGACCCAGCAACACGCAAGACCAGTGGTCCCTGTTACATTTGATTATATGAAAGAGCAAGAACGGACCGGAAAAAGGCGTCCTCCTTCTAAATTCGTCAGTTTAGTGCCTGAATTTGCCGCGCAAATTGGCACTGAGAAAGCCCTGATTGTGGCGGGTAAGTCGATGGGGGGGCGAGTGGCCACCCAGCTTTCAGAGCAAGAAAATGTTAAAGCGATTGTCTGTTTGGGGTTTCCCTTTCATCCGCCAGGAAAGCCTGAAAAACACAGGTTGGCCTTTTTGGATGCGGTGAGTGTGCCTTGTTTAATCATACAGGGCACAAGAGACCATTTTGGCAAGCCTGAGTGGGTCAATGAGCAAACACTTAATGAGAAGGTTGAAGTTCAATGGTTTGAGGGAGCCGATCATGATTTCAAAACATTAAAAAAGCAGAAACTAAGCACAGATGAGGTTATTAATAATATTTCGGCGTCTATTGAGGCTTGGTTAGCGCGTCATGGATTGGACTACTAGCCAGTGCGTTTTATAATGCGCCCCATAAACAACGACAAAGAGTGAGTCGATAATGGAACACCAAGCTGAATTGGACGCTACTGGGTTGTTATGCCCTGAACCTGTGATGATGCTGCATGTCGAGATGCGCAAATTGGCAGAAAAAAACATTTTAAAAGTGATTGCAACAGACCCTTCAACAACTCGAGATATCCCTAAGTTCTGTAACTTTTTAGGTCATACTTTGCTTGAGCAAGTGCAAGAGGGTGATACTTACTTTTATTGGATTCAAAAGAAAGCAAGCCAATAGGGCTTAAAAAGTCTGTCTTGATAGCAAGGATTTAACCCAAAAAAAAGCTCATGCCTCTGAATCGTGGCATGAGCTTTTTAGGTTTTCAGGGTGTCTATTAGGGTTAGGCTACCTGCAATTTGCTTGGCGCGTGTACTTCACCCAATAAAGCGATTTTATAAATATTGCGGAAACTTGAAAAGGTAACATCGATGTCCAATTTTAATTGGCGCGCAATGTCGCTTGAAGAAATCAATCCACGAATCGTTTTGTTGTTCTCATCAATAACAAGAAGGTGCTGTAGCTCATTGGTTTTTTGGCTGTACAACAATGATTCAATGTCGGCATTTTTCAATGAGTTGTAAGACAGCGCCAATAGCGTTTCTTTTGGACGCATTAGGTCAGCAACCAAAAGTTCAGAGCGAGTAAAACCTTTTGCGACTTGCTTGATGAAAGCTTCTTCAGACAGGTCTTCTAACCCTACCACACCGACAAATGCGTTGTTGGCGTCTACCACTACTTTCATGCGAACGTGCTCTTTTCTCATTAAGCGAACCAATTCGTCAGCACGAGTACTAGACTCAATAACACGAGGCGCCGCGGTTTTAAAATCTGTGAATACGCTTAATGCAGGAGAATATAGGTTGATATTCTCGATGGTTACAGGCCAAGTTAATGCATTAACGTCTTTAGTAGAAACATAAGTAAGTGTTTTCATGATAGTTCTCCAAAAATAGATAAAAAAAGTAAATTGGTGAGTTATATCAAGAAAACAGGAGGGGCCCTTGGTTTGATTCTATCAGAAGGTGATGTGCTAATAGGATGACGGTAAAATGAAAACAGCTTGTTGTCTTTTTTAGTCGGCACTACTAATGAAAGGTATAATGCGACGTAGCTGTCATCTATTGGGTCAACATCTAAATCAGGAATGGCGGCTTCACAGCATATCTGCCCAGTCGCTGGCACCCAGCGCTGTTTACTTTCTTCTTGTGCGTTCGCGCGTTGAGACAGGCTCAACAAAGACGATGCGATAACGACAAGAATGATAAGTAGATGGAAGTTCATAAAACGCCTTAACTCATGATTTATATCATTAAATATATTCTTCTCCGGAAATAAATCCAGCGTTTTTTGATACATGTCGCGTATTTACACTATCCAATATCTTTTTTTGGGATCTCGTTCACTATAAGGACGAAACAGGGACCTTTGCAGACCAGTTTTAAAGCATTAGTAAGTGATGTGTGAGGGCGCTACATATATAAGAACCGCTTGCGCCGTCTTTAAATAAAAAAGCACAGAAAATCTGTGCTTTATATTAAAGGAACGATAAGCGCTTAACTATTCGCCCGCAGGTACCATAACAATGGCTTCGCCTGTTACTACGGCTTTGCCTTCGCATTCACATACGGTTTTTAACGTCACACGACGGCGGCGCTCATTAATCTCAGCCACTGTGATTCTGGTCACGACTTCTTGACCCAGAAAAACAGGCGCACGGAATTTCAAGTTTTGCTCCAGGTATATGCAACCAGGTCCTGGTAATTGCGTACCTATCGCGGCAGAAATAAAGCTAGCAGACAACATGCCATGGGCTATTTGCTTACCAAAAGACGTCGTTGCTGCGTATTGTGCATCGAGATGAACAGGGTTGGAGTCGCCTGTGACAGCCGCAAAGGTATGAACATCATCCTCTGTTACTATCTTGCGGTATTCGATGCTTTGATCGATGAATAATTGCTCTAAAGTGAAACCAGAAGTCATTGCTAATCCTTATCTTACATTTTTTCGCTATGTTACACTCTTGGCGCACCATTCTTAAGAGGTATTGCATGGTTAAGTTAGTGATTTTTGATTGGGATGGCACTCTTTTCGATTCCATTGCAGGAATTTGCAACAGTATGTTAGAAGCGGGGGCTCGCGTTGATGCGCCTAAAAGACATTTCGATGACATCAAGAACATCATAGGTTTGTCTCTAGATACGGCCGTTCAAACCGTGTGGCCAGAACTGGATGACGCTCACCGAACTAGATTGACCGAGCATTATAAGCAGATTTACGTCGATCAAGACCAAACACCACCAAACGCTTACGATGGCGTTTTTGAGTTACTTGAAACATTACGCCAATCAGGTTTGGCCCTAGCTGTGGCCACAGGAAAAACTCGACGCGGTTTAAATCGAGTGATGGGGCTAACCAAAACCAACGATTTTTTTACCACTTCTCGCTGTGCAGACGAGGCGCTTTCTAAGCCGCACCCTTTGATGCTGGAACAGATATTAGAAGAGCTCGAACTTACTCCCGATGACGCCATTATGATCGGCGATACTGAATACGATTTGAACATGGCAACAAACGCAGGAATGCGCAGTGTCGGCGTCACCTATGGCGCCCATCATCAAGAGAGATTGCAGGCCTGTAACCCCCATGCCATCATTAATGATATTAGGCAGCTAACATCAATTTTAGGATTAACAAAGCAATGAGTTGGACCGAAGAACAAGACAAGCAAAATGCCCAAGACGCAGAACAAAATCCCGCGACAACACCAGATCCAGCGAATCAAGAAAAAGACAGCGATTCGAGACTCTGGCAGCTGTTGGAAAAAACACTGAATGATACTGTGGTGGAAAAGCGTCGAGCACGCCGCTGGAAAATCTTTTTCCGTTTTACCGGTTTACTCTTTGTGCTGGCTTTGATTGGCGCAGCACTAAGCCAGATGTCATTTGATACAACCCAATTAAATAAAGACACGGTTGCGGTTATTCCAATGCGAGGCGTGATTGGCAGCGGCGCAGAAATTGACGCATCTGAATATGTCGGCTTGTTGGATGAGGCGTACCGAAGCCATAACTTAACCGGCGTTGTGATTGAAATGAATAGCCCAGGTGGCAGTCCTGTTCATTCGGGCATTATCTATGACGCCATTCGCCAAAAAGAAGCGCTTTACCCTAATGTCCCAGTCATTGTGGTGGTTGAAGACATGGCGGCCTCTGGCGGTTATTACATTGCGTCGGCGGCAAATGAAATTTACGCGGACAAAGCCAGTTTAGTAGGTTCCATTGGGGTTATTTCATCAGGCTGGGATGCCAGCAAGTTAATGGAGAAAATTGGTGTTGAGCGCCGCACGTTCACCGCAGGGCGAAATAAAGACTTCCTTGATCCTTTTGTGCCTATGAGTAAAGAGGGGAAAGAGAAATGGCAAGCGGTATTAGATGAAACGCATCAGCAATTCATTCATGCGGTAGAAGTGGGTCGAGGCGACCGATTAAAAATCACAGATGATGTTTTCTCAGGAATGATTTTTACCGGCGTTCAAGCTCAGAAAATTGGATTGATTGATGGTTTATCCAGTGCGCATGACTTGTTAAAGACTCGTTTCCCGAATTCAACTCCAGTGGTCTATGCCCCTGAGCGCGATCCATGGGAAAAAGTCGCGAAAGAATTTGGCGTGCAATTCGCGGCTAAGATACTCAGCACAGTGACGCTGCAATAATTTACTAAGCAAGATTGCTATCGTCATCAAAGCCTCTGTCAAACAGGGGCTTTTTTCACAGCATTGAGATAAACTGTTTTAATGATAAAAAAGATAATATAATGACTTAATTGATTATTGTATAAGAAGGTGTTTCGTTATGGCTCGTAAAGCAAATATTGCAAGAGAAGAGATTCATCAGGCTTGTTGGGATCTATTGGAGCAAAACCATTTCCCGAACATCCCAAGAATAGCCGACTATTTTCTTAAGAAAGACGGCCGCCATGCATCGAATACCACCTTGCTGAATGCAATCACTGAGTGGGAAGAGTCCTATAAAGAATACCAACAGCATCAGCTGAAAGAATTAAATGATGCCTTGCAGCCAGCCTTCAATCATTTCTCACGAGAAATAACACAAACCCTTGGGACCTTGCTGGATGAAAAGCAAGTCGACCTTGAAAATCAGCAAGCCTTAAAAGAAAGCGCGACGCACCAAGGTTTTCTCTCATTGAGTTCTGTTTTATGTGAGACGCAAGATTCTTTGGCTAAGGTAACAGAAGAAAAGCAGCAGTTAGAAAACGCTCACCAAGCGCTCATCGAGAAACACCAGATGATTCTGGAGCGCCATGACGACATAGTTTCACACAACAAGGTCATCGACAGTCAACTTAAGCAAACGCAAAAAGAGCGGGACGAGTTGCAGTTAAACTTGTCACAAAAAGCCGTTGATCTCGCCAAGCTAGACAACAAAGTCAGCGGCCTTGAAGAAGAAAACGCTCAGCTAAAAGAGCAGTTACACGCGCTGAAAAATCAACATCAATCCATACAAGATGGCCATCTAGAAAAACTCAATAAGCAGATGGAGGAATTAACGCAATCCGTCGCTCGTATCCAGATCAAGGATAGAGACAATAAATAATAAAGGCTATAATGCCGCTTTGTTTTACCCCATACATGGCCGAATTCTAATGAGCAGTAGACAATCCGCAGTTCGCGACTTAAACACCATTAAAGATTTTATTCGCTGGACCTACAGCCGCTTCCAAAAAGCGGACCTTTTTTATGGGCATGGCACAGACAATCCTTGGGACGAGGCGGTTCATCTTGTCATGGGGGGGTTAAGTTTACCCTTAGATTTTGATCGGGATATGTTAGATTGTGCGCTGACATACAATGAAAAAAAGCGTTTACTGAAGCTTATCGATAGCCGCATTAATAAGCGTGAACCCTTACCGTATTTACTTGGTGAAGCATGGTTTATGGGGCTTCCATTCAAGGTGACAAAAGACACCTTGATCCCGAGATCGCCTATTATTTCTCTATTAGAAAGTGAGTTCGCCCCTTGGCTGAACCAATATCCAAGAACTATTCTGGATATGTGTACAGGCAGTGGCTGTTTAGGCATTGCCGCCGCGTTGGTTTTTGATGAAGCCTCAGTGGATCTGAGTGACATCAGTGAAGCCGCTCTTGTGGTCGCGAATGAGAATATCGTGCGCCATCAAGTCGAAGATCGTGTGCAGGCCATACATTCTGATATGTTCTCCGCACTGACCGGCAAGCAATACGATTTGATTATTTGTAACCCTCCTTATGTCGATAAGCAGGACTTCCAACAAGCGCCTGCAGAGTTCCATAATGAACCAGAATTAGCGCTAACCTCTGGTGATGATGGGCTGAACTTTACCCATAAGTTTTTAGCTCAGGCCGCGCATTATCTTCATGATGACGGTATATTAGTATACGAAGTGGGTAATACCGAAGTGGCATTGCAAGCTGCCTACCCAGAAATCCCCTTTATGTGGGTTGAATTAGAGCAGGGCGGAAACGGCGTTTTTGTCCTCACCAAAGAACAATTAAACCAACTATTACACGAGCAACAGTAGCATTATGTCTGGTAATACTTTTGGAACACTTTTTAAAGTCACCACATTTGGTGAAAGTCATGGCCTCGCATTGGGGGCCATTGTCGACGGCTGTCCTCCAGGCATAGAGATATGCGAAGCCGATTTACAAAGAGACCTTGATCTACGCAAACCTGGCACATCAAAACACACGACTCAGCGTCGCGAAGCGGATGAAGTAAAAATCATGTCCGGTGTTTTCGAAGGCAAAACAACAGGCACGCCAATCGGCTTGATCATTGAGAATACCGATCAACGCTCACGAGATTACGGCAACATTGAAGACACCTTCCGCCCGGCGCACGCTGATTATACTTACGACCAAAAATATGGCTTCCGTGATTATCGCGGTGGCGGTCGTTCTTCTGCCCGTGAAACCGCCATGCGCGTTGCCGCAGGCGCGATTGCTAAGAAATACCTAAAACAGCAATTTGGCATTGAAATTCAAGGCTTTTTGTCACAACTTGGTCCCATTAAGCTGGCAGTGAAAGATTTAAGTCAGGTCTACAATAATAGCTTTTTCAGCCCTGACCCAGATGCGATTCCTGAACTAGAAGAATACATGACAGCCTTGCGCCGTGAAGGCGACTCTATTGGTGCGAAAATTTCCGTCATTGCAAAAAACGTAATGCCAGGCCTTGGCGCCCCCGTTTTTGATCGACTGGATGCCGATATAGCCAAAGCGATTATGAGTATTAATGCCGTGAAAGGCGTTGAGATTGGCGATGGTTTTGATGTCATTGAACAAAAAGGCAGTCAGCATCGTGATGAAATGACACCAGAAGGCTTCTTAAGCAATCACGCCGGCGGTGTGCTTGGTGGCATTTCTTCAGGACAAGATATTATTGTCCATATGGCGCTGAAACCAACATCGAGCATTACCATTCCAGGAAAAAGCATCAACCGTGCGGGCGAAGCCATCGACGTGATTACCAAAGGGCGTCATGACCCTTGCGTTGGCATTCGAGCAACACCGATTGCCGAAGCCATGGTTGCCTTGACGATCATGGATCACTTGCTAAGACATAGAGCGCAAAATGCGGATGTGGTGTGTCCCACTCCCATTATTAACGCTCAAGCCTAAATTGAATTGAGTCACCCAAAGCCGCAATCCTTGATTGCGGCTTTTTGTTTTTAAAGGAAGCCAGCTTATGCCTAACACTGTTATTCGAATTCGCGTTGCATCGAAAAACCCCGTCAAAGTAACGGCCGCGCATCAGGCCTTCAATCAAGTATTCCCAAATCACACGATTCACTGTGAAGGCATGGAAACCGAATCTGGGGTCGCCGATCAACCAATGACAGAAAATGAAACGCGCCTGGGCGCGCAAAATCGCATTCGTTATTGCAGAGCTCATGACACGAACAAGGAAGAAGATTACTTTGTGTCGATGGAAGGTGGCGTTGATGATTTTGAGGAGGGCGCTGCGACCTTTGCTTATGTCGCCATTGCTGGCCGTGATGGAAAAATACACACGGGTCGATCCGCTAACTTGCCAATACCCGATGCGGTTTATCTGCGTTTAAAAAATGGCGAAGAGCTTGGCGATGTCATGGATGATCTGTTTAAAACAGACAACGTAAAACAAAAAGGTGGCGCGATCGGTTTGCTTACAAACCATAGGGCCACTCGCGAAAGTACCTATACGCAGGCACTTATACTTGCGCTCGCGCCAATACTGCACCCTGATTTGTATTTATAAGGATAAAATAGATAAATGAATTACGATTGGATTATCTTTGACGCCGATGAGACCTTATTCCACTTTGATAATTTCTCAGGTTTAAGCCACATGATGCTAAAACACAAGGTGACTTTTAGCGCAGATGACTTTGCAGAATATCAAAGTATCAATAAACCATTATGGGTGGCTTACCAGGATGGAAAAGTGACGGCGAAAGAGCTGCAAACTCGTCGATTTCAACGATGGGCTGATCGACTGAATATTCCTGCCCATCAGCTTAATCAACAATTTCTAGAATCCATGGCAGAGATATGTAAGCCGTTGCCAGGCGCACAGGCGTTAATGACGCATTTAGCAGGCCAATCTATTAAATCTGCCATTATCACCAATGGATTTACGCAACTTCAAAAAGTGCGATTGGAACGAACAAAGTTTGACCAATATTTTTCCCATGTGATTATTTCGGAAGAAATAGGCGTAGCGAAACCCAATGTTGCCATTTTTGATCATGCACTTGAGAAAATGGGCAATCCAGATCGTAAGAAAGTATTGATGGTTGGTGACACATTAGAGTCGGACATTCTGGGTGGCATTAACGCACAGATTGATACTTGCTGGCTCAATCATCATGGCAAAGTACACCCAGAGCACATTGTGCCCACATATCAAATCAGCTCGCTGGATCAACTGACAGAAAAACTAAAGGCTGCAAGTAATCGTTAATCAAAAGTCCTGATTGCTTGTTAACGTTAGCGAATTAACAAACGCGATAACAAGCAAATCAAGGCAACGAGGAAGTAACAGAAATAAGCGTTTGAGTGCATGGCTATTTCACTCTACTATTTCCGGTAAATGTTATTATCGGAATTAGTGTATATTAGTACTTCTGGGCTGTTTTATCGCTAAATCCCTTGATGATGATTCATTTAACACGCTACGGACTGTTTGTTGGGCAAAAAATAACGCTTTCTCCGCATCCTTATCTTTACCTAGCATCAAGCTCACTCGATTTCTTCTGCCACTCTTTTGGTGACATGCCCGTTTTCTTTCTGAATACTCTAGCTAAAACAGAGCCATGTTCGTATCCCACTTTATTTGCAACAAAGCCGACGGTCTTATCTTGCCGTAATAATTGCTGCGCCATAGAAATACGCAAATCCGTTAGAAAGTCATTTGGCGTTTGACCCAGCGTGTCACGAAACAATTCGGTGAATTTAGAGCGAGACATGGCTGCATGTTCTGCCATGCGTTCAAGAGTCCAAGCGGTTTCTGGCGATTCTTGCAGTTTTATCAATGTTGTTGCCAACATTGGATGACTTAGCCCCGCCAACATTCCTTGTACAATCAATCCTTCTTCAGTGAGTTTTTTAAACATCTGAATGACTAAAATATCGCACAACTTGCTGACAATACTTTTCTGACCTAGACCTGAACGATCCACTTCTTGAAAAAGCCAAGTGACGGTATCTGATAAGGCATCGCCATTTAGCTCATGAAAAATAATACTCGGCAATCCTGACACCACGCTCTGCTGCTCAAGTGCCGTAAAATGCACCGAGGCACAAATCAGTTCTGCCGGCTGATCTTTCTCTGTCATTATTTGGTGCGCAGAAGAAAAAGGTAAAAATATCACGGCTGGCTTTTCAAATATCATCTTATGACCCGCGTCACGTAAAACGGTCAATTTGCCGGAGCGTAAATAATGCAGGTGCCCTCCATTCTTTGTGTTGTGGTTTTCGAGTGTCTTACCGCCACAAAAACCACCGCTGAAAATAATCTCAGAACGGATAGAAAAGTTCTCAATGATGTTCTCTAGTTTATTCAAAGCCACCTGCTTCACTCTCAAAAACTCATAGCCTATGGAAAAACGCCATAGGCTTATTTATACCTTTATCTAAAAAATCCCCCATCATTGCCCTCCTTATTTTGCTAAATCTAGTAGATTTCTAACCAATTGATCAATTTTTGTAAATAGACTATTGCTCGCTTTACGAAGCTTTTATAATTCGCTCTGTTTATTTATCTTTTGGAATTTCCCGAGAATGGATTTTTGGAAAAAACCTTAAAAATCATCAAGAAACAAATCCAATAGTTAATTCTCTGCGTATAGAAAACAAGAAATCAACAAGCTCGTTGAGGAGCTCAATAATGTCAGTTACAACAAACAACACGCTAAAAAATGATCTGTTAATCTATCGATTTTTACTTGTTCAAATTCCTGTTTTGCTTATTAGCGGTCTGGTTGGTGCTTCGCTTTTTTCATTTACCCTGATCTGTGCAACGCTTCTTTTTGTCATAACACAATGTCTCTATAGCCTTTTTAAAGGTACGCAACTATTCGCGGTGTGCGCTGGTATTTTGATGATGCTGGTGTCGTCATGCCTAATTCAAAGTCAGTTGGGCATGGTCGAGATGCATTTTCATATCTTTGCCGCTATGGTGATTTTTTTAGTCTATCAAAGTTGGAAACCCATTATTGCGGCCTTGCTGACCACCGCGATTTACCATATTAGTTTCATGTTTATTCAAATGAGCGGCTATTCCATTGGTGATATGCCCATTATGGTGTTCTCTGGAGAGCACAACACGTGGATCATGATAGTCCATTGTCTTTTCGCTATTTCAGAATCTATTTTATTGATTTATATGGCTTTTCTTATGAAAAGAGAATCCACTTCAAATCTTAATATTGCCAATGCCATATCAGTTATTTCCGATAATAATGACTTATCTGTTCGTTTGCATAACCCAACCTCAAATGCAGAAATCACCTTTAATTTATTACTGGATAAGCTCGTCGGTCTCTTTAACGACTACCAAAACATTGCCAATGAGCTGGTTAGTAGCAGTGGGAAAATTCAAGAAATCAGTGAGCAAGTCACAGGGCATGTCATGACCAGTGATGAAAGAGCCCAGATGGTAGCCACCTCAGCGACGGGCATTTCCCATACTATGAAGGTCATTTCGCAAAGCAGTAGCGAATCGGCCAATCTCATTGGAGAGCTAGAGCAAGGGATTTTAGGTGACAGTAATCAGACTCTCGATATCATGAAAGACATGGAACTCTTGTCACAAAATACCTCCTCCATTTCAGAATCATTAACCTCCCTGACGGCCGATGTGGAGTCCATCACCACCCTGCTCAATTCTATTCGCAGCATTTCAGAACAGACGAACTTGTTGGCGCTAAACGCGGCCATCGAAGCGGCAAGAGCGGGAGAAACTGGCCGAGGTTTTGCTGTGGTAGCAGATGAAGTGAGAACCCTTGCGTTGCGATCAAGCCAATCAACCGATGAAATTGAAAAAGTACTCAGTAACTTAAATACCAGTGTGAGTAATACGGTTCACTCAATGGAATCAGGTAAAGAACGTACGTCGATCAGCGTCGAACATGCCGATAAAATCTCTAAAGCCTTATTAGAAAGAGCTCAGTCGGTTAATCAGGCCGTTCACGCCAGTAAAGCGATTGCTCAGGAGTCCGTTGAGCAAGAGCGTGTCATCTCATCGATTAATGAGCAAGTAGGAGAAAATGCCAAGTCGATTGCCTCGTTATCTGCCCTGATGGACCGTCTTCAGCAAAGCAGTAAAGACATTAACGCCGTGACCAAAATCTACGAAGCAAAAGCAAACCTGTTTAAAACACACTGATTAATCCATAAAAAATGCCTCACTCAAATCTGAGTGAGGCATTGTCTAATCTTGATGATTCTTAAACACTCAAGACTAAAAGCTACACTTTAAAGCCCGCCACCAGGGTATCCAGTCTAGTCGACAGAGTACTCAAGGCCTTACTTTTATCCGATAACTCATTGGCACTGGTAACGCTGCTCATGACAGAATCTTGAATGCCGGTCACATTTTGCGCCACGTCTTCGATGGCAGCAAGCTGCTGCTCTGTTGCTAGGGCCACCTGCTGATTGATCTTGTTCATCGTATTCACTTGTTGATCAATCATTTCCAGTGACTTAGTGGCAATTTGCATAGAGTCTACGGCATCATGGGCGATTTTCTGCCCAGAGGTTGAAGCAACCAAAGCCTTTCGAGATTCAGATTGCAACTTGTCTATCATGACCTGGATTTCATCGGTGGACTGCGCGGTGCGTTTCGCCAAGTTACGAACCTCATCCGCAACCACGGCAAAGCCTCGTCCTTGTTCACCGGCGCGGGCAGATTCAATGGCCGCGTTTAACGCCAATAAGTTCGTTTGCTCCGAAATGTTGCGAATAACTTCTAATATGCTGCCAATTTGCTCAGAATTCTTCGCAAGTTCCGTAACGATGATCGCCGTTTTCTCGCTCTCTTCGGCCAAGTTTTCTACCGTACTTTTTGCAGAAGAAACAACGCTTAGACCATTTCTCACTTCTGTTTCTACGGTATTGGCGGTGTCTGCAGCGTCGGCGGCATTTTCAGATACTTCGCGAACCGAGGCCTCTACTTCGTGTATCGCGGAGGCCACCATAGAAGTTCGGTCACTTTGCATTTTGGCGTCATTTAACATGGAATCAGCGGAATTTAGCATGGTTTTCGAAGCATCATTTAGCTCATTACTGGTTTGAGTAACCTGCTTCACCATATTGTGTATGACGCTCACAAAATTATTAAAGCCATTGCCAATGCTCGCCAGCTCTATTGGTCCTGTATTGTCCAAACGATGACTTAAATCGCCCTCGCCTTCACCAATATCTTTCAAATTATTGGCCACTACTTGCAACTGCTTTACCAATCTTGAGCCAATTAAGAAAGCCACGATCACACTGACGATACTCAGCAAAATCCCCATTAAGAGCAGAGAATTCCCCATAGAAACGACGCCACCAAAGACAACACTATTCGGGATTTCTGCCACTAATATCCAGCCCATGGCCGGAATATACTGGCTGGCTAAAACAGAATCTTTCGCCATGACGATGTTTAAACCGTCTTGTTTTAGCAATGCTCTGCCGATTTTATTGCCATATAAGTCAGTGACCTTGGTTTTCTCTAACAAACTTTCATTACGATGTACTTTTAATGTACCGTCTGTCGACACCAAATAAACAAAACCACCGCCATTAAAGGTGAAGTTATTTAGGTAATCCGTCATCTTATTTAAATTCATACCAAAACCGGCCAAACCAATGCCATTTGGGTTTTGATAGTTAACAAACAGCTTTATCTCACCGGTCCCTGCGTTGCGATAAACACTGACATTCTTTTCTTTACCCGAACGCGTGAAATCAAAAAACCAACCATCTTTATCGGTACTCAAGGTTCGTAAAAAACCGTCTTGATTCCAATATTGTGCGCTTGATCTGTCTGCCCAAGAGGCCGTGTCTAAGCCAAGTCGTTCTTTCGTATTATTTAACAAGGCGACCACAGCGGCTTCGCCGGATTTAGAATGTCCATTTTTGGCCCACTCTAAAATCATGGGGTTATTGGCTAATAATTCAGCATTGATTGATAAACTCTCAATTTGATTCTCTACGGAGTTTTTAATTTGTGTAAGTTGTGCAGGGAGTTCTGTTTCCGTTGTGCGCTTTAACATCACCGCTCTTGCCTGATAAAAGCTTAAAATCCCCATAGAAATGGTGGCGATTAAAACCACGATGACAAACGCATAGATAAGACGTAATTTCAATGACACAGAGTGAATCCTTTTACGAAAATGAGTGGCCAGCCTTCGATGCTGTCCAATTGGTCAGGTACCCGCGTAGTTTAATCAAATACTGGAAAAAATGATCTAGGGCGCGTGGAATTAATTAAAAAATAACCTCTTATCTTTACCTTAATAAGCATAGGTAGAATACTTTTTTGCCCTTATAAAGATGAAATCAGAGCCAAAAAGTCAACGACATGAATCGTTTGTTTTTGGCTCTGACTTTGCGCTTTAAAAGGTTATTTTAATCTGGACTTTTTCCATAAGAAATACACCACAGGCAAGACCAACAGAGTCAAGATGACCGCACTGACCATGCCTCCAACCATGGGCGCGGCAATTCTACTCATTACTTCTGATCCCGTACCTGTGCCATACAAGATAGGCAACAGGCCAATAATAATGGCCGCCGCCGTCATCATCACCGGGCGTACCCGCATTCCGGCGCCATGCAAAACCGCATGATAAAGAGTCTCTACATTGGGTTGTGTATTGTTGTCAGCGCACTCTTGCTTTGCATCACGCCATGCTTGATTTAAATAGACCAACATAATTACGCCGATTTCCACCGCCACACCTGCTAAGGCAATAAAACCAACCCCCACAGCGACAGAAAAATGAAATCCAAGTAAATACATCAGCCAAGTGCTGCCCACCATGGCAAAAGGTAAGGTCCCCATGATGATCGCCACTTCAGAAAAAGTACGAAAATTAATGTACAAAAGGACGATAATAATCAGCAAAGTAAGTGGTATCACATAGGTGAGTTTCTCTTTTGCTCTTTGCATGTATTCGTATTGCCCTGACCATACCAAGGAATAACCTGTTGGCAACGTCACTTGCTCTGCGACCACTTTTTGAGCGTGCTCAACGTAGCGACCTATGTCCATGCCCTCAATATCCACAAAGGTCCAGCCATTCAAACGTGCGTTTTCACTTTTTAACGCCGGTGGACCCTCTTCTACATAGACACGAGCAAGATCGCCTAACACAATATTCAAACCAGTCGGCGTGACAATGGGCAGTAAGGCTATCTGTTCGGGAGAGCTACGATAATCTTGCGGGTAACGCACATTAATCGGATAGCGTTCTAACCCTTCCACCGTATTGGTTACATTGGCGCCACCAATGGCAGAAGATATAAAGGTTTGGACATCTTGAATGTTCATGCCATAGCGAGACGCCTTACCTCGATCGATGTCAATTTTCACATACCGACCACCTGCAACCCGCTCTGAATACACAGACGCTGTGCCCGCCACTGGCTTTAAGACTTTTTCTAGTTGCATACCAATATCTTGAATAATGCTTAAGTCTGGTCCAGCTACTTTAATGCCAACTGGCGTCTTAATACCGGTTGCTAACATATCAATACGCGTTTTAATGGGCATTACCCAAGCGTTTGTCATACCGGGTATCTTGACCAACTGATCCAGCTCTTGTTTTAACTTGGCTTTGGTCATGCCATCGCGCCATTGCGACTGAGGTTTGAACTGAATAAAGGTTTCTATCATGGTTAATGGCGCGGGGTCGGTGGCCGTTTCTGCTCGTCCGACCTTACCAAATACCGTTTTCACCTCAGGGACCGTTGCGATTAATTTGTCGGTTTGTTGCAGTATCTGCCGAGCTTGCCCAATGGAAATACCTGGAAACGCGGTTGGCATGTACATCAAATCCCCTTCATCTAAGCTGGGCATAAACTCACTGCCTAATTTATTCACGGGCCAGAGACCGATCAATAAAATAACCAAGGCGATGCCAATGGTCCGTTTAGGTGCGTTCAATACCGCCTTTAATGCGGGTAAATAGATTGCCTGTAAGGCTCGATTTATCGGGTTTTTATGCTCAGATAAAATGTTACCGCGTACAAAATACCCCATCAAAACAGGAACCAAAGTGATGGCTAACGCTGCCGAGGCGGCCATGGCGTAGGTTTTGGTGTACGCCAAAGGGCCAAACATACGTCCTTCTTGAGATTCCAAGGTAAATACAGGCACGAAACTAACGGTAATGATTAACAAACTAAAGAACAGCGCTGGTCCCACTTCTGTCGCCGCCGTAGCGACAACCTGCCAACGATTTTCCTTGGTCAGCGGCGTTTTCTCCATGTGCTTATGGAGGTTTTCAATCATTACGATGGCGCCATCAATCATGGCACCTATGGCAATCGCAATACCACCAAGGGACATGATGTTGGCGTTGATGCCTTGCCAATGCATGATGATAAACGCCGTTAGAATCCCCACCGGCAAACTAATAATGGCCACCAAAGAGGAGCGAATATGAAACAAAAACAGCATGCAAACTAGGGCCACCACAATGAATTCTTCGAGTAGCTTGGACCACAAATTGTCCACCGCGCGGTCAATAAGACCAGAGCGATCATACACGGTCACCACCTCGACGCCGTTGGGTAAACTGGCTTTTAAAGCGTCAAGTTTCGCTTTTACCCCTTTGATGGTTTGTTGAGCATTTTCACCGTAGCGCATCACCACCACGCCGCCGACGGTTTCTCCTTCGCCATTCAATTCTGCGACACCACGGCGCATCTGTGGACCAACACGAACCTCAGCGACGTCTTTTATCGTCAATGGTACGCCTTGATCAGAAACGCCAAGGGGGATCATTTCAATGTTTTTGACACCTTTGATATAGCCAGACGAACGCACCATGTACTCGGCTTCTGCCATTTCAATAACAGACGCGCCAACTTCTTGATTACCGCGTTTAATCGCATTTTGAATGTGACTCAGTGGCATCTTGTAGGCGCGCAATTTATCTGGGTCGACACTGACTTGATACTGCTTAACCATGCCGCCAATGGGCGCGACTTCGGAAACCCCTGGAACGGTTTGCAGTTCAAATTTTAAAAACCAATCTTGCAATGAGCGTAACTGGCTCAAATCATGCTGGCCTGTTTTGTCTACCAAGGCATACAAATACACCCAGCCAACCCCCGTGGCATCTGGGCCTAATTGCGCTTTTGCGTTATCTGGCAAGGACGGAGCGACCTGGCTCAAGTACTCTAAGACACGACTTCTGGCCCAGTACATGTCTGTATTTTCATCAAAAATGACATAGACATAAGAGTCGCCAAAAAAGGAGTAGCCACGAACGGTTTTCGCACCAGGCACAGAGAGCATAGCCGTGGTTAATGGGTAAGTTACCTGATCCTCGACCACCTGAGGTGCTTGCCCTGGGTAACTGGTTTTAATAATAACTTGCACATCTGACAAGTCTGGAATGGCATCAACCGGTGTATTCTTGAGCGAATACAAACCAACACCAACAAGAATAAGGCTAGCTAATAACACCATTAAGCGGTTGTTAATAGACCAACGGATTATCGCTGCAATCATAATCAACTCCTACTTAACGTCAGTATCTGAGAAATCAGTAACCACAAAGAGAGTGTCGCTCTGACGGGTAATGGCAAGTTGCATGTCTCTGCCGATCGGCAAATCATCCAACACCAGGTCTTTGGCTAACGTAAAGGTCATGGTCATTTTTGGCCAGCCCCATTCGACGATCGCCTCGTGATTCACATTGATGCTTCTAGTGGTGGCATCGATCCGATTGATGCGTGCCGACACCCAGACGGTATCCTTATTGTGTGCGGTGTCTTTGGTGCTGTTAAGAGGTGTTTTTTTTGTTTTTTGAGCGCGCTCATTTTGACTGCTCATACGTCTGAAGTCGGAGCTTTTACTGGATTCTGAGTCCAACAGAAATTGTGCTGAAGTGACCACTTTATCTCCCGCCAGCAGCCCGTCTTGAATTACTACGTAATCATCACCCAATGCGCCGACGGTGACGGCCAATGACTTATATTGGCCATCCCCTAATGCGAGCACGACTCTGTTTTGTTCTCCGGTGCGAATCAATGCCTCTTTTGGAATCAATAAAGCAGGTTGTTTGCGGCGTGTTTTAATCTGCACATGGGCGAACATATTTGGCTTCAACAAGCGATCTGGGTTTGCCAAACGCACGCGAACCCGTAAGGTACGCTCTTTTTCCGTTAACTCTGGGTAAATAAAATCCACCTTGCTGTTAAAGGTTTTTCCCGGCAAGGCAGCAAGGGTCGCGTTAACCTCTTGCCCTATCTCTACTTGATGAGCTTGGCGTTCAAAGACATCGACATTGAGCCAAACCTCACTCAGATTGACAATCGACATCAAGGTTGTACCAGGCTTTATATAAAAACCCTCTTGAACACCTAAGCGCTCTATTACCCCGCTTTGTGGCGCATAGAAGCGCACCGTTTGAGACACTTTTCGTGTTGACCTGAGTTCATCAATCAACACCTGCGAGACGTTCAATGCGCTTAGGCGCGCAGCGCCAGCTGAGATCATCGATTGGTCTTGTCGCTTCAATGCAAAGACAAATTCTTTCTGAGCGTTGACTAAGGCGGGCGAATACAAATCGAATAAAGGCTGACCTTTTTCAACAAAGTCGCCGTCTGATTTTACAAAGCTTTTTTCTACCCAACCTTCAACACGTGAATGCACATGAACCAGGCTGTCATCGTTATAAGCCAAGTAGCCCACGGTTCGAATATCATTTTCTAAGTATCCGGTGAACGCAGCAGCACTTCGTACCCCCAGATTATTAACCACATCAGGGGAAATACGAATGGTTCCAACCCCTGCTTCTGCCTGCTTTGGGGTGCCATAAAAAGGCACCAAATCCATTCCCATAGGAGATTTTCCTGGCTTGTCACGTCGATAGTTCGCATCCATAGGAGCTACCCAATAAAGAGGTTTCGCCGGCAACGTTGGTGTGCTGGAGGCGCTGTCTGTTGCTGTCGATTCAGACGAGTCTGTGTGCTGAGCAAAAAAGTACCCTGTTGTAAAAAAGGCCCCAGCAAGAACAAAAAAACCGATTGTTTTGAGCATTTTCATTTGGCGATTACCTCTTCTTTCGTCGTCAACACATACGCTAATTGGGACAAACGTTTAGCACGCTCAACCTCGATATTTATCCGTTCTACATGGGCATTCAGTGTGTCTATACGAGCCTGTAGAACCTCGCTAAAACGCCCGTCATTATTGGTGTAGGCGTGCAACATAGATTGAGCACTGGCTTGGTAGCTAGGAATAAGTTGGTGCTGATAAAGGCTTATTTGTTGATCTAATAACCTAATGTCAGAAGTTAAAGAGCGATATTTAGCGAGTAAGTCGTTTAATACCAAGGCTTTTTCAGAGACCAATGAGGCAACCTCAAGCGACGCCGCTTTTACTTGAGCGTCCTGTCGACGGGTTGAAAAGATGGGCATGCTGACGCTCACCGCAACGGATGCCAGATCAGAGCGTGCCATGCCATTCAGGTCATCGCTTCGATAGCCATAACCCAACGTCACCCCCCATTCAGGTTTGTATTTTTGCTCCGCGATCGACTTTTCTATTTTTGCGGTGCTTGATTGCACATCCACAAGTCGAACCAAAGGATGCTGGCTCAGGCGAGCGGCCAATTGATCCAATGAAGACGCATTAAGGGACTGAACAACACGATGAGAGTTTGCCCACAAAGAGGCTAAAGGAAGCTTGTCTGTCGCAAGCTGTATACTTTCTGGAACAAGTGACGGGTCGAGATATTGAGTCAACTTGGTCAGCGCATTTTGTTTGGCCTGATTGAGCTTCGTTAAACGCAAATCCAGGTTATGTATCGCTAATGTCGCACGCACCAGATCTTGCTGTTTTTCCTGCCCATATGCGCTGCGATAACGCCCTTCTACTTCTTCGTTAAGCTGCTCAAACAAGCGTTTGTTGTGCTGAACAAGCGCAATACTCTGTTCAAATTTATAGGCCGTTAACCACAAATCAGAAACGGTCATGGTGATGATGGCTTGACGGTTCTCCCGTAGTAAGGGCATTTGATCGCCTTGTGCTGCGTATTTTTCACCAATGAGCGACAAGGTATCGCCAGCAGGAAATACTTGAGACACAGAGAGATTAACTTGCGTCATGGCTTCTTGGTGAAAATCGCCGGTGTCGGTGGGCAAGTTTGATAAGCCAAGGCTGATTTTAGGATCAGGCAATGCTGTCATACCACCACTTAAGGAGCGTATAGCCGCTTCTTTAGCCTGATTTGCCGTCAACCACTCATCCTGTGAGACCGCCTTACTGATTACGGTTTGGAGGCTCAAGGTTTCGGCATCGACGACAAACGAAGTCATTGATAAAGCCAAAACACAAACACTGCGATTGAATGTCTTAGTAAATACATGGGGGCGCTCGGCGTCTTGAAACGGACGCAAGAATGCCAAAAATAGGTTGTTAACCATGGATTTTGATTCTCTTTAATAAATTCATGAACGCTCATTGCCCATAAGGCAAAGAGCAAAAAATCGAATTTAAGAAAGCGCTATAGGAGGGAAATAAGGGGTATTAGGGTAAGTGGAGCGATAAGAATTCGCGGCTAAAACGGGCTGAATAGAAGAGATTACAACAGACGGGGCGTCATAACTGGCAAGCAAACCGGAAAAGCTACTGCAATGGTTGTCCATACAATCTTGATGATCATGATGTGTCGACATGCCATTGCAATCCTGAGAAACACAATGCATGTCAGTCATAGTGGCAGCATGAGACAAGCGACTATCCTGAGACCGGAGTGAATCATGAGGCATAGAGCCCTCAACGGATAAAATAGGGTCTGTCGTGTCCATTGCCATGCTGCTTGATGAAGAAGCACCAAGCATGCTGTTCGTCGTTATGGTGCTAAAGAATAGCGACAGCGCAAACAGAAACAAGCACACAAAACTGTACTTCTTCGCAGTTGCATTGACGTTATCTAATACACATTTCGACATTAAAAATGGCTCTTATTTCAGTTGGATCACACTTTATGCAACTCTATAGACGATTGCAACCAAATGACATCATTAGATGCATTGCCCACAAGCCAACCGGTGCCAAGGTAAATAGCGCTTGTAACCGGTTAGCACGCTGTAATTGCTTATTATGCTGTCTGGGTTGAACCCTGAGCAAGTTTTCGACTTATCATCAGCAACAGCATGGCTGATACGGACAAAATCGCCGCCGTACTTGGAATCCAAGCGTAACTGAAACCAAGCGTAATCACAGCACCACCAAGTACAGCACCCAAAGCGTTGCCCAGGTTAAAGGCGCCAATATTAATAGACGATGCCAACCCAGGTGCCTGGTCAGCAATTTTCATGACGTTCATTTGTAATGCCGAGCCGCTACCGAAAATAGCCACACTCCAGAAAAAGACCATGATTCCTGCGGTGATTATATTGCTGGCGACCAAGCTAAACAAACACGCCATGATGATTTGTGCGGCAAAGGTAATAAACAAAGCGCGATCAGGCGATTTATCCGCCAATTTGCCGCCGATATAATTACCACAAGTAAAACCAACCCCAGCCAGAGAAAGCATAATGGCAATGGCGCTTTCAGATGCGTCTGCCAGTGTATGCAGGATAGGCGCAATGTAGGTGTACAAGGTAAACATAGAGCCCGCGCACAACACCGTTGTGCCAAATGCGCGCAACGCCGCTGGCTGCATAATAGACTGAAGCTCTTTGCGTACATCTGGCTTTTCAGTTGCGGCCATCGTGGGAAGATTTCGTGCTAGCCCTAACATCGCAACCACACCCAATACCGCGGTCACGGCAAACGCAACTCGCCATTCAATATTCTGCCCCAACCAAGTGGTGATAGGCACGCCGATAATATTCGCAATGGTCAAACCCAACAACATAGAAGCAACGGCGGAACCTTGTTTATTCTTGGGCGCTAAATTCATCGCCACCATAGCGCCAATACCAAAAAATGCACCGTGCGCCAAGCTGGTCACCACTCGAGCAAACATCAATATTTCATAGTTGGTTGCCAATGCCGCCAACGTATTGCCAACCACAAAAGTGCCCATCAAGCCGATAAGAGCGCTCTTTCGGCTAAAACGCGCTAGGTACAAAGTAACAATTGGCGCGCCAAACATAACACCAATGGCATAAGCACTGATCAATAACCCAGCGGTTGGGATGGAAACATGAACGCCATCGGCAATGACGGGCAATAACCCCATAGGCATAAATTCTGTTGTACCAATGCCAAACGCGCCCAGCGCGATGGCAAAGATTCCCCATTGATAAGCTTGCATAGATTGTAAAATTTCCCTGTTAAAAGACTGGCAATAAAAAAGGAAACCACGGTGTGGCTTCCTTATCATTATATCGATGTATTTCGATATATAGTATCAGCAAAATCGGAAAACGTTCAGCCTCTTCACTGTTAAAAACAGTATATCATTATTTTTTCCCTTGTATTGGCCGTGGTGCCTTGCCACAACAATGGGGAATATGGTTGAGATTGTCCCGTATATTTTGCTCGACCTGCTTCGCCAGATGCAATCGCCAACGATAGAAAATACCACGATTAAGTGACATGTTTGCCTTTTGAAGCCCCGACACTATGTCGGTTAATGAAATCAACAGCGCATCATAATGAACTAAAATACGCTGTTTCTTCCATTCTATCTGGAGAAACTCAATGCCCTCACGATGACGCCAGCGCTGAAAGAAATCGCCAGCAGTCGACTGAGTCATGCCGACCACCCGCAGAGTCACTTTAGCAACACAAGCCGAACGCGCATACGCCATATCATCCTCACTATTTTTTCTTACTTGGTGCCCAAAACCACCAAGCGATTAACGCGATTAATAACACACCTAAAATATTCACTAATACACTCATAGCCTCTCCTATCTATCTTGATTGCTGGTGTCAGTAAGTCGAGACGCAAAACGGCGTAGACGATTGGCGTTCGCCACCACAGTAATAGAGGACAAAGACATCGCCGCGCCAGCTACGATTGGACTTAGCAACCACCCAGTAAATGGGAATAACACCCCGGCGGCCAAAGGAATACCTAAGCTGTTATAAGCAAACGCACCCCAAAGGTTTTGTTTAATGTTGCCTAAGGTCGCCTGACTCACCTCGATAACTTGCGCCACGCTTGTCAGATCACTGCGAATTAACGTAATGTCGGCACTTTCCATCGCGACATCTGTGCCTGCGCCCATGGCAAAGCCAACGTCCGCTTGTGCCAACGCAGGCGCATCGTTAATACCATCGCCTATCATGCCAACCACTTCGCCTTTCGCTTGCAATGTGCGCACCCAATCGAGTTTGTCATTGGGCATCAGCTCTGCATGGAACTCATCAATGTTCAGTTTATTGGCCACCAATGCGGCACTGTTTTTATTGTCTCCAGTCAGCATGATGACTTTTAGTCCCGCCTTCTGGAGCATTTTAATGCCGCTTTCTGAGCTGGCTTTTATCGGGTCTTCAATACAGAAAACCGCCAACGCTTGACGACGATTCGCAAGGTAGACTTGTGTACTCGCTGCGTATTTTTCGTCTACCTTGGCCAGAGTAGAAAGATCAATGTTTTGCTCTTTCATTAATGCTTCGTTACCCAGAAAATACGTCTCTCCTTGAATTTCAGCTTGTAAACCACGACCCACGATGGACTCAAACTGAGACGTTTCAAAGGTGTCTTGACTGGTTGCTTCAGCGTGATCTATCAAGGCGTTGGCCAATGGATGATTGGCCCCTTTTTCCAGCGAAGACACTAACGTCGCGAGATGTGTTTCATCCTCGCCTGAAGCAAGCACTTGATGCACTACCTTAGGTTTGCCTTCTGTAATGGTGCCGGTTTTATCCAGCACTATCGTGGTCAATTCACTGGCTCTTTGTAAAGACTCGCCATTGCGAATCAAACCACCATATTCAGCGGCTTTACCAACGCCAATCATGGTGGAAATGGGGGTGGCTAACCCTAATGCACAAGGGCACGCAATGATCAGCACAGACACAGCCGCAACCATCATGTGAACCATGACCGGAGCAGGACCCAGATTAAACCAAGCCAAGGCCGCAAGCGTAGCCAATATCATGACGCTGGGAACAAACACCGAAGACACTTGGTCGGCCAGACGACTAATTGGCGGTTTTGAATTTTGTGCCGTTCCAACCATGTCAATAATTTGCGCCAGCAAGGTGTCAGACCCGATGCCTGTAGCACGATAGGTTAACGAGCCTTTACCATTGATTGTTCCTGCCGATACTTTGTCTCCTGGGTGTTTCTCGATGGGCACAGGTTCGCCAGTTAACATGGATTCATCCACACTTGATTGACCGTCACTCACTACCCCATCCACAGGGAATTTTTCGCCAGAGCGAACGCGAACCACATCGTCAATCTGAATCTGTTCAACGGCTAAGGATATTTCTGCCCCTTCGCGTACGACCATGGCAAATTTTGGGCGAAGGTCCAATAGACGGCGTAACGCAGCGCTGGTTTTACCACGTGCTCGCACTTCAAGCGCTTGGCCTAAATTGATTAAGCCAAGAATCATCACACTGGCTTCAAAATACAAATGACGCGCGTTTTCAGGAAACACACTGGGGGAAATAATGATCGCCATAGAATACAACCACGCGCTAATGGTACCTATCGTGATAAGGGTATCCATATTCGATTGACGAGATTTAAAAGCCCGCCATGCGCTACGGTAGTAATGCTTACCTGACACCGACATGACCAATAAGGTCAGCACGCCAACGAGGCCCCAGGCTAATCGTTGCCCTCCGGTTTCGACCATCATGTTGCCACCCAGCAAACCGTACAGCATCAAGGGCACCCCCACGAGAAGCCCTAGCACCGCATAATTTCGTTTGTCATGAAATTCTTTTCGTTCATTTTGCTGGCGATCTTCATCCGCTTTATCCGCATCTTCAATCAGAGACGCGCCATAGCCTGAAGACTCCACCGCTTTGATCAAGGTCTCTGCGTCTGTCAAAGACGACACTTGCGCGGTACGACTGGCAAAATTCACTTCGGCTTTTTCAACACCGGAAACACGATCCAATGCTTTTTGAATGGTATTCACACAGCCTGCACAGGTAATACCAGTCAAAGAAAATTGATATTTATGAGCGCGCTCACTGTCTGCTTTTTGATCTTTTGTAGGGCGGTCTTTTTCCGCTGCGGGCGGTATTGGGCTGCCGTCTGGCTCCGCGGCGGATTCTAATGATTGAGCCACCTCGATGTAATCCCCAAAATACTCATAGCCTGCATCGATAATGGCATCGCCAATGCGTTGCTGAGAAAGCGCCGTAGTCACCTCAAGACGATTCGCTTTAGGCTGCCCGTCTACTTGGGCCTCTGCGTCTAATGACTGAATGCTTTGGCGTATTTTAGCGACACATTTCTGACACGACATACCCTCAACCGCCAGTTGATAATGGGCTGGCTGTGAGGGCTCTTTTTGCGTCTCGACAACGTCTGCCGGCGTCTCGAAATCCCCTAATGTCTGGTAACCTGCGTCCCTAATGCTGGCTTCTACTTGCTCTTTTGCCAATACAGTTTGCACTTCAAGACGATTGTCTGCTGGCGTGCCAAGCACTTGAGCATTGGCATCGTGGTGTTGAATTTTCTGTCTAACTTTCGAGACGCAGCCTTGGCAAGACATGCCGCCTACGGCCAAATCTAAGGTCTGAACACGCGTCTCATTGGCGGCTGCTATTTGTTCATTAATATCTGACATACTGTCTCCTTAATGATCGCTATCATGATTTTTTGCTGTCTTCCCACTCTTCTATCAAGCAACAAATAGAATGGCCATCTGGGGTACCGTTTGGCATGCTTTCCCAATGTTCTAAGGCCGCTTCCATGGTGGCTAAATGCGCTTGTAACTGTGCAATCTTTGCCTTGGTTTCAGGGACTTTCTTTTCCAATAAGTCTCTCACCATAGGACAAGGAGAATCGCCACTATCAGCCTGATCAAGAATCTCTTCTATTTGCTTTAAACTAAACCCTAAGGTACGAGACTGCTGAATAAACTGCATACGAGTAAACGCCGTATTATCATAAATTTGATAACCATTATTCGGGTCTCGTTGTGCGTGAATCAGCCCTAAGCGTGTGTAATGGCGAACTGTTTCACTCGTTACATTGGCTTTTTTCGCAAGATCAATAACGCGCATAAGAACCTCTTTGCTTAATCTAATAGGGTCATTGTAAAACCTATTGGTAACACATAGGTCAAGGGTTGAGGTTTAATCAAATAGATCTCATTAGTTGCTTCACATTTACTGAAATATTGAAGCTGCTATCCGCCACGTCAGGCAAAAAAAAGCCGCCGTAGAAAACCTCCCTATACTGAGGTCTTTGCTACGGCGGCTTTTACACCATGATTAACTTTTTAAAAGTGAATGGCTTGCTAGCACACTAATCATTAATGAAGCTTAAGTTTTGGCTTCACGACTTTACCAATTTTTTGTGCCGCCATAACGATGGTGGCTTTAAACCAGCCGTGTATCGCAATGAGGTGCAAACGATACAGAGAAATGTAGACAAAACGCGCAATGCGCCCTTCGATGAACATAGAGCCACCCATGAGGTTGCCCATCAAGTTACCGACTGTGCTGTAGTTACTTAGGTTCACCAAAGAGCCATGGTCTTTGTATAAGTAGTCTTTTAGCGGCTCATTTTTCAGCGACGCTTTGATGTTAGCGTAAACTAAAGAAGCCATCTGATGGGCAGATTGTGCCCGCGGTGGAACAAAAGAACCATCGGGTTGTTCACAAGCACAACAGTCCCCGATCACATACACATCATCAAAGTCTTTCGCCTGAAGCGTGCCTTTAACAACGATTTGGTTGCTGCGATTCGTTTCAAAGCCTTCAATGTCTTTAATAAAGTCAGGCGCTTTGACACCTGCAGCCCAGATCATTAAGTCAGCTTCAATAAGTGCGCCTTCAGCGGTTTGATAGCCGCCAACATCCGCGCGTACCACACGGGTACTTTCGCTAATTTTAACACCAAGCCGTGTGAGTTCTTTCGACGCTAAGTTGGCAATACGCTCTGGCAACGCTTTCAATATTCGATCGCCCGCTTCGACAAGCTCCACATGCACACGCTTTCCGGACATTTCCGGCATGCCATAGGCTTTCATCAAATCCGCTACGTGGAACAATTCAGCAGATAATTCGACCCCTGTTGCGCCACCGCCAACAATGGCGATTTTCAACTTAGCTTCAGGGCCTTCTTGATGGACTCGTAAAAAGTGGTTAAGTAAGGCTTGCTGGAAACGCTCAGCTTGCTTGTGTGAATCTAGGAAATAACAATGCTCAGCAACGCCTGGCGTACCAAAGTCGTTACTAATACTGCCTACGGCCATGATGAGCGTGTCATAGGAAAGATTGCGTTCAGGTAAGATTAAATGACCTTTGTCGTCACTTAAAGAATCAAGAGTGATGGTTTTTGCCGTTGGGTCAACACTCGTTACCGTACCGAGTTGGAATTGATAATGGTGCTTGGCGGCATGAGCTCGATAGTTCACACCGTCATTATTGATATCAATAGAACCGGTGGCAACTTCATGAAGAAGCGGTTTCCAGATGTGTGTCCGGCTGCGGTCGACTAAGATGATTTCTGCTTTGTCTTTGCCTTTACGTCCTAGTCCGTGGCCAAGTCGGGTAACAAGCTCTAAACCACCTGCGCCACCGCCCACAACAATAATTCTTTTCATTTCATTCCCCTATAACTGAATAATCAGGAAAATATTCAGTAAACACTTTCCTGATTTCTCATTGAGGAGTGAGTCTAAGGCACGCGCTGGGCCAATAACTTATCGAGCGTATTCGCGAACGCCATTCGATCTTGCTGGTTAAACGTGGCTGGACCGTCGGTTTGCACACCAGATGAACGCATTTGCTCCATAAAATCACGCATCGCAAGGCGCTGTTTTATATTTTCTCGAGAATAAAGTTCACCACGAGGGTTCACCGCCAACGCGCCTTTATCGATTACTTCTGCGGCTAAGGGAATGTCCGCGGTAATAACAAGATCTGCAGGTTCCACATGCTCGACAATATAATTATCGGCCACATCAAAGCCGGAACTCACAACTCTTCTTTCAATCCATTTGGAGGGAGGAATAGAAATGGCCTGATTGGCGACCAAGATACAGGGTATTTCAACTCGTTCAGCGGCACGAAATAGAATGGTTTTGATCACATTCGGACAAGCATCCGCATCTACCCAGAGTCGCATAAACAATTCCTTTACTTGAAAAACCTATTATCAATCAGACGCGAGGTGAAATCCAGTAAGGAATGTGGACATACAGGTCAATAAAATAGTGACCTGTATGCAAGTAAAACCAAGAAGTAGAAAGACACAAAAAAGTGTCTTTTCTAAAATCACATATTGGGGTAATTCGGGCCGCCCGCGCCCTCAGGTGTTACCCAGCGAATGTTTTGTGCAGGGTCTTTGATATCACAGGTTTTGCAATGAATGCAGTTTTGCGAATTGATCTGGAAGCTTGCGCCTTGTGCCCCTTCGACTACCTCATAGACACCCGCTGGACAATATCGTTGAGCAGGCTCATTAAACTTAGGCAGATTCTGAGCAATAGGCACAGTGGCGTCTTTTAGCAACAAATGACAAGGCTGGTTTTCCTCATGGTTGGTATTGGATAAGAACACCGAGGAAAGCTTATCAAAGCTTAGTTTGCCGTCAGGTTTAGGGTAATCAGGCGCCTGATGCTTTTCTGCCAGTTCTAAGCAGGCGTAATCTGGTGTCATATCATTAAAGGTAAAAGGCAAACGCCCAGCAAAGATATTTTGATCTAGCCAGTTATAAGCACCGCCCCAAAATGTGCCTAGGGAATGCATGACAGGCACAAAGTTTCGCGCCTGCTCAAGCTCTTTACCCAACCAAGAATCTCGAACTGTCGCATCATAATGAGCAAGTTCACTGACTGGTGATTCTGCTTGTAATGCCTCACAAATCACCTCAGCCGCTAACAAACCGCTCTTCATGGCAGTGTGAGTGCCTTTGATTTTAGCAGGGTTCAATGTACCAGCATCGCAGCCCAACAGAAGACCACCAGGGAAGCTCATTTTCGGTAACGACGCCCACCCCCCTTTTGCAATGGCTCGAGCACCGTAAGACACACGTTTGGCGTCTTTAAGATGCGCGGCAATCAATGGATGATGCTTGTAACGTTGAAATTCATCATACGGGCTTAAATGTGGGTTTTTATAGTTCAAATCTGCGATCAAGCCAACCACGACTTGATTGTTCTCTAAATGGTAGAGAAAGCCTCCGCCACCGGCCTCTTTACCCAGCGGCCACCCAGCGGTGTGAATCACAGTGCCTGGCTTACTTTGCGCCTCAGGAACATCCCAAAGCTCTTTAATACCAAGCCCATAATGCTGCGGGGCTTTGCCTTTATCCAGTTCAAAACGTTCGATAAGTTCTTTACCAAGGTGGCCACGGCAACCTTCTGAAAAAATGGTGTATTTGGCTTTTAATAGCATGCCTGGCATATAGCCATCTTTGTGCGAACCATCCTCTGCTACTCCCATGTCACCCGTTACAATGCCCTCTACCTGACCTTGTTCATTGTAAGCAATATGAGCGGCTGAAAACCCCGGAAAGACTTCCACACCAAGCGCTTCGGCTTGCTCTGCTAACCAGCGAGATAGATTCCCCAAGCTAATCACATAATTGCCTTCGTTATGAAGGGTTTTAGGAATCATCCAATGGCTTAGTTTACGACTGCCAGTCTTCGAGCCTAACCAATGCAGTTCATCCACTGTTACTTCAGACACCAAAGGGGCGCCCATGGTTTTCCAATCGGGGAAAAGTTCGGCTAATGCTTTAGGGTCGACTACCGCTCCTGACAGAATATGAGCGCCAATTTCAGAGCCTTTTTCAACCAGGCAAACACTCAATTCTTGTTCGTTTTCTTGTGCTTTTTGCATCAAACGGCACGCCGTAGAAAGCCCAGCAGGACCACCACCGACAATAACCACATCAAATTCCATTACTTCTCTGTCTGTCATAATGCCTCCTACAGCAGGCGTAGCATGGTTTGTAGCCATGCCCATTGACTTAATATTTAGTATGTATTCAGTTAACTGTTATCTAGCAAAACTGTCTTCGTTCAGCGTATCGATTGACGCTTGTCCGGCGATAACCGTCTGCGCGTGATAACCAGCGCGAGCTAAAATATGATCGCAATAAAAGTCTGCGGATTGTTTCCAAGACTGTTTTTGCGGTTCACTCAATGTCGTGCTTTTCTCGCTCAACATCTGTGCTCGAACCTGCAACCAGCCGCCTATCACACTGCCCATCATCATCATGTAGCCATAGGCAGAGCCTGTTCCTAACAGCGCGTCTTTATTCATACTGCGCAAACACGACGCGGTGGCCTGCTCAGCCAAGAGAATCGCCTGTTGCACTTTTAGCGCATTATCATGGGTACTGCCAACCACCAATGTTTCGATCTCGGCTTTCATTTCTGCTAATAAATCCGCCATGGCCGCGCCTTGGTCTGTTAACAGCTTACGACCAATTAAGTCGATCGCTTGAATGCCATTGGTGCCCTCATAGATAGGCAAAATGCGCGCATCTCTTGCGTGCTGTGCAACCCCAGTTTCTTCGATAAAACCAACACCACCATGAACTTGAATCGCCAATGAGGTGATTTCCTGAGCTTGCTCAGTAATCCAGCCTTTCACAATCGGGGTTAACAGCGCGGTGCGTGTCTTGGCTTTTTGTTTTGCGTCACCTTCTGCTAGGTGAGATAAATCGTTCTCCACCGCCGCCATGTAAATAAGAGAGCGCATCGCGTCAATTTGAGATTTCATTGTCATCAACATACGCAATACATCTGGGTGTTCAATAATCGCGGCTTTCCCTGAGCGATCGGCCTTCATACCTTGCTTACGCTCTTTAGCATACTCAAGCGCTTGCTGATAAGCACGCTCTGCAATCGCTAAGCCTTGCAAACCGACACCCTGACGCGCATTGTTCATCATGGTAAACATGGCTTTAATGCCTTCGTTTTCCATGCCAACTAAATACCCTATCGCGCCCTCGTTCTCACCAAAACTCATCACACAGGTTGGCGACGCGTGAATGCCCATTTTGTGCTCAACAGACACCACTTGGACATCGTTACGCTGGCCTGGATTGGCTTGCTCATCCAAAATAAATTTAGGCACAATAAACAGAGAAATGCCTTTCACACCCGCCGGCGCATCGGGAAGCCTCGCCAAAACCAAATGAATGATGTTGTCACTCATTTGATGATCACCCCAAGTAATGAAGATTTTCTGACCTTTAATACGATACACATCGCCATCAGGAATGGCTTTACAAGCAATGGCAGCAAGATCAGAACCTGCCGATGGCTCGGTTAAGTTCATCGTTCCGGTCCATTCACCGCTTAGCATCTTGGGTAGGTAGGTTTCTTTAAGCGTCTCGCTGGCATGGGAGCTAATCGCTTCGATCGCCCCTTGACTCAATAACGGACACAATGAAAAAGCCAAGTTGGCCGCTTGGACGCCTTCGTTGACAGCGGTAGCAATGCTGGATGGCAAACCTTGACCACCGTACTCAGTGGCACCAGAGAGAGAACCCCATCCGCCTTCACAATAACTACGGTAAATGTCTTTAAAGCCTTTTGCTTCAATAACATTGCCATTTTCAACGCGAGACCCTTCTTGGTCTCCCGACCAATTTAATGGCGCAATCACTTGTTCGGTTAACTTGCCGGCTTCGGCTAAAATAGCGCCCAGCAAATCGTCGTCAAGGCCGCCATCGACATAAGGCGTTAGACGATCAAAATTGGCCACTTTTTGTAGGCTAAAAAGAATATCGTTTAGAGGGTACAGGTAATCGCTCATTTTTTATTCTCCGGTTATTTATCCGAGCGGATGTATAACTATAGAATGATAAAAATGAGCGAATCTCTCAATAACATATCAGGCCGTTATTTCTGACAAATACAATCAGAATAAGGTAGAAGGCGTCACAAGGTACGGATTTATAAGCTTTTCATAGAGCGACCAAACTTCAAAAATTCATCACTTTTTCGATATTCACCCGGCGTCATCCCCGTCCATTTTTTAAAAGATCGGAAAAATGCACTGGGTTCATCAAACCCCATTAACGCAGCGATGTCATTAATACTCAACTGTGGTGCGTTCATATAGGTAATGGCTGCTTCTTTGCGACACTCATCTTTGATCTGCTGGTAGGATGTTTTTTCTTCGTTGAGGCGGCGTCTCAGAGTCGACACACTCATATTAAGCCCACTTGCGACTTCGTCTGCACTTGGCATCTCTCGAGAGAAGTCTTTGCCTAACATGGCCATTACTTGAGATTTTAAGCTGTTGTCGTTTTCAACCATGACCAGTAATTGGTACGGTGCTGTTTTTAGAAAACCACGTAAGCTGTCTTCGGTTTGGACTATCGGCATATCCAGATAGCTGGCAGGAAAAACAAGCGCATTGGCGTGTTGGTTAAAGCGTACTTCGGACTGAAATAAAGTCTTATAGTACTCCACATCATCGGGACGCTCGCTGGTGAAATAAGCGGCCTTCAGGCTCAAACGGCGACCAATTAACCAACAAATAAAATGATGCCACATAGACAAAGTGGTTCTTAGCTGCTCTTTCGACTCTGGCGTCACTATGTCCGCCACCCTAGCATCCGCCGACTCTATCGGAGCAAAGGTGACCATGGCAAAGCGCCCTTTTTTGATCAATACAGGCTTTACTGTGGGGCCACGACAGATGTCGTAGAAATCGCTGCAACGGTACATGGCATGCGCCAAGCTTCGCGCATGAATAATACACAAACACATCATTCTAAAGGTACCATTGGGCACCTTACCCCCACTCAACATGCCGAACGATTCATCCTGAACCAGCCACATAATCTTTTGATACAGCATGCCGTATTGATAGGCAGGGAAATGACTGTTTTGTTCAATATCGGAACGTACGATATCCAAGCTCTCTAATAATGCGTCACTGTCTAAGCCTTGATTTTCAACGGCTTTTAATAAATAGCGTACACTTGACATAGGAACAGAGGCTTTTACATTCATGTTACAACTCATCCCGCATAGATAATTTTTATTGTAATGGATAATTTGAGCATAAAAAAAGACTGCAAAAGCAGCCTTTTTTTAAGTTTTACAGATATTTGCTTAATTCTCTTCAGAGAAAGCAGACAATAATTCATCAACAGATAAATCTTCAGTTTCCTGATTTATCCCTGAGATCAATGTCGGCTTAGTAGATTCGGTGTCTTTCTCTTCTTTAGGCTTCACGAACACAAAACGACGTGGACGTGCTGCTGGCTGTGCTGCTTCTTTTTCAGGAAGCAAACCCAGTCTATCAAGCTTTTTGTGCGCTTGCTCTTTGCGCTCCTTGGATTTTTTGACTTTAAAACGGCGAGTAGACGATGCTTTACGAGCTTTATTTTGCTCTTTCATCATTTCCTTTGAACCAGTTTTTCCAAGTTTGCCACGCATGCTGCGCGATTTTTTAGTACGAGCCATAATTTCCTCTCTTTATCGCGCGCGCATTGTAACAGTCAATTCAAGCAAGGTCATCATTTAGACGATTAGCAATCTGCTTTAAACGTACTATGACCAATGTGTTTTTGCTTACCAATCTCTCCCATTAGCGTTTTTATCTTAGCTGAGTCATTGTTTTCTAACGCAGTTTCTAAAGAAGAGAAGACTTGAATCGTATCATCGATGACACTTTGGTATTCAGCGGTTTCTTTTGCTAGCGCGTCCCCAGAGAGTTTTTTCTCGACGAACAGGTACGGTGTTTGAGAACGGGCGTCTTTAAACAAAGCAATGACTTGCTCAACCTTTTTAGCGGCTTGTTCGTTGTCCCCTGACTTTAGGCTTGATGCCATGCCTTTTAATTCCGTTTTAATGTTTTCCATATCATGGTGTAAAGGACGACCTTCGCAAGCACCGTGTGCCAATACATTCGTTGAAAATGCCAAGGTGGCGAGTGCGCCGATAAAAAGACGTTTGTACATTTGAAGTTTCCTCTGCCCAAGGGTGATAAAATTGATTATTACAATCTGCTGTGAAAGGAGTCAAGCTACCCTTTTCATTATTGAAACACAAATAGAAAAGGGAGACTCAAGATCATCCGACTCGTTCGACCTATTAAATAGTAAATCTCGCGATTTGCTGCTCTAGTCTTTGTGCTAATTGCGCTAATGACTCAGCGCCTTTGGCACTTTCATGGGACTCGATTGCCAGCTTGTTGGCGATTTCTTTGATCGACAAACTGTTGTTCGATATATCACTGGTAACAATATTTTGCTCTTCTGCCGCGCTGGCAATTTGCAATGACATATCACTAATCCGTTGTACGGAATTCTGGATTGCCACCAAGCTTTCTGCCGCTGCGATTGCGTCTTCAACAGAGCTGTTCGCCACCGTTTGACCTGAATGCATAATATCCACGGCTTTTTGCGTTGTGCTATTTAAGCCGTCGATCATTTCTTTAATTTCTTCTGTTGAGTTGTGCGTTCTTTGTGACAACACACGAACTTCATCAGCCACCACCGCAAAGCCACGACCATGTTCACCGGCACGAGCGGCTTCGATCGCTGCGTTCAACGCCAATAAATTGGTTTGTTCGGCGATATTTTGAATGGTTGTTAATATGCTACTGATGCTTTGCACTTGATGATCAAGATTACCAATAATGCTCGAAGCGTCGGTAACTTGTGTCGCAAGGTCGCTGATCGAGTGTTTACTTTTGACAACCTGATCACTGCCTTCTTGGCTATTTTGATACGCTTCTCGAGAAGCATTCGCGGTGCTTTCTGCGTTGGATGCGATCTCATGGGTCGCCGCCGACATTTGCCCAACGGCCGTCGCCACCGCGGTAATCTCATCCAATTGAGTACTCAGGTCCAAAGACGACTGAGAAGTTAAACGATGAGAGTCTTGAGCCAAACTATTAAGGTTGGACGACAACACCTTAATTTCAGAAATAATGCCCGCTAAGGTTTGTAAGAAGCCATTAAAGTGACGCGCTAAATCGCCAATTTCATCTTTGCTGGTTTCTGGGATGCGAGTGGTTAAATCCCCTTGACCGTTATTCATTTCTGCCAACACTTGATTGACCTTATCAATGCCACTCAACAATTTTCGGCTAACCAGTCCCATGGCAAGGCTTACGGCCACTGCCGCGATAACCATTGCCACCATAAGTGAAATCAATAGATTACTCAGCGGCGCCATCGCCGTGGCTTTGTCTAGCTGAAAGAAGATAACCCAATCGGTGTCAGGAACCGCAACGCCTGCCACTAACACAAGCCCATCTTTTGACTGTGTTTCAACCAGTTTTCCTTGTGCCTGTTTAACCACATCTAAACCATAACCCAAAGACGACGCCATGTTTTTAAGGACTAGCTTCTCATCAGGGTGCGCAATGATCACACCTTTTGTCGAGACTAAAAAGACACGACTTTTATCCATCATTTTGACATGCAAAATGCCCTTAACGAGATTGCTTAAGTTCATGTCGGCACCAACAACGCCTTTGACCCCTGACGCATCCACAACTTTCTCTGCGGCAGAAATAATAAGTTGGTTCGTGCTGACATCAATATAAGGTTCTGTGTATTGAACGCTGTCTGACGTTAGCGCTTTTTTGTACCAAGGGCGAGTGCGAGGATCAAAGCCTGCTGGCATAGTGGCGTGATGACTTAACACCATGTCACCTTCTTTCGTCCCAATGTAGGCCAAGTCAAAATTACCCGATTTTTCGGCTTGTAAAAGCGCGCCAATCGTCACATCATGCTTAGTAAAGTGATTGCTTAAGCTGTTAATCGTGGCGGTTTTTCCATGAACCCATTCTGATATGGTTCGAGACTGCCCTTCTGCAATCGATGATACCTGGTCATTCAAACCGTCAACCAAGGTGTTTTTAAGTTGAAAATAACCAAAAGAGCCAACAATTAACGCCACAATAATGGCGGATGCAAACACCACAAGCGAAAACTTACGCTGTAACGTCATAACACAATCTCCGAAGTAATTTGGATAACCCTTAGGGTAGAACACCGTCTTTGATTTACAAAGCAGCGTCGCTATCTATCCCATGGGGTTTATTAAAAATAAAGCACAGTAAACAATAGGTTTTTATAGGCTATGTTCCATATCAAAGCACGGCTACTCATGACGCTTCTTACCCTCATGATCAGCTCACCATCCTGGTCTGAATGCAACGATTACGATGCAAAAAACGCGGCCGATAAAGTCGCTGAGAAGTTCATCAAAGGTAAAGTATTTCATCAGGCTGAGGTTTTGAAAGTTCATAGACCAAGTAACAGAAAAGAGATTGCCAGCTACATTAAAACCAACAACCTCTATTATACGATTTTTTCATTGGTAAATAGCCAATGCAAAGTTCAAATCATCAAACGAACCCACGGCAAACACTAGCATAAGGTAAGGTGCCATTCGGCCACCTTACCTTTTTTAGCGTATTAGTCGTCTTTCTTCGCTTTGTCAGATTTACCGTCTTTGCCATCGGTTTCTTCGTCGTCGTCCTCTTCCTCTTCCTCTTCTTCACCCAACTTAGAGATTTCTTCTAAACGCTGGATAACACGAGCAGAAATACTGCCTTCAGGGTATTCGCCTTCGTCATTGGCCTCGCCTGCTTCTAAGCCTGTGAGCAAATGCAGCGCCTCATCAGCCGTTGACACCGCGTAGACATGGAATTGCCCTGCTTTGACCGCGTCTAAGATGTCATCATTTAGCATCAGATTATTGGCATTCGATTTCGGGATAATCACCCCTTGAGTGCCGGTTAATCCGCGCGCAAAACAAACGTTGAAAAAGCCTTCGATCTTTTCGTTCACGCCGCCAATTGCTTGAATTTCACCGTACTGATTCAAAGACCCAGTAATGGCTAAGTCTTGGCGTAATGGCATCTGGATCAAAGCAGAAAGCAAACAGCATAACTCTGCCGTTGAAGCGCTGTCGCCATCCACATAGCCGTAACTTTGTTCCATCGCAATAGACGCAGAAATGTCCAGCGGGAAACGCTGAGCGTATTTATTACCAAGATAACCAGATAAAATAAGCACCCCTTTGGAGTGAATATTCTGACCAAGGTTAGATTCTCGTTCGATATCAATGATGCCCTTTCCACCTGGGTGGACTGTCGTCGATATGCGAGCTGGCGCACCAAAGCTGCTGTCGCCAATTTGCATCACGGTTAGGCCATTAATTTTGCCCACCGCATGGCCTTCACTCTCCAACAGCACAGTGCCTTCAATGATCTCTTCAATGATTTTTTCACTAACGCGACCGGTTCTGTGTTTTTTCGCCTTCAAGGCGCGAGCAATGTGATCTTTGGTGATGTTTTCATCACGCGCCATTTCTCGCACAAAGTCGGCTTCACCTAACAGCTCAAATACATCGCCTATTTTAGCGGCCATTTCTTTTTGGTGTTCGGCCAGACGACTGCTGTATTCGATTAAGGCCGCAACACCGTCGCGAGTCACATTCGCGTACTCTTCTTTGTCGATGCGGTCTTTCATCAAACGAGCAAACGCAAATTCAGACTCTTTGGTGCGTTTCAAAGTATCGTCAAAATCAACCAAGACTCGGAACATCTCTTGGAAATCAGGGTCCGCGTCCTGCAGCAAGTAATAAATGTCTCTGGAACCGATCAACACCACTTTTACCTGTAACGGTAAATCTTGTGGTGCCAAGGTTGTTGTGTTCATGAGCCCCATGTCCGCGTAAGGGTGCTCAATTTTTAGCGACTTACTTTTTAAGGCACGTTTGAGCGCTTCCCACAAATAGTGATCGGTTAAGAGTTTTTCTGCGTCCAGAATCAGATAACCACCATTGGCCGCGTGCAAGCTACCAGAGCGAATCAAGCGGTAACTTGGAATCAGCATACCTTGATCGCTGCTGTACTCAACTTGGCCAAACAAATTGCGATACGTTGGATGCGGCTCATAAACAACCGGCATACCGCCATCAGGCTGATGGGTCACCGCGATGTTTGGCAAGTACAACTCTTCGTACAATTGGCGACGACCAATTTCGTCACGGTTTTCCGACACCTTGTCATCGGCCATCTGATCTATGATGGTTTTATCAAGGTCTTCACGTAGGGCTTTGAGGTACTCTGTCACCGCTTCGTGTTCTGCGTATTCTTTAAACAGCGGTGCCATTAATGGGTCTAGCGCTTCGTTCACCGTATCCAAATTTAGCTGGCGTAACTGCTCATAAGACGCACGTTTCCAAAGTGGTAAGCTTAATAACTCTTCATTAAGCAAGCTTTCCAACTGAGACACGGACTCCTGAAAGGCATCACGGTCTTCGTCGCTTAATCCGGCAAAATCATTTTCTTCAATCGCTTTGCCATCTCTCATAGGCGCAAAACTGACGGAAGACGCATCGCGGAACATGGCCACGCCAATTTTTACCGCCACACGCTCCACTTTATTGATCGCCGCTTCGTAGCGCTCATTAAAAGCTCGATCGATCGCCCCTTTTTGCTGTTGATACGTTGGGTTCTCAAACGCCGCTGGGAATGTCGCCATCAAACCATCGATCAAAGCACGAATTTCCTTGGCGAATTCAGCCGCTTTGCCTGGCGCAAATTCAAGCGCCTTAGGACGATGACTTTCGGTAAAGTTATTAATGTAGGCCCATTCATTAGGCGGTGTACGACGTTTGGCTTCGCTCTTCAAGTAGTTCAATACATAAGAGGAACGACCTGTACCTGAGTCTCCCATCGCAAAAATATTGTAGCCTGGGCGCTGCATAGCCACGCCGAATTGAATCGCTTCAACCGCACGTTCTTGGCCTAAAATACCGCTTAGGGCATCAATATCTTTCAAAGTTTCGAAGGGAAGATGGTCTGTCGGGACTTTGGCCGACAATACTTGATATGGAAGTGGGGTAACCATATTGGACATCAATGGGCTTCCTTAAATAAAACAAGCCGGTTCTTTGTAAGGCTTGCGAAAGAAAATTCTCTTCTTTCAGTTATGTTTAAATTTATCATCTCAGACTAACACCCTTGTTTACCTGTCGCCTATATAGGAAAGGCAAAACAAGGAAATTTTCTAGAAAAATCAATTCACTTAGTGCAAAAAACGACCTAAACGCATTAGGCCTTGATCATAATTTGCTGTTCTGGGGTCGCTTTTGAAAATACTCGGTGGAAATTTTCAGCGGTGGCCTCTAATAAGGCCTCATAACGAATGCCTTTGATGTCCGCAACAAACTGCGCCACATCCGCCACGTATTGTGGCTCGTTTTTCTTGCCTCTGTGTGGCACAGGCGCCAAATATGGGGCGTCGGTTTCAACGATTAAAGACGACAAAGGCAACTTCTTGACCGTGTCTTTTAGTTCTTGAGCGGTTTTAAAGGTGACAATGCCTGAAATCGAAATGAGGTAATTCTCATCAATGGCGGCTTTGGCCATCTCGTAATCTTCGGTAAAACAATGCACCACACCCGCGCTACTTGGATTGCCATGTTGGCGTATTAACGACAAGGTATCCGCTTTAGCATCACGGGTATGTATGATGACAGGCAAACCTAATGTGCCTGCGGCCTGTAGATGTTGCGCAAAACTGTGTTTTTGCAACTCATGAACCGCGCTGTCTTTTTCATAAAAATAGTCCAAGCCGGTCTCACCAATCGCGATGATTTTTTCGTGTTGAGCAAGCGTGATTAACGGCTCAGGAGAACAAATCAAGCCTTCTTTGTGCAATGGATGAACGCCACAGCTTGCAAACACACCTTGGCGCTCAGTAAAGCTAAGAATAGTGTCTATGTCTTCTAGATTGACCGAAATGCTCAGCATTTGCTTAACCCCTTTTAGAGCCGCCGCATCAATCGCGCCGTTAATGTCTCCGTTATAAGGTGTTAAATCCAATTTATCTAGATGGCAGTGAGTGTCGATTAACATAAAGGTGTCACCATTGGTTCAATTCGTAAGTAAGCTGCATAACCGGATTAAGGTTGGTTTTAAGTAGATCCGATTTCAGTTTTTGTAAGCTTTGATAGCGCAGCATTATTTGTTGGATGCTCATTCGGCGCATAATCAAAGGGTAAAGATCCGCTAACGCAGACGGCAGTGTGGCTCCGGCAGAATGATTGATGCATTGATGTAAAATTGCCGCAAGACCATTGCAATAATCTTCTATATTGGCGCTGCTTACGCCTTTTAATACAAGATCAACGCCTTTTTCCCCTTGCAAAAGCGCTTTTATGGCATCCGGTAAAGCACTGTAAATAGCGGTTTTTTGTTGCTTTTCAATCGCCAACAAGCGAAAAGGCTGTGTGGTAAGCCAAAACAACGAGGCTAACTCGTCGCCATCGGGTTGCTGGTGCAACCAGCTCGTCACCTCAGCCAAGTTCGGCGTAGGCACATTCACCAATAAACAACGACTGCGAATGGTTGGCAATAAACTACTGGATTGGGACGTTGTTAGCACAAAATAAGTGCGGTCCGCAGGCTCTTCTAACGCTTTTAACACAGCGTTAGCGGCGTTAATGTTCATCGCCTGTGCGTGGGTAATCAACACTACCTTATTTTGACCAACTTGGGGTTTTTGGCTGATTTTTTGCGTTAATTGACGAATATGATCGACTTTTATCGCCCCTTCTTCCCCGTCTAAAATCCGATAATCTGGGTGTGTATTGGCGGCCATCAATTGGCACGAATGGCAATAACCACAGGCCTTAGCTTGGTCCAGTTCCTCACACATTAAATCTTTGACCATCGCGCGAGCAAGTTCCTCTTGGCCGACGCCATCTGCGCCAGTCACCAACAAAGCATGCGACAGTTTCTTCTGCTTTTTTAAAGCCTGTACCTGACTTAATGAAGCCATCAACCAGGGCGCAATGACTGCCATTTAAACACCCCTTTTCCAAGCCGTTTTTAAAGCATCTAATTGCGTCACTATTTGTGCGCTAACTTGCTCTAAAGGCTGACTGGCGTCGATCACCTTTATGCGCTCAGGTTCTAGGTCGGCTTGCTCTAAAAAGCCCTGACGCACTTTTTCATGAAACTCGATCGACTCTTTGTCTAAACGGTCGGCGTTTTTTCGATCCGCAACTCGTTGCATGCCGATGTCGACAGGCACATCGAGTAACAGTGTGGCATCAGGCTTATTGTCGCCCACTACCCATTCCGTTAGCGTGTTGAGTTTTTCAGTATCGCCACCACGCGCCCTGCCTTGATAAACAAAAGATGAATCAATAAAACGATCACTGATCACCCAAAGCCCTTGCTCTAAGGCGGGGCGGATTTTTTGTGACATGTGTTGAGCTCGGGCCGCAAACATCAATAACAACTCAGTCATATCGTCCACCGCTTCATTACGGGATGCCAAAATAAGCCCACGAATTTCTTCTGCCAATACAGTGCCACCGGGTTCTCGGGTCATGATGTAATCAATGTTTTCTGCGTCTAACCAGCGCTGAATACAGACTATTGCGGTGGATTTGCCACTGCCTTCGCCGCCTTCTAAAGAGATAAATTTACCGGTCACTGTGCGTTCTCCTTAACGGTAGATTCAGGAATGGATTTATAGTCCGAGCGTCTGTGGTATTTTTGGTACTTGGCGACCGCTCTATTATGAGCCTGCAATGTATTTGAAAAGGCATGGGTACCATCCCCTTTGGCAACAAAATACAACGCCTTGGTTTCGCCTGGATTTAACGCGGCTTCAATCGCCTCTTTGCCCACATTCGCAATCGGCGTTGGCGGTAACCCAAAGTGTAAATAGGTGTTATAAGGAGACGCAGAGCGCAGGTCTTTTCGAGTCAAATTACCGTTAAAGTTTTTCCCCAATCCGTAAATGACCGTAGGGTCGGTTTGTAGGCGCATGCCTTTTTCTAAACGACTGATAAACACTCGTGAAATCAAGGGCCTCTCTATTGGCGCCCCTGTTTCCTTCTCAATAATAGACGCCATCACCAGCGCTTCATAGGCATTTTTATAGGGTAAATTTTTGTCTCTTTTGTCCCATAAATCCGCCAATGTCTGCTCTAGTAAACGATGGGAGTGCTGTAAGATACTAAAATCCGTATCGCCTTCATGGTATTGGTATGTATTGGCAAAAAACTGCCCTTCTGGGTTGCTCACGTCTAATGCAAAACGTTTTGCTATTTGCTCATTCGTGAGCCCCTTTAAGGTCATTTTGATATTGCCTTTAGCGGCCATGGTTGCCAAATAGTAGTCCAGTGTTTTGCCTTCCAATAAGGTGACTGAATACACCACAGATCGGCCGGAATCAAACAACGCCATCAAATCCAGTAAGGTCATGCCTGGCATAACGGCGTACTCACCGACTTTAGGTACCCATTCAGGGTGCAATCTGGCAACAACGCGCATGAGCATTGGATCAAGTATCCAATTTTTCTCACTCAACTCATGACCTATTTTGTAGGAGGTGTCACCTGACTGAATGTAAAAGCGGGCTTCTTTGTCTAAATTAATCGGACTGGTTAATAAGTAATACACCACGCCAGCAAGCACAGCCAATAATGAAGCGGCTAACACAAAAACTCTTATAAACCATTTAAAAAGCGTCATGCACATCCTTAGTTTGCATTAGGTGTTGTAATCGTTGAGTGTGGATACCAATCGGTATTGAGCATCCTAATAAAGAAATCACAGGAACAATGCCCATTAAACTGTTGGTAATGAAGATCTCATCGGCCTGTTTCAATTCGTTTAACGAAAAATGCCCCACTTCAACATGATAAAGCGCTTGATTGCTCAAAACCTGGTGGCGAAAAACGCCTTGCACACCCGCTTGGCTCAAAGAAGGTGTGTATAGCCCCCCTCGCTTAAACCAAAAAATATTACTTTGAATGCATTCAATCACATGGCCACGACCATCTAACATAACGTCTTCAAAATGCAGATCGCTTAATTTTTGCTTAGCCAGAACATTTTCAAGTCGATTTAAGTGTTTCATACCCGATAAAAAAGGGTTTTCGCTCACCGGAACATCAGAAACACCCAAATGTACGCCAGATTTTTGCTGAACTTGGTAATTCGGCGCATCACCAATGCCAATCAAAATGGTGTGTTGGCAATCTTCGGGCGGTAAATAACCTCGCCCTCCCTCGCCTCTTGTGACAATAATTTTTACGACGGACTCTGTTTTAACAAGAGGCTGAATAGAATTACGTAAAAAAAGACGCAATGTTTCCAGTTGTGCATCAGAAAATGGCATGGCCAATTTTTTTAAGCCGCGAGCAAGACGCGCAAGATGATCATCTAGATATTCAACCCCAGCGGATGACACCTTCATGGTCTCAAAAAGACCATCGCCATAGGCTAAGCCTCGATCAGACGGTGAAATTGGGTCTTGTCGATAATTAATAAACCACTGCATGAAGATGGATAAACTCAGAATAAAAATGGTGGGCTATGATAGCGTAAAAGTCACGAACCTCCCAGAGAGCTTTTGTCTTAATACAAGAGATTCTGAAACAGTGCTGAATGATGCTCTTAGTGGGTAATTTTCAAAGAAAAAACAGCAAAGGAGCCGTAACACAATCAGGAAACAATATTTTAATTCAACAATGGGCTGGAATAATGCTTTTAAAAACAGAGGGATAGAAAACAAGAAAGGTGAGATTAAATAAAATCCCATGCAAAAAATTAAAATACGAAGAGAGTGATAATAGCCACACTCTTTAGTGAAATATTCTCTGTAAAGCAATCTATAGACAGAAGGCTTACTGTGTAAAATTGGCGTCCCGTAGGGGGTTCGAACCCCTGTTACCGCCGTGAAAGGGCGGTGTCCTAGGCCTCTAGACGAACGGGACACAACTAGCTTTTATAGTGCTATAACTCACGATTTTTACGACTGTATTCTAATAAATTAGAATGGCGTCCCGTAGGGGGTTCGAACCCCTGTTACCGCCGTGAAAGGGCGGTGTCCTAGGCCTCTAGACGAACGGGACACAATTAGCTTTTATAGAGCTACAACTTAGTTCCAATGACACTTTGTCAGTCACACCTTCTAGTAAGAAGATGGAGCGGGAAACGAGGCTCGAACTCGCGACCCCAACCTTGGCAAGGTTGTGCTCTACCACTGAGCTATTCCCGCATTGTGTCTACCCTACTCTTTATTCGCATAAAGCAGTGAGTGACGGCATATCTTAACTTCACGTTTCCTAAGCACTTTATTCTACTAGAAAATAAAGTGGCGTCCCGTAGGGGGTTCGAACCCCTGTTACCGCCGTGAAAGGGCGGTGTCCTAGGC
>NZ_SJSC01000005.1 GCF_004352855.1 Marinomonas sp. KMM3893 | reverse complement strand
GGATGTGACGGGTACTGAGCTTGCTGACGGCGATTACAGCGTGACAGCGACGGTGACGGACGTTGCAGGCAACAGCCAGGAAGCGACTCAAGATATCGTGGTTGATACACAAATCGGCGACGGCGATGACACAACCGCCGCGGTGACGATCGACAGCATCAGTGATGACACAGGCACCGCGGGTGACTTCATCACCACCGACAACACCTTGACGATCACAGGTAGCGTTGAGTTGGCGGATGGCGACAGCCTAACCGTGAGCTTCAATGACACAGACTACACCGCAGACGACGCGGCGTTGACCATCGCAGAAGATGGCACGTGGACGTTGGATGTGACGGGTACTGAGCTTGCTGACGGCGATTACAGCGTGACAGCGACGGTGACGGACGTTGCAGGCAACAGCCAGGAAGCGACTCAAGATATCGTGGTTGATACACAAATCGGCGACTTGACGTCGGACATTACGGATGAAACTAATAGTGGATCGAACGACGACACGATCACTAATGATACTACTCCAGCGATCAGTGGCGTGACGGAAGCGGGTGCAAGCGTGACGATCACGTACACGGATGCGTCAGGCACAGAGTATACGACCGATGCGGTGACAGCGGATGCGGATGGTAATTACACTATCGCGATTGAGAGTGCGTTGGCGGAGGGCCCAAACACCCTGAGCATTAAAGCGGTCGATGTGGCGGGTAATGAAAGCACGACCACGCAAGACGTAACCGTAGATACATTAATCGATGCTCCTGTTATCACGAACATCACTGATGACTCAGCCAATTCTGATTACTCAACCGTGACTTTACATGGCACTGGAGAGCCTGGTACGTCGATCACTTTACACGTTATCTCTGGATCATCTAGTAATGGTAACAACACTCAAACGGGTGAATATGTCGAGGTTGAAGGCCTTTCAATAGTTGTTGATGAGAATGGTAATTGGACTGCTGATGTATCGAACTTGACTGATGTTCAGGCCAATGACAATGAGTTCTTTAAGGCTACTCAAACAGATGCGGCTGGAAATGTAAGTGCGGATTCCAATACGGCACATTATTGGCATGGAACGTCGGCTGCAGTAGCCACAGAAGTAGGTGACGATTATGTATTGTCTGGTTCTGGTAATGATCAAATTACGATTACTGGAGATGATACCAATGATGGTTTGACTATTGATGGTGGGGCTGGTGTTGATACGGTTATTTTCCAGAACTTTGATGCGAGTCAGGCGACGTTTGTTGTGGATGATAATGGAAACCTACAAATTACTCGTGGTGATACGGGTGACGTGGTTCTGTTGATTGATGTAGAAAACGTCAAAATTGATGGAATGACATACACCATTGATGAGCTCTTCACTCCAACGGTCGCGATTACTAACGATACTAATAATGATGGATTGTTAAATTCTGGTGAGGCTGATGGCAGTGTGACAGTCTCTATCGACTTACCAATAGGTGCGAAGGTTGGCGATACGATCAATGTTACTAGCAATAATGGTGAAGCCGATCAGGTGATTACACTTAACTCGGACGATATAGCTAATGGTTCTGTTTTTGTATCTGACATTGCTGTTACGGAAGGCGAAACATTAGAAGTGAGCGCATCGCTTTCTACTGGAGGTGGCGTAGGCACAGACAGTGCTCTAGTAGATACGTCGGTGAGTACCTTGACGTCGGACATCACGGACGCGACTAACAGTGGCTCGAACGATGACTCTATTACTAATAACGCCACACCAACAATAGCGGGTCAAACGGAAGCGGGTGCGACTGTTACGATCACGTACACAGATGCATCAGGTACAGAGCAGACAACCGATGCGGTGACGGCGGATGCGGATGGAAATTACAGCATCACGATTCCAGCGGCATTGGACGAAGGTTCGAACGATCTGACAGTTAAAGCGGTAGATGTGGCGGGCAACGAAACGACGATAACGCAAAACGTAACTGTTGATACGTCAGTGAGTAGCTTAACTGCTGACATCACGGACGCGACTAACAGTGGTTCGAATGATGACTCGATTACAAATAACGCCACACCAACAATAGCGGGTCAGACTGAAGCGGGTGCGACTGTTACGATCACGTACACAGATGCATCAGGTACAGAGCAGACAACCGATGCGGTGACGGCGGATACGGATGGAAATTACAGCATCACGATTCCAGCGGCATTGGACGAAGGTTCGAACGATCTGACAGTTAAAGCGGTAGATGTGGCGGGCAACGAAACCAAAATCATGCAAGACGTGACAATAGACAATTCTGTCGGCTCTCCAGCTATTTCGATCGCAGGCGATACGAATGAAGATGGCGTTTATAACGCGGAAGAACTTGGAGAAAATGGCACAGTCACAGCAACAGTGAGCTTGCCAGACGACTTCGATTCCGAAACCGATACCTTAACCATCAACGGTGAAACGTATAGCTTGTCTGCCGGCGAAATCGCCGCAGGTGAAGTGACGGTTGAACTCGAACCAGAAGCGACGATCAAAGCGACGATCACGGATGCAGCGGGTAACACTTCTTCAGAAGCCACGGCGACAGCATTGGCGGCTAATGAAGCCCCAGTCGCAGAGGCCAAAAATGATTCCGTCGATGAAGATTCAAGAATTACAGGTTCTATTACAGCAAATGATGCAGATCTTCCTAGTACTGCAAACTTGACGTTTAGTACGACGGCCATCGTGGCTGGTTTGATGCTTAATTCAAATGGTACTTATGCGTTTGATGCTTCTTCTTATGACAGCCTTAAGGATGGTGAAGAGCTTGAACTAGAAATTCCTATCACTGTTACTGATGATAAAGGTGCGACTGACACAACTACTTTAACCATCACGGTTACTGGTACAAACGATGTGCCGACGGCTACCGCGAAAGTGGACTCTGTAACGGAAAATCACACTATCACAGGCACCATCAGTGCCAACGATGTGGATCTAGCGGATGGAGCAGCGTTGTCGTTCAGCACGACATCCGATGTTGCAGGCTTGACGTTGAAATCGGATGGATCTTACAGTTTTGATGCGTCATCTTACGATAGTTTGGCAGCTGGAGAGAAACAACTAGTCGAAGTGCCAGTGACGGTAACGGATGATAAAGGTGCAACAACTGAAACGACCTTGACGATTACCGTGACAGGCACAAACGACGCGCCAGTGGCGACTGATGACTCTACTATGACTTACGATACAGGGATTCGTCTTGATGAATTACCTGAGTACGGAACAATGCAGGTGCAAAATACTGACGGCAATTGGGTTGAGATGACTGTGGGTGTTACCTACGGTTCTGATTCTGAAGTGCGTTTTATTCCGGATGACAATATCGATGATTCTATTGAGTTTACTGTAGGTTCAATTGATTCTAACCCATCGACAAGTAGTTTTGACGGTACTGCATCGGTGAGTGATTGGGGCGACCTTGTAGATGGCAAAGCGGTTAAGTCATTTGATTCAAATGAAGATGGCACGCCTGAGTTAACGGTAACAACATCTGTTTCTAGTGGTGATTTAACGGCTGTGAATGGTAAAAGTCATCAAGGACATGGTATCGGCAATGATAATCACAGCGGATTAAGTGGAGATGAATTCCTTAGAGTTGATATTGACTCATCCAATATTGCTATCAATAAAATCTCTTTCACATTAGATGGACTGGGCGGATATTTTGATGGAGGGCACTCTAATTCAACCAAAGTTTCTATAACGGCTTATACATCAGATGGTGAGGAGATAAGTACCGACGGTGGTTATAGACAGAATGGTAACTATGAGGAAACTTATACATTCATAACGGATCAAGCGGTAGATTACTTTGTTCTCACGACAACGGGTGGGACTGGCACTTATGTTGTTCAGAATATGACAGTCTCTCAAGCCGTATCAGATGAAGTTACTTTAACTACTTTGCAAGCGGATGGAAGTGAAACGACAACTGGTGTGATCTTTGATCCTAGTGATGTATCTGAAGATGGTACAGTCAGTTTGACAAGCAAGTTTGCTGACCTCCTTGATAGCGATTTAACAGAAGGTGCTATTGCGACTGATGAAGATGCCTCAATCACTATAGATGTTCTTGCTAACGATACCGATGTAGACGGTACTATAGATCCAACAAGTGTTGTGATTACTACTCAACCCGAGCATGGCACAGTGTCTGTTAATTCGGAAACGGGCAAAGTCACCTATACGCCAAATGAGCATTACAATGGCAATGACAGCTTCGAATATACTGTTGAAGACAATAATGGCCTAGTTTCAAATCCAGCAACGGTCAGCTTAACGGTTAATAGCGTGGATGATGCGCCAGTGATTACCCTTAATGATGAGTCTGTGACCGTATCTGAAAAAGGTTTAGAGGACTCAACAACAGGTATAACTAGTTCGACAGGAACCTTTACCGTCAGTGATGCAGACGGAGATGATCTATCCGTATCATTGGCTGCGCCGACAGAGACTTATACCTCTGGTGGTGTTGCGTTGGTCTGGGCTCTAACGGACAGTGGAGATTTGATCGGCTCTGCGAATGGTGACGATATTGTTACTGTTACGCTTGGTGATGTGAATAGCAGTGGCGAAGGCTCTTACACGGTCACATTGAATGGACCTGTTGATCAGCCTAATACGACAGCAGATGATTCGCTTTCTATTCAATTTGGCGTGGCGGTTAATGATGGCACGTCAACAACGACTAGCATGGTAACCGCCGTCATTGAAGATGACGCTCCTACTTCGGTTACGACTGAAGCAGAGCTGCTGCTGAGCGCTAGTACTTTTTCTATCTCTAAGATTGCATCAGGGTTCTCTGATGTTGTGTTTACAGATGGTCATAATCGCATTGGGACTTCTAATGCTGAAAGTACTGATTTAGATACATATGATGAAAAGGTTTCTTGGGGCAATAGTGTAGGTGACCTAAATAATGTTCAGGTATTTGGTGCAGGTGAAAGCTCCCTTGATGCAACTGAAGTCGTTGACTTTTCTTCGAATATTAGTTTCGATGATAGCGTTGTTGTTGCAAATATTACTCACAAAAATGATGGTCTTATCGGTTCTTATGGATCTCAGACGATTGCAGATAGCTTTGACTCAGCTTACTTCAATGTAGACGTGACCATGATGATTGATGGAGAAGAGAAAACAGTGTCTCTTTCATCTTTATTTACTGAAAATGAAACTAGCAACACTGTTGATATTGCTTCTGGTGACACTTTAACGCTTGCTTCATCAAGTACCACTGTTGAGGTTAACGGTACAAGTTACACTGTTTATCTTGATGGTTTCTTAGTGAACGGCGTAGTAGTGAATACCGTGACTACACCAGAAGAAGCAACGGTAAGTTATTCAGTCGCTGCCCATGTTGAACTGACAGACTCAAGTTCAGCGGAAGAATATGTGTTAACCGGTACTCTTAATACAGACGCTGGTGCGGATGGGTTGGACTCAGTGGTTGCTAGCAATACGAGTGATGATAACGGCACATTGGTCGTCAATGAAAACGGCTCATATAGCTTCACGCCAAGCGATGCTCTTGTAAGCGCTTTGGGAGATACCGGTTCACAGGTTGTTGAATACAGTTATAGCGTAGTAGATGGTGATGGTGACTCGGTTGAGAATACCTTGTCTATTACGGTGAGCGGCCCTGATGCTGATACAGGAGCCACAACAACAGTGTCTGGGCTGAGTGGAAGCTTCTATAACTACGATGATTCGACAGACGGTAATTTAACCACAATCGCACAAGCGGAAAGTATCATTGCGAATCAATCGGCCAATGCTACTTTCATTTCTACCAATGTGGATTATGAACAGGCTTATAATAATCTAGGTAGCGGTTCTAATTTGGATTCTTGGTTAGGAAGCGATTCGTCCTCTTTAACTTATGTCGATCAGAAAAGTACAGAAGATTCTGTAGTGAAATTAACAGGCAGTGTGTCATTAGCAGCTGGCGCATACAGTATTAAAGTATCGGCAGATGATGGTTATCAAATCAAAATCAACGGAGAGAGTGTCGCGGCGGTCGATCATATTCAAGCCGTTGCCACAGATACCTTTACCTTTACAGTGACAGAAAGTGGCGAGCTACCTATTGAAATAGTCTACTGGGATCAAGGAGGCGCTTATCAGTTGAGTGTGTCTCTAGCAAAAGAAGTAGGAGGATTATTAGGGGAGTATCAAGTTTTAGGCAGTGATGCTTACCCAACGACTGCTGTTGTAACCGATGTGTCAGATATTATCACAGACACGACTGATGATGTGGTGGGAGGGGATGATGGGTCTGATACCGGCACGGATGCTTCGAGTGGAACCAGTACTTCAGGGTCTTGGTCTTCTGAGGAAGAACTAAAAGCAGCTCATACTGATGAAGTAAACCAGTACGGTAAAAATATTCGTGGTGGAGAGAACACTGAAGCAACTAACGGTATAGATCTAAATGATCCTAATACAATTAAAGGTACTGAGAGTAACGATACTATAAGAAGTGGTAATAAGAATGATGTTGTTGATGGACTAGATGGGAATGATCTCATTGAAGGTCAATCGGGCGATGACACATTATATGGTGGAAAGGGTAATGATAAAGTATTAGGTGGTAGCGACAGTGACACTCTATATGGCGATGCCGGAGATGATTGGTTACAAGGTGAATCAAGTGATGACACCTTACATGGTGGCGAAGGTAATGACTATTTAGATGGTGGCTCTCAGAACGATACTTTATATGGAGATTCAGGAGATGATCTACTCGTAGGTCAATCAGGGAATGATAATCTGTATGGTGGCGAAGGTAATGACTATTTAGATGCTGGTTACCAAAATGACTACTTAGATGGTGGTGCCGGTGATGATGTTCTTTATGGAGGAGGGGATAACGACACGCTCATCGGTGGTTCAGGTAATGATTATCTAGATAGTGGTGACGGCGTAGATAAGGTTGATGGTGGAGAAGGCAATGACTACCTTGTAGGTGGGGGCGGCGTTGATACTCTCACAGGAGGTGAGGGTTCTGATATATTTGCTCTTAATTATGAGTGGAGTGCCACAGATGTATTAACTGACTTTAATGCTGAGGAAGATGTTTTAGATGTTTCTGATCTATTAAATGTGCCTGATGGAGAGGACGATATTCAAGCATACCTAGATCAAAATTTATCAATAACATCTGAGTCTGTTACAGCGGTAATTAATAATAATGAAAATGATTCTAAGACGGTTGCAACATTTGGTGATGAGTCAAATGTCACCAGTGGTGATGCAGTGAGCGTTATTTATAATGATACTGAATACACTATTAATGTTGATGGTTAATTATTATTAGTTGAGTGAAAAAAACCGAATTAGATTTCTAATTCGGTTTTTTTATGTCTCGAAGGTGAGAAGGGAAAATGGTAGTGGCTAGATTTTATTAAGCGCCGAGGCCAATAGGACAACTGATGCCTGTACCACCTAATCCACAGTAACCATTTGGGTTCTTATGCAGATACTGTTGATGGTATTCTTCGGCAAAATAGTAGGTGCTTAATGGCTCTATTTCAGTGGTGATCATGCCATGACCGGAGGCTAAGAGTTGTTTTTGATAAGACGCCTTAGTCGCTTCCGCTATCGCTAAGTCCTCTGGGGTTTTTAGAAAAATGGCGGAACGATATTGGCTGCCAATGTCGTTACCCTGTCTCATGCCTTGAGTAGGATCGTGATTTTCCCAAAATACTTTAAGAATGGCTTCGAGTGTAGTTTGTTTTGTATCGAAACGAACCGCCACCGCCTCTGTATGTCCTGTTTGCCCTGAACACACCTCTTCGTAAGTAGGGTTTTCTGTGAAGCCTCCTATGTAGCCTACAGAAGTCACCAGTACCCCTGGCGTATTCCAAAACTTTCTTTCTGCGCCCCAAAAGCAACCCATTGCCAAAATGACTTCTGCTTCATTGCTTTTCATAGGACTTAAAAAGGATGCATGGTTAACCGCATGTTTGCCACTAATAGAAAGCGCTTCTGAGCGGCCGACTAAAGCCGTCTCTTTTGTCGGCATAGTGGATTTTTTTAACTGTTCTTCACTGTTTCTAAACATGATTTGGCTCCGAGTCGAAAACTGTGGTGGGAAAATAGGGCTGCGTGAGCAACATATGACTACAGTCAATAGTAACTAAATTACAAAATGCAACGTACAAGCGTGTGGAAATATTGGCATTCGCTGTTTACGCTTAAGAGATGTTTAAATGAGATTGATTTATATGTTTCGTATCTTGGTTTTCTGGGACTCAAGAGAGGCTAGCAGCTCACTTATCCATTTCATGAATGAACTGGATGAGACCTTATGCCTCTATCAAATAGAGCCTATGTTTCTGCAAATAGATCATGAGCACGCACCTCAAGCTGGCAGAATTAAACCAAGTATGAAAGCATTGCTTGAATACGTTCATCGTTATAAACCTCATCTTCTCATGTGCTTTGGCAGTGAGGCAAATGTATTGGCTAGGCTGTTAAAGCCAGCGCTTAAGTGTGAAACAGTTTTTAATCGGCTCCCTCATCACCTAGAAGACGTATCCTCAAAAATGAGTCGAATAGGTTTTTGGGTTAGACGTTTTATGGATTATAAAAGCTGGGATCATGAAGAGCTTGATAGCGACTTTATTTATTTTGGTATGAGCACGTCAAATATTGTGGCAAATAGGGTGTTGGTTTTTGATGAAGACCCCATGGTCCCTGATTTTCATAGAGTGTCAGAAGAGTCTCAATTCGAAATGCTTAAAATATCTTCGGAGCAAGAAGATTTTCGTTGTGAGTTTGCATCTAAAGAGTCTGGCTTGTTGCTGATTTCTGAGAAAATGGAAAACTACGAATTGTTGATCGACATAGCCAATGCCAATGGCTTATTTACATTGTGTATGAGTGACTCAGGAAGAGGTGTGCATGATGGAGTGAATGGTTGGCTGGTCGAGTCCACAAATGAGCGGCGATTAATAAAGTGTTTAAAAAACTGGAGAACGATGGGTAATGAAGCCAGAAAAGTGCTTTCTTACCATGCGAGATCCTATCAATCCTACCATTCAGGCTTACACTATTTTTGTCATATTTTAGGCTTAACGCCTTCCCAACGATCTATAAAAAACAAAATACAATCAATCCCTTGACTCCTACAGTAGCTTCCCTATAATACGCACCTCGTTGACGCGGGATGGAGCAGTTTGGTAGCTCGTCGGGCTCATAACCCGAAGGTCGTTGGTTCGAATCCAGCTCCCGCAACCAGTCAACGAAAAAAGAAATTGTTAGCGATTCAGAAAATAATTTGTCGCGGGATGGAGCAGTCTGGTAGCTCGTCGGGCTCATAACCCGAAGGTCGTTGGTTCGAATCCGGCTCCCGCAACCATTTTAAGTGATGGAAGTTATTTTGTTCTCATTGAGAATAGCTGTTTCCTACATTGTTTTTTGATTTGGTCATCTAGCAATTTCAGTGTTAAAAGATAAAATCTATTCTATATCAATAGTTTAGTTTGGCGCGGGATGGAGCAGTCTGGTAGCTCGTCGGGCTCATAACCCGAAGGTCGTTGGTTCGAATCCGGCTCCCGCAACCACTTTAAGTCATAGTTGTAGGTTTCTTTTTAGTAAGAAAAGCTACTACAGCGATTATTTAGGTAGTCGTTAAAATGACGCATAGAATTTTATCGTAATAGCGCTAAATAACCTATATAAATCAATAGGTTAATCTGTCGCGGGATGGAGCAGTCTGGTAGCTCGTCGGGCTCATAACCCGAAGGTCGTTGGTTCGAATCCGGCTCCCGCAACCATTTCAAAAACGGTCGTAGGTTTCTCTTTAGTAAGAAAAGCGGCTCCTGCAACCAATTCGTTGAATCGTCAGAATTGGTTCACAGTACATATCAGTTAAATATCATTAAAAAGTAAACTATATCAATAGTTTAACTTGTCGCGGGATGGAGCAGTCTGGTAGCTCGTCGGGCTCATAACCCGAAGGTCGTAGGTTCGAATCCTGCTCCCGCAACCATTTAAAAAAATTATTTAATTCATAACAAATCATCTACGTAACCATTTCAAAAGAACGGTCGTAGGTTTCTCTTTAGTAAGAAAAGTTGCTCCCGTAACGTTTTCAAAAAAACGGTCGTAGGTTTCTCTTTAGTAAGAAAAGCTGCTCCCGCAACCATTTCAAAAAACGGTCGTAGGTTTCTCTTTAGTTAAGAAAAGCTGCTCCTGTAACCATTTCAAAAAACGGTCGTAGATTTATCTTTAGTAAGAAAAGCTGCTCCCGCAACCATTTCAAAAGAACGGTCGTAGGTTTCTCTTTAGTAAGAAAAGCTGCTCTCGCAACCATTTCAAAAAATTATTTAATTCATAACAAATCATCTACGTAACCATTTCAAAAGAACGGTCGTAGGTTTCTCTTTAGTAAGAAAAGCTGCTCCCGCAATCATTTCATAAAAAACGGTCGTAGGTTTCTGTTTAGTTAAGAAAAGCTTCTCCCGCAACCATTTCAAAAGAACGGTCGTAGGTTTCTCTTTAGTAAGAAAAGCTGCTCCCGCAACCATTTCAAAAAATTATTTAATTCATAACAAATCATCTACGTAACCACTTCAAAAAACGGTCGTAGGTTTCTCTTTAGTTAAGAAAAGCTGCTCCCGCAACCATTTAAAAAAATTATTTAATTCATAACAAATCATCTACGTAACCATTTCAAAAGAACGGTCGTAGGTTTCTCTTTAGTAAGAAAAGCTGCTCTCGCAACCATTTCAAAAGAACGGTCGTAGGTTTCTCTTTAGTAAGAAAAGTTGCTCCCGTAACGTTTTCAAAAAAACGGTCGTAGGTTTCTCTTTAGTAAGAAAAGCTGCTCCCGCAACCATTTCAAAAAACGGTCGTAGGTTTCTCTTTAGTAAGAAAAGCTGCTCCCGCAATCATTTCATAAAAAACGGTCGTAGGTTTCTCTTTAGTAAGAAAAGCTGCTCTCGCAACCATTTCAAAAAATTATTTAATTCATAACAAATCATCTACGTAACCATTTCAAAAAAACGGTCGTAGGTTTCTCTTTAGTAAGAAAAGCTGCTCCCGCAATCATTTCATAAAAAACGGTCGTAGGTTTCTGTTTAGTTAAGAAAAGCTGCTCCCGCAACCATTTCTGCACTTCTTTTTATAAAAAAACCTTCCTATGTACTCTTTATGTTAATGATTTTAAATGAATTTTTGTTGGTTGTGTCTGCCTAAAAATTATTTTGGTTCGTATCAAAGTGAATTTCAATTTGTTCAAAAAACACACAAAAATCGCTCGTGGTGCGAATCTTTGACCAATATAATAATATTTGGTCTATGTGATACTTTTCCCCAGGTAAATGCCATGCGAATGGCTGTAGCCACCTTTTTCAAGACGATAAAGTTCTATTCATAAACCTTCGTTAAGTTCGTTTAACAGCCTATTTTCATCAATGCTAGCAAGGCCTGAGCTGTTTTTGGTGATGCTAATGGCTTGCTTCAGTCGGCATTTTACTCGCATGGGTGTTTTTTTCGTGTGTAACCCCTAGGGGATATAGCCAGGACCCTTCGTTTAGAGATATTTTCGAGTTCTTATAAAAAAATACTAAACGTTAGGAACTTTGATATGGAACAAGTTATTCGGGTGTTGACGACGATTCGACCGAAGCGGTCGTTGTTTTTGTCGGTCATGGTGACGTTAGCTACCATTGGTTTTTTCTGGTATCTCTCAGCTACCCATGTCCCTGGTGAGAGCTGGGGGGCGAAAGCACTTTTCCCTACCTTATTTGTTTTAACCATCGCATTGATTTCACGAGCGCCTTTTGAGTCACTGCTCGCAGGCGTGATTGCTGGTTTGATCATGATTGACAATACCAGTGTCGTTTCACCACTGTCAGATATTTTGTCGACCGTCATGGGCAACGAAACCATTATTTGGATTGTTTTGGTTTGTGGCTTGATGGGTGGTTTGATTGTCTTGTTAGAGCGGAGCGGTTGTCTGGGGAGTTTTAGCGATTGGCTCAAGGGTAAAATTCGCTCTCGCCGTCAATCACTGCTAACGACTTTCTTTATTGGTTTGGTGGTTTTTATTGATGATTACCTTAATTGTTTAGCGGTTTCCTCTTCCGTTAAAAAAGTAACCGATCATTATAATGTGTCGCGTGAGAAACTGGCTTACATTATTGACTCAACCGCCGCACCTATGTGTATTTTGGTGCCTGTGTCGACTTGGGCAGTGTTTTTCTCTGGACTATTAGAAGAGAACCATTTGGCGCCTGATGGTGGCGGTGGCGGCCTGAGTGTTTACATTTCTGCTATTCCCTTCATGGTTTATGGTTGGGTTGCGCTTTTATTGGTGTTCTTAGTGGCGCTTGGTGTCGTAGGCAATTTCGGACCAATGAAGAAAGCAGAAGCCAGAGCGATGGCGGGACAACCATTACCCGATGATTACGACGGTGATAGTATGGAAGCCGCTCCTTCCATCAACCGAAAGCAAACCAGTAGTTTTGTTGGCATGATGAACTTTCTACTGCCTATGGTGATCTTGGTTGCTTCTACTGTGTATTATGATGTGGATTTGTTAAGAGGCGTGATTGTGACGCTGGCGATCACAGTTGCTTTGTATTATGTGCAAGGGCTTTTAACATTAGAAGAGCAGTTTAAAGGGATCTTTGAAGGTTTCAAAGTCATGCTTTATCCGCTGTCTACTGTTATTGCTGGATTTATGTTGAAATCCATCAATGACCAATTAGGAATGACACAGTACCTTGTAGAAGTGGTTTCACCCTTGATGACCGCAGAGTTAATGCCTGCGATGGTGTTCTTAGTCATGGCGGCTGTTGTGTTTGGTACTGCGTCTAGCTGGGGTTCTTTCATTATTGCGATTCCAATCGTTGTTCCTATTGCACTGGGTGTTGATGCTAATATGGCGCTTGTGATTGGTGCACTTTTATCCGCGTCTTCATTTGGTAGTCATGCCTGTTTCTTCAGTGATTCCACCGTGTTGGCCGCTCAAGGTGCAGGGTGCTCGCCGATGTCTCACGCACTTACTCAGCTACCTTATACGGCCATCGGAGCTGTAGTAAGCTTCGGGGTCTTTATGGTACTGGGTTATACGATGTAAGTATTAAAAGCATAGGCGTTGGGGGCAGTGAATCTGCACTGCCCCTAACCATACAGCTCATAGATCCAAACCTACCCAGAACAGCCCTTACTAATTTCAAGTATCCGTTATTATCAAGAGAGTCATTGTCGGCGTTAACATTCGGTCGATACAATGACCAAGTAATCTTGATCATACTGTCCTCTACGAACGACTTCTTAGTGCTAAATCATCCCTCTCATACTCTCCACTAACTCATTGATCTTGTTCTCTTTCATGAATCATTCAGCCAATCAGATTGTTCGATAACACAATAGCGCTCACGGTACGCAATCGACTGGAATAGAGTGTGTGGGAGCACAGTAACGTCACTAAGTAACGCCACCAGAATAAAAACGCTAGGCTATGTGATGCGGCACGCCAATTCAGTGCCTCATCCCGGCCTAATAAGAGTGAGTAATGACAAGCCACTGTCTGGCGGTCGGCATCGGTCAGTGTGCAACTGAAGTGTGTTTGGTTGTTATGAAATGTCGATAAAGATAAAGAGGGAGAGTTTGTCATCAAAGAAAGGTGTCAGATGCGCTCCATAGCGGTTGTATCGCTAATTAGCTAAGAGGTGTATAGCGTGGAATGCATTTGATTGATTGGGGAGAGGTGAGGCTGGCGGTGTCTGTGATGAACCATCCTTTATTAACGAATAAAGGATGGTGCTTTCTTATGGCTTAAGGAATTGCGCAATCCAAGACATAAGTTGTTTATTCTGAATGCTTTCTTCTTTTATCGTGTGACGTGCTTTGTTCGCTACGTCTGGCGTTAATGTTACGCCATCGTATAGCTCGACCAGTTCACTTTCATACTCTTTGGAGAACTCTGGGTGTCCTTGGAAGGTAAGAATACGATCTTTATAAATGAATCCTGCAAATTCACAGAAATCCGATGTCAGGAAAACATCTAGCTTTGCTGGTTTGTCTATCACCTGATCTTGATGAAATGCGCAAAAGGCAATGTCAGTGGCGCCAGGTAGAGTAGGAATTTCACTTGTTACCTGATAGTGATGAACCCCAACACCCCAGCCCGCAGTCGATTTGGTGACAGTGCCGCCGAGTGCACGAGCTATGATTTGATGGCCAAAACAAATGCCCACGAGTACTTGTTGGTTGTTGTCTACCTCACGGATAAATTCACATAGGCGCAAGATCCAAGGGTCGTCATCGTAAGAGTTACATTTGGAGCCGGTAATTAACCAGCCATCGCAAGAGGTGGTGCTTTGTGGGAATTCATCCAAGCGCACATCGTATATTTCAAATTCTAATCTTGACTCGATGTCCGTCAGTTGTTGCGCGAACATTTCAGCATAGGTTGGATAATTAGCTTGAAGTACATCGGGTGTAATGCCCGCCGCAAGAATACCGATTTTCATTTGGTTAAATCCTCAAAAATGGGGTAGAAATAGAGTCTATTGACCTAGTTAAAGTGCGGGGGCTAGCTGTGTATATTTATGCAGGCAATTCACTCTGTATTTTGCCCCGCCGCTCGATAATAGCCTCTTGCAGTTCCCTTTATCAGACTTGATGTAGAAAGCCTGATAAGGGGCGTTTGCTAATCTATTATAAATACGCTTCGTATTCTACATTGGAGATACGGCTGTGCATCTTTTCTTGCTCTTGTTCTTTTGCGGCTCCGTAAACACGCACAAACTCTTCACCTAAATAATCGCGCATAAAATCGCTTTTCTGGAAGCTGGTTGTCGCCAGATCCCAACGGTTCGGTAGTAAATCTAACTCGTTAGATGTGGTGTAAGCGTCGCCTTCAATTGGTTTTGGAGGTGTCATCTTGCCTTCGATGCCATTAAGGGCAGCGCCTAAAACAGCGGCCAACACAAGGTATGGGTTCGCGTCAGCGCCTGATACTCGGTGCTCAATACGTCGTGCGATGTTTTCGCTTTCTGGGATGCGTACCGCAACGGTGCGGTTTTCATAGCCCCAGCTTGCGAACGTTGGCGCATGGGCACCATTTTGAAAACGGCGATACGAATTTAGATGCGGCGCAAACACCAGCATGGATTCGGCCATGTTGTTTAATAACCCTGCTACTGCGTGTTGCAGCAGAGGTGAGCCTTCTTCTGTGCCGTTGTTGAAGACGTTATTGCCTTGCTCATCCAGTAAACTAAAGTGAACATGAAGACCATTGCCGCTTTTGTCTGCATAAGGCTTAGCCATGAAGCTGGTGCCAAAATCATACTGACGAGCCACGCCCTTCACTAGACGCTTAAACATAATGGCATGATCAGCCGCTTGGACGGCATCGTCTGTGTGCTTCATGTTGATTTCGAACTGACCGGGGCCTAATTCTGAAATAATCGTATCGGCTGGCACGCCTTGTATTTCGCAGGCTCTACGTACTTCTGTGAAGAAGCTTTCTAAACCGTCCATTTCTTCAATGGAATAACAGTCGGTCTTGTTTAGGCGAACCCCATTGCCCTCGGTGATAACCGGAGGAGAAGGAACACGTTTGGCTTCTGATTCGCCATCCAATAGGTAAAATTCTAATTCGGTCGCAACAACAGGCGTGTAACCCAGTGCTTTGAAGCGCTCGACAATGCGCGTCAGTAATTGTCGCGGGTCTGGGTAGAAAGGAGAGCCGTCTGCGTTGTACATCATGGCCAAAATTTGATCTCGTTCAGATTCTGCCCATGGCACAGGAATAGGTTCAGGGTGGACGGCTTTACAAATGCCATCGCTGTCGCCTGTTTCAAACACCAGTCCGTTTTCTAAAACGTCATCACCCCAATGGTCAAAACCAATGACGGACTGTGGTAATTTGACCCCTTGAGTCATAACGCTTTTTAAACCGCTTGCAGGGATGCGCTTACCACGCAAGTTTCCATTTAGGTCTGTGATGAACAGATCGAATTCGTGGTTTCCTTCATACATATCCGACATACAAATTTCTCTCATGAGGTTAGTGTTGGCGTGAGGGTAGTTTGATCAAAGGCTAGAAAGAATAAATGTGAAATCTATGTTTCTTTTGTTTGTTCAACGTTCTCTTATGGCATTTACCTTAACCCGAGCTAACAATGAGAGTAACTATCTCCGAGTGGGTATACGCGAAAATCGAGATGGCTTTTAAAAAAGGTATTTTGACGAGTCAAGAATCGGTGTGATATCTCGCTCTGGTTTTTGGTGATTTTCTTTATTTTGTATTTAAATTATTGATTTATATGCAATAAAAGAATATTTAAAATTATTTCAGATCGGTTTTCTGAAGCGGGAAGTATTAAAATGACAAGCTTTTTTGCGTAATAACGGGTTGAAAAGGGGGCGAAGAAAGTTGATCAAATATTCGGTTTATTATTTTTTTATATCGGTACTTGGCTAACATTTTTAATGTCGTTAGATGTCATTTTTGCAATGAGCGCCATGATAAATAGCATGGCCATGTTAGATAAAATTAAGCCCTTCAGGGCATTGCTCTGAAGGGCTTAATGGAGACATGACTAACGCGGTTAGTAGGGTTAAATCCCTAACTTATCTCGCATGTTGTAGTAGGTTGCGCCAATGGCCGTGTAAGGTACACGAAGCATGCGTCCACCAGGGAATTGGTATTGCGGCATACTGGCGAACACATCAAAGCGTTCGGTTTCACCATCAATGGCATCAGACAGAATTTCCCCCATCAGGTGTGAGTTAGTCACCCCATGGCCTGAATAGCCTTGTGCGTAATACAGATTGTCGCCAATCTTACCGACTTGTGGCATGCGCATCATGGTTAGCAAGAAGTTACCTGTCCAAGCGTAATCCACTTTTACCCCTTTTAAAGAAGGGAATGTTTTCAACATTTTTGGTGTAATAATGGATTCAATTTTGCCCGGTTCACGAGCGCCATAGGTTGTGCCACCGCCGTAAATAAGGCGTCCATCGCCGGATAAACGATAGTAATCAAGCAAATAGTTACAGTCTTCCACACAACGATCGGTTGGCAGTAGCTGCTTTTGTACCGCTTCTGATAATGGCTCAGTGGTAATAACTTGAGTACCACATGGCATGGCTTTCTTCTCAATATCTGGTAGAAGGCCAAAGATGTAAGCGTTACCAGCAACCACAATCGTGTCGGCAATCACAGTCCCTTGTTTGGTGACGACCTTGCCAGGTTTGCCTTGCTCAAGGCGAACCACTTCAGAATCTTCGAAGATTTCACCACCGAGGCTTTCAAACGCTTTTGCCTGCCCTAGCACCAAGTTTAATGGTTGGATATGGCCGCCTTTGCGGTCAAGTAACCCGCCCACGTAGCGTTCGCTACCGATGTGATCTTGGATAGAAGACGCGGTTAACAGCTCAAGTTCGTTGTGACCATGGGCTTCCCAAAGTTCTTTTTTGGCTTTTAGTTCTTCAAATTGTTTGTTGTTACAAGCGGCGAACACATTGCCGTGTTTAAGGTCGCAGTCGATGTTGTATTTTTCAATACGGTTGCGGATTAATTCGGAACCAGCAAACGCCATTTTCGCCATTTTCTTACCGATCACGTCGCCATAATTGCTGGTGATGTAATCAATATCGCGATTAAAGCTATTTACTATCTGACCGCCATTACGGCCGGATGCACCAAAGCCGATACGAGTCCCTTCTAAAACGATGACTTTTTTACCTTTTTCAGCAAGGCTTAACGCCGTTGAAATACCGGTAAAACCAGCGCCAACAACACAGACATCACAACGATGCTCACCTGTAAGTTGTGGGCGGATAACCTTATCATTGGCAGACGCAGCATAGTACGAATTTGCATGAGTAGGGGGTGACATAAATAGCCTCTCCTAATACGCGTAGACAACCGTGTCGATACGCTAATAATGTGACATACATAAGAGCAGGTTTCTGCTCTTTCATTTTATTAATCGTGCTTTACACATTTGCTAGGCCGAGGGCCTTTTGTACTTCAAAAGTTATTTTCTGGTTTATAAGGATAAATCGTCGTTGAGCAAAATATTGCTTCTTCGATATTTTTTCAGCTTATCCTTTCCTAAAACGTTTTGCAGTATTGCTCGGTGTAATTTGCTATAGAGCTAAACTAACTGAGATGTTGTCATTAACACCATATCCCCGAGGTGGTATATCGTTTCTTTTGTGGCTCTTTAAGATGTAGTGCAGGATAAGCGGAAGGTATTCGCTTAGACAAAACACTTTATTATTACCCCACCTAGGGTTGCAGATTGGAGAAGTTGACTATGTCGAAGGTAACGGTAGCGGCAACGCAAATGCATTGCACATGGAACCAACAAGAAAATGTAGATCGTGCTGAAAAACTGATTAGAGAAGCTGCCGCCGGTGGTGCGCAAATTATTCTAATTCAAGAGCTTTTTGAAGCGCCTTATTTCTGTATTGAAATCCATGAGTCTTATCATGATCTTGCAACCACACTAGAAGAAAACGCGGCCTTTCAACGATTTAAGGCGTTGGCTGCTGAGTTGAATGTTGTGTTGCCATTTAGTTGGTTTGAAAAAGCCGGCGTCGCGCGTTTTAATTCGTTGGCGATGATTGATGCAGGCGGTGAGCTATTAGGTGTGTATCGTAAAACGCACATTCCAGACAGTGACGGTTACTTAGAAAAATATTACTTTAGCCCTGGAGATACTGGGTTTAAGGTGTGGGACACTCGCTTTGGTCGTATCGGTGTGGGTATTTGTTGGGATCAATGGTTTCCAGAAACCGCGCGATCAATGGCCTTGATGGGCGCTGATTTATTGTTCTTCCCAACCGCCATTGGCTCAGAGCCGAGCCAGCCGGAGATGGACACACAACCGCATTGGACGAATGTAATGCGAGGGCATGCCGCAGCAAATCAAACGCCTGTGATTGCTTCGAATCGTATCGGGACAGAAACCGCGCAATACCGTGATTTATCACTGACTTTCTTTGGTTCCTCCTTTATCTGTGATGAAAGTGGGGAGCTTGTTGCGCAAGCGGATCGTAACAGTGAGTCCATTTTACTGCATACCTTTGACCTTGATCATGTGCGTAAACAACGTAAAGCATGGGGCTTATTCCGTGACCGTCGACCAGAGCATTATGGCGTGATCAACACCCTAGACGGGCAAGTAAAATAGCAGCGAATAGAACAATCCGCTAGAGCATGGTTTATCGATAAGCGCGTTATAGTGTTTATAATAAAGACTTAAAAACAGCCATGCTTAATGGAATGATAAGCCATGTAGATCCTCTCATGGCTTATCATTCTAATCCTTTCAAAGAAACCTCTTTTCTATTACTACACCAAATTCTTCCCTGACATCTTGTGGCCAACGCCAAATGTAAGAAGCCAATGCGGTCTGACGTTATTCTCAAACTGGACCTATGAAGTGTTTTTTCTTCTCAATAGACTGTGAACACTAAACACAACTGGGTGCTATTAAGGGTTAAAGATGGATGTAGTCTCTTTGTCGAATGAAAGTCTTATATGGCTGTCTCTGGCGATTGTTTTTGCCTCGGCGATCACGTCAATTACTGGCATGGCAGGTGGTGTATTGATGTTTTCCGCCATGAGCGTCTTTATGCCAGTAAAACCTCTGATTGCGATTCATGGTGTGGTTCAGGTGTTTAACAATGCAGCACGCAGTTGGTTTTTGCGTACCAGTATTCGCTGGAGAATGTGTTCCTTGTTTGGTATCGGGGCAGTCTTAGGCGCCTTGATAACCACATTGTTTATCGTTCAGTACGTTGGTGAGTTTTTTCCATTGCTGCTGCTCGTTTGTTTGATTTTATACACCTTGTTTAAGCCAAAACACATGCCACAAGTGAAAATCCAAGAGAAAAATTTCTTCTGGGTGGGCATTGCAACAGGGGCTATGGGGATTGTGGTTGGGGCTATTGACCCCTTGTTAGCGGTGTTTTTTATTCGCGACGATTTAACCAAAGAGGAAGTGGTTGCCAATAAGTCGTTGATGCAAATGTTTGCTCACTTAACCAAAATCCCTGCGTTTTTATTCTTAGGTTTTTCGTTTCTGGATAACGCATACCTCATTCTGGTGTTGAGCATAGCGGCGGTGGTCGGTGCCAAGCTGGGTGTGATTGTGCTGCGTTATATCAATACCAAGTTTTTCTTTGCACTAATGAAGCTGGCTTTGTTCATCGCAGCAGGCCGTATTATTTATCAATTGATTCAGATGGGAGTTCCGCTATGAGCCAAACGTATTCTTTAGTTAATCCGTATAACAATGAACTATTGGGTGAGTATGAATACTCATCTTGGGCGCAAATCGAAGAAAAGCTGGCGCTATTAAAACAAGGTCAGAAAACGCAGCGTAAGACGGCGGCTTTTGAGCGTGCCAATATATTAATGACGTTGGCGTCTTTATTAAAAGACAATGCTGAAAAGATGGCTAAGCTCATCACGTTAGAAACCGGAAAAACGATTTCAGATTCTCGTGTGGAAATGGTCCGTGCGGTGAATGCCACCATCGCCAGTGCAGAAGAAGCGCGCCAAATCAGCGGTGAAGCCTTAGATTCTGATGCCTATGCGGCGGCAGGCGGAAAAATTGGTGTGGTGTGTTGGCGTCCGCTTGGCACTATATTTTGCATCACGCCGTTTAACTTTCCAATCAACATAGCGATGCACAAAATTGGCCCTGCGTATGCGGCAGGCAACTCGATCCTATTCAAACCAGGCCCACAAAATACCGCGTCTTCTCAGTTGTTAGTCGACTTATGTTATGAAGCGGGCATTCCACAAAATGTGCTGCAGTTCTGTATGCCGCCATTGTCTGACTTAGACCGTTTGAATGCACACCCTGCGATTAACGCGATTAACTTTACCGGTGGTACGGCGGCGGCGAACGCTATTTCAGCGGCGGCGGGTTATAAAAAGCTGTTGCTTGAACTGGGTGGTAATGACCCTCTTATTATTATGGAGGATGCGGATCTAGAAGCCGCGGCCAAATCGGCAATCAACCATCGTTTTGCGACGGCAGGACAACGCTGTACGGCGGCGAAGCGTCTTTTCATTCACGCTGCTGTGTACGACAAATTTAGAGATATTTTGGTTGAAAAGAGCGCGGCCTTGGTCATTGGCGATCCTATGAAAGACGATACTTTTGTTGGGCCTGTGATTCATCAGGCGGCCGCAGACGAAATTCGTAAACGCATTGAAGGTGCGATTAATGATGGGGCGACGGTGGCATTAGGTAATCAATACGAGGGGGCATTTGTGTACCCAACGATTCTTGAAAATGTCAGCGCGGACAGCGAAGTGATGATCGAAGAAACCTTTGGCCCTGTGATGCCATTGTACAAATTTGATGATGTGGAAGAGATTATTCCGATTATCAATAACACCGCTTATGGCTTGCAGGCAGGTATTTTCAGTAACAACTTATCCGTAATTCGTTATCTGTTTGAAGAGCTGGATGTGGGGACGTTAGCGACCAATGATGGCCCAGGTTTTCGCACCGAGCACTTTCCTTTTGGCGGCGTAAAAGAAAGTGGCGTAGGACGTGAAGGAATTAAATACGCGATACGTGAAATGAGTCATACCAAAACATTGGTTATTTAACCTATTTCATTTAGTTGTGTGTGAAAAGCGGCCTAGAGTCGCTTTTTTTATATTTCTATCTATCTGATTTTTATAGTTTTAATTTGATTTCTTGATGAGTTCTAGATGCTGTTGATCTGGTCTTATCATTGCGTTGCTTCTGGTTCTAACAGTTTCTCTAGGAGAAGCGTAATTTTACTCTATCGGAAATAAATAGGTGGCTTGGTTGATCTTTGTTTTCGAGAGAAGAAAACAAAAGAACCTCGTTAAGTTGGTAAATTCAGCAAGAATTGGAGTGGTTACTATGACGTACGATGTAAATGATTTTGACTCTTTGGATGTGGTAAACAACGATCGTGATCATGTTTGGCATCATCTTGCTCAGCATAAGCCATTTGAAAAAACAGGCCCAATGGTGATCGTAAAGGGTGAGGGCATGAGAGTGTGGGATTCAAAAGGAAATGAATACCTAGACGCGGTTTCTGGCGCGGTTTGGACGGTAAACGTAGGCTATGGCCGTACTGAGATTGCGGACGCAGTGCGCGACCAATTAGTCGAAATGAACTACTTTGCACAAACCGCGGGTAACGTTCCTGCGGCGAAGTTCTCCAAAAAGCTGATTGATAAAATGCCAGGTATGAATCGAGTATATTTCTCAAACTCAGGTTCAGAAGCCAATGAAAAAGCCTTTAAAATCGTGCGTCAAATTGCTCATAAGAAATACGGCGGCAAAAAAACCAAGATTCTATATCGTGACCGCGATTACCACGGTACAACCATTGCGACATTAAGTGCATCAGGCCAATACGAGCGCCGTAATCAATACGGTCCATTTGTACCTGATTTCGTCGAAGTACCTCATTGCTGCGAATATCGAGCGCAAGATGATGCAGATAAAAGTAACTATGGTGTTTGGGCCGCGAACCAAATCGAGAAAGTGATCTTGGCGGAAGGCGCAGACACCATTGGCGCCTTGTGTCTTGAACCCATCACCGCAGGCGGTGGTGTGATTGAGGCGCCTGCGGGTTATTGGCCTCGTGTCCAAGAGATTTGCAAACAGTACGATATCTTGCTGCATATTGATGAAGTTGTGTGTGGTTTGGGTCGTACAGGGACTTGGTTTGGTTATCAGCATTATGGTGTGAAGCCTGATATTGTGACCATGGCTAAAGGTGTCGCATCGGGTTATGCCGCGATTTCTTGTACGGTTACAACAGAGGCGGTGTTTGAAATGTTTAAGGAAGACGAAGACCCACGCATGGGTTACTTCCGTGACATTTCGACCTTTGGTGGCTGTACAGCAGGCCCAGCGGCGGCGCTGGTTAACATGGAAATCATTGAAAACGAGAAACTATTGGAAAACGCCACACACCAAGGTGAATACTTGCGTGGTCGTTTAAGCGATTTGATGTCAAAACACCCACTCATTGGAGAAGTGCGCGGCAAAGGGTTATTAGTGGGCATCGAATTGGTGAAAAATCGTGCGACGAAAGAACCCGTAGAAGAAGAAACCGTCATGGCCATTGCGGGTCATTGTATGGCTAATGGTGTCATTATTGGGCGTACTAATCGTTCTTTCAAAGCGTTTAATAATACCATTTGTTTGGCGCCTGCTTTGATCTCGACTAAAGAAGACATGGACCAATTGGTTGCGGCATTAGATGACGCTATTGCAGACGTGACCAGCAAAATGTAATGCTTTGTGTTGAATGTGAGAATAAGCCCTAAAAGAGGCGCGGTGTTATGTCGCATTTCGAGGCTTTGTCTTAGTGTCAAAGCTCAGCATGGCGTGCTGAGCTTTGACCTTCTAAGTCTTATCGCGCCAGTGTTCACGTCTACAGTGGGTATTTGTGTGTCGAGACGACGCTTTTCTCGTTAGAAAATGTCCAGTCACGCTTCATTTTAAGGTGTTTTTCTATGATGCAACTTTTCCACCTTTCTCAAAGCAAAGACAGCAGTTTACAAAAGCAATTACGCGAACAAATTGCGCTCGCCATTATGAAAGGCAGTATCCCATTGGACATTCCACTGCCATCCAGCCGCAAGCTCGCTGAACAATTGAACATTGGACGCAATACAGTGGTGTTGGCCTATGAGCATTTATTGGACGATGGCTATATTGTCGCCCGAGAAAGGCGTGGCTATTTTGTTAACCCTGATATTTTAGGCGGCCAAGTGAGCGCGTCGCTAAGACCCACCGAGGAAGAATATAAACGCCCAGACTGGGAGCGTCGCTTTAAAGTTCAGCCCACTGGCCAGACGAATATTGTCAAAGTGGCCGATTGGCAATCTTATGAATACCCATTTATTTATGGGCAATTTGACGAAAAGATCTTCCCGAGTGTTAACTGGCGAGAATGCTGCCGAGATGCCGCCAGCGACACGGCATTAAACGATTGGGCCTCTGATAATTTAGACAATGATGACCCACGTCTGATTGAACAAATCCGCACGCGTTTATTACCAAGAAGAGGCGTATGGGCATCCCCAGAGCAAATACTCATTACGGTCGGTTCACAGCAGTCTCTGTTTATGTTGGTGCAACTGTTATTGGACCAACATTCTGTATTGGGCCTTGAAGAGCCGGGTTATGTAGATGTGCGCAATATTGCCAGTTTGCATAAATGTCAGATTAAGTCGCTGGCGATCGACGCTGAAGGTCTGATCGTAGACGATCAGCTTAAAGGTTGTGATCTCATTTACACCACGCCCAGCCATCAATGTCCTACGGCCGTCACCATGCCCATTGAACGACGTTATGAATTGTTGAATCGCGCAAACAGCGAGGATTTTTTAATCATTGAAGACGATTATGAAAGTGAAACCAACTTCAATGGCAAACCCAGCCCTGCGTTAAAGAGCTTAGACACCAGTGATCGAGTGATTTACATTGGCAGTTTGTCGAAAACCTTAGCGCCGGGTTTACGACTGGGGTATGTGGTGGCGTCAGAGCGCTTGATCCAAGAAGCCAGAGCGTTACGGCGCTTGATGATCCGCCACCCAGCAAGTAATAATCAGCGCGCGACCGCGTTCTTTTTAGAACGGGGTTATTATGATGCGCTGATGATGAACATCTCTCGAAATTACCAAGCCCGCTGGAATGCCATGAACCGCGCACTAAACAAATACCTACCAGGAAGTTACGAAGTGCCCACCTTTGGCGGCTCTTGTTACTGGGTAAAGGGTCCTAAAGAGCTTGATGCGCTGGTACTGCAAAAATTGGCCCAGAAAGAGAGTATTCTAATTGAGCCTGGCAATGTGCATTTCTCTCAAGAGAATAGCCCCAAGCATTATTTCCGCTTAGGTTTTTCCTCTATTTCCACTGATCGTATTGAGCCAGGGATTCAGAAACTCGCAGCGATTATTCAAAAGGCCTGCCGCTAAAGGATAGGCCTTGTTGAGTGCATGATAGTTAGTTAGTTAGAAAACATCCTTTTGATTTTCAAAATCAGGCGCAGGAAAGACAAGGGTACTGGTGGCATCCACTTTTTAATGCCGTTTTTGTAAGAGTCTCGTTTTTCAAATGCTTTTGCCCAGCGTTTGACGTGACTGTATTGATCCACAGGAAAGCCCAAACCGCTTAATAGTACGTATTGGGGAATCCAAGCAATATCGGCAAGAGAGAGTTGTTCTCCAACAATCCAAGCATGTTGTGCCAGTTTGCTATCAATTTCTGAAAACACCTCGTGTATTTGTTCCGCGGCTTCTTTTACTCGTCCTTCAGGAAACCCTTTTAAAGACTGTTCGTGGAACGCTAATAGCGTTTTATCTGGTTGAATTTGACGATAGCGCTCCATATCACTTTCTGCTTTTGTTCCGCCTCCTAGGGTGCCGTAAACAAAAGTTTTAATGGTATTAACGTGTATTTCAGAGGCGAAATTCACCCAGTACTTTACGTCTGCTGCGAGTGCTTGGCTGTCAGTTGGAATGAGCGCTGGTTCAGGAAACTTCTCTTCTAGATACAATAAAATATCGTTGGATTCTGTGACTATCTCACCATTATAAACAATCGCAGGTACTAAGCCTTTTGGGTTGATTTTCAAGTACCAGTCTTCTAGATTTTCTTTTTTGCTTAGGTTGACCTTATGACTCTTCCAAGGGATGTTTTTTTCTTCGGCCATGATTCTTACGCGCATTGAGCAATTGGAGATACCAGCATGATAAATGTGCAGGCCTGTCATGGATTTTATCTCTTGGTCATCAGTCTGGATAATCGGCATTCTTGTTGCTCCTAATGAAAAGGGTGGGTTTCTGTCGTAGATCAAGGGACAGATATTTAGTTGATAAAGACAACCATATGTCAATTTGATTGATCTTGTCAACTTGTTTTCTGCGAATGCTGTTATGACTGAGTTTCTTGGGCAAGAGCCACTTTTCGCCTGACAGGAAGGCTTAACAATAGACAACACAACAATAGGCCGCTTCCCAGCATCACCACAAGCGTCTGCAGAAACTGGCTATTTTGTCTGTAAAGATAGCGACTATTCTGGGTGGAAGGAGCAAGTCTGGGTGGAAGGTGCAGTCTATGATAAAGCCGCGAATAACGTCGCAATGGGTGTTAATTTACGTTACTAATCTGGTTGTGTAAGTTGATAAGAAACCGCTTAAGCTTTCTTTCCCTTTAGCTTAAGCGGTTTTGCGGTGTTTCTAGAGACTACTTTTAAAACCTTGCATTTAGTCTCTTAGGTTTTCTATTTTGATCGCACTATTTATTCTGTAATGCTGCCATCAGGGCGCTAAAGAAAACCTCTTCCGCCTCGCTGAATTTCGGCATTTTGTTCCACATTAAATACAAGCTGATGCGAGCCAAACCATCGTAGGGAGGAAGCTGCCAAAGGTTTCCAGAAAGTACATCTTGCTGCACGACATTTTCTGGTAAGGCACCAATACCAAGGCCTGCTTTAATCATTCTTCTTACTTCTTCTAAGTTATCACTGGTGCCAACAATGCGACCTTCGAGCCTTTCTTGTGCTCTGTAAATGGCCAGTGGGGCCAATACACCATCGAGTTGCTCGCTAGCGAATGACACAAAGAATTCGTCTCTTAAGGCTCTGATACTGATGTTTTCTTGCTGGTATAAATGATGATCTTTTCCGCAATATAGATTGTATTTTTGACTTAACAAAAGCGTGTCAGACAATTCGGCGTGTTTTCTGTATTTGAGGCAAATACCAATGCTGGCGGTGTAATTAAGCAAGTTTTGTTTCACATACTCACTGGAACCAGACAAAATTTCGAAAGTGACCCTTGGGTTATTTTTGTGAAATTCTCCCAAGACATGGTCAAAAACATCGCTGTTTATTCCAGTGACTAAGGCGATTCTGACAATGCCGCTTAAGTCATGGGGCGTTGCGCGTACTGCGGTGGTCAGGCGGGCGATACTGCCGTAAATCACAATGGCTTCACGATAAACGAGTTCGCCTGCTTTGCTTAATTCGAAGGTGGTTCCGTTGCGAATAATTAAACGCTCGTCCAATCTCTCTTCAAGGCGTTTAAGGGCTAAGCTGATGGCAGGTTGAGTGAGGTGCAAGCGATCTGCGGCGCGGCTTATACTGCCTTCTTGTACAATGGCAATAAAGGTTCTTAATAGATTCCAGTCGAGCCTGTCATGAATGCCAGACATAGTTTATCCGCCTATGGAGCTGAAAAATTAACTGATCATAGTACAGTTAATTTCTTTTGAAAGGTATTTCATGCGATGAAAATTTTGTGCTGTTTAGTGGCGTAGGGCACTATAGTGAGCTTTCTTCATCTCCTTTTTACCTGCGCAGCACCTTCTTTAAGTACAGAAAGTGCTGCGACAATGGCCAGTAATGCTCTATTTTGGGTGTTGCTTCAAACCAAACTTATTCGTTTAGATCAATCCAAGTTGATTTTAGATCCGTGTATTTTTCCAGAGCATGGATGGACTTATCGCGACCAAAACCGGATTGTTTTCTACCCCCAAAAGGAACTGTGATAGCCCCATCAGCATAGCTGTTCACCCAGATCATTCCTGCTTGAAGCTTTCGAGAAACACGATGGGCTCGGCCAAGGTTGTTGGTCCAAAGTCCTGCGCCTAAGCCATAGTCAGAATCATTGGCAAGGGCAATGACTTCCGCCTCTGTGGTAAATCGACATAATCCGAGTACCGGCCCAAACAGTTCTTCTTGCATAACCAAATTGCTATTATCGCTGCATTCAAGAATGGTGGGATTTAAGAACCAGCCTTCTTGAAGTTCTGAGCGCAGGGCAGGGGTAAGCTCTTTCGCACCGCCAGCAATGGCTTCTTCGACGCCTGCAATAATACGTTCAAACTGCAATTGGTCGACGATTGCCCCTGCTAAATTGTCAGGGTTAAGGGGATTGCCAGGTTGATATTTCTTTGCTTCTGCGAGCAGTAAGGGCAAAAAGCGGTCATAAATAGAATCTTGCACATACAGGCGCGAAGCGGCAATGCAGACCTCACCTTGATTAATAAAGATGGCCGCTGCTGCGGTGGCGGCGGCGCGCTCTAGGTTCTCATAATCATCAAAGATAATTTGTGGCGATTTACCACCACACTCTAGCCAAACTCGTTTCAGGTTAGAGTGTGCCGAATACTCCATAAAGCGTTTACCAGTCAGCGTGGACCCGGTGAAGGTCAAACAGTCTACATCAGGGTGTAGGCCTAAGGTTTGTCCTGCTACCTTGCCTTGGCCTGGCACGATTTGTAACACGCCATCAGGCAGGCCAGCTTCTGCTGCCAGCGCAGCAAGACGAATCGCCGTTAAACTCGATTGTTCAGCAGGTTTGACGATCACACTGTTGCCTGTGGCAAGAGCGGGGGCAATTTTCCAGCTGGTAATCATTAAGGGAAAGTTCCAAGGCACAACCGCCGCAATCACGCCTAACGGCTCTCGCGTTACCGTGGCCAAGACGTTTTCAGCGGTAGGCAGTACTTCATCATTAATGGTCTCGATGGCACCGGCGTAGAAGCGAAAGCAGCGAATTGCTTCGGGAACATCAAAGGCGAGCGCGTCGGCTGCCGTCTTGCCCATGTCCAAGCTTTCCAGTAAGGCCAATTCTTCCGCATGCTCGGCCATCAGATCTGCAAGCTTTTCAAGTACAACACGACGTTGGCTTGGCGATATGCGCGCCCAATCACCTTGATTAAATGCCGCGCGGGCGCCTGAAACGGCACGGTTTACATCATTTTCACTGCAATCGGCAATGTGCGTCAGTGTCTGTTTATTCGCTGGGTTGATGCATGGCAAAGTGCGTTGATCTTGCGCATCACAGTAGTGGCCATTGATCCAAGCGCGCCCTTCAAAAGAGAGCGCGTCTTGCCGTTTTAGCCAATCTTGGTGAGTTAATTTGCTCATAGTGCGCCCCCAGCTTCCGCTAACATAGCGTTTAACAACACATGGGCGCCAGCTTCTAATTCATCGGGTCGTGCGTCTTCTATTTCGTTATGGCTAATCCCCCCAATGCAAGGGACAAAAATCATGGCCGTTGGGATGGTGCGACTTAAATAAACCGCATCATGGCCCGCGCCACTGATCATTTCTATGTGCGGCAGCGCTAGAGAATTGACCGCGTCACGAACACGGTTAATACAGTCTTCATTAAAATGAGTGGGTGGCATCTTTTGAACCACTTTTAACGCGATCTCGATGCCTTCCTTTTTCTCTTCGAGCAATAAGGCTGCAAACTCGTCGTGCATTTTATCGAGTTCTGCTTTGTCACTGTGGCGTAGGTCTACGGTAAATTTCACGCGACCAGGCACCACATTACGCGAGTTAGGGTGCATGTCTAACTCACCCACTGTCACGCGGCCATCTGGCTGACGAGAGTCAGCAATGGTGAGAATGCGATTAATAAGTTGTGAGGCGGTTTTTAATGCATCTCGGCGGTAAGACATCGGGCTTGGACCTGCATGACACTCTTGGCCTGTCACAACAACGTCATACCAATACAGGCCGAGGGCACCTGTCACCACGCCAACCGGTAGGTTTTCGGTGTCGAGTACAGGGCCTTGTTCAATGTGAGCTTCAAAATAGGCTTTTACATCGTAACCGCCAACCGCTTCACTGCCCGCGTAATTAATGCGTTTTAGCTCGTCGCGTACACTCATGCCGGCTTTGTCTTGAGCCGATAAGGCTTCTTCGAGTGTTAAGGTGTTGGAAAATACACCAGAACCCATCATCACAGGGACGAAACGTGACCCTTCTTCGTTTGTCCAGATGGCGACATCAATAGGGTGATCTGTGGTGATTTTTTGCTCGTTAAGGGTTCGAATGACTTCTAATCCCGCTAAGACACCATAGTTACCATCAAATCGCCCCCCAGTCGGTTGGGTGTCAATGTGGCTGCCACACATAACAGGGGCTAAGTCCGCTTGGCGACCTTCGCGACGGGCAAAAATATTGCCAATTTGATCAATTCGAATGCTCATGCCTTCGTCACGGAACCAGCGGATTACTAAGTCGCGCCCAGCTTTGTCTTCGTCAGTTAGCGCCAGTCGACAGTTGCCACCTAGAGGTGTTGCGCCAATTTTTGCGAGATCCATTAAAGATTGCCATAGGCGAGAGCCATTCACTTTCATAGGAGATTGCGTCATCGTTGTTCTCTCTTTCAATCGTTAAATTAGGGTTAAGCGTTAGTTGACTTAGCTTGATCGCTCAGCGCTTGCTCACGTATTGAGCTAAGCAATTGGCCTGGTGCAATGCCATTTGAGTCGTATCTGAGCTCAATAATGGCGGGCAGCTTTTCTGTTTCAGCAAAAGACAGCGCATCACGGAAAGCCTGTTCAAACTCAGTGTCTTTCGTGACTATGGCACCTTTGCCTCCGTAGGCTTCAATCAGATGAGAAAACTCAGGGTTGGCGAAAGTGAGGGCAATTTCACGACCAGGGAACTCTCTTTCTTGGTGGGCACGAATCGTCCCCCACATACCGTTGTTGAACACCAAGATGACAATGCCCAACTTGTACTGCATCGCCACAGCCAACTCTTGTAAATTCATTTGAAAGCAACCATCACCGGCGTAGCAGATAGACGGCTCATTTGGGTATTCAAATTTATAACTGATGGCGGCAGGCAAACCGTAGCCCATGGTGCCGACAGTGGAGGCTAGAGAGCTACCATGACCAGAGAATTGCATGTAACGATGGGGATAAAGTGCATAGTTACCGGCACCCACCGTCACACAGCCACGCCCGCCTAATACTTCATTGACTGTGCAAGAAACCTTGTCGAGGCTTAACGAACCAGGGGAACTAAGCGGGGTTAACGACGCCAGATAGGCTTGGCGTGCTTGCTGACGTAGACTTGCCCAACGAGCAGCTTGAGTGGGTGTTAGCTCCGCGAGCATAGAGGCAAAACCGCACACACTGGCATTAATAGCAAGGTCTGGGCGATACACTCGGCCCAATTCTTCAGGGTCAGGGTAAACATGAATAAAGGTTTGCTTTGGTTGAGGCGATTCGATCCATGAATAGCCTTCACTGCTGGCTTCGCCAATGCGGGTTCCAACGGCAAGGATGAGGTCGCTGTTTTTCAATTGTTGACGCAATTCTTCTGTCATCGACCAGCCAACATGGCCGACAAATTGCTCGTCGTGCTGGTCATAACATTCTAAGCGGCGCCATGCGACGCCAACGGGTAGGTCGAATCGTTTCGCAAACTCAGCCACTTGTGCTGTGGCTGTGGTGCTCCAACCGCTGCCGCCAATCAAAAGAAAAGGACGTTCAGCCGCCTCTAAGCGTGTTTGTAAATCCTGCATTTGCTGTGAATTTACATAGCTTTGTAGTGGCGCCATCGGGGCGACATTGGCCACAACAGATTGATCCCACAAGACGTCTTCAGGTAGGGCTAAAACAACAGGGCCAGGTCTGCCGCTGGTGGCTACATTCCAAGCACGAGTAACGTATTCTGGGATGCGGTCGATAGAGTCGATTTGCGCCACCCACTTAGTCATTTCGCCGAACATGCGGCGGTAGTCGATTTCTTGGAAGGCTTCGCGTTCGACAAAGTCATTGCCTACTTGGCCAACAAATAAAATTAATGGCGTAGAATCTTGATACGCGGTATGCACACCAACCGATGCATTTGTTGCCCCTGGACCACGGGTAACAAAGCAGATTCCAGGTTCACCGGTAAGCTTGCCGTAGGCTTCTGCCATATAAGCTGCGCCACTTTCTTGACGACAAGTGACGGCTTGGATGCTGTCTGTGTGCTCATTAAATGCATCGATGCAGGGTAGGTAGCTTTCGCCAGCGACCATAAAAATGCGTCGTGCACCTTGCATTTTAAGTTGCTCAACTAGAATTTGTCCGCCGTTGCGTACTTGTGTTTGTTTATCTTGTGTTGCATGAGACATGGCTTTCTCCAGAATTTTTTAATTCGTGCTTGAGTCCAAACACAGAGATAAAGGTCATCGTTGTAAAATCAGCATTTAAATAATGAATAAGGCGTGATAAAAATCATCTGCATCATATTTATCTTTACTTGCCTGTTCGTCAATTTTGCAAATTTAATAGGGCGTATAATTCGATTTTATGTGAATTTAAAACGCACGAGTCCCTTCTCTCATTAATTGAATTTAAAGAGTGAAAATGTATTGGTGTTTTGTTTTGTGTCTTTTTAGAAGTCTTTCTAAGTTTCTAATTTAGGTATTTGCTTTCTGTCTATTATGCACTTTGAGCGAAAACCTGATTGATAAGAGAAAGCCAAATCTTTTTCATAGTCAGATTTGTTTTTTTGACTTTCGGTTAAATCAGGCCAAGGCCCATCAATGGCGATAATAGAATGTTGTAAACAAGTCGCTAGAAAGGTTTCGCGCTGAGGTCTCATCATTTCCATTCTCATTGGCTCTTTTGATAACCCCAAGGATGTCGATAAATCCCCAGTGCCTAGCAAAGCTGCCAAGATGTTCGCAGGGCAAGACATGATCGCCTCGAGATTTGTTATCCCAGCATGGCTTTCGATGGTGGGCACAATAGGAGTATTTGCCAAGCCGCACTGCGTCATTGCGTCAGTGAGTAGCAACAATTGTTCGGATGTTTCTACTTGTGGAAGAAAGAGAGCATAAGGCTTGGTGTGGCCGAGCAACAAGAGTTGTTCGGCCCCTCCATTTGATAACGCGTCGATGCGAATGGCACAAGCGACCTCGTTTTGTTGGCAGAGAGTCACCGCTTGTTGGAATTGCTCACAAGCAAGAATTTTGTTTTCTTTTGCGGTGAACTCTTCCAAATCGATGACGATGACGGTTGGCGACGCTTTGGCCGCCTTTTCAATCGCATCAAGGTCATCCCCTGCAATAAACAGCCAAGAATCAATGGTGTTTGAGCTTGAAATAGTCATGCGTTACTCCATTAAATTCGGTAGGTAGAGAACAATTTCAGGCACAAAGATTAATAATATAAGTACCATGACCATAGACGCTAGCATTAATAATAATGGACGGAATGCCTCAGATGTTTTTATTCCTGCAATGCGACAAGAGGCCATTAGATCAATACCAAGCGGTGGTGTGTTTGCCCCAATGGCGAGGTTTATGGTTAATAAAACACCAAAATGTATTAGATCGATGTTGTAGGTTTGTAATAAAGGTAAAACAATCGGTGTGATAATAATAATGATGGCAATACTTTCCATGAAAGTACCAAGAACTAATATGACAGCCATCAATAAAAGTAAAACACTGTATTTACTGCTTGTTAGATCCGCTATTAATGCAGCAACCGCTTGAGGAACCGCTTCATAACTTAAACACCAAGCGAATAACCCCGCCGCAGCGATAATCAACAAAATGGCCGCGCTGGTTTCTGCGGTTTCCTTTAGTGAATCCCATAGCGCGTTTAGATCCAAGCAACGGTAAATGAAAAAGCCCAAAATCAATGCATAAACAATGGCAGAAATGGCGGCTTCGGTTGGTGTGAAAATCCCCAGTCTAATACCACCGATTATCAATACCGGCACGATAAGCGCTGGAATAGCATCACGTAATGCGATCAGTTGCTCCATTCTGGAAAAGCGTTTACCGCCAGACCAGCCGTTTTTCTTGGATAAATACACAGCAACAATAATGAGCCCTGTTGCCAATAGTATTCCAGGAATAATACCGCCCATAAAAAGTTTGCCGATGGACGCATTGGCCGTGGTGCCATAAATGATCATCACGATACTAGGGGGAATAACCGTCCCTAACGAACTTGACGTGCCGACCAAGGCCGCGCTGAAACCAGGGGCGTAGCCTTCTTTTTTCATCGCAGGTAATAGCATACTGCCGATGGCGACAACGTCCGCCACTCCAGAGCCTGATAAGGCGCCAAAGAGCATACAAGCCAGCACGGCAACCACGGCTAAGCCACCTGGTTTGTTCCCAACGATCGCCATGCATAAATTAATAATGCGGACCGTGAGCCCTGCTCGGTTCATCAGCTGGGCAGCAAAAACAAACAGAGGAATCGCCAGCAATGTGAAGCTATGCATGCCAGCCACATATTGTTGTGCTGCGACCATCATGGGCGCCGCATCAAAAAATAATAAGTACCCTAAAGCCGCAATGAGCAGGCTAAATAGGATAGGTACGTCAATAATTAAACAGACAGCAAAAATTGCTAATAGTGATAAAGCGCCACTACTCATGGGAAGATCTCCAACTTGCACATAAGGTTGCAATGTGAACAAGGCCAATAAAAGTACAGCTCACAGGCACACTGAGATACAGCAGTCCGACTGGCCACTGCATTGCAGGGGTGTGTTGATTTATCGTCAGCAAGGTAAGATCCCAGCCCGATTTGGTTAATAAGACCATCGCCGCAATAATCAGCACATCTACCAGACGGTGAAGTAGTCGGGTTATTTTTTGGTTTTTTAGCCACAGAGCCAAAATGCCAGCCGACAGGTGAGAGTTGTTTTTACTGCACCAAACAGCCCCCGTCATAGCGACCCAAATTAATAGGAACTGAGGAAGCTCCTCTGCCCAGTGCGGTGTGACGCCAGCAAAGAAGCGCATAAAAACGATCCAGGCGATCAGGGAGGCCATAATGGCCACCCCGACAGCGGAAAGATAAAGGTTAAGTTTGATTAAAAGGCGCAGCATTTTTTACTCTCCAGATGTTTGTTCTGCTGCGGCGTATTGTTTGACTAAGTCGATCATGTCCTTGCCTAGAATGGGTTCGTATTTCTTCCAAACAGGGGCAACCGCGGCGGCAAAAGGCGCAGTATTTACCGTATTAATAACCATGCCTTGATCTTCTAGTTTCTTAATCAATTTGGAGTCGTCGTTCTGGGTCATAACTCGCTGTTTATCACGCCATTTATCGGCTAGTTTCTGCACCGTTACCTGATCTTCATCAGACATACGCTTCCAAGTGTATTGGGAAAAAGCCAAACAAGCAGGAGACCAAACGTGGCCAGTTAATGAAACGTACTTTTGGACTTCATAGAAAGAGGAGGAGTAAATAATAGCCAGTGGATTTTCTTGAGCATCGAATACGCCCTGTTGAAGAGCGGAATACAGCTCACCAAATGCAAGAGGTGCAGGGCTGGCGCCTAAGCCAATAAAGGCATCGAGTCGCATCTTGTCTGGGGTAACGCGGATTTTTAAGCCATCTAGGTCGTTAGGCGTGTTAATCGGTGCTCGATTATTGGTGATATGACGAAAGCCATTTTCCCACCAAGACACGATTTTAATATTGTGCTTGAGAGCAAGGTTTTCTAAGCGATCACCAAGCTTGCCGTCATAGGCAGCATAAGCGGCTTGACGATCCGGCCAAGCATAAGGGAGTTCTGAAATACCAAATTTTGGTTCAACCGGCTGGAATGAACCACAGCCAATGATACCGGCTTGAATGCTGCCAATTTGCAGGCCTTCAACTAGGGTGTTTTCATTGCCTAATTGGCCACTCGGGTAGAGCTTGATAGTAACGCGGCTGTTGGTTTGATTTTTAACGTCTTCGGCAAATCCTTTTGCTGCCACATTCCAGCTATGGGACTCTGGCAATACGTCCGCCAGTTTGATTTCCAATGCTAAGGTTTGGTTTGCGGCCAGTGCGATAGAAATTGCACTGAAAGTGAGTAGTGAACTTTTGATGGAGTTTCTCATAATTTACCCTTTGTGTAATATTTGTTATGTCAACTACACAATTGCTTAAATTTTGTGAATCTACAATTTTTTATATTTAATGATGCGCATAAATTTGATTAATACCATTTGTATTTTACGTCGCTGCACTAAAATAGAGTTTTTAGGTAGCCGCGCTAGGCCAGAGGCAGGGTGCGTTTGCTGTGAGAGGGGGGCTTGCCCCATTTTGGTGTTGGGTTTTGTTTTGTTATTGTGCGCTTTAGTGAGAGACATTAAATTTCAAAGAGGGGTGTTGAGAATAAAAAAACCAGAGCAGGCAACTGATCTGGTTTTCGTAGCGTTTGGTGAATTGCGTCTTAGTTTTTGAGACTAAGAGGGCATTTTCGCCATACGAAGGTAAGGCAGTACCGCGTTTACTTCGCCGAATTTTTCTTTGGCCTGTTCGTCATTTAAGGACAGAGCCACGATAACATCTTCTCCAACGGTCCAGTTGGCTGGCATGGCAATCGGTACGCCATAGCTCGCTTGTAGAGCATCCAGTGCACGCAACACTTCGGCAAAATTACGACCCACAGACATTGGGTAAGTCATGGATAATTGCAACTTTTTATCTGGACTAATGATAAACACCACGCGTACGCTGGCTGAGTTTGCCGCGGTGCGACCATCGGGCAAGTAAGCATCGGCTGGTAGCATATCAAGCGCTTTTGACACCGTTAAGGATTCATCTGCGATGATCGGAAAGCTGGCTTTGGCACCAGAAAAAGACTCAATGTCTTTTTTCCATTCTTTGTGTTCTGCCACGCCATCAACAGACAAGCCAATTACTTTAGTACCGCGTTTTTCCCATTCAGCAGACAATTGAGACACGGCGCCAAACTCTGTCGTACACACAGGCGTAAAATCTTTTGGGTGGCTGAATAAAATGGCCCAGCTGTCACCAATCCAATCGTGAAGCTTAAAGGTGCCTTGATCTGTTTCGAGTTCTAAATTTGGAACGGTATCGTTAATGCGTAAGGACATCACTATTCTCCTTTGAGTCTCGTTTATTCAGCAGCCTATTCAGGTGACTGAGGTTTGGCCTATTGCGTTATGCAATTTAATTCTTTGCCGTCAAGTGCGTGACTTGATGAAATAACATTAGATCTTTCTAATATTGCTTGCAACCACTATCGAACTATTGGCTTTATTTAAGAAAACTATCACGACTCAAGTTTTCGATAGAGTGAGCGTAGACTAATGCCTGCCACCGCCGCCACCTTTTCTTTGTCATGATGATGGCGAACCATTAACTCTGCCAAGTAATGTTTTTCCGCTGTTTTTAAGTCTGGCCATTCTGCTTTCGTTGCAGACATTATGCTGGCTTGGGGGGATGGGTGAGGCAACAGCAAATGCTCGCTGTGCTGGTGAAGCTCGTGGTCTATGTTTAAGCACTCTTCAATTGTGCGCCGTTCGATGAGGTTGGTGTCGGTCAAAATGATGGCGCGGTTAAGTATGTTTCTTAGCTCTCGAATATTGCCAGGAAAATTATATCGTTTCAGAGTTTGCAGTGCCGAGTCCGTTAGGTGATATTCCTTTCCTTCGCTAATACGGGCCAATAACGTCGATATGAGCAAGGGCAAATCGTCTTGTCGTTCACGCAATGACGGCACATAAACGGGGAACACATTAATTCGGTAATAGAGGTCTTGGCGGAATTCACCTGTTTTGACCATGTTTATCAGGTTTTTATGTGTTGCGCAGACGAGCCTAAAATGGCTGTGCTTAACGGTTGATGAGCCAACTGGCCGAAAGGAGCCCGTTTCAATTAGCCGCAATAATTTCACTTGCATAGAGAGCGGAACATCCCCTATTTCATCAAGGAACAAGGTGCCACCATTTGCCTGTTCTACTAAGCCAGTACGATGGTTGTTGGCACCGGTAAAGGCGCCTTTTACATGACCAAATAGCTCGCTTTCAAATAAGGAGTCGGTCAGTCCTGCGCACTCCAGTGTAACCAAAGGATTGTTGGAGCGTTGACTGCCTTGATGAATGGCGTGGGCAACCAGTTCTTTACCGCTGCCTGATTCACCCAGCAGCAAAACAGAGGCTTCGCTGTGACTTACACGGGTAATCTTCTCAAGCATTTGATTGAATTTTTTACTGGAGCCAACCAGGGCGCTTGTGATGTTTTCTGCGCTAGCAACGGCGACAGCGCGTAATAATTCAACAAAGAAAAGCAGCTCACCTTGGTGGTCATGTATTGGCAGCATCTCGACATCCACATGTTCTTTTCCTCGAGGCGTTTGGTGGATGTGAAGCACTCGCTCTTTGTGCCCCGTTTGTTGTACGGCGGATAGAGGGCAATCTTCTCCCGCTTCATCGCAGGGAACTGAGTAGCCGTGGGACACTTCAAAGCAACGAGGTTTTTTCGCAAATGAGACTTCTCCAAATTCTTGTCGATAGTACTCGTTAGTCGCAAGGATCTGATAATCCACAGAGACAAGAATGGCGGGGCAGTCGTAGCCCTCCAACATGTTTGAAAGAGCGCCATAAGGCAAACGGTCAGAAGCAATGATAGTCATAAAGGCAGTGTCATATTTGGCAAGGTTAGCGTCAAATATGGCAAAGCGGGTGAGATTAGTCAAAGAAAGCCGAATCAGAATTGTATTTTATTGATATAAATCAGTTGGTTAGGTTTGTTTTTGATGTTGGCACGGTTTCTGCTCTATATAAATAATCAACCGACTTTCGGTTACCAATTGATTAAATAGGGGAAACAGATCATGACTCATTCCGTGATAACGCCCAAGGTCGCTGCTTTTTTTGACAAAAACTCCAATACATTTTCGTATGTCGTTAAGGACCCTAGCTCAGTAAGCTGCGCCATTATTGATAGTGTTTTAGATTTTGATTACGCCTCCGGTAGTACCTCTTATAGCGGTGCGGATGAAATTATAGAGTATGTCAAAGGGCATAAGCTGAGCGTTGAATGGCTTATTGAAACCCATGTTCATGCCGATCACCTTTCAGCCGCACCGTATTTACAAGACAAACTGGGTGGGAAAATTGGTATTGGCCAACAGATCACCACAGTGCAAGACACCTTTGCCACTGTCTTTAATGAAGGCGCTGGTTTTAAGCATGATGGCTCACAATTTGATTATTTATTTCAAGATGGTGAGCACTATCAAGTAGGCGCCATGCCTTGTGTGGCAATGCACACACCGGGTCATACCCCAGCATGCTTTACTCATGCCTTAGGAGACGCTGTTTTCGTTGGTGACACCTTGTTTATGCCTGATGCTGGTACGGCGCGTGCCGATTTTCCTGGCGGCGATGCGGCGACCTTGTTCGACTCCATCCAAAAAATATTGGCCTTGCCTGACGATTATCGCATTTTTATGTGCCATGACTATTGCCCAAACGGTCGAGAGTTAGAGTACCAAACGACGGTTAAAGCTCAGCGTGAAAGCAATATTCATGTGCGCAAAGACATCAGCAAATCGGTTTTTGTTGATTTGCGTGAAACACGAGATAAAACCCTCGATATGCCGCGACTTATTCTACCTTCATTGCAAATTAATATGCGCGCTGGGCACATGCCAGAGCCTGAGGATAATGGTTTGGCCTATCTAAAAATCCCATTGAATGCCTTTAAGTAGCTCACTTATTCACAACATGATTATAAAAAATATTTTAATAACAATGACTTAATAGAAATATCGAGAGATCACTATGATACGCAAACAAATAACTCGCCATTACTCAATGTCTGAGCAAATCAGCTTAGAGGATGTGGATCGCTTGGCCGAATCCGGCGTCACCCTGATCATTGGCAACCGACCAGATAATGAAGAAGAAGGGCAGTTAGCCTTTGCTGAGATAGCCGCACGAGCAGAAAAAAACCACATCAAAGCGCTGCATATTCCATTTGCTGGTGGCCAAATGCAGGCCACCGATGTGGCGGCGTTCAAGGCCGCGCTTAAAGAAGCGGATAACGTTCATGCTTTTTGCCGCACAGGGAACCGTTCTACCCTAATTTGGGAAGCGGCCAATCAAAGCGAAGTGATTTCAAAAGCCCATGACAAAGTCAAAGAATTCGATGTGGTGATTGTTGGTGCGGGGACGGCCGGAATCTCAACCGCGGCAAGCTTATTAAAGCGTAAACCCAGCGTGCGTATTTGTTTGATTGATCCTGCGACAGACCACTTTTATCAACCGGGTTGGACATTAGTGGGCGGCGGCGTGTTTAAAGCGGAAAAGACCCGTAGAAACATGGCGGATGTGATGCCCAAAGGTGTTGCATGGATGAAAACGTCAGTCAAAACTTTTCAACCTAGTGATAACCAAGTCACGCTTGAAGACGGTCAAGTGATTGCTTATCAGCAATTGGTGGTGGCCTCGGGTCTAAAATTAGATTGGGCGGCGATCGAAGGCTTGCCAGAAGCGCTAGGGCGCAATGGCGTGACGTCTAACTACCGATATGATCTGGCGCCTTACACTTGGGAGCTGGCTAAGACGCTAAAAGGAGGCAAGGCGATTTTTACTCAACCACCAATGCCAATTAAGTGTGCCGGTGCGCCACAAAAAGCCATGTATTTGTCTTGCGATCATTGGTTAAAACAAGGGGCACTGGATGAGATAGAAGTGTCCTTTTATAACGCAGGAGGCGTCATATTTGGTGTTCCAGATTACGTACCAGCGTTGAATGCGTATCTGGAAAAATATCAGGTAAATACGCATTTCACTCATAACTTGGTGAAGGTGGATGGACCGAATCAAGTGGCGTATTTTTCCGCAAAAGATGAAAACGATCAACCTGTTATGATCGAAAAAGAGTTTGATATGCTGCATGTTTGCCCACCGCAATGCGCGCCAGATTTCATTCGCAGCAGTGCATTGGTTGATGATGCCGGTTGGGTCGATGTGGACAAAGAAACATTGCAGCATACGACCTTTGACAATGTGTGGTCATTGGGCGATGTGGCCAATACACCAAATGCGAAAACCATGGCGGCTGCTCGCAAACAAGCGCCGGTTGTCGCCCAAAATATTTTTGATGTGCTCGAAGGTCGCCCGATTAAGGCAATTTACGACGGTTATGGTTCGTGTCCATTAACCGTTGAGCGCGGCAAAATTGTATTGGCAGAATTTGGTTATGGTGGTGTGGTCATGCCAACCTTTCCAAGCTGGCTTAACAAGGGCACCAAGCCGACACGGTTAGCCTGGATATTAAAAGAAGACCTATTGCCGCCGTTTTATTGGCACGGCATGTTGAAAGGGTATGAATGGTTCGTTAAGCCAACAATGCGCAAATAATGAGAGCTCAGCATGATAGTTGAACGCGTTTTCCCCGCCGTTTCTTGGTTGAAAAGCTACAATCGAGTGCAATTTGGCCAAGATGCTACGGCGGCCTTTATTGTGACCATGTTGTTGATTCCTCAGTCTTTGGCTTATGCCATGTTGGCTGGCGTGCCGCCGGAAGTTGGTTTGTATTCGAGTATTTTGCCCTTGGTGCTTTACGCGCTCTTTGGCACCAGTACGTCGTTATCCGTAGGGCCGGTGGCGGTGGCGTCTTTGATGACAGCCACCTCATTGGCTGCGATAGCAGAGCAGGGGACGGCAAGTTATTTGACTGGCGCCATTACCTTGGCTTTGTTATCAGGCGTCATCTTGCTGGCGATGGGGGTGATGAAACTAGGCATGATCACCAATTTGCTTTCCCATTCGGTGATCTCTGGCTTTATTTCAGCCTCAGGGATCATCATTGCCTTGAGCCAGCTCAAGCATATCTTTGGTGTTCAGGCTCATGGCGACAATGTGGTGACACAATTGCTGAGCATGGCAGGCAATATTGGCCAGTTTAATGCCATGACGTGTGCGGTGGGCGTCTCGGTTGTGGCATTTTTGTTGCTGGCGAGGCGTTATGCAAAGCGCAGTTTGATGCTGATTAAAGTGCCAGAAAGCAACGCGGCATCTTTAGCAAAAACCGCGCCCATCCTAGGCGTGTTGGCCAGTTTGGCATTGGTTTATGTGTTCGACTTACAGGCTTATGGCGTGGCCATTACAGGAGACATTCCAGCGGGCTTACCGCACTTCGGGTTGTCGCTGCCGTCTATAGAGTTGGTGAAAAGTTTGGCGTTACCAGCGTTGATGATTTCTGTTATTGGCTATGTGGAATCCATTTCTGTGGGCAAAACCTTAGGCGCAAAGCGACGAGAAAAGGTACAACCGAACCAAGAGCTGATTGGTTTAGGCGCGGCCAATATTGCCTCCGGTTTGTCGGGCGGTTTTCCTGTGACAGGGGGCTTCTCTCGTTCAGTGGTGAATTTTGATGCGGGCGCCGTGACTCAGTTGGCAGGAGTGATGACGGCCATTGGCATCATGATCGCCTCTTTGGTGCTGACTCCTGTGTTGTTCTTTTTGCCTAAGGCGACGCTTGCCGCCACTATTATTGTGGCGGTGATGACTTTAATCGATTTTTCTATATTGAAAAAGACGTGGTTTTTTTCACGCAGTGATTTTTATGCGGTGTTGGCCACTGTCGTGATTACCCTTTTATTTGGTGTGGAAGTGGGCGTGGCTTCTGGCGTTGGTTTATCTGTCTTGTTGCATTTATCGCGGACTTCTCGGCCGCATGTGGCGGAAGTGGGCTTGATTGAAGGCTCTGAACATTTTCGCAACGTAAAACGCTATGACGTCAAAACCGCCGCTAATTTACTTTGTTTACGGCCTGATGAGAGCTTATTTTTTGTCAATGCCGCGTTTCTTGAAGACTCGATTTTAGAGTCGATTAACCAGCGTCCTGCCATCACTCATGTGGTGATCCAGTGCAGTGCGGTCAATGATATTGATTTTAGTGCATTAGAAATGCTGGAATCGCTAAACACAGAGCTGCAGGCGGCTAATATTTCATTGTCTTTGTCTGAAGTGAAAGGACCGGTAATGGACAGTCTAGAATTTAGTGGTTTTTTACAGCATCTAAGTGGCAAGGTGTTTCTATCGCAATATCAAGCCTTTAAGACATTGGCAAATGGGTAAGATGCTGATGAAATAAAGGGCGCTTACGGAATAGCCGTGATCCTAGGATAACCAAGTTGAATGACGTATTTGGCTTGGTTATTTTTGGACGGCACAGGCGCCGTATTTATCACCGTAACGGCGAAAGTGCCAGTAAGCACTGGTAAAAAGCCTGCGCCGCTGGTGTGAGTGTGTCCTGATGACTTTTGAGCACCAATGAAAATTCACTGCTAAATTGCCATTGGCTTGGGTTCAGAGCAACTAAGTCTTTTTGATGGCGGTTATTGTCGATCAAGTGAGTAGGTAAAAAGCTAAGATGCGTCCCCGCCATGGTTAATATTACGCCCGATTCCACATTCCAACCGTCGATTAATTTCATGTCGTCATATTGATCCACCTGCAATATTTCTTTCATTATTTTGGCCGAATAGCCGCCGATGTTTATACGTTGCCCTGCCAGTGAATAGTGATTACGGATGATTTTGGCCGCCACGTCCTTTCTGGCGAATAGCTGGCTTTGCTCATAAAACAAAGGTTCGACATGGGCAAAATGGCTAGTGTTGTAATCGCTTAGTACAACTATCATCATATCTAATTGGTTTTTAGAGAGTTTTTCGTTTAAAAAAGTATAATCACCGACTTCTAATGAGATGTCGACGCTGTCGCTTAGTTGGTAAAAATTCTCGATTGCTTGCGGAATGATGTTGTCTTCAAGGGTGATGGTATTGTCCAATACACCCACTCGAACATGGCCGGTTAGGGTGGATCGAACACCTTTCAGTTTGAAAGAGAAGTCGCTCAATACTGAACTAAGCTCATTCGCATAACGGTACACCGTGTGTCCTTCACTGGTTAACTCAAAACCACTTCGTCCACGCTGACACAGTTTTATTCCTAGGCTCTTTTCTAGTTCTATTAATTGATTGCTTAAAACCGGTTGGCTAAGCCCTGTGCTATGGGTGGCATTACTGATGCCATTTTGTTCGACAATTTCGCAGAATAGCTCGAGTCGACGTAAATCTCGTTTGTCCAGTTTGCCAGCATTATTGATCATCTCGAATTTACATCTCTTTTTTCAAATGTTTGCATTCAATAATATTCATTTATTCAAATGTGACAAGCTGTTAGTTTTTATTTGCTTTATTTATGAACAATTCAGGGGCGTAAGATGAAAAATACACACAATAAACAGAAAATTGACGATTTTGAATTAGAGCCCGTTCCTCTGAATGCCAAGAGGTCATGGTATGTCATTAGTTTGATCTGGCTGGCCATCGGCATTGATGTGTCAGGGCTGTTTCTTGGTGCGCTATTGAGTCAGGGGCTGAGTGTCTACAACGCACTTCTGGCGACCTTTATTGGCTCTTCGATTCTGGCGCTCCTTGCCATGCTGTGTGCCAACATTGGTTTTCAATCGTCGGTGTCGACCTCGTTAATGAGCAGTACTGTGTTTGGGCGTTATGGTGGTAAGGCGCTGGGGGCCATTAATGGTATTTCTTTGGTTGGCTGGTTTGCGTTTCAGACGGATTTTTTTGCACACATATTAGTCGCTTCTCTGGATAAATACGGCATTGTTATTTCGAACTTAAGTGCGTTGATCTTTGGCGCCTTGCTCATGATGATCACCGCGATTTATGGCGTTCGTGCATTGGGTAAACTGAGTGCATATTCAGTGCCTTTAATGGTGACCCTGATTACCGTCGGCCTTTATATGGCGTCGAGTCACAGCAGCGTTGTTGAAGAACCTATCCGTTCTCCGCTTTCTATGGGGCAGGCGATTTCTTATGTTATGTCCATTTGGATTCTTGCCGCGGTTGCCGCCCCTGATATTTCTCGTTATGCCAAAACCCGTAAAGACGCCATCTTAGGCGCAGGCTTTGGCTTCTTGTTTGGTAACAGTGCCACCTTGGTGGTGGCAATCTTGCTTTTGCGCATGACAGGCTCAACCAGCTTGGTGGATGTGTTCTTTGGCTTGGGTCTGGGTGTTGCCGCTATTTTTATTATTGTGTTTGCGCAATGGACCACCAACAGCAGCAATCTGGTGTCTGGCTCCCTCGGGTTATCCGTGGTCTTTCCGAATGTTCCACGTCCGATTCTTGTGGTGGTAATGACGGCCATTGGCGTGGTGATAGCGCAATTGGGCATGATTGAGTATTTCACTTCATTTTTAACCTTGTTAGGCGTCGTGATTGCACCTTCGGCGGGTGTGTATCTCGCGCAATATTACTTTTTAGACCGTAGCGTGATGAGCTTTGAACGCACGCAAACTGCGCCTAATTGGTTACTAAAAGGGCTTATCTCATGGTTTTTTGGGTGTGTGGTTAGCGCCTGCACCGCCACTGAGTTTTTAGGTCTTTTCTCTATTACTAGCATTTCTGCTGTTGATGGCATCTTGGCCTCTCTTGTCGCTTACATAGTGTTAATGACATTTTCTAATTTAAGAAAACCCGCAGAACTAAGACAACCAACTGAATTAAGAAAGGAAAACCGTCCATGATTATTAATGATCAAATGATTGATGACATCGCGATTGGCGCTACCGTATTGGGTACCGGTGGTGGCGGGGACCCTTACAGTGGTTCATTAATGGCCAAAGTGGCGATTGCTAATGCGGCCCAGCCGGTTGAATTGATTTCGTTAGACAGTGTTGAAGACGATTGGGTTGTAGTGCCTTCGTCTATGATTGGCGCGCCAACGGTAGCGATTGAGAAATTAAACTCACAAAATCAAATGTTAGTGGCCTTCGAGGCGATGGAAAAAGAAATGGGAGGCAGCATAGCGGCGACTTTTCCTATTGAAATTGGGGGTGGCAATTCATTGATCCCTATTTTAGTGGCGGCCAGCAAAGGCATTCCTGTGATTGACTGTGATGCCATGGGGCGGGCTTTCCCTGAGTCACAAATGGTCACTTTTTACTTGGATGATTTGCCTTCTGCGCCAAACACATTGGCCGATGAGAAAGGCAATGTGGTGACATTACAGCCTATCGATGGACTTTGGGCTGAGCATTTTGCTCGTGCCATTACTGAAAAAATGGGCGGCTCTGCGGCCATATGCGATTACCCCATGTTGGGCGTTAATTTAAAGCAAAGTGCGTTGGGTGGCACTTTAACCAAATCGATCAAGATTGGTAAAGCAATTCGAGAAGCCAATGAAACCGGCCAAAATGCAACGCAAGCTGTGCTTGATATTGTGGGCGGTCATCGGGTTATTAGTGGAAAAATCACCGATATTGAGCGTAATACTGGCGGTGGTTTTGTGACTGGGAATGTGGTCATTGAACCGCTAAAAAGTCCATCAACTCAGGAAGCCGGCAGTGTTTGTGTGCACTTTCAAAACGAATTGCTATTGGCGCACAAAGGCAGATCTGCTGCGGATATTAACGATGAAAATTTATTGGCCAGCACGCCAGATTTGATCTCCATATTGGATTATGAAACAGGCCATCCGATTACCACAGATCAACTTCGTTATGGTCAACGAGTCGATTTGATTGCTTACCCTTGTGATGAAAAGTGGCGCACGCCAAAAGGCATTGAAGTGGTCGGTCCTGGTTACTTTGGTTACCACGTCAGCTATACACCTATTGATGTTCTTGCACAAAAAATTCGCCTTGAAGGAGCACAAAAATGACCATTAATTACCGACTAGGCATAGACGTTGGCGGCACCAATACGGATGGCGTTCTGCTGGATAATTCGCTTAATTGTGTGGCGAAAGTAAAAGTCTCTACCACGCTTGATATCTCCACTGGCATTGATAATGCCGTAGCGGCCTTGCTAACAGGTGCTGGCATAACGGGCGCGCAAATTAAGCACGCGATGCTGGGAACCACACAGTGTACGAATGCCATTGTTGAAAAACGCGGTCTGGACAGGGTGGGCATGATTCGCTTGGCCTTGCCCAGCGGTAGCGCGATTCCACCCCTTAGCGGCTGGAGCCAATCTTGGAAGGATTTATTGGGTGAACATTTTTACGAAGCCCATGGCGGTTATGAGTACGATGGCCAGAAGATTGCTGAAATAAACGAAGCCGAAATTCGAGATATTTGCGCCAAAATGAGAGGACATGTCGACGCTATCGCGGTGTGCGGCGTTTTCTCGCCAGTCAATGGTGAGCAGGAGTTGACCGTGGCCAACTGGGTGTCAGAAGAAATGCCGGATATGGACATTTCTCTTTCCCATAAAGTAGGCAGTTTGGGGATCTTAGAGCGCGAAAACGCGACCATCTTAAATGCGGCATTGCAAGGCACGGCAAAACGCTTTGTAAATGGTTTTTGCCAAGCGCTCGATAAGCATGGAATCCAGGTTACGCCGTATTTTGGTCAGAATGATGGCACCTTGATGTCCAAAGAATTTGCGCTTAAATACCCAATATTAACCGTAGCCTGTGGGCCGACGAATTCGATTCGTGGTGCCAGCCATTTAACCAAGCTGACAGACGCTATTGTGGTGGATGTGGGCGGTACTACGTCTGATATCGGTGTGTTAATGCACGGCTATCCAAGAGAGTCGAGCCTTTCTGTGTCGTTGGGGGAGGTGAGAACGAATTTTCGCATGCCTGACATTCTTGCTATTGCCATCGGTGGGGGTACTCGAGTGAATTTTGAAGAGGGTGAACCGGTACTTGGACCAGAAAGTGTGGGCCACCAAATTACCGAAAAGGCTCTGAGTTTTGGCGGTGAAGTACTGACTTTGACAGACGTGGCGCTGGCGCTTGATGTCATGACTTGGTCAGGTGCGCAGCAGCAAGGATCGATTGATCTGGACCCGCAAAAAGCACGCAAAATTTACGCAAAAATGCTGGTAACGGTGGAAGACGCCATTGATAAAATGAAAACCTCAGCGGAAAAGGTGCCGGTTATCTTGGTGGGTGGTGGCAGCGCTTTGCTCCCTGATCATTTTGAGGGGGCGAGCCGAGTGGTGCGGCCTGAGCATTTTGAAGTCGCAAATGCGATTGGCGTGGCGCTCGGTGAAATTTCAGGGCAGCTCGACCGAATTGTTTCTATCGAGCCTACGAAGCGCGCCACTGAGATTGCACGATTGGAAGAAGAAGCCAAGGCGATTGCGATAGAGGCCGGCTCATGCCCACAAAGCGTCTCTATCATAGAGAGAAGTGAGATTCCGTTGAGTTATCTCAAAGGCAATATGGTGCACATTAAAATCAAAGCAGCGGGCAAAATGTTGTAGCTTCGCCTTCGCACGATTGTTCTTCTATTGAGTTGTGTTTTTGCATCGCACTATGGGTCATAACTGGCACATAGTGCGATCTTGTTTCTGCTGGCTGTGCAGGCCGCTTCTGAATGATCCCCCCTGTTTATCCTCTTGTTTTCTTCCTGTTCTGTTGCTTAAAACCCAGAGGACATCGCGCTTTTTGGCCTTCTATAGTCAATAAAAAGAAAAAACAATTGAAGACCCGAAACGTTTTGGTTTATATTTATCCAAATCGTTTCGGGTCATCATTGATAGGCCTTCACATGCGCATAATAAAAACGAATAAATTGATGAAAAAAAAACCGACACTGAAATCCATAGCAGAATATTTGAATATATCGGTGACCACAGTATCCCGAGCTTTGTCTGGCTATGACGATGTAAGTCCGAATACTCGCCGTCAAGTTGAAGAGGCGGTGGCTACCCTTGGCTATGTTCCCAACCTAGCGGCTCGTCGGCTCGTGACGGGGAAAAGTGATGCTATTGGCATCTTGTTGCCCGTTTCCTACGGCGACATGAGAGATCACTTCTTAAGTCACTTCCTACTGCATTTCGGTCGTTCCCTGCATACCCACAATCCCAACTTAGACTTAATCGTTTCTTATGCCCCAGAAGGTGAAGAAGAGCTGTCAACCTATCAGCGATTTATTGATAGCCAACGGGTGGACGCTTTTGTTGTGATGCGTACCAGAAAAGACGATGCACGGGTGAACTTGTTGTTGGAGAACAAGGTGCCGTTTGTGACTCACGGACGGACCTTAAGCTCTGAAAAGCATAATTGGATAGATACAGATGCCATTTCAGGGTTTGAGTTTGCGACTCAGAGCTTGATTGATAAAGGCCATAAAAAGATTGTTTTAATGAACCTTCCAGAACGGATGTACACCTCTGATCTGCGTCTGGAAGGTTATATGAACGCCATGAACAAAGCAGGTTTAACGCCTGATGTGTTCGTGACGGAGGTGTCCGATAACATTCCGCACCGCCTCTCCTTGGAATTACTGAAAAGCCAGAACGCACCAACTGGCTTTATCTGTGCTTCCGATGTTATTGCCCATGAAGTCGTGAAAGCCGCCAAAGAGCTAGGCATCGACCCATGTGCAGACATCAATGTAATTGGTTGCGATGACCTGCCGGTATCCACTTTGGGTGATCCAACTATTTCAACGCTAAAGTCGTCTTTTGAAGATCATAGCAATGCCATTATTTCTATCTTACAAGCTGAGATGAATGGCCATCTCACCGTGCCCAGAAATAAGCTAATTAACTATGAGCTGATAGAGCGTCAAACGAGTGAAAATAAAAATATTAGCTAAGTTTTTGATAAAGAAACTAGACTTAATATAAGAATAAAAAAGAGGAAAAATGTATGTTAAAAAAAATAATATTACCAATATTATTAGGGTCCTCTATCGCTTCGGCGAGTGAGGTTGTCTTTTATTCAACTCAAGCGAACCCGCTCAAAGAAGCGGACGCAATGCGAAATGACGTGTTAATCGACTATGATGGAAATGTTAAATTTCTTCCACAAGAAGCTGGCCCGTTTTTTTCTCGGATACAAGCAGAGTCTCGTACCAACTCAGTGACACTGGGTGTATTAGGGGCATTGCATGGTCAGTTCCCTCAGATTCAGGACGCGTTAGACCCTGTTGATGATGTACTGGCTCAACTGCCTAAGGTCAGCGCCAACACGGCCATTACCAAGCTGGGTAAGCTGGGTACAGACCATCAAAAATACATCCCTTGGATGCAAGCTACCTACATTATGGCGGCGAACAAAAAGGCACTGCCTTATTTGCCTAAAGGCGCCAACATCAATGCTTTAACCTATGACCAACTGGCGCAATGGGCCATCAACCTTACCAAAGCGACAGGCAGTCCGAAGCTTGGTTTCCCAGCTGGTGAGAAAGGCCTAATGCACCGCTTTATTCAAGGTTACCTTTACCCTTCGTTCACCCACTCCGTGGTGACTGATTTTCGTGGTAAAGACGCGCAAGAAATGTGGGCTTATTTTCGTAGCCTTTGGAAGAATGTTAACCCTCGTTCCACCGCGTATAACTTGATGCAAGAGCCTTTGTTAACTGGCGAAGTATGGGTTGCTTTTGATCATACGGCTCGTCTTAAAGGGGCATTTGATCAAAAACCAAATGACTTTGTTGCGTTTCCCGCACCTGCAGGAAAATACGGTCGAGGTTTTATGCCGGTTATTGCAGGCCTAGCCATTCCTAAGAACACGCCAGACCGAGCGGCGTCTGTCAGCTTAATCAAATACTTGTCTCGTCCTGATATTCAAGTAAAAACCTTGAAAGCCACAGGCTTTTATCCGGTTGTAGATGTGGCTCTGCCAGAGGATCTTCCTGCCAATGTTCGTATCGCGGGCAAAGCCATTGCGCTTCAAGCTAATGCGCCAGATGCATTGCCGTCGATTTTACCGGTAGGACTTGGGAACTTGAGTGGGCAATTCAATAAAGTTTACCAAGACACCTTCCAGCAAATCATTCTGCGTAATGCGGACATCGACAAAGTACTTAATCGTCAGGCAAAAAGGCTGAGAACGCTGATTAATCGAGCCAAAGCACCTTGCTGGGCGCCCGATAAAGCGAGTGATGGCCCTTGTCCAATTAACTGATTTCTCGCTTTCTGGTCTGCCTCTAGGCTGTTGCAGACCAGCTATGAAATTATTTAAAAGAAATCAGGATTTGTTATGAATAAAAAATATTACCCTTATGTTTTAATTGCGCCAAGCGTATTGTTTTTATTGATTTTTTTCGTATATCCATTCATTGAAGTGTTCGTTCAGGCCTTCACTTCGTCAGATGGTCATGTTGGTTTAAGCAACTTTGAAAATATCTTTACTGACTATAATTTTCTTCCCTCTTTGAAAAACACCTTGCTGCTTGCCTTGGTGGTTGTCCCTGTGCAGTTGTGCATGGCGGTCGGTATGTCATTGATGATTTCGAAAATGAAGAAAGGTCGTGACACTGTTTTGTATATTTTGACCATTCCTTTGGGTGTGTCGGATCTTGCTGCCGGTATTATCTGGTTGGCGATTTTGGATCAAAACGGTTTCTTAAACAGTTTCTTGTTCTCGATTGGTGTCATTGATCAGCCAGAAAGTTGGTTGAACTATCAAAACCCTATCATTATTTTCACCGCTGTTGTGGTGGCCGAAATCTGGCGTGCGACGGCGATTCTTTTGGTTATTTTGGTGTCCGGTATCGGTCTTATTCCGAAAGAATACTACGAAGCCGCTGAAATTTTTGGCGCGAATTCGTGGGTTCGTTTGTGGAAGGTGACATTGCCTTTGTTACGTCCAAGTTTGCAAACAGCACTGATCCTACGAACCTTATTGGCGTTCGAAGTGTTTGCTGTTGTCATGCTGTTAGGGGGCTCCAATATGCCTGTATTAATGGGAGAAACCTTTAATTGGGCCTTTAATTACCAAGATGCCGGCGCAGCGTCTGCCTATGCCGTGGTTATCCTAGCCCTTTCTATTGTCTTTACGCTGTTTTATCTAAGAGTGTTGCGTGTTCCTAAAGGGGCTAGAATATGAGCGATTTAAGTTACGATGAAATCTTGGAAAAAGAAGTCCGAGAGGTGAACAGAAAGAAGAAAATGTGGCGCTGGTTATTTTTGAGCAGTGTGGCGTTTCTTGTGTCTTGGATTCTGTTCCCCATCTATTTATTAGTGGTCAACTCCTTGAGTTCAGCGGACGTCATTAATGGCTTTCCTAAGAACTTCTGGCCTGCATTTGACATGGAAAGCCTGCACTTTTTCGTGAATTACTACGGTGTGCTAGGGGCGTTGAAAAACTCTTTAATCGCGGCCTTGTTCACCATGGTGATAGCGATTGGTCTAGGGACGCCAGCAGGCTACGCGTTAGCGCGCTTTGATTTTCGAGGCAAAGAAACCTTCAGAATGTTGATCTTGTTAACACGAGCGTTTCCAATGCCGTTGTTGGCGCTGCCATTGGCGGTGATTTTCATCAATGTTGGTCTGGACGATTCTTTGTTTGGCTTGTCTTTGGTGCACACGGCCTTGGCTTTGCCTTTCTCTGTGTTGATTACCTCCAGCTTGTTCCTTGGTATTCCTGTTGAGTTAGAAGAAGCAGCCTGGGTACTTGGTTGTAATCGCTGGCAGGCGTTCATGAAAGTTGTGATGCCATTAGCCTTGCCAGGTCTTACTGCGTCTGCTGTGTTTGCCTTTGTTATTTCGTGGAACGAAGTGTTTGCTGCCGCGGTGCTCACCGTAAACAACCAAACATTGACGGCCTTTTTGGTGCAAAGCCTTTCTACTTCTCCGGTAGAAGTGAAGTTTGCTGGTGGCTTGATTTTGATATTGCCAGCCATCCTATTTTTATTCGTTGTTAGAAAATATCTATTCAGTATGTGGGGGATTGCGAACCGTTAAGTCCGAGGTTTTTTCTTCACATTGATATTTATTTTTAGGAACTTGTTATGACCACTATTACCGTAGAAAACATTAAAAAATCCTTTGGTGATGCAGACATACTTAAATCTGTGTCACTCGATATTAAAGACCAAGAATTTACTGTTCTATTGGGGCCTTCAGGGTGTGGTAAGTCCACTTTGTTGCGCATCATTGCTGGGTTAGAAACACAAGACAGCGGTACGATTAAAATTGGTGATCGTGTTGTGTCACATTTACCGCCAAGAGAGCGTAATGTGGCCATGGTGTTTCAAAACTACGCTGTTTTCCCACATATGACGGTGTTTGAAAACATTGCTTTTGGCTTGCGCATGAAAAAAGCCCCAGAGAAAAAGATCAAAGAGAATGTAGAGCGTACCGCAGCCTTGATGCACATTGATCATTTGTTAAAGCGTTACTCTGGTCAGCTCTCTGGTGGTCAACGCCAACGTGTGGCTGTAGCCCGTGCGCTGGCTGTTGAACCAGATGTTCTCTTGATGGATGAACCCTTGTCCAACTTGGATGCCTTGTTGCGTTTGCAAATGCGTGCTGAGCTAAAATCGGTATTAGAAGCGTCTAAAACCACCACTGTGTATGTGACCCATGACCAAGTGGAAGCGATGAGTTTGGCCGACCGTATTGCGGTGATGAACTCAGGGCGTATTGATCAATACGATTTCCCTGATGAAATTTACAACAATCCAGCCACAGAATACGTGGGTAGCTTCATTGGTAATCCACCTATGAACTTTATTTCTCCTGACTTCCAAGTAGGCACAGTGCCTAACGGTGCTTTCCAGCTTGGTATTCGTCCAGAAGACTTCCATATCTCAAAAGAGCAAAGAGATAACTACTGGCCTATTACCGTGTTAACCCGTGAGAAATTAGGCTCTCATCAGCAACTGTCAGCTGAATTGAACGGCCAATTATTCCGCGTGAATATCCCAAATGAAATTGAAATAGAAAGCGGCAATACATTGTATTTAATGCCAAAAGAAGACAAAAAACGTTGGTACACTGAAGGTGGGAAAATTATTTTATGAGTAAGCTAGAGAACTTAGTCGCGCAAGCAAAAGGGATTTTACGCACCAATGATCTGGGTGGTTATACTGTTCCTACCAAAGGATTGTATCCATTTCAGTGGAATTGGGACGCAGGCGTCACTGCGTTAGGCTGGTTGTATGTTGATGAAGCTCGAGCATGGACTGAGTTTGATAAACTGTTTGAAGGCCAATGGGACAACGGCATGGTGCCTCATATCGTATTCCATCAAGAGTCTGACGATTATTTCCCAGGCCCTGATCAATGGAAAGTAGAGGGTAATCCACCGACTACTTCTATTTCTCAGCCGCCATTATTGGCGACCATGGTGCGAATTATCTATGAGCAAAGTAAGGACAAAGACCTTGCGCAGGCGAAATTAGACGCCTTGATGCCAAAACTGATTCGTTACCACGAATGGTGGTACCGAGAGCGTGATCCAGAAACAACCGGTTTGGTTTCCAGCTATCACCCTTGGGAATCTGGGATGGACAACAGCCCAGCATGGGATGATGTGTTGCAGCGTGTGCCACAGGTAACGCGTCCTTATCAGCGTCGTGATTTGAACCACGTAGATAGCAAACAGCGCCCATTGAAAGAGCAGTATGATCGTTATATTTATTTGGTGGATTTCTTTCGTGAAAACGATTTCGATTACCAAAAAATCTATCAAAACTGTCCTTTCCACACGCAAGACATCAGCTTAAATGCCGTGTTACAGCGTGCGACAATAGATTTGATTCACCTAAATACGCTGGCATCGACCCAGGTGGACATGTCTTCACTGGAAGCGTCCGTGAAAAAAGCAGAAGCGATTTTCCCAAGCTTATGGGACGCAGAGCGTCACTTGTTCTTGAACAGAGATCACGCGCTTGCTAAAACGATTCCGGTAAGCACATCGGGTGGCTTTATGCCGCTATACAGCTACTCAGCCAGCGCTGAACAAGCGGCTTTGATGGCAGAAGAAATCCAGAAATGGTTGGTGTTAGGACCAAGTGGTTTGGCGTCTACCTCGCCTCTAGAAAGCACATTTGATGCGAAGCGTTACTGGAGAGGGCCATCTTGGTTGCATATTAACTGGATGATTGCCGACGGTTTGAAGCATTACGGTTATGATGATGTGGCTGAACAATTGCGCCAAGCGTCACGAGCGATCATTGATCAATCCGGCTACTTTGAATACTTTGATCCAATTACGGGTGAAGGTTGTGGCGGTAAGGACTTCTCTTGGACAGCGGCCATTGCTTTGCATTGGTTACTATAAACAGCCAGACCACGCTTAATGTTTCTAGTTATTAAGCGCTAGGTGGCGGTGTAGTCCCACTTTATAAAGCCAGATGAACTCGGTTCATCTGGCTTTTCTTTTGGCTATACCAGCTCTTTGTTGGAGAGTGGTGGCGTCGATGGGGGCTGGTAAAGCCAAGCGTACTTTCTGCTAGACAGTAATGGAAGGAGACGGGCGAGCGCCACGATAATAACGATGGCAAAAACCAATCTTACCCATAATATTGAAAACAAATCCGCGCCTAATAACAGCATTAAAAGTGTGTCTTCGATAAGGCTATGGCATAAGCCTAGAAAAGCCATGGTTAAAAACACGTCCTGGTTATCAATGTGTCCTGTTTTGGCTTCTCGGATCAAAATACTGCCGCCAAAAGAAAGGCCGAGGGTTAAACCAACCACAATAATATTAGACGCTTTTGCCCCAATGCCTAATAAGCGGAGCAAAGGGGACAATAAAAAGTGAATGGCTTTTTCGATGCCAAGGTAATTCAACACTCGGATGGTTAAGGTAAGTGCGGCGATGATAACAAACGCCGCCACGAATGTTTGCCCTTGTAATAAAAACCAGCTGCTCCAGCTAGCGTCGCTGTTTTCGGGTATCCAAGCGGTGTTAATAGGCGTTTGTAACAGGGCAAATGCATCATAATAGTGGTGCAAGAGAAAGCCCAATAACATGGCACCGCCAATGCGCAATACAAGAGTAAACCTGAGTCTGGCGCCGACGGCTTTGGCAATCGCGGCCTCAATAGGCAGTCCGTGGGAAATGAGCATCATAGAGCACAAAACACTGACCTGTGCGACGCTCAGTTGGTCCATTCCTCCTAATTGGTAAAAAATGGCCATCGCCGTGTATAGATTACTGAAGATGGCGGTCACCCACACCAACCCCATTTCTCCGGGCAATCCTACCCAAATCATAATGGGGCTAATGGCGTTTCCTAAGGCGTTAATCCAACCTAGTAACTCAATCATTCTGACCACAAGTAAGATAGGGATCATGATTTTCACCAACCCCCAAAAAATCCGACACACATCCATTAGCCATCTGCCAATCTGATTGCGTTCGGCCTGTTGAGATAATGTGTGTAGACGACTCTGAATACGGTGCTGAAAGGAGCGGATCATTGCATTGCCTTATGAAAAATGATGAGCAAAAGTCAGGCAATAGAATATCAAATTGAGAATTAATTAATGCTTCTTATTGGGTATTTTGGAAACTATAATTTCTTATATTCATACTAAGAGAAATATAATTAATGAAGCTGCATCCTATCGACATTCGTATTTTAACTGAGCTGCAGCAAGATGCGGATCAAACCAATCTCTCTTTGGCGGAAAAAGTCGGCTTGTCAGCGCCAGCCTGTTTAAAACGAGTGCATAAACTCAAAGCCGAAGGAATTATTGAGCGAGTGGTGGCCGTGGTGTCCGCTCAAGCGCTAGGGCGTCGGTTAAATATGGTGGTAGAAGTTGAAATGACCAGTGATGATTTGATGCTGGCCAACCAGTTTATCGCTGCGATCAATCAATCCCCAGAAGTCAAACAATGCTACAAGGTGACAGGCAGCGTTGATTTTGTGTTAATCGTCAATGTGAGCGATATTTTTGAGTATGAAGCCTTTTGTCAGCGCGTTATATACGCACAACAAGGCATGAAAAAATTCACCACATTAATTAGTCTGCGCTGTACCAAATTTGATTTGTCCCAAGGGGGCTTGTCGTCTTTATCATAAAGTCGAAGCACAAGGGGATGAGCAAGAATGATGCATGACATCGCGATATAAAGCGTTTGCCATAAAAATAGTCATCAACGTGCTTTTTCGGCTTGAAAATCGGTTAGTATTACAATATTACGACAGAGGTTGTGTCTGCCTTTGCGGTCTTTATCACCCGTATTATTTACGTGAAAAAGTCAAAAACGAATGTGAAATTGCATAATATATCGGCTTACTCGGCGTTTTAACGCCTTATATTGCCCAATATGAATGACATTTTTCGCCATGAATACGTGTATCAAATAACAGGAAAAGTGACTTTGGGTACTTTGAAATACAATTTTCTAAAATTAAATAGGCTGATTTTGCTGTTGGCGCTAACGGCCACCATATTGACTTTTGTTAACAGTTTTTACTCTAACTATGAAGTGCAAAAAGAACAGCTTATTACTCAGCGCATTAGCGTGAATCAAGCTTATGCGCATAAATTAGCCGACACAACCGAAGTGTTTTTGAACTTATCGCGGCAGCAACTGGCTTATTCTGCGAACGGTTTAGGAACCAAGATGCACGATAAGACCTTTCTTGCTCGAGAGGCGAACCGCCTTAAATATCAAACAGACAGTTTTAATTCCGTTGTCATTAGTAATGCCACAGGCATGACGCAAGCGGCGTCGCCTGAAACACTAGGTTTGGTGGGTAAGCAGCTTAAATCAGCAGGCAGTCGAGAAGCGTTAGAAGAAAAGAGATCGCTGATTAGTAAGCCATATATCTCAACGATTAATAATTTATTGGTTTTTATTTCCACGCCGATATTTAGCCCAGAGCATGACTACCTTGGTTTTGTAGGGGGCACTATTTATCTTAAAAAACCCAATATTCTCCGTGAAATTCTAGGCGAACATTTTTATAGAAATGGTTCCTATATTTATGTGGTAGACAATACGAAGAAGATCTTATACCACCCGGATCAAGACAGAATCGGTACGATTGTAAAGAACAACACAGGCCTAGATGAAATCATTGCTAAAAAAGAAGGGGGCGTGTCCCTGCGCAACAGCAGAGGGATTGATATGCTGGCTGGCTACGCAACGATTCCGAGTACCGGTTGGACCATAATAACGCAAAGTCCTTTGGAATCTTCTTTGTTGCCTTTGACTGGCATTATGGAGCAGGTGATTTTAAAGACCTTACCAATGACGCTGGCGGTGTTTGTGTTTATCTGGCTATTTGCCCGCGCCATTTCTCACCCATTACGACAATTAGCGGACAAGGCCAAGACCCTTGATAACCCTGCGGTGAGTGAAGAAATTGAGCGTATTAACTCATGGTATGTGGAAAGTTCAAGCCTTAAAAAAGCCATTCTGAGTGGTGTAAAATTACTGCAAGTTCAAATCGGCCAACTGCGGCTGGACGCAGACACAGACCCTTTGACGGGGGCGAAGAACCGTCGGGCACTGCAATTTAAGCTTGAAGAGCTGGTCGCACAAGACAAAACGTTTTCTCTCTTGTCTGTGGATGTGGATTACTTCAAAAAAGTGAATGATACGTTCGGCCATAACGTCGGCGATGAAGTGCTTAAACAGCAAATTCAAATCATGAATCGCTTCTCTCGTAGTGAAGATATGGTCGCGAGGACAGGGGGGGAAGAGTTTGTATTATTGCTTAAAGAAACCTCTGTAGAAGACGCCTACTTGGTGGCGGAACGACTTAGGGAAGCGGTGGAAAAAGAAGAGTTTGAGACAGTAGGGCACATTACTGTCTCTATTGGCGTAGCAAGCTGGAGCAACCATTCGGTTCCCTTGAAAAAAGTGCTTATCTGTGTGGATGAAGCGCTTTATGAGGCCAAGAAACAAGGTCGTAATAGAACCATTGTTGCTGAATAGAATGGGGCTTGGGAAGGCCAGATAGAGTGGGGTAGACACTCCCCCCAACGGATGAAAAAGTCGTCTACTTGCTCGTTATTAAGCAACAAAAAAGCTCGTTATTAAGCAACAAAAAAGGCCTATTCTCAATCTTGATTGGGAATAGGCCTTTTGTCTATTTAGGATGAGAAACTATTTTAGGGTGAGAAAGTGACGGCGAATGCCGTGTCATTACTCACTTATAGTGGATAATGTTGCTCTGGGTTCTCAATAGTAATCCAGCGCACATCGGTAAATTCTGAAATGCCTGCTTGGCCACCAAAGCGTCCGTAACCAGATTCACCGACACCACCAAATGGAATTTGTGGCTCGTCAGAAACGGTAGCGCCATTAATGTGGCAAATACCGCTTTCTATTGCATTAGCACAGGCTAGCGCACGGTTGATATCTTGAGAAAACACCGCTGCGGATAAACCATATTCTGTGTCATTCGCAATGCGAATGGCTTCTTCATCGCCACTGACGCGGATGATGGATTTCACCGGGCCAAAGCTTTCTTCGTTAAAAATGCGCATGGTGTCGTTCACGCCATCGAGCAAGGTTGGTGAGAAAATCGCCCCATCACTGTCGCCACCACAAACAAGGGTAGCGCCTTTGGCAACCGCATCATTAATCAATGTGTGCATTTTTTCGCTTGCATCAGGGTTCACCAGTGAGCCTAGCGCGACCTTGTCCCTAGGGTTGCCCCAAGTGAGTTTGGCGGCACGAGCAACCAATTTCTCGACAAATTCATCGGCAATTTTTTCGTCTACGATCAAGCGTTCCGTCGACATACAGATTTGCCCTTGATTCATAAAAGAACCAAAAATCGCCGCGTTTACCGCACCATCAATATTGGCATCAGAGAGCACAACAAGTGGTGCTTTGCCGCCTAACTCCAGCAGTGCAGGCTTTAAATTTGCGCCTGCTAAACCACCGATAATACGGCCAATAGGGCTGGAACCAGTGAAGTTTACATGGCGTACTTCAGGGGCTTCAATCAAGGCTTTTACGATTGATGGCGCGTCTTTAGGGTCGTTGGATAACACATTAATAACGCCTTCAGGGATGCCCGCTTCCAAGAAGCAATCCACGATTAGACGCTGGGTTTGTGGGCAAAGTTCGGCGCTTTTAAGGATCACGGCATTACCACAGGCGATCGGCATAGCAACCGCGCGGGTGCCTAGAATAATAGGCGCATTCCACGGCGCTATCGCTAAGCAAACCCCCCTGGCTTTGCGTACTGATAAAGACAATATGCCGGGTTTATTAGACGGAATCACTTCCCCGCCAATCTGAGTGGTTAAAGACGCAGATTCGCGCAATACATCCACCGCCAACTTAACATTAAATCCAGCCCATACCGCGGTAGCACCGGTTTCTGTCATCATGGCATCAACGAATAAGCTGAGTTTTGACTCCATGATGTCAGCCGCTTTGTTTAATAAGCTGCGTCGTGTAGCTGGGCTGCTAAGAGACCATTTTTCAAAGGCTTGTTGTGCCGCTTTTACTGTTTTCTTGACGTCTTCTAGGGTGGCGGCGGCAGAGACAGACGCCACGTCACCGGTGACCGGATCAAATCGGGTGTATAGGTTGTTGTTCTGGGCAGAGCAGTCTTGTCCGCCAATACTTAATAAAACAGTCATATTATTGTCCTTATTCACTGATTATTCTGGTGTTACTTGAGTTTATAAGTTGAGTTTTTCAACCGTTTCGGCCGCCTCTAAACCACCGTCGGTTGAGATGTTATTACCATTGACCCATTTTGCGGCGTCGGAGCAAAGGAACAAAATGACCGGTGCTATGTCGTCTGGTGTGCCTGCACGTCCCACTCGGTTGATGTCTTTGCTGGCTTTTTCTTCACCTAGCACTTGACGGAATTGAGCGAGAATAGGGGTTTCTACAGGGCCTGGAGAGACGGCGTTGATGCGAATGCCTTTGTCTTTAAATTGTTTTTGCTGAGAGGCAATTTTATTCCAAACCAACAAAATTTCCTTAGAAATAGGGTAACCAAGCTGGTTTGGAATATCGAAATCTTTGATGACCTTATCGATATCAGGAAAACCATCGATACGGGCAATGGCGGACGCTCGTTCTGTGTTATCTCGCCAGCCAAATCCTGCCATGGAGGCAACGTTGATAATACTGCCGCCTGGACGCATTTTCAGTGCCGCACCTTCTGATAGGTTTTTCAAACCAAAAAAGTTAATTGCCAGTGTGATATTGGCACCCGCGATACCAGAAACACCTGCGACATTGCACAGCGCATCGATGTTTTCTGGCAAGGCGTCAAGAATAGCTGAGACACCCGCTTGGGTCGATAGGTCGCCTTGTATAAAAGTACCAATTGTTGTTTCAGGCTTGACCACATCGATACCGATGACATTAGCACCCATTTCAGACGCTAATTCAGCACAACGATGAGCGATACCACTAGCAACCCCTGTAATGACGATCGTTTTTCCTGCTAACATAATTTTTCTACCTTATTTATCAGTGGATGTTTACTTGTCTTTATTTTCCAATACAAGTAAGCCGTAATGTGTGTTGGAGACGGGGCAGTGTGTAAATCGATAGACTTGTTCGACATCCTCGTCTAATGCCCCTCGCATGATGAACCACATAATGGCTTCGATCCCTTCGGATCCAGTTTCACGCAGATATTCGGTGTGACTGGTGTGTTTGATTTTTTCGGGCGCTGAGACTAAGTCATCTAACCATTGCTCGTCATAATCCGCATTAATCAAGCCGGCTCGTTCGCCTTGTAATTGATGAGAAAGTCCGCCAGTGCCGAAGACGGCTACCTTGGTGTCTTTGGGGTAGGATTCCACGGCTTTGCGAATGGCTTTGCCTAAATTAAAGCAGCGATTTCCTGTCGGTTGAGGGTATTGAATAACATTGACGCACAGTGGGATGACCTCGCAAGGCCATTCTTCTGGCTGTCCAAACATAATAGAAAGCGGCACGGTAAGACCATGGTCAACGGGCATTTCATTAACGATGGTCATATCAAACTCATCCATGATTAATGATTCTGTAATGTGCCATGCCAGTTCAGGATTGCCTTTGACTACGGGCACTTTGCGTGGGCCATAACCTTCATCTGCGGGTTGAAATTCGGGCGCGACACCGATGGCAAAGGTGGAAATAGATTCCAGAGAAAACGCTGAGGCATGGTCGTTAAATACCACAATACAGACATCAGGTTTGACTTCTTCGATCCATTTTTTGGCAGGTTCCATGCCGTCAAAAACAGGTTTCCAATAGGCTTCTTGCGTCTTATTGTGATCAACGGCCGCACCAATGGCAGGGATATGAGAGGTGCCAACACCAGCAATGATTTTGCCCATTATTTTGTCTCCTTCTTACTTCGGTTGCCATCGATAGGGCGACCACCAGTGATCATCATGTGTTTGAATTCTTCTTCTGTCATGCCTGAGTCAGACATGGCCGCGCCTGCCGCTTGCATGGTCATGCCATCAAAAATAGCCAGTTTGAAGGTGTAATAGATGTTGCCGCCTAGGCGAAGCATTTCGAGCCAGTTGCGTTCTAAAAGGGCTTTTCGTTGTTCATTTGTGACTGGGAATTTTGCTAAATAAGCTTCTTCGTCTTTTCGGAATTCGTCACGATTCTCTTGCTTATTCAATGACATGCAAAACATGTTTAGGTAGTAACCCTTACGGTAATGGGTCCCGTCGAACACATAGGTTCCTGGAATGTCGTGATAGTCTCTTTCTTGGTCCGTCATCACTTTTCCTCAGCTTAAGATTGTATTTTTTATTGTTACCAGCCGTGCTAAGCCTTGAGTAAGCAAACGTCTGAGAGCGATGCCAGTATAGGAGCTTGCAAAACAAGGAACAATTAAGCTAAATAGAACAAACTGTTCCGATTGTGGAACGATGAAAGGATATAATCCATGCGAGTGATGATGAATTGGAACATTGATGATATTCCCGTGTTTGTCGCTATTGTTGACAGGATGGGGATTTCCGCGGCGGCAGACTACTTACACCTTCCTAAATCCAGTGTGAGTCGAGCCCTGAGCCGATTAGAGGAAGCGTTAGCGGTCCGCTTGATAGAGCGGAACTCAAGACGCTTACGGATTACGAGCGAAGGGTCGGCGTTTTACCGTCAATGTTTATTGATTATGGAGCAAGTCAACGAAGCCAATGCGCTAATGGCAGGGTTAACCGCGGTGCCAAGCGGTAAGCTGGTGGTGACACTGCCAATGGCGTTTAGCCGTGAAATCGTGGTGCAGCACCTTAATAAATTTATTCAACGTTACCCTAAAGTCACCTTAGACATCGTTATCACCAGCCATCCGGTGGATATTATTCGAGATCAGATCGACGTTGCCGTGATGATAGGGCCGTTAGACGACTCCGAATTGAGGGCTAAGCAGTTATTAAGCAGCCCATTGATCTGGGTGACCAGTCCAGAGTATCTAGATCAGCATGCATTAGGCGTTGGCCCAGAAGCGCTTTGTGAGCACGTTAAAATTTGTGAGAAGCGTTATGGAAAAACCAAGCTGGCGATTAAATATCAGGAAAAACGTGAACACATTAACCTGAGTGACGTTATCCATATTAATGACCCCATTGCGGTTCGTGAGGCCGTGGTTCATGGCTCCGGCGTCTCGCTAATACCATCAATATATTGCAAAAAACAGTTAAAAAGCGGCGCTTTGATCGAAGTGTATCAAGATGTTGAGCTGGAAACTTCGTCGCCGATTTTGGCGGTGTTCCCAAGTCGTCGGCTAATATCCAATAAGGTTCGGGCGTTTATTGATTTCTTAGAGCAAATAGTAGACCTAGAGTAAGCGGTGCATCGCACAACCCTGTCTTATCAGGCAGTAAGGCGAGCCAATAGGTGGCTGAATGTTCAAAATGTACAAGTTTAATGCTCTTTATTGAATTACCTCTGTCCGTCTCCACGGCCATTATGGATGGCAATAAATACAAAAAAAGCGGAGAAGACAATGAAGACAATAAAAACAAAGGTCGCCATTATTGGCTCAGGTCCAGCGGGCTTGATATTAGGACAACTGCTGCATAATCAGGGCATCGACAATGTGGTGATTGACAATAAAAGCCAAGACTACATTCTTGGTCGTATTCGTGCAGGCGTACTAGAGCAAAGCACAGTGAACATCATTCGCGAGCTGGGCATTAGTGAGCGCATGGACCGTGAAGGGCTGGTGCATAATGGTTTTACGATGATTTGGGGGCAGGATTGCCAGCGTCAGCGTATTCCGTTTACCGAACTAACCGATGGCAAAATCATGATGGTGTACGGACAAACCGAATTAACCAAAGATTTGTTGGCTGCGCGTAATGCTTGTGAAGCCTTGTCTTTTTATGACGCAGAAGACGTAACGCCGCATGATTTCTATAGCGAGTCGCCGCTCGTTAGTTTCAAGCATCAAGGGGAAGAATACGAAGTCCACTGTGACTATATCGCCGGTTGCGATGGCTTTCATGGAGTATCGCGTCAATCTGTGCCTGTCAAGGAGATGACGGTGTATGAAAATGCGTACCCATTTGGTTGGTTAGGTGTATTGGCAGATGTGCCGCCTGTGAGTGATGAGGTGGTGTATCAGCATCACCAAGACGGTTATGTTTTATGCAGCATGCGCTCACCGACTCGCAGTCGTTACTATATCCAAGTGTCGTTGGATGAAAAGTTGGAAGATTGGAGCGTGGATCGCTTTTGGGCGGAGTTGAAGCGCCGCTTACCTGATGATTTGGCTGAGAAAGTGGTCACTGGGCCAGCCTTAGAAATGAGCATTGCGCCGCTACGCAGCTTCGTTTGTGAGCCGATTCGTTTTGGTAATCTGTTTTTGGTTGGAGACGCCGCGCATATAGTGCCACCGACAGGCGCCAAAGGGCTCAACCTAGCAGCCAGTGATGCAAAAGAGCTATTCAATGGTCTGATGCAGTTTTACCAACAAGGCGATTCTGAAGGGCTTGAGCAGTATTCGAGCAAGGCGTTGGATCGCATCTGGAAAGCCGAGCGTTTTTCATGGTGGATGACTAGCTTGTTTCATAAATTGGACGACAGTGCGTTCCGTCAGAAAATGCAACTGTCAGAAATTCATTATCTGGCCCATTCAAAAGCCGGTCAGACGACCATTGCCGAGAACTTTGTCGGCTTGGATTAGCGCTTAACCTTATTCGCCAGTATCTAACGGCTCTTGATGCTGGCGAATAACGCTGTCTTTAAAGGCTTTCGGTGACAAGCCTGTGTGCTTTTTAAAGAAGCGCGAAAAATAACTAATGTCCTCAAAACCGAGCTGATAAGCCACTTCCGACACCGATTGAAAAGAATAAGCCAAATTCACTTTCGCCTCACTGATGACCCTGTCATGAATGATCTTTAACGCGGATTTCCCCGTCACAGTGTGACTAATGCGATTCAAATGCGTCACCGAAATACGCAGTTGCATGGCGTATTCAGAGATGGGTTTTTTGTCCGCAAAAGAGTGACTGACCAGCTGTTGGAATTGTCGGTAATACCACAGGTTTCTGTCTTTTTCAGAAGGCCTTTGATGCGCTGAAAATACATTGTTAGCACGCATTATTTGGCTAAATATCAAGCCCAACAAGCAGCGCATGGACACGCCTCGAGCGGGCTGACGGTTTCTGTATTCAGAGCGTAGCTGGCGAAATAAAGTGAGAATCTCTGAGGTCGCATCTTCTTGTCCATTGCGCTCAATTACGATGGCTTTATCCAAGGATTGCAAACAGCTTTGCGAGCTTGCCAGCAAATCATTGAGGTACTCGCGCGACACAGTGACTATGGTGCCTTCGATGTCTTTTTGCACTTCAAAACTGTGCACATCCCCAGCGGGAACGAAACAGCAGCAGGGGGTATTTAAGGGAATGAGCGCATTGTTTAAGTACATGGTGCCGGTGCCAGAGAAGAAATACACCAGATGACACAAATCATCGTGACGATGGGGTTCAATCACCCAGTCATTTACTTCAGTGGAGCTTTTGACGCTGTCTATATGGACGGGATTCAGTGAAAAATCGACATCAAATTGTCCGTAGACTCGATAATTTGGAATGGCTTTTTGCATGCTATGTCTCACCAAATGAATGAAAGGTAAGCGCTCAGAGACCTCGTTCACCATGATAACAGAATGCGTAACTAGAGCATCTTGATGAACGAGGCTGCACTGGGCTGATTACAATAAGCCTCCTTCAGACGCTGAGATGGAATGCATTTCCTGAAACGCGATAATGCCTTCATAGCCTAAATTTCGGCCCACGCCACTGTGTTTATGTCCGCCGAATGGGGCGCGACTGTCTTGCGCTAATGGCCCGTGATTGTTTAGGTAGGTGTAGCCAGCTTCGAGACGTCGAGCAAGGCGCAATGCCTGATCTCGATCCTCTGTCCAGACGGAGGAGCATAAACCGAACTCCGAATCATTGGCGAAGTGGATGGCCTCATCGACGGAATCGAAAGGGATGATCGGCAGCACAGGACCAAATTGCTCTTCTTTGACCACGCGTAAATTAAGGTCTGGATTGAGCACTAGAGTTGGTTTTTGAAAGTAACCTTCTGCGTACAAGGCCGTGTCTGGCACCTGACCAAGCTCCAACACATCACAGCCAGATTGTTTGGCTTCGGCTATCATGCTGGTGACAATCCCAAGCTGCTTTTTATTGTTCAGTGGGCCCATGGTGGTCGTGGCTAGGGTGCCATCGCCGATGACCTGAGCAGAGGCCATTTGAGTGAGCCCTGTTACCACTTCGTCATAGCGTGAACGATGAACATAAAGGCGTTTTAAAGCCATACAAATTTGCCCAGAAGACATGAAAGCGGCGAGGTACATGCGTTTAAACGCCGCGTCATCTAATTTAGCGTCAGCGAGGACAATGCCCGCATCGTTGCCGCCAAGCTCTAACGTAACAGGCACCAGATTATCGGCGGCGACTTTCATCACATGCTTGCCGACCGCTACGCTGCCGGTAAAGTTTATTGTGCGTATCGCTGGGTGAGATAACAAGGCATCGCCGATATTGGCCGATGACCCAGTTAGCAAGTTGATTACCCCAGGGGGTAGCATTTCGGCCATGAGTCCCACGGTCAGTGCGGTGACCAAGGCCGATTCTTTTGACGGTTTGACCACCACGCAATTGCCCGCGATCAGAGCTTGGGGCAATTTGGCGCCAAGAATGGAGATGGGCCAGTTCCAAGGCACCACGAGCGCTGCCACGCCGCGAGCTTGTCGCGTGATGATGGTGTCATAGTGTGGGCCAGATAATGTTTCGTCTTGGCTTAAGCGCTCTGCGTAAGAGGCCACTTGGCGAAAACGATCACTAATGCGCGATATTTCGATATGAGCTTCATGCAAGATTTTACCGTGTTCACGAGTAAAGAGCCGCGCACGAGCTTGCAGCTCTTCTGGGTTATTCACCAAGTGATCAGCAATATTGAGTAGGTATTGGGCTCGTTCTTGGTAGGATAAAGCCGACCATGCTGGCATTGCATCGCGGGCTGCATTGCAGGCTAAATCCACATCCGCCACGGTGGCGCTGGCCGCGTACCCGACTAATTCACTTGGGCGCGCGGGGTTATATTGCGGGTAGGTTTCACCCGATACGGCATTTTGATATTGGCCATTAATATAGAGTTGTGTGGTTACAGTATTATGGTTGATTGGCATGCTTATCACCTTCGATCAATTTTTATTTTTAGTGGATATCGGCGAGTATCTAGGGAAAAGAAGGCGCTTCCTTCCCTTATTCCCTGTTTGCCAAATCATGGCGAACAGGGAGGATGACCATTCGTTATTTGACGCATTAACCGTTTGGCAAATTAATACCCTGACAAGCGGATTTTTGTTTTAAGGTCCGCTTTACAAAAGGCGTGTAAAAAACAGGTTTGTTCAGAAACGTCGAGAATCGTTTTAGCAAACTCATCGTCTTCGCTGCTTTCTAAATAAACATGAGTTTCCAGCGGATCCGCTTTTCCGACTTCACCAGTCCCACCAGAGGCGCCGCCTAGGGTGAAATGAGAATCTTGCAAAATGCGGTAATCCGTCAAGTTTTTGCGCTTCATCTTCGCATAGCGACCAAACTGAGTCATAAAGCAAAAGCCAATGCCTGCGGACATATACGAGGTGGCGTCCGGCGCTCGCCCTAAACCACCGTTTTCTTCTCCTTCTTCTGATAATAGGGTGAAAACGGATCCGTGTGGGTTGTATAAATGTTGGACGATTTCTTTTATGCCATCAGGGCGTAATGTGCAAATGCCGCGTAGGTGAAGTAGGCGATCTTGATGATCGGTTAAGCTAGAGCTGGCGCCATGCAAGGAGTTTTCATGTTTGGGTGTTAATCCTCCTTTAACGCAAAGATCTTCCCAGTTGCCGGTGGCGGGCTCGGCGAGATCCATTTTGACCGCTGGGTCGGTTTCGACGGGTTTGCCCAGCGGTTGTGCTTTTTCTGGTGCCAGTTCGTTACCGTTGTGGCTAAGGGTAAATAGGCTCTCATGATTGCCGCGCATGAGACCATTAAGAGGGGAGGCTGCGGTGGCGTCCATGAGCAGCCTTGTTAGGGTATTGCGGTCAGCATCTGAGTCAATCTGTGCTTCTAAATCCACATCGTAGGCGTTGGCGATCATGGTGCCGCGGGCCAGGCTGCCTTTCATGCTGTAATAATTGTCTTGGATTAGGCGAATCTTGTTGATCTTGATATTACGCAACTTGGCCAGCGCTAAAATCTCATTCATGTAAGAGGCAATCATGCCCACCGTTAGAAAACATAATGGCGCGGGGGCACAATCAGTGCCGTCCAAATAAGCGCCTTCATCACTGGCAAGACGCCAAGTGGTGCCTGTTCGAGCGGAGGTCACGAGGGCTTCTTTTTGAAACACAGTTAGTGAGCGAACCGCGGTTCGTAAATCTTCTCCTAAACGGGCTTTGGGCGCACTCATGCCTGCCGCCGCCGCGTTATCTACCTTGTAAAAAAGCGGCTTGCCACTGTCGATTAATTTGTTTTCTGCAGTCTTGTTCATCGTTATACCTATCGCTCTGTGTTTCATGGTGCGAAGTGAATCATTAAGAACGAGGCGTATGAGGCTGTTCTGTATGGCTTCAATTCTTCTTTCATTGGCTTGGCGCATGGCCCTTGTTGTGCAAAGTGGAGCTTGGTTTTTATCGTGAACCTCATTGCGCTTGAAGCCGATAAAAACACACAATAAAGCGCTCTGTCAAATAAATGAACCAAGGTTCACTGTGTGAACCTTTGACTTGATTCCTTCTTTATACACACCGCCTTTTGGTGGCCGTTTTAAAGGCGCTAGCGACCTTGTCGTGTGCTGTCTGTGGTGTGGTAAAATATTTGAGTTTGCCTATCTCAGGCCGCATAATGAGCCAACGTTGAAGCTGACATAGAGCAAAAATGAAACAGATAGAAAAGGATGGACTCACTGTCGATGCCAGTGTGAAAGGGGCGGCTAGCGGAGTGCAATCATTGGCTCGTGGCTTAAAAGTATTAGCGGCTGTGAATGAGTTCACCCCCGCGACTGTCACGCAAATAGTGGCCAGTACTGGGTTTCCTAAGGCGACGGTAATTCGGTTATTAAAAACGCTGAAAAACGAAGGTTATATCGATTTAAACCCAGAAGCGGGTGGCTATAAAACATTACCAAAAGTCAGGTTACTGGCCAGCTCGATGATTTCAGACAATAGTTTTGCTGTATCTGCTCGCCAATTTCTAAACGATTTTGCGCAAATACTAAAATGGCCAAGTGATTTACTGATCGCAGAGGGCTCATCCATGGTGGTTCAGGCCTCAAATCGAGATACGGCGCCGATCCACATAAAACGCTTTGAGCAAGGTCGTTTTTCTCTGTTGTTATCAGCAAGTGGTATTGCGTATCTTTCTGCGCTTCCAGCCAAAAAACGACAAGAGGTCGTGAAGGCGACGGTCAAGCTTCAACCCTCGTCGGAGGATCTTGAGCTGCTGACCGAGAAAGTCATGCAAGAGATTGCACACTGCCAACAAAATGGCTTTGCTGTGACCGATTATCACGCGCCGATTGAAGGCACCAGAGCGGTTGCGATTCCACTGCTGTATGAGGGCGAGCCATTTGGGGCGTTGGCGATGTTGTTTATTCGAGACGCGGTCAGTGATGAGCAATTACAGACCTTTTTATTGCCCCAATTACGCGACGCGGCGGGTGCCGTGGCGCGTTTATACCAGCAACATGGCGCTGGTATGACATTGACACCAGTGCCTCACGAGGAGGCATGATCGACTTGTTGGGCCGTGGCGGACCAGCGTTCTAGCAGAATGTTAATAAACAAATCCGCCGCTGGTGACAAGGACGTAGAGCTGCGTTTGACGAGACCAATCGAGCGGTCGATTTGTTGGTCTTTCAGTGGTCGGTAGGTGAGTGCCGAGGTACTGCTAAGTGGCATTGCCAGTTTTGGAACAATGGATATGCCTAAGCCCATTTCTACCAGCCCCAGTGAGGTGGACAGGTGCTGCACTTCATAAAAACTATTCAATTGCACTTGGTCTTTGGCCAGAGATTTATCCAGCAAAATTCGGTTACCACTGGCCCTTCCTACACTGATCAGTTTATAAGGTTCCATGTCGGTCCAAGACACTTCTGTTAATTCGCAAAGCGGGTGATCTTTTCTCAAACAGACCACAAAAGGGTCATCCAGTAATTGCGTAAAGGTGACTTCAGGGTGCTGAGCAATGGCCATGTTAATGCCAAAATCCGCGTCGCCTCGAATCACAGATTCCAAACCATGGTTCGCGCTTTCATCGAGGATCTGGATGCGAATTCCTGGGTATCTTTCATTAAAAACAGTGATAACGCTTGGTAAGAAGTAAAACGCTGCGGTTGGAATACAGGCAATGGTGACCTTACCTTTTTGCTGAGAAGCCATGTCTTTAATGCCTAAAACAGACAATTCAAACTCTTCAACCATACGCCTTGCTTTGGGCAAGAACTCCCTTCCGACTGAGGTTAGCCAGGTTTTTCTCGTGGTTCTTTCAAAGAGTTGAGCCCCTAGTATCCCTTCTAATTTTTGCATTCTGCGGCTGAGAGCCGGTTGGGATAAAAAGGTCAATTCGGCGGCATCGTGAAAGTTTCCAGTTTCTGCGATACGAATAAAAATAACCAAGTCTTTAAATTCTATTTGATGCATAAGGCTCTCTATTAATTCGTTATACACATCAACTATGCATTATTTTTGCATTTGATGCACTAATCAATCTTGTGACATTGTAATAGAAGGTACTCAATAACAATAAGGTTTATTCACATGTCGCAAACCCTATCCTGCATGATTATGCGTGGTGGCACTTCTCGAGGTCCCTATTTGCAAATCGCTGATCTGCCTCAAGACAGAGAAGCCTGCGCAGAAGTTTTATTAAAAGTTATGGGATCTGGGCATGAGCTACAATTAGATGGCATTGGTGGTGGCAATAGCTTAACCAGTAAGGTTGCTATGGTTGGTCCTTCTACTCATCCGGATGCCGATGTTGACTATCTGTTTGCCCAAGTGGGTATTCTCGAAAAGAAAGTCGACTTCTCTCCAAATTGCGGAAACATGCTTTCAGGCGTCGCGCCTTATGCCATTGAAACGGGCTTGTTTCCAGCGGCTCAAGGCAAAACAACAGTACGCATCCATAATTTGAATACCGGCAAGATTATCCATGCCACCGTGTTAACCCCAAATGGTCAGGTTCAGTATGACGGGGACACCATCATTAGTGGTACAAACTCACCAGGTGCACCTATCGAGTTAACCTTCCTTAACGTAGAAGGCTCGAAAACAGGTAAGTTGTTACCAACAGGTAAGTTGATCAATGTTATTGATTCTATTGAAGTAACTTGTCTTGATGCGGCAACACCAGTGGTTTTAATCAATGCACAAGATCTTAATAAAACCGGCAGTGAGTCACCGGCTGAATTAGACAGTGACATTGAATTTATGGCGCGCTTAGAAAATATTCGTTTGCAAGCGGGTGAGTTAATGGGCATGGGAGATGTATCAAATTCTGTCATTCCGAAGCCGATTTTAGTGTCACCAGCGTTGCATGGCGGCACGATCACCGCACGCTATTTTGTGCCGCATAAATGCCATAAAGCATTGGCAGTAACCGGCAGTATCGCCATTGTGACCGCGTGTTGCACACCGGGTACTGTGGCATCAAAACTGATCGATGCTCAGGAAGCGAGCTCGGTTTTTGTATTGGAACACCCATCTGGCACGATTGAATTGAGCGCCAGACGCAAAGAAAACGACCCATCTGCCTTGGACAGTGTGTCGCTAATCCGTACTGCGAAGAAAATATTATTAGGCAATATCTATCTTAGCTAATCGCTTTTGGTGCGTTCTTATCGAGCGCATTAATAAACTATAAAAACAAGAAAGGAAGATAACATGAAAAAAATACTCAACTTAGTCTGTGCGTCTGCATTGTCTATCAGCTGTGTACTTGCGTTGCCTGCGCAAGCAAAAGAAGCCGATGTGCCATCGACAATTAACTGGACGGTACCCTTTGGTGTTGGTGGCGGTACTGATGTGTGGGCGCGATTTATTGCACCTTACCTAACAAAGTACATTCCAAGCAATCCGACTGTGGTTATCCGTAACCAACCAGGTGGCGGCTCTATTACCGGCGCAAACTTGTTCTACAAGCGTGCCAAAGACGATGGCAGCACCATGCTAGCGACGTCGGCATCGACCTTGTTCCCATATATGTTGGGTGACAAACGAGTGCGTTATAACTTCGATAAATGGGTGCCATTAATGGCAAGCCCAACGGGTGGTGTGGTTTACGTACAGCCAGGTTTGGGTGTGAAATCAGCCGCGGATATCGATAAATTAGATGGCATGACGCTACCGTTTGGTTCACAAGGACCAACACGTCTTGAATTGCCTGTCTTGATTGCCTTCGAAATGCTGGGTTTGGACGTGAAACCTGTGTTCGGTATGAAAAGCCGTGGTGCGGGTCGTTTGGCGTTTGAACGTGGCGAAGCGAAAATTGACTTCCAAACAACGTCTGCTTACTTAAACTCAGTGGTTGATCTAGTAAACAATGACAAAGCGATTCCATTGTTTTCTCTAGGTGTTATGAATAAAGAGGGTAAAGTAGTACGTGATCCTGCGTTCCCTGATCTACCAACCTTCCAAGAAGTGTATGCTCAGAAATTTGGCAAACAACCTTCTGGTATAGAATATTCGGCTTACTCTAAATTCTTTGCAGCGGGCTTCGCTTTCCAAAAAATGATCTTTATCCCATCTGACACACCAACAAATGTGATCAATGAATACCGTAATGCTGTTCAAACTATGTTGAAAGACCCTAAATTCATTGAAGATGCCGCGGTTCAAGTGGGACCTTACCAAAGCATTGTAGGCATTGATGCAGCACAGCACATTCAAGAGGCTCTTACAGTATCTCCTGAACTTTATACTTGGATTTCAGGCTGGTTGAAAAAGAAATTTGATTACACCCTGTAAGTAGTTTGTTGTTTTATATTTAGGAGTTATTCATGGCTGTGCTTCTTAGTGCTCTAGACCAAATATTATCGTTAACGCACCTAGTCTATTTGGTGGGTGGCGTATTGGTCGGTCTTGTTGTTGGTATTATTCCTGGACTTGGCGGCATTGCCGGCATGTCCTTGCTACTACCGTTTTTATATGGAATGGAGCCTTCAGTTGGTCTTGGTATGCTGATGGGGTTGGTTGCTGTGATTCCCACAGGTGATACTTTCACCTCTGTGTTAATGGGGATACCAGGATCCAGTTCTTCGCAAGCCACAGTCATGGATGGTTTTCCATTGGCGAAAAAAGGCCAGGCAGCACGCGCGCTGTCTGCGGCTTTTTTATGCTCAATGATTGGCGGTGTGGTTGGTGCGATTGTACTGAGTGTCTTCATTTTGGTGGCACGACCTGTGGTACTCGCATTCTCATCTGCTGAATTGTTTATGCTGACTTTATTAGGCCTGAGTGTGGTTGCGGCCTTATCCGGCGGGAATTTATTTAAAGGCTTAGCCGCTTGTGGTTTTGGCCTATTAATTGGTTCTGTTGGCTCGGCGCCTGCCACTGGTGAGTTCCGTTTTACCCTAGGCATTGATTACTTGTATGACGGTATTCCATTGGTTGTCGTGGGTTTGGGTATCTTTGCGCTACCAGAAATCATCAGCTTATTGGTGCAAAACAAAGCCATTGCTTCTACGCCAAATAAATTAGGTCATGGTTTAAAACAGGGTTTCAAAGACGTGTTTGCCAACTTGCCTTTGGTTGGTAAATCGTCTGTATTTGGTAGCTTGATCGGTGCGATTCCTGGTTTAGGTGGTTCGGTTGTTGACTGGATGACATACAGTTTCGCGATGAATGGCAGTAAAGACACGTCCCAGTTTGGTAAAGGGGACATTCGTGGTGTTATTGCGCCTGAGTCTGCGAATAACGCTTGTGCTTCAGGCAGTATGATTCCAACCTTGTTGTTTGGTATTCCAGGCTCGGGTTCGGCTGCGGTTTTTCTAGGTGGTATGTTATTGCTGGGTCTTCAGCCTGGTGTTTCCATGATCACCACGAACTTAGACCTGACTTACACTATTATTTGGTCTTTGGCGTTGGCGAACATTTTAGGGGCGATCTTTTGTATTGCTTTTACGCGACCTATTTCACTATTAACCTATGTGAAATTTTCAATACTTGCGCCGATTATCTTAACCTTGATCTTGTTTGCTGCGTATCAAGCAACGCGCAGTCTAGGTGATTTCATGGTGCTGGGTGTCATTGCAACAATTGGTGTGATGATGAAAGGGGCCAACTGGCCACGTCCTGCTTTCTTGATTGGTTTTGTGCTTTCTTCTGGCGCTGAAAACTACTTTTTCCAAAGCATTCAGTTTTACGGTAGCTCTTGGTTTCTACGCCCTGGTGTAATTGCACTGGCTGCCTTGATTGTATTGGGCTTTGTATTGCCTCCAATGCTGAAGAAAAGAAGAGCGGCAAAAGCCAGCACGCAGCCTAAAACCGGTCTAGAGCCAGATGAGCCTAGTGTTAAAACGGTGTCGGCGACGGATTGGGTGTTGTTAGCGGTATTGGGTGCATCCGGCTTATACGCTTTGGTTGATGTATGGAATATGTCGACCTTGACGAAAGCTTTCCCAATTATTTCTATTGCCATTGTATTGTTCTCTGTGGCGATGCTGATTGTGAAATTTATCCGAGAAAAACATCAGCGAGTGGCGTCTAACTTAAGAACAGACCTTGTGTACATTGTTGGCTTCTTTATGATTGCTTACGGTTATTACACGCTGGGATTTGTCACCACGACCTTTGTCTTCTCGTTCTTGTTCTTGCGTTATTTGGCGAAGGCGACGTATTTAAAATCGTCTACCATTGCCGTTTGCTTGGTGATCTTCCTCGTGGTTTTAGGTCGCATCATGAACATAGAATACCCAGAAGGCTACTTTGACCCTTACTTCTTTGATGTGGTTAATAGACTCTTCTAAGCAATAAAGCATTAGATTAGCGATACAAAAAAGGGCAAACTCAGTTTGCCCTTTTTTGTGCTTATCTTTTAGTGTAAAAAAGCTTCTAGTTTAAGCCGTGACTGGGTTATGCAATTTGAGTGACAAAGTTCATATATTGTTCCATGTCCCCAATTACACCTTCCTCCATTAATGCGCCTGTCACCTTGGCATAAGGTTGCTGGAAGTGGATGTCCCAAACATCGGACTCTTTACGCCAGTGCTCATACACCACCAAAGTTTGGTCGTCATTATCCACTGTGTACAGATCAAATAACAAACAGCCTTCCTCTTGGCGAGTATGCTTGATGTGCTCTTCAAATTGCGCCACAAAGCGCGCTTGCATACCGGCTTTGATTTTAAAGATAAAGATGATGTTAAAAAGAGGGTCTTCTTTATCCGCTGTTTTCAGTGCAATGGGTGCAGGTTGTGTGTCGTTTAAGTCAATGCTGTCTATTGGGGCGGCAAGGGCATCATCGAACAAGGCGAGCATACGCTGAGTATGAGCTTGTGTGCTATGAAATATAAATGCGCTCTCGTCTAACCAACGTTCGTAAACAAAGAAGATATTTGGGTTTTGATTGTCAGTATAAAGGCGCATTGCCAAGCATCCAGGCTCGTTAACAGCGCCGTTTCTGTTTTCTAATAGAGCCGTTTTAAAGGTTTCAGTGTAATCTGGTTTGATAGTGAATTTGATGATTTTGCTAATCGCCATGATCTTTTCTCGCTGTCATTGTTCAAAAATATATCTGTCTTGATAATGTACTTTAAGTACCATAAGGGAGATAACAAGCGCTATACTCCCTTGTGACTTCATCAAGATTTCCTCAATATTAGTCGTTTAGAAACCTTCTAAAACCACCTTGCCACGTGCGCTGCCGGTTTCAATCTGAGCGTGAACCTTGCGCAGATTAGCCGCGTTTATCTGGCCTGCGATATCGGTCAGAGTGGTGCGTATCTTTCCGCTATCAACCAATGTAGCCACTTGATTTAATAGTTTGCCTTGTTCATCCATATCCGCAGTGGCGAAAAGTGAACGGGTAAACATAAGTTCAAAGTGAAGAGACACAGCTTTCATCACAAAGGGACGGCTTTCAAATGGCTCAAGCTCATCGGTCATGCTAAAGCGACCTTGTGGTGCGATTAATTCAGCGATATCAGGCAAATGTTTGTGGGTTTGATTGGTAGAGAAGACAAAACCTGGTGCGCCTAATCCCAATGCTTCAATTTGTGGGGCAAGAGGTTCTCTATGATTGATCACATGGTGAGCACCGAGCTCACGAACCCAGTCTTCTGTTTCGGGGCGTGAAGCTGTCGCAATAATCGTCATATCTGTTCGTGCTCGTAATAGCTGAATGGCGATTGAACCGACGCCGCCAGCGCCACCAATAACTAGAATAAGCTTGCTGCCTTGAACGGTTGGTCGATTAACGTCTAAACGGTCAAATAGAGCTTCCCAAGCGGTGAGGGTAGTCAGCGGTAATGCCGCCGCTTCAGGGTGGCTTAAGCTAGTAGGTTTTTTGCCGACAATGCGCTCATCCACAAGATGAAACTCGCTATTGGTACCTGGGCGAGCCACTGAACCAGAATAATAGACTTCATCGCCTACGTTAAATTGGCTTGTTTCAGGGCCCACGGCTTCGACTACTCCTGACGCGTCAAAGCCTAGTACACCCCAGCTATCGGCAGGAGGTGGAACCATGGCGCGAATTTTTGTGTCCGCTGGATTAACGGAAACAGCATGAACCTTCACGAGTAGATCTTTTCCTGTGGCAACTGGTTTCTCTAACGTGATGTCTACTAATGATGTCTCTTGTTCAATGCTTGAAGGTGTTTGGTATCCAATGGCTTTCATTTTCTTGCTCCTATTGATTAGCATGCGCGGCTTAAGTTAGCTGTTCAAAGTCGCGCTTTGAGTGTCTTTTGTTTCAATAGAGCCATGTTATTATTTATAGTTTAATAGATCATCGAGCTAAAACTGGATTTATTACCCCTAAAATCGGGATAATAAGTTGACCATATTGTATTGGGGTAGGGGTGGATGAATTTAGAGGCAAAAAGTCTGGCTTTATTTATGCGTGTAGCTGCATTGGGGGCTATTGGGCGTGCTGGTATGGAGTTTAATTTATCGCCAACCAATGCCAGCCAACGGATTCAAACCTTAGAGGCAGAGCTGGGCGTTAAATTATTCCATCGCACAACGCGTGCGGTGAGTTTAACTCACGATGGACAGGTGTTTATCGAGCATGCTAGGCGTATTTTGGACGATATTGAAGAAACGCGGAATGTCTTTAAAGGCGATGCGATGCAAGTTCAGGGTACCCTAAAGGTGGCCGTCTCTGCGTCATTTGGTCGTCATTATCTAGTGCCTTTTGTACCTGAGTTATTGCGCTTATATCCGAACCTAAAGCTAGACATTGATTTTAGTGACAAGCGAGTTGATATTGTCGAGCAAGGGTTTGATGTGGCATTCCGTATGGGCGAGCTGGAGTCATCAAGCTTATTGGCGCGACGTATCGATGACTGTCCTATGGTGCTGGTGGCATCGCCTGACTATATTGCTCGAGTTGGGCAACCTGAAACTGTTGAGTGCCTTGCTAACCACGCATGCATTCCTTTTGAACGATTAAACACCTGGCGGCTTAAAGATCGCCAAGGTAATTTACATGAAGTGTTTGCTTCAGGTCCTGTGACGATTAATTGGGGGGATGCCATTAGCGAATTAGTCGAAGCAGGCGTCGGGATTGGCTTGGCCGCTTTGTGGCATGTGGGGCCCGCTTTAAGAGAGGGGCGCGTGGTGCAGGTGCTGCCGGAATATAGTTTTTATCCAGAAACTAATATCTGGGCGGTTAGACCCCCAGGCCGCCTTACTCCAGCGCGGGTGAAGGTGTTTTTAGACTTTATGGAGCAGAAAATACGTGAGACTAATCGCATGCGTTATGGGGATTTTTTCTAGTGTGCTGTTAATATGCAGATAGCCGTTATACGAATAGACAAAGGGTATAAGCTTGCTGGACTTTTATGAATAATTTGATACCACAGATTGAGTTTAAAGAATCAAACTTGTCGCTGGTAGGTTTTGAAGTGTTTGATATCAAACAGCTTTATCGCCGAGCGGAAAGTGGTGAGTTGGCGTATATCGATCAACCACACAGGGTAAATTTTCATAATTTGATCCTCTATACGGGCAATGCCGGTGAGCATTTTGTGGATTTTCACGCCTTTCCAGTGGAAAAAGACGCATTGGTATTGGTGAATAAGGGGCAGATACACGCGTTCGATTTGTTGAATAAGCCGGCCGCGATCTTGGTGGTTTTTACCGACAGATATTTGGACGAAGTGAGTGCCGCGATAGACGCTCGAATTTTCGCACCGACACAGTTTTTGTCTTCCTACCGCCCCAGCTTTTTGATGCCAGAGAAGCAAGCGCTGTCGTTAAATAGTATTCTTGGGCTCATTGCGGCGGAATTTAAAAATACGCCGATGAACATACAGTACGTCAAGGTGCTTTTTGCAGCGGTCTTGACCAAGGTAAGTGAACTAAGGCCAGACATTTATCATCATAAAATGAATGCCTCGCAAATTAAATGCTTCGAGCGTTTTGTGGTCTGCTTACAACGCGATTACGCCCTTATTCGAGACGCGAATGAATACGCAGACCTAATTGGCACCAGCTATAAAACGCTTAATAAACTTTGTAAGGTGGCGACAAACCTAACGGCGAAGCAGCTCATTGACGCTCATGTGGTGTTAGAAGCCAAGCGACGTTTGTCGATAGACAATACACAAGTCCAACAGGTCGCGGGTGAGCTGGGGTTTGATGAGGCAACCAACTTCGTTAAGTATTTCAAAAAACACACTTTAATGACACCAAGTCAATTTAAAAGACAGTCCTAATCGCCTCATTCATTCTGCTTGTTGATTTTCTTTAGATTATCGAATGGTTCGATATTTACCATTTTATCGCTGACTTTGACCTCTTCGTATTTTTGCTTTTCCTTACAATAGCGACATATTCAACTGTGAGGAAAAAAACATGAAAACAACACTTTTAGCCACTCTTGTCGCGAGCAGCGCGTTATTAAGCGCTTGTACCAGTACGAGTGTTTCTGAGCCTAGCGCTATGATTTCAAATAAAGACAAAGCCGTAGCGGTATTGAATTCTATTGAAACGGGTGACACGAAAGCCATTAGTTACATTAATAGTTCAAATTACACGCAACATAATTTGGCCGTTGGCGATGGGTTAGCAGGCTTTGGTGAAGTCTTGCACGCTCTGCCAAAAGGCAGCGCGAAAGTGAAGGTGGTGCGTGCGTTTGAAGATGGGGATTATGTCTTTACGCAAACCGATTATAACTTCTTCGGACCGAAAGTAGGGTTTGATGTTTTCCGCTTTGATAACGGGCAGATTGTTGAGCATTGGGACAATCTTATTGCCAAAGCAGATAAGCCGAACCCGAGCGGACACACGCAACTAGATGGTGCGCTGACAGTAACAGACCTTGATAAAACCGCTGAAAATAAAGCGTTGGTGAGCGAATTTTTTAATACAGTATTGGTGAAAGGCGACTATCAAAAAATGCCACAATTCTTTGATGGCGACCACTATATTCAACACAACCCAGCCATCGGCGATGGCTTATCTGGTTTGGGTAAAGCGATCGATGAAATGGCCCAACATGGGATTAAAATGACCTTCACAAAAGTGCATAAGGTATTGGGAGAAGGGAACTTTGTCTTGGTTATTAGTGAAGGGACATTCGCCGGAAAAGCCACTTCTTATTACGATCTATTCCGTGTGGATAACGGAAAAATCGCCGAGCATTGGGATGTGATGGAAACCATCCTTCCGAAAAGTGAGTGGAAGAACACCAACGGAAAATTCGGTAATTTATAAGTTGGATGATGTTATCACCTAGCCCTTTTTAAGGGATAACATCGCTCATTTCACCCCATCGCTGGTCATTATTTCTCTTAGGCTAACTCCTGATTAGCCTAGATGAGATAGTGATCAGCGATGTTTTTACTTCTATTAAGCTGTCTCTTGCTGGCAGCCTTCTAAACATTTAATCGCCTGATGTTGCGTTAAAAAGATCTCACCGTTTAGTTCTTTTAGCAATTGGGTGTCTTTTAGTTTGTCCATCACAGGCCCTTTCACCTCAGATAAATGCAGCTGCACGCCGGCGTCGGCCAATCGAGTGTGGATTTTTTCTAGGCTTTGTAATGCACTGGCATCAATCATATTGACCGCAGTACACATCAAGATTAAATGCTTTATCTCTTTATTTTCAGACACGATTTGCTGTAGGCGCTCTTCAAGAATGCGGGCGTTGGCGAAAAATAGATTTTCATCGATGCGGACCGTCAACACGCTCTGGTGGGTTTCAACCGTGAAGCGTTGCACGTTACGAAAGTGCTCAGTTCCTGGGACTCGGCCAACAATGGCGATGTGTGGGTGACTCGTATGCCAAAGAAAAAACAGCAGAGACAAGCAAACACCAACGATCAACCCCGTCTCCATGCCTTCAATCAAGACAACAAAGAAGGTTGCTAGCAATAAAACGGCTTCTTTTTTCGAAAAATTCCATAGGTGACGTAAGTCCTGCACGTTAACCAGCTTCAGCATGGAAATAGAAATAATAGAGGCCAAAATGGCTTTAGGGAGATAGAAAAATAACGGGGTTAAAAACAGCAAGGTTAGCAAAATAAACAGTGCTGCTATTATTCCTGTCATTGGGCTTTTTGCCCCAGAATCGGCGTTCAGTACTGTACGTGAAAAGCCGCCAGTAACGGGGAAAGCACCACTAAGTGCAGAGCCAATATTGGCCAGCCCAAGGCCGACTAATTCTTGGTTTGGGTCTATGTCCTGACGACGTTTGGCCGCATAAGTTTGTGCCACAGACACAGAGCCAAAAAAGCCCACAATACTGATCAAAATAGCCCCAGGGATTAATTCTCTAACCATGGGTAAATTGATCTGGTCTAGGTGAAGGGTGGGTAAGGCTTCAGGAACGGCGCCAATAATACTCACACCAACTTGATCCAAAGAGAAGCTGGCGACAGCGAGAGTGGCTAAGAACACAATGATCACGGGCCCCGATTTTCCGAGTAGCTGTACGGTACGTTTAGAACAGCCAACCGCGCCAAGAAAGCGTGCAAAATGGCGCTGCATCATCACTAATGAAAAAATAGAAAGGATGCTCAGAATAAGGGTGGGAATATTGGTCGAGCCTAAGTGACGATAAAGACTGCTGACTAACGGGAATAAGGTGCTGCCTTCGGATTGAATGCCCAATAGATACTTTAGTTGGCCAATGACCACGATTAATGCGGTGGCGCTGATAAAGCCAGAAATAACCGGGTGACTCAGGAGATTGGTCAAAAAACCTAAGCGGAACAAGCTCAGTATCAGTAAAAACACACCAGACATAAACGCCAGCAGAATAGCAACGGTGGCGTAGTGTTCGGTGCCTGCTACGGCAAAGGGCAGAATAGCAGAGGCCGTCATCACAGAGCTTAAAGCAACCGGGCCAACGGCGAGCGTGCGGCTGGTGCCGAAAAGAGAATATAAAATCGAAGGAACGATACTGGCGTATAAGCCTGTGATCGCAGGCATGCCAGCCAGCATCGCATAAGCAAGACTTTGTGGAATCACCATAATAGTAAAAATTAAACTCGCGGCCGTATCGTTTTGTAGATCGTCCAATGAGTACGTTTTAAGCCATTTCCATGACGGAATAATGCGTTCGACCGTTATTTTATTCATCGCAAGCTCGTTCGTTGATGTGTGGGAAAAATATTGCCCTGATGTAGCCATGTCGTCGCATCATAGAAGATTTAAGAAGGTCAGTCAAAAATAAAGTAATAAGCTTATAATTAAATAGAATATTTCAAATAGGCCGCCTTTATAGGTCGTTCTCAAACTCTCTCTATTTTACTTATATAAAAAGGGAGCCATCGTCGCGTCTTTGGCATTATCTTGGATTTCATAATGGATAAAACATAATAAAAATGAGGATCAATCCCTCATTTTTATTATGTCAGTATGTGGCTTGTTGATACTGAAAGGTTATAGGGCATAACGCCTTAAAAAATAGTTGACGAGTTTTTGCGCAATGGGGGTGAGGGGAATGTCTCGGCGATAGATGAGTTGTAATTTATTGACTGCGTTGCCTTCCACTAGATTAAACTTTTCAAAGCGTTCTGAATAAAACGAGTTGTCTATTAGGGCTTCGGGCAGCATGCCGAGCATATCACTGCTTTCTATTAATGCTAATGAGCTGGTGAAGGAGTGGCACTCTATTGAAGATATAGGTGGGGCAATATCCTGAGATTTGTAGAATTCATTGATTAGTGATGAGTGCTGGTCTCCTGAAGTGATTTGCAGCCAATCTGCTTCTAATAAATCTAATAAGCTGGTTTTATCCTTCAGTGGGTGATTTTTACGAGCAATAATGACCATGGGGATTTCACGTAGTGGATGAAATTCAAATTCCTTGCTGGAGAGTGATGTCGATTTTGAGGTGGTTGTGATGGCAAAATCAATTTCAGACATTCGTAGCTTGGTGAGAGCAGAGGCTTGCAAGCCTTCAGAAATTTTAATTTTTACTTTGGGATAAGAGTGGCGAAAGTGTCTAATGGTTGCTGGAGCAAACTGTATAGCCGCAGTAGGTGATAGTAGTATGGATACTGAGCCGTTTATCTCTCCCCGCATTTGTTGGATTTCTTCAATGATTTTAGTACTTTCGTGAGAAATAATGGTCGCTCTTGCTAGAAAGGCTTGTCCAAAAATAGTTAGGTCAATGCCTTTTGAACCACGGACTAATAAAGGCGCACCAACTTCTTCTTCCAATGCTTTAAGCGCCTTTGATACCGCTGGCTGAGATAAATTTAGATGGCGCGCTGCGGCTCGAATACTGCCATTTTGTGCTATAGCCAGAAAAGCTTCAATAGACTTGATTTTCATAGTTATTACTCTTGTTATTTTACTTAGACTATATCAAAAAGTTATCGCATTAACGAAAAATACATCTTAAGTTTTCAATAGGTTGTTTGATAGTCTAAATCTACTCAATACAACAACTAAAATAAAAATAGGAAATGAGTTATGTTACTACAATCAATCAAATTGATGGCTGTGAGCGCTGTTATTATTTCTAGTGCCGGTGCATTACAAGCCAAAGAGTTAATTTTAAATAGCTTTTTCCCTCCAACTCATTTTATCAGTGGTGTGTTAGCGCAATGGTGCGCTGAAATTGCGAAACAAACAGATGGTCGTGTCTCGTTTGTAATACCCGCAGGCAGTTTGGCTGTGCCGCCACAGCAATTGTCAGCGGTTAAGTCTGGTGTTGCAGATGCCGCTGTGATGGCCAATATCTTTGTTCAAAAGCAAGTGCCTGTGCTCGGCTACTCCTCTCTGCCTTTCTTGGTGGATGATGCGGAAGCGGCATCGGTTGCAAACTGGAGAACCTATGAGAAATTTCTGGAAGCTAAGAATCCGCTGAAAAAATACGGTGTGAAAATTTTGTCTGTTTTCAACTTTTCTGGGGGGTATTTATATGGACTGGAAGAGAAGCCCATTGAGTCCATTGGAGAGTTAAAGTCTAAGCGTTTGTGGGCCTTGCCGGGTTATACCTCTGAAACGATTAAAAACATTGGCGTCAGCCCAGTAACTGGACCTGCCGTTAATATCAGTGAGGTGGTCGCGAAAGGGGTTGTGGATGCGTATTTTGGTATTTCATTTGAAAGTGTGACGGATTTTAAAGCCTCTCCATACACAAAAAATATTGTGCGTTTCCCTTATTCTGCTACTTCTACAAGTTTCTCTCTCTTTATTAACAATCGAACTTGGTCGCGCATTAGTGAGCAAGACCAAGCGGTTATTCGTAAGTTATCTGGTGAAGTTTTATCGCGACAAGTGGGGGTTGCGGCAAAAGAAGCGTCTTTACAGGCACTAACTAAAATGGAAGTTGATGGTATCAAAGTTATCCCTGCTAAGGCGAAATTTTATCAAGCTTTAAAGGCAGCGGGTGAGCCTCTGTTTGTCGATTTTAAAGAGAAGGCTAAAGACTTTGGAGTCAATGGTAGTGACTTGTTGGATTACTTCTCATCTCAATACGCCAAAGAAACCAATCAAACCAATCAAACGATGAATTAATCAAGTTGTCTCCCTTTGTTCATAGGGGGGGCTCTCTCAATTTTATGCTGTGGAGTCGTTTATGCATCGCTTCTTATATCACTCAGGTCAGTGGTTAAGTGCACTAGCATTAATCTTTTTAGTGTCAATGACGGTGACGGATGTGTTGTGTCGTTGGCTATCTAATAGCCCTATTTATGGTTCTAATGAGATCGCTAATATTTTACTGACCTTGTCTGTTGGGGGTGGGTTTATGGTGACGGCATCAACTCGAAGTCATATTAAAGTGGACTTGATGGAAGGTGTTTTTGTGCGCTTTTTTGGTGCTCGTTACCATGGGGTCACAAGGTTGTTAGAAAGCATAGGGGTTTTAATGTTCTCTGTCATTGTGGGGGTCTACGCTTATGAAGCCTGGGAGTTTGATGAGGTAACTGTGGTACTTGAGTGGCCATTAGCCCCAGTATTCTTTATTACTAGTGTGTTTTCAGCGCTTTCAGTTATTTATATCTTTAAGCCAATGAAAGGAGCTGAAAAAGATGTTTGATGCATTAATTGGTTTTGCTGTTCTGATTGTGATCAGTTTAATGGGCGTACCTTTAGCCTTTGCTTCCTTGATCGTAGGTCTAGTGGGTTTTGCCTATTATCGAGGTCTTGAATCTTCTATTTTTATGGCAAGTCAGCAAATTGCAGAGTTGATTGCGAACCCGAATTTAGTTGTAGTTCCCATCTTTATTTTAATGGGTGAATTAGTACGCCGCGCTGGTATAACCGATGAACTGTATGAATTGGGAGAACATATGATGGGGCGCTTCAAAGGTGGCTTGGCGATGGCGACAGTCATTGCCAGTGGCGCCTTTTCCACGGTTTGTGGTAGTTCAGTAGCAACCGCCGCCACCATGACCAAGGTTGCGTTGCCTCCGATGCGTCGCTTTGGCTACAAGGACTCTTTGTCGGCTGGTACCGTGGCGGCTGGGGGGACCTTAGGTATTTTAATTCCGCCCAGTATGCCGATGGTGATTTACTGCATATTTGCCCAAGAAGACATAGGCAAAATGTGGATAGCCGGCATAGTGCCAGGTTTGTTAATGATGACCTTGTTTATCTTGACGATCACTATCATGGTGAAAGTGAAGCCAGATTTGGTAGCGACCGAAGAGAAAAGTGAGAAAAAAGTGGCCAATTCGGGGGCTATGCTTCGTGCCCGTGGCTTTCTAGCGCTTTTTGGCACTGTTCTTGGCGGCATTTATTTAGGCTTGTTCACACCAACAGAGGCCGCCAGTGTCGGAGCGTTTGGGGCTTTTTTGTTTTCGCTACACAGGGGAAAGATGCGCACCTTAAAAGAGTATCGTGATGTAATTGGTGCGGCGGCAGGTATTTCTGCGTCTATTTTTGCTGTTGCGTCTTGTGCCTTGGTGTTCAGTCAATTCATTAATATCAGTGGTTTACCATTTCAGTTGGTGGGTTTGATTGATGAATGGCAACTAAATGGCTTAATGCTGGTGGTTGCGATTAGCGTGTTGTGTGTTTTTCTTGGAATGGTGTTTGAAGTTATTGGCATCTTAGTATTGATTATTCCGATTTTCCTACCTTCTTTGAGCGCTCAAGGGATTGATCTGATTTGGTTTGGCGTCATTGTAATTATCTTGATTGAGCTCGGTTTAGTGACGCCGCCTCTTGGTATTAATGTGTTTACCGTTAAAGCTGCCCAACCAGATATACGTTTAAAAAGTGTGTTTATGGGAGTGACTCCATTTGTTTTTGCCATGGTGGTTACTGCGGCACTGATTCTGTTTTTTCCTGTGATAGCCATGGGCTTACCGGACTTGATGCGCTAGGAGGCGATGATGAGTGATCAAAACAATATTTTATTTATCATGATGGATCAGCTTCGTTGGGACTGCTTGTCGTGTTACGGACGCTCAGTGATTGACACGCCTAACATAGATCGCATTGCCGCCAAGGGGGTGCGTTTTACCAATGCTTATGTGCAGGGGAGTAGTTGTGGTAACTCACGGGCCTCTTTTTATACCGGCCGTCATGTGCGCTCACACGGTGCCACTTGGAATGATTGGCCATTTCATGTGGCTGAATGGACGCTGGCCGACTATTTAAAACCCTCTGATACGGAAGTTGTATTGCTAGGAAAGACACACATGAAGCCAGATGCAGAAGGCATGAAGCGTTTACAAATTGACCCTATGTCAGCGCAAGGAAAAGCGCTTTCGAATGCCGGTTTTTTACAAGGTGAGCACGATGATGGTTTGCATCCAGAAGGGCCGCTAGGGCGATATAGTAAAATTGATCCAAAGTACAACCAATGGGTTAAAAAGCAAGGCTATGAAGGCGGGAATGCCTGGTTACAGTGGGCCAATGCTGTTGAAGACGAAGCCGGTGTTGCGCGCTCTGGTTTCTTCATGAAGCACGCACATCTACCTGCTCGCTTGCCGTCTGAATTATCAGAAACGGCTTATATGACCAATCGAGCGATTGAGACTATAGATAAGCTTGCAGATAAACCATGGTGCCTTCATCTGTCATACATTAAACCTCATTGGCCGTTTGTGGTGTCTGCTCCCTACCATGAGTTGTATCAAGGTATCGTTTTACCAGAGGCGATTAAATCTGAAAAAGAGCGTGAAGACCCTCATCCTATTTACCGTGAATTTATGAAGCTTGGGGTGGCGAATGTCTTTTCGGATGACCGTAAGCGCCAGCATGTTATGCCTGCTTATCTGGGGCTGATTAAGCAGCTTGATGATGAATTAGGGCGCTTATTTAAACATCTTGAAGAGAAAGGATTAGATAAAAACACCAGTATTGTCATCACCGCGGATCATGGGGATTATTTTGGAGATCATTGGCTGGGAGAGAAAGATTTATTTCATGACTCATCCATCAATATCCCGCTTATTATTCATGATCCATCTCCCGCCGCAGATGCCACCCGTGGCACAGTGTGTGATGAGCTGACGTGTGCCATTGATTTGATACCGACCTTTATGGAGTTGGTCGGGCAGACGCCTCTTTATCATCGTTTAGAAGGGCGTTCTTTATTGCCAATTTTACACAATAAAGCCTTCCAGGCGGAGCGAGAAATCATCGTTTGTGAGAACGATTATGGCCGTTTGCCGGTTGCTAATGCGCTTAAACGAAGCGCCTATAATGCGCGTATGACAATGGCTTATGATGGGCAGTATAAATTCATTCATGCACCCGGTTTTGATCCGATGTTATTTGATGTGAAAAATGACCCCAAAGAATTTGTCGATCTTGGACGGGACGCAGGGTATGCCCAAGTACGTTATCAGATGCAGGAAAAATTATTGGATTGGAGTTCGATTTTACGTAACCGTGTAGCAGTGAGTGAGGAGATGTTTGTGGATAATGTAGGTAAGTCATTACGTCAAGGTATTCTGCCTGGTTTTTGGAGTGAGGATGAGGTACCAGAGACGCGAAAAATCCCAACCTCAGCGGGGGTGTTTTAATGGAGCCGCTTGCTAGATTAAAACAACATAATGAACACTTTCATAAAAGCCTAAAAGAAGTATCAGAAGGTATTTGGATTGCGATTGGCTACGCGGTCTCTAATGTCTCAGTGGTAAGTACAACCCTTGGTCTGGTAGTGATTGACACCACTGAAAGTACCGCTGCCGCCGCCAATATATTAGCGGCTTTGCGGACAGTCACCGATGAAAAAGTTGCGGCCATTATTTATACCCATGGCCATCGAGATCACGTTGGTGGTTCCTCAGTGTTTGCGGAAGAATCCATTGCTGAGGGCGTGCGAGTTTACGCCAGAGAAAATTTGCAGAACGAATTAGCTCATAAGCCTGATTCGCTGAGTCCTGATGAGGTTTTGCGCAAGCGAGCCGCGCGCCAATTCGGAATGCCGTTGGCGGTTGGCACAGAGCGTATCAATTTGGGTATTGGCCCAGCAGATCGTCCCATTGATGGTTTAGGGGCAGGCTTTGTGGTACCGACAGACACCTTTTCTGGTGAGTTTTTCGAGCTTGAGATCGGTGGGCGAGTGTTCCATTTGATGGCGGCACCGGGGGAGACCATGGACCAAATGATGGTCTGGATGCCAGCAGAAAAAATTGTCTTTGCAGCAGATAATTTTTACCACTCCTTTCCAAATCTGTATGCCATTCGCGGCACCATGTATCGCGATTTTGAAGTATGGGCAAATACACTGGATAAAATGCAGTCGTTAAGAGCGCGTTTGATGCTCACAGGACATGGTCAGCCAGTGGTTGGTGAGACGCAGGTTGCACAGTGTCTGGGCGATTACCGAGATGCGATTCGTTTTATTGTTAAGCAATCCATTGTAGGCATGAACAAGGGCATGACACCCGATGAGTTGGTTGTCTTTGTTCGTCTCCCTGAACCGTTAAAAAGCCGCCCTTATTTGCAAGAGTTTTACGGCACGGTTGAATGGGCTGTCAGGGCTTTTTATTCAGGCAAAATGGGCTGGTTTGATGGCAACCCAACGCATCTGTTTCCTTTGTCTGAGAAGCAACAGTCAGAGCGTTTATTGGAGTTGATGGGCAGTGCTCGCGTGTTAGCGGAGCTTGATGCTGCCATGGAGGCTGAGGATTACCAATGGGCACTGCATCTTACTGATTGGCTAATGCATAACCAAGATTCAGTCGCGGTAAAATACATTCGTATCCAAGCGTTACGGAAAATTGCCGATCAACAAATGAACGCCCCTGCGCGTAACTATTACTTAACCTGTGCGCTCGAATTACAGCAGGCTGTTTCAGGTCTATGACGGTTTAGCGAGAGCTTATAGAAAGGCCGCGGAGCCGATTGGATAAGGGTATTAAATCATGAAAGAAATGCTGAATTATATTAATGGTAAATGGGTTAAATCTAACCAGTCTTTTATTAAGAAAAGTCCGGTAAATGGCGCTGAAATTGCCCGAGTTTACGAAGCGGATAAAGCCATGGTGGACCTTGCTGTAGAAAAAGCAAAAGAGGCTTTTGAAGGGGGGTGGGGATCGGTTTCGTTAGTGGAACGTTGTCGTCTTTTACGCAAAGTAGCTGACATCATGGAGCGCCGAAGTGAGGAATTGATGCTGGCCGAAAGTGATGATGTTGGTGTGCCTTATGCGGCGGCAAAAATGCTCAATGTGGGGCGTTCTGCGTTTGCCTTTCGCATGTACGCAGATGAAGCGGCAAATCTATTTGAGCAGTCTTATCATTTTTCACCACCCAATGGTGGGCAAGCAATCCATTACACATTGCGTCAACCCAAAGGCGTAGTGGGCGCCATCTCACCTTGGAATGTGCCTTTACTGCTGCTGGTATTTAAAGTGGCCCCAGCGTTAGCAATGGGCAATTGTGTTATTGCTAAACCGTCAGAAGTGACGCCGCAATCGGCCACACTGTTGGCGGAAATTATCGAGGAAGCGGGTTTCCCAGCCGGGGTTTTTAATTTGATTCATGGCTTTGGAGCAAACTCAGCCGGTGCGTTTTTGACGGAAAATCAAGACGTGTCGGCGTTTGGCTTTACTGGCGATACTCATACCGGCGAAATCATCATGCAAAGCGCCGCGAAGGGCGTGCGAGATGTCTGTCTTGAATTGGGTGGCAAAAACGCCGGCATTGTGTTCTCGGATGCAAATCTAGACGATGCCATTGCCGGGACCCTGCGCTCCGCCTTTACTAATTGTGGCCAGATTTGTTATTCGACAGAGCGCATGTATGTAGAGCGCTCTGTTTTTGAGGAGTTTGTTTCACGCTTAGGTGCTGTAGTTGGTCAGATGAAAATTGGCGCGCCAGACGAAGATGGGGTGCAAATGGGCCCTCTGGTTTCTCATCAGCATCGAGATAAAGTGAAATCCATGATTGACCAAGCAGCACAAGATGGGGCGACCTTTGTAACTGGAGGTGGAATTCCTCAATTTGGCGATGAGCGTGATCAGGGGGCGTTTATCCAGCCGGTCGTTGCCATTGGTTTAGCAGAAGACGCCGACTTCGTATGTAATGAAGTGTTTGGCCCAGTTTGTCATGTTACCCCCTTTGACAGCGAAGAAGAGGTCATTAAGTTAGCAAACAACACCCGTTATGGGCTTGCATCATCAATCTGGACGCAAAATTTTTCCCGCGCACATCGTGTGGTGGCCAAAATACGCGCCGGCAATGTGTGGATCAACGATTGGCAACTTAGGGAGTTGCGGACTCCAATGGGGGGAGTGGGGGCTTCCGGTATTGGTGCCCAAGGTGGCAGAGTGTCGTTAGAGTTTTTTTCTGACCTGATTAATGTCACGGCACGGATTGATTAGTCCGCTAGCAAATAATAATTACATTAAGGAGCACTAGAATGCGAATAGCAGTAACAGGTGGCGCGACCGGCATTGGGCGTCAGGTGGTTGAGTTGATTCAGGCCCAGGGCGGACAGGTGACCGTATTTGATATCGTAGCACCTGACTATAAAGTAGACGAATACATTCCTTTGGATTTGTCTAAGTCAGAGAGTATTAAGGCGGCGCTGAGTCAGGTGAAGGGAGCCTATGACGCCTTGTGTAATGTGGCAGGCTTGCCCCCAAGAGAAGGCAATGCTGTGCTCGGTTTAAAGGTAAACTTTATTGGCACCCGTGAATTTACGGAAGGCATGTTGGCTCATTTATCCAAAGGCTCATCGATTGTGAATGTAGCATCGAGAGCAGGCGCCATGTGGAAAGATAATATTGAACAAGTGAAGCAATTAATGGCGCTGTCTGAGCAAGATGACGTGGCAATGTTTTGCGAACAAAATAAGATTGATTATGTGCGAGCGTACAACCTGTCAAAAGAAGCCGTTATTGTGTGGGGGATGGCAGAGTGTGAGGCGCTGTTGCAGCGCGGCATTCGTATCAATTCGGTGAGTCCGGCGGCGATTGAAACCGGTATTTTGCAGGATTTCAAAAACGCTTTTGGAGAAAAAACGCTCAAAAATATTCAGCGAGTTGGCCGCGCTGGACTGCCTGGTGAAGTGGCTTCAATTATCATATTCCTTATTTCTCCCCAGAGTAATTGGCTCAAAGGCATTGATATTAATGTAGATGGCGGTATGACTGCATGTAATTTAACTGACGTGTTAGAGCTTCCTACACGTTTGCCTATGTCTCCGTAGTAATGCATTGTCTGTTAGTGGGAGTGAAGATTTCCCATTAACAGCTTGTTTCTTATTCTATTTATATGTCATCTCTTCATTTTTCTTTCTTTATTTTTTGAACTTGATTGAATCCTAGTAGAAAACCGATTTTTACTAGGGTTGCTTTGCTTGGGAAAGTATCATGTGAATACAAGGAGGTGGAGATCGTTTGCCAACCTTTGGTATCGTTTACATTATTTTGATATTAATTTTAAATTCACCCTCGATTTAAGGGCTGAAATCCTGTTTAATGTCGTTATAAGTTGAATGTAATCGTTTACATTTTAATGAATTTATAAGAGTGAGAGGTGGTTATGAAGGTCTTAGTGACAGGCGGATTAGGTTACATCGGAAGTCATACGTGTGTGCAATTGATTGCCGCAGGTCATCAGCCTATCGTCATTGATAATCTATCTAACAGTAAATTAGAGGTGCTTAAGCGCATAGAAGCGATTGTTGGCGAGCGACCTGAGTTTCATCAAGGTGACGTTCGTGATGAAGCGTTTCTCGACGCCGTGTTTGCAAAGCATGAGATTCAAGCGGTCATTCATTTTGCCGGTCTGAAGGCCGTCGGCGAGTCAGTAGCTAAGCCGCTTGAGTATTATGACAATAACGTAAATGGGTCTTTGGTGTTGGCTCGTTCGATGCGTACTGCTGGCGTGAAAAATATGATTTTCAGCTCTTCTGCTACGGTATATGGCGACCCTCAAGAGGTGCCCATTACCGAAGATTCACCTACTGGCGCCACGACCAACCCGTACGGTCGCAGTAAGTACATTGTGGAAGAATGTCTGCGTGACTTGTTCGCCGCAGAGGACGACTGGAGCATTACTTTGTTGCGTTACTTCAACCCAGTGGGCGCCCATTCATCGGGCACCATGGGGGAAGATCCTCAAGGTATTCCTAATAATTTGATGCCATTTATCGCGCAAGTTGCCGTCGGGCGACGTGAAAAATTGGCGGTATTTGGGGACGATTACCCAACTCCAGATGGCACAGGTGTGCGTGATTACGTTCATGTGGTGGATTTGGCAGATGGGCATTTAGCGGCCTTGAACGCTCTGACCGATAAAGCTGGACTGCATATTTATAATTTGGGTACCGGAAAAGGCAGCAGTGTATTGGACATGGTTAAGGCGTTCTCTAACGCCTGTGGTCATGATGTCGCGTACGAAATACAACCGCGTCGACCAGGTGACATCGCTGAATGTTGGGCCAGTACTGCAAAAGCAGAACAAGACCTAGGTTGGAAGGCGCGTCGTGATGTGTCTGAAATGACGATTGATACGTGGCGTTGGCAGTCTAACAATCCTCAAGGCTATCAGGGGTAACCAGCCCCTATCGCCTTGCCCAAACTGTGTCGTGCTGCGCTGTGTGGTGAAACAGTGTTGCTAGAATGAAGTGTCAGAATGAGTGAGTAGCAAAAGATGTCAGAAATAACCTTTAATCCTGTTGATCATCCGCATCGTCGTTATAACCCATTAACAGGTCAGTGGATTCTTGTTTCACCCCACCGCGCCAAGCGTCCTTGGAGTGGGCAAGATGAGAAAGCGACGATGGACAATCAAGCCTCCTATGACGAAGGGTGCTTTCTTTGTCCTGGTAATGCCCGTGTTTCTGGGGATGTTAACCCGGATTACAGTGGGACTTATGTGTTTCAAAATGATTTTGCGGCCTTGATGCCTGACTCTCCGGATGCTCCGACTTCTGATAACCCTTTGTTTAAAACTCAAGGCGTTCGCGGATTGAGTCGAGTGATTTGTTTTTCTCCTGATCACAGTAAAACACTGCCTGAATTACCCGTTTCTCAAATCCGTAATGTGGTTGATACCTGGAACGAGCAAATCGAAGATCTGGGTAAGGAATACTTGTGGGTGCAGGTTTTCGAAAATAAAGGCGAAGCGATGGGGTGCTCACAGCCTCATCCTCATGGCCAAGTTTGGGCGAACAGTTTTTTACCGAATGAAATAGAAAGAAAAGACAAACACTTGCGGGAGTATTATCAAGCGCAAGGTTCAAACTTGTTAGTGGACTATGTTCAAGCGGAGTTGCAAGACGGTGCTCGGACCGTGGTCGAAACGGAGCATTGGATTGCCGTAGTGCCCTATTGGGCGGCGTGGCCGTTTGAAACCATGCTGTTGCCTAAGGTGCATGTGCGTCGTATGGCAGAGCTACAGGATGCACAACGTGACGATTTGGCGGTCGCCATCAAAAAGCTAACCAGCCGCTACGACAATCTCTTTCAGTGTTCTTTTCCTTATTCGATGGGGTGGCACTATGCCCCATTTTTTGAAGCGGATAAGGACAGGGATGATAAGGGCATTGAACATTGGCAGTTGCACGCCTTGTTCTATCCGCCATTGTTGCGCTCAGCCACCGTTAAGAAGTTTATGGTGGGGTATGAAATGCTGGCCGAAAGCCAACGAGATCTCACCGCAGAGCAGGCAGCAGAGCGATTGCGAGCGGTCAGTGATGAGCACTATAAAGCGTCATAAAAGCGGTCTATTTAAGCCTGTTTAATCGGCGTAGACAGTTTATAGAAAAATAATAGAAGCAATAATACCGTCTCTGAGTGCTCTTAAAGAGAGTTTTGGAGGCACTAAAATACAGTAGGAAAAAAGTATGATTGATTGTTCAACGCAGCCGACTCACCTTGTCTCCAATGCCTTTAAATCTGTTTTTGGGCGTACTGCAGAGCACCTTATTCAGGCGCCGGGGCGGGTAAACCTAATAGGTGAACATACTGATTATAACGATGGTTTTGTTTTGCCTTGTGCCATTGATTATCAGGCTGTGGTGGCTGCAACGGCCCGTCAAGATACGTTAGTTCGAGTGGTGGCGGTCGATTACGATAACCAAATGAACGAATTTGATCTCGCTCAGCCACTTGAATTTGATCACGATGTTATGTGGGTGAATTATATTCGAGGCGTGATTGATTGCCTGCAAAAACGCGGGTTTACATTTAATGGCGCGGATATCGTGGTGAGTGGCAATGTGCCACAAGGCGCAGGATTGAGTTCTTCGGCTGCATTGGAAGTGGTTATTGGGCAAACCTTTAAGGTGCTTTATGATCTGGACATCTCCCAGCAAGACATTGCGCTAAATGGGCAGCAGGCGGAAAACCAATTTGTAGGCTGCAATTGCGGCATTATGGACCAATTGATCTCTGCTAAGGGCAAACGTCATCACGCCTTATTGATTGACTGTCGTTCATTAGAAAGCGACGACGTGTCTATGCCTGAGAGCATGTCTATTGTGATCATTAATTCAAATAAAAAACGTGGCTTGGTAGACAGCGAATACAACACTCGTCGTCAGCAATGTGAAGCCGCTGCTGACTTTTTTGGCGTGAAAGCCCTGCGTGATGTCAGTATCGAGATGTTTGAAGCTCGCCAAGCGGGGCTTGATGAAGTGACCGCGAAACGTGCTCGTCATATTATTACTGAGAATGCGCGTACGGTCGAAGCAGCGCAAGCGCTAAGGGACTGTGATATGGCCCGTTTAGCGGTGTTAATGGAGCAGTCACATGTGTCCATGCGTGACGATTTCGAAATTACTTGTCCTGAAGTGGATGCCATTGTCGACATTGTGAAAAGCACCATAGGGACTCAAGGCGGTGTACGCATGACGGGCGGTGGTTTTGGTGGTTGCGTGGTTGCTCTGGTACCGCCGGCGCTTGTCGATGTGGTTAAGCAGGCGGTAGAAAAACAATACCAAGCGCAAACTGGTCTAAAAGAGACCATTTACGTTTGTAACGCGAGCGATGGCGCAGGTTCAGTAGCGTGAGTGTTCTTAGGTCTTACCCGGACAGTGTGAAGGCTTTGCATGAAAACATGCAAGGTCTTGCGAACGATGGTCAGCCTGCTGGCTTGATTACCTTGTGCAATGGCTCGGGCATGACGGCGACCTTTATGGACCTTGGCGCTACTTGGCTAAGCTGTACTTTGCCAATGGCAGAGGGCGCTCGAGAAGTCTTGCTCGGTGTGGATACGCTGGCTGCGTTTTATCAGCAAGCTGGCTATTTGGGTGTCACCGTAGGTCGTTTTGCTAATCGTATCAATAACGCCCAGTTCTCTTTGCATGGTAAAGATTACTCGATTAGTAAAAACCAAGGCGCACACTGTTTGCACGGTGGGGTAGAGGGCTTTAATCGCCGTCGTTGGACCTTGGTTGAGTGGTCGGATCGCTATGTTGTTTATGGTTTGAGATCCCCTGATGGCGATCAAGGCTTTCCTGGTCAATTGGATGTAACCGTCTGCTATGAATTGACGCAAACCAATGGTATTTCGATTTCTTATCATGGCGTGTGTGACCAAGATTGCCCTGTCAGTTTGACCAATCATGCGTATTTTAATCTGCAGGGCGACACCACTGAGATGGATTGCCGTGATCATGAATTGTTGATTGATGCGGATTCATATTTGCCAATAGACGCCTCTGGTGTGCCTATCTCCGGGTGTGTTCCGGTGGCAAAGAGCGGTTTTGATTTTAGGATCAAAAAGCCCATCCGCCAAGATTTTCTCAAAGATGAGCAGCAGCAATTGGTGGGTGGTTACGATCATGCCTATTTGCTTAATCAGCCAAGCCATCGTGTTAATCTTGTGAGTAGTGTGAATACGCCAGATCAGGAAGTGAGGATGGATGTCAGCACCAGCATGCCGTCTGCGCAGCTCTATACCGGCAACTTTCTAGATGGGTGTCCAAGGCGTGGAGGGGGGTATTATAAAAATCACTCAGGCTTTGCGTTTGAAACGCAGTATTTGCCAGATTCGCCGAATCACCCAGAATGGACATTCAGCAATAGCCTCTTGAAAGCCAATAAAGCCTATCATCATAAAACGCTTTATGAGTTTGTGTGGCATGGATTAAGCGCTCAATAACGCTAACCAATAACTCTAATAACAACAACGTGATCAGCCGTAGTCGTTATTCGACACGAGCGACAGCCCCTATTCTGCGACTGAATCATTTGAATCTAGCTAAGGTGCTTTTATGACCTCATCAATGGTTTCAGGTTGCCATGTTATGGCAAAGCCAAGCAGCTCTATTTGCAACTTGGATTGCGAATATTGTTTTTATCTGGAAAAAGAAAAGCTGTATCCAGAGCAAAATAAAAATTGGCGCATGGATGACGACACATTAGAGCGCTATATTCAGCAGTACATTGATGCCCAAATGGGGCAAGAGGTGCAATTCGCTTGGCAGGGTGGTGAACCAACGTTAATGGGGGTCGAGTTTTTCCGTAAAGTCGTTGCTTTGTGCGCTCAATTCGCGGGAAATAAACGCATCAGTCATGCCTTTCAAACCAATGGCATATTGTTAAACGATGAATGGTGTGAATTATTCAAACAGCATCAATTTCTCATTGGCGTGTCCATTGACGGTCCTCCAGACTTACACGATGGTTACCGTGTAACACGGACCAAAAAGTCGACTCACGCCAAGGTGATGAAAGGCATTGAGTATCTAAAAAAACATCGCATAGAATTTAATACATTAACGGTTGTTCATGACCTTAATGCCCAGTATCCCGAGCAAGTATATCGATTTTTAAAGCAAATCGGCTCGCGTTATTTACAGTTTATTCCGCTAGTAGAAAGAGAAGCGAGCGCAACACCGGATGACACTCAAGCATTAACATTGGTTTTGCCAAGTGAATTGGAGGCAAAAGTGACGACTTGGTCGGTGCCTTCAAAGCAGTATGGGGCATTTTTGAATGGTGTGTTTGATGTCTGGGTAAAGTCGGACGTAGGGCGTGTTTTTGTCAATATGTTTGATTCAACCCTGGCGACCTGGTGTGGTCATGCGTCTGGTTCTTGCATTACCTCAGAGACATGTGGCCATGCCTTTGCGTTAGAGTCGAATGGCGATTTATATCAATGTGATCATTTTGTGTACCCTGAGCATTTACTGGGCAATATTCACGAGAATACGATCAAAGAAATGAACAATAGCGCCTCAGCAAAGCAGTTTGGTGCAGACAAAGCGAGTACCTTAAATCAGGATTGTCTTCAGTGTGAATACAAATTCGCCTGTCACGGTGGGTGCCCTAAACATCGTTTTTCTGTGTCGCGAAGTGGTTATTTGAATCACAATTATTTTTGCTCTGGATATACGAACTTTTTCAAGCACACCGAGCCCTATATGCGGCTTATGGCGGCCTTGATCGAGAATAAGCAATCGCCTGCACATATTATGGCGATTATCGAGCAACAACCTAAGCTATTGTATTCCTTGTTTAAAGTCTCAAAAAATAGTCCGTGCCCCTGTGGTAGTGGTGAAAAATTCAAGCGTTGTTGCTTTGCGAGTTGATAAATGACGGGTATCGAGGAGAGAAAGTATGTGGCGTAAGTCAGGCAAAGCCCCAGATTATCGGTTTACCTTAGCAAATGAGCGAACGTTTCTCGCATGGATTCGTACCGCGTTGGCTTTTCTGGCCGCCGCCGTAGGGATTGATCAATTGGCCCCAAATATTGCACCGACCTTGTATCGGGAAATTTTAGTACTGGTTTTGAGTGTGTTTTCCGCCATCTTGGCGTTTTACGCTTATCGTCGTTGGTCTGCCAATGAAAAGGCGATGCGTCATGAAGCGGAATTGCCTTACACGCGAACGCTGGCTGTGATCAGTGTAGTAATGATTGCGGTGATTATTTTTGTGGTGTATTTGATGCTGTACTACAGGGCGTAATGATGAAAAAGCGTGCCTTTGATGCGGGGTTGCAGCCCGCTAGAACCGCCTTATCTTGGTCTCGTACCATTTTGGTTTTGTTGGTTAATGTCTTAATGGTGATCCGAGTGGGCTACAGCAATCAAAACGCAACGGTTTTGTATGCCGGTACGTTGCTGGCTATTCTCATGGTGTTCTTTTATTTGGCATCGATCTACCGTGGTTGGTTTTTTTCAATGGAAGGCGAATTGACGACGCTTGGCTCCATCAGAGTGAAGCAATTACTCTGTGCTGCCTTGTGCATAGCGGCCTTGTTGATTGCTTTGTCTAGTTTGATGAATGTGTTTCGTTTGGTGTTCGTATAGTTATTCTTGAAAAGCGTTCAAGTTATTGTTTAATAAGTTTAAAAACTCATTTACCAGCAGGCTTCTGGTTTCTTTAGGCTTGGCCCATGCGCCCAAATGAAAGTGCCAAATGGGTTCTGATAAGTTAAGAGACACGAGTCCGTCGGTGTCCATTTGCTTAAATAGCTGATCAGATATACACAATAAAGCGTCTGTGTTTTTGACCATTTCCAATGCCATTTCCAAAAATTCTGTCTCAAGAATATACCGAACCCGAGTGCCGCCTTCTCGCTCTAACAAGTTGTTTACGTGGTTCAATATTTCAGAAGACGCTTGAAATGCGATCCAGGGAAAGTGGGATAAGGCACTAATTTGATGAACCCTGTTGATGTTGAGCGGGTGTTCTTTTCTGGCAATGACTCGCAAGTGGCTGTCCATCATGGGGGTGAAGGCTAGGCCATTGTTTTTTAGGAGCTCCTGCCCATTTTCACCACCGAAGGCCAAATCAAGATTGTCTTCAATTAATGGGGTAATTAGCTGGCTAATAGGCGCCGCTTGAATGCAAACATTCACGTTCGGAAAGCGCCGCAGAAACTCAGGCAAGATTGAGGTGATTGGCTTTTGCCAAGCAGGGCCTGCACCAATATTAAGCGTTTGTTGATTGTGTTGTAGGGTGTGAATATCGCGTTCGATGGCCTGCATTTCGAATTCTATTTTCTGCGCTCGCATGTAGACGATTTCCCCTTCTGGGGTTAATCGAATTCCTCTTGGGTGCCGCTCAATTAAGGTGACGTCGAGCTTTTTTTCCAGCGCGCGAATGCTTTTGCTCAGCGCCGGCTGGCTTATGCCGAGTTTAATGCTTGCTTGGCTGATGGACATAAGGTCAGCCGCTTTAGTGAAGTGTATTAGCATCTTGTTCATCGCATTGCCTTTTTTATTGTTAGAAGCGCTAGGATGGAGAAAAAAGCCATAGCGTATTGTGACATGAAACAATGCCGAGCACAGCGGTGATCGGCATTGTTTAACGGTGGCTAAAATAGCGCGGCTTGTGGCTTAAGAACGCTTTGCTTCACTGAGTGCGTGAGTCTCTGTTTTGTTGTTAAGCGCCTTACTGATTTTTTTAACTATGATGTTTAAAGCAAAGGTAATCACTATGCCAGCAATCAGGATTTTAGCCAGATTGGCAGGAATCTCTTCCCAAGGGGCCACAATACCAATCGGTGAAGCGATGGCGTAGGTCATAACCATAAGAACAATGGTAATAATGCTGCCCAACCGTAGGTGCTTCCAGTTTTCAATATTAACGGGGACCTGTTTTTCTTTTTTCTCTTCGTTAGCAGCAGGGTAGAGGTGCGTTAGGATCACTGACACGGTTAAGCCTGCAACAAAGTAGATGGCGGTTTTGTGCAAAAAGTTTAAATCCCAGCCGGTGTAGCCAAATTTGAAGAATAAATACAGCACCATGTAGGTCACCATGCCGGGGATCGTCGATTTCGCTGAGGCTTTCTTCCAAAACATGCCAATCACGACCATCAACAAAATAGGCACGGTGAACAAGGCATTAAATTCCTGCATAAACATGTACAGGCCTTGAGGGGCGCTTTTAATATAGGGTGCACAGATAGCTGCAAAAATCGCCAGACCAGTACCAAATATCTTGCCCGCTTTAATATCTTCAATGCTGGAAATATTGCCACCTTTTAGTGGTTTATAAATGTTGACCGCAAAGATAGTTGAGCATGAGTTGATGGTTGAATTAAATGTGGAAATAATGGCACCAAATAAAATCGCACCAAAGAAACCAACCAGTGACGCCGGCAGTAATCGGTTTACCAGCAGAGGATAGGCTTCGTCGGCTTTTATGCCTTCGCTGCCATATAAATGAAATGCGATAATACCTGGAACAATTAATATTAAAATACTAACGATCTTGATGATCCCAGCAAATAGCACGCCTTTTTGTCCTTCAGCCACGCTTTTGGCGCCAAAAGCGCGTTGAATGATGACTTGGTTGGTACAGGAGAAAAATATATTAATCAGCAACATGCCGGTGAAAATAGCAGCAAAGGGAACATTCACTTTAGGCGAACTTACGGCATTCAGCATTTGAGGGTCTTTGGTGATGAGTTCTTTTACCCCAAGAAAACTGTCACCATTCCCGAGCGCTTGTAGCCCTAAAAAGAGGATAAGGATGCTGCCAATAAAGAAGCCAATGCCATTAACTGTATCGGAAATAACCACCGCTTTGAGGCCGCCAAAAATAGCGTAAATACCACCGATGACGGTAATAAAGACAATCGACGCTATGAGCGCGGCGTCTTCAGAGATATGAAATAAAGAAGCCACATTAAAAATACGACTAAGTCCTAATGCCCCTGCGTAAAGTACCGTAGGCAACGCCACCGCGGCCATGTTGATGAGGATGACCCAAGCGATAAAGTTGCGCGCCACTGAGCCAAACCTCTCTTCAATGTAATCGGGAATGGTGGTGATGCCTTTTTTTAGAAAGAAAGGCAAGAAGACACAAGCCAGCAACACAAAACCTAGGGCGGAAGTTACCGCCCAGCCCATGTTAGACAGCCCTACGCTGTAACCTTGCCCATTAAGGCCGATCAGTTGCTCCGCAGACCAGTTCGTCAGCAAAATAGAAAAGCCAATAGAGATACCAGTAAGGCTTCGTCCTCCCAAAAAGTAGCCATCGCTGCTGTTTAGGTCTTCTTTTTTGGTGGCGATATAAGAAATAATGGCAACCAGTAGTGTGAAGCCAATAAAGCTCACTAATGTCCAAGTGTTCATAATAAAACCTCTTTATTTTTATAGTATTCCAGGGCCAAATTTTGCCAATCCAACCAAAATGTATGGATTGATAATAGAGTCGTTTGTTTCCTCGGCGAACCGCCATAATTCTTGGTAAAGTGTTTTAATGATTGGGATAGAAGCAGGGTCATCGATAAGGTTTATCAATTCATCTGGGTCTTTTGTTAAGTCGTAAAGCTCGTCGTTATCAAAGGTGTTAAAAACGAGTTTCCATTCTTTGTTAAAGACAGTGCGTTGAATGCCATATATTTCATTGCCGTTCGTTTGGGTGTGCAAATAAGAATGTGTCGGTGGAATATTTTCATTATTAAAATAAGGTAGGAGACTTTTTCCAACGATAGGTTGCGACATTGTGCAATTAAGAATGTCGAGAAACGTGGGGGCGATATCCGCCAAAGAGATAAGGTCAGATAGGGTTCTTCCCGGTTGCTTGATACCGACAGGCCAGTGCACGATAGTGGGAATATGGTAAGCGCCTTTATAGGCTGGTAGCCCTTTGCACCATAAGCCATGCTCGCCGTTATAATCACCGTGATCACTGGTTAAGAGAATGAGCGTATTGTCGAACTTGTCATGCTGTTTCAGCTCGTCGATAACCCGCCCAATCAAGTGATCTTCGTAGGTGCAGAATGCCCAATAATGCTTAATGGCTTGTTTCTTTTCTTCGATAGACAACTGGTCAAATAAACGGCGTACCTTTCTATTGTAGGCGGGCTTTTTATCCATTGAATCATGATGAATATCGGTGAGCTCGACCTCTACGTCCTGATATAAATCTAAGAAGGCTTGTGGGACAAAATAGGGGTCATGTGGTCCTAGTGTGCCAATATACATCATCCAAGGATCATCGGCTTGGCGCAGTGTTTTCAGTTTGTCTAGGGCAGAATTAACAACATCTTCGTCATTAAATGGGTTCTCTGTGACGCCATAATGCACGTAATCTGGGTAGCCAGGCCTTAGGATCTCACCGTTTTTGCGTTTGTGGGCCGCGCTCGATATGCGCTTATACATTTCCCAATCCGGCGACATGGCTTTGTTGCTCGGGTCGTTTTTAGACTCTTTGTTGCAAGTTACATAAAGCTCTTCAAAGCCATGATCTTCTGGGCCTGTGTCGTAGCAAACATGCCATTTTCCAGCAAAAAACGATTGGTATCCTTGCTCTTTAAGGTGATGGCTAAAGAGTTCTGTTTCAGGATTAAGTCGTCTGGAGAGGGTGTTTTGTACACAGACGTTATTCCAAACGCCGTGCTGCGTTGGGTATTGGCCAGTGAAGAAGGTCGCTCGTGACGGACAGCAGTGCGGAGCGGGGCAATAGCTTTCTGTAAAAGCTAACCCTTCAGCCATCAATTTTCGAGTATTCGGCATTAATATTCTAGTGTCGGAAACAGAATCCCCCCGTTGTTGATCTGTCATAAAAACTAAAATATTGGGTTTTGTCTGCATGGTTTTTCCTACAAGGGTTATTTTAATTATAAAGGCTGGAAAAATCGGATTATGCAGTAGGTATTTAAAATTGTATAGAAAGTTTTTATATTTTCGTTGATTTTTTATTTGATATAATATATAGCGCCTTTAGGTAGATCTAAAAGTTATGGCTGGAAAGATACGATCTTGTTTTTTTAAATAAATATGATGAATTGTTTATTTTATTATTTATTTTTTACTTGATGGTTGTGGGTGTGGCTGATTTTATATTTGAAGGGGGTGTGCCAAACTTTCTTTTAAAGGCTTTACTGAAATGGAATGCATCATAAAAATTAAGCTCCAAGGCCGCTTGGCTTACGCTGTAATTTTTATGTTTTAAAAGGGATTTTGATGCAATAAGTCGAGTGTTTAAATAATACTCTTTCGGGGTTTGCTTAGTGTATTTTAAAAACATCTTTCTAAGACTTTGTTCTGTACATTCGGCGATTTCGGCCATTTCTTTGACGGTCCACTTTTTCGTCATGTTGAGATGAATTTGAGTGATTACGTTTTGCACTCTGGCAAGGTTGTGGTCAAGTTTTTTCACCTTGCTTAGAGTTAACCAATGGTAAATGGTTTTGGTTAAGCTGGCGGTGGCTAGGTGCCGATAGTCTGAGTCGTTTTTTTGAAAAAGTGTCACTATCTCCATCATTTCTTGATGAAAAAACTCATTATTAGTGAGTGTAATAAGTTGCTCATAGATGAGATTGATTGCGCCATTTGGGATGAATTCCATAAGGAAAACCTCCCATAATAAGCCTTTGCACTGGTAGCTATGGATACTCGTCGGGTGGAGAAAGATAACCGTACTGCCCTCAAGCTGTATGACCTTGCCGGAGGTAAGTGTCAGCTCGCCATGGCCTTGTTTAGTATAGAGAGCGATAACGCTGCCATCGATTAAAGGACGAAGGCGGTCTTTTGGCCATTCCACATGGTAGTCTCGATCGGCCAGCGTATTCCATAAAGCCAACAGCGTGATGCCGCTAGACACAGCGCTATTATCGATAACAATCGGGGTGTTAAATGTTGTTTCGTTTTTTACATGCAAATGTTCAGTCATTCCATTCATTTACCTTGTGACTCGAGCAAAAATAAATAGTAGCAGTTATCAGTAATAAATTTTAACGAAATATTATTTGAAAACGCATTCAGCATAGATAAGAAATCATTGTGTTTGTGCAGCTCCATATAAATCCAATAATAAGAAGGTGGGTGTCAGGATGTTTACTCTAATGTCTTTTGTCTTTTTCACGGCGCTGGTGGCGGTGATCTCCTATATAAAAACCAGGAAGGACAATTTAAGTACAGAAAATGGCTATTTCCTTGCGGGGCGAAGTTTGCCTTGGTATGTCATTGCGGGGTCTTTATTTTTAACAAATATCTCTGCGGAACAGTTGACTGGGTTAAATGCTAACGCTTTTGCAAATGGGGCGAATGTTATGGCTTGGGAAACCACCTCAGCACTCACTCTTATTGTCCTTGCGTTTGTTTTTCTGCCTCGCTATCTCAGATCGGGTATTACTACTGTGCCGCAGTTTTTAGAGTTGCGTTATGGCAAACGCATGCGTGTTGTTTCCTCTGCCATTTTCATTTACGCCATCGTGATCGGTTTTTTGCCTTTCGTGCTGTATGCCGGGGCCATTACGCTGGGTAAGCTGTTTAATATTAGTCAGCTATTTGGTACTTCAGATGAGCTAACCACCTGGATCATGGTGATTGTCATTGGTGTGATCGGGGGGATTTATGCGGTGTTTGGTGGTTTAAAAGCGGTGGCCGTCTCCGACACTATCAATGGGGTCGGGCTATTGATCGCTGGCATGCTGGTTCCGGCCATTGCACTCTCTCAATTAGGGTCTGGCAGTTTGACGGATGGCTTTTCTATTTTGTTAACTGATGCGCCGCAACGGATGCAGGCGGCAGGTCTGACAGAGCATGCCAACATCCCTTGGCATGGACTTATCTCTGGCGTGATCATCATCAACTTATTCTACTGGTGTACTAATCAGGCCATTGTGCAGCGTGCGTTTGCTGCCAAAAATCTAGCGGAAGGACAAAAAGGGGTGTTGGCCGCTGGTGCGTTGAAAATTGTGGGTATTTTGATGCTCGTTTTACCCGGTATTATTGCCTGGCATTTGTATCAACGCGGCATGCTAACGATTCCTTTTAAAGTCGTCGATGGGGTGACTACCAGTGTATTAAATAGCGACATGTCTTATCCCATTTTGGTGCGAGAAGTATTACCAACTTGGTTGACCGGGTTCTTTGGTGCTGCTCTTTTTGGTGCTGTATTAAGCTCGTTTAATAGTGGGGTAAACAGTCTTTCTACCATCATTAGTCTTGATATCTACAAACAGTTAATTAAACCTACGGCAACCGATATTGAAACGGTGCGCATTGGTCGCTTGTTTGGTGTTGCCACCATTGTTGTTTGTATTGTCATTGCGCCCTTTATTGCGACGTCCGATAGCTTATACACCCTAATGAGAACCATTATGGCGGTTATTAATGTGCCCATTTTTGCAGTGATTTTGATGGGGGTGTTATCTAAGCGCGCACCAGCCATGGCCGGTTACATTGGCTTGGTCTTTGGTATGGTCTTCTTCTACGTAGCACACTTTGTACTCCATGATGATCTAGGTTTTATCAAGCTCCATTGGCTGAATTTGGTTGGCTTAAATCTGCTGCTGATGTTGTTGATTATGACGATTGTTCGTTATTTGAAGCCAATGGACACTCCTTACGTTCAAAAAGACAGCAAGATGGTGGACATCACTGCATGGAAGCACGGCAAGCTGGCGGGTTGGTTGTTGGTTCTGGCGTTTGTTTTGCTCTACACCGTATTTTCTCCGCTTGGCTTAACGTCGCCGACAGGCTCTTTGCTTTCAGTGCTGATCGCTACGGCAATAGGGTTGGGCATTATGTACGGCCTTTATAAGCTTTATCGCGTATTCGTTGCCTCAGGCAAGTAGCTTTTACGGTTCTTTATTCATTGAAATTATTCGGACATGATAATGAAAAAACCTAATATTATTTTGATCATGACAGACACTCAGGCGACAAATATGGTCGGGTGTTATAGCGGGAAGCCGCTTAACACGGATAATATTGATGCGTTGGCGGAGCAAGGGGTGCGCTTTAATTCTGCCTATACTTGTTCCCCTGTGTGTACTCCTGCGAGAGCGGGGTTGTTTACCGGGATTTACTCAAACCAATCTGGTCCATGGTCAAATAACATCGCTCCTGGGAAAAACATTTCTACTATGGGGCGCTATTTTAAAGACGCAGGTTATGACACCTGCTACATCGGGAAGTGGCACTTAGATGGTCACGATTATTATGGCACCGGTATTTGCCCACCAGAATGGAATGAGGCCTATTGGTACGACGGTGCTAATTACTTGGCTGAATTGACGGATCAGCAAATTGCTCTGTGGCGCAATGGTTTAAACTCCGTGGAGGATTTAGAGAATAACCACATTGATCAGGAATTTACCTGGGCGCACCGGATTAGCAATCGGGCAATTCGTTATCTGGAGGAAAAGTCGCCCACCAAGACTGAGCCGTTTTTGATGGTGTTGTCTTATGATGAGCCTCATCACCCTTTTACTTGCCCGCCGGATTATTTGCGAAAGTATCAAGACTTTCATTACGATTTGGGGTCTAAGGCGTTTGATGATTTGAGTAACAAACCTGAGCATCACAGCTTGTGGTCAGAGGCAATGAAGGCACCGGTTGATGAGCAAGGCCGCTATTATCATCCATTGTATTTTGCCTGTAATGATTTTGTCGATGACCAGATTGGTCGAGTGATTGATCATTTGGATCAAGCTGAGATTGATAATACTTGGGTTATTTATACATCGGATCATGGCGAGATGATGGGCGCTCATAAATTGGTCAGCAAGGGGGCCGCCATGTATGACGACATCACTAATATCCCCTTGATCGTGCGCTTACCAAAACAAAATGGTGTCTTTCAAGGGGCGGGTACTCAAATAGACACACCAGTGAGTCATATTGATATTTTGCCAACCATGATGCATCTAGCAGGCATCGCACAACCCGAGATGTTGCCAGGAGGGGAGTTGCTGAGCGTTATCGAACAAGACGCCGCGCGCAATGTTATGGTGGAGTTCAATCGTTACGAAGTTGAACACGATAGCTTTGGTGGATTTATCCCTGTGCGTTGCTGGATTACGCCGGAGTTTAAGTTGGTGATTAACTTATTCACCAGTGATGAACTGTATGACCGTAACCAGGATAAAAATGAGCTAAACAATCTGATCAATGAGTCAGAGTACGCCATTATTCGTGATCGGCTGCACGATGAATTGATGGATTACATGGATGCGATTCGTGATCCTTTTCGGTCTTACCAGTGGTCTATGAGGTCGTGGCGTCGAGGGGTGAAACCTCGTTGGATGGGGTCATTCAGACCACGTCCTAATGACGGTTATTCGCCAGTCGTGAGAGACTATGACACAGGTATGCCAACGCAAGGTGTGAAGATAGAAGACAAGAAAATGAAATTCTAATAACAACAGCGAGGTTTCTTTGAGAAAAGAGTAGGCGCTTTGTTTTGGGTGGTTATTTGGTGATGCACAAACGCCGTCTGGGTTAACAGACGGCGTTTTTTTAAACGGACGTAGCGCTCGGGGCTGACACCACAGACAAGCGCTTCACTAAAGTTGGGACAAATATCATGTTGTTGGTAACGGGCTTTTCTTTATTGGCGAGCTTTAAAGAAAGAATCGCCGCCTGTTCTGCCATTCTTTGGATCGGGTAGCGCACCGTGGTCAGCTTGGGGTGAAGGTATCGGGCAATGAGTCCGTTATCAAAACCGATAATAGACATGGCTTTGGGGACCTCTATATTGTTTTCTTCGAGGGCTGACAAAGCGCCCGCAGCCATGTAATCGTTGTAGGTGGCAATGGCTGTCAGTGGTAGCCCTCTGGTCAGCAAATTTGTCATCGCCAATTCTCCACCGGCTTCGTCGGGAGCGCCATATTCAATGTGATCTTCGGTGCAGGTTAAGCCATGGTCTTTGAGTGCTTGTAAATAACCCGCCTTACGCTGTTCTGTGTCTTCAATGTCATGGTTGGAGCAAATATAGCCAATCTGCTGATGACCGTGTTTGATGAGATAATCTGTGGCAAGGTAAGAGCCTTTTAGATTGTCCAAAGCGATGCAGCGCTCCGCTATCTCAGGAATAAATCGATTGATTAACACCAGTCCAGGGGCTTCGTTGGCGAAGGTGATTAACTCTTCGGCGGTCAGGCTTTTGCTATGAATAACAAGGGCTTCGCAACCTTGGCTAATCAGCAGCTCAATGGTCTCACGTTCTTTTTTAGCTGAGTGGTAACCGTTGCCAATCAATAGATGTTTGCCCTGTTCAGTGGCAATGGTGTCGATGGCTTTAACCATTGAGCCGAAAAAAGGGTCGGAGACATCACCGACCAATACGCCAAGCGTTTGTGTGGATTGGCTGACCAGCGCTCGTGCTGCGGCGTTAGGGCGATAGCCGAGTTTTTTCATCGCCACTGTGACGGCTTGAATGGCGGCCTTGCTGGCTTTGGGGGAATGGTTGATGACGCGCGATACCGTGGCAATAGAAACCTTCGCTTCTTTCGCAACATCTTTCACAGTAGCCATAGAGTTTGCCTTAACATCTTCGTAATAGTCAGTGTCTTTATGCGTCTACTTTACCATAGGTAAGTTTAAGGTTTGCCGATACTTTTCCAAATTTTATGATTATAGCTCACTGTCCACAGGCTTTATTGTCCGTGAGGTTAGTGCTAAGGAAATGAGCCAAAGCGAACGCAAAATAGAGGGAGAGAATCACGCTCGCTTGCCCCTTTTTTGGGGCGCAACGAGCGTGAGGGTTGTCTAACTATTGTGACAGGGCGGCCTGTCGTTTTTTCTGCTGGCGAGTGCGGAAAATGATCCCTGCCAACATGATGACGCCACAAGCTGCGTAAATTTGCATATAAGATGGGTCATCGGAGATGAAACCAATGTTCGAGAACATGATGTAAGCGCCTAACACCATGTAGAGCACAATTGCTGAGGCTTCAAAGCGGAATTTCCATGGCGTAATGTCAATGGATTCATTGATTGGCATTTTGTAATCCGTGGTGCGTGGGTAAAAATAACCAATCACAAACATCAATAGAGTGCAGGCCACAAATAAGATCGCCAATTGATGCAGGAAGTGCAGCTCTACCTTAAAGATAAGTTGCATAGAAGCATACGAAGTGACAAAAACAGCCAAGGCGATTTTGGCGGCGATGGCCGGAACGCGCTTGGAAATATAACCAACGAACACAATGGTAAAGATGGGCACACTAAAGAAACCGGCCACCATTTGTAGGTATTGGAACAAGCCTTCTGGCGCAAACATGATGAAAGGCGCGATGCAGATAGAAATGATCGCAATCACAACCCCAAAGATACGGCCTTTGCCAATCAGCTCTAAATCGGTTTTGCCCTTACCAAAGAGTGGTTTGTAGACATTCAAAGCGAACAGTGTGGTTGAGCTGTTTAGTACCCCGTTAAAGGTGCTTAAAATGGCGCCAAACATCACAGCAACAAAGAAACCGACCAATGGTTTTGGCAGTACTTCGTTGACGAGGCGTGTGTACATGGAGTCAGGGTTGCCGGCATTAGCACCAAATAAATGGTAAGCAATAACGCCAGGAATGATCAAAAACAAAGGGGAAATGACTTTAATAAGCCCCGCACCGATCACGCCTTTCTGTGCTTCTTTTAGGTTTTTCGCGCCCAATACTCGTTGCACGATCGATTGATCGGTTCCCCAGTAATACAGGTTCACCAGCAATAAACCGGTAAACAGCGTGGAGAAAGGGAGCGGGTCTTTTTCTGATCCTACGGATTGAAGTTTTTCAGGTGCGGCGCTAAGAAGTGTGTCTAGCCCAGCGCTGAAGCTGCCATGGCCCAATGCGATTAGCCCGAAAACAGGAATCATCAAGCCGCCAATAATCAAGCCAATGCCGTTAATGGTGTCTGCAATCACCACGGCTTTTAAACCGCCGTAAATGGCGTAGAAAAAGCCCAGCAACCCGATGGTGGCCGAGATAAGCGCAATAGATTGAAACTCAGTGATGCCAAGCAAGTCTTTGATATCAAAAATTTCAGCAAGGACAACCGCGCCTGCGTAAAGCGTGGTGGGTAGAATGTTAATCACGTATTGGCAAAGGAACAGCAAGGTAACAAATTTCTTCACTGACATGTCATAACGACTTTCTAAAAAGTCGGGGATGGTCGTGATGCCTTGCTTTAAATAACGAGGCACCAGCAGCAGTGCAATGATCACCAAGGTGACGCCCGAGGCCACTTCCCAGCCCATTACACTCATGTTGTTGGTGTACGCTTGGGCGCTCATGCCGACAAAGCTGGTGGCGCTTAGGTTGGTTAAAATGAGGGAGCTGGCGATGAGTCCGCCGGTTAGACTTCGACCGCCGAGGAAAAAGCCGTCTTTAGAGTGGTGTTGGTCGCGTTTTACTTTTCGATACGTAAAGATAACCACGAAACCGGTGAACAACAAAAACGATAAAAATACCGTGAGGGACATAGTCTTTTCCTTTCTTTTTATGCACGGCAAGCAGACGCGAGCCTTTCACGGCGTGCGTGAAAGGCGTAGTGACAGATTACTGCGTGTTTTTATAGGTAAGGTCTAATTTATTGACCGTTGTTTTTATATTTTTTTTAGGTGAACAATCAGGGCAGACTCTGGGTCTAAAATCGGCAATGTAATACCGACTTCTTTCAGGTTGTCTCCATTAAGTTCTAAGGTTTTATCCAGCCATTTTGGGGCTTGTTTCATGAGCTGAAAGCTGGTTTTTGGCATTTCTACTATGTTTAATTGATAGCGTGCATGCACATCAATGTGGCTGATTCGTAAGGGTGAAGGCAGCGCGTATTCCGGCATGGCCAGCTGGCATACAGTGATAAGCAACTCTTCTTGGCCGTCTTGGTTGGCACCAACCACGCCGTAAATGTATTGATCCTTATTGGCGGAATCGATCCGGAAGGTACGGCCAGAATGCAGCAGGTGGCGATGTTGTTTGTGCAGCTGAATGTAATGAGCAAACGCTTGTTTTTCTTCTGCCGTTTCTTTCACTGGGTCGAGTTCGACGCCCATGTGTCCGCCTAAGGCGGTAACGCCACGCATGTTGATGCTGTGGCGACGGTTGGTTGAGTGGCATTCGCCTGGGCCAATGTGCGCGCCCATGACTTCGGGTGGAAAAAAGTAGCTCATGCCGCGTTGAATGCTTTGTCGCTCTAGGGCGTCGTTGCAATCGGATGCCCAAAAGCGATGGGTGCGTTTTAGGATCTCAAAATCAATGCGTCCGCCACCAGAGGAGCAAGACTCGATTTCAACGCTCGGATGGGCGCTGGTTAGCGCGTCCAGCAGTTGGTACAAAGCCTGTGTTTGACCGCGAACGGCGGCTTTACCTTGATGCCCAGGTTGCACGAGTTCGCGGTTCATGTCCCATTTTAGATAGCAGATGTTGTAGCGTGTGAGTAGGTCGTCGAGCCTGTCAAATAAGTATTGAAAGCACTCAGGATTTTGCAGGTCGAGTACGTATTGCCAGCGACCAGAAGGTTGCTGATAGCCTGATAAGCCTAATACCCAGTCAGGGTGGGCGCGGAATAAATTGGAATCTTGGCTGACCATTTCTGGTTCAACCCACAAGCCAAACTCCATACCCAGTGTGTTGACGTGCTCAATGACTGGCTCTAGACCATTTGGGTATTTCTTTTCATCGAGATACCAATCACCGAGTGCGGCGCGTTCATGATCGCGGCCAACAAACCAGCCGTCATCAATGATAAAGCGCTCAACACCCATGTCGGCCGCTTCGCTGGCCATTTTCATAATGTAGTCAGGGTTGTGATCGAAATAGATACCTTCCCATGTGTTTAGATGCACAGGGCGCGGTTTTTGTGTTGGGAAGCGAAGAATGCTTTGGCGAACAAAGGTGTGAAAACGATCGGAAATGCCATTTAGTCCTTGGTTGCTGTACACACCATATAGCCAAGGCGTTTGGTAGATGTCATTTTCAGCCAGCTGGATCTCCCCCGCCAGTAGCAATTCTCCGGCTTGCACAAAGCGGCGGCCATCACTCTTCACATCGGCTCGCAGTTGGTGGTTGCCACTCCAGCCGAGGTGAAAGCCCCAAACATTTCCTTGTTGTTCACTAAACCCTTTGCTGCCAACAAACAGCCCGGGGAAATTTTCGTGGGAGGTGCGGCCGCGGCGGTTTTCTTGCATAAACCCGCCGTGCTCTAACGCTTGGCGTTGGTTTTGAAACTCTTGGCACCAACGACCATGAAAGGTCATCAGTTCATTTGCATGGTGAGGCAGCGTTAACGTCGATGATAGTTTATTGAGTGTGTAAACCTCTGAACCTAGGTTGCGCACGCTAATGCGTTTTTGTAGGACATCAGAATCGTGATCCAGTAGCACCTCGATAGTGAGTTCAAGATTGGCTATGTCGTCTTGCAGTGTGAACACCGCTTGGTGGTCATTGGCTTGCGTGTCAGTGGTGTGGAAAACCGGCGCCCAATCATGGCCATTGCGATGCCCTTCGATGCCTGGCGCATTGAAGTGTCCGCTGCCTAATTCGGGGCACAGAGACAAAGGAATGTCAACGTCTAGGCGAGCCTGAGAAATAGGGCGTTCAGTGGAGAGCAATAGGTCTGCGTCAATCTGAGCGATGCGCGCGCCCCAATGAACGATTTCAGGGACACGATCCACCTTAATGATGCAGCTGTGATTGAGGCTGGTTAAATGAATGAATTGATTCATGTTGAAGCTCACTATGTTTGCGTAAATATTTATATTTATTGGTGTCTTTCTGGAATTGAAACGCAGAGTAGCAAAACGATAAAAAATGATCAATTGTTATAGATAATAGAATTATTTCGCTAAAAACCTAACGTTTTTTGATGTTTTTCAATGTCGTGTGAAATGTTTTCGATAACATTAATGTGTTATTGTTTGTCTCTACAGTAGAAAAAAGACTGATTTTTTAGACCGATGAGAGGAGTGCTTGGGTGTCTGTAACATTTAAAGACGTCGCGAAATTAGCGGGGGTATCGACACAAACTGTGTCTCGGGTCACTAATGGCGCGGATAATGTCTCCCCTGAGACTCGTGATCGAGTGAACCAAGCGATCAATGCGCTAGGCTATATTCCCAATAAAGGCGCACAAATGCTGAGTCGCGGCAAGTCCAAAACCTTGGGCATTGTGTCGCTTGATATCGCCTTGCATGGGGTGGCTTTGATCGTCAATGGGGTGCGCCAGCAGGCCTATGAAAAAGGCTATGGGGCCGCTTTGTCTATTGTCGAAAATAATGAATTTGGCAGAATTAAAGCGGCCATCAGAGAGTTGGCTTCTCAGCAAGTGGATTACATTGTGGTGAATGTGCCCTTGACGCAAGAGATGGCAGAGCAGTTGGTTGAGCAGTTTACCTCGCTGAATTTTATGTTTATTGATGTGCCTGAACACAGCAAGGTGAACTATGTGTGTGCAGAACATACGGAAGGCGCCAAAATGGCCGTGCAGCATTTGATCGCCTGCCAGCGAGAGAATTTTTTGCTTGTTACAGGGCCTAATGCGTCAACCGGGTCGTCGTTAAGACGGGCTGGATGGCGTGACGAGCTGACGCAAAATGGGAAAAATATAGTGGCAAGTTATGAAGGGGATTGGGACGCTCAAAGCGGCTATTTGGCGATTCGTGATGCGCTTGCTAAGAAGCAATCTTTTGATGCTGTGTTGGTGGCGAACGACCAAATGGCTTTGGGGGTGCTGTGTGCGTTAAATGAGTTAGGAATATCAGTGCCAGATAAGGTGTCTGTGGTCGGGTTTGATAACATCAGTGACAGTGCCTTTTTTACGCCTCCTTTGACCACGGTGGAACAAGATTTCTTGGCGTTAGGTCAGCAAGCGGTTAAGCGTTTGTTGGACAGCACAGAGCAGTCGCCTCATTCGTATTGCCAATTGATTTTGCCGACGCGGTTAATTGTCCGTTCCAGTACCTCGGTAAAAACCAAGCAGGGAGAGAATGCTCAAGAAATATTGAATCATTTGGACAAAGCTCGGGCACTCTTGCAATCGTCTCTTGAGAGGAATTAAATCAGATTATCCCGAGAGGGGTTGCCTCACTTTGCCGATCCAGTGTTTGAGTTTTTCAGAAAAACTGTAAGAAGCGAGTGAGGTGTTGCGTCTAATGCCGACTATTTATGAGCTTTTCATAAGCACAATCACAAAATATTAAGGTGTTGAGGCGTTTATCATGACAAAAATACTGGTTTTACTGCTTGCGTTGTTTGCTGGGCAAAGTGCGTTTGCAAGCGCGGCTTCTTTTGATCACAGCAAATGGAATGACTTACTACAGCGACACGTGTATTTACTGAATGGCGGGCAGGCAAGTCAGGTCGATTATCAAGGCTTTGCTGATGACAAAGCGCAGCTAGATAGTTATTTAACAAGCTTGTCTGGCGTAACGCAGAAACAGTTTGATGCGTGGCCAAAAAACGATCAGTTAGCCTGGCTTATTAATGCTTACAACGCTTGGACGGTTGAGTTAATTTTGACCAAGTGGCCTGATTTAACATCAATCAAAGATCTTGGTAGTTTGTTTCGTTCGCCTTGGAGCAAAAAGTTCATTCCACTGTTAGGTGAGAAGCGCTCGTTGGACAATATTGAGCATACCCTGATTCGAGGCTCTGATCGTTATCAGGACCCGCGAATTCACTTTGCTGTTAATTGTGCCAGCATTGGTTGTCCAGCATTGGCTAACCAGGCGTATCAGGGCGACAATCTTGATGCGTTATTAAGTCAGCAAACTCGACTTTTTTTAGCGGATCGCAGCCGCAATCGTTTGCAAGGCGACACCTTGGCATTGTCTTCTATTTTTAAATGGTATCGAGAAGATTTTGAAAAAGGTTGGCATGGTTATGACTCATTAGACGCGTTTCTTGTTGATCATGCTGCTGATTTGTCGTTAACGCCAAGCGCCGTAGACCAGTTAAAGCGTCAATCATTGACCCTTGATTTCTTGGATTATGATTGGCAATTAAACAGTAAGTCTTAATAACACAGGGGCGAATAGCATGGTGTTCATCGCTCATTTTTTGATGGCTGCCATGGTTTCATTTTAATGGACTCTGTTGTTGAGACTTTTTCTCAAAGTGGCGATTCTCGATGTTTTTCATTGAGCCACTTTGGATTTTTATTAAGTAAGGATGTATTTTGAAAATCGTTGAACTTCGTGAATATAAAATCAAACCAGGCAAAGCGGACCAATGGGTGACATGGATGCGCGACGAATTGTTGCCGTACCAGCGTTCACAAGGCATGAGAATTCTCAGCACCAATTTGTATAAAGACGACAAGGGTGATGAGTTCTTTATTTGGACGCGTGAGTTTGATAGTGAGCAGCAACGCCAACAAGTGTCTGAGCAAACTTACAATGATTGGTGGGTCAATGAGGTGCGCCCAAAAGTAGGGGAGCTTATAGAGTTGGACTCTATTAAGGTAAGAGCAATTACCCCGCTTTCATTATAATTAGTTGATTTATAATCTTATTAGATCGTCTGAAGCAGGGCGCTTGCCTTGTTTCAGACCTCTAAAAGTGTGTTCGGATAAATCAGGGCGTGAGTGTTTTATTGAGGAAATCTTCTCGAGCAGGGGAGAACATGTCTAACAAAATGCTGTTGTTTTCTAATGCCACCGCACCGTGAACAAAGTGTTTTTGTGCAATGTACGCATCGCCTTTTTTCAAGATCTGTTTTACGCCATTCACTTCGGCCTCAAAGCTGCCTTCTACGACATAACCAATCTGATCATGAATATCATGGGCATGTGGGTGGCCGACGGCGTTTTTATCAAAGCAAAGATGCACGGCCATTAAGTTGTCTGTGTGACCAACAATTTTGCGTTTAATGCCGCTGCCCAGATCTTCCCATTCGTGTTCTTGAGATTGAAAAAATGTGCTCATAGAAACCCCTCGTCTTATTTTTATAATGCCTAATTGTATTATAATATCATAAAAATGTTTTAGTCAAAAAAACACGACACTCTGTTGGTCTGAAGTGCTAGAAAAGAAACGGCCAGGGTGGAATTAGAGTGAGGCTGTTATAGAAAAACGGAATTAAGCGCAGCATCAGGGTTATCGCGTCATGCTGCGCTTAAAAGAGAGGGAGATTAGACGGCTTCTGGCAAACGGTGCTTAGTGGATTGCAAATGATCGCGAGAGGCGTTGCGTGCGCCATCGCTGTCGCCGGCAATAATGGCTTCAAAAATGAGCCTGTGTTCGTTCAAACAGACGCCGCCGTGGGCGGATGAGTGTTTGATAAAGGTGGCAAACATGGTGGTTAAAATATTGCCAAATGGTAAGTAGAAATCGTTATTGGTTGAGTTGAAAATAAGTCGATGAAAGCTTAAGTCAACGCTTGTCCAAGTATCGTGCTCGAAATGCTGAGCGGCTTTTTCCATTTGCTGAAAGATGACAGTGAGCTCTGCTTTCTGTTCTGGCGTGGCGTGGAGCGCTGCCAGAGCACAGGCTTCTGGTTCTACCGCCCGTCTTAGGCCAAGAAATTGTGTGCAGAACTCCGCTGGATCGCTTAAGCCATCCATCCATTCAATCAATTGTGGGTCGAGAAAGTTCCAGCGATCTCTTGAGACAACCTTGGTGCCAATTTTAGGTCTGGATTCAAGCAAACCTTTAGAGGTTAGCAATTTAATGGCTTCACGCAGCGCTGTTCGGCTCACGCCAAATTGTTCACATAATGTCATTTCGTTTGGCGCAATTGAGCCTTGCGGCATTTCTCCAGACAAAATACGACGCGCAATGGTTCGTGCCACTTGGATATGCAAGCTTCTTGAAGAGGTCGAAATAGAAGTGAAATTATTGGTCATGGTGTCCTTAGCGTCAAACGTCGCGAGCCAATTTTAATAAGCGGCTTCAAAATATAGATCAAGATTAGCATGATTTTGTATTGTGACCTATTTGTTGTCCAATAATACTACAAAAGATACAATCAGACGCACTTATAAAGGGCGTTTATCGTTTAACCTCCCATTTAACACCCCCTAACGCTCAACTACACCCAAGACAGGCATACGAAAAAGCCAGTAACCACGGCAACTACACCCAAGACCTACACCCAAGACAGGCATACGAAAAAGGCTGTAACCACGGTGCTTACCGCTCTTTTCGGTTTATTTTTCAGACTTCTTCTATACTTAATTTTTGTTTTCTCAAGGAAGAGGAACGGGATTATGCCAATGCCCAGAAGTCAGCAGGTTTGCTTAGACGATACCCCTTATTATCATTGCGTGGCTCGATGTGTGCGTCGTGCTTTTTTGTGCGGTGAAGATCCATTTACAGGTGCGAGCTACGAACATAGACGCAGTTGGGTTGAGCATCGTTTGCTGTTCCTCGCGAGTGTCTTTTCGATCGATGTGTGTGCCTATGCGGTGATGAGTAACCATCTTCATGTTGTGCTGCATATCGATTCAGTGACTGTGAAAAACTGGTCTGTCGTGGAGGTGTTAGAGCGCTGGCATAAGCTTCATAAAGGCACGACCTATACTCAGCAATACCTGCTTGGCGGTACTCTACCAGCGTATGTCATTACGCTCGCAGAAGCGGCGGCAGAAACCTACCGAGCACGCTTAACAGACATTAGCTGGTTTATGAAAGAGCTTAACGAGCCGATTGCACGGCGAGCTAATCTAGAAGACGAATGCACAGGTCACTTTTGGGAAGGGCGCTTTAAATCCCAGGCTTTATTGGACGAATCGGCGCTGATCGCTTGCATGGCCTATGTGGATTTAAACCCAGTCAGGTCGGGTATTAGTGACACTCCAGAAAGCTCCGATTTTACCAGCATTAAGAAGCGAGTGCTTGCCGTGAAAGAAAACAGCCAGCCCAAGACGCTGCATCCTTTTGTCGGTCATCCACGAAAAGGCATGCCCAACGGTTTGCCTTTTAAACTGGCGGATTATTTAGAGCTAGTCGATATGACAGGGCGCATAGTGAAAGAGGGCAAAAAAGGCTCGATTGATGCCTCCTTACTTCCCATCCTACAGCGATTGCATATTTCATCTGACAATTGGGTGTGTATTGCAACCGAGTTCGAAGCCAGAACAGGAAGAGTCGTCGGGCAGGCATCGTCCATTGACCAGTACTGCGAATCGCACCATCGCAGAAGAAACCGAAAAAGCGCTCAGCGACTCGCCTGATTGAAATAGTCGAATAAATTACAAGGTATCAGCATGGCGTTGAGGGGGTCTCATGGCCAAAAAAGGCCAAATAACCACTTCACTAAACGAGAATGTGCGCTCTAGCCTCAAGTTCCTCCTTTTATTAAATAAATTAGTAGAACAAACATATTAAAGCCTTTGTCATCGTTGGCTTTTAAAGATGCCTGTCTTATTAATTTAAAAAAGACAGGCATGCTAAAACCCTTGTGGTTACTGCTTTTTAAGGGTGCCTGTCCTTGAATGGTTCTAGGCCTCTGTGTGGTGGTATGGTTAGTGTTCTTTTAGGGCTTTTTTCGTGAAGAAAATAAACGGTGTGAGTACAAAGAACAGCACCATTAGCATGGTAAATAGATCGATGGTAGACATCATCAAGCCCTGTGACGTCAATGTTTGATTGAAGTTCATCAAAGTGGCCGTGCTTGGATTTTGCAATTGCTGTGATACAAGCGGGTTGTAAGGTGATATCTGCTCACTTAACACCGAATGATGGACGCTTGAGTTTCGTGCCCATATCCAAGCGGTTAATGAAGAGGCGAAACTGGCGCCTAGGGTTCGTATAAAGGTCGATAACGAGGCGCCATCGGCAATGTCGGGTCCATTAAGGTCAGACATCAATATGGTTGTCATTGGCATAAAGAAAAGCGCGATGCCAATGCCCATAAACAGTTGGATAAGCGCAATGGTGGCGAAATCTATGTCCAAATTAAACAAGGTGCGCAAGTAACAGCTGATGCCTATGACAACGAATGAGCTGCCGGCCAACCAACGCATGTCCATACGATGGCCAAATTTCCCCAGTAGTGGTGACATGATCAAGGGCAATATGCCCATGGGCGCAGCCGCTAGGCCTGCCCACAATGCGGTGTAGCCCAATTGCGTTTGCATCCACTGGGGCAATATTAAGTTGATGCTGAAAAAGCCTGCGTACCCTAACGTTAGCAATATGGTGCCAATACAAAAGTTACGATTGGCGAACAAGCGCAAGTTAATAGCAGGGTGCTCGTCGGTTAATTCCCAAATAACCATAAATACCAACATAATTGCAGCAAAGACCGACCCAATAATAATCCACTGATTAGAGAACCAATCCAGGTCGTTGCCTTTATCCAATACAATCTGCAATGCTCCGACACCCAATACCATGGCCGTCAAGCCAATAATGTCCAGTTTGGGCTTGGTTTTTTCCTGCGGACGATCTTTCAATTGCGCCAAGATAACGCTCACGGAGAACAATCCTACAGGGATGTTGATAAAGAAAATCCATGGCCAGCTGTAGTTATAGGTAAGCCAACCGCCCAAAATAGGCCCTACGATCGGCCCTACTACCGCTACCATACCGATTAATGCCAATGCCATGCCGCGTTTTGCACGAGGGAAAATAGACATTAATAGCACTTGGCTCATTGGAAAAAGCGGCGCCGCAGACAAGCCTTGTAATGCTCGAAAGACCACTAATTCCGCCATGTTTTGCGATATGCCACACAAAAAAGAAGTGGTAATAAAGCTTAACAGTGCCGCCGTATAAAGCTGCACTTCACCAAAGCGTCGGCTGAGCCACGAAGTGATAGGCAAGCCGATGGCATTACAGACGGTGAAAGACGTAATAACCCAGGTGCCTTGGTTAAAACTGACGCCCATGCTGCCTGAAATGGTGGGCAAAGAGACGTTGGCAATCGTGGTATCCAGCACTTGCATGAAAACACCCAGCGCAATGGCAAACACACACAGAGCCATATTAGCGGGACGAAACCCTTCTTGTTGACTCATAGATAGTCCTTACGGCTGGTTCGCGGATGCAGGGTGACGTTGCGCATCATTTTCTTTGATGATTTGGCTGATAACTTGTGCCACGCCTTGCATCGTTTGATGGTAAACGTCGGTCTCAAAACGAGGTTTTGCAGGGCTGTCTGTGGCCAATAATTTGCCTGATGGACTTACTGTGTTCACATCGACATTCATGGATAAACCAATGCGAAGAGGGTGTGAAGCCAGCTCATTTTTATCAAGCTTAATGCGCACCGGTAAGCGCTGCACAATTTTGATCCAGTTACCCGTTGCATTTTGCGCTGGCAACACGGAGAAGGCACTGCCGGTACCAATTCCCAAGCTTTCGACTGTGCCGTGGAAAACAACCTCGTCACCATACAGGTCACTGACCAAGGACACGGGCTGGCCAATGCGCATATTGTCGAGTTGCGTCTCTTTAAAATTGGCGTCTACCCAAACATCATGCAAGGGCACTACGGCCATTAATGTTGCGCTGGGAGAGATACGTTGTCCAAGTTGCACTTGTCGACGAGCCACATAGCCGGTCACTGGTGCCACTATTTGTGTGCGTTGTTTGGCTAGGTACGCTTGTTTTACGTTGGCAATCGCGGATTTGACGACTGGGTGTGTCTCGACTGTGGTGCCAAATATCATCGATTGCTGCGCTTTTAATTGTTCAACGGAAACCGCCAATTGTTTTTGTGCCGAATCGACCATGTCTTTTGCGTGGCTTAAGTCTTCTTGTGACAAACCACCGGCTTTCACCATGTTTTTACGGCGTTGGTAATCTTTTTGTGCCTTGTGCAGGGTGATTTCTTGAGACGCGACAACGGCTTCCGCTTGGGTCACGTTATTGAACATGGCTCTTACTTGGCGCACGGCCTGCGCTAATTTTGCTTTTGCGTCTTCGTAGGCGATGTCGGCATCTGCTTCATCAAAACGCACTAGGACTTGCCCCTTTTTCACATAATCCCCATCATCAGCGGTGATTTGTGTGACTGTTCCGACTGTTTCAGACGTAATCGAAACAATGTTGCCATTAACGTAAGCGTCGTCTGTTGTTTGATTGCCAACAATGTATGTCTCGTAATACCAGCTAACGGCGATGGCGCCTAAGACAATAATCATAAACAGTATGATTAAGCTTTTTTTGCGCTTGCTGTTTGTTGGTGCTGCTGTGTTTGCGTCGTTGTTTTGCATAATTTTATTCACCATTAATGTTTAGAGGTAGAGACCGTTTGATCATCCCCAAAACCACCGCCTAGGGCTTCAATAAGAGCGGCTTGCTGTTCTTGTAGCTGATTTTTCAGTAGTGTCAGTGCCGACTCAGCTTGCAATAATTGATTCTCGATGAGTAACACTTCCAATTGACTGCCCATCCCGGATTGGTAACGCTTTTCCGTGATGTGGTAACTCTGAGCAGCCAGTTTGGCGCTGCGTTGGGCATCTGCGATTTGTTTGTTAACCGATTTAATGGTCAAAATTCGGTCGGTCACATCGCCAAAGGCTTTGCTGATCGTTTGGTTGTAATGCGCCACGGCCGAATCATAATCAGCGCTTTGATCGATCAAGTTGGCCTTGAGATCTTGCGTAAATAAGGGCAAGGAAATGGCAGGGCCGACACTCCAAGAGCGGCTTGGTTCGCCAAACATGGAGTCCCCTAGCACGCTTTTAAAGCCAGCACTGGCGCTCAAATTGACGTTAGGGTAAAAGCGTGTTTTGGCCACATCAATGTTTTTGCTGGCCGCTTCGATGCGCCATTTCGCCGCCACAATGTCAGGGCGATGTGCCATAAGATTCGCTGGTAGCTCAGCAGGTAAGTTGAGTTTGGCGCTTAGGTGCGCGCTTGGGCGCTGAATGTTATTGGCAAGGTCAGGTCCATCGCCTATCAATGTTGCCAAGGCATTTTTTAGCAACTGAATGCTCAGCGCTCTCTGCTTTAGAACCTGTTTAGAAGACGCTTCGTTGCTTTGTGCTGTGTACAAGCGATCATTTGAGGTTAGACCGCTTTGTAATAATTTTTCCGTGATCAAAACGATACGCTGGGTGCGTTCGAAATCGTCTTTGGCAAGGTCTTCTAATGCATATGCATTGGCCAGTTGAATGTAAGTTCGAATGATGGCGGATGATAAATTTATCTTCGCGGCTTGATGGTCTATTTCAGCGGCTTTTTGATTGCTTACACTGGCAACCCAAGCGGCTTTATTGCCTCCCCATAAATCGAAGGAATAGCTCATGTTTAGCCCAAGACCATATAGGGTGCCGTATTGGCTACCTTGGTAGGTGTAATCTTCTGAGCGAGACAAACGAGAGCGAGTGGCGCTCGCATTGGCGGACACGACGGGATCAAATTTGCTGTCTGCTGCCATCACTAAGGCGGATGCTTTTTCTAAATTAGCATTGGCCAACTGGATGTTGGGACTGTGCTGCAGTGCTTGCTCGATTAAGTTGTTTAGTTGGATATCCCCCAGCGACAACCACCATGATTGAGAAGGCCAGTTAGCCGAATACAGCTTTTTGCTTTCTAGGCTAGTCGCGTGACTCACCAAGGTTTTGTCCGTTAGGGTGTTGTGTGTTTTGATACTTGACGGTGGCGCGCACCCATAAAGAAGGCATAGCGACACATAGGTCGTAATCTTCGCCAGTTTTAGCATGTTGCATCCTTTTTATTATTCAACAGACACTCTTCGGTGTGAAAAAAATTGACAATTTTTCCTAAGCAATGCTGCAAGCTTTGTTTTTCATCTGGGGTTAAGCACTCGGTTAATTTATCAATGGCTTCATTAGCAAGAGGCAAAGCTCGTGAGGTGATTTCATGTCCTTTCGTTGTCAACTCAATAAACACTGAGCGGCGATCATCAGGGTCTGCCATACGCTGAATCAGTTCTTTCTTTTCGAGTCGATCTAGCATTCGAGTGACCGCACTGCTGTCGACGTTTAGCGCTTTACTGATGTCAGAAGAGCGTTGGTTTTTAAGAAAGAAAACCGTGAATAGCACCTTAGCTTGACTCGATGTTATGTCTTCGACAGCGAGATAATGATCCAGAAGGCGATCTTTTATCTGCGCGCTTTTGCCGAGTAAAAAGCCGAGATTGGTTAAAAGTGTTTCATCGATTACGTGGTATGGCGATGTCATGAAGAACCTTGCAATAAGAATTTAAGAGTTACTTGTCTATGCAATAGGTGCATAGGCAAGTAATTCTGCGCATTTTATGGATTGACGTCAATCTTGCTAAAGGCGGCGAGTGAAATTGTGTGAAAATTGACCTCTTTGTGCGTTTTTTTTGCCTTATTTGCTTATAAAGTGCAAATGGAGAGCCCTGCTAGAGCGGTATCTTATAAGGGGGGAGAGTTGGATGAATTTTTCATTGATGAGAAAGAAATTTTTTATTTTTACTGAAAAATACATATATAGACAAAGAGTAACAAATATCTGTTAGCTGACAGTCTCTAATTCAGAAAACCTCATATATCATAAGGCGTTATATCAGTAGCGCAAATTTAATAGGACCCTTATGGCATTACGAATTTTATTGGTTGACGATAGTAAAGTGAGTCGTTTGGCTTTATCTAAAGCATTAAGACGACTTGATGACTCGATTATTATCAGCGAAGCGGCCAGCGCCGATGCAGCGGAGGAGCTGCTGAAGACAGTCACGGTTGATCGGGCGCTCATTGATTACAACATGCCAGATCGAAATGGCCTTGAATTGGCTGAAGTGCTGTTAATGACTCATCCTACAGTGAAACAAACCTTGGTAACGGCGAATATTCAAGATGCTATTAGAGATCGAGCGGCTTCGTTAGGCATAGGTTTCATTGCAAAACCAGCGAAACCTGAAGAGCTTGCCAGTGTTGTAGGTGTTTAATATGAAATCGTTTTTAAGCGATGATGAATTTGATTTGGTGGTTGAACTTGTCAATATTGGGGTGGGTAAATCAGCGGCTTCTTTATCACAAATTGCAGGTGAAGAGGTGCTCTTATGTGTCCCTATTCTAGAGTTCTTAACGTTAGATGATGCGACTCATGTGTTTGAAGAACGATTACCTAGCTCCTTAACAGGGGTTAGCCAAGAATTCTCTGGCTTTTTCTCAGGAAAGGCTGCGTTGCTTTTTCCTGAATCCCGTAGCCTTGACTTGGTAAATGTTATGCTGGGGGGAGATGATTTTGACGGAGAAGTGGACGTAGAGTTGGAAGAAGAGGCCTTGTCTGAATTGGGTAATATTCTTCTTAATAATTGCTTGTCTACTATTTCTAATATTTTAAATAAACCACTTGCCACATTATTACCTCATACTTTCCATACGCAGCCAGCACGTTTGGTTAATCAGTTGGTCCCAAAAGAAAGCGCTGAAACGGTTATTATGCTTTTGAAAATTGATTTTTATCTAAAAAGTCGGAATTTATCAGGGCATGTGGTCTTTGTTATTGATTTTACAGAAAATGGGTCCTTTAAAGATACCTTACAAGATTATCTTAGAAGTCTAGAGGAACTCTAGTGATGAAAGGCTTGATACCTGTTGATGTTTTGTTGTCATCATTTGATTGTATTGAAGGTGGGGTGATTATTTTAAACCCCGAGGGTGGAATCGTATACCTTAATGACTGGGTTCAGAAAAACAGTGTTAAAGCAAAAGAAGATTATCAAGGCCTGTTATTAACTGAGGCTTTTTGTGGTGACGTTTCAAGTCAACTTGTTGATGCTGTTGATGGTGCCGTTAGTTCATCATTGAGCCGAGTGTTGTCCCATAAAATGCATAAGAAAATCTTGCCATTTTATCGTGATAAAGTCATCTCTGAAGAACATGCATTAAATGTTTCTGCTCTGGTTTCTCCCTTGCAAGGAAGCACTGGAATTCTAATCCGAATTGTAGATTACACATCACTGGTAAAGCGTGAAAAGCAAAATCGAGTGAACGAAGCGCTTTTAATGATTGAACGAGATTATTTCAATAAAGCGTCTGATTTAGCCATTACTTTAGATCAATTCATTGCAGATTTGGTGAAAGAGCTGTCAGATAACGTGTATTTTATGTCCGTGCGCTTCTCTTTACTAAAGAAAAATGTGTTTTCACATTTCTCTGATTACTCAGGCAGTCAAATTCTGAAAAAATCTGAACAAATGATATTGCATCATACAGGTACCAACGATGAACTTTTGGAAGCCCTAAAAGGGCTTGGCGCTCAAGGGGGAAAGTCGCTTGGGGTGATGGATTTTTCGATGGAGAATATGAAAGGGATCGTTGAATTAGTCAAAGAGTCAGATCATATTCTGGATATAAGCTTTGAAAAAACAGCGGATAAGATAAAAGGTTTATTGCTTAGCTTAATTGAATGGAAAATAAGCTATGAAAAACTAAATTATATGGCTATTCATGATGAACTTACAGGTTTATACAATCGTTCTTATTTAGGTAAAAAATTTACGGCCTTAAGCAAAGAAGTAGAAAAGGAAGTAAACGGAGAAGGGTCTCTTATCTTATTTTTTATCGACTTAAATAAGTTTAAAAACATTAATGATCAATTTGGCCATCGTTTTGGTGATAAAGTGCTAATCAAGGTGGCCCAGAAAATAAAAGCCTGTTTAGCCCCTGATGATATTGCATTTCGTATTGGGGGAGACGAGTTTTTGGTAATAAAAAAAGGTCGGCAGTCTGAAGAGTACCAACAGAGCTTAAAGTTGAAAATAGCCAGCCCTTTTCTCTGTGGACCCAGACCTATCTCTATTTCTGCCTCGATCGGAGCCGCCGTTTTTCCGCAGGATGGCCGCACTTTAGATGAGTTAATTCATCTGGCCGATGAGAAAATGTATACAGAGAAATAACCAATCACAGACCTATTAAAATAGGTTTATGAACTATTTTGGTACGCAAAAACACCGTCTCTGTGTCAATAATGTAGCAAGGTGTGCGTTGTTTTATCAAATATTCTACGCGGCCTTGTAGAGCCTTTCTTCTTTTCGATAAGCGCGTGTTCAAATCATTCGTTGTGCCTGAGTGGTTATGGATCGTCACTTTATAGACCTTTTCTCTTGCTTTTTTATTAAGTCGATATTGCGACAACAGCCGATAGAGACCATCGACAATGGCATGCGAGATACCATTCATCTTTTTGTCGTTGGTGCGTTTCTAGATATTGTCTAAACACACCTAGGTGACACCATAAGCACGATGACGTTTAAAAGGCGTTAAGCGTTTATAGGATGAATCGTATCGTCCTACCTCTGCTGCTTTACTATTCAAGGAGCAAAGAGTCTATATGAATTTACGTGGCCGCCACCAAGTGATGTTGGCCTCAGTGATTGATGAAAAGATCATGAGAAGTGATGACTGTGAGGAGGCTCGACTTCCCAGAGGTTTTAAGAAAGACAGGACCTGGCAGACAAATCTGCTAGTCGATTTATCAAAAAGCCCCGCTTTATGCACTCATAAAGCGGGGCGTAATTTTGGTCTATAGCAGGATGTCGAGTTATGTGAAGAACAGGTATTTCACAATGAAGAACACCGCTAAAACATAAACACTAATACCAACTTGCTTACCTTGTCCTGATAGCAACTTAATAACCGCGTAGCTGATGAAAGACAGCGCAATACCGTGTGCAATGGAGTAGGTCAATGGCATAGTGAAGGCGGCAATCAACACAGGTGCAGATTCTGAAATATCTTCCCAATCTACTTTTGCAAGGCTGCTGGTCATTAACACAGCCACATAAAGCAAGGCACCCGCGGTAGCGTAAGACGGAATAGACGCTGCCAATGGCGAGAAGAACAAGCTCAATAAGAAGAGCAGTCCCACGACCACAGCGGTCAGACCAGTACGACCGCCAGCCGCAACGCCTGATGCACTTTCGATGTAGCTTGTGGTAGAGGAGGTACCAAAAGAAGCACCAATCACAGTGGCAGTGGAGTCGGCTAGTAAGGCTTTCTTAAGACGTGGAAGTTTTCCGTCTTTGTCCAATAAACCACCGCGTTGCCCCACGCCCAATAGGGTGCCTGATGTATCAAATAGATCGACAAACAAGAACGCAAAAATGACGCTGATCATGCCAATATTAAAGGCACCTTTCACATCCATTTGTAAAAAAGTGGGTGCGATAGACGGCGGAGTGGATATGACGCCAGCAAATTCACTGTTGCCAAACACAATCGACAGTACGGTCACGCAAAGAATGCCGATCATCACCGCGCCTGTGACTCTTAAGTAGGACAAAGCAGAAATGATGAAGAAGCCCAAGAAGCCGTAAATAGCCGCCGGCTTGGATAAGTCACCTAAGGTGACCAAGGTGGCTGGGTTTTTCACGATAATGCCCGCATTTTGCAGTGCGACCATGGCTAAGAATAAGCCAATGCCAGCGGCGATGCCGAGTTTTAAGGAAGAAGGAATGGCGTTAATCACCCATTCGCGAATTTTAAACACGCTGATCAGAATAAACACACAACCAGAAAGGAACACAGCGCCTAATGCTTGTTCCCATGTGTAGCCCATGCCTAGAACCACACCGTAAGTGAAAAAGGCATTAAGCCCCATACCAGGAGCTAAGGCGATTGGGTAATTCGCATACAGCCCCATAATCAAACAGCCGACGGCCGCAGCAATACAGGTAGCGACAAACACCGCGCCTTGATCCATGCCTGCCTGAGCAAGGATGGAAGGGTTGACGAAAATAATATAAGCCATGGTCAGGAAGGTGGTTATCCCGCCTATGATTTCATTACGTATCGTCGTGTTGTGAGCTTTTAGTTGAAAGAAACGTTCGAGCATTGAGTGACCTTTTCTAGTTAAATTACCTAATTTCGTTCCAAATAAGCGCTGTGGCGCTGCTTATTGGTAGAGATTAGACCAACGAGGGGATAAAGTTTGAGCAAATGGTCAGACTTTTTAAAAAAGGCCGCTAGTATAAAAAATATGATCTAAATATGGCAGTATTATTAAAGAAAAAAGTCATTTTGATGGTGGAATCTGATGATTTTCGTGAAATATCTGGCGTTTTTACGAAGCGTTGAGACAAATAGAGAGGAATAGGCTGCGTTTGTTTGTAAAAAAATGCACAAGTTTTCAATGAACCTAACTCGCTTTAGCTGACACTCGAACCGCTTTGGCTAAGCAGAATCGAGTGGCAGGCAGCGGGGTTAAAGATGTTTATAGAGGGCGCTTTGGTAAAAGGAAGCCCGCCAAAATAGCCCAATAAAATGCCGCGCGATCAGTCACGACAGGGCTGGTAAATATCTAGATTTTTATCGTAGGCGTTGGTTTTTACGTCCATGATGCCAAGCAAGGAACTAAAAACGTAATCTTGAGAAAAGTCGCCCTTCTTGGCTTCTTTCCTTAAACAGGCTTCGTCGATGTGTTTGCTTTGTTTAAAACCGTCAGACAGCCATAAAATAAGCGGCACTGTGGTTTGGAAGGCTGGCGCAACGGCATAAGGAACACCGTGTAAAAACAAGCCATCTTCCCCTAATGATTCTCCATGATCTGAAATATAAAAAAGGGCGGTGTTGTATTGCCCACTTAAGCTTTTCAGCTTGTTAATCGCTTGGCTAATGACGTAGTCAGTGTAAACAATGGTGTTGTCGTAAGTGTTGACTATGCTGTTTACAGAGCAATCTTCTATTTCACTGCTTTGGCAATCCGGTAAGAACTTTTCTTGTTCTTTTGGGTAGCGTAGATAATAGGTTGGTCCATGGCTGCCCATTACATGCATGACCAGTAATTTGTCCTTGCCTTTCATGGCTGCTATTTGGCTGTCGAGGTTTTGCAGTAGTGCCATGTCTAAGCAGGTACTGCCATTGCAAAATTGATCTTTGCGTGATCTGTCTATGACTATTTTAGGGATGCGCTTGGCCACATCTTTATCGCCGCCGTCGTTTTCTTTCCACAGTAAAGAGACGCCAGCGCGCTGCAAAATATCCATCACATTGTCTTGGTTATAAGTGCGCTTTTTGTTGTAGTCGTGACGCCCTTGTTGCGAAAACATACAAGGTACGGAGACCGCCGTCGCCGTGCCGCAAGAGTGGACGCTTTGGAATGAAATGACGTTCTGTTCTTTTGTATAAGGGTTGGTGTTCTTCGCGTATCCATTTAATGCGTAGTTTTGTGAGCGTGCGGTTTCACCAAGGATAAAGAAAAACAGAGTGGGTTTTTCATTGCTACTTTTGTTACTCAGTGTCGCGTCTTCGCCAATGTGTTTGAAAGGGATCGGGCGAGTAAAATAAGTATCGTGTAAATAGTTATAAGCGCTGTAAAGGTAATAGGTCGGAATGATCATTCTTTTGAGTGAGCCATGATTCCTTCCTACGGCACTTAAATCTTTATAAGAGAAAAACAACAAGAGCAAAAGCAGAATGACAGACAGGCCTATCGCGATGGCTTTTCTAAGCAAGGCAATCCCTGGTTTCATTGGGGCAAAGGCCACTAATAGGGACGGAATAACACCGGTAATGGTAATCCAACTGATTGAGTGTAGGTTCAAGTAAGACGCCGCTTCACTTGAATCTGTCTCAAGCGCATTTTCTATCATCCCATAATCGACATTAATGCCATAAAACAACATGGTGTAACTGACGATACTGGAGGTGATGAGTAGAAAGATAAAAAACGCTTTGCCGACATAAGGCCAGCTAAAAAGATTGAAGATAATATTGAGTATTAACAGCAAAAAAAGCGGGATAGGCAGAATGGTAACGACATTCATGTCTCCAATGCTGGTTAATACTGTTTTCAGCTCACGATAAAAAGGAAGGTTGACGACTAGAGTATAATAAATGGCCAGAATGAAAGACAGTGAGCTATAAGAAAGCTGAAACCTAGGTTCCTTTTTTTGAGACGTCTTTTTCTCGCTCATTTTTATTCCTAGTTTATGAAAAACAAAGGCGTGATTCTAGTGAAAGGCGGTTGAAAAAAACACAAAAGAAAAAGGGTTTAAAGTGATTAAAAAGAGGCAATTATAAGGAAGTGTCATTGGCGTGCACTCTTCCCTTGTTAAGAGAAGAGTGTAGGTATCGGTTTTAGGAGCGACAAGCCTGATAGATATCTAGGTTCTTATCGTAAGCGGTGGTTTGAACATCCATAATGCCAAGGAGTGAACTGAACACATAATCTTGAGAAAAATCTCCGTTTTTGGCGGCTTTTTTCAAGCAACTCTCGTCAATGTTTTTGCTTTTCTTAAAGCCGTCGGACATCCATAAGATCAAGGGAACCGTGGTTTGAAAATCAGGCGCTACCGCATAAGGTACGCCATGTAGATATAGGCCGTTTTCGCCTAGAGATTCTCCGTGATCCGAGAGATAAAGCAACGCGGTATTGTATTGATTGCTTAGTGCCTTGAGTTTATCAATTGCGTGGCTCACCACATAATCTGTGTACACAATCGTATTGTCATAGGTGTTGACGATTTGATCGGTCGAGCAGTTTTCTATTTCGCTGCTTTGGCAATCCGGTAAAAATTTCTGTTGAGCCTTTGGGTAACGCAAATAATAGGTGGGTCCGTGACTGCCCATAAGATGCATGACGACCAGCTTTTCATTGCCTTTCATGGCATTGATTTCACTGTCTAAGCCTTGCAGTAGCGCCATGTCTAAGCAGGTACCACCGTTGCAAAACTGGTTGTCATGCGAGCGGTCGATTTGTACTTTCGGAATACGCTTGGCAACCTCTTTATCTCCCCCATCGTTTTCTTTCCACAGCAAAGACACGCCAGCGCGTTGCAGTATATCCAGTGCGTTGTCTTGATTATATGAACGTTGTTTGTCGTAATCGTGTCGCCCTTGTTGGGAAAACATACAAGGAACAGACACCGCAGTGGCGGTACCGCAAGAGTGAACGCTTTGAAAGGAAATAACGTCTTGTTTTTCAGTATAAGGGTTGGTGTTTTTGGCGTAGCCGTTTAATGCATAATTTTGTGAGCGTGCTGTTTCGCCAAGAATAAAGAAAAACAAAGTAGGCTTCTCATTCACTTTTGGGTCTGCATTTTTAACCACTATTTTTGCGTCTTCTCCAATATGCTTAAACGTCATTGGTGTAGAGAAGTAAGTATCTCGAACATAGTGGTAAGTGCTGTAGACATAATACCCTGGGAGAATCATCTTTTTCAGATAAGAATTGTTGCGTCCAACAGCGCTAAAATCTTTGTAGGTGAAAAACAATAAGAATAAGAGTAAGGCGAATAACGTTATGATAGAAATGGCCTTTTTAAGCAGCCCAAGGCCTGGTTTCATTGGCACGAGAGCGACCAGGATAGCCGGAATAACACCCGTGATGGTCACCCAGGTGAAAGAGTGTAGATTGAGATAAGACGCAGCTTCACTGACGTCTGTTTCAAATGCGTTTTCGATCATGCCGTAATCGACATTGATGCCGTAAAACAACATGACATAGCTCACCATGCTGGAGGTGATCAAGAGTAAGGCGAAAATGGGTTTGCCAATATAAGGCCAGCTAAAGACGCTAAAAATAATACTGTTCAATAAAAAAATAAACAATGGAATAGCGATGATAAAGCTTATGTGAACATTATCTAGGCCAGATAATATTTTATAAAAATCATTATAAAGAGGGATGTTAACCACAATGGCATAATAAAAAGCCAAAACAATAGGCAAGCTTGTATAAGATAATGCTAACGATCGTTTATTTTTTGGTTTGTTGTTTGTTTGAGTGTTATCTGCTTTCATTCGCTTTTCCAGAAGGGTGTTTTCTTAGGGGGCGAATGCTAATAATGACAGGATGAAAAAAATGTAAATGTTGTTTTCTAATGCAAATTCATTATCTCAATAAAAGACAATTAATTTGCATTAAAAAGAGAAATATTTTATTTATTTTTCATTTTTTTAAGACTGATCAGATGTTATTGATGCAGAATACTGCGTTTTTTTATCTATGTGATCAAAAAAAGAAAATACTGAAACATAAGCATCAAGCTTGAAAAATAAGTGCTTTCAAGCCACTTTCTGAGTCAATGTCAGGAAACTCGGCAGGATTGTCTAAGCGTGACAGAAATTGTAAGTTTGGGGCTTCTGCTTTCATGCCGTCAATCAAAAATTGAGCGCTTAATGTTGGGTCGTTAACGCAGGCGAGTACCTTGCCTTTTTGCGTTAGTAATTCTGGTAAGCGGCGTAAAATCTTCTGGTAATCTTTGGTGATGGCAAAGCTGCCTTTCTGAAACGTAGGTGGGTCGATAATAATCAGATCATACTGACCGTATTTTTTGATTTTCCCCCAAGATTTGAAAATATCATGGCCAAAGAAAGAGACTTGACTAAGGTCGTGCCCATTTAGGCGATGATTTTCTCTGCCCCTGTTCAGTACCGATTTAGCCATGTCTATATTCACCACGTATTCTGCTTCTCCCGCCAGCGCCGCAACGGAAAAACCACAGGTGTAGGAGAACAGATTCAGAACACGTTTGTGTTGACTGTTTTCTTTTACCCATTTTCGACCTAAGCGCATGTCTAAAAACAATCCGCTGTTTTGATTTCGGTCGAGATCAAGCTTAAATGTTAAACCATTTTCAGTGATCAGCTGCTGAGTGTGATGTTCGCCCCAAATGCATTCTATCGGCGTATTTTGTTGGTAGCGGTGTTGGAGTAACAGGGACCTGGTTGAGCTGGATTGCCATTGTGGAGTGCTCGTCCATTGCTCAAGAGTGTCCAGTAGCGCCAATAGAAAATCCTCTGCAGGCGCCTTGAATAAAGAAACCAGCACTTGCCCTTGTAACCAATCCACCGTGATGTGTTCTAGTCCTTCAAAACAGCGACCTCGACCGTGAAAAAGACGACGAGTTTCGTGCTCAATGGTGCTCAGTGCATTTAGGGTGTGTTGGCTTAGAATGGGTAACGAGGCGGTATGCATAATGTATTTTTCGTTGTGAATGACGCGATGGCGTATTTTAGGTGAAATGGCTTCTTGAGTCAGTAAAAAACCGCGTAAGGCCTCGCCAAAAGAGAGCGTGGCGAGGCCTTACGATCAGTGGACGGCTTTTTTCCAGCGTATGCAGTCGATGACTAAAAAGCACAATAGGCTCACGCCCATGGCTGGCAACGACACACCCAGAATAATGGCGATCGCCAGGGTCACGCTTTTTGTTGTGATGCTGAGTTTTTGCCATGCCTCTAGCAAGGGTTTTGATGCGGCTCCTGGAGCAGGGCGACGACGCCACCACATCAGATACCCCCATACCACCATGGTGCACAAGCCTAGCCCAAAAAAGACTAAGAGTATTTGGTTTACAACACCAAATAAGACGCCCATGTGGAAGTCGACACCCCAACGGATCAGTTTGGCAACGATTGGGAAGGTGGCAAAATCGGCTCGACTCACCACTTTCATATCGCTTGGGTCAATGGCGACAGAATCGACTTGTGTGGGCCATGAACGATCAATCTCACGAACAAACCAAGCTTTATTGGCTTTTCTTGGGGGCTTTATCTCGATCTTATTTGCGTCAATTCCAGCGGCGCGGGCTGTGGCCAGTACTTGATCAAATAAGATGTCGGTGTTTTTGCTGGCGTCTATGTTCACTAGGTTGGTGTTAGGGGATGGCGTGTACCACCCTAAAGACTGACGAAGCGTGGAGATGTTGCCGCCAGCCCATTTTGACCAGGTTAGCCCAGTGGCCGAGAAAAAGAGCAAACCAATGAACAAAATAAGGCCCAGCTGGCTGTGGTTTTTTCTGGTTGTTAAGTAAGGGGTTCGTGAGGCGACATTGGGCTGGTTTTTCTTGCCGCCTTTGTACCATAAGAACACGCCACCGAACGCGACAATCCATAACCATGATGCGGCAAGTTCGCTGTAATTACGCCCAAATTCACCCAACAAAAGTTGTCTGTGTAGGAAGTCTAGGGTCATACGAAATGGCAAAATACCACTGGTGCCATAAACCGCCATGTCGCCTTTGACGGCGAGTGTAGCTGGGTCAATAAAGACCGCGCGAGCGCCTGAGGCGGTGGTGGCGTCGAGAAACATCACACGTGTGGTGTCTCCTTGTTCTGGCGCAGGTCTGACGGCGAACAAGGTTAAGTCTTTATTAAGTGATGCTTTGGCGGCAGCAATTTGTGACGACAGAGGGCGTGATGGCCCTGTGCTGTCCGTGGTTAGCGCGTCTTTATACAGCGCATGTTCAATTTGCGGCGTTAAGATATAGAGGGTTCCGGTTAAAGCGGCAACCAGAATAAAAGGGCCAATAAACAAGCCAATGTAAAAGTGCAGGCGTGTTATTAGCATTAGCAAGGCGTTCGAATGAGGCGCTTTGTTTAACGTTTTATCAGTAGACATAACAAGATAAAGTCCATAAAACCGTTTCGCCTGAGTGTCTGTTCGCAGAAAGCGGCGGCAAACTTCAGGTAAACAGGGTAACTGTGATAAAGACGACCGTTTTTAATTCAGCCTTGTGCTCAGTTCAAATGCCTGAGTTGAGTGACTAAATTAACTAGAAACCGTCGTGTGTTATTTAGGTGATATCAGTATGGAGCGACAGGCGTGGCGGTGCCCTAGGTTGTATGGCGGCATAAGTGGGGGGCAGTTCAATCTCTAAAATGGCGGCGGCAATGGCAAGGTAAGCCTGTTGCGGAATAATCGGTAACGAGAACGAAAAGACATTGAGCCAGTTTAAATGAAACAATAACGTACAGTAGCCACAAGCCGCTTCTAACCCAAAGTGGTTGGCGGCACTGTCTGATGTCGCAAGGGGTTGAGCGGCGAGGGACGGGGCCGTATTTTGATGGCTCTCATGATTCATAGCCCCATGATTCATAGATTCATGGTTCATAGAGGCATGATTTAGCTGAGAAATAAGCGGCGCAATATAGATAAGCGCCATTGCGAACAAGCTAATAAAAGCGTTCCGGCGCATAATCTGAGAAACGGCTGTTGCGTGCCTAGTGGCCGAGCTCAACGTCATCAAAATACTGTCTAATAAGTGATTACTTTATGGCGATTAGGATTATGCTTGAATGTCGTGTTGGTGCTCTTGAGCAGAAGAAACAATGCATTCGCCCGCTAAGTTAGAAGCCACGCCAACACAGAAACCATCATTGTTCATTCCGGTTAGCCATTTTTCAGACCAGTCTTGTGCAGATACTTCCATTGCTTGGAAACCGGCGTATTCTTGAGCGCCCCATTCCGTGGCAAGTTCAGCGGTGGGCCAAATAGGCAATACTTTATCGCTGCCTAAATCAATGATTAAACAACCTTCCGAGTCGGCTAATACAAAAATACTGCGATTTCTTTTTAGATGTTTAATGACTTCCTCATAACGGCTGTTACTTGGTAAACGGAAAAAAGCATCGGAAGAGAAGTCTGTTGTTGTCATTGATATGAAGCTCAAAATAAAAAAGAAACCATAATAGCATGTTATGGTTTCTTGTCAGTAGTGTTTGAGCAGGATTGCGGGTTAGCGCGAGGAATGGCGATTAAGCGAACAGTGTGGCTAATGTGGCCAAGTGCGCCGCTTTTTGTTCGTTACTCATCCAGCTCCCTTCGATGCCGTTGTGTGCCAATTGATAGAGTTCGGCTTTATCAATGCCTGAGTCTTTAATTAGGGCGCGGTAGTTGTCGTTCATGTAGCCCCCAAAATACGCAGGGTCATCCGAATTCACTGTGGCTTTTAACCCTAACGCTAGCATGTGTTTAATCGGGTGGTCTGAGAGATCTTCGACCACACAAAGCTTCAAGTTGGACAGAGGGCAAACCGTTAAGGTCAACTGCTTTTCTTTTACGCTAGCCACCAAATTCATGTCTTCTAAGGCGCGGTTGCCGTGGTCGATACGGTCCACCTTGATCAAGTCAATGGCTTGCCAGACGTACTCAGGAGGACCTTCTTCTCCGGCGTGTGCGGTGACTTTAAGGCCAAGGTCTTGGCAGGCTTTGAAAACCTGTTGGAATTTTTCTGGCGGATGCCCCAATTCAGAGCTGTCGAGCCCTACGCCATCAATCCAATGCAAAAAGGGTTTGGCCAGCTCTAGGGTGTCAAAAGCACTTTCTTCACTTAGGTGGCGCAAGAAAGACATAATAAGCTTAAAGCTCATTCCCCATTGTTGTTCTGCGTCTTGCAGTGCTCGGTAGATCCCCGTTATTTGTGTTTCGAACGACACACCACGGGATAAATGCCCTTGAGGATCGAAGAAAATCTCTACATGGACAACGTTTTCACTGTGTACTTTGCGCAGGTACGCCATGGTTAGGTCGTAAAAATCCGCTTCTTTTAGCAGAACCGACATGCCTTGATAGTATAGGTCTAAGAAATCTTGCAGATTAGTAAACTGATAGGCGGCTTTTAACTCATCCACTGACGCGTATTTTAGCGTTACCTTGTTGCGCGTTGCCAATTCGAACATTTGCTCTGGCTCGAAGGTTCCTTCGATGTGTAGATGGAGTTCTGTTTTTGGCATTTTCTCAGCCAGTGTCATCAGTGTGGTTACACTCATGGCTTACCTCTTTTCTATTAAATTGACACCGCTTGTGTGGCGGGTACTTCTTGTGTTGCTCGTATTTTTAACACTTGTGCTAAAACTGAGATGGCAATTTCACCCGGTTGTTTGGAGTGTATTTCTGTATCGCCCATAGGGCAGTGCATGCTGGCGATTTGTGCGTCACTGAAACCTTTACTGTGCAGTCGGTGGCGAAAGCGAGCGCTTTTGGTTTTCGAACCGATGACACCAATAAAAGCGGCATCATTGCGCTTTAGCGCGGCTTCGGTAAGTTCTAAATCCAGTTGGTGATTATGAGTGACTATTAAAAAGTAACTTTGGGTTGGCAGCGCATTGATTTCATCAACGGGGTATTCGCTCAATTGCACTCGAGTATTGCTTGGGATATGAGCAGGAAACTCTTGTTCACGGCTGTCTATCCATGTGACTTGGCATGGGATGTTTTCTAGGCAATGGACAATGGCTCTGCCAACGTGCCCAGCGCCAAAGATGGCAATATGAAGCGGTGTTTGCATCATGCTCTCAAATAATAAAGTCACAAATCCACCACAGCATTGCCCCAGTGTCGCGCCCAATGGGTAATCGTGTGTTTGCGGAACATTGTCGCCTGTTGCCAGCCTCTCTCTTGCTCTGGCAATGGCTTGCCATTCAAGGTTGCCACCGCCGACGGTACCATATAAGGCATGTTGACTGACTAACATGCGAGCTCCGATCTCCCTAGGCGTGGAACCTTTAATCGACAATACTGAGACCATCACAAAATCGATGCCAGATTTTTCCCATCGGGCCGCTTCTTGTAGCCATTTGGTGTTCATGTGTCGTCCCTCATTACTGGTTAACTGCCACGGTAGGTGCTGTAACCGTAGGGAGAAACAAGCACAGGCACATGGTAGTGGCTGGATTCATCACTGATGCCGAAGCGTATGATGACGTCATCTAAAAATAACGGCTCTTCTAATGGGATGTTTTTGCTTCGGTAATAGTCACCAATGGCGAATTCAAGTTCATAAACGCCTTTTTTGAAATCACTGTCGGGCAGGATCGGCTGCTCGCAGCGCCCATCTTCGTTGGTAACCGTGTTCATTATCGTCGTCTTTTGGCCGTCATTAAGACGATACAATGTGACGGATACCTTGGCGGCGGGCGTGCCGTGCGCAGTATCTAGAACATGTGTTGTTAGATAGCCCATTGTCTTTCCTTAATATAATAAACCCTTGGTGAAGCAAAGGTGGGAAGGGGATCAAACGGTATGGTTAAACGTTAAAATGGATAAAGAGAAAAGGCAGCCAATGGTGTTGGCTGCCTTAAAAGACTAATTAGGAACTTTATCTGTGATGCCGTCAACATACCAGTTTACTTTTGCTAACTCTTTGTCAGTTAGTGTGTGGCCTGCTGGTACCACTATCTTGCCAGTGTTGTCTGTGATTGGGCCTTTGAATGGCTGAATCGTACCAGATTTCACACCTTGATAAGTGGCGTCAATTTTGGCGCGCACATCGGCAGGTAAGTTCGGGTTAATAGAAGTAAGCTGCAACATATCATCATGGAGTCCGCCCCAGAAATCTTGAGATTTCCAAGTACCGTCCATGACTTGTTGCACGGTTTTGATGTAGTACGGCGCCCAGTTATCACGGACGGAGAAAACGTGCGCTTTGGGCGCAAATTTACTCATGTCTGAGGCTTGGCCGATCGCGCGAATGCCACGTTTTTGTGCCGCAATAAGCGGTGCTGGGCTGTCTGTATGCTGTATTAGAACATCGACGCCCTGATCCATTAACGCATTGGCCGCGTCTGTTTCTTTACCTGGATCATACCAGGTGTTTGCCCACACAATTTTTAGCTTAACGTCAGGGTTAACGCTTTTCGCCCCCATATAAGTCGCATCAATATCACGAATGACTTCAGGAATAGGGAAGGCGCCAATGTAACCAATGGTGTTGGTTTTGGTTAATAGACCGGCGGTGACACCAGAGACATAACGACCTTCATACGTGCGAAGGGTGTAAGTGCCGAGGTTTTTAGCGCGTTTGTAGCCAGTAGCGTGTTCGAACACCACGTTAGGGAAGCGTTTTGCTACCTTGACCGTAGGGTTCATAAAACCAAACGACGTGGTAAAGATAACTTGGTTGCCTGCTTTAGCAAGCTGGGTGATAACGCGTTGTGCATCGGCTCCTTCTGCGACGTTTTCCACAAAAGTCGTTTTGACCTTGTCGCCAAAGTATTTCTGCATTTCCTCACGGCCACGGTCGTGCTCATAGCTCCAGCCAAGGTCGCCAATAGGGCCAACATAGACAAAGCCAACTTTGAAAGGTTCTTCGGCGTGCGCCAAGCTGACCCCCGCCATCAGTCCAAGACCAACTAACAAACTCTTTAGTTTCATTTTGAGCTCCTTTTGTGCCCTAAGGCATTTTTTTTATGATATCTATTTATAAACAAGGGCGTGTGATTTCACACGTTTTATCATCGTTACGCCATATTCCTAGGGTCGAATGGTTTTCCTAGAGATCTGGGGGCTAACAATTTTTCTTTAAACTGATCGGCGCTGATAATGACCATAACAATCACAGTGGCCACGTAAGGCATCATGGCCAACAGGTTGGACGAAATGTTCACGCCCAGCCCTTGTAGAACCAAATGCATGATGCTGGCAAAGCCAAATAAATACGCGCCAAGCATGATGCGACCAACGCGCCATGAGGCGAATACCACCAAGGCCAATGCAATCCAACCACGGCCAGCGGTCATGTTTTCGGCCCACATTGGGGTATAAACAAGGGACATATAGGCGCCTGCTAGTCCTGTCATGGCACCACCAAACAGAATGGCAAGATAACGGACTTGCAGCACCTTGATGCCAATGGCATTGGCCGCATGAGGGTTTTCTCCGACGGCCTTGAGTACCAAGCCCACACGCGTTTTATTGGCCACATAAGCAATGACAACCGCTAATACGAAAGACAGATAAACCAAGATGTCATGTTTGAATAAAATGTCTCCTAAGTAAGGGATAGAAGACAGCACGGGAATGGCAATTGGCTGGAAACCTTGCACGGTATTGCCCACAAAATCAGAACCAACAAAAGCGCTTAGGCCTGTGCCGAAGATGGTGAGAGCCAAACCAGTGGCCACTTGATTCGCGCCCAGCTGAAGCACTAATACGGCAAAGATAAGGCTCATAAAACTGCCCATTAGCATGGCGCCCAATACGCCCAGTCCAGCGTTGCCTGTGGCGTAGGCCGCAATGAAGCCAACCACAGCGCCCATGAGCATCATGCCTTCTTGGCCTAGATTGAGCACACCTGACTTTTCACAAATGACTTCTCCTAATGCAATAAGCAATAACGGCGTGCCGGTTTTAATGGCGGCAAATAAGATTTGAACGATTAAATCTGCGTCCACAACGGGCTCCTAATGAGTAGCTTGTTTGTTGAAAATAAGGCGGTTACGAATGAAGAAGTCACACGCCAATAGGAAGAACAGTAAAACACCTTGGAACATACCAACCACCGCCACGGGAATGCCCATTTGAATTTGCGCTAAATCACCGCCCATGTAGAGCACCGCCAAAAAGATGGCCGCAACGATCGCGCCCAGTGGGTGCAAGCGACCTAAATAGGCCACTATGATGGCAGAATAGCCATAACCAGGAGACACATTTGGAACCAGTTGACCAATGGGGCCGGTGACTTCCGATACGCCAGCCAGTCCTGCCAGTGCGCCAGAAAAAAGCATCACAAACCAGCTGAGTTTTTTGCTATTAAAACCGGCGTATTTAGCGGCAGGCTCATCCGCACCAAAGACTCGAATCTGGAAGCCTAGGTGAGTTTTTGTGAGCACAAACCAACCAATGAAGGCAGACAGAATGGCAAATAAAATGCCCAAGTGAATGCGGCTTCCGTCAAACAAGGTCGGCAAAGTGGCGGCTTCTGAAAACAACGCGGATTCCGGGAAGCCATAGCCGTCAGGGTCTCTTAAAGGCCCATTGACAGCCCAAATTAATAGATACAGACCTATGTAGTTAAACATGATGGTGGTCAATATTAAATTTGAGTTAAAGCGCAGTTTGAGAAAGGTCGGAATGGCGGCCCATAACATGCCAGAAACAATGCCGGCGAGCAGAGCACAAGGCAGTACGAATACCGACTCTGAATCGATGAAAGTCAGAGCAACCACCGAGCCACCCAAGGCGCCTGCCAGTAGCTGGCCTTCAGCACCAATGTTCCACATATTGGCGCGGTAACAAAGCGACAAGCCAACAGCGCACAATAATAGCGGTCCCATTTTGACCAGCATTTCGCCAACGTTGTACATGTCGGAAAGAGGTGCGATCAGCAAAACATGCAAGGCTTCAAAAGGGTTTTTATTTAGGGCTGAAAAGAGAATGCAGCCGAAAAGTAAGGTGCACACAATGGCGATCAGTGGTGATGCGACCTTCATTAGTGAACTGGGCTCGGTCCTAGCTTGGATGCGCATCATGCCGTTGTTTCCTCAGTGTGGTGAGCGGGAGTGCTAATAAAGGTGCCCGCCATCCATTGGCCTATTTGATCAATGCTAGTGTCGGCGGTTTTGACAACCGGAGATAAATGCCCGTCACACACGGCAGCCATGCGGTCCGCTAACAAAAACAACTCATCAATGTCTTCAGACACCAGCAAAATCGCCGCGCCTTGATCGCGCAGAGCGAGTAAAGCCTGATGGATAGCCAATGCCGCGCCGACATCAACGCCCCAGGTCGGGTGCGCACAAATTAATACTTTTGGGTTTTGGCCAATTTCGCGGCCCATGATGAATTTCTGTAAATTACCACCACTGAGGCTTTTGGCTTCCGAGAATTCCCCGTGGCATTTGACCTTGTATTGAACGATCAATTTGTTGGCGTATGCTTTTAAGGGTTGCCATTGCACTAGGCCTTTTTTGATAAAACCTTGGCTGTGGGTCAGTAGCGTATTTTCCGTGAGGCTCATGTCTGGCACTGCGCCACGACCTAAGCGTTCTTCAGGCACGTACGCCATGCCAAGCTTGCGACGTTGTCCGGCGCTGAGTTGGCCAATACTCTGTTCTTCAAGTGACAGGGCGTGACCTGTGTTGCGCTCGTCTTCACCACTGATTATGGCCATGAGTTCATCTTGACCATTGCCTGCAACACCTGCAATACCAAGAATTTCGCCGGCTTTTAACTCAAAGTTAATGTTTTTTAGGCTGGTGCCAAAAGGCTGTTTGGTGGTGAGATTCAGGGCGCTCACGGTGAACAACGTGTGATGACCTTCTTTCTTCGAGTAGCCTGCGTCTTGCTCGGCCAATTCCCCCACCATCATTTTGGCAATCGTCGCGGGGGTTTCTCGAGCAGGTTCACAGGTTGCAATGACTTTGCCTGCTCGCAATATGGTGGCTTGTTGGCAAATCTCAGTCACTTCATGCAGTTTATGGCTGATAAAAAGAATGCTGCAGCCTTCTTTTGCCAAAGTGCGTAATACCACAAACAGACCAGAGACTTCCTGTGGTGTTAACACTGAGGTTGGTTCATCTAGTATTAATAGCTTCACGGATTGCACTAAGCAGCGCATTATCTCAACGCGTTGTCTTTCGCCGATGGATAATGAATGAACGTAGCGGCTAGGGTCGACGTTTAAACCATATTTCGTTGAGAGCTCACTGATTTTATGAGAAAGATTACCAATCGAGGTCAATTGTGTTTTGCTTAGGCACAATTCAATATTTTGGCTGACCGTTAATGTTTCAAACAATGAAAAATGTTGAAACACCATGCCGATGCCAAGTTCTCTTGCCTTCGATGGTGATTTAATTTCAACCGCTTTGCCATCCCAGAGAATGTCGCCACTGTCAGGAGCGACAACGCCATAAATGGTTTTTACTAGGGTGCTTTTTCCTGCGCCGTTTTCACCCAATAGAGCATGAATTTCGCCTGGCATGAGCGTCAAGCTGACACTGTCATTGGCAAGGCAACCGGGGTACTGTTTAGTGATATTTGCTAATTCGATACGTGCTATCGAATGCCGCTTTTTCAATGTTTCCGCCACCGTAAGTTCTCTGCTGTTGTGCTCATAAGGAGCAGATTTTAGTCAATGATCCCTAAATATACTAACTGTACGTGAGTTGAGTTAGTTGTGTGACCTCGTATTAATCATTTAACTACCGCCCTAATTTAGTGCGCAAGTTAATGGGTGTGCTCTATCTTGTTGCTGAAATGACGCGGTAAAACTTTGACCGATCGGTTAATAACTTGCTACTCTGTTTTTTCTTGAAATTTATGTTTCATACAAACAACAATCGTGCCAAATTTTTTAAATTGTTGTAATGTTTTTATGAAAGGCGCGAAGGATACGAGATTTTCAGTTAATTGTCTGTATGGTCAAGTTTCTTTTGTATAAATGGTCAAAACAAGATGTTGTTAAATATAGGAGATAAAGATGTCTTATGATCGTGATTTATTAGGTTATGGCGGGCATCCTGTTCATCCTAAATGGCCGAATAAGGCAAAAGTCGCCTTACAATTTGTATTGAACTATGAAGAAGGTGGTGAAAACTGCATTCTTCACGGTGACCCAGCATCGGAAGCGTTTCTGTCTGAAATGGTGGGGGCGGATGCAAGAGAAGGGGTTCGCCATATGAGCATGGAGTCCATTTATGAATACGGCAGTCGCGCTGGTGTATGGCGAGTTCTGTCACTTTTCAAAGAAATGGACATACCATTAACCGTCTTTGCTGTAGGGATGGCGCTGGAACGGCATCCAGAAATCGCTAAGGCATTTGTTGAAGCGGGTCATGAAGTGTGTAGCCATGGTTATCGTTGGATCGATTACCAGTATGTTGATGAAGACACTGAACGCGCAGACATGCAAAAAGCGATTGAGGTTATTCGCCAGTTAACGGGGCAGCGACCTTTAGGCTGGTACACAGGCAGAACGAGTCCAAATACGCGTCGCTTAGTCGCCGAAGAGGGAGGGTTCTTGTACAACGCCGACGATTACAGTGATGATTTGCCTTTTTGGCGGTTGGAAAGCGGCGTTCCTCAGTTAATGATTCCTTACACCCTAGACACCAATGATATGCGGTTTGCGGCCTTGCAAGGTTTTAATACCGCAGAGCACTTTTTTCAGTACCTAAAAGACGCCTTTGACACCCTGTATGCGGAGGGTGAAACTAGCCCTAAAATGTTATCAATTGGCTTGCATTGTCGGTTAATTGGCCGTCCTGCGCGCATTGCCGGCTTGCGCCGTTTCTTGGAATATATTCGACAATTTGACGGCGTTTGGTGTGCCCGTCGTATTGATATTGCGCATCATTGGCGTGAACATTTCCCTTATAAAGCCCAAGAGTAGAGAGTCAAAATATGAGCAATCAGGCCGATCTTCTATTAAATAAGCCCAGTGCCTTGAATGAGCATGAATTTATTCAACATTATAAAGATATTTATGAGCATTCAACCTGGGTGGCTGACGCCGCGTGGCAGCACATTCAACGCTGTCCTCGCGTGGCAGATTTTGATCGTCGAAGCGCACTGCAAGCGCTCTTGTATGAGATTGTAGAAAGCCGTGATTATGAGGTGAAATTGGCTTTGTTGCGCTCCCATCCAGACTTAGCTGGGAAGGCGGCATTGTCTGGTGAATTAACCCCGTCTTCGACGTCAGAGCAGGCAGGGGTTGGGTTAGACCAATGTACGCCCGCCGAGTTGGCGCGTTTTACCGAGTACAACAATGCGTATAAAGCGGCGTTTGATTTTCCTTTTATTATGGCGGTAAAGGGAGCGACCAAAGCGCAGGTTTTATCCGCTTTTGAGTCTCGTATTAACAACAATGTATCGCAAGAGTTTCAGACCGCGATGTCGCAGGTGCATAAAATTGCCGCATTTCGATTAGCAGAAAAATAAATTATTAATTCTAGAGTGGCGAATTGAGCGCTAATGAGTAGGAAAAATCGCGCTTTTTAGGTAGAATTTAAGCAATAAAAATATCAAGCGCGGTTCTTCATGATAGTACGTCTTTTTGTGAAGCCTTTATTAGATTAGGAATAAAGTGCCACCTTCAAAGAACAATTGGCTGGAAAAGCTTCTCAATTTCGGTATTTCAGAAGGCTCAGCAAATAATTTAAATTACAAACAAGTTGTTAATTTAGCCTTAGCTTTGCTCTGCGTGACGGATGCCGGCATGATGCTTGTTTTTGCGCTGCAGCAGGCTTTCTGGGTTGTTGGTTTTTACGCCATTTTCATGGTCATCTCCCTGTTCGGTTTTTATCTGCATTCTCGACATTACTTCTCTCTTGTTAAATTAATTGTTCCCTTCAGCACCATAGTGCAAATTGTTGTTACAAGTTTGTATTTTTTTGGGCCTGGTAGTGATTTCCACTGGTTGTTTGTGACAGTGGCTGCTTATGCGTTTACGGCGTTTCGTCCCGATGAGAAGATCATGCGTTATGGTGTGGTTTTATTGTCCGTGATGTTGTTTACCGCTTGTGAGATCTTTCCCCTAGAAGGCGTGCATATGAGCAATGCCGACCAGGGATTGACCGCTGTTCTGACTTTTTTATGGACCTTGTTTACGTTGGCTGTGGTCATCAATGTGGTGATCGCGCGTTTGCGAAAAGTGAACGATTATTTGCGCGTGCTAGCAGAGAAAGATGAGCTTACTGGGTTGGCTAATCGCCGCAAAGTATTGGCGAATGCGGTGACCATGTACACCGAGGCGATGTATTACCATCAGCCCTGTGTGTTTGCTATTTTGGATCTCGATCACTTTAAACGCATTAACGACACCTTTGGTCACGATGCCGGAGATTTGGTTCTGAGTGAGATCTCTGGGGTTATGCAATCCTGTTTAAATAAAGGTGACGCCATCGGTCGTTATGGCGGCGAAGAGTTTGTCGCTATTATGGGCAATACAACGCTAACAGAGGCGCAACAAAAAATGGATTCGCTGCGTGAAGCGGTTGAAAACACTTATATCACAACCGAAAAAGGCATCGTTATTCCTGTGACTGTAAGTATTGGTCTGGCGGCGATATCGAGCCAAACCAAACGTTATGAAGACGTATTGGCGCTGGCGGATACCGCACTTTATCAAGCCAAGAAAGCAGGGCGTAATCGCGTTATTGCTCAACAACCCACATTTTAATGTTTGAATGCCATTGACAAATGAGTTGTCCACTAAGTTTGGGGATAACTCTGTTGGCTTTTTTTATTTTCGCTTTTTTGAGGTTCTTCTTTGTTAGACATAGTGTTCCGCTGTGATGATTTTTGGTTGGTAAATAAGCCTGCAGGCATGAGTTTTCATGGAGAATCAGACACGTTAGGGGTTATACAGACGTTAAAGCGTGATTATCCTTCTCACGTGTTTTACCCAGTGCATCGATTGGATAAAATAACCTCAGGTTTGCTGGTGGTTGCTTTGCATCATGAGGCAGCGGTCACATTTGGCCATATGTTCGAACAGCATTTGATAGAAAAGCGCTACGTGGCGATTTCGAATCGTAAGCCTAAAAAGAAACAGGGGGCGGTTCGTGGTGGTATGGCGCCGAGTCGACGAGGTCAGTGGAAATTGACCAAGGGGCTTGAGAATTTGGCTGTGACGCAGTTTTTTTCCGCTGCGTTTGAGGGCAAACGGGTTTTCTTTTTAAGGCCGTTAACCGGTAAAACACATCAGATTCGTGTCGCGTTAAAGAGTGTGGGTGCGCCCATTCTTGGTGATGAACGTTATGGCGGTGAGCCTTCTGATCGTGGTTATTTGCATGCCTATTTTTTGTGTTTTATGTGGCAAGGTGTGAAGCAAGAGTTTCGTTGTTCTCCTAATGTAGGGGAGCATTTCAGTTCAGCGTTTTGTGAGTTTCTAGAGTCGAACTTTCAGGAAACGTCATTAAAATGGCCGTCAGGTCAATAAATGTAACCCAAGTCTGATGTGGCTTTGGGGTAGGAAAGTAAATGAAAAATATTTTGGCATATTGCCGACCGGGTTTTGAGAAAGATTGTGCCGCTGAGTTGGCACAAGTGTCGTCTGAGAAAGGGTTTTATGGCTACGCTAAAGTCGTTCCAAACGCGGGTTATGTGGTCTATTGCTTTAATCAGACGGATACGATTGAAGAGTTAATTAAGCAGTTGTCGTTTAACCGTCTTATTTTTGTGCGTCAGTTGATCGCGATTAATGAGGTTGTGGAGTTTGAATCTGGCTCGCGAGTGGAGTCCTTGTTGGACGCGGCTCGTCAATTGCCTCTTGCAGAAGAAGTGTGGATTGAAACCGCCGACACAAATGACGCAAAAGCCTTGTCTGGGTTAATTAAAAAACTGGATAAGCCTTTAAAAATGGGTTGGAAAAAATCTGGTGTGTTGCGTAATAAAGCGGTTGGCGTGCGCCATCATGTTTTTTTATTGGATGGCGAAAGTGCTTACTTAGGGGTGTCTTATGCGGCCTGTCGCAGTGAGTTCCCAATGGGCATTCGTCGTTTGCGTTTCCCAGCAGCAGGGCCTAGTCGCTCTACGCTGAAGCTAGAAGAAGCCTTCTTGCAGTTTGTGCCTGAACATAAGCGAGACACCGATTTGCTAGAAGGCATGACGGCGGTTGACCTTGGTGCTGCGCCAGGTGGTTGGACGTATCAATTTGTTAAACGTGGCATTAACGTGATCGCGGTAGACAATGGCCCTATGCAAAAAGAGCTTATGTCGACAGGCTTGGTGGATCATGAAAAAGCCGATGGCTTCAAGTTTGAGCCGCCTTACACAGTAGATTGGCTAGTGTGCGATATGGTGGAAAGACCCATCATGGTGGCTGAGTTGATGGCGAAATGGCTGGCTAGTCGCTGGACTCGTCGGGCTATTTTTAATTTGAAATTGCCGATGAAAAAGCGTTATCAAGAAGTGGTATTGTGTCTTGGGTTGATTGAAAAGCAGTTGCAAAAAGCCGGTGTTGGTTATCAGTTTCAGGCCAAGCATCTGTACCATGACCGAGAAGAGATCACCGTGTGTATTATTGCTCACTAACCTTTCTTTTGGGATTCAAGCCTTGATAAGTTAACAGCTGCCACACTAAGTGGCAGCTGTTATATTCAGGCCTGCAACGGTTAACTTGTTAAAGCTTAAACTCTGCTACTAGTGTTTTGAGGTGAGTTGCATGAGACTCTAGTCGTTGGCTGCTGTCGTTGGAGTTGGTTGCTCCAGAGGCCGTTTGAGTGGCAATTGCGGTGATATTGTTAACATTGTTGCTGATACTGTTTGTTACCGCTCGTTGTTGCTCCGCGGCGCTAGACACTTGAATGATAAGGTCGTTAAGTTCGTCGATATTGTAAATAATATTTTTCAGTTTTTGGTTGGCTTCTGTTGTTCTTAGTTCAGACTCAGCGGCTCTTTCGCTGCCAATATGCATAGAATTGACGGCTTCTAGGGCGCTGTTTTGCAGTCGCTCTATTTTACTCTGGATTTCGGCAGTTGATTCCTGAGTACGTTTTGCTAAGGAGCGAACTTCATCTGCGACTACGGCGAAGCCTCGGCCTTGTTCGCCAGCTCGTGCCGCTTCGATTGCGGCATTTAGTGCAAGTAAATTTGTCTGTTCGGCAATTTCTTGTATTACGTCCATAACGGTTTGAATTTCTTGGCTGTCTTTGCTAACCCGATTAATGACTTGGCTGGAGGCTTGTACGTTTTTTGCCAAAGATTCAATGGAAAGGTTTGCTTGGTTTAGTACTTGTTGCCCTTGTGCCACGTTAGATTTAATTTCAGCGGTGGCATCTGCAGCGGTTATTGTATTCTCGGCAACGTTTTGCGCGGTTGCGCTTAATTCAGTCACTGCTGAAGCTAACTGAATAACATCATCCTGTTGTTTGTTTGCGCCTTCTAGTGTTTCTGCAGAAATGGCAGCAGATTGATCTGCATTTTCCGCAATTTGATCGCTTGATGAAACCACTTGTGTCAATAGTGGTTGAATTTGGTCAAGAAACTGATTGCAAGCATCGCTTAGTTGGCCTAATTCATCGTTCGATTTGCTCTCCAGTCTATGTCTAAAATCTCCTTCGGCGACTTTTTCCATAAAATTAGTTAAGTTTACGATAGGTCGAGATATTTGTTTTGACAGCCACCAAATAGCAACAATGGAAAGTACTATAATGAGTAACCCAGCAAGAACAAAGAGTATGTTTTGTTGAAATTGTTTGTCACTGGTAAATTTGTTTAAGGTGGTAAGGTCTGCTAAAACAGTCGTTTTAGGTACATCCACCCATAAATACCAATCAGGGATATTGTCTCCTACATTAATGGCTACTTTAGCTTGAAAACTATTGTTGTCAGGGCTGCTGATTAGCTCCAAGTTACTATCATTGCTTGTATTTAACAGTTTTTTTGAGGCATCTGGAAAAATATCTCGAATATTCTTACCTGTTGTTTGGCCTAGGCTGTCTGATGCGATAGCGCCTCGATGGCTAACAATAAAGACTCGATTCTCACCATTATAAAGTTCATCACTAAGTTCTTTGGCAATGGACTCAAGGCTTTTCAATGACACATCTATCCCAGTAATACCGACAAACTCTTGATTGATTAGAATTGGAGTAACAATTGAGGTGAGTAAGGTGTCTACTCCATTGATTGGGTAAGAGTAGGGTTCAATTAGGCAGCTAGTATGGCGGTCTTTTGGGCAAAGATAGTATTCACCAACACGGTCTATACCATTTGGCTTGTTGTAATTATTGTAATCCATTAACGCTTTTACTTTGGGAGTACCTGTTCCTGAAAGTGTCCAATAGGGTATAAAGCGCCCGCTATTATCATAGCCATCCGCTTTTTTGTTTCTGTATTCTTCATCTTTGTTGTCTAGAGCATTGGGTTCCCATAGGCTATAGACCCCTAAGATTTTAGGTCGTTTTGCTAAGGCGTCTTTTAAAATTGCATTGAAATCGTTGCGTAGATTGTAATCATCGCTCGATGTCTGAGCGGTCTTTTTTAAACTAATAAAACTGCGGGCAATCCCATCGTTAATGATAAGTGCTCTTTGGAAAAGAGCGGCAACATGGGCGGCGCTGTTTTCAAGACGAGCTTCTAGCTGCTTTTTGAATAATTGCAGGACAACACTTTGAGTGTGTTCTTGCACTTCTTTTTGTAAGCTTTGAGTGGATGTTATTGAAAAAGCGGAGAGGCAAATAATCGCGACGAGAGTCGCTAAGCCTGTAAACAGTGATATCTTTAACTGAATTGACTTCATTCTTGAGTTCCTTGATATAGCGTCAAATAGGTGGGCTGTTAGGAAGTCACCACGCTATATCGCGGTAATTATTAACTTCCTTTTTTTGCTTGTGAATACGAAATGTAAGTTGGCGCAAAAAAGTTCAGGGATTGTAAAGATGGTGTCTGTTTCATTCTATCTTTTTTTATGGAGCTCATTGTTTTGTCAATATTTTTAGGTTTTTTTTGTGAATTGTATTAAATCTAGATTAAGAAAATTAATGTTTTTAGTTGGGGGGAGTTAGGAGGTTCGCATTAGCGGTTATTGCAAGAGCCCCTCAATAGGCCTTATTTGTCTGTTGAGGGGGCTTTGAATTTATAAGACTCTGGTTATTTATTGTCTAGAGAGACTCTTTTACATGAAATGCCTTGTAGCCCATGGCGCGTTCCATTAGCTCGTCGCGGTGGTATATGTCGTTACGAAATTCTGGCATGCCGTTGGCGTTGGGTACCACGGTAAAATAGACGATGTAAACAGGGATGTAAGTTGGCAGTGTGATGACTTTGCTCTTCTTGCTCTTCATAACACTAGCAAGCACGCTTGCCTGGGGGCTGTTGTTGGTGATGTTTTTCGCAAACGCCGCCGCGTGTTCGAGGCGAATACAGCCGGAACTGAAAGCGCGATCGGTTCGTCTGAATAAATACTTGGCTGGGGTGTCGTGCAAGTAAATTTCATTTTTATTGGGGAACATAAATTTGAAGGAACCCAGAGCATTGTCTTCGTCGGGGATTTGCTCGAAGCGGAATGAAAGGTCTTCAGGGGCAATGTTTTTCCAATTAATGCGTGTCGGGTCTAGCTCTTTTGCACCAATGCTCCAGCTTGAGAATACACGAAAACCGTGTTTGCCTAAGTAATTTGGGTCGGCTTGAAGCTTAGGCAATAAGTTTTCTCTTGCGATACGGTGCGGAATGCGCCAGCTAGGGTTGGCCACCATGTATGTCATTGTGCCTTTGAACACAGGTGTCATTCTGTCTGGTTTGCCAATCACGGTTTTCATGGTGGTGCGATTGCCGTTTAGGTAGGTGTCGACTGAGTAGTTGGTCAGGTCGACCCAAATGCGGTTTGCTTCTAATTTATTGGGTAACCAGCGCCAGCGTTCTAAGTTGAAGGCGATTTCTTCGGCGCGTTTTTTGAGCGGAACGTTGAGCATTTGAATGGTGTTTGCGCCAGCCGCGCCGTCGGCACTTAAGTGATGACGATGCTGAAAACTTTGTAAGGCTTCTTTTAGTTTTTTATCAAACCTGTCTTCGTCTACTTTGCGTGTGGAGAAGCGAATGTCGCCTAGTTGTACTAATCTTGCTCTGAGTTGTGAAACGCGAGGGCCTTCGTCTCCTATTGAGAGTGCTGAGCCTGGTTGAACGACAATGTCTTTTTCTTTTTTGGCAAGTTGTTGGTAATAGACTAACCACTTTTGTAGCACTTGATATTGAGGGTTTCGCGGAGCAAGCAGCGGCAGAGAGTCAACCATTTCACCCGCGGTGCTTAAAGAAAGTAGGTCTTTCCAGTCGCGACTGGGTGCATCAAGCTGCCAGTTTGGGTCAATCAGTTGTGGCTCATAGCGGCCATTGCTGATGTCGTGTGCATAGCTAGACAGGGCAATGGTTGTAATGACGTCCATTTCCGCTAGCTGTTGTGTGGTTGGGGACTTTAGCGACAAATAGTGCTTGATGATGCCGACATGATAGTAAATTGGATTAAGGCCGTGGCTGTTCGCTTTTTCTAAAATGGTGACCAGTTTGTAGATAGAGGGCACAATGTGCTTGTCTTGTATCCAAATAGGTCGATAGCCGCGTTCAGCATACGTCGATAAAACGGTGTTGTTAGGAAGTGCTTGGCCCGCAACCGGGGTAAACGCGTTCAGCATCATGCTGACTTGGTCTTTAACGCTGCTTTTTATTTGTGATTCGCTGGGTGGCTCAACCACTAATCGGTTGCCGGTATTGGTGGTGGAGCAAGCGCTCAGCATGAGGCAGAGTAGCAAGAGTGTGATGGGGCGTTTCAGCGTAAGCGTCATAGGGTGCTCCTAGCAGTGACATGGTGGTCCGTTGGGGTAGTGGCTTGTTCAATCGAGGTGATAATTTGCAAGGCTTCTTCTCTGCTGTTGCCACAGATCATCGCTTCGGCGCTAAAATCACGGCACACTTTCGGGCGGGATGGGTCATTGAAAATGGCGCAACGATAGTCGGTTAGAAGGTGAATGCATGCCTGCCCAGCGGCTTTCCCATTGGGCATCCCTGGAATGGGGGATGAAATAGAAGGTGCTGTACAACAGGCACCGCAGTGAGAACGACATTGCATATCGGCGAGATACCCTGTTAAATGGCTTAATAAGCAAGTAAGTTTATGTAAATAGATAGAATATTCAAAAACTTATGCATTTATATACTATTTTAAAGTATCCCAAGCATAGGGCAATAGGAAAGCTTTAAATAAGTGTGTAAATCGACCTGAGACGTCCTCCTTTAGTGAAGTGTTGTTATTATCATTATGAACAAAATTTTAGTGGTTGAAGATAGCCCCGTTGTATTAAAAGTTTTAAAGCATTTATTGTCGCAAACCGCCTCTTTTTCACCTGTGTTATGCGCCAGCTATGAAGAAGCAAAGTTGGTGTTAACTGAGGAAGGAAGTGAGCCTTTTTTTGCGGCGATTGTGGATCTTCATTTACCAGATGCCGTAGATGGGGAGATCGTCGATCTTGTGTTGTCGCTTTCGATCCCTTGTGTGGTGTTAACGGGCACCTATGATGATGCGCTGCGCTTAAGTTTGTTGAACAAAGGGGTCTTGGACTACATCACAAAAGACAGCCGCTATTCGTTTAATCATGTCGTCAGTGTGATTGAACGCCTCAGGAAAAACCAATCAATTAAAGCCTTAGTAGCGGAAGATTCGTCGACCAGTCGTTTGTTTATTAAAGCCTTGCTTGAACAATACCGTTTTAACGTCATTGCTGTAGAAAATGGTCAAGAAGCCTTGTCTATGTTGGAGTCAGATCCTGATATTCGCTTACTGATCACCGATCATAATATGCCGCTCATTAACGGCTATGATTTGGTTCGAATGTTACGTCAGAATACTCGCTTCCAAGACTTGGTGATCATAGGTTTATCGGCTGAGGGAGATAATGCCTTGTCGGCAAGGTTTATTAAAATGGGCGCGAATGACTTCATTAAAAAGCCATTTTATCATGAAGAGTTTCATTGTCGGGTGATTCAAAACTTAGAGTCCCAAGAAATGTTAGAAACCATTCGTGATATGGATGCGGTTGATTCCTTAACGCGCTTAAGAAGTCGCCGTTATCTGTTTGATGAAGGTCAGGCGTTTTTTGATAAACAAGCCGCCAAGCCAGAGGGCGTGGGGCTGGCGATGATCGATTTAGACGCTTTTAAGCAAGTGAACGACATTTATGGCTTTATGGTTGGCGATGCCTTATTGAAAGAAATGGGCGAGCAGATGCTGCTGTCTTTTCCCGAGGCGCTGGTGGCTCGATTTAGTGGGGAGGAATTTTGCGTCATTGATGAAGGCGGGGCGTCTTTTGATGCTAAACTGCAGAGTTTTATGTCCGCGCTGAGGGCAATGACCTTCACCGAAGCTAAGATCCCTATGACCTCTAGTATTGGTGTGTTTGTAACCCAGGATGGCGGCCTAGAAGAGGCGATTAAGATCGCTGATGCGCGTTTATACGAAGCCAAAAGCCGCGGCCGTAACCAGATTGTTGCAGGTTAACGCCGAGGCTTCTGTGCGCTGCTGGGTTTAATGGGGTATCTAATTTAAGATTTGCGCCAATAGCTGACGAATGACCCTAGGCTCAAAGGGTTTCCCACAGATCGCATCTACCCCTTCTTGGGCAATGTTTGACAGCTGGCTGTCGCCGGCGTTGGAGCTGACCATTAGAATGGGAATGTGGGCAAGTTCGGTTGATTGTCGAACGGTTCTCGCCAGCTCTCTCCCGTCCATTTCTGGCATATTATAATCTGTGACAATAAGGTCAAAATCGTCGCAATTTAGACGTTCGATGGCTTGCTGGCCATTATCGGCTACCTGTATGTGGTTTATGCCCATGGCATTTAAGGTGCGGCTGACGTACTTTTGCGACATGACGCTGTCGTCCACCACGAGAACTCGTAAGTTTCGTGGATCAAACAGCTCTAGGCTGATTTCCTCTTCTAGAATAAAATCCAATGTCGAATAAATCGCTCTTTTGAGGTCTTTATTAGTAAAGGGCTTAGGCAGAATGGCCAATACTCCCGCTTGTTTTAAGTGCTCTAGGTTGTGCTGATTACTCTCGCTCGACACTAGCATAAAGCATTGTTCTTCTGTCCTTTCATTGCTGCGAATGGCGTCGATTAGCTCGTTCGCTGTGCCATCAGGAAGGTACATGGCTGAAATAATCAGGTCTGGTGGAAAGCTGGCCAGCAGTGCGAGAGTTTCTTCGATGTTGTTGGCAAATTCAATGTGCTTAATGCCGGATTCTTCAAGTGCTTTGGCGATGACTTTTTTTTGCATGTCGGAAGGTTCGACGAGCAAAAGAGAGAGATCTTGAATTTCTAGATAGGGTTCCACAGCCTAGTCGCCTTATTTGGTGTAAAATCTCATCCTATCACATCAAATACGTTAGAATGCGAGTTTGATCAATATTTGAGTTGGAGAGAAGGGTGGCGACAGCAAGTGCATGTCATATTTTGGTAAAAACCAAAGCAGAAGCAGAATCCATTAAAGGAAAGCTGGATAAAGGCGCGGATTTTTATAAGCTGGCTAAGCAGTTTTCTACTTGCCCGTCAGGTAAAAAAGGTGGGGACCTTGGGGAGTTTCGTAAAGGCGATATGGTTGCGGCGTTTGATAAGGCGGTTTTTAGTGGCCCTTTGTTGAAAGTGCAGGGACCCATCAAAACTCAGTTTGGTTTTCATCTGATAAAAGTATTGTACCGATCTTAATCACATCACACACGAAGGAGAATAACGATGGATAACCCAATCCCATTGGCGAGTAATTATTTTGTCGCGCCACAAATTGCGGTTGCAGATCTGCTTCAGCTAAAAGCGCTAGGCTTTGAGAGCATTATCAATAATCGCCCAGATCATGAGGTGGATGATCAGCCCTTGTCTATTGAATTGGAAAAAGCCGCTGCGGAATTGGGGCTTGAGTATGTTCATAATCCGGTTGATTTGAAGACCTTGAGTGAATCCGAAGTGGACGCTCAGGTCGCCGCATTGGCGGGTGAGAAAAAAACCTTGGCATTTTGCCGTACAGGCACCCGTTCTTCTGTGTTGTGGGTACTATTAAATACTGCCCAAGGGGCAAATTATAACGACCTCAAAACCTTGGTGGCTGGCAAAGGATTTGATCTTTCTCGTTGTGAGCCAGCCATGCAGCCATTAATTAAATAAGTCGCTATTAGTTAAAAAACGGCTCTTTAAAACAAAAAAACCGCTTCACATGGAAGCGGTTTTTTTATGTCGACACGTGCGTTGCTTTATTAAGCAACCGCCGCGTTTTGGGTTTGAAGTGTCTTCTGGTTCACTGTAGCAAGCAAGGCTTGAATAGAAGCAGACACAATGTCGTTATCTATTGCTACGCCGTTAAAGCGATCACCATTAATATTGGCTTGAACGTAGGCGATGGCTTGAGAGTCACTGCCAACAGTCAATGCGTGCTCTTGATACTGGATGATATCCACTCGCATGTTAAAGTGATTGCCTAGTGCTTCACTGAAGGCAGACAAGGCGCCATTGCCAGATCCGCTGATTTTCACGCTGCCGCTGTCGCTAAGCAATTCTGCGCGAACGGTGTCTTCCTCTTCTTTTGCAAGGTCATAACGGCCAAGTTTGTAAGGGCTGGTGCCCGTTACGAAGCTGCTTTCGAACAGATCCTTCATGGATTCAGCGTTGACAACGCCGCCATCTTTTTCAGCAAATTGCTGCACGATAGGGCTGAATTCTACTTGCAACCAGCGAGGCAATGCCAAGCCGTATTCTTGCTCAAGAGTGTAAGCGATGCCGCCTTTTCCTGATTGGCTGTTTACACGAATCACTTCTTGGTAGCTGCGGCCCACGTCGCGAGGGTCGATTGGCAAGTAAGCCACATCCCAAGGTTTGTCGTCAGTCTGATTGGCCAAACATTTTTTAATGGCATCTTGGTGAGAGCCAGAGAAAGCAGTAAACACCAATTCGCCTGCGTAAGGGTGGCGCGGGTGAACTTGTAGTAAGGTGCAGGCTTGAACCACACTTATGATGCGGTCCATATCGCCTAGTGCCAACTCTGGATCAATACCTTGGCTGTAAATGTTCATCGCCATAGTCACGATGTCCATGTTGCCTGTTCTTTCGCCATTGCCTAGCAAGGTGCCTTCAATGCGGTCTGCACCCGCCATCACGCCTAGTTCTGCAGCGGCAACGCCACAACCTCGGTCATTGTGAGTGTGTAGGCTGACTATCATGCTGTCGCGTTTTTTCACGTTGCGGCAGAAGTATTCAATCTGATCTGCGTAACGGTTAGGTGTGGACACCTCGACAGTAGCAGGCAAGTTAATGATGATTTTGTTGTCAGGTGTTGGTTGCCATACATCAGCAACCGCGTCGACGACTTCAATGGCGTAATCGATTTCTGTGCCGGTAAAACTCTCTGGTGAATATTGAAATACCCATTCTGTTTCAGGGTGTTTCGCGGCGTGGTCTTTGACGCACTGGGCACCATCTACTGCGATTTTTTTGATGCCGGCCATGTCCATACGGAACACTTGCTCACGCTGAGTGGTCGAGGTGGAGTTGTAAACGTGAACGATGGCTTTTTTAGCGCCTTTCAAGGATTCGTAAGTACGTTCAATCAATTCTGGGCGTGCTTGGGTCAATACTTGAATGTAGACATCGTCAGGCACTTGGTCTTCTTCGATTAACCAGCGTACAAAATCAAAATCCAATTGGGAGGCAGCAGGAAAGCCCACTTCGATTTCTTTAAAGCCAACATCAACCAGTAGGGCGAAGAATTGTTTCTTTTGTTCCACAGTCATTGGCTCAACCAGTGCTTGGTTGCCATCGCGCAGGTCAACACTAGACCAAATAGGTGCTTTAGTGATTTCTTGGTCAGGCCAAGTGCGGTTTTGAATCGCCACTGGTTTGAATGGCGTGTACTTAGTGTGGTCAAAAGACGTCATGATGTAGGTCCTTGCTGGTTGAGGGTCGGTAAACCCCTGTGTGTTATGCGCTTCTCGAATAGGCGCTTTTCTATGTTTCTATAGTAACGAAAAACTTGGGGTAAAAGATTGCGTTTTTTAATAAAAATCACATATTGTTTGGCAGTATATTGCTAGTATTTGGATAAATCGGACAAAAATGGTGGTTTTATGAAGTTTGACAAGATTGATTTGAGTATATTGAAGGAGATTCAGCAAGATTCTGGTCTTACTAATCAGGAGTTGGCGGATCGGGTGGGATTGTCTCCATCGCCTTGTTTGAGAAGAGTAAAAGCGTTAGAAGAAAGTGGCATCATAGATCGTAAGGTTACCTTATTAAAGCGCTCAAGTTTGGGGTTGAAGTTAACGGCTTTTTTGCAGATTAGCATGGATAGGCACACACCAGACCGCTTTGGCGTGTTTGAAGAGGAAGTGAATGGTTTTCCCGAAGTTCGAAACTGTAACCTGGTAACGGGGCAAAATTGTGACTATTTACTAGAGGTGGTGGTGGAGGATATGGAGAAATACCATGACTTTTTGTTGGGTCAGTTAACGCGGATTCCTGGGGTGACAGGAGTGCAGTCGAGTTTTCTATTGCGCAGTGTCAAAGACGGCACTTCTTTACCTTTAGATCATTTAATCTAGTTTTCCTTAGTTTGTATGTTGAAAAGTACTTATAATGCACGCATATAAAGCATTATTTTACAAAGAGAGTATAGAGACAATGGGTCAGTTAACGGTTAAACGTCGAGTGACAATTCCTGTAAGAGCGGGCGACGTAATGGCTGATTTTATTTCTTTTAATGGAGATGAATCAGGTAAAGAGCACATTGGTATTTTCTGTGAGGGAAAAAACGCAAAGGCTCAAAACGAAGTGCCTTTGGTGCGATTGCATTCTGAATGTTTGACTGGGGATGTCTTTGGCTCTGGGCGTTGTGATTGTGGTGAGCAGCTTGATGAGGCCATAGACCGTATTAATGAGGAAGGCGGTTACATTCTTTATTTGCGCCAAGAAGGACGCGGCATTGGTTTGTACGCTAAGTTAGACGCGTACGCCCTGCAAGATAAAGGCTATGACACCTACCAAGCGAATGAAATGCTGCATTTACCAGAAGACGGTCGTGACTTTGGCGTGGCCGCAGAAATGCTGAAGTCATTGGGTGTGACGAAAATTCGTTTGTTAACCAACAACCCTGATAAAGCAAAGCAGTTGAAGGAACATGGTATTGAAGTGGCGGAATTGGTGCCAACCAAAGTGCATGTAAACCAGCATAATCGCTCCTATCTACACACCAAAGCGGCTCGTAAGCAGCATACGCTTGTGTTTGACGATGAATAAAGCGCGCAGATGGCTGGTACACCGGCCGAAGCGTGAGGTGTAAAAAAAGGGCTTTTTTCAAAAAGCCCTTTTTTGTGTCCGTCGTTTGAGCGTGCTTGGTCGTGTTTGCTGGCCAAGCGGGTGTTGCTATTTTTTTGCTCTGGTTTTAGACGGTGCTTTTTTCTTTCTTGGGCGATTGCTTGGTGAGCGTGCTTTGGTTTTCGCTTCCAGTCCTTCGATGCGACCAAATTTAATGTTGGCTTGCATAAAACGCTGAATTTTTTCGATCATCGGCAAATCGTTGATGTCGATAAGTGAAATGCAGTCGCCAGGTTCGCCTTCGCGAGACGCTCGGCCTGCTCGGTGAACATAAGAGTCTGCTTTTCGCGGCAAGCGTAAGTTAATTACGGTATTTATTTCAGGAAGGTCGATGCCGCGAGACGCAACGTCGGTGGCTACCAATACTTGTAAGCGGCCACGAACCATTTGTTTCAAGTGTTCGCTGCGGTCGCCTTGTTTCATTTCGCCGTGAAGACCGTCACACATTAGGCCCATTTTACGAATGCGTTGCACCCAGACGTCAACGTGCTCGCGGTTGGAGACAAACACCACGGCTTGTTGCACTCGATCCAGCATTAATAAGTGCTTCAGAATGGCTTCTTTGTGGTCTTCATCGTCCACTCGGTAGGCCACCTGGCGAATTTGGCTAGGCACGGAGCGTGAGGATTCGCCAAGACGAAGTTGTTGTGTTTCGTCGTTTAATAGGGCATTGGCAAATCGTCCCATTTTTTCGCCTTCCAGTGTGGCGGAGAACATCAATGTTTGATGTTCGTTGGGGATTTGTTTGGCTAGGTGGTTGATGGCGCTTGAAAAGCCCATGTCCAGCATGCGGTCTGCTTCGTCAATGACAAAATAGGACACATCGCTTAAATCCAACCATTGTTTTTCGTCTAGCTCCACCAAACGACCTGGGGTGGCAACCAAAATGTCGCAGTTTTCGCTTAGTTGTTGCTGTTGCATGCCGTAAGGAATGCCACCAATGATCAGCTGAGACTCAATTCTGGTGTGTGCCGTTAGTTGCACAACGACATTGTATATTTGGCGTGCAAGCTCGCGGCTTGGCGCTAGGATCATCACTTTCGGTGCGGTAGTAGATTGCTCATCTCGGTCAAGGATGTGTTGAATCGCTGGGGCGCAAAAGGCAATTGTCTTGCCTGTGCCGGTTGGCGCTGTCGCCAGCAAGTCTGATCCGTCTAAAGCAATAGGGATGGCTTGTTCTTGTATTGGGGTGGGGGTATCAAACCCCATATCCATGATGGCTTGCTCTATTGTGACATCAAGATCTAGTTCAGCAAATGACATGTAAACTCTCTGTTGCGAGGAAAAAGGAGCAGCAAGTGAATGTTTTCGTTCTCATTACCGGTAAAGTACTCGTGTAATGGGCTGCATATCTTAAATAATACCTTGTTTTATAGGGTTTCGAAATCGAAACCTTATTTCATGGCGAGTTAAGTTAGACCCGTTAGGTGCTTTGCTCTAAAATGGCAAAACCATAGGAAGAAGATAATCATGCATTTGTCAGATGAGCTGGTAACCACCCAAACCATTAAGTGGGTGAATGATTTTATTGTGGGCTTAAATGTTTGCCCTTTCGCGAAGCGTGAAATGGAGCGAGAAAGCGTTCGATTTGTCGTTGTGCGCTCTAAAAAGTCGCAAGTGGCGCTGGAAGAATTAATGTCTGAGGTGCATTGGTTGGATGAGCACCCAGAAACGGAAACCACGATTCTTGTGTTTCCGACCTTGTTTAGTGATTTTTATCGTTATTTAGATTTTGTGGATCTAGCGGAAAATATCATGTTGGAACAAGAGTGTGAGGGCGTGTATCAATTGGCGACCTTTCATCCAAATTACTGTTTTTCTGGCACTGAGCCGGAAGATGTTTCAAATTACTCCAATCGCTCTCCTTATCCTATGTTGCATTTGTTGCGTGAGGCAAGTGTCGAAAAAGCCATTGAGTTTTATGGTGATACCGACGCCATTCCAGAACGCAATATAGATGTGATGGAAGAGATGGGAAAAGAGAAATTGGAAAAAATATTATCCAACAGTATGCAGGTATCAGACGATTAGTTTGGGCTTGATAATGATTGGCTATAATGCGTAAAAACTTAATGCCGGAGACTTCATGGCTACACAAATTGGGCGCTTAAATACATTAAGAGTCGTAAAAGAAAAAGAGTTTGGTGTTTATCTAGACGCCGATGAATTAGGTGAGGTTTTATTGCCTAAACGATACGTTCCTAAAGACCTTCAAGTGGGTCAGGACGTAGAAGTGTTTGTTTATTTAGATTCAGATGACAAGCTGATCGCGACAACGGAGCTTCCAAAAGCACAAGTGGGCGAATTTGCTGCGTTAACGGCGATTGCCGTGAATCAGGTGGGTGCCTTTTTTGATTGGGGGTTGCCGAAAGATTTATTGGTGCCTTTTAGTCAGCAAAAGAATCGAGTGGAAGAGGGTGAAACGCATTTACTTTTCATCTATCTAGATAATATTACCAACCGTATCGTGGCGACGACGCGAGTGGATGCTTTGCTGAATCGCGAAGAAGCACCGTATAAAGTCGGCGAAAAAGTGAATATTATCATTGGTGACAAAACCAATATCGGCTTTAAATGTGTGATTGATAATCGCTTTTGGGGCGTGTTGTTTTTCGAAGATGCCTTTAGACAGCTTCGTAAGGGCGAAAAAACCACCGGGTTTATCAAGCGAATTCGCGAAGATGGTAAAATCGATTTAAGTCTTCAAGAAGTTGGCTATAAGAAAGTACGAAATATTTTGGATGATATTTTGGACTATCTAGACGCGCACAACGGTGAGTCGCCATTAACCGATAAAGCGTCTCCAGAAGCCATTTATGCGGTCTTCAAGGTGAGTAAAGCGACCTATAAGAAAGCCTTGGGCGCCCTTTATAAAGACAAGAAAATCACGCTGACAAAAGAAAAAATCAGCAAGATCTAACGTCTTTGTGTATTTTATGTGCTGCTTGTTGAGGGCGCATCAAATGCACGTCCAGCGTTTTTTAAAAAAGCTACTAAACGGTGTTTAGTAGCTTTTTTTTGATTTCTTCACGCTGTTCGGGTTGTGCGATGGCTTGGTAGAGAGCGGCTTGAATGGGCAATGCGTTGTTGCTTTGTTCAACCAAATAACCAGAAATAAATTCGTTTTCGGTTTGTCTTTTTAATCGTAAGTCTTCGTGCATGGAGGAGCGATTTAAACGTGTCAGTTGGGCAACGGTCGAAATACGATTGATGAGATTGTCCGTGTTGAGATGTTTGCTGTATTCAAGCAATGAAAAGTCAGATTGGGTGAAAAAAGTGGCCAGCTCAGCGGTGGCTGTTTTAAACAGAGTCTTGTAGTCGCTGTGCAAAATGTCGCCGTTTTGGATGCCGTAAATGGCGGTGATCGGATTGATAATGGCGTTTACTGCCAATTTCTCGATCAGTCTTTGGTGGATGTTGGCGACGGTTAGATCGGGGATGGGGAATGTTTTGTCTGTGTCTTCAGGGCGCCATGGGCCAAAATAGGTGTCGCCAAGTCCTGTGTGTTTGACCTTGTTCGGTGCGATTTTTAAGGCGCCTTCGCTGGTTGTGCCAGCCCACAAAGTTTGTGTTGGTTTGATGCTCTGTTGCAAGCGGTCTTGAACCCCAAGGCCATTACAAAGGCAGGCGATGTCGGCGGTGTCGCTTATGTGTTCTGCAACGGACTGGTAAGCGTCTACTAGGTCGTAGGCTTTGGTGCAAAACAGCACTTTGTCGTAAGTGGGTTTTAGCTGGGAGGCCTTGAAGCGTTTGATTTTGTATTCGGACAATGTGGGGGCGTCTTCTGCGCCTGCCAGTGACTCATCTAGGGTGAGTGTATTGCTGGGATCTTCTTTTCGATAAACTAAATGGACATTGAAGCCGAGCTTTTTAAGTTTGCAAGTCCAGAGCAGACCAATGGCGCCGGCACCGACAACAAGCCAAGGTGTGGTTTTCATAGTAGGAGTTCCATTAGGTATTTTATTTCAATCCCTGTTATTATCGCGCCCAAATCAATCATTGAACATGCAAAGGAGCATAAAAATGCCATCATTTGACGTTGTTTCCGAACTGGACTGGCACGAAGTGACCAATGCCGTTGACCAAGCAAACAGAGAAATTACCACACGGTATGATTTCAAAGGGGTAAAAGCAAGCTTTGAAGTGAAAGATAAATCCAGCGTTGTTATGCACGCAGAGGCGGAAGTTCAATTGCGTCAGCTTTCTGATATTTTGAACCAAAAGCTAGTGGCGCGCGGTATTGATCTAAAGAGTATGGAGAAAGGCGATATTGTAAAAGGCAATATGAAAGTCGCTCAAGATGTGAAAATGAAAGAAGGTCTTGAGACCGACGAAGCAAAGCGCATTGTTAAAATGATCAAAGAAAGCAAAATCAAGGTTCAGGCGCAGATCCAAGGTGAGCAATTGCGTGTGACCGGTAAAAAGCGTGATGATCTGCAGCAGGTTATGGCGTTGTTGCGTGGCGCAGATTTGAATCAGCCAGTGCAATTTACTAACTTTCGCGACTAGTTCTTCGTCGCTTCTGGTACCAATGCCAAACGGATGAGTTTGGCATTCTATTTCTCTTTTTGGGTGTGGTGTTTTTCGCCTGGTCCTCTTGGTTTTTGTGTTAGTCTGTCTTCATGGCAAGTTTAGTGCCGATAATTACCCAGCCTTCCTGCTCTAATTTCTCTTTTTGTCTTAAATAGCCTTCTGTGTTTTCAGGGAAGCTGATTCTTTTTTGAGCGTTAACCACGCGATGCCATGGTAAGTTTGTGTCTTTAGGTAGGTTTTTCATTATGGCGCCCACCTGTCTGGCGTGATTTGGGAAACCGGCTAGCGCGGCTAATTCCCCATAAGCAATGCATTCCCCACGAGGGACGTTGTTTAAAATTAAAAAGACTTGTGATTTAAAGTTGTCTATTGCTTGATTAGTCACCGCTTCGCCCTCAGATACGTAATTGAACTTAATATAAAGAAGGTAAATATGAGATTTGCGCTGTTACTTTTTATTCTAATTCCAGTCATTGAGTTAACACTCTTGATTAAAGTGGGGGGTAGCATTGGCGCCTTACCAACCATTGGGTTGGTTTTCCTGACCGCTATTCTAGGGGTGACCTTGATTCGTAAGCAAGGTTTAGAGACTTCTATGAAGGCGCAAGAAAAAATGCGCCGCGGCGAATTACCCGCTTCTGAAGTAGCAGAAGGCATTATGTTGCTTTTTGCTGGCTTGTGTCTTTTGATTCCTGGCTTTATGACTGACGCGATTGGTGGGTTATTGTTGATTCCGCCAGTGCGTAAATTAGTGGCCGCAGGCTTAGTGGTGAATTTTATTGCTTCTATGATGAAGCGCGGTGGTCAATGGGGAACTCAAGGCGGTCAATACTCCGAGAAAAGAGGGGATGTATTTGATGGTGAGTATTCCAGAGAATCGAAAGATGACCATGATTTAATTGATAAAAAATAATTACGGTTAAGGGTTGAAATGCTTTTTGTTAGCCGTATATAAGAGTTCGATATAGTTACTTGCCTTAGTAGGTGAGTGTAGTCCTGCCAGGGGAGTCCTGGTATTGTTTTTTAATTGGAGAGATTGATCAATGAATATTCGTCCTTTGCACGATCGTGTCGTTGTTCGACGTAAAGAAGAAGAAACAACAACTGCATCTGGTATTGTTTTACCAGGATCTGCTACAGAAAAGCCTACTCAAGGCGAGGTTTTAGCTGTTGGCACTGGCCGTATTCAATCAAATGGCGATGTGCAAGCTTTGGCCGTTAAAGTGGGTGACACCGTGTTGTTTGGCCAGTACTCCGGTCAAACCGTTAAAATCGAAGGTGAAGAACTGCTTATCATGAAAGAAGATGAAATTTACGGCGTTATTGAAGCCTAATTCGTCCCACAGTTCTATTACGATTCATAACACTTACAACAGTTAAGGTATAAGAAAATGGCAGCTAAAGAAGTTAAATTTGGAGATGGCGCTCGTCAGCAAATGCTGAAAGGTGTAAACGTTCTTGCAGACGCAGTGAAAGTAACATTAGGTCCTAAAGGCCGTAACGTCGTTATTGAAAAATCTTTCGGAGCACCTCTTGTAACTAAAGACGGTGTGACTGTTGCGAAAGAAATTGAACTGGAAAACAAGTTCGAAAACATGGGCGCTCAAATGGTGAAAGAAGTTGCTTCTCAAGCCAATGATGTTGCTGGTGACGGAACAACAACGGCCACAGTACTTGCTCAGTCTTTCATTACAGAAGGTCTAAGAGCGGTTGCTGCGGGTCGTAACCCTATGGATCTTAAGCGTGGTATCGATCAAGCTGCGAATGCCGTTGTGAAAGAAATCGCAGCGCTTTCTACGCCTTGTAAAGACACTCGTGCGGTAGAGCAGGTAGGTACTATTTCTGCTAACTCTGATTCTTCTGTTGGTAAAATCATTGCTGAAGCAATGGAGCGCGTTGGTAAAGAAGGCGTTATTACAGTAGAAGAAGGTTCTGGCTTTGAAGATGAGCTAGCGGTAGTAGAAGGTATGCAGTTTGACCGCGGTTACCTATCTCCTTACTTCATCAATAACCAAGAAACAATGAGTGCGGAATTAGAAAACCCATTCATCCTATTGGTTGATAAGAAAATCTCTAACATCCGCGATTTGTTGCCAATTTTGGAAGGTGTTGCTAAAGCATCACGTCCATTGTTGATCATTGCTGAAGATGTTGAAGGCGAAGCGTTGGCAACTTTGGTTGTTAACACGATGCGCGGCATCGTTAAAGTGGCTGCTGCTAAAGCGCCTGGTTTCGGTGATCGTCGTAAGGCAATGCTAGAAGACATCGCGATTCTAACTGGCTCTGTTGTTATTTCTGAAGAAGTCGGTATCAAACTTGAAGAAGCAACGATTGAGCAGCTTGGTACCGCGAAGCGCGTTACTTTGACAAAAGAAAGCACAACGATTGTTGATGGCGCTGGTGTTGCAGCAAACATTACTAGTCGTGTTGAGCAAATTCGCGCAGAAATCGCTAACTCTTCTTCTGACTACGATAAAGAGAAACTTCAAGAGCGTGTTGCTAAATTGGCAGGCGGTGTTGCAGTGATCAAAATCGGTGCAGCCACTGAATTGGCAATGAAAGAGAAAAAAGCACGTGTAGACGATGCGCTTCACGCGACTCGCGCTGCGGTTGAAGAAGGTGTTGTTGCTGGTGGTGGTGTTGCTTTGGTTCGCGCACTAACAAAAGTAGTTGACCTTAAAGGCGATAACGAAGATCAAAACGTAGGCATCGCGCTTGCTTTGCGTGCGATGGAAGCGCCAATGCGCCAAATCGTGACTAACGCTGGAGCAGAAGCTTCTGTGGTAGTAGACAAAGTGAAACAAGGTGAAGGTAACTACGGTTACAACGCAGCCACTGGTGAATACGGCGATATGCTAGAGATGGGTATTCTTGACCCAGCGAAAGTAACTCGTTCGGCGCTTCAAGCAGCGGCCTCTGTTGCTGGTCTTATGATCACAACGGAAGCAATGATTGCTGATTCTCCAAAAGATGATGCTCCTGCTATGCCTGATATGGGTGGCATGGGCGGTATGGGTGGCATGGGCGGAATGATGTAATCATCGCCTAAGTCATTGATACAAAAGAAGCCTCGCTCATGCGGGGCTTTTTTTTGTGCTTTATTTTTTTGTTAATGAGAACTATTATCTTCTTTTGTTTTGTCTATTTTCTAAAAAAGGAAGAATTGAGTGCCTCACTTGTTGAATGGTGTGTTGTTGGATTTGATTGAGCATCAACGATTTGGGGTGGAGTATCAGCCTATTGTTAAGTTGAAAACAAATGAAGTGGTGGCTTACGAGGCGCTTTCTCGATTTTATGATGTGACGGGAAAGGCAATACGTCCAGATCTTGTTTATTCTTCTTTGCATGATAATCCATTGTCCTTGTATCAGGTGGAATACGCGCAAAAGTGTTTGCAGCTAGAGCACATGCCCAAAAATCATCAGGTGTTTGTTAATTTGGATCAAGATGCCTTTTATGCCTGTGGTGGTGAAGTGCTGGATAATCCAATTCTAGGGGCGATTCAGCAAGTCGGAAAAGGGCGGGTTGTGGTGGAGTTAATTGAGAACTCTGAGATTAACGATGCCTTGATGAGTTTGTCGATGATAGAGACCTTTAGTAATTTGGGGATAGGTACAGCATTAGACGATTTGTGTAACCCTAGATCCATGTTATCGGTTTCTGTTATGCAATTGGTGGAATGGATTAAACTTGATAAGCATGTTCTTAAAATGCAAGATGATAAACGCTATATGGTGTTTGTCTCTAAGATAATTGATTTTGCTCACGCCACGGGCAAAAGTGTGATTTTAGAAGGCGTGGAAACGGACCAGGATTTGGCGTTTGCGACATTGATGGGTGTGGATTATGTACAAGGGTTTCTCTATCGAGAGGACTTTATTCGCATTTAAAGGGTAAAATTGTAGACTATTTAGACGATTATTCGAATCTTATATTATAAGACAAACCATTGATTCTAAAGCTATTGATAAATAGCGAGTCGTGTAAGATACTTAGATTAGTATTTATCGCCATTTTTGAACAAGAAGGGAATATTATGCTCAGAAAAACCCTCATTAGTCTGGCCGTTACGGGGGCATTTTATGTGTCGAGCGGTTACGCATTGGAGCTGGGTGAATTAACTTCTCAATCAAATCTGGATGAACCTTTTCGAGGGCAGATTGCGCTCTCTGATTATGGCGTTTTGACGCCTGAAGATATTTTGGTTCGCTTGGGCAGTGAAGGTGAGTTCCGTCAGGCTGGTTTTGCGCCTGCTGCCGATTTGTCATTGCTCAAATTTAATGTGCAACGAGCGAATAACGGCAAAGGTCTGGTCATTGCGGTGACGTCCGCACAGCCCATTAAAGAAAAAGAACTGCACTTCGTCTTGGCGGCTCGCTGGCCTAGCGGACAGGTGGTGCGTGAGTATCAAGCGCCGCTCAATCAATCCGCTTTGGTTGATAAAGCCCAAAAAGAGTTAGTGCGTTCAGCTAAGCTTCCTTCTCAGCAAGCCTCTTCGAATACGGTCTTTCGTGATGCCGCCTCCAGCGCTGAGCAGATGCCATCACGGGGTAATATTTTTACCACGAGAGGCAATACCTTATGGTCGATTGCGGATAAAAATCAGCGTTCAAATAGCTTGAATATTTATCAAACCATGATGGCCATTCAAGCATTGAACAAAAATGCGTTCTACTCAGATAATATCAATTTGCTTAAAGAAGGGGTTGTTCTTCGCTTGCCGACGGAGCAGCAGATCGCTCTGTTTAATAAATCCCTTTCGCAAAAAGAATTTAATCGTCAGCATAGAGCATGGATGGCGCTGAAGGGTGTTGCGGCGAACAAATCAAAAATAGAACGCGCGCAAATGAACACGCAGGCGAAAGCCAAAGGCGCTTCTCAGTCACCGGTATCAGATTCCGATAAATTGACCCTGTCATCTGGGCAAAGTCTATTGCCTGAAGGCAGTGCGAGTTCGAATGCGGGTAACGGTCAAAGTGTTGCGAATTTAAACACTAAGTTGTCCGCTGCTGAAGAAATGCTGGATAAAGAAAAACGTGAAAAAGAAGACCTCTCAAGTCAGCTTGGTGATCTTAATAAGCAATTAGAGACCTTGCAAAAACTGATTGCGTTGAAAGATAAGCAAATGGCAGAACTTGAGAAACAGTTTGCCAGTGCGCAGCAGTCGTTGCAGGAGCAAAAGAACACTGTTGATCAGCTGCTAGAAGCGGATCAAGCTCGCAGAGTCAAAGAGCAAGCGGAAGAAAATTCACTTAAAAACAAAATTTTTGGTAATCCGATTGTGGTGTCTATCGCCGCCGTTGTGTTGCTGTTATTTGGTTTCTTAGGGGGCTTGTTGATGCGCCGCCTAGGGAAAAAGAAAGACGAGGCTAAACCTGCTTCAGACGAATTTGACTTAGCAGCGCCTGCTGCGGTTGCCGCCGCCGCTGCTAGTGCGCCAGTGGTTGCTGCGAAAGCGGAAGAACAAGAGGAAATGCCAGAAGAAGATCCTTTCAATTTTGATCTGGATGGATCGGATACGGAAGAAGCGTTACTGGACGATAGCGTTGAAGAGCAAGATCTGGACGATGAAATATTCGACTTCGCAGAAGATTTGTCTTTGCCGGAAGAAGAGCTTCCAGAAGAACGTCAAGAAGAGATTATCGACGATGACTTGGATGATCCATTTGCATCATTAGATGAGCAAATGGATGAGTTGGCGGAAGACGATGATCTGGACAGTGGCTTTGGCGATCTAGAACCAGAATTAGAAGCCATTCCTGACGATGAAGTGCCGACGGTAGAGCCTGAGCCTGAGCCTGAGTTGGCTGACGAAGAAGAAGGCGGCGAATTCAGTGAAGAAGAATCTTTTGTTTCTAGTTTGCTAAACGATGATGAACAAGACGCGGTTGATGAGTCTGCGTTGTTTGATAAAACGCCAGATGAGTCTTTGGCATCCAGTATTGAAGAAACCTTAGCCGAAGCCCAAGACGATTTGGCCGACATCGATGTGCCTTCATTCGGAGAGGCAGAAGCCGCCGAAGGCGCAGACGTTGATGATGAGGAAGAAGAGTTCGACTTTTTTGATGCCAGCGGCGACGAAATAGCGACCAAGTTAGATTTGGCGCGAGCTTACATGGATATGGGCGACGATGAGGGTGCGCGTGTTATACTTGAGGATGTAGTATCCACGGGTAATGATAAACAAATTGCCGAAGCGAAAAGTATGATGGAGCGGATGTTCCCAAGTGACTAAAAAAGTTGTCCTGTTAGTAGAATACGATGGGTCAGCCTATAAGGGCTGGCAAGCGCAAAAATACGATGTACCCAGTGTCCAAGAAAATATCGAAAAAGCACTTAGCGTGATTGCCAATCACAAGGTCAGTGTTGTGTGCGCTGGAAGAACCGATTCTGGTGTTCATGCAAGCGCACAGGTTGTGCATTTTGAAACCGATGTAGAGCGTAGTGAGCGATCTTGGACATTAGGGGTGAATACCCACCTTCCTAGTGATATTGCCGTGGTTGCCGCGCGTTATGTTGATGATGAATTTCATGCGCGCTTTAGTGCTTTGAGTCGTCGTTATCGTTACGTGATTTATCAATCTGCACTGCGTCCAGCTTTATTATCCAAAGGCCTCACCTGGACCTATAAAACATTAGACGTCGAGCGAATGAAAGCAGCGGCGACGTGTTTTCTAGGGACCCATGACTTTAGCTCTTTTCGAGCGGTTGGTTGTCAGGCAAATACCCCAACACGAACGATTTTAAACTTTTCAGTGCAACAGCTTGGTCAATACGTCGTGTTAGATGTTCGAGCCAATGCATTTTTGCATCATATGATCCGAAATTTTGCTGGCGTATTGATGACCATAGGGGCTGGTGAAAAACCGGTTTCTTGGGCGAAAGAAGTATTAGAAGCTAAGGACAGAACCAAAGGGGGGATTACGGCACCGCCAACGGGGCTGTACTTTGTGGATGCGGAATATCCTGAGCATTTTAATGTGCCGCAGCGACCTCTTGGGCCGCATTTTTTGCCTTATGTAGAAGAGCCTGAGTATGTCTTGTCGCGTTAAAATCTGCGGAATTACGAACCTAGAAGACGCATTGGCCGCCTGTGATTATGGTGCTGATGCATTGGGGTTTGTTTTTTATCCAAAAAGTCCGCGCTATATTGACCCTGTTAAAGCCAATGAGATTGTTGCTCAGCTACCGCCTTTTGTTGTGCCTGTTGCGCTTTTTGTTGATGCTCAAGCAGAGGATATAGAGAGCGTTGTGGCCAATAACGCACGTTGGTTGATTCAGTTTCACGGGAATGAACCAGAAGCGGAGTGTTTATCCTATAATCGTCCTTATGTAAAAGCCTTGCGGGTAAAAGAGGGGGATGACCTCTTGCTGGCCGCACAATCCTATCCATCCGCCTCGGCGATTTTGCTCGATGCCTACAAAGCGGGCGTGCCTGGTGGTACAGGGGAAGTATTTAATTGGTCTTTGATTCCTGAAGTATTGCCATTGCCGGTGATTTTGGCCGGTGGTTTAACGCCTGATAATGTTGCGCATGCGGTTGAGCAAGTTGCTCCTTATGCTGTGGACGTTAGTGGCGGTGTTGAGGCGTCCAAAGGGCTAAAGAATAATGCGAAAGTAAAACAATTTATTAGTGGAGCAAAACGTGAGCAATAAAGATATAGATCAAACCTTGCCTGATGAGCACGGTCGTTTTGGTCAGTACGGTGGAGTCTTCGTTTCTGAAACGTTAATGTCTGCACTGGATGATTTGACAAAAATGTATGAAGAGTTATCCCAGAGCGCGGAATTTCAAGCCGCGTTTGATAAGGATTTAGCCCATTATGTAGGTCGTCCTTCTCCCTTGTATTTCGCTGAGCGATTAACGGCGAAAGCGGGTGGCGCAAAGATTTATCTTAAACGTGAAGATTTGAACCACACAGGCGCACATAAGATTAATAACACCATTGGTCAAGCCTTGTTGGCGAAGCACATGGGTAAGCCAAACATCATTGCTGAAACCGGAGCAGGCCAGCACGGTGTTGCTTCTGCGACTGTGGCGGCGCGTCTTGGCTTAAATTGTAAAGTATTCATGGGCGCGGAAGACATTCGTCGCCAAAAGCTGAATGTTTATCGCATGAAGCTATTGGGTGCAGAAGTGATTTCGGTTGAGTCTGGAACCAAGACACTTAAAGACGCATTGAATGAAGCGATGCGTTATTGGGTGAGCAATGTAGACGATACTTTCTACATTATTGGTACCGCAGCGGGCCCTCACCCGTACCCTAAATTAGTGCGTGATTTCCAAGCGGTAATTGGTCGTGAGACCAAAGAGCAGTGCATGGCGCAAGAAGGCCGTTTACCGGATGCCGTGGTGGCCTGTGTAGGTGGTGGTTCTAACGCGATAGGTATGTTCCATCCTTTTATTGGGGATGATGGCGTTGCTATGTATGGTGTCGAGGCTGGTGGTGATGGCCTAGAAACAGGTCGACATGCCGCGCCTTTGTCTGCAGGTCGCCCTGGTGTTCTGCATGGAAACCGTACTTATGTGATGGCAGACGATGACGGCCAGATTATTGGTACGCATTCTATTTCTGCCGGTTTGGATTACCCAGGTGTTGGTCCAGAGCACGCTTGGTTAAAAGACATTGGTCGTGCGCAGTATGTTGCCATCAATGATGACGAAGCGATGGATGGTTTCCATGATTTGACCCGTCTTGAAGGCATTATGCCTGCGCTAGAATCCAGTCACGCAGTGGCGTACGGTATGAAACTTGCGGCGACGATGGAAAAAGACAAAATTGTTGTGATTAACCTGTCTGGTCGAGGCGACAAAGACATTATGACGGTGGCTGAATTGGATGGGATTGAAGTATGAGCCGAATTAAACAGTGTTTCGCACAACTTGCTGAATCTGGAAAGAAAGCATTAATTCCATATATTACGGCGGGCGACCCAACGCCAGAGCATACTGTGACTATAATGAATGGTTTAGTGGACGCTGGGGCGGATGTTATAGAAATTGGCATGCCATTTTCTGACCCTATGGCCGACGGGCCAGTGATACAATTGGCTTGTGAGCGTAGCTTAGCGGCGGGCACGAGCGTGCGAAAAGTATTGGCTATTATTGCGGAATTTCGTAAGCACAATACCCATACGCCAGTGGTGTTAATGGGCTATTTGAACCCAATTGAGTTCTTTGGTTATCAAGCTTTTGCAAATTCTGCGAAAGAAGCGGGTGTAGATGGTATTTTATTAGTCGATCTGACTCCAGAAGAGGCGACAGATGTAGTAGAATGCTTCCGCCAAAACGAGATTGACCTAATTTACTTGTTGTCACCAACAACGACACCAGCGAGAGCGAAGAAAATTTGTGATCTGGCTTCTGGGTATGTGTATTACGTATCTGTAAAAGGGGTAACTGGTACCGCTGAGTTGGATGTCGCCAGTGTTAAGCAGCATGTTGATGCTTTGCGTGATATTACGGACCTTCCAATTGGAGTGGGTTTTGGTATTCGTGATGCGAAAACAGCGGCAGCCGTTGGTCACTGTGCAGACGGTGTCATCGTTGGTAGTGTTTTGGTTAACGCCATTGCTGAAAATAAAGATCAGCCAAAAGAATATATCGCTGACGCTTTGAAAGCCATTTTAGCGCCAATGCGCAACGAAATGGACGCCTAAGCGGCAGCCGTAAACAGAGATATGGAGAAATAAATGAGTAGCTGGTTAGACAAATTTGTACCTTCGATTGTACGTAGCGAATCGAAGCGAGGATCAGGTTCTGTTCCTGAGGGTTTATGGAAAAAATGCCCTAAGTGTGACAACGTTCTTTATCGCCCTGAGCTAGAGAAAAATTTGGATGTTTGTCCAAAATGTCACCACCATTTGCGTGTGAATGCCCGTCGTCGTCTGGATATTTTCTTGGACAAAGAAGGTCGTTTTGAAATTGGCGCCCATCTTGAGCCTGAAGACAAACTGAAATTCAAAGACACGAAACGCTACAAAGATCGTATTACGGCAGCTCAAAAAGCCACTGGCGAAAAAGACGCCTTGGTAGCAATGGAAGGGGCTCTAAACGGCATGCCTGTTGTGGCGGTGGCGTTTGAATTTAGTTTCCTTGGTGGTTCTATGGGAGCGATTGTTGGTGAACGTTTCATTCAGGCCGTTAATGTGTGCCTTGAAAAACGCATCCCACTAATTTGTTTCTCCGCAAGTGGCGGCGCACGTATGCAAGAAGCGTTGATTTCTTTGATGCAGATGGCAAAAACCAGCGCAGGCCTTGAGCGTATGAAACAAGAAGGCATCCCTTATATTTCTGTGATGACCGATCCTGTGTTTGGTGGTGTATCGGCTTCTCTTGCTATGTTGGGTGACCTAAACGTTGCTGAGCCAAATGCGTTGATCGGTTTTGCTGGTCCTCGTGTTATCGAGCAAACAGTACGTGAAAAATTACCTGCTGGCTTCCAGCGCAGTGAGTTCTTGCTGGAAAAAGGCGCGCTTGACATGATCATCAAACGTGAAGACATGCGTGATCGTTTGTTTAATATCTTGTCATTGTTGACGAACAGAGCGGCATAAATAAATGACGCCAACGTCGTTAGATAATTGGCTCTCGTACATCGAGAGCCAACATCCCTCCGAGATCGAATTAGGTCTGGCGCGAGGCAGTTCAGTGTTAGAGAAGCTTGCTATCTCTAGACCGAAAAACGAAATCATCACGGTAGCGGGAACCAACGGCAAGGGCTCTACTTGCGCTATGTTGACCCAATATCTATCGTCCCAAGGCCACTCAGTTGGTACCTATACCTCTCCCCATTTTCTTGCCTTTAATGAGCGCATTGCTCTGAACAATGAGCCTTGCAATGATGAACTTATTTGTCAGGCTTTTGAGGCGATTGAATTGGCTCGAGGAAGCACACCGTTAACCTATTTTGAATTCAGTACCTTGGCTGCATTGTGGATTTTCTCCCAGTCAGACCTTGATTATTGGGTGTTAGAAGTGGGCTTAGGTGGGCGCTTGGATTCGGTCAACATGGTGGATGCCGACGTCGCGGTAGTGACCTCGATTGCGCTGGACCATACAGATTGGTTAGGCGACTCGATTGAGGTTATTGCGCGTGAGAAAACCGGCATAGCACGTCGTGACAAGCTGTTGGTAAGTGGTGTGGTCAATCCACCGAGTAGCTTGGCTGAGACGGCGATCATGATAGGCGCTGATTTACGCCAAAAAGGCGAGCACTTCTCTTATCAGGTGACTGGGCAGGAATGGTCTTGGACAGGAAATGAGTGTTCTTATCATCATTTGCCATTGCCTAATTTGCCGATTGAAAACGCCGCCACTGTGATTGCGGTGTTTAGCTATATGGGGCTTGAGCCGGATGAAACTGCGCTTCAAGACTTGTTTGCCAGTGCCCAACTAACCGGTCGTTTTCAAAAAGTCAGTGATGCTCCTCTTATCTATATTGATGTGGCGCACAACCCAGAAGCCGCCTCGGAATTGGCGAAGCGGGTGGCGGCCTTTGAAAGCAAGCCAATTGCGGTTTGTGGCATGTTAAAAGACAAAGACATCAACAGTGTTATGGTGTCTCTTGCTGATAAGTTCTCCGCTTGGCATTTAGCGGATTTGGGCGGCCCAAGAGGGGCCAAAGCGCAAGATCTGATGGCCATATTGGAACAGCACAATGTCAAACATATCACAGCATACAAAACGGTAGCTGATGCTTTTGATGCGGCGTCAGGGAAGGCGTTAGAAGAGAATCGACCTGTTGTGGTATTCGGTTCTTTTGTAACCGTGACCGATTATTTGGCTCATACCAAGCAGAAGGAGGCGTGATGTTAGATAAAAAAATGACGCATAGATTGATTGGTGCCAGTATCTTGATTGTGGCCGCGGCCATTATTTTGCCACAGATTCTAGACGGTGAACGTCCGCCTGAATTGGATGTGCAAGTGGTCGTGAGTAAACCTCCTGTGTTTCCGGAGGTGAAAATCGCGCCTGCCCAGTCATTGGATGAATTGCCGGACGCCAGCGACAGTCAAACGCCAGAACCCTCACCTCAGGTGGTTAATACTGATGCCAAGTCGGCACAAGATATTACGCTTGTTTCCGAGGCTAAAAAGCCAGTTGCAGCACCAACCCCTGTGGTTAAAGCCAAACCTCCGGTCAAGCAGGAGCCAGTCAAAGCACCGGCACCTACCGGCCGCTGGACGGTTCAAATTGCCACCTTTGCACAAGAAGACAATGCCAAGCGTTTGGTTAATAAGCTGAAAAAAGCCGATTACCCAGCTTACAGCATTACGACTAACTCATTGTTCAAGGTGTTCGTTGGTCCAGAGTTGGATCGACCAACCTCAGAGAAAGTGCAAGCTGACATCCATAAAAAGTTTTCTCTAAAAGGAATCGTGGTGAAGTTTTCTGAGAATTAATACAAGTTTTGTTTGGTAGTATTTGGATTATCTTAACCTTCTGTTAAACTTCGCGCGCTTTAAATAGGGTTGTTATGGACGCTGTAAACTCAATTTCTACATTGGACTGGCTGATCATTGCCGTCGTTATTATTTCTACTCTACTGAGTTTGAAAAGGGGATTTGTTAAAGAAGTTCTATCCTTACTTACCTGGGTTATAGCCTTTGTGGTGGCGATAAAATTCTCTGATAACATGCAGGCATTATTGATGGATCAGGTTCAAAGTGATCAGATCCGTTACATAGTTTCATTTGTTTCTTTATTTGTAGCAAGCTTAATAATTTGTGCATTAGCGAGCTATTTGATTGGCTCTTTAATACAGGTAACCGGCCTTTCTAGCACAGACAGAGTGCTAGGCATGGTTTTTGGTTTTGCAAAAGGCGGCTTAATTGTTGTGGCTTTTGTGTCTTTGCTGAGCTTAAGCCCAGCAATAGAAAAAACAGAGCTTTGGAAGTCATCACAATTGATTCCTCAATTAGTGCTTTTGAAAGACTGGACGCGTGAAATGTTAGGCAAGAGTTCGGATCTTGTGGATCCGTCTCTCATTGACCGCGCCCTTGGAAATTAGTTGCTTCTCTGGCAACGAAAGAAGAACCTTTATTGTGTTTTATAAGCACAATTTCCCCAACACGAGGATCTAGAACATGTGTGGTATCGTTGGTGTCGTAGGCACATCCATGGTCAATCAAGCCATTTTTGATGCATTAACTTTGCTTCAGCATCGCGGGCAAGATGCAGCAGGAATGGTAACCAGCCATAATGGACGTCTGTGTTTACGCAAAGACAATGGTCCGGTTAGTGAGGTGTTTCGTACACGTCACATGAAAAAACTTCATGGTAATATTGGCATTGGGCATGCCCGTTACCCTACAGCAGGTACCTCGAGTTCTGCTGAAGCACAACCTTTTTACGTTAACTCTCCTTACGGTATTTCTCTTGCTCATAATGGCAACTTGACCAACACTGAAAAGCTTAAGCAAGAAGTGTTTGAGTCTGATCTTCGCCATGTGAACACGACGTCTGATTCAGAAGTGTTGTTGAATGTATTGGCTCATGAGCTTCATTTAGAAGGCAAGCTGACACCGACACCAGAAGATATTTTCAATGCGTTAGAGCGAGTCTATAAGCGAATTGAAGGTGGTTACGCGGTTGTCGCTTTGATCACTGGTTACGGTATTTTGGCGTTTCGTGATCCAGATGGTATTCGCCCATTAATTTATGGCTCTAAACAGACCGACAATGGCATCGAATACATGGTGGCGTCTGAAAGCGTCGCATTGGACGCTGGCGGTTTCACAATAGAACGTGATATCCAGCCTGGTGAAGCGATTTTCTTTGATGTGAACCATAAGGTTCATGTGCGTCAGTGCACACCGAAAAAAGTGGCTCGTCCTTGTTTGTTTGAGTACGTTTATTTTGCTCGTCCGGACACAGTGATCGACAGTATTTCTGTTTATAAAGCCCGCATGAACATGGGTGATCGATTGGCAGAGAAGATCCAACGCGAATGGAAAGATCATGATATTGATGTTGTCATTCCGATCCCGGATACCAGCCGTACTGCCGCACTACAGATTGCACAAACACTGAATATCCCATTCCGTGAAGGCTTGGTGAAGAACCGCTACATTGGCCGTACTTTTATCATGCCAGGGCAAGCGGTTCGTAAAAAATCCGTTCGTCAAAAATTGAACCCTGTGCCGTTTGAATTTAAAGACAAAACGGTGCTATTGGTAGATGACTCGATTGTTCGTGGTACCACGAGTAAAGAAATCATTGAAATGGCGCGTGATGCTGGCGCGAAAAAAGTATACATCGCTTCGGCGGCACCTGAGGTGCGTTACCCGAATGTGTATGGTATTGATATGCCAGCCGTTACTGAGTTGATTGCTCACGATCGCAATGTGGATGAAATTTGTGAGTTAATCGGCGCTGACAAATTGATTTTCCAAGATTTGGGTGATTTGATTGAAGCTTGTATTGATGAGAAGCACTCTGATGTACGTGAATTCGATACGTCTGTATTCGATGGAAAATACATTACTGGGGATATCACTGAAGCGTATCTTGCTCGTCTTGAGAATGCGCGAAATGATACTCAAAAGGACTCTATTGAAAATGCAGCTAGTAGTGACATGATGCACCCTATGTAGCAAACTAATGCAATAGTGACTTACGAAACAAAGCCAGGTCACACGCCTGGCTTTGTTGTTTTTAGTTAAGGCAATTTTGGAGAGACACGAATGTCGGAATACAAAGACGCAACAAATGCCATTCATGCAGGTGTTCGTCAGACACAAGAGCAAGAAAACAGCGAAGCCATTTTTATGACATCAAGCTTTGCTTACGCCAGTGCGGAAGAAGCCGCGAGTAAGTTTTCTGGTGCAGAAGATGGAAATGTGTATTCACGGTTTACCAACCCGACTGTTGAGTTGTTTGAAAAGCGTTTAGCGAACCTTGAGAAAGGCGAAGCGGCGATTGCAACAAGCTCTGGTATGGCGGCATTAATGACCATGGCATACAGCTTGTTGAGCGCTGGCGATCGCGTGGTGTGTTCGCTGAATGTATTCGGTTCAACGATTAAGTTTTTCAACACATACACCACAAAATTTGGCATCGACGTGGTGTATGTTGACGCCACTGATTACGCAGCGTGGGAAGCCGCCATTGACAGCAATACCAAGCTTTGCTTTTTTGAAACGCCGTCTAATCCACTATATGACGTAGTGGATGTAGAACGCGTGGCCGCATTGGCTCATAGCAAGGGCGCTTTGTTGTGTGTTGATAATGTGTTGGCGACCCCAGCGTTGCAAAACCCATTGACACAGGGTGCGGACATTGTGATGCAATCGGCGACCAAGTTCATTGATGGGCAAGGTCGTAGTTTGGGTGGTGCCTTGATCGCAAGCCAAGAGATTGTTGATGAGTTTGTTGGCTTTATGCGCAGCGCCGGGCCATGCATGAGCCCATTTAATGCCTGGGTATTGGTGAATGGCTTAGAAACGTTATCGTTGCGGATGAAAGCGCATTCTGCAAACGCGATGAAGTTGGCGGAATTCTTGGAATCTCACTCGAAAGTGAAAAAAGTAAACTACGGTGGGTTGCCAAGCCATAAATACCACGAATTGGCGAAACGCCAGCAAAAAGATTTTGGTGGTTTGTTGTCGTTCGAATTAGACGGCGGTCGTGAGGCAGCATGGGCGGTGATTAATGCTGCTAAACTGGTTTCCATTACGGGTAACTTGGGCGATACCAAAACCTTGGTGACGCACCCAGCCACGACCACTCATGGTCGATTGACGGACGAGCAAAAAGCCAAAGCGGGCATTACCGAAGGCTTGATTCGTGTTTCTGTCGGTCTAGAAGACAGCGATGATATCATTGCCGACTTTGACGGAGCATTAGCGATATTAGGCTAATCTTTTGGTGCGCTAAAAAACGGAATCGGCCAACGGGCGATTCCGTTTTTTTATGTCTGGACTTTCATTCATAGAAGCTTGTCTATGGGGGAAATTCCAATGGTTAGCTTTCTATTGAGGCCAGTTTGTCTGCTTGGTCTTGGGCTTCTTGCTTGCGTTCTGCACGGCGATAACCGAGCACTAACAAACAAGGGGTTAAAATAAGCGTTAACGGCGTGGCAAAAGTGAGCCCACCGGCAATGGCGGTAGACAGTTGTGTCCACCATTGAGCCGAAGGCGCACCGACGCTGATGGATTGGTGGATCAGGTCCACGTTCAGTTGGAACACCATAGGCACCAAGCCTAGAATGGTGGTGATGGTGGTCAGCATGACGGGGCGTAAACGCTGTACTCCGGTGCGAATCGCCGCCTCACGCACTTTCATACCTTGGGCTCTTAGGGTGTTAAAAGTGTCGATCAGGACAATGTTGTTGTTGACGACTATGCCCGCCAACGCAATCACCCCAACGCCGCTCATCACCACGCCAAATGGCTGACCTTTTAGCATCAAGCCAATAAACACGCCGATCGTGGAGAAGATAACCGCGCTCAGGATCAATATGCACTGGAAGAAATTATTAAACTGAGTCACTAAAATGATCGCCATAATAAAGAACGCGACAAAGAAGGCTTTCATTAAAAAGTCGGTGGATTTTTGTTGGTTCTCCGTATTGCCTCGGAACTGGTAAGAAACCATATTAGGCAGCTCAGAATCCAGCTGCGCTTTGATTTGATTGATCACATTGTTGACCACCACGCCATCTTGAACGTTGGCATCAATGGTGATGGTTTTTTTGCCATCCGTTCGATTAATTACCCCTTGTTTGGGACCGGCGTAACGGTGAATAAAGTTGCTGGCGGGAATCGGCCCTTGAGAAGAAGGGATCTGCAACTGATCAAGCTGCTCTAGGCTGCGCTGATTGACCGGATAACGCAGGACTATGTCGATCTTGTCGTCGGCGCCTTCTGGTAAGAAGTCGCTGAGAATTAATCCGTTGCTCACCAGTTTGACCACATTGCCTAGGGTGTTCATATCGACACCATAGCGACTGGCTTTGGCGCGATCCACTTCGATTCGCCATTCAATGCCTGGCAATGAACGATCGTCTTCCACGGAAATAATGCTGCTTTGTGACCTCAGTTGCTGAGAGATTAAATCCGCCGCTTCATTTAGAGGTTGGCTGTAATCGGAGCTGAGTTCTAATTGAATGTCTGCGCCCGATTGAGGGCCGTCCTGTTGCACTTCTGTGGTGACCAGTATGCCAGGGATTTGAGCGGTTTTCTGGCGAATTTGCTTGAGTATTTCATTGGCTGGCTCACGTTGAGACCAATCAATAAACTCCATGGAAATTTTGCCTATGCTGTCTGCTGCGTCTGTGTTTCCTGGGCTATCAAAGGTTGTTGCTATGAGGTTTTTTAGATTCGGGTTGCCAACGAGGAGATTTTCCACCTTGTGGACGAGCGCATCTTTTTCCTTAAGCGACAGGTTGCCACGGGCGTGAATTTCAAGGTTGGCAACGTCGGGCTCAATATTAGGGAAAAACTCCACGCCTTTGCCGTAAAGGCCATAGATGACTTGAACGCCAATGAGTAATGAAACAACAAACAGCAGTACCCAGATAGGTATTTCCACCAGGCGAGTGAGTACGCGGCTGTACCAACCAGAAAGGCCTTTGAGTTTGCTTAAATCGCCGTTTTCTGCGATCCGCAGTGACATCAGGGTGTTGTTGCTGTAACTGCCTTTTTTACCAATTAGGGAGCCAAGTGTCGGCAGAACAATGAGCGCCATCACCAGCGAAGCACACAGTGTCGCAATCACTGTGATGGGTAGGTAGCGCATAAATTCGCCGACAATATCAGGCCAAAAGAGCAATGGCATAAAGACCGCCAGTGTGGTCGCGGTAGAGGCTATGATGGGCCATGCCATGCGCTTGGCGGCTTCGCTGTAAGCGTCTTTTTTGTTTGCGCCTTCGGCGAGTTTTCGGTCGGCGTATTCGGTGACCACAATGGCGCCATCAACCAACATGCCAACGCTTAAAATAAGGGCGAAAAGCACCACCATGTTAATGGTGTAACCTTGAATGTTGAGCAGCAAAATGCCGGCGAGAAACGCCCCAGGGATTGCCAGCCCGACCAGGATGGCGCTGCGAATGCCGAGCGCCCATACAATGACGATCATGACTAATAAAGTGGCGGTTAACACATTGTTAAACAGATCGTTTAGAGAGGTTTTTATATTGCTGGATTCGTCTTGAGACAGGCTATACTCGATGCCTTCGGGCCATTGTTCACTGTTTTTCTTAACCAGAGCTTTGACCGCATCTAGGGTGTCAATGATGTTGGCACCCACCCGTTTAGAAACCGCGAGTGATATGCTGTTTTTGCCATCCACTCTGGCGTAACTACTGGGGTCTTCAAAGGTCAGTTCGCCACTGGCTATATCGCCTAATTTAACAACGTTGTCGCCATCGACCTTGATTGGCAAGTTTAGAATGTCTTCTTTTGTTTTTAATAGCCCTGGCACTTTGAGTGGAAAGCGTCCCGCGCCTGTGTCTAGGTTGCCCGCCGCGACCAGTTGGTTGTTGCCTGAAACAAAGTTCGCCACATCAGAGAGGTTTAAATGGTAGCTGTTGAGCTGTTCAGGGCGGATGATAATTTGTGCTTGTTGCTCTCTGTCGCCACTGATCTGCGCTTCTAATACGCCCTTGGTGCCTTCAATTTGATCCTGTAAATCATTGGCCACGCGACTTAAGGTGGAGAACCCCACATTGCCGGATAAATTAATCCGCAGTACGGGGAAAGTCGATAAGTTGATTTCTGTTACCGTGGGCTCGTCAGCGTCATCAGGCAGTTCGCTTTTGGCGCGATTGACTTTTTCTTGAGTGTCTATGATCGCCTGATCAATGTTGGTTCCCTGATTGAACTCTAAGATGATAGAGGCGTGATTTTCAGACGCGGTTGAGCTGATTTTTTTTAGATCGTCTAGCCCTTTTAGCTCTTGCTCCAGCGGATGGACTAATAAGCTATCGGCGTCTTCTGGTGAAATGCCATCTAAGGTGACAGACACGTATGCCATAGGGATGGTGATATCAGGCGTGCTTTCTTTTGCTATTTCAATGTAAGACACCGCACCAGCAATCAGGACCAGGGTAAAGAGTAATAATACCGTCCGAGAGCGGGCAAGCGCCGCTTCAATGAGTGTTTGCATAAACTATTTTCCCTAATAATGAGCGTCAACGGTATCGCCAGCGGCCACAAAGCCCTGGCCAACAGTGATCAGATTGACGCTATCTGGTAGCCCTAGTACCCACACTTTGTCTCGTTCCGATTTCACAATGGTGACAGGAAGAGACGCGACCTTATGCTGTTCATCTAATATTTTGACGGCGGTATGGCCGTTATCGTCAAGCGTTAGCAGGGCTGGAGAAAAAGCCTGTGCTTTTTGTTGCCCGAGGGAAAAATCGACATCGGCGGTTAAGCCGGAGGGAATAGCATGATTTGGGTTGTTCACCAGTAGCTCAACATTGATTGTACGGCTTTCTGGGTTGGCTTGGCGGCTGATATAAGACACTTCGCCAGTGGTTTCAAGCCCTGTGGCTAAGTGGACTTGGCCGAGGGTTCCTTGGTGAATGTGGTGGATCTTATTTTGTGGAATGGGGACTTGGATATGCAGTGGGTTTAACGAAACGAGTGAGCCTATTGGGGTGTCGTCGCTGAGCATCTGACCTTCTTCTATGTCTAGGGTGTTGAGAACACCAGAGAAGGGGGCGGTTACAGTGGCATTTTCTAAATTAATGGCTAGCGATTTTGCGGTGCTAAGGGCGGTGGCTAAGTTGGTTTCGGCTTCCGCTAGACGAACGTTCGAGGTGAGGTTGATGTCTTTGAGTTTTGTTAATCCCTTCAACTCGATGCTTCTTTGTTTGGTAAGGGATTTTGTCTCTGCTATCTGGGCTTGCAGAACGCGAGTGTCAATTTGTAAAATTGGCGCGCCTTTTTTTAGGAAATCCCCTTTTTTAACGTAAAGCTTAACCACTTTTCCTTTATAGCTATTGGTTAAAGTGAGGGTTTTGTCTGCCACAGTTTGGCCGGATATCGCCAGCTGTAAAGCGATGTTTTGGGCGTGGATTGTGTTAGCTTGAACACTGTATTTTTGCGTGCTGAGTGAAGCTTGATTGGTGTTCTTTTCTGGCGCCTTATCTGCGCTTTTTGAGGCAGTGTCGTTAGCCATGGCTGTTGTGTTGCTGCTGCTGCTCTCTGCGCTGCTGTGTTGTGCTGCGGTAATGCCGTGCCCGCCAGCGTATACCCATAAGACCGCCGCAATGGTGATCGTGATGGCAACCACTGGGCCTATTTTGCTTTTAAGCTCCATTAACCGCTCCTTGATGCATTTTGCTTGTTTTTATTATTTTAAGTTTTGCGTCAATTATATGCACAAAAAACACGTCATTAAATGATCTTGATTTGCTTATATAAGCATATTTCTTTGATGAATGTTGTATCGGGTCGCTTTCAGCGGCGGTTTTCTCTTTTTATTGGTGGCTAATTGTCAATTTTTAGATTGTCACTTCTTGGTTTCGCTAAACCTTCGTTAGGAAGGGTGATATTATACGCCCACAAAATTTACTCTCTTTTTTATTTGGATAGATATGAGTCTATTGTCTTTAGAACAGGTCAGTGTTGCATTCGGGCATAATCCGCTGCTGTCAAAAATCAGTTTCGCTGCAGAAGCAGGGGAACGTGTTGCTATTATCGGGCGCAATGGCGCGGGTAAATCAACGCTCTTAAAAATCATTTCAGGTGAACAAGTCGCCGATGAAGGTGTGGTTCGTTTGGAGGGAGGAATGCGCATTGCCCAGCTTCCTCAAGAGCTTCCTGATGCCAACAATAAGACGGTTCGTGAAGTGGTCAGTGAAGGCGCTGGTAAAGCCCATGACCTAATGAAACGTTACTTTGCCTTGTTGGAAGATTTCGAAAACGATCATTCTAATGAGTTAGGCGACATTCAAAGTGAGCTGGATAAGATCCAAGGTTGGGATCTTGAACAACGCGTAAATCACATGATTCAACGCTTGAAGCTGCCGGCTGAAAAGCTCATGTCTGAATTGTCTGGTGGCTGGCGTCGTCGTGTTATTTTGGCGCAAGCATTGGTATCAAACCCAGATGTATTGCTGCTTGATGAGCCGACAAACCATTTGGATGTGCCGACCATCGAATGGATGGAGCAACAGCTTCAGCAATTTCGTGGGTTGATCTTATTTATTACCCATGACCGTCGTTTCCTAGAAAAATTAGCGAACCGTATTATTGAGTTAGACCGTGGTAACTTGATTTCCTTTAGTGGCAACATTAATGAATTCCTTGTCTTTAAAGAAAAGATGTTGGAAGAAGAAGAACGTGCCAATGCCTTGTTTGATAAGCGCCTTGCTGAAGAAGAAGTTTGGATTCGTCAAGGTATCAAAGCCCGCCGTACTCGTAACGAAGGCCGTGTGCGCGCTTTGAAAGCGTTGCGTGTTGAGCGTTCAGAACGGATTAATCGTCAAGGCAACGCCAAAATGGCTATTGAGACCAAAGAAAGCTCAGGCAAATTGGTGGCAGAGTTCACTCAAGTGGCTCACTCGTTCGAAGACAAAGTGATTCTTCAGCCAATGGACTTGATAGTGAATCGCGGTGACCGTATTGGCCTTATCGGCCCCAATGGTTGTGGTAAAAGTACCTTCTTAAAAATCCTCTTGGGTGATTTGCAAGCGGATTCAGGTACCGTTCGCCAAGGTACTAAGCTTAACGTTGCTTATTTTGACCAGCTTCGTGAACAGCTTGACCCTGAGCAAACCGTTGCTGAAAACGTAGGGGAAGGCAAAGAAACCATCGAAATCAATGGCCAGAACAAACACGTCATTGGCTACCTTGGTGATTTCTTATTCCCACCAGAGCGTGCTCGTACGCCAGTCAAAGCCTTGTCTGGTGGTGAGCGAAACCGTGTGTTGCTTGCCAAGCTGTTTACCAAACCTGCCAACCTGTTGGTGATGGATGAGCCTACCAATGACCTCGATGTGGAAACCTTGGAGTTATTGGAAGAATTATTGCTGAACTACGACGGCACCTTGCTGTTAGTAAGCCATGACCGTGCGTTCTTGGACAGCGTAGTGACCAGTGTGATTGCGTTTGAAGGGGAAGGTCGCGTGCGTGAATACGTAGGTGGCTACCAAGATTGGATTCGTCAAGGGGGTAAGTTCCCAACCGAATCGACGTCTCAAACTAACGAGACTAAGCCCGCTAAAATTGAAGTGAAGAAAGCCGCGGAGACGGTCGTAACCGCAAAGCCTAAGTCAAAGCTGAGTTATAAAATACAGCGTGAATTTGATCTTATGCCAGAAACGATTGCGGCATTAGAGCATGACATTGCGGCTTTGCATCAAATTACGAGTGCAGCTGATTTTTATGCCGGCGACGCTAAACAGGTTCAAAAAACCTTAGCCAAAGTGGCCGCGAAAGAACAAGAACTTGAGACGACCATGGAGCGTTGGCTTGAGTTAGAAGAAATGCAGAATGGGTAAGTTATGAGCCAGAAAATTACATCAATGTCTTTTATTCCGCGCTTTTTTGGCGCGTTTGGACAGTTTTTCAAATACATGGGCAGCGGCGATTACGCGGCCCGTTGTTCCGCAGTAGGCAAAGGCGAAGTATTGGCTTTTGAGGCGGAGCCAAAGGTAATAACCAAAGAAATTGAAGTCATTCGTGAAGTTGAAGTGGCGGCACCAGTCCTGGACACAGTCAATGAAGATGGGGCGCATCAATTGCTGCAACTGTTGCAACATGAGGCGCGCTTTATCGACTTTATTCAAGAAAGTATCGATGGTTACGACGACGCGGATGTGGGTGCTGCTGCACGCCAAATTCATGCAGGTTGTGCGAAAGTGATCAAGCAGCACTTCACCATTGATGTGGTGAACAGTGCGCCAGAAAACAGCCGCATTGAGGTGCCAGCAGACTACGATGCCAAGCAAATTAAGCTAGAAGGTCGTGTTGAGGGCGTCGGTCCTTATGCCGGTACCTTGATTCATCCAGGTTGGAAAGTGACGAGCACACAGCTCCCTAAAGTCAGCTCCACCGATAACTTAACCATCCTAGCGCCCGCAGAAATCGAGGTATAGTCATGAGCGATTATTTTATTGGTATCGACCTAGGTACCACGCATTCGGCTGTCTTTTATTCTGCAGCCAACACTGAAAATGGCGCGGCAGACATTAAACAGTTGCCTATTGCGCAGTTCACCGCGGCAGGGCAAGTGGCAGAACGTCCACTGTTGCCTTCTTTTGTGTATTTCCCCCATGCCACTGAGTTTTTAGAAAGTGATATGCAATTGCCGTGGGGCAAAGCCGATGCGATTGTCGGGCAGCTTGCGAGAGAGTTGGGTGCCAAATCGTCTGGTCGTTTGGTGCAAAGTGCTAAAAGCTGGTTGTGCCACTCTCGAGTGGGCGCAGACGAAGCTGTTTTGCCAATCGATGCGCTGGAAGAGGTAACAAAAATCTCGCCCGCAGCGGTCACTGAAACCTTGCTCTCTCACTTGGTGAACGCATGGACAGTGGCGTTTCCTGATGCGCCGATACAGGATCAAGAAGTGGTGATTACTGTGCCTGCCTCATTTGATCCGGCGGCGCGTACTATCACTGAACAAGCGGCGGAGCGCATCGGATTGCGAGCCCGTTTGATTGAAGAGCCATTAGCGGCGTTTTACGCTTGGCTGGCAGATCAAGCGTCTTGGACGGATGCACTTGAAGTGAACGAACATATCCTGGTTGTGGATGTGGGCGGTGGTACAACAGACTTGTCTTTGATCCAAGCGGTTGAGCAAGAGGGCGTACTTGGTTTGGAGCGTGTTGCTGTGGGTCGTCATATCCTATTGGGTGGCGACAACATGGACATGGCATTGACCTATCACCTAGCTGGACAGCTTGCACAAAACGGTACAACGTTAGAGCATTGGCAGATTTCAGGTCTGACGCAAGCGTGTCGTGAGGCGAAAGAGCGCTTGTTGTCGAATGCGGATTTGGCCGACGTGAGTGTTGTCGTTCCAAGTCGTGGTCGCAGTTTGTTTAATAACAGCATTAAAGCGACCTTGACTCAAGGCGACGTTCAGCAGCTTTTGTTGCAAGGCTTTTTCCCTGAAGTGGCGTTTGGTGAGCAGGCTCAGAAAGCCCCACGAAGCGGCATCAGTACGATCAACTTGGATTACGAAAGTGATCCTGCCATTACGCGTCATATTAGTGAGTTTTTAGCCCAACATCAGGCTAAGCCAACGAAAATTTTGCTGAATGGTGGTGTGTTTAACGCCGGTTTAATTCGTACCACCATTGAAACGCGCCTGCGTGCCATGTTGGGCGATGTTGAGATGACCATGTTGACGCCATCGCACCTGGATCACGCCGTTGCGAAAGGAGCAACGTATTACGCTGTGGTGCAAGCCGAAGGCGGCGTAAAAGTGAAAAGTGGCTTGGCGGCGAATTATTACATTGGTGTGGCGAGCCCAATGCCCGCGATTCCAGGCATGGCACCACCGGTTGACGCCGTTTGTGTGGCGCCGTTTGGGTTAGAAGAAGGCTCTGAAGAGCAAATGTTACCCAACGAATTTTCCTTGGTGGTTGGCGAATCGGTGACCTTTCGTTTCTTCCAGTCTCAAGACAGTCAGGTCGATTCCGTAGGAAAAGTGATTTCTTCGTTTGCCTTGGCCCAATTGACCGAGCTGAATCCTATTAGTGTGCAGCTAGATGCAGGGCACTACCAAGAAGGCGAGATGGTTCGTGTGTATTTGACTGCTCGGGTGACTGAGCTCGGGTTATTGCTGTTGCAAGCGCACGATACAAAATCAGACCTACATTGGACGATTGAGTTTCAAGTTAGGGAGGCGTAATGCCAGAGTCAGCTTTTCGAGTAGGCATTGATTTAGGAACAACCAACAGCGTTGTTTCTTACTTATCGAACGAAGGCAGTGAACCGACTCTATTGCCGATTCCACAAGTGATGGCGGATGGTTCGGTGCAAGAGTTTACCTACTTGCCCAGCGCCATTTATTTGTTGGCGGCGGATGAAAAGTTGGACCCGGTATTGCCTTGGCGTAATGGCGACAAAACGCGCATTGTGGGGGTCGGTGCATTAGCACTCGGCCAACGCCGTGCTGGGCAGTTGGTGCAAAGTGCGAAAAGCTGGTTGAGTCACCGCCAAGTGGATCGGCGTTCTGCGATTCTTCCTTGGGCCAGCGAATTTGCCAAAAAAATGAGTCCTCTGGACGCCAGTCAAGCCTTGCTTATGCACATTAAGCAAAGCTGGAATCATCGTTTCCCCAATGCCCCGCTTGAGAAGCAAAGCGTCGCACTCACGTTACCGGCGTCGTTTGATGAAGAAGCCCGTGCGTTAACGCTTGAAGCGGCAAAAAACGCAGGACTAGAAGACCTTTATCTTCTCGAAGAGCCGCAAGCGGCCTGTTATCACTACATTAGTGATGATGAAAAATTGGCGGCGCTCGCCAGCAAAAAAATGTTGCTCGTGGTGGACATTGGCGGCGGCACCAGCGATTTTAGTTTGGTGTCTATTCAACCGGCTTCTAGTGAAAAGAAAAGTGTCTCACTGAAGCGAGTGGCGGTTGGTGAGCACCTGTTATTAGGGGGCGATAACTTGGATCAAGCGTTAGCGTTTCAGCTTGACCCAAAACAAATATCGGCTCTGTCTGCGACCCGTTTAGCGGCCTTAGTGCAGCAAACTCGTCAAGCGAAAGAGACACTCCTGAGCGAGGCTTCTCCCGACAGTGTGAACATTACGGTATTGGGTGGTGGCAGCCGTTTGATTGGCGGCTCACAGAAATTTTCCGTGTCACGGGATGCGTTATTGGAGCAAGTTCGCACAGGATTTTTTCCTTTAATAGACCCCGACACCAAGGTGCAAAAAAGCGACTATGCAATGCATACGCTTGGCTTGCCTTATGAATCAGACCCTGCCTTTACGCGTCATCTTGCGGCCTTTTTAACCACCCATCAAGAGGCCATTTTACGTGCCACGGGCAGCACTATGCCAGACGCTGTGTTGTTTAACGGTGGCTTATTTAACAGCCCTTTGTTAAAGGCACAACTGTTGGCGCAATTAAACGCCTGGTCTGAAACACCGATACTGGCCTGCGCGGCGGACGAGCCTAATGATGCGGTAGCAAAAGGCGCCGCCTTATATCTCAGTGCGTTAGCGGGCGAAAGCACGCGGATTGAAAGCGGCGTGGCTCATGGCTTATTTCTTAAAGTCGGTGACGAGCAGTTTGTTGGTATCTTGCCAAAAGGCACTTTAAAAGGGGAAACCCTCACCTTAGAACAAGACTTTTTTGTCACCTTAGGGCAGCAAGTACAATTTCCTCTGTACCGTTCGGATGATCACATTGATTGTGTGGTGGGGCAGGTGCGCGAGCAGACTGGTTTGCACTACATTTCTACCTTATCGACTGAGTTGGATGCCTCCGTTGATGCAACAGAAACAGCGGTCAATGTCGCAGTACAAATGACGGAAGTTGGGGTCTTGCAAGTGACTTTGAAAGCGACGAATCAGGGCGATCAATGGCATTTAGACTTTTCTATTAAAGAGTCGACGAAAGCCGCGTCAGGACAAACCTCAGCAGACCAAAAAGAGCAAGATCGGGCCGGTTTACTGCACGCCAATATGGGGCAAGCGGAAGAGCATTTGACCAAGTGTTTTTCTAGCGCAGGCCAAAAGCAAGCCCCCGATTTGGTGAAGGCCTTAAAACAAGATTTGGATGCCATGCTGGGCAATCGAGACGATTGGAATTTGGCAACGTCACGACGTTTGGTCGACAAACTGCTCAGTTTGAAATCAGGGCGTATGAAAAGCGCCCAGCACGAGCGTCAATGGCTACAGCTTATGGGGTATTGCTTACGACCAGGCTATGGCGCTGAGGACGATCTTGCCCGTGTGCAGCAGGTGATCAATATCACCAAAGCAGGCACGCAGCACGATGCCGCGGCAGTATGGGGGCAATACTGGACTCTGTATCGTCGTATTGCTGGTGGCTTGTCTTTTGAGCAACAAACGGTACTGTTTAAGCAGTTTAGTCAGTTCTATTCACCTTCAGGTCAACGCTCTCGTGAAAAAATGAAGGCGTTAACGACACGCTCAAGTGACGATCTAATCCGTCTTGTGGGGGCGCTGGAGAAACTAGAGCAGGCGGATAAAATGACGACGATCGACTGGTTGTTAAAGCGCCTGTCTAAATCTTCAGAGCCGGATACCGCTTGGTGGACGCTAGGGCGCATTGCATCGCGTCACTTATTGTGTGGTGAGCAAGCTCTGCGAATTCCTGAAGACACGCTTTACCCAATATTGGATGTGGTGCTTAAAGAAGATTGGAAAAAACGCAAGCAAGCAGGCCTTGCCGCGGTGCTCATGGCTCAGGTGAGTCTGGAAGAGTCGGATAAGCTCAAAGCATATCGACATAAAATTGCGAAAAAACTACTCAAAGACAAATGCCCAGCGCAATGGTTAGCACGCCTTAACAGTCAAATTGAAATCAATAACGATGAGCTTACTGCTTTAGTCGGTGAGAGCTTGCCTATTGGTTTGCGCTTATAAGGTGTGATTGTGGTGGTTGCCTAAGGTATTGGGCGATGGGTGTTTAAAAAAGAGCCAAGTAACCTGTTACTGGCTCTTTTTTTATGGGCAAAATCAGCACAAAGAGTGCTTTGTCGCTGAATGACGATTTTTAATCGAAGGAAAACCCAAACAAACTAATGTCGGTTTTATAAGGTACTTCGACTGGGCTTTCCAGCAAACCATTAATTAGACCGAGGTAGGTCGTCATTTTATGGGCGTTGAGGTTTTGTTCGTTAGGGATGGATGTGGTGAACTTAGTTGCTCTTAGCGCACTTTTGACACCACTGGTTTCGGCGTATTGCTTGTTGCCCATGAGTATGACTTCTTTGCCCATGTGCCAGAAAATATCCAAATCTTTGATTTGTAATGGGCTAATAGGGGGAACAAGAGGAACAATGTCGTGTAGGGTGACGACGCGGATAAGTGGTAAATCATCGAATTTTTTTGCCCCAGTCACATTGGTGACCTTAGGTTGCCCAAACGTAATGATCTGAGCCACTGGATAACCATCTTTTTGCAAGTACATGCCCAATATCACGGCAATGGCGCCGCCTAAACTGTGTCCGGTAATATGAATGGGTTGGTCTTTGTTTAGATAAGGCTTCATGTTGCTGTAAATGGCTCTCGCCGCGGACGCAAAACCTTGGTGCAGTTTAATGTCCAGCACCGGATCTGGTTGCAAGGAAACGGTTAAATCCACCATGGCATTTTGTAGGTTGGCGGTGCCGCGCACAGCAATGGTCTGAACGCCATTGGCGGTGCTTAAAAAATAACTTACTTGGGACGCAGGGATCAAAGATTGGTGCACGAGCTGCTGGTTTTGCTCTTGCAGTCGTTGCTCAAGCGTTGCGGCTTCAAGGTAGGTGTCATCGGAGAGCTTGGCTTGGGCTTTGATGAGGTTAAAATCTTGTGCGGCAAAAGCGGATTGAAATGGACTGATGAGCAGAACAAGAATGAATAAAATAAAAGCATTAAACATTGTGAGGCAGCTAACTTATTGGTTGAAGAGCGCAGAGAGTACTAAAAAAAGGCTTTTACGAACAGCGGTTTATCCGATTGTAAGGGCGTTTTTACCCTTGTTCATATGGGGTGGGGGGCTAAAAACCTTGATCCTTCTTTAGCGGTTGATCAAGGTTTTTAGGGCGCTGATGATTTATCTTATAAGCTGTTTTTATATGCCAGCATATAAGTGACTTTCCCTTTTTTAGCATTAAAGAGCTTGGTCAGGCCTTTTTGGTTAAATGACTCAAACTGTCCCATTTCTTTGGCTGTTTTTCCTGAACCACCAATATTGTCGCTCTTCATATTTAAAAGGTAATGGCTGACGTCTGTGATGGCTTGGCGGTACCCTTTGGCGGAAGTTAAGTCATAACGATTTAGATCAATGCCTTTGCGAACTTCCTTAGACCAATAGAACTCAAGAAAGGGCACGGGATTTTTAGGTTTGTCCCAGCCCACATTACGGGAGTAGTACATCACAGAGCGGTATTTATCATTTTCAAAATTAGCCATGCCCAGAGACGTCGGCAGCTGCTGATAAGTAATAGTGTGCCCTGTGCTGTTTTGTAGCCAAGTATTGCCGTCTTTCACCATGGCTTTCCAAAATGCTGTCATGGTGGGCAATGCACGGTAATCTTTGGCAACAACGACCTTGACCTTAAATTGCTTGCCGCCATTACGCATCTGCCAGAAGGCGTTAAAAGTATGGTGCCCATCGGTAAGATAATATTGGCCATTGGGTGCAATCACTATGGTCTTCATGGCTTGCTTTTCTGTGCCCACGGCCTCATCACATTGAAAGCTGCTAGGAATGTTTGGCATAGAGCCGGTATTAAAATGTGAGACACCTTTTTGGCCATTTGCCTCACAGATTTCATCAAATTGTTTCTTAGGGTCCGCTTGAAATCGTCCTAATTTGTAATAGACCTGATCGTACCCTATAGCAGGTTGAGTTGGGTGCAACTCACCCAGTGTCACAGTGGTAATGCTACCTACTTCTAACTCGTTAGCGTTAACCAAAGAGGAGATGAGTAGAAGTAACGACAAAAATGGCAGCATGAGTGTTTTGGGTATCATGGTGTTTTTCCTTAGTAGCGCGTGAACAGTAGGGTGTTAAAAAAAGCAGTGTATAACCCTTAAGTTACATTTGTGTATCAACATCAGTGACACATAATAAAGCGTTAGCGGAACTGGGTGCTGGCAGGGTGTGTTTATACAACATATTGAGTTGGGCATTGGGTCTCTAGAAAGGGCTTTTAGCTAAGCCCTTAAAGCAATAACGATATTCCATTATGTTATGAATGCTTTCTTGCAGTCGATTACCACTGCTTTAAAATCCACCCCCCTGTATTTTTCTAATGTCTTGATGATTAGACATTTTTTAACCTTAATTTGGAATAATTCATGAATGCTAAAGAACATCTAAGCGGTTTTGTGTTGCTTGGCCTGGTATTGGCCTTGGGTGGCATTGCGCTAGACTCAATGATCTTCTTTCGTTTGGTGATCGGTCTTGGCTTGGGCTATGCATTGACGCGTTCTGCGCTAGGCTTTGCTGGCAGTGTAAACCGTGCTTATCGGGCCGGTTCTACTAAATTAATGCGTGCATTGATGCTGATGTTTGCTGCGACTGCCGTTGCTTCTGTGGCCTTTCTGTATAACCAAGATCCCCATGATATGAACTTGTGGGTAAACCCAATTAATGCCGGTTTGATTGTTGGCGGTTTGATGTTTGGTTTTGGTATGTCGTTTGCGGGCTGTTGCGCTTCTGGGGTATTAACGTATTTCTCAAGCAGTTTGACTCGTCCTGCCTTGGTTTTGTTTAGCTTTGGTATGGGAGTCTTTCTTGGTTTTCCGTTGCAGGCTCAAGAAGACTGGATTCGCGAAAGTTGGATTTCGACGGCGACGTATGAAGGTAAGGGGGTGTATTTACCGGATTTGTTTGCCGGTACACCAATGGATGGCTATCTCGGTGCTATCTTACTGACGGTTTTGTTTGCGGGTATCGTGACGTGGTTTGCTCATCGCTATGAACGTAGTCGTCGTCGCCAAGATACTTTTATTGGAGTGGCGTCTGAGAAAGAACAGTTAGAAAACACCCCCCATGATTTGGCCGCGCATCCTTTCTTTAGTCGCGAGACATATCATGCGCTCTTCGTGCGTCGTTGGTCGATGACAACTGGTGTCGCCGTCATTGTGGTGTTGTTTACTCTTATGATGGGCGTGACCGGCGCTGGTTGGGGGGCTTCTACGCCATTTGGTCTTTGGTTTGGTCGCTTATTGATTGCTGTCGGCATGGACCCAATGAACATTGCGGCATTTACGCATCGCCCTGTACAAGCCTTTACTATGCCTTTCTTTAGCCACCCAATTAATGTTCAGAATATCGGTATTATGTTGGGCTCGGTGATTTCTTTGTTGTTGGCTGGTCGCTTCTTCAGTGGTATGTCGCGCCTACGATTAGGCGGTCGTGAAGCCGTTATGTTGGTTATTGCCGGTTTGGCAATGGGGCTAGGTACACGTTTTGCGAATGGCTGTAATGTGGGTGCCTTGTATACACCGATTGCCAATTTCTCATTATCTGGTTGGATCTTTCTGGTCGTGATGGTTGCAGGTGGTGTGTTTGGTAATCAGCTAGGTAAGCGCTTAAAGAATGCGTAATCGACAAAATTTGTAAAACACTGTCTGTTTTTTTAAATCATAAGTGTTTGCTAAAGCCGTCTTCTTTTCATGAAAGAGGCGGCTTTTTTATCTGCTATCGACTAGAATATATAGCGTCTTTTGGTGGGTAAAATCATTGTTTTCAAAAGATTAGTTTTACTTGTTCTGGGCAGAGAAATGGCCGTGCTTGATACATGTTTTTATCAAAGAGTTACATAAGTCCTATATTTATAAGCTAGTGTTTTCTTATATTCTCAATATAACAGGTAGTTTTTTGATAGTAGATGTAAAAGCTGAGGCATTTGCGTGATGCAACCACAGAGAGTGCCGTGTTTATTCTAAACGTGTTCTTGTTAGATAAACAAATTCGTCTATAAGGAAATTTTAGATGCATAACGTAACGGGCTATAGCAGTGTAAAAACCGTGTTAATGCCAATTGTAGCGAGCTTAACCGGCTTAATTTTATTTTTTATTTTTTACCCTCCTGCTTCACTATTCAGTACAAAAATAACGATTTCAATTATCGCCGTTGTTTTTGGCAGCAGTGTGCTCACCTCTATTTTATTGCATCGATTGTTTAAGAAAAACCTTCAGGTAATGACCAATATTTTCCATTCGATGGACGATGTGGTGGGGGTGAAAGACTACCAAGGTAATTTTGTTTTCTGTAATGAAAAAGTCGCCTATTTATACCAAAGTACCCCAGAACAGATGGTTGGAAAAGACGACTATTTTTTTACTAAAAATAGGGAACAGGCCGATTTCTTCTTAAAAAGTGCTCAAGACATTATGGACCGTTTTGAAAAAGAAGTGGTTTATGAATCGTCAATGGACACGAACACCGGCGAGGTTCGTCATTTTAGTTCAACCAAAATCCCCTTTAAAGACACTCGAAATAATTGCAAGATTGCTATTTTTGCTAAAGACATAACCGATATCACCCGCCTTAAAGAAGGGGCAGACAGAAACCAAAAACGTCTTGAGCATGTACTAGATGTTTCCGAGGAAGGGTTATGGGAATGGAACATTCAAACCAACCAGGTGCTGCATAATAAGCGCTGGGAAAACATCATTGGTATTGAGTCGAGCCGAGAAACCTTTATTGAGTTTGAAGCCTGTATTTTGCAAGAAGATAAAGCGAAGGTGGGTCAAGCGCTGGATTTGTTGTTAACCAAAAGCCAACCTTACAATATTGAGTTCCGTATGAAACGCCCCGACGGAAAAGTCATCTGGGTATGGGACCGTGGTCGAGTGGCTGAGGTGGATGAAAATGGTGATCCGATTTGGTTAGTGGGCATCATTTTAGACATTACGACGGAAAAGTTGAATCAGCAGAAAATTGAACGTCTCGCGTATTACGACAGCTTAACAGGCCTTGTTAACCGAACTCAGTTAGAGGTTGAGCTGGATGAAGTCATTCAGTTAAGTGTGCAGAAAGGCCAATACAGTGCGGTGTTATTTTTAGATCTAGATCGCTTTAAACTCCTAAATGACAGTTATGGTCATCATATGGGGGATAAGTTGTTGAATCTGGTGGCGTCTCGTCTGATTGATAAAAGCCCTAGTGATATGGTTATTTCGCGCTTTGGTGGTGACGAGTTTGTCATTATTTATCCTTTGGTGGATAGCGACGAAGACAAAGCCATTTTCGAAGCACAGCGATACGCAAATGAGCTGATGATCGAGATTTCCAAGACCTTTTTTATCCAAAACGATCACCATGATGTGTCCATAGAATACGATATTTCTGTCAGTGTGGGCGGCATTGTATTCAATGGACAAGACACGACGACGGGCTCATTACTGCAATTGGCAGACCTGGCTTTGTATCGCGCAAAATCCACATCTGTGTCGCAGGCACTGATCTTTGGTATCGATATGAAAGATGAGTTAACCCATTCGAGTCAGCTGCTTAAAGACATTAGGCAGTCTATCGTGGACCAGGATTTTCTGATCTATTTACAGCCGAAACTGAACCGAGATGAAACCTTGATTGGGGCCGAAGCGTTAGTGCGCTGGCAGCACCCTACACGAGGTTTGTTGAATCCTGCGGCCTTTATTGATCAAGCGGAAGAAAGTAACTTTATTGTCAAAATTGGCAAGCAAGTACTGATGCGGGTATGCGAGCAACTGTCTCTTTGGCAGCGCTCTTCAGAGACTCAACATCTGACGATTTCTGTGAACTTAAGTGCAAAGCAAATTTGGCAAAGTCAGTTTGTTGACGACTTTATGTTGACGGTGAATTCTTTTGATATTGATAAGAGTAAGTTGATTGTCGAAGTGACGGAAACTGTGTTGCTGCAAGACATTAAGGACGCCACTGAAAAAATGAACAGGCTGAAGTCTCACGGTATTACGATATCTTTGGATGATTTTGGCACCGGCTACTCGTCATTAAATTATCTGCACCGTTTACCGATTGATGAAATTAAGATAGATCGCTCCTTCATTAATGATTTTGCCGAAGACGAACAGGTGAAGTTAATGGTGAAGTCGATAGTGGATCTTGCCAACAATTTTGGCGTCAATGTGGTGGCAGAAGGCGTTGAAAATATAGAACAGTTTGATTTATTGAAAGAATTCAATGTGGACGTGTATCAAGGTTTCTTTTTTAGCAAGCCGATTTCACTCATAGAGTTCGAACGTTATCTTTTGACCTAATGGGTTAAATAGGAATGAGAGAAGGTGATGTACCTTACTCTCATTCGAGTGGTTACTAGGCGTTGAACTTAGCGGTAATGTTTTTAATCATTTCTGCTTGTTGTTCTAGCTTATTCATTTGCTCCGCTGTTTTGGCAGAGTCACTTCCTATGTTTTCGGCCAGTTCGGCAATGCCAGAAATATTCTTCGCAATGCTGTTGGCGACTTGAGATTGTTCATTGGCAGACGTTGCTACCTGAACGTTCATCAAGGTTAAGTTTTTGATTGAGTCTGTGCTTGAATCAATAATGCCATTGATTTTGGCCATGGATTCCACCACCTTGTTACGCTGCTCAGTTGAACCATACATCTCATCCATGGTTTTAACCGAGCTCGTTTGCAGCTTTTCTAAGATGTCTTTGATTTCGACCGTACTGTGCTGAGTGCGTTGTGCAAGGCCTCTTACTTCGTCGGCAACGACCGCAAAGCCTCGACCTTGTTCGCCCGCTCTTGCGGCCTCAATGGCAGCGTTCAGGGCTAATAGATTGGTTTGTTCAGAAATCCCTTCGATGACGGCCAATGCGCTGTTGATTTCTTCAACATTTGCGCCGACTACTTTAACGGATTGCTCAACATTGGTCAGTACGCGGCTTAGCTCATTCAGTTGCTCACTTGAGAATTGAACTTGTTTAACAACCTCTTGAATTTCCATTTCAACATTTTCAGCAGAGTGTTTTGTGTTTTCTGCGATGTCGGCAATTTGAATGGAGTTAGACGCCATTTCTTCCACAGCGGTTGCGACCATGTTGGTTTCGTCAATCTGTTTGGCTGAGACTTGCTCACGTTGAGTGCGTTGCTGATTGGCCATCATCGAAATGGTGTGCAATTCTTCGCTGGAATGCTTAAGTGTTTTGATGTCTGTGGCCATGGAGCTCAAAAAGGTATTAAAGTCATTGGCGATGTCGTTCAAAATATCGATTGAGCTGCTGGGCAGTGCTTTTGTTAAATCACCTTGTCCTGAGGCGAGTCCTTTAACGGATGCGCCTAAGGTGAAAAGAGGGGTTAAAATACTGCGTGAAGAGAATAAAACACAGAAAATGACCACGACAAAGACCGCCGCTAACACCAATAGGGCGCTGATTAAACTGTTGTCTTTAATGTTATTAATAGAAGATTGAATGCCAGAGATGATCTTGTCTGTGCTGTCGATGTAAAAACCGGACCCGACGACGATATCCCATTTCGAAATATACACCGCGTAACCAAATTTCTCAGACGCCTCTTTTGCGCCAGGCTTAGGGAAATAGAAAGTACTAAAGCCATCGCCTTTCACTGCAGAATTGACAATGTCTTGGATAAAATATTGGCCTTTTTTGTCTTTGGCATTCCAAAAATTACCGCCTAGTGGCGCGCCAGCGCCGTGCATAACGCGTACGCCGCTGGTGTCGTAGGCATACAGGTAGCCTTGTCCATTATCAAACTTTACCTTGTTTAGGGCGTTTAAGGCGTCTTGCATGCCTTCTTTTCCAGGCTTGTTTATATCATCTTGTACGATACTGAGCGCGGTGTTTAATACCGACTCTAAACGGGTTTTCTCGATGTCTAAAGTGGATTTTTCGGTTAGATCAGACACGTCATTCGTAATAGATTGCAGCGTGCTCATCTGAATAACAGCACTGACGATAGCGATGGCAAAAAAGGGCAGAAAGGCGAGTAAATAAATACGGAATTTCAAAGATTTTAACATCATATTATTTTATATGTTCCTTAATGGGATATTACGATGGCACTATAATCTAAAGTTGAGTAAACGCAAACAATAGGGCGTCGTATAAGACAATGACGTCAGTGTTATAAACGCAGGGACCATATTAGCGTTTAGACGTTGGTCATGAGGAAATAGTTAAATATCGTGTGACTAAAATCAATTGCGAAGGGCGTTTATTTGCGACAAGCCTGTAATAAATCAACAGGTTCTGTTTTGCTGGCGGGTTTTGAATGGTAGAAGAAAGGCATACGATATGCGTTGACGAATGCCTTATTTAGAGTGTGTTTAGTTTTTTGGCATGGCCAGAGGTTGCTTGGCGACGGCAATCCCATTAAGGTCGCAATAGATTTGGTCACCTGGTTGCACCGTGATACCCGCAAATTTAAGGGTTTTACCCACTTCGCCTAAACCGCGCTTTTCTGTCGGCATCGGGTGTGCGTTAAGAGCGTGAATACCGAGATTGACCTGAGATTGAGCGGCCACATCACGGATTGCGCCATATATGACAATGCCTTCCCAGCCGTTATTGGCGGCTTTTTCTGCCAACATGTCACCCAGCAAGGCGCGGCGTACGCTGCCACCACCATCGACGACTAATACTTTTCCTTTTCCTGGCGTGCCGACAAGCTCGCGCACACGGCTGTTGTCTTCAAAGCAAGACACAGTGACAACTTCGCCATTGAAGTGGCTTTTTTTGCCGTAGGATTTGAAAACAGGATCGGCGATCTGAAGGTGCTCAGGATAGAGATCGCATAAATCTGGGAGAATGTCTTTCACAAGAACTCCATTTAGAATCAGAAAAGTCAGGTTAAATAAAAACGTACTCTTTCTGACTCTAAATAGGAAAGCTTATCAACACCAGTTTCTTGTGCTTATAGTCATCATTTTACAGCGCTATAAAAGTGTCAATATTATTTACTCTGCACTTTGCTCTGGAATATCTGCCGCGTCGATCAAGCCATATTCAACGGCAATTTGCAGCAGTTGAATGATGATTTCATCAGGCGGCAATAAATGCAGTGGTGTGGTTTGGCCTTGTTCAGCCAGAGCGTCCGTTAGAGACACGTCGCGTTCTTCGAACCAAGAATGAATACTGTGGATTTCAAAGCTTGGGTCTAAACCTTTCGTGTCATAGGTCGCTTCAACCAAGGTATTGAGTTCGTCAGGGTCGAGACCGTAAATAACGTCAGTATCGAATTCGTTCGTCCATTCTGCCAGAATATCACTGGCTTCAAAGCCAAATTCATACAGTTGGTTTTCATCGAGATCCAGAGCGTTTTGCTCGACAGTGTGGTTTTCTAGCCACTCATCATCAGGAATCACCAACACTTCTTTTACTTGGGCCTCAGGGGTCGACCAGGTGAATAAAAGAGGAAAAGCGGGCTCGTCAGATGAATTGGCGACAGCCGTCATGAATATAGGTAAACTTGCCATAAATAGAACCAATGTTTGATTTTTAAGGAATAAAGAATGACCAGCCGAATCAAGATCAGTAGTGCGTTTGATGGCGGTAACATCTCCGTTATTGAAGCCTCGGAGCCGGACAATATTAGAGTAAAGATCCCTAATGATACAAACTCTAAATTTCTTCAATGGTTTTATTTTCGCTTACAAGGCGGTATGGGCGAAAGTTGCGTGATTCAATTTGAGAACGCCAATGACGCCGCTTACCCAGATGGCTGGGTCGATTACCAAGCCGTTGCCTCTTATGACAGAGAATATTGGTTCCGTGTGCCAACGGAATACGTAGATGGGAAGCTGGTGATTAATCATCAGCCTGAGCAAGACAGCGTCTATTATGCGTACTTTGCACCGTACAGCTACGAGCGTCATTTAGACATGATGGCGTGGGCGGCGAGCAATGAAGACTGCATTACGCACCATCTAGGTGAAACCGCCGAAGGGCGCGATATCACCATGTTGGAAATCAGCAAAACCCAAGGTCTGGCGAAAAACGTTTGGATTACCGCGCGCCAACACCCAGGTGAAACCATGGCAGAATGGTTCATTGAGGGCTTGTTAGAGCGTTTATTTGATGAGTCTCATCCTGTGTCGCGAGCCTTGCTCGAAAAGTGTCGCTTCTATGTGGTGCCGAACATGAACCCAGACGGCGCAGTGCATGGTAATTTGCGCGTGAACTCAAAAGGCGTGAACTTGAATCGTGAGTGGAAAAAACCGACGAAAGAGTTCAGTCCAGAAGTGTTGGCAGTGCAAACTAAGATGGCCGAAACGGGCGTCGACATGTTTTTAGACATTCACGGTGACGAAGCCTTACCAGTGAATTTCGTCGATGGTTGCCAAGGCGTGCCGTCGTTTGATGCGCGTATGGAATCGATGGAAACACTGTTCAAAGACATGTTTTTGGCGGTTAGCCCAGATTTTCAAACGGAGATTGGTTACGAGCCAGATCAGTTTGGCGAGGCCAATTTAACGGTGGCGACAAAGTGGGTTGGTGAAACCTATCGCTGTTTAGCGCTTACCCTTGAAATGCCTTTTAAAGACAACCAAAACCTGCCTGACGAAATGGTGGGTTGGTCGCCTGAGCGTGCCAAAATATTAGGCGCTGATGTGCTTTATCCTGTGTATCACGTGCTGAATAGCAAGTACATGCAGGTTGATAGTGAATAATGGATTCTCTTGAAGCGCTGAAAGTCGCTATGCGTGAATTCGCCAAGGAGCGAGAGTGGGATCAGTTCCACTCTCCTAAAAACCTTTCTATGGCATTGGCTGGTGAAACGGCCGAGTTGTTGGATTGTTTTCGTTGGTTGACCGAAGAGGCGTCTTATCAATTGGACGCGGCACAATCCCAAGCAGTCAAAGAAGAGCTGGCAGACGTACTGCTCTTTACTGTGCGTTTGGCGGACAAACTGAATATTGATTTAATGGCGGCGGCAGAGCAGAAAATTGAGAAAAACGCGCGTCATTACCCAGTAGACAAAGTCAAAGGCAGTGCGAAAAAATACAATCAGTATTAGCGCATACGCTGAGCCAAGAAGGCAAATTATTGCTAGCAGTATTTGATCAACTGGATTAGCATCAGCGGCGAAAAATATCGTTTCAAAAGGCGATTGATGGGCACTGTAATAGGTGATGAACATGGTGCCAAAAAGGATAAAACCTTACCTATTTAATAACATGACAGTTTAGGACGTAGAAAATGCCAAAGGCTAGTGAAATCAAAAAAAATATGGCCATCGAATACGACGGCAAAACGTACATTGTAAGAGACATTGAACGTTCTGTACCACAAGGCCGCGCAGGTGGCAGCTTGTACCGCATGCGTATGTACGATGTTGTGACGGATCGCAAAGTGGATGAAACATTTAAAGATTCTGAAATGTTGAATCTGGCTGATTTGGTGCGTCGCCCAGTGATGTTTTCTTACGCCGACGGCGAAGAATACGTTTTCATGGACAACGAAGATTACACACCTTATAGCTTGAACAAATCGTCAATCGAAGAAGAATTGCTGTTCATCAATGAAGCCACTGCGGGCATTCAAATTGTCTTGGTTGATGATGCGCCTGTTGCCTTGGAATTGCCGACCAACGTTGAGCTAGAAGTCATCGAAACCGACCCTTCTATCAAGGGCGCGTCTGCTACGTCTCGAAACAAGCCTGCGAAGCTAGCGACGGGTGCGATTATTCAAGTGCCTGAGCATATTTCGACTGGTGATAAGATCAAGGTAAACGTGGAAGAACGCAAATTTGCAGGGCGCGCTGAGAAATAACAGCCGCTTTGGAATAACAGATCGATTCTGATAAAACGCAGCCTAGGCTGCGTTTTTTTATGGCAGACTATTGGCGTAAAGCGCGTTTTATTTCTCAGCGCAGGTGGCTTTTCCTGTACAATTCGCGCATCGTATTTTCTGTGTGTTTCTTCTTATCCAGATGAACGCAGCTTCCACCACTTTTACGCAGTAAGTGATTTAACAACATGGCGACTAAAGCAACCGTATACAAAGCTTCTTTACAAGTGTCCGATATGGACCGCAATCATTACCAAAGTTACGATTTAACCCTAGCACTTCACCCATCAGAAACAGAAGAGCGGATGATGGTGCGCTTGGCCGCATTTGCCTTATTAGCCGATGAAAAAGAAGGCACTGAACAGCTGAGCTTCACGAAAGGCATTAGCACCGAAGATGAGCCAGATTTATGGCAAAAGAACTTTTCCGACGAAGTGTTGATCTGGGTTGAGTTAGGCCAGCCAGACGAAAAACGTTTGCGCAAAGCCTGCGGTCGTGGTCAGCAAGTGATCGTGGTTAACTATAACGATAAGTCTGATATTTGGTGGGAACAAAACAAAGGCAAGACGAGCCGCTTTAATAATCTGCGCATTTTAAAATTCGCAGAATCAGAAGTGCAAAAATTGTCCGCGTTATGCGCTCGCTCTATGCAGCTGAATGTAACCATTCAAGACAGTGAAATGTGGGTGTCTAGTGAACGTGGCGAATGCAGTTTAACCCCAATTTGGCGAGGCGAGCATTAAGCTCACCTCAACCACTTTACACTTGAAACGTTAAAAGATTACGCCTTGTGCAGTGTCTTTTGAAACAGCGCCACGGCTTTTGCATAGCACTCTAAGGCAAGAGCCGGGTCGTATCTATCCCCTTCGTCGCGCATAAACGCGTGCTGACCATTGACTTCATACCAAGTAAAATTTCGATCTGTATCAAGCAATTGCTGATAGATTTTTTGGCGACCTTGCGTAGGCACATGAGGGTCTTGTTTGCCCCATACCATGGTTAACTCGCCTTGGATCTCTTGCGTGCGGGTAAAAGAATCGTTGCCTTCATCGCAAGGGATAGTATTCGAATGGATGTCTGTTGCATACAAACAGAAACTGGCTTGGATGCGAGGGTTGAGCGCCGCACGATAAGCTAGGTGTCCACCTAAACACACACCCATGGAGCCAAACTGCCCTGTGCAGTATTCCTGTTGAGTAAAGTAATCCAACATGGCGACAGTGTCCGTGTCGTGGGCTTCTAATGTCTTGGTAAACTTGTCCTCGTTGCCTTTGTCTTTCCCTTCGTCGTCGTAACCCAACACGGTGCCAATCGGGTTTAACTCATGAAACACCTCAGGTACGACAACCACAAAGCCATGGCCAGCCATAATGGCGGCAGAGCGGGCAATGGGGGCCGTTTGTTGGAAAATCTCAGAATAGAAGAAAATACAAGGAAAGCGACCGTCGGCTTGGGGGCGATACACGGTGCAACGCATGGTGCCTGTCGGCGTGTTAAGATCCTGATCGTGTTTTTGAATAATCATGGTTTACCTAATGTCAGTGTCTAATTAAAAGAAAAAGAGCGTAACAACAAGGATGACAAATCCGTTATAACGGACATGATATTCGACCCAACAACGATGAGCCAGTATCAACCAAGAAATAGGAAGGGGTTGGTCTTAATGAGTAAGAGGATTTTGTGCGAATTTTATTGATTAGTGCTTACGAAGCAAGCAGCCATAAAGCGTGGGCCGACGCATTGATGAGCAACCTGCCGGAGCATGATTGGACCTATATGGCATTGCCGCCGCGGCATTTTGCTTGGCGTATTCGAGGCAACGCCATGAGCTTTGCGTTTGACCCTAAGTTCAAACCCTTGTTAGAAAAGCCTTATGATTTGATCATGGCCACGTCGATGACAGATTGCGTGGGATTAAAAGCCTTTTGCCCTGATCTACAAAATATCCCTTGGTTACTGTATTTTCACGAAAATCAATTTGCCTACCCAGCGAGTGATAAACAGCAAGGCTTGGTCGAAATGCAAATGGTGACTTTGTACAGCGCGTTGGCGGCGGATCAATGCGTGTTTAACAGTCAATTTAATAAAGACTCTTTTTTCTCTGGTGCGCGGGCCCTGCTTAAGAAACTGCCGGATTATGTGTCGCCAGATTGGCTCAGTGTGAGCGAAGAAAAAGCCTGTGTGGTGCCGGTTCCTGTTTCTGTCCCCACTTTAATGACAAAGCCTCACATCGATAAGCGAGCAGGGCAGGCGCCGATGCGCATAGTCTGGTCGGCCAGATGGGAATACGACAAAGGGCCAGATCGTCTGCTCGCTATTCTTCAGGAATTAAGCGCTCGTCATGTGCCGTTTGAGATCGCCATCTTAGGTGAACAGTTTCGTTCGATCCCCAAAGAGTTTGAGCAAATTAAGCAGGCATTTTCAGCACAAATCAGCCAATTTGGATTCGCTAAAAACAGACAAGACTACCTTGATTGTTTAGCGTCTGCTGACATTGTCTTATCCACTGCCTTGCATGAATTTCAAGGCTTGGCGGTACTAGAAGCCGTCGCCCTTGGCTGTGTCCCAGTGCTACCAAACCGGCAAGTGTACCCAGAGTTATTTGGCAATGAGTTTTTATATCACAGTGACCTGCATGACCCAGAAAAAGAAGCTCAGAGTGCGGTTGATCTGATGATAAAACTGGCCACAGAGAGCGCCGAAGCGCCCTCTGTTGAACCGTTTGAGTTGTCTGCACTCTTACCATTGTACGCAGCTCAGATTCGGCAAAGCGCAGGCAGGTAGTGTTTTGAATATTAGTGCTTTAAATATTAATGGTTAGGCCTGCCATTCTTGCTGATAAAAGCGTTCGATGGTTTGGTCTTGCCAGTAAAAAAGAGACAGCCAGTCGTTGTCGATGAGTTGCCTTACTGTCTCATGTTTGGCGACTATGTCTGCAATGGCGCTTTTAGGGGCGGAAATATAGACGGCTAATCTGACTGGTGTGTGCATCCAATTTTTACCGTCGCTGATAGATTGCATGGGCAAGCCAATGCGTAAATCCCCGCCGTTGCCTTCAAAAACGCCAATATTGCCGCCTACTGCATTGTGCAGCACTTTATTACCGCTACCGAACTTAAAGTGGTCGGTCACCGATAAGTTGTATTGCATATTGATCCAGTGGGCCACGAGCATTGGCGCGGTTAACAGGCGCTCTAAAATGCCAAAATCAGAATCGGTTTGATAATCGTAATCGTGTAAAAAACTGCGACCCTTTAAGTTGAGCTGACGAGTTTGTTGGCGTGGTGCGATGATAAAGGCATGGTTGTTGGCCAATCCCCATTCTGGGTTGACTTGAGACCAATCGTTCGCGCGTTTTAGAAATGCCTTATGGCGTTGCTTGTCCGATACATTGAGTAGGGAGGCATCGAGTTTCTTCGCTCGTTCTTTTTGTGCGCCGTACATGGCTTGTTCTAACCAATGGCTTTGTTGAGGCGTGGTTTGGTGGTCAAAGCAGGTGAGCTGATCCGTGGTGGTATTGTGCAGAGCCGCGACAAATGTTGTGTGCTGAGGGATCTTGATGCCCATGGTGTGTAAGCATGAGCGAACTTCTGCGTCGTTTAATAATCTGCTCAGTACTTTGACATTCACTTCACCGCTTTGCCCACCGCAGGCGCCGCACTCTAACCCAGCCGCATGCAGGTTGTTACTGGTATGGCTGCCATGACCAACCAAGAGCACGGTTTCTGCATAGTGTTTTATCCCCATGGTGTCTAATACACCTTTTGCGAGCTTGGCTTTATCTTGTGTTGTTAATGGTTCGCCATTTTGGGTTATGTTCCACTGGGTGTTGGGCGCTAGTCTTGCCGCAGGGTTCGTTTGGCGCTTTGAAAACAGCGTTTGCTTGAACATTTTAAAGGCATACCACCAACCCATAGATTCGACCATTGAGAAAGTGGCTGGTGCAGAATGCCCCCAACGTTGCCAGCGGGCTTGTTGTTGCTCTTTTTGAGCGTGCTCAATATTAGTTTCGCATTCGCTTACTGTGATCGATGGCGATAATAAACCGGGTAACTGAGGCCTTGAGAAGGCGCTGTCTTTGGCTTTGTATTCGATGGGTAACCCAAAAAAGCCTGCAAACCCAAAGGTTTGTATGGCGTCATCTTGTTTCTCTAAAGCGCGTCTGATGACTTCGGAGCGAACGTCGATGCAGAACACCGCCTGCAATACTGGCGGGCGTTGTTTTGTTAAGGGGTAGGATTGGGAGGTGAGCAGTGTATTGAGCTGTTTTTGCTCTGCGTACTCTAAGGCCAAAGCCCAGATTTTTGCGCTCAGCAAGGCCTCTTTATGCTTGGCAATATGTTGTTCTATTGTCTGTTTTTGTTTTTCCCACGCTTGTTTGATGGCGCTTGCCTGAGGGTTCTCTTGGGAGGTTAAGTAACGCCAGATGACCAGTTCCCACGCCATCTTAATCGCCAGCAACGACATTAAATGATCTTCTTGGTCGTTGGGGTTTTGCCAATGCAGATAAGCCAGATAACTGCTCCAGCCGTTAATGTCTAACAGTAAAGCATGGGCGTAGTAGGGCAAGGAGACGTCATCCAGTGCCAATTCTTCGATGGCCAGCGCAAAGAGTTGATCCGTATTGTTTGGCAACGCGTTGAACAGATGAATTAGCTTAGGCTCATCAAGAACAATGCTCAATCCCTTGTCTTGCGTGGTAATGGTGAGCCAATGGGGGTATAGATGTGTTTGATCATTACTGCTCATTTGTCTGAGTGTTGGGCTCACTTGCTGGTAATGATCGGCACAAAACTGACTCACTTGATGCGTGATTTCATCGTGCCATGACATTTTCGTCGCCGGCCTTTCTTGGTCAGCTAAGTCGGCGATGTTTTGCCATGGCGTCAGTGTTGGGATTGGCTTAGAAAGCATTTCGATGAGCGATTCTGGTAATGCATCCACCGCATAATGTTGCGCGGCTTTGGTGAGCGACGCTTGATCAATGCGCCCCTGTTTAAACCAAGCGACATAGGTTTCTATCGGCAAATGGGCTTTGATCCCTGCGATGGCGGATAACTCAGCCGCCACAGTATCAAACGGCTTATCAATCAATGACCATAATGGATTAACGGCTATGAGTTTATCGAGAGGCCAGCTCGGGGCGATTTTTTTAGTGGCAGTCACTAATAGGCTTTTTTGCTGATTGTTCATAGTCATGCTAATTCCCTAAAAATGCTCAGGTAAGCTGAGGTCAGAAAACGACGTTGAGTGCTGTTCTTTGGCTCTTGCTGGTAAGTGAACGGGCCAGATTTTTAGCGCTGCACGGGTGACCCACTCGTCTAGGTACAAGCCCGCGAAAAGCGTCATAGAAAGGCGTCGTACGAATGGCCAATGAACTTGGTAGTGCAACAGAAGATGGGTCGCAAAGAGCAATGTAAATAAGCTCATTGCCCAGATATCAGGGTAAGAAAATGCGCGAACCTGACCGGTTTCAGGAGGCAAGGCAAACCAGATGGCAGTCTTTAATGAGGCATAAATAAGCGTTAGCACTGCGCCGGTAATTAAGGTCGTTAACCATGATGCAGGGTGCTCAGAAGTGCGCCACTGAATAATCAAAATACTCAGTGCCAAGGCGAATAGCCACCAGGTGCTGAAGGCTGTTTCAAAATGAAAGGCAAAGCGTACTGCTACGACACAAGCGGTGGCGATGGTGAGCGCTAAAAACCACTCTTTTAGCTTGGGTAAAGAAGGCGTCTTCGCGCTGTGTTTTGTCGGTGCTGAGAGAGCCAACCGCAAATAATCGTTTACCGCATTGCCTGAGTTAAGGAAGGAATAGGCCTTGTAAAAAGAGTGAGCAAGCAAGTGCAACAGCACTAACTCATAAAGGCCGAGGGCAAATTCCAACAACATTAACCCCATTTGTGCGCTGGTTGACCACGCTAGGCGAACTTTAACGCTGATGCGCGTGGTCATCACCAAGCTGCTGGCAAGCGTGGACAGGCCCGCCACAATGAGTAATAGCCAAATGGCAGACAAGCTTTGGGACACAAGCGGGGTAAAGAGCAGCAACATATAGCCGCCTAAATTGATCACCCCAGCATGAAGCAAAGCACTGACGGGGGTAGGGGATTCGACCACTTGAATGAGCCAGCCATGAAAAGGCAATTGGGCACATTTAATTAAGGCGGCAAAAGCAATCAAACAGGCGGCCAGTTGGTCTTGCCACGACAGCGCTTGCCCCATGCTCTCTTGCTGTGTCAAAGACGAAAGAATGCCGTTTATGTAGAAACTTTGGTGTTGTTGGTAAAGGAGCATAAACGCAATGAACAGCGTCAGTTCGGCGATCCGCGCTAAGATGAATTTTTTATGAGCCGCTAAAATCGCACGAGGTCGATCAGGGAAAAAAGTCAGTAAGTTGTGCAGCGAGAGGCTAATGCACAGCCAGCCAAGCCAAAACAGCATAAGGTGGTTGGACATCACCGTCAGAGCCACAGAAGCAAGGGTAAACATAAGCCACCGGTAATAGCGGGCGCGATTGGCTTGTCCATTCATATACTGGCGTGAAAAGCGCAACAGTACCCAGCTCATCACCACGATCAGCGCCAGCATAATCTGGCTAAGTACAGTGTGATGAAGAAGCGCATGGTCTTGCTTTGGTGTGGTTAAAAAGTAATGCACCCCTAGATTTAAGCCATAAAGAAAGAGCAAGCCTCGACTTAACCAAACGGCTTTTTGTGGCACCGAGGTCGATTTTTCTCGACAGCCAAACCATCCGCACAGCACCAGCGCGAGAGGAATAAGAACAGGTAAAAAACTCCAAGTGACCACAGGCACGTTTTTGTCTCCACATTCGGGTTAGATAAGATGGGGGCGATTATGGGGATTTTATTGCTATAATAAAAACACATATATTTTATGTAATCGTTCTGTTTTAGTTATGTTTCTGTTGATTGTACTTTGTGTTTTAAAAGGGTCACTGTTCATGGGTCGATTAAACTACCACCACTTATATTATTTCTGGCGAGTGTCAAAAAATCGCAGTTTGACAGAAGCCGCAGACGAGCTGCATGTCTCTCAGTCCGCCTTGTCAGCTCAAATTAAACAGCTTGAAAGCAGCCTCAATGTGTCGCTTTTTTTACGACAAGGTCGAAAATTAGTGTTAACCGATGTGGGGCGAAGGGTGCTGGCTTACGCGCAAGACATCTTTAATACTGGGGAGGAGTTGGAAAATTTTCTTCAAAAAGACAGCGCTTACCAAATGCAGCACATTACCTTAGGGGTGCAAAGTAACCTGTCTAGAAACTTCATTGAAAGTTTTATCGAACCTTTATTAGCAAGCAAGAATATCAATTTTTCATTGTCTTCTCGGGGCATGACGGATTTACTTAATGGGCTTGTGAACCACGAAATCGACTTGGCTTTGACAAATCGGGCGATTCTGAGTGAAGGCCAAGATACGATCTGGCAAAACCAGCTGGTGGCCAGACAACCGGTGGCTATCATTGGGCCTTATGGGGACAAACCGGCCGCTGCATTTCCGGAAGGGTATCAGGATAAAAAATGGGTCGTTCCGGGTAAAAACGCAGACATCCGTTCGGCGTTTGAATCTTTCTGTGCGGTGTATCAATATCAACCTGACATCAAAGCAGAAGTGGACGATATGGCCATGTTGCGATTGCTGGCACGCGACAGCGGCTATTTATCTGTGTTGCCTCCTGTGGTCGTAAAAGACGAAATTGAATCTAAGGTGTTGGAGGATTACGGCAGTATTCCACAAGCCTTTGAAAGTTTTTACGCGATTACGGTGCCGAGAAAGTTTGCGGCGCAAAATGTCTTAGATCTGATTAAAACAGCGATTAATAAATACGCATGAGCAATGGCTTTGGCTTGTGTCCGTGTTTATGAAGTCTTGATATGACAATAACAGCAGGGTGCACACTGCGCTCATTATTATAAGGATGGTCTGTGAAAATATACGGTGATATGGCGTCAGGCAATTGCTACAAAGTGAGATTACTGTGTGCTTTATTGGCTATTGAGCATGAGTGGATTCATGTTGATATTTTGGTCGGTGACACCAAAGCGTCGGACTTTTTAGCTAAGAACCCAACGGGCAAAATTCCATTGCTGGAGCTTGAGGACGGTCGCTGTCTGTCTGAGTCTAATGCGATTTTGAATTTTCTAGCCGCTGGCAGTGATTTGCTTCCCCAAGACCCTTTTTTACTTGCCAAGGTGCAGCAGTGGCAGTTTTTTGAGCAATATAGCCATGAGCCGTTTATTGCGGTGGCGCGTTTTATCGCGAAATATCTTGGTTTGCCAGACGCGAGACGAAGTGAGTATGAGTCAAAACAGGAAGGCGGCCATAAGGCCTTGTCCGTTATGGAAACTCAATTAATAACAACGCCGTATTTGGTGGGTGACAGTCTCACCACGGCGGACATCACGTTATATGGCTATACCCATGTTGCCCAAGAAGGCGGTTTTGACCTTTCCCGCTACCCAGTGATTCAATCATGGCTGGCGAGAATCGCGGCTCACCCGCGCTATCTTGGTATGCAATAACCCACTTTTTAATACGCCTTGCATCTGCCCAGTCGCTTAGCAATGTAAGCGCTGATGAGGCTGTGACTGGGGTGTGTTAGGTGCCATTGATATTGATTTAATGGGCTTATTCTGCGGCCACCAAATCAACGCATTTTCCTTCCATGGCCTTGGCGTCTTCTGCGTCATGGGTGACCAGTAAGGCTGGAATGTTCGCTTTGCGTATTTCCGCAAGCACAAAGGCTCGGACTTCACGGCGCAGTGCAGGATCTAGTTTGCTAAAGGGCTCATCTAACAATAGGAAACCCGGTTCAGACAGCAAGGTGCGTTGCAAGGCCACACGGGCTTGTTGGCCGCCGGACAATTGCTCTGGCGTGGCATTGGCTTTGTCCTTGATGCCGACTCTTTCTAACGCCTGATAGGCGCGCTCCAAGCGGTCACACTTTTTTACTTTCGCTGGAATGGCAAAACTAAGGTTTTCCAAAATACTCATATGAGGAAACAGCAGCGGTGTTTGCTGAAGCAAGCCGACGCGTCGTTCCTGCGCGGTTTTGTTATGAATGGCGACGTCGTTTAAAAATACCTCTCCTTGGGCATTTAAGCCTGGTGAGAGAGTGCCGCTTAAGAAATTCAATAAACTGGATTTGCCTATGCCGCTGGGGCCCATCAGGGAGACGACTTGGCCATCGTCAATCTGCACATTGAGCTCTTTGATCAATGTTTTATGGGCCAAAGACAATGAAAAATTTTTAATAATAAGCACGTTTTCTCCTGCTTGTGATAACCATGAGTGGTCTGCTCTTAAGAATTAGTAGGAATTTGTTTGTAGCATTTCTTTACGCGCAAATAGATGGCCAAGCGCCATTTGGTCCAGCGCGGCGGCAATGCGTGGGCAAGCCAAAAAACAAACACAGGGAAAAACGCTTGTAGCAGCGCCATGCTGCCAACTTGTTTTCTGTCGCCAGAAGCGGCTTGTGCCACGGCTTCTGTGGTGAGTGTGCCATAGCGGCCTTCACCGGCAATAAGGGTCGGTAAATATTGCGCGATACTAACGGAAAAACCGATGGCAAAGGCGGTGAGCAAAGCGGGTTTAAGCATGGCCAGTTTGATAAAAAAGTAATTGAACCAGGGGCGATTGTTTAAGCGATTGGCTTGCATTAGGTAATCTTCTTGGTACGCCAAATAAGGCCCTTTTAACGACAAATAAACGTAAGGCAAAACATACATTAAATGGAGTGCAATGATCGCTGTTAGGGTGCCATTGAGGTTGATCTGAATCAGCAGTACGTGCAGGCCAAACAAAAAGCCAATTTGAGGAAGCAAAATGGGCACATAGATAAGCCAATCAAAAGGGTGGTTTTTGGTCTGTTTGGTTAAGCGCTTTGTCTCTAGCATGAGTGCGCTCATCAGGCAGGCTATGAGGGTGGCGACCAGAGCGATGATCAGCGTATTACTAGACAGCTCCAGTAACACTGGGTATGCGCGTTCTATGTTGCTCAGGGTCCAACTGGACGGCAATACATCAGGAAAGCGCCAGCGTCGGGTGAGCGACCAAATGGGTAAAATGATTAAGGAAATAAACGCGCTTGATAAAGTGATTAGACCCAGAACAACGCCCAGACGTAAAAAATAATCGGTGAGGCCAGCGCGTTTACCATTGCTGCGTTCGGCTTTAGTAAGTCGCGTAAACAGGCAGTGGGCGAGTTCCCAGCCAAGCATCACCAGCGCAATGATAATCACAAGGGCAATGGCGCCAGCACTGGCAATAAAACGCGTCGATAAGGCAGGATCGTTAAACCAATGAAATAGGGTCACCGCCAGAGTCGATGGTGTATTAGGGCCGATAACAATCGCCAGATCGACGACGGTTAAGCTAAACGCAATGACGATAAAAATCGGCATGCGAATAATAGGGTAAAGCTGCGGTATTAATACTTTACGCCAAATGGTCAGGCGTTTATAACCAAGCGTTTGGCAGACCTCAAGGCTTTTTCTGGCGTCAATGGCGTGCAAACTGGCGAGCATAATAAAGAGCAAATACGGCATTTCTTTCATCACCAACGCGAAGATCAATGACACGCCATAAGGGTCTTGCACGGTAATCCAATTTGGCGGGCGGTCAAAGCCTGTTAACCAAGGGCTAAACAGCCGCATAAGCCAACCAGATGGGCTGAGTAGAAACAACAAGCCAATGGCAATAGCAGCATGTGGAATGGCAAGAATGGGGGCGAGCAGCTTTTCAATTTTCTCGAAGAAGGCTCGTTGGTAGCCCCATGCCAGCAAAGACAAGGCTATCCACAGGGCAATAATGGGGGCAATAATGCCGGTGATCAGTGTCAGTTTTAGACTGGTGTAAAACTCATTGTTTTGAAACAGTTGTTCCCATGAGGTAAGGGAAAAGTGATATTCCCCTAACGGTGGGAAGTAGTGAAACGCTGGCAGTAGTGTGCCGACCAGTCCAACAAGGACTGGGATGGCGAGAAATAAGGCAACCAACCAGGTGATAAATCGTACGCTTTTTAATGGCATGAAGGACTAACGGCTCTATTTTAAAAACAGCACAGTGGGCAATAACGCACTGTGCGGGTAGGTCTTCTGTTTAGTGTGTTTTTGACTTATAGCGTTATTGTGCATAACGCTTAAGCCATTCTTTTTCTAATGCTTTTACCCAGCTCGTGTGGGGTTCAGGCAAGGTCTTACCTAACTCAGCAATGCTTAATGTGGCGATTCCGCGAGGGATAGCGTCGAATTTTTTCTGATCAGCGGCCGCAAGTCGATCGTAAGACAATACGCTGAGGTCTCCCCAAACGGTCGGAATCTGCTTTTGAATCTGTGCTTCTGGTGACAGCATAAAGTTTGCGACGACTTCGGCGCCGGCTTTGGCGCTGCTGTTATAAGGAATGGCAAGGAAGTGCGTGTTGCCAATGGTGCCATTGGTAAAGACATAAGAGCGCACGGTATCGGGTAAATTGCCTTGCTGAATGGCCACGGACGCAGAAGAAATATCAAAGCTGAGGGCAACATCAATTTCTTGATCGTCTAATAAACGTATCATTTGCGTAGAATCGCTTGGAAAGGTTTCACCGTGACGCCAAGCCACTTTATTCAGTTTGTCTAAATACGCCCATAAAGGCGCCGTTACCGCTTGAAAGTCGACGCTGTCGACGGGTTTAGAGAGTGCGCTTTTGTCCGTTGTGAGTTCGTATAAGGCCTGTTTTAAAAAAGTAGCACCAAGGAACTGAGGTGGCGCAGGGTAGGTAATTCGGCCAGGATGTTGTTGCGCATAAGCAAGCAGTTCAGGCATGGATTTAGGGGGCGTTTTCAAGGTGGCGGTATCGTACATGAAAATAACTTGCGCCATGCCCCAAGGGGATTCCATGCCGTCCACTGGGGTGCCAAAGTCATGGGTGATGCTTTGACGAGCGTGCTCATTTACGTACTTTTTGTAGTTCGGTAATTGGGTGCTGAACGGGCCATAAAGCAATTGATTGTCTTTCATGGCGCGAAAATTTTCACCGTTTAACCAGATCAGGTCGATAGAGCCATTGTCGTTTTTACCGGCGGCTTTTTCCGCCAGCACACGGTTCACTGCATCGGCGGTGTCGGTCAGTTTTACTTGTTTTAGGGTAACGCCGTATTGCTCTTTGATGCGTTTTGCCGACCAGCGAATATACTCGTTCACATTGTCAGCACCACCCCATGCGTTGAAGTAAACGGTCTGGCCTTTGGCTTCTTGTAATGTGTCTTGCCAATCGGCTTTTGCTTGGATGCTGGTGAATAATAAAGCACCACTGATCGATGCAGCGATCAAAGATTTGAGCATTCCTTTCCCCTTAAATAGTGGTTGAGGTGACTATGATGCCTGTTAGACGTATTAGTTCGACTATTTATTACAGTCGTTTTTAATACTGAGAAGGTTTTTATTAAAAATTTGTTTTAGCGTACCATGTTGCCTGCTCTGATGCCTGTTCAATGTGGGCGTGTGTTTCACCGAACTATACGAGTTATTATGCCATATCAAATTTATTCCCATACTTTGCCGAGTGCGACGCTGGGCACTCAGCGCATCATCAAAGCGCATCATTTCGGGGAGCAAGGCGCGCGACCTAAAGTGTATTTACAAGCCGGGCTTCATGCCGATGAATGGCCGGGTTTTTTGGTCCTCAATAGTTTAATCAAACTGCTTAAAGAAGCCGATGAAAAGGGCTTAATTCAGGGGGAGATTATTATTGTCCCGGTGGCCAATCCGATTGGTTTGGCGCAAAACTTTCATGGTTACATTCCAGGTCGTTTCGCGTTCTCGGACGGTGGCGGTAATTTCAACCGCAATTGGCCTCAACTCGGCGAAAAAGTAAAAAAACGTCTCCACGGTGAAGTCAGTTCAGATGGCCAAGAAAATGTCAGTTTAGTGCGCTCGATAATAGCGCAAGAGCTGGCTGAACTGCCTGAAAATACCGAACTGCAAGGCATGAAGAAAACCTTGTTGGCCTTGTCGATGGACGCCGACGAAATATTGGATCTGCATTGTTCAGGTGAAGCCAGTATGCATGCGTACGTGGCACAAGAGTTTGAAGAGCATTTCAGGCCTTTGTTGGCGTTATTGGGTGCCAAAGTCGGCTTGTCTGAATTGGAGACGGGGGCAGCGTCCTTTGATGAGACCAATGTCAGTGTGTGGCGAACGCTTAAATCTGACTATGCCCATTTGATTCCTTGGGGCAGTCGTTCGTTAACGGTGGAATTGCGTGGTGAGAATGACATTTGTGATGAATACGCGGCGCACGATGCGAAGGCCTTGTTTGACTATTTAATATTACGCAATGTGATCGCAGGAGACACCCCTGAGATTGATGACAGCAAGGTAGTGTATTACCCATTGGATGCAATGGATTTGGTAAAAGCCCCCTGTGCTGGCATTGTTTGTTACCGCAAAAATATTGGTGAGTCGGTGGAAGCAGGTGAAGTCATTGGTGAGGTGGTGGACTTAATGGACGACGATGTTGATGCGTCTCGTTACCCGTTGGTGGCGCGAGCGAATGGGGTGTTTTTTGCTCGCGTGCAGCGCCGTTTGGTGGTCCGTGGTGAATCGATCGCGAAAATTGCCGGCCGTGAACATCTGGCTTTTCGAGAGATCGGGAATTTATTTGAAGACTAGGCTACATTATTTTGATTGATGAGATTTTGATAGATCAGCAAGCGGCGCCACGTCAATTGACGTCTGAGCAGCGTGCTGTTGTGCAACACAATATCCACTCACCTGCAAAAGTCATCGCGGTGGCTGGGGCAGGCAAAACGACCACCTTGATTTCGCGTATTGAATTTTTGCTTGAGCAGGGTGTAGCGGCGTCTGAAATCGGCGTTTTTATGTTTAACAAGAGCGCCCAAGAAGAGTTTAGTGAGCGTTTGAGTCAGCATTTAAAAAACTGCGGACAAGGGCGTTCGCCCAGTGTGATGACGTTTCATGGCTTTGGTTTAAAGCTTTGCCGCCGTTTAGAGCAACAGGGTTGGCTGCCCAACGCCAAACTTCTGACGGACGATTTTAGCCTAGTGAAAATGTTGCGTGAGGCGTTAAATCGCTTGGTGCGCAAAGGGGAAAAAATCACCCTGCAAGACGAAAAAGATTGGCTCGAAGATGTCTTGTTGTTTATTGATCAAGTAAAGGCCTCCGCGACCTCGGCGAGGGAGGTTTTTGACGCCCTCGGCTGGTCGAAAGAACGTCAGTTTTTTCCGGCGCTCTATGAGGAGCTTGAAGACCTGCGCAAGCGCAATAACGTTCGTTTTTTTGCTGATTTGTTGGCCGATCCATACGATTTGTTATTGGACCTTAATGAGGCAGAGCGTCACCAAGTGCACGGTTTTGTGCCGGATTTTCGTTATTTATTGATCGACGAGTTTCAAGACATCAACCCTTGTCAGTATGAATTGCTGAAAATACTCTACCCAGCGCCGTGTCAGTGGATGATTGTGGGTGATGTACAGCAGTGTATTTACGAATGGCGTGGGGCCAGTCCTGAAATTATGGCGAGTCAGTTTGATCGTGATTTCCAAGCGGTCGAGACCTACCCATTAAGCACGAGTTTTCGTTTTGGTCATGCAATCGGCCTGATGGCGTCGAGTGTGATCAGTGAAAATGACCCAGACGCCTTGGTGATTGGCGAAGGCAAAAGCACTCAAGTGTCTTTTGCGCGCGCCCCAAAAACCGGTAAGGCCTTGTTGGGCGAATTAAAAGCCTGGGTAGAATCCGGCCGTGCGTTAAATGAGTCGGCGGTGTTGGTGCGTTTGTACAGTGACATGGTGCCGGTGCAATTGGCGCTGATGCACAAGGGGGTGCCGTATCAATTGCATGGTGATTCACCCTTGTTGGAAAACCGACAAATACGCATGCTGATGGCGTATTTAGCGGTGATTGCCGGTGCTTTGGAGAAGCCAGATCTCTTCTTTCGTCGTGATGATGTTGATTTTCTGCTGACCGTGCCTAGCTTGGGTGGTTCGGTGGCCCAGCGTAATACCTTGATTCAGCAAGCGAGGCAGTCGCCTCATTTGTTGCCGCAAATTATTGAAACCATGGCCGACCAAGCAGAAGGGTGGCGAGCCAAAAAACTTTATGAACGAGCCGATTGGCTAAGAAGTTTGAGTATTTATCGCTCGGACCCGGCACAAGGTTTGGCGCACACGCTCGAAAAACTGGGCATTTATCGCTATTTCGAAAGCACCAGTAACAAAGACATTCAAACCCAAGAGAAAATCGCCACCTGTGATGCTTTTATGGCCTATGTACGCGGTGTGGGCGGCGATGCCGAAAGCGTTTTGACGCAACTGGCGACCTTGAATGAAAAGCAAGCCGATGATGAACGTGGCATTCATTTGATGACCATTCATAAATCCAAGGGGTTGGAATTTAATCTGGTGTTGTTGTCTGGCTTGCAAGAAGGCCGTTTCCCTTATTATGACGAAGACCTGAGTGCGATTGATAACAAAGCCGCGAGTCAGATGGCTTCAGAGCGTCGGCTGTTTTATGTGGCGATTACTCGTGCGAAACAAAAGCTGGTGCTGTTGGAAACCCCCACACCAGAGGAAAGTAAAAAAATGAAGCGTGGCGATATTCCGAGGGCGGCATTAAAGCATTTGGCGCTGTCACGGTTTGTGTTTGAGGCTCAGCCTTATGCGGTTAGTAAAATCACTCAACTTTGGCACGAAAAAAGCAGTGAAGACCCCATAGATACGGAAAAGGGGATCTTGTTTCAGCGTTATTTGAATCGTGTGGACCCTTCTCCGAATCTGGTGTTTCGCCATCAAATAAGTGATAACAACAAGGGCTTAAAATCCGGCGATAAAGTACGTCATGACCAATTTGGTCAAGGGGTGGTGGTGCGTCAAGAAGCCGATGGAAAGCGCATGATTTTTGTCGATTTTGGTGAAGAAGGACTAAAGCGATTTAATCCTCAGCACACCCAGTTGGTTAAGTTGTCGTCAAGAGCTTAGACGTTCTACAGAGTAAGACGATGTAGAACGAAACATAATAATAGTGAAATTGGAGGGTCCAAGAGTGTCTATCCCGTTAATTGATTTGGAAAAGCTCACGCACACAAATGATTCGACACGTTTGGAAGAGGTGAGGGCGCTTGATAAAGCATGCCGAGAAATCGGCTTTTTTTATCTGGTAAACACCGGCATTTCGAGTGACTTATTTAATAAACTGATGGCGACAGCGAAGACGTATTTTGCTCAGCCAGAAGACGTAAAGCGTGCCATTGATATCAAGCAAAGCCCAAATCATCGTGGCTATGGCTGCATTGGTGAGGAGCAGCTAGATGAAGTCTCCCATGCAGATTGGAAAGAAACGTTTGATATGGCGCTGGATCTGCCGATCGATCATCCGCTGGTGGCCAAATACCCAAAAATGTATGGCCCAAACCAAAACCCTACTGACCCGGCCGCTGTAGAAGTGTTGCAGGATTATTATGTGGCGGCGTTTGACGTGGCGAAGGTGGTGCTGACCAGTATGGCGCAAGCCTTGTCTCTTGAAGACGATTTTTTCACGCGCTGTTTCACCGACCATGTCACTGTGCTGCGAATGATTCACTACCCACCTCGTCCACAGAACGACCATGATAATGGCGCTGGTGCCCATACCGATTACGGCTGTGTAACCTTGTTGCTGCAAGACCAAATTGGTGGCTTGCAGGTGAAAAACCGTCAAGGTGAGTGGGTCGATGCTACCCCGATTGAAAACGCCTTGGTCGTGAACATTGGTGACTTGATGCAACGCTGGACAAATGACGAGTACGTATCAACCGCGCACCGTGTGGTGTCTCCAGTAGAAGGGGTTCATCGTTACTCCTTCCCATTTTTTGTTGAACCGGATTACGAAACCAATGTTGTCTGTGTTGAGTCTTGTCAGTCGGACAATAAGCCGGCGAAATATGAGCCAATTTTAAGCGGTGATTGGATACAGTCGCGCTTTGATGCGACTTACGCCTACCGTGAAAAAGAAGCGTAACGACAAAACGCAAGGAAGATGGCCGCTAGGCGGTCATCTTCATCAGATTTGGCAGGGGTTTAACCTGGTATCTGTTGTTTTTGATGCGTGCCATATGACCCTGTGGAATCAAGGCCCAGCCATCGCTTGATAGATCTAGGGGTTCTGACCCAATCACAATGTGCTTCTCAAACTCTTTGCAATATAAACTCGGTGCGTGATCATCGCTCGAAAAGCGTATGGCAATCATTTCGCTGCCATTGGACAAGATGGCGGTAAAACGAAAAGGCTCAGTGATCTTCTTTTGCTCCATTAAGTTGAGAATTTGGGAGATGGTTGCGGCAATGGCTTTTTCAGGATTCTCTTCTAGACCATTTGCAATCAGCAGTAAAAAAATCACTTCTGAGTCCGTGGCGCCACGTCGCTCACTGTACAGGTATTCTGGGATCAAACGATCAAGCTGCCAGCGTAAGTCTTCATAATCGCCAATTTGGCCGTTGTGCATAAAAAGCCAGTTTTTATAGCTAAAAGGGTGGCAGTTAGATCGATTGGTGGCGGTGCCTGTTGACGCTCGCACATGGGCGAAAAACAGCCCACTTTTAATGTGTCGGGCGAGGCTTTTTAAATTGCAATCGCTCCAAGCAGGCAGTATTTCATGATAAAAGCCCGGCTCTTCTCGTTCATCGTACCAGCCTAGGCCAAAACCGTCGGCGTTGACTGTCACTTCAGACTTTTTCGCACTTAGGCTTTGATGGATAAGGGAGTGTTCTTGTTCAAATAACAATGACTCAAGGTAAACAGCATCACCTTGATAAGCCATCCAACGACACATGGTTTTCTCCTAACGAAAAAGGGAGATAATCCTCCCTTTTTTAAAACGATCAAGGGGTATTTTACACCTTGAAATAACTAATTTTTGCAGACAGTTGCGACGCCAGATTAGCCAGTTGATCTGCGGATTCACTGATGGCGTGAATTGAGTCCGTGGTTTTCGACGCGATTTCTGTAATGTTGGTGACATTACGGCTCACTTCTGATGTAACGCTGGCTTGTTCTTCTGCTGTGCTAGAGATTCGATCGTTCATATCACGAATCTTCGACACAGACAGGTTGATGTTCTCAAGAGACGATTCTTCATGTTTTACTTGGCTTACCGCTTCAGTTGAGCGCTTATGGCTCGATGTCATGGCTTTCACCGCCGAAGCAGTACCTGAGTTGAGTAAGGCTATCATCTTCTCGATTTGTTGGGTGGCATTTTGCGTATTAAGCGCCAAGTGTCGCACTTCGTCCGCAACGACGGCAAACCCTCGACCTTGCTCACCGGCTCTGGCGGCTTCGATGGCCGCGTTAAGTGCCAATAGATTCGTTTGTTCAGCAATGCCAAGAATGACATTGAGTATATTACTGATTTCGTTTGTGTTGGCTTCCAGTTCGTTGATGATATTGGCAGAGCTGGAAATCTCTTCGGCTAATTCTTGAATGCTGCCAATCGTATTGGCAACAATTTTGGCGCCTTCATTGGCGGCTATTTCTGCATCGTGGGCGGCTTTACTGGCATCGCTGGTGGATTCAGAAACATGCACGGCAGTGGCTTGAATTTCTTGCACCGCTTGCGATATTTGCGAGGTCTCTTGTTGCTGGCGCTCGACCATCTCGGATGATTCATCGGTGATCTTGTTTAATGCGTTGGCGGAGCTGGTCAGCATGCTACTCGATTGTGCCACCTCATTGATAATACCGCGCAGTTGAGCGACTAGCTTATCCATGGCGGTTTCTAACATGCCAATTTCATCTTTACGGGTAGAGCGAGACTCTTTCAAGATGAGTTCACCTGAGGCGATTTCTTCCGCACGACGAACCGCTTTGCGCAGTGGCACACAAATGCCATTAACAATAATCAGACTGATCACCAGGCCAACAACAATCAGCACGGCGGCAATAATGCCACTGGCGTAGGTGCTTTGGTCCATGCTTTGTTCTTGCTGCTGGGTGGTTTTGTCGTTGTAGTCGTGGAGTGCAGTCAGTATCTCTTCCATCTGTGCATTGATGGCTTTTAAACTGGCGTCGGCGCTGCGGCGTGATTTGTTCGCCTGCATGGTTTTCAGCTTGGTCCACCATTGGTAAGTGGATGTGCTCGCTTTTAAGAAGATGGCTTGTTGCTCTTCAAGGGCGTCAATTTGCGTTAGTAAGACAGTGCGCTCTTCATTGGCTGGCATGGTGGTCAAAATACGTTTGGCATTTTCAATGCTACTGACCAGTTCGTTTGTGTATTTTTTGAATTTTTTCTCGGATTCTTTGATTTGCTCGGTGCCATAACCAATGATGGATTTGGCAATGGAGACCTGAAAAAAACCACGCTCGAACTCAACGGATTGCTGCAGCAAGAGCTGACGGCTTTTTTCTAAATTGCTCATTAGGTCTATGTTCTGGTTAGACAATGTTTGTAATTCGGAAAAAACTTTTTTACTGGAAATGGCGGAGTTCACACTGACGCCAATGATGACGATCGAAAACAACGCAATAAGAGAGAGTATTTTGGTGCGGACAGAAAAATTCAGCATGCATTAACCTAGTTGTCATTATGTGAGAGGTGACTTTATTATTTTGAGCAAAACATATGCCAATAGATACCGAGTATCGGATATCTTTTGTTCTAGCTTAATACGTGTGTAAATTGTTTGTCTATCTACTTGTTCGTTTTCATGAAGTATTCGCTATATATCGGAAAATAAAGGATAAAATCTCTGACTATCATAAATTCGGGAGAGGGAAGTTATGGTGTGGGGCTTGTTTGTTTTTTGAACTGAATGAGGGCGAATTTGAGGCAAATAAAAAAAGAGACACGGATAGGAAACGGCTTCCTGTGTCTCTTTGTTGTGCAGGTTTGTTGTGGGTTTTGCGTTATTGTGGTGCGCTATGGATGACAACCTTGTCACCCTCAACACGAAAGAAGAAGCAGTCGCGTCGATTGGTGTGGCAGGCAGGGCCTTTTTGATCCACTTGCAATAAAATGCAATCCCCATCGCAATCAAAAGACATGGACACTAAAGATTGTCGATGGCCAGAGCTTTCTCCTTTGCGCCAATAGGTTTGGCGGGAGCGAGACCAATAGCAAACTTGGCTTGTTTCCAGTGTTTCACGAATGGATTTTTCATTCATGTAAGCCAGCATTAATACTTCGCCTGTATCGTGCTGTTGTGCGATGCAGGCAATTAATCCGGCATCGTCTGTTTTAAGATTAGCGAGCACCTCATCCAGTGCTAGCGTCTCGCCTTTCTTCATGGTTTCAAACGCTTTTAAACTCATGCTTTGTTTCCTGTTTTGCTTGTCTTTATTGTGCATCTATTCGTTTTTCTGAAATGGCGCCTTTGCCGACGCCTTCAAAGGCATGAACCTCAAAGTGTGAACCAGGGTTTTCTTCGGCAAGAGTGTCGGCAATGTGCGCTGAAAGAGACTCTACCGTGGTGTCGCTGTTCAGCATGTAGACTTGCTCGCTGTCGATGAGCAGTTCAAACTGGCCTTGGGCACTTTCATAGCCAAACCTGTGATAGTGGTGCTCGTCTTCGTCGATCAATTCAAGCAGGTCTTCTTCTGTGCCTAAATAGCTGTCTTCCCAGCGTTTGGCCCATTCTTTTTCTCGTTCTAAACTGCGTTCACCGTCTTCATAAATTTCGATGGTTGAGCGATGGCCATGGGCGATGCGTTGGCAATTACCGGCATGCTTTTTTAAACCGTGGCTATATTGGTACTCGGCGCCATCGATGTTTTCAGGTGAAAAGCGTACGCGAACGGCTTCTAGTTCCGCTGGTAGCAAGTTCAATATTTGCGACTCTACCCAGGCCGCTGCCGCTTCTGGGGTGATGGTGCTCATCGGCAAGCGGCAAATAGCTTGGCTTGGTGCTTGGCATAGGAAGCGACGACCATCCGCATGATCAAACTGAAAAGAGACGCGATCCTTGTCTAAGGTGGTGAATGTGGTGCTCGGGTGCTCAGCCGGGATCGCGAGCATATGATCGATGTGATCATCTAGCCATTTCTTAATGTGTTTTTTGACAAGACTGAAGTCGCAGATCATGCTCTCGTCGTTAAGCTTGCCGGTCAGCACTATGTCTGTTTGCCAGCTTTCGCCTAATAAACCGCGCTCAGCATCAAAGTAGGATAAATCCACGTGCGTAAGGTTTTTAACAAATAGCTTCAAGTAGCCACTCCTCTAAAAATGATGGCGCTATCTTACCGTAAATAGCGAAACTGGTACTAATCTAAAAAACAACGAAAGGGTAAGGGGAGTGTGCATAAACTGTTCGATTTGAGGGGGGAAATGTTTTTTTTGCTAAGCATTTGAAAAACGTAGCAAAACTTGTTGATATTTCATCATGGCTGCGTATAATTCTGCCCCAAGGTCAACAGGCCTCCTTTATGGTGTCTCTGCTGGTCCCCTCGCAACGATAAACCGTTAACCTGGTCAGGTCCGGAAGGAAGCAGCCACAGCGGTGGACTTGTGTGCCGAGGTGCGGCTGGTAGAGATGCCACCTTAATCTCCATTCTGTAAAATCCCTCGAAAATTTATAAATTCAAATCATAAACTGTCCAAAAAATCGTCATAAGCTGTCCTAGTCTATTTTAAGTTGTTATTCCGTTACAGCTTATAGAAGGGGTATGTGTGCAATCGCTATCTTCGTAAGCCAAGTCCAAGCAAAAATATCTACAAATTCGCGAGTAGAAAGAACCACTCAACCATCATGTGTGAAAGTGGTCTAGAGTTTGACGCTTGCCTGAGCATCGAGTTTTCCTTTTTTGTCTCTTGTTACGAAGATAAGTCTTAGCTTGTTTACTATCAATGTGGCTATTAATTTGACGGGAAATTACGTCAATACCCGCCTGCCGTTAAAGACGTCAAGTATTTGGTGGTGTGTCGCCTACCAATACTTGATACCATTAAATATCAAATAAGCCTTTGTGTACCGGCATGGTTCTTGTCTTTAATTGTGTTGGCCTTAAAACCTCAGGTACGCTGAGTAATGTTTATAATACCTGGCTTACTTATAATCATTAGATTCCACTATAACTTGATGAGACATCTAGCTTTATGCTTGTTAGTAAAAAGAAGTATCTACACGACGTAGCGCAATTACATGAATATATCGATATTCTTGAGCAAACTGAAAACAGTTTAAAGCAAGAAATGTTATTTTACGCTCTTGATCAGCAAGGGGTTATTGTTGATGTTAATGAGCTTTTTGTTGAATCGATTGGTTTTACTAAGCATGAGTTAATCGGCATGCGCCTTAAGGATTTAGTGGCTGAGAAATCGCTCAACAAAGACCACTGCCGCCAGATGTTCGAAAACCTTAATGCTAAGGTACATTGGCATGGCGCTGTTCAGCTCGTGAATAAAGCTGGAACAGAAAACTGGTACCGATCAATTATCCAAATGTCGCCTAGACCAAATGGCGCTATTGGGTTCGATGTGTTTTCTTCTGAGCTAACTCGTACGATCACAAAATCACGAGAAACCGAGGACATGATTACGGCGCTTAACCGCTCCAATGCGGTTATAGAGTTCAGTCTCGACGGGATGATTTTAAACGCCAATGATAACTTCCTTCATGCCATGGGGTACTCTAAAAGCCAGATAATCGGCAAGCATCACCGAATCTTTTGCTCGGATGAAGAGGCTAATTCAGCGGCATACAGGGAATTCTGGGACACATTAAGGTCTGGAGTCTACGTTTCGGAACGTTTCAAACGAGTTCGTCGTGATGGTTCTGATATTTGGTTAGAAGCATCGTACAACCCTGTCTTCGATGACACCGGTGAACTTTATAAAGTCATCAAATTTGCCACTAATATCACCGAGCAAATGAATCGAGAATTAGCCACGGTTGAAACGTCAAAATTCGCTTACGACACATCGCTAAAGACAGACACGGCTGCCAAAAGAGGCATTGAAGTCATTCAAACAACGACGGCGACAATGGGCCAGTTATCGGAGCAAATGGCTAAAGCAACCGTTGGCATCACAGAATTGAGTGAGCAATCGCTGAAAGTGGCTGAGTTGGTTGGTAATGTCCGAGGCATCGCTGACCAAACAAACTTATTGGCATTAAACGCAGCGATCGAAGCGGCTAGAGCGGGTGAGCAGGGTCGAGGCTTTGCTGTGGTAGCGGATGAAGTGCGTCAGTTAGCGTCCAGAACAACGGTGGCGACTGGAGATATTATTAAAGTCGTAGAAGACAATAAGTTGCTGACTCAAAATGCCGTGAAGCTGATTGAAGAAAGCATGGCTAAGGTCCAAGTAGCCAATGAGTTATCTGAAGAGGCTGGTGCGGTGATGAATGATATTCACTTAGGCGCTCGACAAGTGCTTGAAGCCATCAGTCAATTGAACAGTCGACTTTAGTCAATGTTGTAAGCATAACGGCATGGGGTGTTGGGGGATGGTTGTTCAATACAAGAAGAGATCATCTCGTAAAGTTGCACCATGCCGGTATTTGGCGTGCTTAATTGGCTTTCTCTTGGTTTATGAGCGCTAGCCATTCTTCACTGTTAGAGCCGATGACACATTCGCCACCAACGCGCATTGAAAAGCGTAATAAGCAACGTTTTGTCTCTTCTGCAAAATTCTCTTTCGGTAAAAATTTAACGGAATCGACAAGCGCTTTGCAGTGTGGGGCTGTTTGTTTTCTGAGGGTGTAGTACACCCATTTTCCTTGTTTCTCGGGGGTAAGCAGACCTGCCTTATGGAGCAGTTTTAGATTGCGCGACACGTTATATTGCGTGTCACCAATGACATCCATTGCTTCAGCAACGTTGATTCTTTGATCAATATGAAGCAGAAGCCAGAAAAGACGTAGTCGTTTCGGGTCTGATAGCGCTTTTAGTGCATCGATGTACTTCTCGTCCATTATTAGCCTTTTAGAATGAATTGATTAAAGTCGTTATGTGTGTGCTGCTTGGGAGAATTCTGTATGCAGTGAGCACAGGGCTTTTGAAGATTATATCGTGCTTTGTTGTATAAGGCTGCAGTCATTGTGCTTCTGTTTATCTTGGTAAAGCCATTTATTCTTACGGCCTAAAAACGACCAGCGTACTCATTAGTAATGATACTGCCATTTTATGCCATTCTCATTGTTATCAAGCGTATCTGAAGGTAATGATGTCTGTTCTTTGTCTGGATTGAAAAATGAGTCAGGTAAGAATCGAATCGAATTTTCAAGAGCTTGATATTGGTATTCTACTTGTTCTTTCGCTCTGTAATAAAGGCAATTGATTTCCTTCTCCAAGATCACTAACCCCGCTTTATGTAATGTTTCTAAGTCATTAGTCACTTCTTCTTGCGGAGCGTTCATCCTATCTGTCGCCTCAGTTATGCTAATTTTTCTACCTGCGTTTAATACAATCCAGAACAGTTGCAATCTGTTCGGATGAGACAGTGCTTTTAAGGCATTAATATACGTTTCTTTCACGATTTATCTCCTTGTTATTGAGGGAAGCCAGCTGGGTGCGCGCCATTCGGTTGAATGGCGCATTCCAGTTAAATGACGTATTGGAAGAGGGGGCCGCCAATGATCGCTGCTATAAGTATGATGGACACAAATGCGACGACGGCTTTTCGCTTCAGAACGGCCGAAACCAACGCTATTTCAGGCAAGCTGGCGCCTGTGCCGCCGATAATTAGTGCAATCGCAGGCCCTAATCCCATTCCTTTTAAAATCAGAACATTCAACAGCGGTATGGCCATCTCGATGCGAAGATAAAGCGGGATCCCGATGACGGCTGCGATGAGGATGGACGACATATCGCCACCTCCAACGTATTTTTCTACAAGCTCGCCAGGTAGGTATGCCGCAGATAAACCGCTGATTAATGCGCCCAACAGGACGTAAGGGATTATTCTCTTGAACAGAGCCAGTGCAAAGCTTAGCGCGTTATTCATTTTTGTTGATGTTGATGGTGCCATGGAGATTGAGGCAGAGCCATTATTCATTTCTCCCAACTCTAGATCGCAGGAATTTGACGCTTGCTGCATTTCGCAATGAGACATGTTGGCGGTATTACTGCTCGCAGAGTGGCAGCTAGAAGGTGCTTTTGTATTTATTAATTCATCACCGCGCTTTATTTCATTCTTCCAAGGAGATTTAGATATTAACCAGCCGCCAATGACGGCGGCACTAAAGGTAACCGCGAGATAAACAGCAGCGACCTTAAAGCCAAAGGCGGCATAGACCATCGCCAGTACGATGAAGTTACATAAAGGGGCGGACACCAAGAAGCTTAATACTGTCCCAAGTGACACTCCCATTGACGCCATTCCCATGGTGACTGGTACGACAGAGGCACTACAAAATGGGGTGAGCATGCCAAAACTAGCCCCTAGCAATGACCCCCATTTCTCGTGTTTGGTGAGTTTCTTTTGGAGCTTTTCTTGCGGAAGGTACTCGCGCATTAGTCCTGTAATGATGGAAACCACGGCAATCACAATAGTTAGTCCGCCGCCAACGTGGATGAACTCATCCAATGCGATCATTAATTTTTCAGTATTCATAGTTCTTCTCTAAGGGTTGTTAAAACAAGAATCGCAATGTATACACATAAGCGCTATCGTGCAAGTGTTTTTATTTGTTGTGATCTTCTCTGTATAGCTAGGTTAAATCTTGTTTCTTTGTATTTAATTTACCTTCGGCTTGAGTGGCAGCAAGATAAATCGGGCATTTTAAGCCATCACTTATTTTATAAATGACAAGCGGAACTCACTATGCGTACTAGTAATTACCTTCTATCTACCTTGAAAGAAGCGCCTAAAGATGTAGAGACAACTAGCCAGAAATTGATGTTGCGAGCAGGAATGATCCGCCAATTAGCATCAGGGCTATACACCTAGTTGCCAACAGGGCTGCGGGTGTTGCGCAAGGTGGAAGGTATTGTTCGTCAGGAAATGAATAATGCCGGGGCGATAGAAATGCTAATGCCGATAGTTCAACCTTCTGGGTTGTGGAAGGAGAGTGGCGGTGGGCTAAGTTTGGCCCTGAATTGCTGCGTATAAAAGACCGTCAAAACCGCTCTTTTGTGCTGGGTCCAACTCATGAAGAGGTTATTACGGACATTGCTCGTAATGAATTGAAATCCTATAAGCAACTGCCTCTCAATGTGTTTCAAATTCAAACCAAGTTTCGAGACGAGATGCGGCCTCGTTTTGGTGTTATGCGATCACGAGAATTCACTATGAAAGATGCATACTCATTTCATTTAGATAAAGAAAGCTTGGTAGAAACCTACGCGAAAATGCATCAGGCATACTGTAATATTTTCACCCGTATGGAGTTGGATTTTCGTGTTGTGTCCGCTGATAGTGGGGCTATTGGGGGTGCGACATCCCATGAGTTTCATGTGCTGGCTGAGACAGGTGAGGATCTAATTGCATTTTCTACTGACTCCAATTTTGCCGCGAACATAGAAAACGCTGAGGCTTTATCGCCATTTAAGAGGCAGGTTATTGCCGAGAAAAAAATGACGCTTATTGAAGCGCCAGAGGTTAGAACAGTCGCGCAATTTGCTGAGCAATATGGTATTCCCATTGAAAAAACAGTCAAAACATACTTGGTAAAAGCGTCCGATAAAATGCAGGAGGGTGTTATTGCTCTGGTTGTTCGAGGGGATCATGAGCTAAATGAAACTAAGGTGGCGGCGCTTTGTGATGTGGCTTATCCACTCCATGTGCTTACGGATAGGGAAGCTTGCGAATATATGACTGGGGGCAAGGGGGCGCTCGGTCCGGTTGGGCTTGGTGTTCCATTGATTGTTGATCGCTCTGCAGCTGTGTTGGGCGATTTCATCGCAGGTGCTAATGCTGAAGGTAACTACTTCTGTGGAATAAACTGGGGGACTGATGTAGATGCAACCAAGGTGGCTGATCTGCGTAATGTGGTTGAAGGTGATCCCAGCCCTTGTGGGCAAGGAAAGTTATTTCTTAAGCGCGGTATTGAAGTCGGCCATATTTTTCAATTAGGTAGCCAGTATTCAGAATCTATGGGGGCAACTGTCCTTGATGTCTATGGTAGGCAGCAGGCCATGGAAATGGGGAGCTATGGGATTGGTTGTTCTCGTGTTGTTGCCGCAGTAATAGAGCAAAATAATGATGATTTGGGGATTATCTGGCCAGATGCGCTTGCTCCATTTCAAGTGGCCATCGTGCCTGTGAATGGGCACAAATCCAGTCGATTATTAGATGTGGCAGAAAGCTTGTACACAGAGCTTGTTTCTAAGGGTATGGATGTTTTGCTTGATGATAGAGGGGTGCGTTTTGGTGTGATGCTGAAGGATATGGAGCTGATCGGTATCCCTCATATTATTGTGATTGGCGAAGAGAACCTTAATCAAGGTTTTTTGGAGTATAGAGAGCGGCGAACAGGGAAAAAGCAACTGATGAGTGTTGATGTGTTAAAAGCATATTTAGAGACCTTGTAAGTCATTAATGCATGCAATTTCAATGGATTGATTTTTTTATGGTATTAAGCGCCTACAACATTGATTGAGGCATCAGCCGATATCAGCTGATGCCTCCTTAATATTGCGCCCCTTGTTGTGATAAGTTGCTGCCCATTGCCCCATAGATTTGTTTGCTTTGATTCGTGCATTTAAATGGAATGCGTTACGCCGCCATCGACCCGTAAGTTTTGTCCTGTTATATAACCGGCACCATCTGACAGTAAAAAAGCAATGGTGGCTGCGATTTCTTCGGCTTTACCATAGCGTCCCATGGGCACGCTCTCTCTTCGTTCATCCGTAGCGGGGAGGCTATCAATCCATCCGGGTAATACGTTGTTCATGCGAACGTTTTGCTTTGCATAACGATCGGCAAAAATTTTGGTGAAGCTGGCCAGCCCTGCGCGAAAAACGGTCGAAGTTGGAAAAACCTCAGTAGGCTCAAAGGCCCACGTGGTTGATATGTTCACTATGCTGCCACCGCCTTGCGCCGCCATAATAGGCGCGACCAGTCTAATAGTGCGTACCGCACTCAGAAAATACACTTCCATTCCTAAATGCCAGTCTTCATCGGATATGTCGAGAATGGGTGCGCGCGGTCCGTGACCGGCGGAATTCACTAGGGCGTCAATGCGTCCCCATTTCTCCATGGCTAGATCAACCAGCTTTTGTACATCGTCGATGGATTGGTTTGAACCGGTAACACCTATGCCGCCGAGTTCTTTGGCAAGGGCTTCGCCTTTACCGGAAGAGGACAGGATCGCAACATGGTAGCCATCTTCTGCGAGCTTACGGGCGGCGGCAGCGCCCATGCCAGAGCCGCCGGCGGTGATTAGGGCTACTTTTTGTTGAGTGTTTACTGCTTGTGGATTCATGGTGTGCTCCTTCATGCGGGTGAAGGAATAGTATGTCTAATAGTAGAAGATAGTTCGCGCGATAAATATGCGCGCTATCCAGTAGAAAAACTATTGATTATTGGTGCTGTAAAACGTGTTTTGGGTAGTGCGGAAGGGTCACTTGAGAAGGTATTTTGTGTGAGTCCACTGAGGCGCATCAGGATTTTGTTTGGCTATTGAAGTGGCAATGTCGCTAGCCTTGTGGCGTCTGCTGCTAGCGACACAGCTTGTTGCTTGATAAGAGGTTTATTTGATCTGTGCTGACGCGTCTGTTGTTTGCTGTTTTGAATGTGCTGCAAGGGGGATTTTGCGTTTGCCTGTCTGTATTAGGACGACGCCACCTAGGATCATACAAAGGGCTAAAATCACAGTGCCTGTAATGTCTTCGCCTACGATTGCACCGATTAAAACCGCCACGACAGGCGCGATATAAGTAGCGCCTGCAGCTCGCACTGGACCGAGTTTTTCAATAACAAAGTAGTAGATGAAGAAGGCGCCGCCTGTGCCAAATATGCCTAAGCCTAGAATGGCGCCAAGTAGAGCGCGTTGGTCGTTGGCAATGGCGCTAATGCCATCGAAAGGTGTTAGCACAAGCAAGGTAAGGGTGGCGAAACCTGTTTGCCATGTGGCTAAAGCCAGTGGTGGAATTTTTAGCGGGGATAAAAAGCGCTGGGCATAAACAAAAGACACCCCAAGGCTAAATGTGCCTGCTAGCATCCAAAGGATTCCTGCCAATTCAGCACCGGCGACACCTTCCCATGGTCGTGCGCTCACGGCAATGCCAATGAATCCTAGCAATACCCCAGCGCCCATTTGCCATGTGGGACGGTCTTGGCGTAGGAATAGAAAAGCGCATATAAAAGTAAAAATAGGAATGGAGCCACTCAGCAAGCCAGCGATGCTGGTGGGAAGGCGAGCGGTTCCTGCCACAAAGCCATAGTAGTAAAAAGTGGTGGCTAGTACGGACATGATGGCGAAGTGGGGGAGGTGTTTGAGTTGTTGGCGGGTAATGACTTTCGCTTTGATGGCGACCAGCAATAGTGGAACAAAGCCAAAAAATACGCGCAAAAAGACGGTTTGTGTTGGGGAAATTAAATCGGTTGCCCATTTCATAAAAATGAAGTTAGACCCCCAAATGACGCCTAAGGCGACCAATGCAAGATAGGTTCGAAACACCTTGTTGCTCCTTTATGTGGGCTGGTTTGTGCTTTTTGTTTTAAGGGTTAATTTTGTAAGTTAGTTGGGTGCGTTCAGTATTAATTTGTTTGCTTGTGTTTAAATTATAGCCGCAAAGCGGCTTTCTTTCGCGCGATAAATAAACATGCTAGCCTGTAGAAAAATTACAGGGTAGATGGATGTTGTATTCACGTCGTAAATTGCCTTCTTTAAATGCCTTACGAGCGTTTGAAGCGGCGGGCAGGAAACTAAATTTTCGAGCGGCAGCGGATGAATTGGGTGTGACCCAAGGTGCGGTTGCCCAGCAAGTGCGGGCGTTAGAGGAGCATTTGGGGATTGTCTTGTTTCAGCGTTTGCCCAGAGGTTTGATTCTGACGTCGCCAGGGGCGGTGTATTTTGCTGAAATCACTCGGGCGTTTGATGTGTTGGGTGAAGCAACCGAGCAGCTGTTGGCCAGCCCAGACACGGTCACCATCAGTGTGCCACCAAGTTTCGCGACAAAGCTTTTGATTCCGCGTCTAGCGGAATTAAATGCGGCTTTCCCTGATGTGGAGCTACGTACTGTGGCCACGGAGTCTTTAGCCGATTTCGATCGTGACCAAGTGGATATAGCGGTGCGTTTAACAAAAGGGGTATTTCCGGCCAACCTTGAGGCGCAATGCTTGTTTCAGCAAGAACTGGTTGCTGTGGCCAGTCCGCATTTATTGAAAACCGCAGAGCTTCCTTTGACTGCAAAAGAGGTGCAAGGGTTGCCGCTTTTGCATGACTCGCACCAGCATTGGCCTGCGTTCTTGCATTCTCGGGGCAAACTGCCTGGCGCGGTGTTTAATCAAACAACACTGGCGCTGGACGCCGCGTTGGCAGGCCAAGGGGTGGCAATAGCGTGTCGTGCTTTTGTGGCGCAAGATCTTGAGGCTGGGCGTTTGGTGCAAGTAATGGCCCAGTCGTTAACCATTGAACCTCATTATTTTTTAGTGCGTAAGCGCTTGCCTGCGCACAGAAAAGCCGCGCAAGACATCTGGGGTTGGTGTGCCAAGCGGCTTTCCTTCGACGCTGTTTCTGAATAAAGAGGGTGCCTTAATTTTGCTTGGCCTTGATTTTGCTTGGATTGTCCACTGGCTAAATTTTTCTTGTTCGTATATAATACCTGATCAGGTTTTCCTCAGAGAATTTCCAGAGTAATTTCGTTAAGGCGTGTAAGTTGTTACAGGCCTTGATCCCACCAAAAAAAGGTACACATTTACATGTCTGACGCTGAAATTCAGCCTACATTTGATTCGTTGGGCTTAATTGCCCCTGTTCTTAAAGCGGTTGCCGACCTCGGTTATGAGCAACCCTCAGCTATCCAAGCGCAAAGTATTCCATATTTACTAGAAGGCCGAGACCTTCTGGGGCAAGCGCAGACGGGTACTGGTAAGACGGCGGCGTTCGCGCTACCGCTACTGTCTCGCATAGACGTTACAGACAAAACGACACAGCTACTTGTATTGGCTCCAACTCGTGAACTTGCTATTCAGGTTTCTGAAGCATTTCAAACTTATGCTCGCCACCTTCCAGATTTTCATGTTCTGCCTATTTACGGCGGCATGTCATACGACACTCAACTTCGTCAGCTAAAGCGTGGCGTTCAAGTTGTTGTTGGTACTCCTGGTCGTGTTATGGACCATATTCGTCGTAAAACATTGAAACTAGATGGCCTTAAAGCGCTGGTTCTTGATGAAGCCGATGAAATGTTACGTATGGGCTTTATCGATGATGTTGAGTGGGTTCTTGAACAGACACCACCAACTCGTCAAATTGCGTTGTTCTCCGCGACTATGCCTTCTGTGATTCGTCAGGTGGCTAACCGTCATTTGAACAATCCTAAAGAAGTCAAAATCGTTACGAAAACATCGACTGCGACAACTATTTCTCAAAAATACTGGCAGGTAAGTGGTCTACATAAGTTAGACGCTTTGACACGTATTCTTGAAATGAACGAACACGATGGCATGATCATCTTTGTTCGTACGAAAGCGGCGACAGTGGAATTGGCTGAAAAGCTAACCGCTCGTGGTCACGCTTGTGAAGCCCTAAACGGTGACATTAGTCAGAATTTACGTGAGCGTACGGTTGATCGCATTAAGAAAGGTCAGATTGACATTCTTGTTGCAACCGACGTTGTAGCGCGTGGTTTGGACGTTGAGCGTGTTAGTCACGTAGTCAACTACGACATTCCATACGATACAGAGTCTTATGTTCACCGCATCGGTCGTACTGGTCGTGCCGGTCGTTCTGGTACTGCGATCTTGTTTGTTGCTCATCGTGAGCGTCGTATGTTGCAAGCCATTGAGCGTGCGACTCGTCAGCCGATCGAGAAAATGAACTTGCCAACTGCTTCTGATATTAATGAGCAGCGCGTAAGTCGTTTCAAACAGCGCATTACAGACACAATGGATAATGAAAACTTAGATTTCTTCTTGGAGCTTGTTCAAGGCTACCAAAAAGAGAACGAAGTTGATCCTTTGAAAATGGCCGCTGCTTTGGCTCACATGGCACAAGGCAAAACGCCTTTGCTATTGTCTGAGATGGAAGTGCGTCAAGAGCGTCGCGAACGTTCTGATCGCGGTGATCGTCCAGACCGTGGAGATCGCGGTGATCGTCCAGATCGCGCGCCACGTGAACGCAAGCAACGTCCAGTTACGAAAGACGCTATGCCATTGAAAGACGATCCAAATACCGCGATGACGCGTTATGTGGTTCAAGTTGGTTACAGCGATGGTGTTAAGCCAGGTAACATCGTAGGCGCGATTGCGAATGAAGCGGACATTGAAAGCCGTTACATTGGTCATATCGAAATCTACGAAAACTTTGCGACTGTTGATTTGCCAACAGATCTTAAAGCGGAAGCGATCGATAAATTGAACAAAACCCGTATTTGCGGTCAGCGTTCTGAGATTGCCAAACTTGAAGATGCAGATGCATTGAACAAACTTGCAGCAGCGCCGGCTCGCCGTCGTCCAAGCAGTAACGGTTCTGGTGATCGTCGTCGTCCGAGTAATCGCGATAATAATCGTGGTGACCGTCGTCCAAGAGCACCTCGCAAAGACAGTTAATCCTGTTTTGTAGCGTAAAAACATTAAAAAGGCTGAGCAGCTAAGTTGCTCAGCCTTTTTTTATGGCTTGTCGTATCCTGAAATAGGCTTGCGTCTCGCTTTGCGCTGTCTCTGTGTTGTGATTCTGTTAGAATCCCCTTGCTTTCTTTTTTTGACCAAAAGGCCTGTGATGAACGAAATTACTATAATCAAGCCAGATGATTGGCATCTTCATTTTCGTGATGACGATATGCTATTGGAAACCGTACCAGCAACGGCGCGTTGTTTTGAGCGTGCGGTCGTGATGCCAAACCTGGTGCCACCGGTTACGACGGCTGCCTTGGCGCTGAGTTACCAAGAGCGTATTTTGGCGGCTCGACCTGAGGGCAGTACTTTTACCCCTGTGATGACCATTTATCTTACCGATAAAACCTCGGTAGAAGACATTCAGGCTGCGAAAAAGGCGGGTGTGCTGGCGGCTAAAATGTACCCTGCAGGCGCGACAACCAATTCGGATTCTGGTGTGAATTCACTGGAGTCATTGTACCCTGTGTTTGAGGCGTTGGCCGATAACGACATGCTGTTGTTGATTCACGGTGAAGTGACGCAAAAGCACATTGATATTTTTGATCGCGAGAAAGAGTTTATCGATCAACATATGGTCAAAATCGTTGAGCGAGTGCCTAACTTAAAAGTCGTGTTTGAACACATTACGACAAAAGATGCGGTGGACTTTGTGCTGTCAGCGCGTGACGGTGTTGCTGCGACTATTACGCCGCAACATTTATTGTTGAACCGTAATGATATGTTGGATGGCGGTATGCGTCCTCATAATTACTGTTTACCAGTGTTGAAGCGTAACATTCACCAAGACGCATTGCGTGCTGTGGTGAAGTCTGGTTCGCCTAAATTTTTCTTGGGCACGGATTCTGCGCCGCACGCTAAGCATCGCAAAGAGTCGGATTGCGGTTGTGCTGGGTGTTACAGTGCCTGGTCTGCTTTAGAGCTTTATACGCAAGTGTTTGATGAATTAGACGCTTTGGATAAGCTGGAAGGTTTCGCTAGCCTGTATGGTGCCGATTTTTATGGCTTACCTCGCAATACGCAGACAGTCACTCTTGTGAAGCAGGCGTGGCAAGTTCCAGATAGCATTGTTTTGCCAAATGGCGACCCTATTGTGCCTTTCTTTGCTGGTAAGCAAGTCAATTGGAAGCTGAAATGACTGTGCTGAAATGATTGTGCTGAAATGACTGTGCTGAGATGTTTTTCTCACCATTAAGAGAGTGAAGAAAAGCCTTATAAAATACGTCGAGTTCAGCAATGGGCTCGACTTTTTTTGTTTTCAGCGGGGGAAAATATAAAACAGTGGAAATAACGCAAATAAGCGATTTTGAAGCAAAGTAATGCAGGCAAAAGACAATAATTAAGGGATTCGATAGGGGAGTGCTAGAAGGATATTAAATGGTGCGGATGGAGAGACTCGAACTCTCACGCCGTGAAGCACTGGAACCTAAATCCAGCGTGTCTACCAATTCCACCACATCCGCATGTCGTGTTGACGCGTGCATAATACGTATATCTAGCGACTATGCAAGACTTTTTTGTTTTTTCGAGAATAATAGTTGGCTTTTATCTTTTCTATTTTTGCTCGCAGTAACTAGGACAAAGAGGGCGAAAAGTGATTTAATGAAGACCTCCTTTTAAATCGTCTGCTGAAAGAGTTCCAAAATGGAAAGCCGCTCCGTCTCTTCGCTTCTTGATCCTCTTGATCTTGCTACCTTATTTGTTTTTGTTCTTTGTTGGGGTGGGTATGCTTTTTATGCCACTTATAACTCCAAACGACGTTCTTGCCTTGTTAGCGTATTGCACCAATTTCGTTTGGCGTGGATGTCACGTTTGTTAAGACGAGATAACCGCATTGCCGACGCGTCCGTTATGGCGAATCTAGAACGAAGCAGTTTGTTTTTTGCCTCCAGTTCATTGCTTATTATTGCGGGTTTGTTTGCAGGCTTTAAGTATTCTAGCGAGGCGCTTGAGGTGTTATCCGATTTTTATTTGATGTCGCCCAGTAGTCGTCAAGAGTGGGAGCTTAAAATCATTGTGCTGGTATTGATTTTTGCCTATGCCTTTTTCACCTTTACTTGGTCGGTTCGACAATACAATTTTTGTTCCGTCTTGGTTGGCAGTGCCCCTCTGGCCACAGAACGAGGCATCGAAGACAGTGAGCGAGAGCTTTATGCCATGCACATGGCGCAAATTTGCAGTTTGGCGGCCAACCAATTCAACTATGGTTTGCGAGCGTATTATTTTGCCATGGCATTTTGCGCTTGGTTCCTAGGGCCTTATTTTTGTATGGCGGCGAGCATTACGGTTGTGGCTGTGTTGTACCGTCGCGAGTTTAGATCTAAAACCTTTAAAACATTGAGTCGAGGGCTCGTTATTAAGTCTCATGCTTCCTAATTTTCCTAAACCGTTACCTGATCATGATAATCCAACCAATCGCACCGTTAAGGTGGATGATAGGTTGTATCAATATTTAGTCGATGTCTCAGTCCGTGAGAGCGATATATTAAAAGCCTTACGACGTGAAACTGCGCAATATCATATGGCGAGAATGCAACTTTCGCCTGAAGTTGGGCAGTTATTGAGTTTGCTGGTGAAGCTGCAAGCGCCGAAGAAACTATTGGAAATTGGCGTATTCACTGGCTACAGCACCTTATCGATGGCGACGGCGATGCCGACCAACGCCACCTTGGTTGCGATTGAAAAGAAACAAATGTGGTTGGACATCGCGTCCCGCTATCTTGACGAGGCGGGGGTGCTAGACCGCGTCACAACCTATTGTGATAAGGCGTTACCAGTACTTGAGGCATTGCTCGATGAAGCGGGCACCTTTGACTTTATCTTTATCGATGCCGATAAAAAGAATTTGCTCGCTTACTATCATTTGGCGAAACAATTGCTGCGACCAGGAGGTTGTCTGTTGATTGATAATACCTTGTGGTGGGGAAATGTGGCGGATGACGCATTTGATGACAAAGACACTTGCGTGGTTCGAGAGTTGAACAAAACCATTCATCAAGATAAGGACGTTGAGCTGTCATTGATTCCAATTGGCGATGGTTTAACGTTAGTACGAAAAAACACCTAATCCTCTTATGGCCCTCCTTTTTGCTCGTTAATTGGCTCATGTATCTGAATTTTTTGTGTTTTCTTCTTCTTTTTTATAAATACGCCTCTTGAAATCTGTTCAAGAGGCTTTATCTAGAAGGCACAAGTATTAAGAAATACACCCTTGGCTTTGTCTAAGGGTTCATTCAAATAGGAGCAAGCTATAACATGGCAACTGATACTCAAAAAGAAACGTTGGGATTCCAAACAGAAGTAAAACAACTACTTCATTTGATGATCCACTCTTTGTACTCCAACAAAGAAATTTTTCTAAGAGAGCTGATTTCTAATGCGTCCGACGCAGTAGACAAGCTTCGCTTTGAGTCTGTCGCTAACGCAGACCTTCTCGCTGAAGACCCAAACCTACGCGTTCGCATTGAATTTGATAAAGACACGAACACAGTGGTTATTGATGATAACGGTGTGGGCATGTCCCGTGAAGAAGCCATTACGAACTTAGGTACTATCGCTAAGTCTGGTACTTCTTCTTTTCTGGAGCAACTAAGTGGCGACCAGAAGAAAGACAGTCAACTAATTGGTCAGTTCGGTGTTGGTTTTTACTCTGCTTTCATCGTTGCCGATAAAGTGACGGTTGAGACTCGCCGTGCAGGGGCTTCTGAAAACGAAGCGGTTCGTTGGGTGTCTGATGGTTCTGGTGAGTTCACCATTGAAACCATCGAGAAAGCGACTCGCGGTACGCGCATTACCTTGCATCTTAAAGCCGATGAGAAAGACTTTGCGGATAACTTCCGTCTGCGCTCTTTGGTGACTAAATATTCAGACCACATTTCCATTCCTGTGGAAATGGAAAAACCGGTTTATCCAGAAATGGATGAAGAGGGCAATCCAAAACCTTTGGATGAAACCAAAGCGCCAGAATTCGAAGCGGTTAACTCTGCAAAAGCTTTGTGGACTCGTCCTCGTAACGACGTCACCAAAGAAGAGTACGAAGAGTTTTACAAGCACGTTTCTCATGACTACCAAGCGCCTTTGAAATGGTCACATAACAAAGTCGAAGGTAAGTTGGAATACACAAGCTTATTGTACATTCCATCCAAAGCACCGTATGACCTTTGGAACCGCGACATGCAGCGTGGTCTAAAACTCTACGTGCAACGTGTTTTCATCATGGATGAAGCCGAAGCCTTCCTACCGCCTTACATGCGTTTTGTAAAAGGTGTGGTGGATTCTAACGATTTGTCTTTGAACGTATCGCGTGAAATTCTACAGAACGACCACGCGGTTGACTCTATGCGTTCAGCATTGACTAAACGTGTGTTGGATATGCTGGCTAAAATGGCGAAAAATGAGCCAGAAGAATACCAAAAATTCTGGAACGAGTTTGGTAATGTCATCAAAGAAGGTCCTGCCGATGACATGGGCAACAAAGATAAGATTGCCGCTCTCATTCGTTTTAGTACCACGAAAACCGATGCGCCTGAGCAAACGGTTTCTTTGGCTGAATACATTGAGCGCATGGCGGAAGGCCAAGATAAGATTTACTACATCTACGCTGAAAGCCACAATACGGCGAAAAACAGCCCTCATCTAGAGATTCTTCGTAAGAAAGGTTATGAAGTTCTGTTGTTGAGCGATCGCATCGATGAATGGATGATGTCTTCTCTGCAAGAGTTTGACGGAAAATCTTTCCAAGATGTGACCAAAGGTAAGCTGGATATCGCTGAAGACGAAAGTGAAGAAGCGAAGAAAGAGAAAGAAGAAAAAGCAGAGCAACTTAAACCTTTGCTAGAGCGCATGAAAAAAGTGCTGGATGACAAGGTAGCGGATGTTAAAAGCACCGATCGTCTAACCAGTTCTCCTGCGTGTCTTGTGGTTGGTGAGCATGATATGGGCTTGCAAATGCGTCGTTTGCTTGAGCAAGCGGGTCAGCAATTGCCAGACTCTAAGCCGAGCTTAGAAGTGAACCCAGATCACCCAATCGTCGCGAAAATGGATTCTGAATCTGATGAAGACCGTTTCTCTGACATGGCGTGGTTGTTGTTCGAACAAGCCACATTGTCTGAAGGTGGCCAGCTTGAAGATCCTGCAACATTTGTTAATCGCATGAACAAATTGATCGTTCAGCTAAGCAAATAATCACAGGTTAAATCACTCACTCTGTCGTACACTAAAAGCTCATACTCTTAACAGGGTATGAGTTTTTTTTCGTCAGTTGGTGTGCCTTGACGCTTGAGAGTGTCAGGGACAGGGCCTCAGACAATGGATTGTTTGGGGAGATGAGGAGCGCACCAAAGCCATTATTTCGAATCCAAGGAGTGGATGATGATTCAACCTAATAAGCGGTCCTACTTGTGTCTATCTAAGGCATTCTTCGTTGTCGTGTTTACTGTGCTGTTGTTTTCTCAAGCTAGCCTGGCGTCGCCAGCGGTGCAATTGGCAAAACGGTATCTTGATACCGGTTCAGTGGCAGACTTTTTGATCAGTGAAAAGTACGATGGTGTACGCGGTATATGGACAGGCTCTGAGCTATTGAGCCGCACTGGCAAGCGTATTCACGCACCTAGCTGGTTCACAGAGGCATTACCGAATGTCTGGTTGGATGGTGAGCTCTGGTCAAAGCGTGGTGACTTTCAGTTTATTGCCTCAGTCACGTCGAAAGCGTCGCCTATTGATAGCGAATGGCGTCAGCTACAATACCTTGTGTTCGATGCGCCAGATTACGAGCATACCTTTTTGGAGCGCAGTCGGCGGTATCGTCATCTTGTCACCCAGCTCAACGTGCCCTTTGTGGTTGCGGTCGAGCAGTTCACCCTAGCAGACAATCAACAGCTGGCTGAGCGACTAGAGCAATATGTTCGCCGTGGTGCTGAAGGTTTGATGCTGCATCGCAAATCCGCCATGTTCTCAGGAGGGCGCAGTGACAACTTGCTTAAGTTGAAGCCTTTTATGGACGATGAGGCAACCGTTGTGGGAATCAGCCCAGGAAAAGGAAAATACACAAATCAAATGGGGGCCTTATTGGTGGAGACGCCAGCCGGTATTCGCTTTAAAATTGGCTCTGGGTTTTCGGATGCAGAGCGCGCAAATCCTCCGAGCATTGGCGCTACCATCACTTACAAATACCATGGTCACACCAATAAAGGGGTGCCTCGTTTTGCCAGTTTTTTACGAGTGCGCAACACACCTGAGACGTCCCCTTGAAAAGCTACCCTTGAACAGAAAAAAGAGAGGTTCTTTGAAAAACGTTTATTGTTTACCCGGCACCATGTGCGATGAGCGCTTATGGCAACTGACGCAGCCATTGTTAAATGACATCAAGCTGCAGCCTATTTCGCTGCCGATGGAAGACTCTATTGATGGCATTGTGAGCGCCTTAGCGGCGTTATTACCAGATGAGCCTATTTGTCTATTGGGTTTTTCCATGGGGGGCTATTTGGCGAGCGCTTTCGCGGTGAAATACCCCGCTCGTATTAAGCAGTTAATGGTGGTGTCCAATGCGGCAATGGGGTTAATGGAAAATGAAATAGCGCAGCGTAAGCAGGCATTAAACTGGGTGCTGAAGCAGGGTTACCACGGCATTCCTAAAAAGAAAGCGATTGCGATGCTGGGCGAGCGTAATAAAAAAAGCGATTTTCTGATCGAGCTGATTCAAAGCATGGACGCCAGTTTGGGAGAAAGTGTGTTAGTTCAGCAGTTGAGCAGCTCGTTAGAACGACCGACTCTTTGGCCTGCGCTCAGTACACTGCCGATAGACTGTTGTTTCTGCATCGGAGAAGAGGATGTTCTGCTGCCCGATGATATTTGTGAGCAGCTTCAGCATTATTCTAATGTGTCTTGTCATTCTGTTAAGCACTGTGGGCATATGATTCCGCTTGAGCAACCTGTTTGGTTTGCTCAAAAAATACAGGCGTTCTTTCGTTTCCCACAAAGAGCGTCGCCCTTCAAGCGAGGACAGGCTTAAAGTGCGGGCTGGTTAATCCCAGTGCGCTTAGTTGAGAGAAGGGCAAAACAAATCATGCAGGGTACGGATTAGGGTAATGACTTTTGGGTCACCGATCCGGTAATAAATAGTCTGGGAGTCGCGTCGCGTTTCCACTAAGCCATCTTTTCTCAGTATCGCCAAATGCTGGGACAGGGCGGACTGGCTAAGAGGCAGTTTATTGTTCAGTGCTGAAACGGACAGCTCTTCATCCAATAAGTAGCAAAGGATCATCAGGCGGTTTTCATTGCTAATGGCTTTTAAAAACGCCGCCGCTTGAGCGGACTGTTTTGCCATTTCATCCAATGGAAGGTCATTTTTTGGCATTGGTTTCTCTTGTTCTCATTGTGTGATGGCGTGTTCAATTTTATTTCAATTTGTGAATTCATCCACATAGTCTGTGGATAAATCTGGGGGTAGTCTTCGGTGATCGTGATCTTGCTCATAAGGGGCGCACGTCGGATTGATTTGTTCAAAAAACAATCAACGGTAACCCCTTTGAGTTTACTTGTCTAAATTAAAGGTTGACCAAATTGGAGCGTGGTCAGACGGTTTCTCTAATGCTCTTAATTCATAGTCTACATCGGACGCTTCTAAGTAAGGGGTAAGCCCTTTAGAAGACATAATAACATCGATGCGCAGACCGCGTTTTGGCTCATCCGCAAAGCCTTTAGAGCGATAATCAAACCAGCTGAAACGGTCATTTTTTGTTGGATTCAGCAGGCGGTAACTGTCATCAAATCCCCAGTCCGTAAGCGTTTTAAACCATTCGCGTTCTTCGGGTAAAAAACTGCACTTGCCGGATCGTAACCAACGCTTCGCATTGGCTTCACCAATACCTATGTCTAAATCTGTGGGCGATATATTGATGTCGCCCATGACAATGATTTTTTCCTCTGGCGAGTGATTGTCTAAATAAGCCATTAGGTCAGCGTAAAACTTTCTTTTGGCTGGGAACTTTGTTTCATGATCGCGGCTTTCACCTTGTGGAAAATAGCCATTCAGCACTTTCACAGGGCCTTGTGGTGTATCAAAGGTGGCTATGATCATACGACGCTGGGCGTCTTCGTCGTCACCTGGGAAGCCGTATTCAATAGAGGTGGCGGCTTGTTTGCTGAAAATCGCGACACCGTAATGGGATTTTTGCCCATAATAATACGCGTGATAACCCACTGACTCTGGGATCTCATGAGGGAAGGCATCGTCATGTACTTTGATTTCTTGCAGGCCGATGACATCGGGAGCGTGTTTTTCAACCAGCGCTTCAATTTGATGAGGGCGAGCACGTAAACCATTGATGTTAAAAGAGACAAATTTCACTGTCATTCCTTGGTAATCGAATTTCGTCAATCATACCCAGTTGTGTATCGAGCATAAAGTGCTTCATGGTGGTGGTTTCATTGTTTTTACTCATCTTAAGACCTGAAGGGCTTTTTACTTAGTTCGTGCTGCTGGTACACTGCGGGGCATCTATAGTTAGTTTGTTGGAGATAATAATGTCCTATCAGTACGATTTGTTTGTGATTGGCGCAGGCTCTGGTGGTGTACGTGCTAGTCGTGTTGCGGCTGCTAAAGGCTATAAAGTGGCCGTTGCTGAGGGCAGTGCGCTGGGCGGTACTTGTGTCAATATCGGTTGTGTGCCGAAAAAATTGTTTGTCTATGGTTCTGAGTTTGGTCATGGCTTTGAGCAGGCAGCAGGGTTTGGTTGGAGCACAACAGGCGCCTCTTTTGACTGGTCGGTATTGCGCGACAATAAAACCAAAGAAATTGAACGTTTAAACGGCATTTACTCAAACATGCTGAATAACGCTGGTGTGAACATTATTTCAGGCTTTGCCTCTTTTGTGGATGCACACACAGTAGAAGTAAATGGTGTTCAATACACCGCAGAACGTATTTTGATCGCGGTAGGGGCTAAGCCTTTTATTCCAGAATTTGATGGCAGCGAATTCGTTGTCAGCTCTAATGAAATGTTTTTCCTAGATGAGCTACCAAAGAAAGCCTTAGTAGTGGGTGGTGGTTACATCGCAGTGGAATTTGCAGGCATTTTAAATGGTTTAGGTGTGGACACTGCGTTAGCGTATCGTGGCGACCAATTATTGCGTGGTTTTGACCAAGACGTTCGAGAGTTTGCCTCAGAAGAATACCGTAAATCTGGCATTGACGTTCGCTTGAATACCGATGTTAAAGCGATCGAGTTGGCTGATGTCACGAAACCAGATGGCGAGCGCATTGTTCACTTTAAAGATGGTCATTCTGAGACGTTTGGCTTGATCTTGTACGCAACAGGCCGAGTGCCAAATGTGGACAAGCTTTCATTGGAGAAAGCAGGCATAGAAACAGGCAAAAATGGTGCGGTGAAAGTGGACAATAACTTCACCACCAGTGCGTCTAGTGTGTTTGCGTTGGGTGATGTAACAGACAATATTCAATTGACCCCAGTGGCGATTAAAGAAGCGATGGCATTAATTGGCTATTGGTTTGATGGCAAAGAAATAGACTTTGATTATGACAATATTCCTACTGCTGTTTTCAGTCAGCCATCCATCGGCACCGTAGGGCTGAGTGAGCAAGAAGCGGAAAAACGTGGCTTGGACTTCCGTGTTTATCAAACCGATTTTCGCCCAATGAAACACACCTTAAGTGGCAGTACAGAGCGAGCTCTAATGAAACTCTTGGTAAACAACGCCGATGATAAAGTCATTGGCGCTCATATGGTGGGGGATTATTCTGGTGAGATTATGCAAGGCTTGGGCGTCGCGTTAAAAGCGGGGGCAACCAAAGCGGATTTTGATGCGACAGTCGGGGTTCATCCAACCAGTGCTGAAGAATTTGTTACCTTTTCTGATGCGGCATTAAAGCCTAAAAAATAATATCTAACGTAGCCGACGACATGGTCGTTGGCTGTTTGTAGCATAAAAAGCGCCGGTTTTTTAACCGGCGCTTTTTTTTGAGCAGATTTTATCGTATTGATTTTAAAGGTTTATCTTATCGGGGAGAGCGATTAATAACGATCTATTTAAAAAAGTAGGGAGTTTATTTGTAATAAATAGCCGGTCACTAACGACTAACCATTAAATAAAGTGGGTAAATCTTAGTGAGAGGCTTTCTTGTTAAATGAATTTCAACAGTTAATTAATGTCGATACGGCTTCTGTTTGGCTCATTATGGCCGGCATTATTGCTTTTTCCTATTTATTGGAAGACGCCGCTATTGTGGTGGCGGCCTCATTATCAGCGCAAGATATATTGCCTCCAACTTATGCCCTGATTGCCATTATGTTTGGCATTATTACTGGCGATGCCGGTTTATATCTTATTGGTGTTTACGCTAAGAAAGTGCGTTTTTTACGCTATCGAATCTACCACAATAAATACTTCACTCCGCTTCGAACTCGCTTTCAAAAACAGGTCTTTCTAAACCTTTGTATTATCCGTTTTATTCCTGGTCTGCGCACGGCAGGCTTTACCTTAACGGGTTTCCTCTCTGTGCCTTTTACTGTTTTTTTGAGCGCAGCCATGCTGTCGACCACTCTTTGGGTGGCGGTTGTTTTTTCATTGATCTATCGATTGGGGAGCAGTGCTTGGGTGCAAGCGGCTCAATACCAATGGATGCTTATTTTAGTGGCCGCTGCCTTGTTGTACGCGGTCAATCGGATTGTCCGTTATTCCATATCAAGAAGGTTGTCATGATCCCAGTTACCAAGGTTCCCTGTATCCCAGAGGGCAAAATCAATGCCGGTATGCCGCTCTTGGTTGAAGACGCCCGTGCGGCGGTATCGCCTTATGAATTTCTACCAAGTTGGTTTTTTTATACGCCAGTGGTGGTGCAAAGCCTGTTATTGGCAGTGCGCTATGGTGATGTTCGTTTGCCTTTGGTGGTAAATCCAACGATTTTTTTAAGCGGTATGGTGGGGGAATCTAAGCACGATATTTTGACTTTAGCAGGCCCTATTGCGAAACCTTGGATTTCACCTTTTGTATCGTTAATAAAAACGTCGGCGTTATTAACTGAGCAAAATACCAATGCACAACACACGCTTGCAGCAGCAAATCTGAGTTTTCCTGTGGTGGCCAAACCGGATTTAGGCTGCCGTGGCGTGGGCGTTAAGCTGATAAAAAATGCGCAGCAGCTGCAAGACTATATCGCCTCTTACCCTCAAGATGCGCGTTATTTATTGCAAGAAAAAGCCCCCTATGAAGCAGAAGCAGGCGTGTTTTATGTGCGTCATCCGAATGAATCAAAAGGCAAAATCATCTCGATAACATTGAAATACACACCCTCGGTTTTAGGGGATGGGGTGCGCACACTCAAGGCGCTGATTGAGCAAAACCCAAGAGCCGGTCAGTTAAGCCATTTATATTTTCCACGCCATGAAGACAAGTTGGATTGGGTGCTGCCAGAAGGGCAAGAGTTTCAATTGGCTTTTGCTGGCAGCCATAGCCGTGGTTCGATTTTTCGTGATGGAAATCAGTACATTTCAGAAGCCTTAACGCAAAAGTTGGATCAGATTCTTGCGGATGTCGACGGCTATTACTATGGCCGTTTGGACATTAAGTTTCGCGATATCAACCGTTTTATGGCGGGTGAAGACTTTACTATTTTAGAGCTCAATGGCGCGAGCAGTGAAGCGGCGCATATTTGGGACCGTAAAACCCCCTTAAAAGAAATCTACAGAACCTTGTTGGCGCAATATCGACTCTTGTTTGAGATTGGTGCCGAGCAGAAAAGGCGCGGTCATAGACCGGCGTCGATTAAAACCTTGATTGGCGCATGGAAAGAAGAAAAAGCGCTTATGAAACAGTATCCAATGACGGATTAACGCAGTATTTCATTATTATTTTGGAGTGGTTTATGTCATTGAATTCTACCAAGCCGTTAGTGCAAAAAGCGACAAACGGCAGCGCGATTATCAACGGTTGCATAGAAAGCCTAGAGCAAGGTCGGCAGTTTCTAAAATCGATCAGCGATGAGCAATATTGTTATGTAGCGACTCCCCATGTGACGAGTTCTATTGGTGAGCATTTTCGCCATTTACTGGATGTTTTTTACAGTATTTATCAAAACCCTACGGCCACGAATTATAACCAGCGCCGCCGTGGTCATGCTTTAGAAACCTCTCGTGCCGAAGCGCTAGCGGCCATTATGACCGTCACTCAATGGTTGCAAACGTTAGATCAAGAGACTCTTGATAAAAGGGTCGCTGTGTTTGCTGAGGTGTCTTTGAGCCACGCACAAACCTGCGAAATGGGCTCCACACTAGGGCGTGAGCTGACGTTTGCGTCCTTGCATGCAACGCATCATTTTGCCATGGCAAACGTGGTTGTGAGTTTGTTGAATGGGCAAGTTGGCCGCCGTTTCGGCTATGCACCTGCCACTGTCACTTATTTGCGGGATCAATAGTTATGTGCTCGGTTTCTTGGTTGCTTAGTGAAGAGGGTTACCAGCTCTTTTTTAATCGTGATGAGCAGAAAAGTCGTGCTGTAGCCTTACCGCCACAGTCATTGTCGTTGAATGGGGTGGCCGTGTTGATGCCGATTGATCCTGTGGCAAATGGCAGTTGGATCAGTGTAAACGAGTTTGGTTTGACTTTGTGCTTGTTAAATAACTATCAGGGGCAATCTCCCAGTGGCCCATTAATTAGCCGTGGGCAATTGTTAAAGCGACTTTCCAGTGAACGGGATATTCCCACTTTGAACGCAGCGTTTGACTCTTTAGATCTTAGCAGATTTGCGCCTTTTACCTTATTGGCTTTTGACCCAAGGTTAACGCGAACAGACAAAGCCGTGATGGCGTTTGAATGGGATGGAAAACACCCTAGGATTTTTTCTGAGTGTTCACCTCGATTTTCATCTGGTGTGGACTTAGAGGAGGTTCAGCAGGCGCGAGAGCAAGCTTACAAAGCATGCTTAGAGCAAGGGAGCAATCGACATGATTTGCTGGCTCTGCATCAAAGTCATCACCCAGAGCAACTTCATCATTCGTTCTGCATGCACAGAAGTGACGCTCATACGGTGAGCTTCACGCACGTTGAAGTGACACCTTATGGGCAAAGCATGTCCTATGTTGGTGGGGCACCTTGTCAACATTTAACCGAGGCGGCGCTTGCGTTGCAGTGCGTTACTTTGCCTTCTCATGATCCTTCTACAGACTCTCTTATTAAGGGCTTATTATGAAATATTTATTGTCGTTATTGTTGTTTGTCAGCACCTTCAGTTATTCCCAAGACCCTGTCTACACAGGATATTTTAGCAATAAAGCGCTGCAAGGCTATGACACGGTTGCGTACTTTACTGAGCAAAAACCTGTGTTGGGCAGTAAGCAGTTTGTGACGGAATATAAAGGGGCTGATTGGTATTTTTCTAACGCTAAGCATTTGGCCATGTTTGAACAAAACCCAGAAAAATACGCGCCTCAATACGGTGGTTATTGCGCTTGGGCTGTCGCAGAGAAGCGCAGTTTTGCCCCAGCGGACCCTCATCAGTGGGCGGTTGTAAATGGGAAGCTGTATTTGAATTACGATGCTGACATTAAGTCGAAATGGGACAAGGCCCCAGTCGATTTTATTAATAAAGCGAACAGTGTTTGGCCTCAATTGATTGCGGAATAGCGGAGAAAATTATGAAAGCCAGAATATTATCTTATGTTCCTGTTGTGTTTATTGCGTTTATTTTTATTCAATCGCTGTTCTTTAAGTTCACTGGGTCGTATGAAACTCAGTACATTTTTGGCATTTTAAGTACCTGGTCTGGCCTTCATTGGTTTCGAGATTACGGTGCTTACTTGGTCGGTAGTGGCGAACTAGTGGCCAGTGTTTTGTTGTTTAGCCGCTTCCAGTTTTACGGTGCTTTGCTGACGGTAGGTGTGATGTCGGGCGCTATTTTCTTTCACCTGTTTACGCCTCTTGGCATTTATATGCCGGAGTTTAATGAGACTGGCAACATTATTGGCAGTGATGGAGGAACCCTATTTATTTTGGCCTGTTTAGTGTGGCTTGCAGGCAGCTTTTTGGTTATTCGTGAGATAACGTCAAAACACAGTGCGCCTTGCCAAGGGCTGGATGATGATGGTGAACCATTATGCTAACCAATAGCCTGTTAACCAGCCCATTTCGATTGCCTCGTGTGACGCCTTTTGGGCTTGGTGAAACCTTGCTTGAATGGATGACGGGACTGAACCAGTTGGATTCTTTGTATCAACAGCGACCTGAAAACCTCAGCAGTTTTGAATTCATGCGCTACACCTTAGACGCGCTAAAGATTGACTATGATGTGTCGTTAGGCGCGCTTGACACTATTCCTGCCAGTGGCCCGGTTGTGATTGTGGCCAATCACCCATTAGGGGCGATTGAAGGTGTCATCTTGGCTGATTTGATTGGCTCCATTCGAGGCGATGTGAAGGTATTGGCCAACCAGTTGCTAAAGCGTCTGCCTGAGATTAACGATCTGTTTATTGGGGTGGATGTGTTTGGCGGGAAAAACAGCCGAGCGACCAACAGCGCAGCAATTGTAGAGGCGAATCAACATCTTGCTGATGGCGGCTTGCTGGTGGTCTTTCCCGCAGGAGAGGTGTCTAGCTACCCCAAGGGATCGGCTCATTTAGCGGATATTGAATGGCGAAACTCGGTGGCTAAGTTTGTTAAACACAGCCAAGCCACTACCGTCCCCATCTTTATTAATGGTCAAAATAGTCCGTGGTTTTATCGAGCCGGTACGGTTCACCCGCTATTACGAAGTGCCATGCTGGGTCGTGAACTATTAAATAAAAAGGCGACTCGTATCGCTATTTCGATTGGGGCGGCGATTCCTTTTAGTGAAGTTCGTGATTTCTCGTCGGATAAAGACATGGTGAACTATTTTCGCCTTAATACATACCTCATGGGGTCAACTGAGCGAGAGGAGGCAAAAACCTCGAATCAGGCAATGAGCATGCCTATTATCGAAGCCCTTGACGAGCAGCTATTGCAGACAGAAATCGACGCTTTGCCGGCGTCTTATCATCTGCTTGATCAAGGCGATTTTGCCGTGTATTGCGCGTCGTCTCAGCAGATTCCTTACCTGATGCAGGAGATTGGCCGTGTTCGCGAAGCAAACTTTAGGGAAGTAGGAGAAGGCAGCGGCTTGGCTTGTGATCTGGACGATTATGATCTGTATTATCAGCAGCTGTTCGTTTGGCATAAGAGCGACAAGCAACTAGTGGGCGCGTATCGACTTGGGATGGTGGATAAACTGATTGCGGAGAAAGGGCTGGAGGGTTTGTATTCCCGAAGCTTGTTTCATTACGATCAAGCCTTTATCGATACCATGGATGAGAGTATCGAAGTGGGACGCTCTGTGGTCGCCGCGCCTTATCAGAAAAGCTTAAACGCCTTGTTAATGTTGTGGAAAGGGATAGCGACCTTTGTTTATCGCCATCCTAAATACACGCATTTATTTGGCCCAGTGAGCATCAGCAATGATTACAGTTTGGTGGCGCGTCAGTTGATGGCAGAAACCTTGTCTGTGCATTATTACGATGAACAAAAAGCACGACTGGTGTCACCTTCGACGCCCTTATCTAAAAACAGCAGTGCGTTTTGGCAGTCAGGTTTGTTGTCTGCTTTAGCCAGTGTGCAGCTGTTGTCAAAAGTTTTATCTCGTATGGAACAAGGAAAAGGGCTCCCAGTATTGCTGCGCCAATACTTGAAAATGAATGGCAAATTGGTGTGCTTTAATGTGGACCCTGCGTTTCAGAATTGTTTAGACGGTTTGATCGTTGTGAATTTAAAAGAAGTCCCTTTAGCCACACTTTCGAAATACATGGGGAAAGACGAAGCGCTCTGTTATTTACAGAACAGGGTCGAGTAGAAGGGAGCCCATCTGTGGCGCCTATGTAGGAAAAAATGCCGACATTACGGCCATCTGCCTAGCGCTTATGTGACCTGGAAATAGTCATTTTATCGAGTGATAAGCCTAAATAATGACCTGTTAATAGGCGAAAAGGAAATGAGGTTATGGGGTTAATAACACAGTTAGTGGCAAGAGTTGTGACGGGGGCCGCCTTGCCTAAAGAAGCAGAAAATAACGCTAAGCTGGCAGAGCAGGTCCTTCATACTCCAGGCTTGATTGATCATCATAAGGTGAAAGTCGAGGCGGCTGGTGAGTATCAGGGGGAGCTGCATTATGTCTGCAGTGACCCGCGACCAATTGCTCGTCCGACTGTGTTGTTTGTTCATGGAAGTCCTGGGAGTTGGGCGTCTTTTGCCCCCTATTTTTTACAACCGGAACTATTGGACGGTTTTCGGCTGATTGCTATTGATCGGCCAGGCTGGGGCGCGTCTACCGTGACAGGCAAGCGCTTTCCGAGCCAGTTATCTGAGCAAGCCCATTTACTCGGTCCGCTTTTAAACGCTGTTTATGAGCAGAACCAGCAACAGAAAATAGTCCTAGTGGGTCATTCATTTGGGGGTTCTTTGGTGCCTGTCCTAGCTGCGCTTTATCCAGATATTATTCGCAGTGTGTTGATTTTGGCTGGGGATGTTAGTCCTGCTTTGGCGAAGCATCGCTGGTACAACAGTGTGCTAGCGGGTATTCCTCGCTTTTGTATAAAAAAGCATTGGTATCACTCGAATCTGGAAATACTGGATTTATCCATGAGTTTATACAATCAGCAAGAAGCGATGGCAACGCTAGTACACCCAATCAGTATGATGCAGGGAACCGGTGATAAGTTAACGGACCCTAAAAATGTGCATTTTGCTGACACTCTTTTTCAGAAGAGTCGGCTGACAGTGCAATGGCTCCCTGATACTGGGCATATGATAAATTTGTTGTGTGTGGATAAGGTCAAAGCAGCGATTGTTCATGCTTATGAAAGCAGTGATGCATGTTTTCGTCATCACGGTTCATGATTGTCTGTTTAGACATACGTTTTCTGCATAACCCCTAGTCTTAATTTCAATTGCTTCATTCTCTGCGTTTGCAATAATGCTGCTATGCATATGTGTCTAATAACAAAGAGATAGCCATGAACGAGATTTTAACGACCCTTGAACCGCAAGCCATTTGGAAACATTTCCAGACCCTCTGTAATACCCCAAGACCTTCTTATCATGAGGCGGCATTGCGTGAGCACCTTATTGCGTGGGCGCATAATCTTGGCTTAACGACCTATGTGGATCCCGTTGGTAATTTGGTGATTCGTAAAGCGGCGTCGCCAGGAATGGAAGGCGCTGAAACGGTGGTCTTGCAAGGTCACTTAGACATGGTGGCGCAAAAAGACGCCGGCGTTGACCATGATTTCGAGACAGATCCGATCATCACTCGTGTAGTCGATGGTTGGGTGCACGCAACTGGGACAACCCTTGGCGCAGACAATGGCATTGGCGTTGCGGCCGCGTTGGCGGTATTGGAGTCGACTGATTTACAGCATGGTCCTATTGAAGCGCTATTCACCATTGAGGAAGAGACCAGTTTACGAGGTGCATTGCAGCTTGAAGAAGGCATTCTCAAAGGGAAAATCCTTTTAAATCTAGACTCAGAGGACCGTGGCGATGTGTACATTGGTTGCGCGGGCGGCATTGATATCAATGTAGATAAGCACTATGAGGTTTTACCAGCCGAGTGCGGTGCGAAAGCCTTAACCGTCACCATTACAGGGCTGCGAGGCGGTCATTCTGGATTAGACATACACAAAGGACGAGCTAACGCGAACGTCTTACTCGTGCGGTTATTGAATGGGCTTAACGAAATCTGTGATTTTGGCTTGAGTGCATTTCAGGGGGGAACCTTGCGCAATGCAATCTCTCGTGATGCCAGTGCCACTTTCAACTACCATCCGCAAGACAGAGAAGCGATCGAACAGGCTATTCAACGCTTTAAACAAGACACGCAAGCGGAATACGCGAACATTGAAGGCAACCTTGATGTAAGGGTTACGGATGCCGATGTGGACACTCAACTGGCTCCAATGCAACAAACGGCATTGATTAATGCCATCAGCTGCGCGCCACATGGGGTGCATCGCATGAGCGCGGAATTAGAAGGTGTGACGGAAACATCTTGTAACCTTGGGGTGATTAATCTTAAAAATACCTCTGAAGGAGGCAAGTCGTTTGATGCTTGCTTATTAGTGCGTTCTTTAGTGAACTCTGCGGTTGATCACCTTGCTCTTACAGCAAAATCTGCGTTCAGCCTGATCGATGCCAATGTGGTATTGGAAAATGGCTACCCAGGTTGGCGGCCTGACCCTAATGCTGGCTTGTTAAAACATTTTTTAGCAGTACACAAAGACGTCATGGGCCAAGAAGCCAACGTCAAAGTGATTCATGCAGGCCTTGAATGCGGCATAATTGGCGCGAAATACGAGGGTATGGAAATGGTCTCCTTTGGCCCTAATATTCGCGGGGCTCACTCGCCAACCGAAAGAATGGAAATAGACTCAGTCGGAGACTTCTGGCGATTGCTGGTGGCGCTACTGGCCTCAGTTCCTAAAGCGTCTTAACCAAGACAGGCATACTAAAAGCTCAGTAAGGCTAAGGGCTTACAGTAACAATTTACTAAGACAGGCATGCTAGACATTCAGCCGAGACAAACTTGGAGATTTTTCTCGGCTGACGTCTTAACCAAGACAGGCATGCTAAAAGCTCCTACTGGCCTCAGTTCCTAAAGCGTCTTAACCAAGACAGGCATGCTACGTCTTAACCAAGACACGCCTTAACCAAGACAGGCATGCTAAAAGCTCAGTAAGGGTAAGGGCTTACAGTAACATTTTACTAAGACAGGCATGCTAGACATCAGCCGAGACAAACTTGGAGATTTTTCTCGGCTGATGTCACTCATCTTATCTATACTTAATCTGTGTTTTCTCAAGGAAGAGGAGCCTGATTATGGCAATACCTAGAAATCAGCAAGTGTGTTTAGCAGATACCCCTTATTATCATTGCGTTTCTCGCTGTGTTCGCCGGGCTTTTTTATGCGGTGAAGACTCATCCACTGGGGTAAGTTATGAGCATCGCCGTGCTTGGGTGGAAAATCGACTGTTATTTTTAGCCAGCGTATTTTCGATTGATGTCTGCGCCTACGCCGTGATGAGCAACCACCTCCATATCGTTTTGCATATAGCCCCTGAGAAAGTAGATACATGGTCAACCCGTGATGTATTGCAGCGTTGGCATAAACTCCACAAAGGCACGACTTTTACGCAGCAATACGTAAAAGGTGAGTCTTTACCTAGCTATGCTTTGGCCTTAGTGGAAGCCTCTGCAAGCCTTTACAGGCAACGCTTAAGTGATATTAGTTGGTTTATGAAAGAATTAAATGAGCCTATTGCTCGAAGAGCTAATATTGAAGATGACTGCACAGGGCATTTTTGGGAGGGACGCTTTAAATCTCAAGCATTACTAGACGAAGCCGCACTCCTAGCCTGCATGGCGTATGTGGATTTAAACCCTATCAGAGCGAAAATAAGCCAAACACCGGAAGATTCAAGTTTTACCAGCTTAAAGAGGCGCGTGAGTTCGGCAAAAGAAGGGCATCAGCCAAAAGCCTTATTTCCTTTTGTTGGTGCTCCTAAAAAAGCCGTATCTTGCGGTTTACCTTTTAAGCTGACTGACTACTTTGAGTTGCTTGATATGACTGGGCGCATTATCAGAGAAGGCAAGCGAGGTATTATTGATGCCTCTTTGTTGCCAATCTTGCAACGCCTACACATCTCATCTGAAAATTGGTTGTGTATTGCGACAGAGTTTGAAAAAAGAACGGCGAATGTTGTCGGCCAAGAAGATGCAATCGATCACTATTGCGAATCTCACTATAGGCGCCGCAAGCCCAATCAACAAGGCGTGAAACTCCTCGCTTAGCTTTAAACAGCAGCGTCTCGTTTAATATGCTTAATCAGCAATGTGTTGAGGCCAGCTGCCAAGTAAATTTCGATTAGAAGTGCTTTTTCTCAAGAAAAACAACATAGGTCTAAAAAATACGAGCTAAAAAGTTGGATGCTTGTCGATGTTGATCAGCAGTCGTCTCGTTTTAGTTGGTTTTTAAGTATGCCTGTCTTAGATAATACCGCATGATAACAATGAGCAAAGCTGTGGTAACGGTCAGCAAGTTGCGATTCCTGGGGGTTCCATTGAGGGGGCTCAGGCGCTTTACAATAAGGCCATTGAGTTAGGTGCAACGGATGCGGGTGCGCCGGGTCAACGTTTTGATTTCTTTTATGGCTCTTATGTATATGATCTGGATGGCAATAAGCTTTGCTTCTTCCATATGACTTAATGATGAACAAAGAAGCGACGGAAGGGCGATGATAGATCGGCCTTCTTGTTTTGATTGTAAATCGAGACTTATGTCATTGAAATATTTTTGCTTACGATGGTATTCCAATAAAATAAGCGTAAGAAATAGCAATACCCCCTTTATTTAACACACCAAATCAAGGCGTCAAAAATGAAAATAGCGGCCGATTTTAGCCAGCGTGTGGTGGTTCACAGTGAGTCACTTGAATGGGTTGCATCTCCTATGGCAGGTGTTGATAGAAGAGCGTTGGACAGAGTGGGCGATGAAGTCGCACGCGCTACAACCATTGTGCGTTATGCGCCTAACAGTCATTTCTCTCCACATGTTCACACTGGCGGTGAAGAATTCATTGTATTGGATGGTGTTTTTCAAGATGAGCATGGTGATTTTCCTGCAGGCTCTTATATTCGCAATCCGCCGCAATCTAAGCATAGGCCCGGTTCTGAAGAGGGCTGCATTATTTTTGTCAAACTTTGGCAGTTTCAACCGAGTGATAGGACCCATGTACGCCTTCAAACCTACTTTATGGGAAGTGTGCCGCACCCTGATTTCCGTGGGGTGAGTGTGACGCCCTTGTATAAAGACGAATGGGAAGAAGTGAGTTTGCTGCACTTTGAACCAGGTGCTGAAATTTTAATAGATACAAATGACGGCGCGGAAGTGCTGGTGCTTGATGGTTCGATAGACGAGCAAGCGGATACGCTAGTGAAAAACAGCTGGCTACGTACGCCTCTTCAGAGCGCTATAAATGCAAAAGCGGACAAAGAGGGCGCCAAAGTCTGGATAAAAACAGGTCATCTAAGAGACGTTGAAAATCAAATTTCACGAGTACAAAACGCTTAATATCGTATCTGATATTAAGCATGATACTGTGTGTGTCTTCGTTATTTATTAAGAATGATAGCGTGTGTGTCTTTGTTGTATTTTAAGCATGATAGCGTGTGTGTCTTCGTTATTTTCTAGCCTTATATCGTGTGTGTCTTTGTTGTATTTTAAGCATGATAGCGTGTGTGTCTTCGTTATTTTCTAGCCTTATATCGTGTGTGTCTTTGTTGGGCTTGAGGTATGGCTTTTCCTTTTTTAGGAAAGAGGCGCGGTGAGAAAGTGAGAATATGTCATAATAGCCAAATCATTGATTGGTTAGGTGGCATCATGGGTTCACAAGCGCTCACGGTAGAATTGGATGGTAAGTGTTTTGACGCAATGCGAGGCGATAATCTGCTTGAGTCGTTGTTGTCTCAAGGCGCTTATGTGCGTCATGGTTGTCGAGCGGGGGCGTGTGGTGCGTGCCGTCTTTATGATCAAGATAATTGCGAATCTATTTTATCCTGCCAGACGTCACTTTCATCAGGAATGTCGTTAACCACTCAGATCCCTTCTGCGTCTTCTGTCTTTTCTATTGTATCTAAGCGAACGCTTAGCGATGCGGCCGTTGAGCTGACGTTACTGGGGCCAAGTGATGACTCTTTTGGCGATCGTGTGTCTGTGTCTTTTTCGGAGGACGCAGAGCAAGGTTTTTTCGAGTGCATGGCGTTAAACTCGGCCGGAGCGCCTCTGAAAGTCGTGCTGCAAAAAGAAGCTATAACGGCTTTAGCATGGCAGAGTATGCTGTCTTTAGCAGAGGGCGATTCTCTTCAGGTGGCCTTGTCGTCAGGCGTTCGAAAAGGTCGCTTATTGTTTGAAATGGGCATTTCCGGCGAACCTTTGGTCGTGGTGTCCTCTTCGTATAATGGTGTGTTTGAATCTTATTGGCGTGATGCCTTGACGGATTATTCAGTTCAGTATTTAGGTCACTATCTTTTGCCGGCGAACAACGAACCAAGTCTTGGTTTGGACGCTGATGCTTTTGTCTCTTTTCTCAAAGAAGCGCTTGCCAATGCAGACCATGGCGCTTTGAATATTATTTACCATGGCCAACAAATTTCAGCCCAAGAGTGGGCCCTGTCGCTTCGCCCGCTGCGCGTTAGAACCAGCCAGTTGCATTTTGTTCGTTAGTTTTACTAGGCCTTTTGAGTGAGCGATTGTGTTTGGCATTGCGCGGTTACATGGGTCTCGTTCATATTTTTAAATGGATTCTATTAATGAAAATTCTTCATACATCGGATTGGCATCTCGGTCAACATTTCATGGGGAAATCCCGCCGTGATGAGCATAGGGCGTTTATTGATTGGTTATTGGCGCTGGTGGACAGTGAATCGATCAATGCGGTCATTATTGCTGGGGATGTTTTTGACACAGGGTCGCCACCAAGTTATGCGCGTGAAATGTACCATCAATTGGTATTGGACATGAAAGCTCGCCAATGTCAGTTGGTGATTGTTGCGGGTAATCATGACTCGGTGAGTATGCTCAATGAATCAAAAAGCTTGCTGTCTTATTTGGAAACACAAGTCTCGAGTCAGGCCAATCTGGAAGACCTTGATTCCCATGTTATTGCGCTTAACGATAAAGCGGGTGAGGTGTCTGCTTGGGTGTGCGCGGTGCCGTATTTACGCCCTAAAGATGTGATGAAAAGTGTGTCTGGTCAGTCTGAGCAGGATAAGAAGCTTGGCTTGTTGCAGCACATAGGCGACTTTTATCAACAAGTGTATGAGCTTGCGTGTGAGAAAAATAAAGCACTCAAGCGCGCGGTGCCGATTATTGGCACCGGCCATTTAACGGCCATGGGCGGACAAGTTAGTGAGTCGGTGCGTGATCTGTATGTTGGTACTCTCGAAGCCTTGCCTACGTCTGTGTTTCCTCATTTTGATTACCTGGCCCTTGGCCACATTCACCGTGCACAGGCGATTACCAAAGACGGTCGCTTTCGCTACAGCGGTTCACCGATTCCATTGAGCTTTGATGAATTGGGGCGAGAAAAGTCGTTGGTGATCATTGATACGACGCTATTGGGTGAGCAGCCTCAGGTGCAGGATCTCTTTGATGAAAGGCAAGAGGCGATTCGCTGCCATACCATCCCCAGTTTCCAGCCTATGCAGAGCTTAAATGGCAACCTTAAAGACATTTTAAAGCGGATTGAGGCGTTGTCACTGACCGAGCTGAATGCGCAGAACCAGACGCTCTGGTTAGAAGTGACTGTGGTGGCCGATGAGTATTTAAGCGATCTTCATAAGCGTCTGCTAGAAGCCATTGAAGGCAAGCCTATTGAATTGCTTCGCGTGATGAGAAAAAGCGCGGCGGACACAAAAAAGGTGGATTTTGAATCACGCCAAACCTTGTCTGAATTAACGGTCAAAGATGTGTTTGATAAAAGCCTACAAAGCAATGAGGGTATTGATGAGGAAGAGCGCGTGATACTGACCAATTTATTCAATCAGTGTTTGATTGAGATGGAAGACAGTCAGGAGCAGCCAGCATGAAGATTTGTAAGTTGCGACTAAAAAACATCAATTCTTTAAAAGGCGAGTGGGAGATTGATTTTACCAAAACACCGTTTGACGACGCTGGTGTGTTTGCCATTGTCGGGCCAACAGGCTCTGGAAAATCTACCTTGTTGGACGCCATTTGCTTGGCGCTGTACCACGAAACACCACGCCTAAAAGTCTCCCCCAGTCAAAATGAATTAATGACGCGCCATACGGCAGAATGTCTCGCCGAAGTGGAGTTTGAGATAAAAGGAAAAGGTTACCGAGCCTTTTGGGGGCAGCGTCGTGCTCGGGGTAAGAGTGATGGAAAGCTACAGCCAATGACCTGCGAGTTGTGCGAGCGCGATGGCACCATTATTACGACGAAAATTAATGAGAAAATCGATAAGATTGCTGAACTCACCGGATTGGATTTTTCTCGTTTTACCAAATCTATGTTGCTTGCGCAGGGCGGATTTTCGGCGTTTTTGAACGCTTCTGCGAATGACAGAGCAGAATTACTAGAAGAACTCACTGGCACAGAAATCTATGGGCAAGTGTCGCAGTGGGTGTTTGAAAAGCACAAAGCAGAGCGGCAGAAAATTGTTCAGCTAGAAGCGGTCAATGCACAGCGTCAGCTATTGAGTGAAGACGAACTGCAAGCGCTCGTAGAGCAAGAAGCCTCCTACACAGCAGAAGACAAAAGCCTTGCCGATGAACTCAAATTGCATCAGTCCAATCTGGGGTGGCGCCAGACAGAAGCCCACTTGGTTGAGCAATTGGCAACAAGTCAGCAGCGCAGTGCGGAGGCGATAGCAGCGCTGGAGAATTTTAAACCCAATCAAGAGCGATTAGAAAAAGCCAGTGTTGCGAATGCATTGCGACCTCAGTATGAGCGTTTGACAGACATTCAGCGGCGAACAAGCGAGCTTGAGAGCGAACAGGCCGACGTCTCCCAACAGTACTCAGAACAAAACAAAGCGATGCAACAACTCGATGTTCAGGCCGAGGAGGCAAAGCAAGCGTTTGAGCAACAATCGCAAATCTGGGAGGCATTCAACGAAGACATTAGTCGCCGTATTCAGCCTTTGATTTCTCGACGTGAGAGTGTCAATGAGCAGCTGTTAGACACAGACAAGCGACGTCTTACGCTTGAGCAAAAACACGGTGAGAGTGTCCGTGCGTTAACGCAGCAGAAACAGGCACTCAAGGCCAGTCAACTGGCGTGTGAAAGCAATCAGCAGCGCTTGTCTGAATGGCAAGCTCCAGAAACAATTGAGTCCCAGTTATCGAATTGGCAATACCAACAATCTTCTATCCAAACGTATGAGCAGACGTTAGCTCGCCTGAGTGCAGAAGTGTCTAGTGCACAAGCCTCCCTTGATTCTGCATTGAGCACTTATGCCGCCGATAAAGTGCAACTGGAGAAACAGAAAAGCCATACAGGGGAGCTGGAGCAACAGCTGAGCGCGATCATTGAAGCATTCAATACCCTGTCATCTGGACGGGAGCTGAATGAGTGGCAAGAGCATTATCGGCATCTCGAAACGCAGCAGCAAAAAGCCACAGAGCTTGAGCAACGTTATCAGGCGTACCAAGGTAAGTATCAGCAGAGTCAGCAGATGGATGAAGCCATTGCGGACTTAGTGAATAAACGGACACAACAAGAGGAGCGGCTCGTACAGCAACGCCAAGCTTATACAGAAAAGCAGGCGCACTGTTCGGATTTGGCTCGATTAGTGGACGCAGAGCGCCATATTGTCTCGCTAAACGAACTGCGTCAGTCATTGGGTGAGCATGATGCCTGTCCACTGTGTGGTGCCCATGAGCACGATCTTGAGCAGGCTTTGCATCAAGAGGTGAATCTTGAAAACCAAACACGCTTACAGCAATTGCAGTCTGAAGTAGACGACTTGGTGCAAGCGGGGCAAGCGCTGAAAGCCGATCAAAAAGTGGTAGAGCGCGAGCTTGAAATGCGTCAGGAGCAAGGTCTTGCTTTAAAAACAGAGTTGTCGCTTGCAGAAAGTGAGTTGCTAACCATGTTGAATGCGTTGCTCGTGTTTAGTGATTTGGATAGCAAGGCGCCCTTGTCAGTGTTTGACCCGAGTCGCATGTCGTCTTGTGTCTTTGCGATTCAACAAGAATGGACGCGTACTGTTGAACTCAATCAAGCCTTGTCGCAAACACACCAGCAACGAATCACCTTGGAACAGGCGCTGGCTAGTGTGACGACTCAAGGTCAGCAGAAGGCGCAGGATCTTCAGCAGTTGGAGTTTCAAGGTCGTTCATTACGTCAAACCCTTGACGCAAAGCAGCTGGAATATCAAGCCGCCCAGGCGGAAAAAGAGCGCATTGATCAACAGCTGGTTGCGTCTATGGTTGCCGCTGCTGTGCCTGAGCCTTATTTGGCTTCTCCTTTGGCGGAATCGTTATCCGCACTGCAATCTTCATTGCAACAATGGCGAGCGTTGAAAGTGGATCATGATGCGCAATTGAAGCGCATTGAACAGCTTGGTTATGAGATTTCCGTATTAGAAGATCGAGTGAAAGAAAGCGCCGTAGAGGTGAATGACGTCACTCTTAAGGCAAAGGCATTACGCAGCGAGCTGGACAACATGGATGCCGCCTTGTTTGATGCGCTAGCGGGCAAGTCCTTGGCAGAGGTCAGGTCTGGTGAGCAAACCGCATTGGCCAGTAAGCGCGCGGATTATGACTCTGTCTTAAAAACGCGAGAGCGGGTTCAAGAAACATTGACGACGCTGGCGGCTACTTTAAAAGCGCTAGAGAAGTCATTGAGCGCCTTGCATAAAGAGTCGATCTCAGCACACTCTGTGTGGCAGGCGAAGTTAACAGAAAAAGGCTTTAGTGAAGAGCGCGCGTGGCGACAGGCGTGTTTATCGGAGGATGAGGTTAAGGCCTTACAATTGACCTTGGCGACCCTGAAAGACGCTATGGTTCAACAAGCTGCGTTGCACCAGCAATCAGAAGACGCCTTGGTCGTGCATACACAGCAAAAGCCTAGCAATGAATGGGTTGACCGCTATTCTCTTGATGAGCTGATCGCCTTGGTTGAAACACTGGAAGGTCAGCGTCAACAGTTGAATCGCAACTTGGGAGAGGTGTCGCAGAAAATACGTGAAGAGACGCTGCGTAGGCAACAAGCCGCGGCCTCATTGGAAGCGTTAAATAGCTTGCGGGATAAGTTGGTTCATTTGGACCGCTTGAACCATTTGATTGGTTCGGCTGATGGGGCCAAGTTCCGCCGTTTTGCGCAAAGTCTCACCTTGGATCATTTGGTCTATTTAGCCAATCAGCATTTGGCTATTTTGCATCGTCGCTATCAATTAATGCGCCATGAAGAAGCCTTGTCATTGGCGGTGGTAGACACTTGGCAGGCCAACGCTTCTAGAGACACTAAAACCTTGTCCGGTGGTGAATCCTTTTTGGTGAGTCTTGCGCTTGCTTTGGCTTTGTCGGACTTGGTGTCTCATAAGACCAGCATTGATTCGCTGTTTTTAGACGAAGGCTTTGGTACCTTAGATAACGAAACATTAGAGTCTGCTTTGGACGCCTTGGATAATTTACAATCCTCTGGCAAAACCATTGGTATTATTAGTCATATCCAGGCATTAAAAGAGCGAATTCCAGTGCAAATTCGATTAACAAAGCAAGGTGGGTTAGGTGTAAGCCGGCTTTCCTCCGAGTTTGCCGTAGAAGCCACTGCGGGTTAAAAGGTGAGCGTTTTATGGTGCGAAAAGTTTTCCCCAGAAACACGGGAACAACCTTGTAAATAAACCGTAAAACATTATATGAATCAAACGCTTATTAACACGCTCAATATTGTACATAAAGTAGAATGTAAGGCATTATAAGGCGCTACTGGATAAAGTCTGAATTTGCAGAAAAGACTTTGCCACATGCCTTTCTTTAATTAGTAACCTTGATAGAATAAGTGAATTTTAAACGCTACTGATAAAGTGGCGTTCACCCATCACTCATTAAGGGTGTTTGGGCATAACAAAAGGATGGTTTGCATGACAGACTCAAGCTTCCAGTTAAAAGGAAGTGTAGTGACGACGGTACTACTTGAAATTCAGACACTTTCACTGCAAAGCATTGTTGCTCAGTTGAAAGAGAAAATTGATCAAGTGCCGCATTTTTTTAATCAAGCGCCCATTATTATTGATTTGTCGAAAGTAGAACAAGACATTCCATTTGATGAATTTGAATCCTTGGTGGATTCGTTGAATGGGTTGGGGTTAGGGGTGATTGGTTGGCGTTGTGCCCAAGAGAATAAACCTCATTGGTCTGGTGACGTGACGATTCCTTTATTGCCAGCGAGCAAAACGCGTCCGATACATGTGCCTGAGCCCGTTAGTGCGCCATCCAGCCCAGATGTGGTGGTAAAAACGGTCGTTGAAGAGCGTTTGGTGCCACAATCTGCAAAAATCATCACCAAGCCTATTCGCTCTGGACAACAAGTCTATGCGGAAGGGGATTTGATTATTCTTGCGCAAGTCAGTGCGGGGGCCGAGGTGTTGGCCGATGGCAATATTCATGTTTACGGTGCGCTTCGTGGTCGCGCACTTGCGGGTGTGAAAGGCGACTCAGACGCACGAATCTTTTGTAAAAGCATGGAGGCTGAGCTGGTCTCCATTGCTGGAAACTTTATGTTAACCGATGCCTTGCAAAAAATTGTTTGGAAAGAAGCAGCACAAGTGTTATTGGTTGACGATAGCTTAGAAATTATACCGCTGTAACAGCATTAATATTATTAGATATATTTTATGGATAGGCTCTTAGTGGAGTCATCGGGGGATATGGCATTGGCAAAGATCATAGTGGTCACCTCAGGCAAGGGTGGTGTTGGTAAGACAACATCCAGTGCAGCGATAGGGACGGGGATAGCGTTAAAAGGATTTAAAACAGTAATTATCGATTTTGATGTGGGCTTGCGTAATCTAGATTTGATTATGGGTTGCGAGCGACGTGTGGTTTATGACTTTGTTAATGTGATTAATAAAGAAGCCACCTTGTCACAAGCGCTGATTAAAGATAAGCGAACAAAAGATCTTTATATTCTTCCTGCCTCTCAAACCAGAGACAAGGATGCGCTAACCCAAGAAGGGGTGCAAGGTGTTCTTGAAGAGTTGGCGAAAGAGTTTGATTACATTATTTGTGACTCGCCAGCGGGCATCGAGAAAGGCGCGCAAATGGCGTTGTACTTTGCGGATGCCGCGATTGTTGTGACTAACCCTGAAGTGTCGTCGGTTCGAGATTCGGATCGTATTTTGGGCATTTTACAAAGCAAATCACGCCGTGCAGAAGAAGGCAAAGAGCCGATCGAAGAATTCCTGCTGTTGACGCGTTACCACCCTGAGCGTGTGGCATTGGGCGAAATGCTTAGTGTGTCTGACGTGGAAGATATTTTGGCCATTCCTTTGTTGGGGGTGATTCCAGAGTCTGAAGCGGTGCTTAAGGCGTCTAACCAAGGTACGCCAGTTATTTTGGATACAGAATCAGAAGCCGGCTTGGCTTACATGGATGCGGTGGATCGCTTAATGGGCGAAGAGCGTCCTTTGCGTTTTCTGGAAATCCAGAAAAAAGGATTTTTCAAACGATTATTAGGGGGTTAGTGTGGGGATTTTCGATTACTTTAAAAGCAAAGGCGAGCCAAGCTCTGCATCCGTTGCTAAGGATCGCTTGCAGATTATTGTCGCGCACGAGCGTAGCAAGCGTAAGCAACCTGATTACTTGCCTCAAATGCAGCAAGAAATCATTGATGTGATCAGAAAGTACGTCAAAGTAGGCAGTGAGGATGTTCAGATTCAGCTTGAGAACATCGAAGACTGTTCCATTTTAGAAGTGAATGTCACCCTGCCTGATAACTAGATCACCTATTACTCCCTAGTAAAGCGCTTAACTCGACTGTTGGTGCTTTACTGGGGACGTACTTTTTTGCCGTGTAGCCGTTCTGGCGTAATCCTTTTCTTGTTGCTAATCCTTATTGTTTTCATTGATAAAACTGGCCTGATGCTTCATTTTTTATTACATTGGAGTTAACTATTTTGGGGCGAGTTTGCTTGCACCCTACTAAATGCGAAAGGAATAAAATGATGAAATACGTACCACTTGGTCGTACCGGTTTAGAGGTTTCACGAGTGTGTTTGGGAACCATGACATGGGGTACTCAAAATAATCAAGCGGAAGCGGACGAGCAGATTGAGTACGCGCTGGCAAATGGCGTGAACTTTATGGATACCGCAGAGATGTATTCTGTGCCGCCGACGCCTGAGTCCTATGGCAAAACCGAAACCATCATCGGCAACTGGCTGTCACGCAATCCATCGCGTCGAAAAGAAATCATATTGGCCACCAAGATTGCTGGTGCCGGGCTGCATTATATTCGTGATGGCGGGCCTATTACGGGCGCGGCAGTGATTGCGTCGGTCGATGCTTCTTTGCAGCGTCTGCAAACCGATTACATTGATTTGTACCAATTGCATTGGCCGAATCGTACTTCCCCACATTTTGCAAAACACTTTCCTGGTCATATTCGCTTTAGCGATGTGGACAGAGATGAGCATTCGGCGCAAATGCTGGATATTCTAAAAGGCATTGATACTTGTATTAAGGCCGGTAAGATTCGTCATTTTGGTTTGTCGGATGACACCACTTGGGGTATCAACGAATTTTTGCGTTTGAGTGAAAAGCATGATTTGCCGCGTGTGGCGTCTATTCAGAACGAGTTCAGTTTGTTGCATGCGAAAGATTGGCCTTATTTGATTGAAAACTGTGTCCATGAAGACATTGCTTATTTGCCTTGGTCTGCTTTAGCCGCGGGTGCATTAACGGGCAAATACATTGGTGGAGCTCGCCCTGAAGGCAGCCGTTGGGCATACGCTCAGCGTCACGGTCTATTCAGAGACACGCCTCTGGTAGAAGAGGCGGTCAAAGGGTACATGGCGGTGGCGGAAAAGCACAATCTAACGCCAGCTCAGCTTGCGTTGGCTTGGTGTAATCAAGTAGATGGCGTGACGGCGACTATTATTGGTGCCACGTCACTGGCGCAGCTGAAAGAAGACATGGCGGCATTTGATATGGCGTTATCTGAAGATGTTCTTAAAGATGTAATGGAAGTGTTTAAAGCGTACCCAGTGCCATTCTAAGGGGCTTGTTGGTTTAGACTGAATGAGCAGGCGCTAGTCTGTTGCGATAAGCTCAAGAGGCTAATAGACGTCTCAGTGAAGTGTTCTCAATTAAGAGAGGCTTTTCTGGGGCGTTTTTTTTTGCTCGTAAAATATGTTTCGAAAGAAGGCGCACTTTATGGGGCGCAGCCTCTTGAAAGAGATTGCGTGCCTTGAAAGAGATTGCCTGCCTTGAAAGGGCTTGTGTGTCTGGAAAGGGATTGTGTAAGAACAGATTGGTGTCGCAGAGTCGAAAAAGCGTCGAGATCTGTTCTGCCAGGCTTTATTTAGCGCATAAAAAACCCGATGCATAAACTGCATCGGGTTTTTTTAAGACGGTAATAATGGATTATTACTTGTCTTTTTTCTCTTGTTCTTTTTTCTCTTTCACAGCGGCGATTACTGTTTCAGCAACGTTAGAAGGACATGGTAGGTAGTGAGAGAACTCCATAGAGAACTGACCACGACCCGATGTCATTGTACGTAGGCTACTGATGTAACCAAACATTTCAGAAAGAGGAACGTCTGCTTTAATGCGAACGCCAGTCAAGCCTTTCTCTTGGTCTTTGATCATGCCGCGACGACGGTTAAGGTCACCGATTACATCACCAACGTGATCATCAGGAGTGAACACATCCACTTTCATGATTGGTTCGATCAACTGAGGGCCAGCTTTAGGGATAGACTGACGGAAAGCGCCTTTAGCAGCGATTTCAAAGGCGATAGCAGAGGAGTCAACTGCGTGGAAACCACCGTCGTACAACTCAACTTCAACGTCTAGTACTGGGAAGCCAGCTAGAACACCTTCGTCCATCATAGACTTGAAGCCTTTCTCTACTGCTGGGAAGAATTCTTTCGGTACGTTACCGCCCACAACAGAAGAAGAGAAAGTGAAGCCAGAACCAATCTCGCCTGGTTTGATGCGGTAATCGATCTTACCGAACTGACCAGAACCACCAGATTGTTTCTTGTGCGTGTAAGTATCTTCAACCGCTTTAGTGATTGTTTCGCGGTAAGCAACCTGAGGTTGACCAACGATCAAATCTACGCCGTAAGTACGTTTCAAGATATCTACTTTAATGTCTAGGTGAAGTTCACCCATACCGCGAAGAATGGTTTCACCTGAATCGATGTCAGTTTCAACACGGAATGTTGGATCTTCTGCAACCATTTTACCAATCGCAATACCCATTTTCTCGTTACCGCCTTTGTCTTTCGGAGTAACAGAGATAGAGATTACTGGCTCAGGGAAAACCATGGCTTCAAGCGTACAAGGGTGTTTAGGATCACATAGAGTGTGACCAGTTTGTACGTTCTTCATACCTACGATTGCTAGGATATCACCTGCTTGTGCAGAGCTGATTTCTTTACGGTCGTCGGCTTGCATTTCAACCATGCGGCCTACACGTTCTGTTTTGCCTGTGAAGCTGTTTAGAATCGTGTCGCCTTTGTTGATCTTACCAGAGTATACGCGTACGAATGTTAGTGCGCCGAAACGGTCATCCATGATTTTGAATGCAAGTGCGCGGAAAGGTTCGTCAGCCGATACAATGGCTTTTTCGCCGTTTGGATTACCTTCTTCGTCCGTAAGATCTTGTGGGATAACATCTGTTGGGCTTGGTAGGTAATCAACAACAGCATCAAGAAGAAGCTGCATGCCTTTGTTTTTGAAGGCAGAACCACAGTACGTTGGGAAGAACGCAAGGTCACGAGTACCTTTACGGATACAACGTTTGATGTCGTCAATAGAAGGTTCTTCACCATCCATGTAAGTCATCATTAGTTCGTCGTCTTGCTCAACCGCTGTTTCGATCAACATTTCGCGGTATTCTTCAACTTGATCAACCATGTCAGCAGGAACGTCTTCGACGCTGTAGTTTTCTGGCTGGCCAGAATCATCCCAAACGTAAGCTTTGCGGCTTAGTAGGTCAACAACACCAACGAACTCGTCTTCAGTACCGATTGGAAGCACCATGATAAGTGGTGTTGCGCCCAATACTTTTTTAACTTGGTCTGTAACGCGGTAGAAGCTAGCGCCTAGACGGTCTAGTTTGTTAACGAAAATGATACGTGCTACTTCAGATTCGTTAGCGTAACGCCAGTTAGTTTCTGATTGTGGCTCAACACCACCAGAACCACAGAATACACCAACACCACCGTCAAGTACTTTCAAAGAACGGTAAACTTCTACAGTGAAGTCAACGTGTCCAGGTGTGTCGATAACGTTGAAACGGTGGTCTTTCCAGAAACAACTTACAGCAGCGGACTGGATGGTAATTCCGCGCTCAGCTTCTTGTTCCATGAAGTCAGTTGTAGATTCGCCTTCATGTACTTCACCGATTTTGTGGATCATACCGGTTAGTTTAAGAATACGTTCTGTAGTAGTAGTTTTACCCGCGTCAACGTGAGCAAAAATACCGATGTTTCTGTATTTTGATAAGTCAGCCATTAGATTACTCTAAATAAGTTAGGGACGAAATTTGCGCGTTAGTATACAAGACTTTTTTCAATTTGTAGTCAGGTATTTCGCGGTATTCTATTATATTTTATATACTTAAAGAAAGGGGGCTCTGAAAAGCATTTCAGAACCCCCTTTTTTTCTTTGAAATTATTCATTACAAAGTGTGTATTTTGCCTAGTCTCTGCGTAGCCTGTCCGATATTGCAATCGGATTAGGAAAATTCAGAATCACCACGTACGTCGATAAGGCGAAGCTGAGTATAGCGGTTGCCTGGATCACATGCGAAGCTTCTGTGCCAATTAATCCGATATTTGCAGCTAAATATGCAATTAAGAGTGAAAACTCGCTGACTTGGCCTAGGCGAAAGCCAACTTCCCATGATGTGCTGGCATCTTCATTGATGCCTTTTAATAAAAAGCGGAAAACCACCGGTTTGATCAGCATGGCGCCAATGGCCAAGATGAGGGCAGGCACAATCACCACGCCCAGTAGGCTTAGATTGAAGCTGGCGCCAATACTGAAAAAGAACAAAATAAGGAAAAAGTCTCGCAAAGGCCGTAAATGCGTCGCTATGTATTGTGAGATAGGGCTGGTTGCCAAGGCAACGCCGGCGATAAACGCGCCCATCTCAGCAGACAAGCCGGAGTATTCTGCGGCCACGGCCATGGATAAACACCAGCCAATGGAGACCAGAAAAATGTATTCGTGGAAACGATCAAAGCGGGTGATTAATTTTAGCAATATGTATTTTACAAACAGGAAGGCCGCCCCAATGAGCAGAGGAAGGGCGATGAGTGGCTTGATGTATTGCATTACGCCAGCGTCGCCGTTCCCTGATGCGCTGTAAAGAACAAGCAGCACGCCAATGGCAATAATGTCTTGCAGTAATAGCAAGCCAACCACGAGCTCCCCTGTGTGTTTATGGTGCAGGACGGTGGTTGGTAATAGCTTAATGCAGACAATGGTGCTGGAAAACATCATGGCGATGCCGATGATCAAGCTTTCAATTTCAGTATAGCCAAACGCTAAAGCGATCAGATAGCCGAGCACGGCAAAGACGACAGAGCTCAGTAAGGCAATCCATGAGGCTTTTTTGAGCATATTGATAAGGTGGCTTGGTTGCATGTCCAGACCAAGTAGAAAAAGCAGGAAGATGATGCCTACATGGCTCATGTCATCCATGAGTTTTGGTTCGTTAATGAGTGACAGGGCAGAGGGGCCAAACAGCACGCCAAGTGCTATGTAGGCGATGATCATGGGTTGTTTGGTGTACAGAGCAATCGATGCAACGACAGCCGCTCCACCAAAAATTAAGAAAAAGGAGTGTACTATCGAGGCATCCATTTAACGTCCTATTAGCTCCAAGAGCTTGTGCTGCTCTTCTTCTTGCGGGAAAGTGGAATCAGAAGGCCAATGATTAGGCCGCCTAAAAGTGTGCCTGCGCCAATCGCAAACCATTTTTGCTGGGTGGTGCTTTGCTGTTGGTCAGCCGCTTGTTCCGCTGTCGCTAATTGTTTTTTTAAAGACTCAAGCTGATAGCTGACGTCGTTATTCTGAGAGACGATGCTTTGTGCTTTTTCAGCCAGAGCTTTGTTTTGTTGGATTTGTTTAATGAGCTGTGTTTTGTCGCTCTCTAAAGACGTCACCTTGTTGTTTAAGTCGGTGATTTCTTTTTTGCTGTCTTGAAGCTCACTGTTTACCTTTTGTTTGCTTTCGGACAGTGCAGAGAGTTTTGACTGCAAGCTAATGACTTGATCCCTTGTGACTGCGTCGTCACTTAAGAAGTAATCCGCAATCCAGCCTTCATTACCACTGGGGGTTTTTACCTTGGTATAGCCATTTTCTTGTTCTAACACTTCTAGAGGTGTGCCGCTTTTGATGCCTCGTTCAACGGCGCGAGTGTTGTTGTTTTGACCTTCCCTAATCGCAACAAATTGGATGTCTGATACGTAGGCAGTCGTCGCTTGTGCAACGCCTGAGAGCAATAGTCCTGCAAGAATGCAGGTTATGTTTTTTTTCGACACGTTAAGATCCTTTAACAATCAATCACTTTTCAAATCATACGATAATCAGGGCAGCCAAAATACGCAATAGAAAAAGGCCCTTAAAAGGGCCTTTTGTCGGAATGTTGACAAGAGATTTAAACTTTACCGACGTAAGAACATCGGTCTTGGCTCGTTCACATCGCCTTGGTAAGCAATTGAAAAAGACTTATGCAGAGCAAGGGCTTTTTCTAAATCAACTTCGTCATTGAATTGGAAGCTGTTAAAACCAACGCGAAGTAGATAGCCAAGCTGATCTGGAATGAAATTACCCAGGGCACGGATTTCGCCTTTGTAGCCTAGACGTTCGCGCAGTAGGCGAGCGTAAGAAAAACCGCGACCATCGACAAACGCAGGAAAGTTAACGCCAATGACATCAAACTGGTTTAAGTCGATCTCAGCGAGTGCTTCAGTGCCTTCTCCGGCGTCAATCCAGATACCCGCCACTGGGCCGATATTGTCTTGTTCTGTTAGCCATTTAGACATGGGTACAATCGCTGACTCAGACGCAGCTGATTCTTTGTCTTGTTGCCATGTGTATAGATTGTCGACGATCTCGCCGTTCTTAATTAGCTTTGGCATAAGCGGCCTCTTTAAATGGTGTGATGCCAACGCGGCGGTAAGTGTCAATAAAGCGTTCTTCATCCGTACGATTGCTAACATAAACGTCCATTAGCTTTTGGATGACTTGGCTGATTTCTTCTTGAGCGAAAGAAGGGCCGAGGATTTTGCCGATGCTGGCATCGTGACCAGATGCACCGCCGATAGACACTTGGTAGAACTCTTGACCTTTTTTATCAACGCCAAGAATACCAATGTTGCCTACGTGGTGGTGACCACAGGCGTTCATACAGCCAGAAATATTCAGGTCGATGTTGCCAAGATCGTATAAGTAATCAAGGTTATCGAAGGTGTTCTGAATTTGCTCTGCAATCGGAATGGATTTTGCGTTAGCTAGGGCGCAGAAATCACCACCAGGGCAGCAAATCATGTCCGTTAATAGACCCAGTGTTGGTGTGGCAAAGCCCGCTTCTTTCGCCGCTTCCCATACGTCAACCAGCTGGTCTTGGCGAACGTCGGACAAAACTAGGTTTTGTTCATGGCTAACGCGAAGCTCACCAAAGCTGAATTGGTCAGCCAGATTGGCGGCTTTTTCCATTTGCTCAGAGGTCGCGTCGCCTGGCGCTTGACCGGCTTTTTTCAGGGTCAAGGTGACGATGCGGTAGCCCGCTTTTTTATGCTCAAATGTGTTGCGCTCATACCAGCGCGCAAATCCAGCGCTGCTCGCTAGTTTGCTTGATAGTGACTCAGGGTTGTTGTCTAGCGTTTCGTAAGCCGGCTCAGTGAAGAAGCTTTGTAGACGTTCGAATTCACTCATTGGTACTGTGCTTTCTTTACCACGTAAGTGAACCCATTCCGCTTCTACACGGTTACGGAATTCTTCAATACCCAGGGCTTTCACAAGAATTTTGATGCGCGCCTTGTATTTGTTATCGCGGCGACCTTGTTGGTTATAAACACGGATAATCGCGTCAAGGTAGGTCAATAGATCGGTGCGAGGCAAGAATTCATTGATGGTCACGCCAACCATAGGCGTACGGCCAAGACCGCCACCAACGATGACTTTAAAGCCGATTTCACCCGCGTCGTTCTGTTTGATGTGCAAACCGATGTCGTGAACTTGTGTTGCAGCGCGATCGGCAGACTCTGTCGCATTAACGGCAATTTTAAATTTACGCGGCAAGAAGGCAAACTCAGGGTGGAAGGTCGACCACTGACGAATTAATTCGCAATATGGGCGAGGGTCCACGACTTCATCAGCGATAACGCCAGCGTATTGGTCTGTCGTTGTGTTACGAATACAGTTTCCACTGGTTTGAACGGCGTGCATCTGAACCTTAGCCAGTTCGGCAAGAATGTCAGGAACGTCTTCAAGTTTAGGCCAGTTTAATTGTAGATTCTGACGGGTGCTAAAGTGCCCATAAGCGCGGTCATAGCGACGGCTGATGTCCGCTAGAGTACGCAACTGATCGCTTGATAGCATGCCGTATGGAATGGCGATACGTAGCATTGGGGCGTAGCGTTGAACATAAAGCCCATTTTGTAAGCGTAGCGGTAAGAATTCTTGTTCGCTCAACTCGTCGTTAAGATAGCGGCGTGTTTGGTCGCGGAATTGCGCTACACGCTCATCAACAAGCTGTTGGTCAATTGCGTCGTATTGATACATAAAGTAATAAACCGTCGTTAATAAATTTTCAGTTGCGCTACTCTACCAAAAATCCTTTATTCTAAAAATGAATATTTATCTATATCTATAGCGGTTTTGCTAATAAGGCTTATTAAGATTGAACAATGCGCAAATAAAGAAAAAATACCTTACTTTTTTACTGGGTCTTTGGATTTGCTGGTCATCTGCTGTAATATGACGGTATTGACAGTGTGGCCGATTTTAGAAGGGTTATTATGAATATTACTATTACTGATGGCGCTCAAGAGTACTTATCTTCATTGCTTGAGAAACAAGGAGTTGAAGGTATTGCTGTGCGTATATTTATCCAGCAGCCTGGCACCCCATATGCGGAAACGTGTTTGGCGTATTGCCGTCCTGATGAAGTGAACGAAACGGACGAAATTTTAAATCTGCCTAAGTTAAAAGTCTACATTGAGAAAAACTCAGTGAACTTCTTAGACGACGCCTTTGTGGATTATGCCACTGAAAAAATGGGTGGTCAGCTAACTATTAAGGCGCCTAATGCTAAAATGCCAAAAGTCAGTGCAGATAGCCCAATTGAAGATCAAATCAATTATGTGCTGTATTCTGATATCAACCCAGGTTTGGCGTCTCACGGTGGTGAAGTAAGCTTGGTAGAAGTTATTGATGGGCAAGTGGCGATATTGCAGTTTGGTGGTGGTTGCCAAGGTTGTAGTGCCGTTGATTTGACATTAAAAGAAGGTGTTGAGAAAACATTGATTGAAAAAGTGCCAGGTTTGACCGCGGTGAAAGACGCAACCGACCATACGGTCACTGATAACGCCTTTATGTAATCTTGATAAATACTAAAAAGGGGACCTTGATCGCTGATCAAGGTCCCCTTTTTTATTGCGCTCGTTGGCGGCAATAGAATGCGTTGCAGGTCTAGCTGCGATCGCGTTTTGGCAAAACGTCTTTAAGTTGCTGCGCCATGGTTAACAATGTGGTTTCCGTTGTTTCCCAGTCGATGCAGGCGTCTGTAATAGACACGCCGTATTGCAGATCGTTTTTATCAGCAGGCACTTTCTGATTGCCCCAGCCAATATTACTTTCGATCATCAAGCCCATAATAGATTGGTTGCCGTCTAGGATTTGCTGTGTAGCGTCTTCCACAACCGTTACTTGGCGTTCAGGTTTCTTGTTCGAGTTCTCGTGAGAGCTGTCGATCATGATGTTGTGTTTTAGGCTGGCTGAGGTTAATGCCGCTTCCGCTTTGGCAACATTCGCCGCATCGTAGTTTGGTAGGCCATTGCCGCCACGAAGTACCACATGACCGTATTCATTGCCTTTAGTGTTAACGATGGCAACTTGGCCTTCTTCGTTAATGCCTAGGAAAGAGTGTGGATGCGAGACGGATTGCATGGCATTGACCGCGACAGACATGGAACCATCTGTGCCATTTTTAAAACCAACTGGGCCAGACAGGCCAGACGCCATTTCTCGGTGAGTCTGTGATTCTGTGGTGCGTGCACCAATCGCAGACCAGCTGATCAAGTCTTGAATGTATTGTGGTGAAATAGGGTCTAATGCTTCTGTTGCCAACGGCAAGCCCATTTCAGCTAGGTCGATTAATAACTTACGACCGATGTGCAAACCTTTGTCGATGTCGAAGCTGCCATCTAGGTTTGGATCGTTAATTAAGCCTTTCCAGCCAACCGTAGTACGAGGTTTTTCAAAGTAGGCGCGCATAATAATGTAAAGCGAGTCGTCTACTTTAGCCGCGAGTTCTTTTAAGCGACGGGCATAATCCAGTGCCGCTTCTGTGTCATGAATAGAGCAAGGGCCAATGACGATGGCTAGGCGATGATCTTTGCCATCCATGATGTTTTTGATGGTTTCACGAGCTGCAGTGACGCCATGGCTTACGGCATCACTGACTGGCAAATCTTGTTTTAGTTTTGTGGGGGTTACCAAAGAGGTAAAGGAGGCTATGTTTAAGTCCTCAAGGCGTGTATTACTCATTACGGAGTTTCCTGCTTACTGCATTTTTAGTGATAGCGTTTAACAGTATCTTGTTTTTGGCTTTTAATGAACCGCTACACACTGGTTTTCTAGCGTTTTTTTAGAAGAATAGGTATTTCAGTCCAAAAGCCATTAAGGCGGTAGCCAAAACGGGCTGCAAAACCTTATTCGGCACGAAGGTGGAAATTTGTGTGCCTAAATAAATGGCTGGGATTGAGCCAATTAATAGGCCTGCCAATAGGGTGTAATCGACATTGCCCAGAAACACGTGGCCCAAGCCCGCGACCAAGGTTAATGGCACTGCGTGGGCTAGGTCTGTGCCGACGATGTTTTTTGCCCGCATAATAGGGAACAGCAGCATCATAATGGCGGTACCAAGGGCGCCCGCTCCAACTGACGTGAGTGTGACTAAGATGCCGAGGATAATGCCGCAAAAGAAAATGACCTTAAGGCTGCGAGACTCTTCCATTTGAAAATCAAAACGGGTCAATAGTTTGCCGCGAAAGGTAATGACCAGCGCGGTCACTAATAACATAATGCCCAATGTGGCGGTCAAAATTTGCTGGTAATGGTCGGGTTTTTCAAACTGCGACAGGGCCAGTACAGTAATAAAAGAGGCAGGAAGGCTGCCTGCGGTCATGGCGCCAACGATTTTCCAGTTTACATTGCCGCGTTTGGCGTGGAGATACACGCCAGTACTTTTAGCGATGCCTGCGTACATCAGGTCTGTCCCAATGGCGATGTGTGGTGGAAAACCAAATAACAATAATAGAGGGGTCATTAAAGAACCGCCGCCAACACCTGTGATACCTACGGCAAGGCCTACTGCGGCGCCGGCAAAAATATACCAAATAAAATCCATCGTAATCTTTCTTTCGCTGATTTAAGCTAGCAACACTAGAGGTTTTTCTCTATTCTATAAAGTAATGTTTTCTTCTGTTTTTAACTCTTTTTGGAATAAGGTGGTCGATGAAGTTACAGCAGCTTAGATATATTTGGGAAGTAGCACGTCATGACTTAAATGTCTCGGCTACTGCGCAGAGCCTCTACACTTCACAACCTGGCGTGAGTAAGCAGATTCGCCTGTTAGAAGATGAGTTGGGTGTCGAGGTGTTTGCTCGTAGTGGTAAACATCTTACTCATGTGACGCCGGCGGGTGAAAAGATCATTGAATTGGCTGGCGAGATTCTGAATCAAACTCAGAATATTAAGCGTGTGGCCAAAGAGTTCAGTGATGAGCGTAAGGGGTCTCTTGATATCGCCACTACGCATACTCAAGCCCGTTATGCGCTGCCAAATATTATCCATGAGTATATGGAGAGTTACCCAGAAGTGACTTTGCATATGCATCAGGGAACGCCGATGCAAATTGCTGAAATGGCCAATGATGGTGTGGTTGATTTTGCGATTGCCACAGAAGCGCTTGAGCAGTTTGGTAATTTGGTGATGTTGCCTTGTTATACTTGGAACCGATCCGTTGTGGTGCCGAAAGATCATCCTTTGGCGCAAGTGGACGTTTTGACCTTAGAGGCGCTGGCGTCTTACCCTATTGTGACCTATGTGTTTGGTTTTACTGGACGCTCTCAGCTGGATCAGGCGTTTTTAGATGCGGAACTTGAGCCTAATGTTGTGTTTACTGCGGCCGACTCTGACGTCATTAAAACCTATGTTCGTCTTGGTTTGGGGGTGGGGATTGTGGCGTCAATGGCATACGATGCCTCGCAAGATACGGATTTGGTTGCGTTGGACGCCTCGCATCTCTTCGCGGACAGCTGCACCAAAATTGGTATTCGCAGTAATACTTTTATTCGTGGTTATATGTATAAGTTCATCGAATCGTTTGCCCCACATTTAACAAAAGACCTCGTTATTGAGGCCATGGAAGCGCCCAATAGACAAGATGTGGATGCGCTTTTCCAGGGGATTGTATTGCCGCGATTTTGAATCAATGGCGTTGAATAAAAAAGCCCTTTTTCGTTAGGAAAAAGGGCTTTTTTCGTTTAATTGGCGAGCTTGAGGGCGAGTTCTGCAATGCGTTTGCCTTGTGCTTCGCAGAGGGAGATCTCGTCTTTGCTGAGCGTGTTTTCGCTGGTCGCTGTGGCTAAATGGCTAGCGCCGTAAGGCGTGCCACCAGTCACTGTATTGATGAGAGCCTTGTGTTTATAGGGTAGTCCTGCCCAAATCATGCCGTGGTGTAATAACGGTGTCATCATGGATTGGAGGCACTGTTCGTGTCCGCCATGCATTGAGCTGGCGCTGGTGAAAGCGCAGGCAGGTTTGTCTATTAATCCTCCTGTCATCCATATGGTGGAGGTTTGATCAATAAAGTGTTTGAGCGGTGCGGCCATGGCGCCAAAGTAAGAAGGCGAGCCCAGCGCAAGCCCTGCGCAATCGGTAAGTTCGTCTAGGGTGGCGTATGGTGCGCCATCGGTTGGTATTGGGTCTGCAGTGGCCTCGGATATTTCTGAGACAGGAGGCACTTGGCGTACTTTTGCTTCGATGTTATTGACGCTGTTCACGCCTCGAGCAATGTATTTCGCCATTTCAGAAACAGAACCATGACGGCTATAGAAAAGGATAAGAACGTAGGGTGTGCTCATTAGAATAGTTCCAGCACTTGTTCGGGTGGTCGTCCTAGTTTCGCTTTGTCATTGTGGATCACAATAGGGCGTTCAATAAGAATGGGGTTGTTGTGCATGGCTTGAATGCGTTCTTCATCGCTGCTGTCTTTGTTGAGTCCCAGTTCTTTGTAAATGGATTCCTTAGTGCGCATTAATTCGATGGGAGTTAGCGCCAGTTGCGTTAATAGCGTTTCAATTTCTTCGATGCTAGGTGGTGTTTGAAGATATAGGCGAACCTCAGGTTGAAGGCCTTTTTCTTCTAAGAGTGCGAGCGTTTGTCGAGATTTTGAACAGCGTGGATTGTGGTAAATGGTGGTCATGGATTTTCCTTTTTCTTTGAGAGGCAGAAGAGGGAAGAGCGTAATCACTCGGCGAGGTGCCGAGTGATTGGTGATGCGGCTATTTTAGGCCAAAGATGAACTCAACGGCCTTGTCGGTCGCGATGTCTTGGTTTTCACCTTGGGTGCGGTTTTTGTATTCTAGGGTGTTATTTGCTAGGCCTTTATCGCCAACCACTAAGCGATGCGGGATGCCTAGAAGTTCGCAGTCTGCAAATTTAACGCCAGGGCGCTCTTTACGGTCGTCGAGCAAAACGTCTAAGCCTTTCGCTTTTAGTTCGCTGTATAAGCGATCGCATTCCGTGCGAACGGCGTCTGATTTGTCGTAGTTCATGGCAATAATGGCCACATCAAACGGCGCAATGCTTTCAGGCCATAGAATGCCTTTGTCATCAAAGTTTTGTTCAATGGCGGCCGCTACAATACGAGAAACGCCGATGCCGTAACACCCCATGTGCATCACTTGAGCTTTGCCGTTTTCATTTAGAACGGTTGCGTTTAGGGCTTCAGCGTATTGTTGGCCAAGTTGGAAAATATGACCGACTTCAATGCCGCGTTTGATCACAATGGTGCCTTTGCCGTCTGGAGAAGGATCACCTTCTACGACATTGCGCAAATCGGCTACTTCAAAATCAGGGCAGTCTCTTTCCCAGTTTAAGCCAGTAACGTGGTAATCGTCTTTGTTTGCGCCGGCGCAGAAATCGGACATGACGGCAGCAGAGCGGTCAGCAATAATGCGAATGCCTTTTTCTTTTAGGCCTTGTGGGCCAATGGAGCCAGGTGCACAACCAATGTGAGTGAGAATCTCATCTTCATCAGCAAATTCAAAAGGAGAAACGATGCCATCCAGTTTTTCTACTTTCAGTTCGTTAATGGTGTGGTCGCCGCGTAAAACCAGCGCCACAATGGTGCTGTTTTCATTGGCATCAATGCCTTTAACCAACATGGTTTTGACTGTTTTTGTGACGTCTAATGTTAAGAATTCCGCCACTTTTTGGATGGTTTTGCAATCCGGAGTGAAAACTTCAGTCACATCTTGTGTTGCAGGGTCTGCTTTCTCTTTTAGAGTAATGGCTTCTGCTAACTCAACGTTGGCAGCAAAATCAGACGCGTCACTGAAGGCGATATCGTCTTCGCCTGAATCCGCTAATACATGAAACTCATGTGAATACGCACCACCAATGCTGCCAGTGTCGGCAAGTACTGGGCGGTAATCTAAGCCAATGCGATCAAACACATTGCAGTAGGCTTGGTGCATTACGTCGTATGTTTCTTGCAGTGATTCTGGGCTCACATGGAAAGAGTAGGCGTCTTTCATGGAGAATTCACGAGAGCGCATCACGCCAAAGCGAGGGCGGACTTCGTCGCGGAATTTTGTCTGAATTTGGAAGAAAGTCGCAGGCAGCTGTTTGTAGCTGGTTAGCTCGTTACGAGACAAGTCTGTGATGACTTCTTCGTGGGTTGGGCCTAAGCAGTAATCACGACCGTGGCGGTCTACCAAACGAAGAAGTTCAGGACCGTATTTTTGCCAGCGGCCAGATTCTTGCCATAGCTCTGCAGGCTGAACGCCAGGCATGATGACTTCCAGGGCGCCTGCTTTTTCCATCTCATCTCTAACGATGCTTTCGACTTTGCGGAAAACTTTAACGCCAGTTGGCAGCCAAGTGTATAAGCCTTTTGAAATTTGGCGGATCATGCCGGCGCGTACCATAAGTTGGTGGCTAGTAACGACGGCATCGGTTGGTGCATCACGTAATGTGGAGAACAAATAATTGCTTGCGCGCATGATAATAGTGTCTATGTCTGAATGTTAAAGTGTAAAACTCTGTGTTCTAGCCGGCGAAACGAGGTTCAATTTGGCCCGTTACATCGGTTTCAAGAGCGAAGATTCCGCCTGCTTGAGGGAATCTTTCGAGTTCTTCTTCTGTTTGTGCTGATCGGCAGGTACTGACGAATAAAGTTTTCATCTCGGGTCCGCCAAAAGCAACCATGGTGGGGTAGGTCGCGGGGACCGGATGTTCCTCTAAAATCTCGCCTTGGGGGCTGATTTTAACCACTCGTTGGCCTTGGTACAAAGCGCTCCAATAGTTCCCTTGTGAATCGACTGCGGCGCCGTCTGGGCGGCCATTGCCTCTTGGGAACTCAATAAAGGTGCGTTTATTGGTGGCACTGCCTGTCGCTAGGTCGTAATCAAACTGATAAACGATGTGGTTTGGCGTGTCTGAATAATACATAATTTTGCCATCAGGCGAAAACGCTAAACCGTTGGATGTCCAAGCGGCTTGATCGAGCCGTTTCTCTTGGCCATTTTCAAATTGGTGGAGTGCGCCTTTGAAAGCATCTTTAGGGCTGTACATGGTGCCAGCTAGAAAACGCCCTTTAGGATCGCAGCGACCGTCATTGAAGCGTGTGGTCTTTTGGTCGTAAGTCGCTTTCCAATAAGGCGTCAATGGCGCATTAAAGTCCGTAAATTGATAAACGCCTGAGCGAAAGGCCGCAATAAATCCGCCATTTTCGCAAAGAGAAAAGCAGCCAATTTCTTCATCGAACTGACGTGTTTCTATGCTGTAAGAATCCATGCTAAAAGCATGCAGTTTAAATGCGTCAATATCAACAAAATAGAGGGTTTGGGTCTGTTCATCCCATCGTGGGCATTCTGCTAATTTAGCCTGTGCGTCCAAGACACATTGCATATCAGTCATGCTGACTCCGAGTCTCTGGGTGATTTTAAATGTAAGGGTGCTATAGTGCTTATGAAAGGGCTTATTGTAAATAGGATAGACAAAGATGTTTGAGTTAAATTCGATATTAGAGCGCGACTCTATTTTGGTTGGTAATTTTGCACTGTCACAGCTTAGGTTGATAAATGATTCTCAATTTCCTTGGCTGATATTGGTGCCGCAGAGAAATGGCGTGAGTGAGATTCATCAGCTGGTAGAAAGCGATCGCCAATTATTAATGTCTGAAAGTTGCTTGTTAGCGGAGGTTCTGCACGACGCATTTTCAGCCGACAAACTCAATATTGCAGCCATAGGTAATAAAGTGACTCAGCTTCATGTGCATCATGTGGTGCGTTTTGAGACGGATCTTTGTTGGCCTGAGCCGGTTTGGGGTAAGGTGCCTGCCGTGCCTTACAGTGAGCAAGCGTTGGCTGATGTATTGCAGAAAATCAGATCTTTACTAAATGACGATTTAACCTTGCCTGACAATAATGCTGAGCTTTACTATTAATCTGTGATTCAGGGTGTGCGCTATAGTATCAATAGCGTGGGTAAAACAGGGATAGATATTTTTATGAGTGTGCGAAGAAGAAAGAAAGCCATTAGCAAAATCATTAAGTTGCTAAATCTGGCCACTTCAACCAATACGACTGAATCCATCGTTGCATTGCGGCATGCTGAGGCCTTAATTCGACAATATAATATTGCGCAACGTGAGTTGCCTGTTGTTCAGCTGTACGATCGCACATTGCTTTATAAAGTCAGTTGGAATGGGGCAGCGCCTCGATTTATAAAGGAAACGCCCTCTAAGGCCGTCTCTAGTGACTCTGTGTATTCGCGCCGTTTTAGTGAAAAGCGTCGTGACGAGAAAAAACAAAATTCGACAGCGTCATTAGATGGTGTGGATGAATCGCTTGAACAGGAGGCGGGTTGTCAGAGTGCGGATCATGAGCTTGGTCGTCATGATGGTGTCGGCGAAGTGAAAACTGCCGCTAAGAATGACAGTATTGAAAGGGATGAAGGCGCTTCGATGTTTGAAACAAAAGAGATGTCTGAAACAAAAGAGATGTCTGAAACAAAAGAGATGCCAGAACAAAAAGAGATGTCTGAAGGTATGGAAAGTGCTTTTCCCAATAATGCAGTAAATGGCGCAGAGAAAGGGGACGGCAACGTTAAGCGTCATACCCAAGAGGCCTCAGGAAGTTTGGATAATGTTATTGATGCTGCTCAGGCTTTTCGGCCTGAGGTGCATGCTTTTGCGGAAGCGCTTAAACCCCAGCCTGCGGTCAGCGAGTCTGTGGTTGATTTTTCGGATGATGTTTACTGGAAGCAGGTGCATGAGGAGCTAGCGGATTTCGATGAGGCCGGTATTCAGGCTGAAATGGAAAGCATTAAGCAGAGATTGCAGCAATCAGAGTCGTCGCTGCAGCGAAAAAAAGCAAAGCGTCATCAACAAGAGCGCAGTGAACTCCAAAAGCGTGCCGAAAGGGCAAAAATAGAGTTAAGTTTTGAAGAGGCGATTGAAAAAGCGTTTCAGGCGCGAGCGGTGGCGTATGAGGCCTGGGAGAAAGAGCAATGTCAGCAGCGTTTAATGTGTTTGCGAGAAGAGCAAGAAGCGTTGGCCGCCTACGAAATTTTGGTTCAAGATCTGAATGATCGTGAATCGTCTCTCAATCGCCATATGCAGCGCAAAGAAGATTATCACGCGGCAAAAATAATGCACGATTTACGCCGCCACCTTGCGTTATCGGCTGCCGCCAATAAAGGCGCCTCTTCGTTTGAAAAAGTGGTTGAGATTATGGCGCAGAATGCGCTGTCATTAAAAGATTTAGAGTTTTCTGACATACAAAACAAAAGCTTGTTTATTCGCTTGCTAGAGCGAGAAAGTGCGTTGATAGCAGACGTTCATGAGCGAGAGCAGTTTACAGAAGCGATGCTAGAGAAATTTCTTAGTGCAGGGACTGTGACGCGTTCGCCCAATGTGGCAGACAATCCGATACAGCATATTCAACGTTTGCTTACTACGGCGAATAAAGGCGGGCAATTTGAAACGCAAAAATGCCTAGCGCAAGTGCAGAGATTAATGTCAGTTCACGATATCAGTGTGAGGCAAATAGGCTACGGCTATATCAAAAAATATTCTGTTTTCATCAGTCTCATTAATTGGGAGGCAGAACGCATTACGTCTTTGTCGGAGCGAGAGGCCTTTACTGCTCAAATTTTAGAAGAGTATATCCAGTATTCTGTACAAGCCCCTGAGCATTCATCTGATCAAAAAATAACACCTCGATAAAGGTCTTGCCCCTCTAATGGACGAATTAGGGGGAGCGCTCTAGTGTATTTGAATATTTATTTTGTGAATGGGCTATATATCTTGCCAAAATAGACTCTAACCCTTTCTTTGCGCCTACGCATCTTTTACCATTTCGCCTTCGATTTAATCGTAATCCTCAGCAGGAGAGATGCATGAGCATTATCAAAGAAAGTGATTTGATTGATAGCGTTGCAGACGCGCTTCAATTTATTTCTTATTACCACCCATTAGATTTTGTTAAAGCCGTACATGAGGCTTATGAAAGAGAAGAAAGTCAGGCTGCCAAAGATGCTATGGCGCAAATTCTGATTAATTCAAGAATGTGTGCTGAAGGCAAGCGTCCGATTTGCCAAGACACTGGTATTGTTACCGTTTTCATTAAGATCGGTATGAACGTTCAGTGGGAAACCACGAAGAGCGTTGCGGATATGGTGAATGAAGGTGTGCGTCGCGCTTATACGCTTCCTGATAATGTGCTTCGTGCTTCTATTCTGGCAGACCCTGCTGGTGCGCGTAAAAACACCAAAGATAACACGCCAGCCGTTATTCATATGGAAGTAGTTCCAGGTGATACGGTTGAAGTGCATGTTGCGGCGAAAGGCGGTGGTTCAGAGAATAAGTCTAAACTAGCGATGCTAAACCCTTCTGATGATATCGTTGAATGGGTGAAGAAAACCGTACCAACTATGGGCGCGGGCTGGTGTCCTCCTGGTATGTTGGGTATAGGTATTGGTGGTACGGCTGAAAAAGCCATGGTCATGGCGAAAGAATCGCTAATGGAGCCAATAGATATCCATGAGTTAAAAGAGCGCGGTCCTCAGAACCGTGTTGAAGAATTGCGCTTAGCGATATTTGATGCCGTCAATAATCTAGGCATTGGTGCACAAGGTCTGGGTGGCTTGACGACGGTTCTTGATGTGAAAATCATGGATTACCCAACGCATGCCGCGTCTTTGCCTGTTGCTATGATTCCAAACTGTGCGGCAACACGTCATGCTCACTTTGTGCTTGATGGTTCTGGTCCTGCGGATCTTGTTCCACCGTCATTGGATGACTGGCCAGAAATTACTTGGGAAGTAGGTGATAGCGTTCGTCGTGTCAACTTGAATGAGATCACGCCAGAGCAAGTAAAAGACTGGAAACCAGGTGAAACCGTCTTGCTAAATGGCAAGATGCTAACAGGTCGTGATGCTGCTCATAAGAAGATGACTGAAATGATGGCGAATGGGGAAGAGCTTCCAGTCGACCTTAAAGGACGCTTCATTTATTACGTTGGGCCAGTGGATCCAGTACGTGATGAAGCGGTTGGACCAGCAGGCCCAACAACGTCAACTCGTATGGATAAATTCACACGCAACATTCTTGATAAAACTGGCTTGCTAGGCATGATTGGTAAAGCAGAACGTGGCCCAATTGCAATCGATGCTATCAAGGAATTTGGCGCGGTTTACCTTATGGCAGTGGGCGGGGCAGCCTACCTTGTGTCTAAAGCCATCAAGAAAGCGGACGTGGTGGCCTTCCCTGAATTGGGAATGGAAGCTATTTACGAATTTGATGTAGTGGATATGCCGGTTACTGTTGCTGTTGACTCTCAAGGGACTTCCGTTCATTTGACTGGGCCAGCAGAATGGAAAGCACGTATCGAAGAGCAAGCATTAGAGCTTAAATAAGCTAGTTGCTGGGTACATGTGCACAAGATGATTAAAAAGCCACATTAATTTGTGGCTTTTTTGTTTTTAAGTGTTGCACTCTTTAATTATGTCTGTAATATACAGCCCTCGTTACGCAGAAGCGTAACCGCTCTTTAAGAATATAATCAGATAATTTGTGTGGGCGCTCGCTGGAGTCTTCAGAAGATCATCGCCGTTCGGTTTTACCGGAAGGTAGTTGATCAAAAAAATTGAAGTCTTACGAGAGTCTACAAACAATTCGC
>NZ_SJSC01000004.1 GCF_004352855.1 Marinomonas sp. KMM3893 | reverse complement strand
TCAGTTCCAATGACACTTTGTCAGTCACATCTTCTAGTAAGAAGATGGAGCGGGAAACGAGGCTCGAACTCGCGACCCCAACCTTGGCAAGGTTGTGCTCTACCACTGAGCTATTCCCGCAAAATGCTTTTCACAGTTAAGACATTCAAAGTAAACTAACCGTCCGTTTGAAAGGATGGCGTCCCGTAGGGGGTTCGAACCCCTGTTACCGCCGTGAAAGGGCGGTGTCCTAGGCCTCTAGACGAACGGGACAACGTTTTAATCTTGCTGTGTGAGCGGGGGCGTATATTACTGTTAATAATCTGAAAATCAACAGTTTTTTTAAAATTTCTATTAAGTTAAGCTAACAACAACTTGTTTTACAAAGACATTGTCTAAAAATGGAGCTATTTATGCTGAAAACACGCCTTTTACTACCCCTATCCTTTGCCACCCTATTATTGGCTGGTTGTACGACAACGCACTACATACAGATCGAACCTACGGCCTCTATAAAGAAAGAACAACTGCAAAACGACCGCGCCATACAAGTAACCACCAATACACAACTAGGCAACCACATTGGCGCCATTAAAACAGGACTGAACGAGCGCGCTGATATCTTTACGACTAATGATGTAAAAGAAAGCGTTAATAAGAGCATCATCAATGGACTTACCCAATTAGGCTTCACGCCAGATCAAGGTGTTTACCCACCAGCTGAACTTAATGTTGTTATCACTAAGATGAGCTACACCACAAAAGCAAAGAATTTGAAAACCACAGCGACTCTCGACTTTCAGCTTGCGGCAACGGTAAAAGCCAAAGGTCAAACCTATAAAGCCAACTTTGGCTCTCAGAAAGTAGAAGAGTACGGCACCCTGCCTTACCAAAGCACAGTACAAGAAGACATGAATGACCTAGCAAGCAAAACAGTCAGTCGCTTGCTTAGCGATCAGAACATCATCACCCTACTTAAAGAGTAATCTAAGCGGCGACATGGATTCGCCAACAACCCAAAAGCAGAGCACAAAAAAAGGCGCCCTTTAAGGAGCGCCTTTTTTATTGTCTAGCGTAAAAGCCTGGTTACTTTTCTTCATCAAACAACAAAGAAGCAGAGTTAATGCAATAACGTAACCCTGTTGGCGGTGGACCATCATTAAATACGTGCCCAAGGTGGGCATCACAATTCGCGCACACTACTTCTGTTCGCTGCATGCGCCAAGAGTTATCACTGTGCTCTTCAATGTTTTCTTGGTGGCCATCATAAAAGCTCGGCCAACCACAACCGGCATTGAATTTTTTGCCGGAATCAAACAATAAACTACTGCAGCAACGGCAACGATACTGACCGGCTTCATAAAAGTTATCGTACTCACCAGTATGAGGACGCTCAGTTCCTTTTAAGCGCACAATATTGAAAACGTCTTCAGGGAGCTCTTTACGCCACTCCTCGTCGGACTTGATGACTTTTTTAGTGCTATCTCTATCACTCATCTTGAATGCTCCAGAATTAGGTATAGAGTAAGTATATTCGCCCTACCCCCTGCATTAACAAGGAAAACTCGTGCAAATTCGCAAATCTAACAAATTAGCAAACATCTGTTATGAAATCCGCGGCCCAGTTCTTAAAGAAGCCATGCGAATGGAAGAAGAAGGCCAACGAATCCTAAAACTCAATATCGGCAACCCAGCGACCTTTGGTTTTAAAGCGCCCGATGAGATCCTAGTTGATGTTATCCGCAACCTACCCACGGCGCAGGGATACTGTGAATCAAAAGGGCTTTATTCCGCCCGTAAGGCGGTGATGCAAAAATACCAAGCCTTGGGGGTAAAATCTGCCGACGTAAATAATGTCTGGATGGGCAATGGCGTCAGCGAGCTCATCGTGATGGCCATGCAAGCCCTGCTCAATGATGGCGATGAGATTTTGATCCCTGCGCCTGATTACCCTTTATGGACCGCCGCGGCCACCTTGTCTGGCGGTTATGTAAAACACTACCTTTGTGATGAAGGGGCCGGTTGGCAACCTGATATTCAAGACATACGCGCTAAGATTTCCAACAAAACCAAAGCCATTGTCATTATCAACCCGAACAACCCTACGGGCGCGGTTTATGAAAAAGGCATTCTAGACGCCATTATTGACCTTGCGGAAGAACATAAACTGTTGATTTTTTCCGATGAAATCTACGACAAAATTTTATATGACGGCGCGACTCACATCCCCACCAGCACGCTCACAGAAGGTCGCATGCCTTGCGTCACATTTGGTGGCTTGTCTAAAGTGTATCGCACCGCCGGCTTTCGCTCAGGTTGGATGGCCATCACGGGGGATAAAAGCGGCATAAGCGACTATATAGATGGCTTAGACATTCTTAGCTCTATGCGTCTGTGTGCAAACGTGCCTGCGCAACACGCTGTACAAACGGCCCTAGGGGGTTATCAGAGCATTAATGAGCTGATCATACCTGGTGGGCGCTTCTATGAACAAAGAGCCGTTGCATGGGAAGCCCTCGACGCCATCCCTGGGGTGAGCTGTCATAAACCCGAAGGCGCGCTATATCTCTTTCCAAAACTAGACCCTCGCATTTACCCCATTCAAGACGACATGGATTTAGTCTTGCGCTTCTTACAAGAAGAAAAAGTGCTGATTGTTCAAGGTACCGGCTTTAATTGGCCAACACCTGACCACGTGCGTTTCGTCTTCCTTCCGCACATTGAAGACCTAACACCAGCCATGGAACGTTTCGCGGCTTTTCTAGGGCGACTAAGAAAACGCTAAATAAGCTCACATAAGAGAATCTTCTCTGCTTGAAATTGAACTTTATGGCCCTATCATGCTCCTAACAGTTTTTCTAGGAGCATGAACATGCGCATCATTCTGTTTTTGTTAACCAACATCGCCGTGATGGTGGTTGCAGGTATTATTCTTAGCCTTTTAGGCGTAAACGGTTACATGACAAGCAACGGTTTGAATTTCACCTCCTTGCTTATCTTCTGTGGTGTCTTTGGCTTTACTGGTAGCATCATTTCCTTGTTGCTTTCCAAGTTTATGGCCAAGCGCGGCACAGGCGCCGTGGTCATTAAGCAACCCAGTAACCACAAAGAAGCTTGGCTTATCGACACGGTCGCTGAGCTATCCCGTAACGCGGGCATCAAAATGCCTGAAGTGGCCATTTTTCCATCCCATGACGCCAATGCTTTTGCGACTGGCTGGAATAAAAACGATGCGTTAGTTGCTGTCTCCAGCGGCATGATGGATCGCTTCCCGCCGGATGAAATCAAAGCCGTGCTGGGTCACGAGATTGGTCACGTGGCAAATGGCGACATGATCACGCTAAGTTTGATTCAAGGCGTAGTGAACACCTTTGTGATGTTCTTTGCGCGTATTGCCGCCTATGCCGTGGACCAGTTCCTACGTAAGAATGACGACGAAGGTTCGGTTGGTTGGGGCTATTACATTGCGACCTTTGTGTTCGAGATTCTTTTCGGCATTCTTGCGTCAATGATTGTGATGTGGTTTTCGCGCTTTCGAGAGTTCAGAGCAGACGAAGCTGGCGCTCGATTGGCAGGCAAAGGCGCTATGATTGCGGCGCTGGCTCGATTACAACAGGAGCACGAAGCCAGCCACATGCCAGATTCAATGTTGGCATTCGGCATTAATCGCGGTAAAGCACCGACATTAGGGGAATTGTTTTCAAGCCACCCTCCTATCGATAAGCGCATCCAAGCGTTACAGGCTCTGTAACAGAGCGCTAGAAACACAAGCTTATCAACCAAAAAAAACCAGCGACTAGGCTGGTTTTTTTTTGCTTTTTCGATTCGCAACACTTTATTCTCGACCACTCATTTTCAACAAGACACAACGCTTAACGCGCTTTTTTCTTTTGGTTTTCCAAAATATACGCGGTCAAAGGAATGACAATTTCTTTTGTTAGATCCTCAAAACGAAGACCATAAACATAGAAATACTCAGCGTCCATTCTCGATAAAAAGTCATTATCCACCAAGGTAGATTGCAACTGCTCTAGCATTTGAATTTCTTGTGAGCGGATTTCGCAATTTACTTTCAAGAAAAAGTTATAGCCGCTGATTTTAATGTTCATCGCCACGCGCATTCGCTGCTTCACGGCGCCAAAGTCTTCTTTAGAAATCAGCTTGGCACCACCGGCACTTAGATCCACAACAATCCCCGATGTTGCCTCAGGAATGGTGTTTTCATTGCTTGTCGGCTCTAGGCTGCAAATAAGTCGTGTCTCTACACGCACCGTCTCACGAACCACAGAGGTCTCAACATACGACGGATAGGCTAAGTGCAAATGGGCCGCAGGTTCAAGATAACTCTTTGCAACCCGACTTGAGAAAGCGCACACAGCAGTACCCAGCATAAGCCGAACATTAATCGCCTGCCCTTCACGGACAAAGATCTTTCTGCCTTTGGACGTAGGACAAGAAACAATCAAGGAGCGCCCAGGAATGGCACCCAGCACCTTCACCATATGCCTCGCCGGAGGCGTAATAAACTCTAACTGTACAAACGTACCTAGAGGTACATCTAAATCACCTAAGTCGACTTGTATAACCCCAGCCATCAAAATTCCACTTTCTAATTAATATTATTATTCCACTCGGAAACCGATAGCACGCAAAGCCTTAAGATCCGCTTGCTTACCATTAGAAACGAAGCAAGTATTAAACTCATCTCTTTCAACATAATGCTTTCTTAGCCAATCAAATGTCGACCTATCCGAGCCTGCGCGATATTTTCCACGCAGTCTAGCATCGTCTCGAGCCACATCGTAAATAGCGTGCATTGAGCGCGCGAGCATTTCTTCCGTCAATGGCCCTTTCTCAATACCAATAGAGCGTATTCTTCCAGCCGTAATCGCCTTTTCAAGATCAAGAGGGTTAGGAATATCAAAAAAACGACAAAATGCCTGATAAACCATCCAAGTGCCTTTTTCACGACCCTGTTTACTGTACCCCGCAATATGAGGCGTCGCAATATCAGCAATGGCCAATGTCGAGGCATCAATCAGTGGCTCGCCTTGCCAAACGTCTAGGACAATATTTAACGCGCCCTGCAATGCGTGATGGCGCCCACGCAAGGCCACTTCGTCAATCACTCCACCACGACCAGCACTGATGATCGTAGTACCGACCTGCACACCAGACAAAAGCTCAGCACCAATCATGCCTTGCGTCGGGTATTTTCCCGTTGTCGTAAGTGGCGCATGCAAAGAAATAACCGCGCAACCCAATACCGTTTCTAACGAGGCAAAATTAACCGAGCCACTTGCTATCTCTTGTTCTTTAAAAGGGTCATAGACACACACATTGCAGCCGAGGGCTAAAAAGCGATCATAAACGGTTTTGCCGACGTTGCCGTATCCAATCACGCCAATTTTTTTACCCAACCAAGACAAGCTCTTACTCAGCGACAAATAGCCCAACGCACTGAACACATAATCCGCAACCGCTTCAGCATTGCAACCAGGCGCACTGGTAAAGGCAATGCCTTGCTCAGCCAAATACTCGGTATCTATGTGATCCACACCAATGGTAGCACTGCCAACAAAGCGAACTGAGCTGCCTTCTAATAGCGCTTTATTCACCTTGGTGACTGATCGCACGAGCAGCGCATCGGCATCCTTTACTTGTTCCTTGCTTAGGGTCCTACCGTTAACCAGCTCTACGTCTGCGAAAGGAGAAAAAAGCGTCGCCACATTGGGCATATTCTCATCGGCTATTATTTTCATACTGCTGTTTTATAAACTCATTAAAATCGATATTAGGTAAACGGCGAGCCAGCAAGTACTTAGCAAATGTAAGTGCTCTCTCTGGTAAGCCAGAAATTAGATAATCGCCCACTTGGCGATAAACAGATTGCTGAAAAGGGGTCGCGTCATAATCAACCAAGGCTAAGTTATCAACACTTACTCGAAACTCTAATCCCGCCGCCCAATGCAAAACACACTCAATCGCTTGAGGCTTAACCTCAACTTGCTCAAACAGCGCTTGTTGCTGTTGCGTGCGCGAATCGGTTTCATACCAGTAACCATAATCTTCTAATAGACGTCGTTGCGGACCAGCCAGACACCAGTGACTGATTTCATGCAATGCACTAGAGGGGTAATCTAATCGAAAGTAGAGAATAGCGGGGGTAGCTTTGCCTTTTGACGGTAAGTAAAGCGGCTCATCCGCACCACCAACCAAAGTGGTATGAAAGCGTGAAAGAAAACAGGCATCAAACGCCTCTATCAGCTGAGCAGCAGTAACCAAGGATCAATCCCCCAAACAAAAGGCAGGATTATTACATATCTTCCAAAACCGCGCTATGCAAACGCCGACAGTGCGGCGCATACATAACGCAATAGCACATAACTTAGTTGCTTTGCCTGACGTGTTTTCTTCAAAAGCGTCGTCGCAGGCGGTTAACCGCGGTAATAACGTGCAGGCACAAATGGCATTTTCGTCAACAATAATGGAATGCTTTTGCCTCGCACTAGGGCAAACAAAGGTTCTTCACTTGCCAATGCCTCACTGGACACATAAGCCATCACAATAGGCTGAGACAAAGAAGGTGAGAAACCACCACTGGTGACCAAGCCTTTCTCTTCCCCAGCTTGGTTAACAATTTGAACGCCTTCGCGCACTGGCGCTTTACCGTCGACTAAAAAGCCAACTCGTTTACGAGCAGGTTTGTTTGAGAACTGAGGCAAAATCACATCCGCCCCCGGAAAACCGCCTTCACGAGCACCGCCTAAGCGGCGTATTGGCTGGATCGCCCAATTTAATGACGCTTCAATCGGTGTGGTGGTGGTATCGATATCATGACCATAAAGGCACAAGCCCGCCTCTAGTCGCAATGAGTCACGCGCCCCCAGACCAATCCATTCAACTTCTTCAAATGCTAATAACGCCGCGGCAAACGCTTCGGCATGATCATTTGGCACAGAAACTTCATAGCCGTCCTCTCCTGTGTAACCAGAACAGCTTACCCACAACTCAACGCCTTGCCAGTCAAATTTAAGACTCTGCATAAATGTCATCGTTTGCGCTTCTGGTACTAGGCGAGAAAAGACAGCGCGAGCTGCTGGCCCTTGAATCGCCAATAACGCACGATCCTCTATTACTTCTACGTCACAATCGGACAACGAGGCTTTCAAATGCGCAATGTCTTGCTCTTTACAAGCCGCGTTGACAACAACAAATAAATCGTCACCCCAGTTTGCAAACATGAGATCATCTGTAATAGTACCGTCTTGAGTGGTGAAAAGACCGTAACGCTGCATACCTTTAGGTAGATCCAAAACATCCACTGGCACAATGGCTTCAAAGGCAGATTTCACGTCTTTGCCTTTAAGAATAAGTTGCCCCATGTGAGAAACGTCAAACAACCCCGCCTTTTCACGCACCCACAAATGTTCCTTTTTAACCCCTAATGGATACTGTACAGGCATTTCATAACCTGCAAATTCAACCATTCTTGCGTCCGCGGCGATGTGTTGTGCATAAAGAGAAGTACGTTTCATAAGCAAACCTTTAATTGGGCCAGTGTTTAGGAAGTTTCCGATTGGAAACAGATTATCTAAAATTCAATGTGGTTGACAAGCCATAAGCCAATTAAAATCCAACTAAATCGGCAATTATTCCGATAAACAGGCAAAAACCTGAACAAATGGTCAGATAAAATCAACCTATTTTATCAAAAGATTTAAAAATACCACTTTCTTACGTGTTTCCAATTGGAAACTTTTTCGATATGATACGAAAAATTGGCGCGAAGCAGACAATTATCGACGCTCTTAGAAAGATGATCTTTTTTCATCATCTTAGACTGCCCTAGTGTTATTATATTAAGGACTCTGTGTCTTTATTGGGCATTAATGTTTATTTAAGAGGAATACACCATGGCAAACACCGAAGCCTTTTTCAGCCAATCCCTGGCTGATCGCGATTCAGAACTTTTTGCAACCCTTGTTGAAGAACAAGAACGTCAAGAAACTGGTATCGAATTGATTGCTTCTGAAAACATCGTTTCCAAAGCTGTCTTGGAAGCTCAAGGCTCCGTACTAACGAATAAATACGCTGAAGGCTACCCTACTCGCCGCTACTACGGTGGTTGTGAAGCTGTCGACGTAACAGAACAACTTGCCATTGATCGCGCAAAAAAATTGTTCAACTGTGAGTTTGTTAACGTTCAACCTCATTCTGGTGCTCAAGCGAACGGCGCAGTAATGCTTGCATTGCTACAGCCAGGCGACACTATCATGGGCATGACCTTGTCTTCAGGTGGTCACTTAACTCACGGTGCAGCACCAGCTCAATCAGGCAAATGGTTCAACGCCGTTCAATACGACGTTAACCCTGAGACTTTATTGATCGATTACGATGCTATCGAAGCGCAAGCAATCGAATGCAAACCTAAAATGATCATCGCGGGTGGCTCTGCTATTCCTCGTGAAATCGATTTCAAACGTTTCCGTGAAATCGCAGACAAAGTCGGCGCTTACTTATTTGTCGACATGGCTCACATTGCTGGCTTGGTAGCGACTGGGGTTCACCCATCTCCACTGCCTCACGCACACATTGTGACAACAACGACACACAAAACACTTCGTGGTCCTCGTGGCGGCATGATCCTTTCCAACGATCTTGATCTTGGTAAGAAAATCAACTCTGCTGTTTTCCCAGGCTACCAAGGCGGCCCATTGATGCACGTTATCGCGGGTAAAGCGGTTGCGTTTGGCGAAGCACTGAAACCAGAATTCACTGACTACATCAAACAAGTCGTTGCAAACGCTAAAGCGTTGGCTGCGGTTATGATTGAACGTGGTTGTGATGTGGTAACAGGCGGTACAGATACTCACCTAATGTTGGTGGATCTTCGCCCTAAAGGCTTAAAAGGCAATGTTGTAGACCAAGCTCTAGAGCGCGCTGGTATTACTTGTAACAAAAACGGCATTCCATTCGACACTGAAAAACCAATGGTCACCTCTGGTATCCGTCTAGGTACACCAGCGGCAACATCTCGTGGCTTTGGAGAAGAAGAATTCCGCAAAGTGGGTCACTTAATCAGTGACGTGTTGGACGGCCTAGTTGGCAATCCAGACGGCAACCCAGAAGTTGAAGCACGCGTTTTGGCGGAAGTCAAAGAGTTGTGCAAACGCTTCCCACTGTACCGCTAAAAAATCATCTACCCGAGGGCAACCCCCTCGGGTATTTTTTTAAAAGAGGCATCATTCATGAGTACTATCCCAGAAAATCTAAAATACGCAGATTCCCATGAGTGGGTTCTAGACAATGGCGACGGCACTGTAACAGTCGGCATCACTGACCACGCACAAGACCTGTTAGGCGATGTAGTTTATGTAGAACTGCCTGAAGTTGGCCTTGAAGTGACCGCAACAGAGCAATTCTCATTGGTTGAGTCGGTTAAAGCCGCTTCTGACATTTACGCACCCGTATCAGGTGAAGTAATCGAGGTGAACACTGACCTTGATGACGCACCAGAGCTTATTAACGAAGCCCCTTTTGAAGGCGCTTGGATCGCTAAGATCAAACTTGCTGAAGGCACAGACCTAAGCAAACTACTTGATGCAGCTGGTTACGCCGCTACCATCGAATAAGGCAGTTATTCACTCTCTTGCTAACCCCACAAGGCGACAGCAAGAGAGCCTCCTCTCTCGTTTTCTTAATAGGTGATATAAATCATGACCTCGTGTATCCGTGATTTGCTAAGCAATGACGAATTTATCGCGCGCCATATTGGCCCAGACGATTCAGAACGCACTACCATGCTGAAGACTATTGGCATTGACTCACTAAACGCTCTGATCGAAAAAACCATACCGGAAGCGATTCGCCAAGCCAACCTTGACCTTTCTGCTCAGCCATCGAGCGAAAGTGACGCATTACGCCAATTAAAAGCCATTGCCAAGCAAAACAAGGTAGCGCGCTCTTTCATTGGTATGGGCTACCACGACACCCTAGTGCCTTCACCTATTTTAAGAAACTTGCTAGAAAACCCAGGTTGGTACACGGCATACACCCCTTATCAGCCAGAGATATCCCAAGGTCGCTTGGAAGCACTGCTTAACTTCCAACAAGTTATTATTGACCTAACGGGCATGGAAATCTCAAACGCGTCTTTATTAGACGAAGCCACTGCGGCGGCCGAGGCCATGACTCTGATGAAGCGCTCTAACCGCAAGAAATCCAACACCCTGTTTGTGTCTGACCAATTATTAACGCAAACCATCGACGTGGTAAAAACGCGAGCGGAATTGCTCGATATCGACGTGGTGGTTGATGCCAATGAAAACCTTGCCTCTCACGATGTATTTGGTGCCATCTTCCAATACCCAGGCATCAACGGCGAAGTCACGGATCTAACCGACCTTGTGGCACAAGCCCACGAGCAAGGCGCTCTAACCAGCATCGCCGTCGATCTACTGGCGCTTGTGCTATTGAAATCCCCTGGCGACATGGGGGCTGACATCGTCTTTGGTAGCGCCCAACGTTTTGGCGTCCCAATGGGATTCGGCGGTCCACACGCGGCCTTCTTGGCAACAAAAGATGCCTTTAAACGCTCTATGCCAGGTCGTGTAATTGGCGTCTCCAAAGACAGCCACGGCAAACCTGCATTGCGCATGGCGATGCAAACTCGCGAGCAACACATTCGCCGCGAAAAAGCGACATCAAACATCTGTACCGCACAAGCATTGCTTGCCATGATGGCCGGCTTCTATGCTGTGTATCACGGCCCTGTTGGCTTGAAGAAAATCGCCTCTCGAGTGGCGGCGTACGCAAACTGCTTTGCAACAGCACTAAAAGCAAACGGCTTTACCACCAACGCCAATTACTTTGACATGGTCGTCGTTGACACCAACGACAAAACAGCAGACATAGTCGCAGCAACCCAAGCCAAACTGATCAACCTACACCAGACGTCGGCTAGCCGTCTTTCTATTACCTTTAGCGAAACGACCACCAACCAAGACTTAATCGATCTTGCGGACTGTTTCGGTTTCTCTTTGTCACAAGAAGACATAGACGCTACCGCAGCCAGCACCGGATTCGATGGTGCTTTACTACGTCAAGATGCTATTTTGAAGCACCCTGTGTTTAACTCTCACCACAGTGAAACAGAGTTAATGCGCTACATGCATCAACTAGAAGTGAAAGACATCGCCCTTAACCAGAGCATGATCCCACTTGGTTCTTGTACGATGAAGCTGAACGCCGCGTCTGAAATGATCCCTGTGACTTGGGCTGAATTCGGTGGCATCCACCCATTTGCACCAACAGAACAGGCTGCGGGTTACCACACGTTATTGTCTGAACTGATCGCTATGCTGTCAAAAGCCACAGGCTACGACACAGTGTCCCTACAGCCTAACTCTGGCGCCCAAGGGGAATACGCAGGTCTTATAGCCATCGACAAGTACCACAAATCTCGTGGCGACCATGACCGCAACATTTGCCTAATTCCAAGTTCTGCCCACGGCACCAACCCAGCTTCTGCCGCATTGGCTGGGATGAAAGTCGTGATCGTAAAATGCGATGAAGACGGCAACATTGACCTTGTGGATCTGGCTGCAAAAGCCGAAAAACACGCCGCTGAACTAAGCTGCATCATGGCCACTTACCCATCCACTCACGGTGTATTCGAAGAACACATTCGCGAAGTGTGTGACATAGTGCATAAATTTGGTGGTCAGGTGTACATCGATGGGGCGAACTTAAATGCCTTGGTCGGTATTGCGCCTCCAGGTGCGTTTGGCGGTGATGTGTCTCACCTTAATCTACATAAAACATTCTGTATCCCACACGGTGGTGGCGGTCCTGGCATGGGGCCAATTGGTGTTAAATCTCACCTGGCGCCTTTCCTACCGGGTCACTCTGTGGCGCCAGTAATGGGTATGCAAGAACAACACGGCGCGGTGTCTGCTGCCCCTTACGGCAGCGCGAGCATTCTTGTTATCACCTGGATGTACATCAAAATGATGGGCGACCAAGGGCTACGTGATGCCACCTTTAACGCCATCTTGAACGCAAACTACATTGCCAAACGCCTAGGTGAACATTACCCAGTACTGTACACAGGCAAAAATGGCACAGTAGCCCACGAATGCATTATCGATATTCGTCCACTGAAAGCAGAATCAGGCATTAGCGAAGAAGACATCGCAAAACGCTTGATGGATTTCGGGTTCCACGCACCAACCATGTCCTTCCCTGTGGCGGGCACCTTGATGATTGAACCAACAGAATCGGAAAACCTAGAAGAGTTAGACCGCTTCTGCGATTCGATGATTCAAATCCGCAACGAAATCAGCCGCGTGCAAGACGGCGAATGGCCACTGGAAGACAACCCATTGGTTAACGCACCGCACACTGCCGATAGCTTATTAGACATGGAATGGACCCACGCTTACTCTCGTAAAGACGCGGCGTACCCACTTCCTTGGATCAAAGCTCGTAAGTACTGGCCACCAGTGGGACGCATCGATAACGTTTACGGCGATCGTAACTTGTTCTGCGAATGCCCACCAATCGACAGCTACGAAGACTAAGCTTGGCGGCGTAAAACACTAAGCGGCGCAAAGCAAAAAAGGGCGAATCAGCCATGATTCGCCCTTTTTTATTAACCACTGCTTCATAAAACAGCCTAGAAAACCCCAGCTCAAACAGCCATTAACGCTCGACTTTGAATTTAGACAAAATCTCCGTGAGTTTATCAACGGCCTCCGCGCTGTCCACATGCCCTGATTCCAGATTCGCAACAATGTCCCTTAACGATTGCGTTGAGTCACTGATTACCACAAGGTTTTTATTAATCGCCTCCGCAACATTGGATTGCTCGGTCGCCGCCGAGGCAACTTGAATGGTGTTTTCAGACACCATAGAAACGCGTTCATTAACAAAACCCAGTTTTTCAGCACTTTCTATGGAAGAAGAAACGGTTTTCTTCGCTTCCTCTTGGCTATGAGCGATCAAGCTAACCGCCGAACGAACATCTTCTTGCAGCCCCTTAATTAAAATGTCCACCTCTTCTGTTGAGGCTTGTGTTCTTGCGGCTAAACTGCGCACTTCATCAGCCACAACCGCAAAACCACGACCTTGCTCTCCCGCACGCGCTGCCTCAATGGCGGCATTTAATGCCAGTAGATTGGTTTGCTCTGACACCGCTCGAATCGTATCCAATATGCCATAAATAGCATTGCCTCGTTGCGAGACTTGATCCACCTGACTGCCGGCTTTATTTAATTCAACAGCAAGGCTTTCTACCATGTCTTTGTTGACTACTCTCATTGTCATTATTAACGCCATACCACCAACTAGGTACGAGTCGTTAAACATCGTTACTAGGCTTAAAATCACACGACCAACATGGTGAACCCCATTCGGCTGATCAAAAAGAGCAACAAGGCCAAAAACAACACCCTGATAAAGCGGCTGCCTAACCTTAGAGCCAGATAAACGCCGGCAAATGCCCCTAACACATTACAAACCGCGATGAGCGCGCTCACTTTCCACAACACATTTCCCGACGGTATAAAGAACAGCAGCGCCGCCGTAAACGCCCCCAGATTCACCAGCTTTGCAGAGGCTGAGGCATTTAAGAAATCAAACCCAAACCCTCTGATAAAAAGAAAAATCAGAAAACTACCACTCCCAGGACCAAACAGTCCGTCATAAAAACCAATCAGACCACCAAACACGACCCCTTTCGCCATGTTTCTCACGCTGCCCTCCACCTTGGTATGACTCAACCCCAAGTCTTTCTTGTGAAACGTGTAAATAGCCATCGTAATCAAGAGGACGAAAACAACGATCTGCATGCTGTCTTTGGGGATGCTAGCCACAGACATGGCCCCAAAATAGGCAAACACAAACGCCGACAGAGCCGTAGGCAACAGCACTCTCCAAACCATGTTTACCCTTTTAAGATAAGTGCCAATAGAGCTAATTGCGGCCATCCAAACCGCCACTTTATTGGTACCAAACACCATTGATAATGCGTATTCGGGCAGCGCATGCATCAACGCAGGCAAGAGGATCAAACCGCCTCCCCCCACAGCCGCATCAATTAATCCACCACAAAAAGCAAACACACCTAACGCGATCACGTCAGTGACGCTGGTAATCATAATCCGTTCCTATACGATAAAAGCAGTCATTAAAAAGCAACCACACCGACCTAAAGCAAGGCGGCGCCTGATCAACACCTTGCTAACCTAATCAACTGGATAACTAAAAAAAAGTAACTTATATTAAGCAGATCATTCACTTTTAATGAGCGATCAGATGGAACTCTCTCAATTGCGTATGTTTAAAACCATTGCGGATCTTGGCAGCATCGCGAAAGCCGCTGAACAACTGCATTGCGTGCCTTCGAACATCACGACACGAATCAAGAATTTAGAAGAGGAATTAGGGGAAGCCTTATTGATACGCAAAGGACGCGGCTTAACATTGAGTCCAGCCGGCGATATATTCCTTGAGTACGTCAATAAAATTTTGTCCATGTGCCAAGAAGCAAAGCGCGCCATTAGCAGCGAAGGAGAACCTATGGGGACACTGCGCCTAGGCGCGATTGAATCCGCTGCCACCAGCCGGTTACCAAAGGTATTGTCCAAATACCACAAATATTACTCAAACGTGCACATTGAATTTACCACGGGGAAATGGAAAGCCTTAGAAACCGCGGTGGTCAAACATGAACTAGACAGCGCCATCATCGCGGGCAAAAGCGTACACCCAGACATTGAATGCGTTGAAATCTATCAAGAAGAAATTGTATTAATCGCCCCTGCCACGTTTGACACAGTGCGCTCTCCGGCCGACTTAGTTGGCAAGAATGTCTACATGTGGCCAGAAGGCTGCCCATATCGAAAAGCGCTAGAGAACTGGCTTGAGATCAATCAGGTTTCCGCCGAGATCACCAGCATTGCAAGCTATGGCACCATCCTTGGCTGCGTCAGCTCAGGCGCTGGCATTTCATTGGTACCAAGAGGCATATACGAGCAGTTTAAACTTATTGGCGGCATCAAAGGCTATACATTTGAGCAACTCAACCCCATCAAAAACTACTTTCTCTGGAATAAAAACACCGGCTTTCACAAGGCCAAAGACGCTTTTTTAACACTGGTGCAAAGCGAATTGAGTCCAAAAAGGCCATGACAGAGAAGCGGAAATCGCGGTTTTTGTGGGGATAAACCAAATACTGTATAGATATACAGCTTTTTATTTCCCCCTATAAAAAGCCAACCTCGTCTCAAGAAAAGAAGGCCTTAGCTAGGATGACCAACACCCCAAATGCCCTTTAGAAAGGTATCATTCAGATTGCTGTCGATACAGCGCGGCGCCAAGCCTTGAAAAATAGGCTTTAAACGCCGCGTTAATTTGCTGACGCTGCGCGCCTTGTGGATACAGCCCTGCTTTGGCTTCATCTGAATAGCGACTGCCTTTCACAAGAAAGCGACTTTTGGGTTTTTCGTCTTCTACAAAAGCTTCAAATGCTCTGGCACACAACTCTTCCGGCTTGGCGTAATAAACCATATTTAACGCTTCATCCGTGCGCTTAGAGGCATCAAACATCGCGCTGGGGGCGCTGCCATCGGTATTGAGCATAATGGCTTTGAAGCAGTTTTCTAATAACGTATTCAGAGGGTGTGGTTGCATCCTGGTGGACGTTAACCAATTAGAGGACGCAAACGATTGAGCCCCTAGGATGGGAAACATTTTGTCTCCCATGTAATGATCGAAAGCATGATACCACTCGTGAGCAAGACTGCCGGCACCGGCGTTTTTCGCTAACGCCAGTTGGCGCGTCGCTGGCATATAATGCGCCGCCACACCTGGCCGTCCGCCTTTACCAAACTGAAGCCCTAGGCTACCACGCAAAGAAATCAGCGTTTCAGGCCCCTGCAGCACGTCCATTAGGTCACACAGCGCTTGGTAAAAATTCACTGCCGCGCGGTCGCGCTCTTCTGGCTTTACCCAACGCCCCATTTCAATGCCGCGAAAGTCAAATTGACGACGAATCATCACAAAATTGGGCTGACCAAACTCCGAACTCATTAACAAGCACCTAAATCATCATGGATACACGGCGCTAGATTACCACACCTCATGCGCTGCCTTCTTCTGACTCCTTGTCCATTTCATTGATTTGAAATAAAAAGATCATTTTGCTGTCACTAAAGCGTCATGCCCAACGTGATTTACTAGCCCGGCAGTTAATGAAGCTACCACTTTGTACTTTTTACTTTACGACAGCTAATCCCTGAAGATAGAAAGGAATAATAACCATGAGTCAGTCAATCGATAACACCCGCCGCCGCATGCTTAGCTTTATGGCCGGGGCACCATTATTACCACTTGCTGGGGGCATGTTTAGCGCCAAAGCCTTTGCAGAAAATATGACAGAGGCGCCTTTATCTTCCGTCAGCTTTGTACCAATGACAGCGCCTTCTCTTAGTAACCCTGCCGCCATGGCGACCGCATACACAAACGCCGCCATGCAGTTAAAATTTGAAGATGGCTCTAGTCGTCTAGTGAAGCTGGATTACCACCCTTTCTTTATTTCAGGCGATCGCGTGCCAGATGGCAAGGGCAATACTTTAGTCGCGGGCGGTTATTATGATATTAATAATAAACCAATTACCGATCCTACTTTAAATAACCGTCAGTTCTTCTCCGACTGTCCCGATGGCTCTAGCCTATTGACGGTCAAAGACGCCAACGTCGCTGGCGTGTACGGCAACCACGTTTTCGCCGTTGTTCAATTTGAGTACACCAGCCGTGATGGCGCGGACAACGATATGTACGGTCGCCTACCTTCGCCTATCGCTGTTTTGACGCTGGACCAAAACCCAGAAACGGGCGAACTAAAATTGGTAAAATACCACAACGTGGACACATCCAATGTGGGCGGTCTATGGATCACCTGTGGCGCCAGCTTGTCTCCTTGGGGAACCCACCTTTCCAGTGAAGAATATCAACCCGATGCGTCAGATTTAGATAACGAGCAGTTTAAAGCCTACAGTAAGAACTTATTTGGCGATGAGAACAAAGCCAAACCTTACAACTACGGCCATCTTCCTGAAGTCACGGTTCATAAAGACGGTACTGGCTCCATAGTAAAACATTACTGCATGGGTCGCCTTTCCCACGAGCTTGTACAAGTTATGCCAGATGAGCGCACCGTCTTAATGGGCGACGATTTTACCAACAGTGGCTTATTTATGTTCATTGCTGACAAGCCCCGCGACCTTTCGTCTGGTAAATTGTACGCGGCAAAATGGCACCAAACATCAGGCAAAGGACCGGGCGCTGGCAACCTAACTTGGATCAAGCTAGGCGAAGCAAACAGCGACGAAATTCAGCGCCTTGTTGATGCTGGCATCAAATCAACCGATATCATGGAAATCCACACCAAAGACCCGAAAGACCCAAGCTTCACCAAAATCGGCTACAGTGGCAAAACGAACTGGGTGAAATTGAAGCCTGGAATGGAAAAAGAAGCCGCCTTTTTGGAAACTCACCGTTACGCAGCCTTAATCGGAGCGTCTTTAGGTTTCACAAAAATGGAAGGCACCACAGTCAACATCAAAGACAAAAAAGCCTACTCCGCCATGTCTTACATCTATAAAACCATGACCGATGGCAGTACCGACATCCACGTTGAAGGTCCTAAAGCGGGCGCGGTTTACGAGCACACCCTTAAAGGTGGGCAAAAAGACAACCACGGCCACACCATCGACAGTGAATGGGTGTCAGTTCGTATGGAAGCGCCGGCGAATCTTATCGGCGAAGACCTTGCTGTGCCGGACGAACTTGGCAACACAGCGCACGCCGATCGCATCTCTAACCCTGACAACCTTAAGTTTTCTGAAAAACTACGCACCTTATTTATTGGTGAAGACAGCGGCAACCATGTGAACAACTTCTTATGGGCGTATAACGTCGACAGCGGTGAACTGGCGCGCATTCTATCGACGCCAGCAGGGGCAGAATCAACCGGTTTACACGCAGTCGATGAATTAAATGGCTGGACCTACATCATGAGTAACTGGCAACACCCAGGTGATTGGGTAAGCCCATTGCATGATAAAGTGAAAGACACTCTGGACCCGTACATCCGGGCAAATTACAAGGATCGTTACGGCGCCGCGGTTGGCTACCTAACCGGCATTCCTAAATTGTCGTAAGCCATACCAAACAAAAAAAAGGCGGCCATACGGTCGCCTTTTTTATAATTGAAAATCACCAGACTCTCATTCCATGCTAAAACTCTCATTCCATGCTAAAACTCTCACTCTGTGCTAATAACGCGACGACTTACCAATAGCCCAACACTTTCCACCAAAGACCGCCGACAATTCCCCAAACGGCTAAGTTCACAAGACTCATAATAAAGCCCATGATCCACCAATCTTCCATAGACACATAACCAGAGCCAAAAATAATCGGCGAAGTACCTGTTGCGTAATGGGTTAACGACATCATCAAAGACGAGGCGCCAGCGAGTAATAAACCCAGATACAAAGGCGGCGCCCCTAAGGCTAAACCGGCCGCGTAAAAGGCCGCAAACATGGCGGTAATGTGCGCCGTGGTACTCGCAAAAAAGTAATGCACATAAAAGTAGACGGCAACCAAGATGACCACTGACACGCCCCAACTTAAATGAAACTGCTCAATATTGCTTTGCACCACGGTCGAGAACCAATGCACTAAACCAAGCTTGTTTAAGAACGTTGCCATCATCACCAAGGCCGAAAACCACACCACAGTGTCCCATGCGGATTTTTCTTTGAGTACGTCTTCCCAGCTCAACACACCGGTGACCAACAACACTGACAAGCCCAAAAACGCCACCGCGGTAGTGTTCACCGCAAACTCAGCACCAAAAAGCATCGCCGGCACCCCTGCCCACAGCAAAAGCAACAGAGCAAACACCGCCACCATGACTTTTTCGCCATAACTCATGACCCCCATGTCTGCCAACTTGGATTTTGCGTAACCACTGGCATCTGGAGTACTTTTAATTTCAGGCGGATAAATCGCGTAAATCACTAAGGGCACCAAGGCAATACATACCAAGCCTGGCAACAAAGCGGCCAATGCCCAAGTTCCCCAAGAAATACTAATGTTTGCTCCGGTCGCATCAGCAATAAGCTTAACGATAAGAGGGTTCGGCGCCGTCGCGGTAATGAACATGGCCGAGGTAATCGGATTGATATGATAATTCACCAACGCAAGATAATGACCTATCTTACGCGAAGTGCCTTCTTCTGGAGAAGAACCGAAGCTGCTGGCAATGGATTTCATGATTGGGTGGATAATACCACCCCCGCGCGCCGTGTTACTTGGTGTTACCGGAGCGATCACCAATTCAGACAACGCCAGCGCATAACCAATGCCAATGGTTTTCTTGCCGAACAAAGAAATAAAATAATAGCCAATGCGATTACCAAGACCTGTTTTGGCCAACCCTCTAGAAATCACAATGGCAATACCGATAAGCCAAATAAGCGAATTAGAAAAGCCACTTAGAGCGTCCTTAATCGCACCCGATGGACTGTCATTGGTGACGCCTGTGATGGCAACCAAGGTGATTGCCAAAATTGCTAACGCGCCGATCGGCATCACCTTCCCAATAATGGCGACCACGGTTCCAACAAACAAAGCCAACAAATGCCAGGCATTTACCGACACGCCCTCAGGGACGGGGACCACAAACCAAATACTGGCCGCCAAGCCAATGGAAAAAATACCAGGGACAAGTTTTACACCACCTACCTTCATACATACTCCTTTATCAAGGCTGCCGTAAAAAACGACAGAACCGTCGAGGAATTTTACGCCTTGCCGAGCCCCTCTGCGCTGACATAAGTCAGACCGGCAGCGAACGCAACGCAAAAAAAAGGAGCAGATACACATCCACTCCTTTCAGTCTGTTCGCGTTGTTGTCAGCGTTATGGAAACACGGACTCTAATGATTCATTCATCAGTGTCTGCCATTCTTTATCCAATGGCGCTTCAAACAACATACGCTCGCCGTTTAGCATAATATCCAAACGTGTTGCGTGTAAACACAAGCGCTTAAAGCCAAGCGCCTTGGTTTCTTTCAACAATTCCACCGGCGAATATTTATCATCGCCAACAATTGGGTAACCTGCGTGCAAAGCGTGCACACGAATTTGGTGAGTACGCCCAGTGACGGGTTCACACTCAACCAAGCTGTATCCGTTAAATTGACGAGCCAATTTGAAACGCGTAAGGCTCTCTTTGCCGTCCGTATGAACTTTTACCACTCTTTCACCTGATTTAAGTTCATTTTTCAGTAAAGGCGCATTCACTTGCAACTTACGCTTTGGCCAGCTTCCGTAAACCAATGCCAAATAGGTTTTTTGCACCCCTTCTTTTTCTCGAAGTGCCGTATGCAGCTCTTTCAAGACACTGCGCTTTTTTGCCACCATGATCAAACCAGAGGTGTCTCGGTCAAGTCGATGAACAAGCTCAATGAATTTTTCTTGCGGGCGCATCTGGCGAATCACTTCCACAAGACCAAAACTCAAGCCACTGCCACCGTGCACAGCCAACCCAGACGGCTTGTTCACCACAATCAGGCCTTTGTCTTCATAGACAATGCGCGATTCAATGCTGTCTTTGAGTTTGTCTGACAACATCGGCTTGTCTGGTGCAGGCGCAACAACAATGGGCGCAATGCGCACAATATCATCGTGCTGCAAACGATAATCTGGTTTGGTGCGCTTCTTATTTACCCGAATTTCCCCTTTGCGCAAAAGGTTATACAACTTGCCTTTCGGCACACCTTTTAGCAGGGTCACAAGGAAGTTATCGATCCGTTGACCAGAATTATTCTCGTCAATCGTCACGTAGCGTACCGCTGGCCGCTCTGCGGAATTTAGATCTGAGTCCGACATAACCAAAGATTGGTTTCCTTTATAATTGAAGCACTTAGTTTTTACTGTTATATTCACATTCACAGAGGGTAAGAGGCAACAGAACGCCTCGAAGGTAAGACACTGAGAACTGAACAAATTTAGCCGAAGCGACACTTCGGCCCTCTATCTTACCTCTGTAACAGTTAAGCTTAAATAATAAACCGCATGATTCGGATAATTCTGTGTCAGTAGAAGGAAATCTCATTAATTGCTCGACCGCGCGTTCGCGTTGTATCGTAAAAAAAGCAAAAAACGAGATCGGTATAGGACTTTTTGTTATTGATTTGGCGACGACCGCATAAAATCGTTTTATTTTTATAAACGCATCGCGTACTCCATCTGCCTGAGCACTACGAATTGCTATCTCTATTCTGGGCTAGAACCTACATCGGCCCCTTCTCCTATACATTTGTTCGCGTCAGCCAACAGAGTTCACACTTATAATGATTAGAATGCTAATAAATGCAACTCAACAAGAAGAGTTGCGGGTCGCCCTTGTCGATGGCCAACGTCTATACGATCTTGATATCGAATCTGGTTCTAGAGAACAGAAGAAAGCAAACATCTACAAAGGCCGTATTACTCGTATCGAACCGAGTCTAGAAGCCGCTTTTGTTGATTATGGCGCTGAACGCCATGGTTTCCTTCCTCTTAAAGAGATTTCTAAAACCTATTTCTCCAAAAAATCCAACCATGACGGCCGCATTAATATTAAAGATGTATTAAGCGAAGGTCAGGAAGTCATCGTTCAAGTAGACAAAGAAGAGCGCGGCAACAAGGGTGCGGCACTCACCACGTTTGTAAGCCTAGCCGGTCGCTACTTGGTACTGATGCCAAACAACCCTCGTGCTGGTGGTATTTCTCGCCGCATCGACGGTGACGATCGTTCACAACTTAAAGAAGCGATGTCAGGCCTTAAAACCCCAGAAAATGGCGGCTTAATTGTTCGTACTGCGGGTGTAGGTCGTTCTACTGAAGAACTGCAGTGGGATTTGGATTACCTAGACACACTGTGGACATCCATCACGAAAGCCGCTTCTGAAAAACCGGCGCCTTTCTTGATTTACCAAGAAAGTAACATTGTTATTCGTGCCATTCGCGACTACTTACGCGAAGACATCGGCGAAGTTCTAATTGATGAAAAAGGCGCTTACCAAGACGCCATTAACTTTGTGATGCAGGTTATGCCGCATTTCAAATCACGCATCAAGCTGTACACCGACTCGACGCCACTGTTTAACCGCTTCCAAATTGAAACTCAGATCGAAACCGCATTCCAGCGCGAAGTTCGTCTACCTTCAGGCGGTTCTATTGTCATCGACCCGACAGAAGCCTTGGTTTCTATCGACATTAACTCCGCTCGCGCAACCAAAGGCGGCGACATCGAAGAAACGGCACTGCAAACGAACGTAGAAGCAGCAGACGAAATTGCACGCCAATTACGCCTACGTGATATTGGTGGCCTAGTGGTGATCGATTTCATCGACATGACACCAGTACGCAACCAAAAAGAAGTGGAAAATCGCATGAAAAATGCGCTTGAAGCTGACCGCGCACGTGTGCAAATTGGTCGCATTTCACGCTTTGGTTTGTTGGAAATGTCCCGTCAGCGTTTACGCCCTTCCCTTGGCGAAACCAGCGGTATCGTTTGTCCTCGCTGTAACGGCCAAGGATTCATCCGTGACGTTGAGTCATTAGCGCTTTCTGTACTTCGCCTTATCGAAGAAGAATGCTCTAAAGAGCGTACCGCGCAAATTCGCGCAGTACTGCCTGTTTCTGTTGCCACTTTCTTGCTAAACGAGAAACGCACTAACATTGCTAAAATAGAAAAACGTAACAACGTTCATATTATTTTGGTACCAAATCCGCACATGGAAACGCCTCATTTTGAAGTAGAACGCATTCGTGATGACAGCTCTGTTGTCTCTCAAAACGAAAACAGCTACTCCATCGTTGAGACGCCAGAGCAACCACCTTACGAGCCTCGCCAGGTAAATGAGAGTGCGCGCCCACAAGCGGCGGTAACCAGTATTGCACCTAAAGCACCAGCACCGGCTCACGCCGTTGCAACGCCCGCTGCAGCAAAAGCGCCAGCGACTGCAAAGAAAGCCAAACCAGGCTTACTAAAACGCTTTTTGACAGCCCTTTTCGGTGAAGCACCAGCCGCGGAAGCCGCTCCTGCACCAGCGAAGAAAAACACAACCAGCAGCCATTCTGCTCCTCGCACTGAGCGCAGTACCAGCGAGCAACGCACGCCGGCTAACAAAGGCGGCAACCGCAATAACCGTAACAAGCGCACCAAGCATCAAAATGCGGATCGCGATACAGCTGCGGCAGACGGCAACAAAGAAAACACTCGCTCTACTCGCCAATCTCGCCGCGAACAAGCGGAAGCCAATGGTGAAAAAACCAACAACCGCAACAATCGTTCACGCAACAACAATAAACCTGAGCACAAGCAAGACACTCAGGACAATAAGGCCGACAAAAAAGAAAGCGCACCAAAAACCGTTGCGAAAGAAAAAGTCGTTCCTGAAGTCACTGAACGCAAACGCGATCGTAACGACAATCGTCGTCGTAACGGCAAGCTGAAAGAAGACGTACAAGCGTCTGAAAAATTACGCGAACAAGAAGAAACTGCCGCAGCGGAAGCCGCCATCTTAAGCGCGGAAGAAGCTCGCAATAATGACGGCACAGATTCTGATGATGCGCCTCGCGAACAACGCCGCTCTCGTCGCTCTCGCCGTTCACGTCAACGCCCTCAAAAAGCAGAAGACGCGAACCAAGAGTCAAACACTGAGAACGCAGAAAACGCGGATGCAAACGAGACCAAAGCCGTCAAAGTTGCTGCAGAAGTAACAACAGAAAGTGCGCAAATCGCACCAGCTGAGACAACCGACGCCGCACCAACGCTTGAAACTCCGACAGCAGAAACGGCAGAGACCTCAATTGACGCACCGAAGAAAGCAGAAGTATCAGTAGAAGCATCAGTAGAAGCTGACACTGAAGAGGCGACAGCCCCTACTGTTGACGCAGAACCTGCGGCTGAAGCAAAACCCGCTGAAGCAACAAACAATGCCCCTGAAACAGCGACACCTGAAACGGTACAGACTGACACAGCAACTGAAGCTGAAGCAAAAGCACCTGAAGCGCCAGCAGAACAAGCTGAGACAGCCTCTGACGTAGCAGAGCAAGCAGTGGAAACAGTAAAAGACGCTCCGGCGAAACCTGCACAAAGCGAAAAACCTAAAGTAGCGGTAAAGGCGCAATTAACAGAAGCGCCAGCGGCTGCCGAAGCAACGCCTAACGCTGAAGCCGTTGTAACGGATGCGCCAAAAGCAGAAGCAAAAGCAAAAGCTGAAACACCACAACAGGAAACAGCGGCTAACACAGCAGAACACGCTGAAGAAGCCGTCCCTGAAGCTGAAGAAGCGACTAAGAAGCCAGCGGCTCGCCCAACTCGAGCACCTCGCCGTGGTCGTGGTAAACCAGCCGTTAAAGCCTCTGTAGAGAAAAAAGAGTCTGTTGAATTACCAGAAGCTATTTTGGCTCAACAAGAAAAAATGAAGCAAGAATTGGCTGAAAAACGCCAAGCCGCGTCGTCACGTCGCCGCAGCGCTTCTACTGGTCGCGTTAAAAATGACCCACGTATCGCACGTGAAGAAAACAACGCACCACAAGCCACTGCTGAGACATCTGAAACTGAATAGATAGCTCACTCGGCACACAAAAAAGCCCGCATTCAATTGAATGCGGGCTTTTTTAATGCTCTGCTTTATTGATTAATACTAGGCGATGACCTATCCAGTATCATGCTTTATGCATCAAGTACTTTATCAAACAATGAAAGATCAATGCTGCGCTGATTAGCAACCGCCGCCTTATCGTCTACCCAACCCAACAAACGCCCCATGTTTTCAAGGCCTTTGGTACTGACAATCTCAATACTGCCACTTTGCTCTGGAGACGACCATGACAAAGCTTGCGCAGGATAAGCCTGCTTTAAACGACGTATCAGCTGAGCGGTAACGCCCTCACTCGGCTCAATAATGTCACAGTGCGCACCAAGCGCCGCTGCAAACAAACTTTTTACCAAGGGATAATGAGTACAGGCCAACACCAAGGTATCCACCTCTGATGCGATCATCTCATCACACAACGCCCTTACAACCTCTTCGACTTGCGCACCGGATTGTGGCCAAGCATCAATCGCAAACGCCAACGAAGCGCTCGACATTATGTGTACCTTGCTGTCTTCTCGCCACAAATCAATCAACTCACCAAGACGTTGACTGTTGGCCGTCAGTGGCGTGGCAAGCACCGCCACATGACGCTTTTTACTGATGCGAAACGCCGGTTTAACAGCAGGCTCAACGCCTATCACCGGCAAATGCGTGGCGCCACGCAAACAATCAATCGCACAAACGGTGGCTGTATTGCATGCCACAACAATCGCATCGACTTGCTGGCTTTCAAAAAATTGCCCAATGTTGATAATTCGCGATTGAATGTCTTCAGGTTTCTTCTCGCCATAAGGTGCAAACGCCTCATCAGCAAGGTAGATAAGATCAAGCGCAGGGATTTTTTGGCGAATAGCATTAAGGATGGTTAATCCGCCCGCCCCTGAGTCCATTATGCCTATTTTCAACAGACGCTCTCCTTCGCATGGGATTTCGCTGTTACCACAGAAGGCAATTCAACCGGTTCTCTTTCCAACTGCACGCAGTAACGCTCGAAAACAGATTCCTTGATAAGCGATTCTAGCTCAAGCAAAGAGGCGGCTTGCTGTTCAGAATGATTCACCAGCACTAAAGCCTGCTTCTCATACACGCCAACCCCTTTGTGTTGACGCCCCTTCCAGCCAGCTTGATCTATCATCCAACCTGCCGCCAATTTATAACCATCCGCAAAGACAAAAGACACCAAATCTGGAAAACGCTGCTTTAATACTGCGTGCTCTTCGACCGAAACAACCGGGTTCTTAAAAAAACTCCCTGCATTGGCAATTTCATTAGGATCCGGCAGCTTACTGCGTCGAACGGCACAAACCGCGTCAAACACAGTGAGCAAATTAGCCTCACCATGAATTTGACTTTTTAAACCGCCATAATCCAATACCAAACGAGGCTGTTTAAACAAACAAAGCTCCGTTTCGGTAATGATATAACGCCCCTTCCATTTCCCTTTGAAGTGACTGTCTCGATAAGAAAAACCACACTCTTCGGCCCTCAACCAATAGAGCTGCCCGCTATCAATCTCTAACACTTGCACTCGGGCAATTACGTCTTTGACTTCGACGCCGTAAGCGCCAATATTTTGCACCGGCGCTGCACCAACCGTACCCGGAATAAGTGCAAGGTTTTCTATACCAGACCAACCTTGCTGCACGCAATGTGCCACTAAATCATGCCAGTTCTCTCCTCCGGCCACGCTTAGCCTAAGCGTCTCAGCGTCCTCAGACACAAGACGCTTACCACGCAATTGATTAACAATCACCAAACCAGAAACATGGTCACGGATAAGTAAATTACTACCACCGCCTAACACGGTAATCGGCAGTTGGTGAGAATGCGCCCAATGAGCCACTCGTTTGAGCGTCTCTAGGTCATCCACTAACGCCAAAAACTGCGCCTGATAATCAAAGCGAAAGGTATTAAAAGAAGCGAGGGAAACGTCTCTTTGCACCACAGAAGGCGCGTCCGAGAGCATGTGTTCTAAGACATCCATCATAAGCAAGATGATTCCTGATCAACCGACATAAGATGAGCAACAAAGCGCTCTGAAATCCTTTGCAGATGCTCTCGCATCACCACAAAACCATCATACTCACCATAATAAGGGTCTTGCACCTCACCGAGCGCCGCACTGGTGTGGTAGGCACCAAACATCACCAATTTGGCGTGGCTGTTTGCTGGCTGAATGGCTTTTAAGTTAGCTAAATTGTCCGCATCCATGGCTACAATCCAATCAAAGTAGTCGAAATCTTCGACCTTCACTTGTCTGGCCTGTTGCGCTGAAATATTCACCCCTACATCAGACAAAGCTCGAATAGAACGCGGGTCTGGTGATTTGCCAATGTGGTAAGCGGCGGTTCCCGCCGAATCCACCTGCAGATCCAAACCTTTGTGTTGCGTTGCGGCCGCTTGCAAAATACCTTGCGCCGCTGGGGAACGACAAATGTTCCCCAGACACACCGTCAGCACCTTGATCGTCTTCACTTTACTGAGCCTGAATCCAATCTTTCTTCTGAGTTCAAGGTACGTGCTTCGGTTTCCAACAGAACCGGAATACCATCGCGCACAGGGTAAGCCATGCCGCCCACCTTGCTGATCAACTCAGTGCCATCTTCGCTTAGGGTTAGTGGCGCTTTGGTAACAGGGCAAACTAGAATATCCAATAAAACTTTATTCATGACATCTTCTCATCTTTTATATGTTGTAACTTGTTGATTAACGTTGTTTTAAGTGTTTCTGGCAAGGTAAGGGAAACCGGCAAATACCACACATTCTGGTTTGTTAAGGCTAAATTTTGGCACTTTACCGCGTCTTTTTCCGTCATTATGACGTTACCCTGCAAAGGAATATCGTCTTTATGATAGTCATGATGATCACTAAACCAAGTAACGGATTCAGGCTTTGTTAACCCTGATGCGTGTAACGTATTTAGGAAACGTTCGGGATTACCGATTCCCGCCATGACATGCCACTGCTTGTCCCCTGCAAAAGCCTCTGAAAACGCCAATTGGCGCGCGCCGTCCAGTGACATTAATTGTGGAGTAGACAATGTCGCTGTGATCACGGAGCCATGCTCTAGGGTGTGATTCAAGGCCGCCAGCGTGGGGGTTATTTCGTTGGCTATGCTGACGATATAATCGACACTATCTAAGCGTTCAACCGGCTCGCGAAGCGGTCCGACGGGCAACAAACACCCATTTCCGATACCACGTTGAGCGTCCACCATTGCAATTTCTATGTCGCGATTGAGCGCATAATGTTGCATGCCATCATCGCACACAAGCACGTCCACCTTTGCCACGTTCAGCAGATGCTTAACCGCGTCTGCTCGTTTCGGATAAACCACAATAGGACATTGGGTACGGCGCGCCAACATAACGGGCTCATCGCCTACTTGAGAGGCCAAGCTGTGTTCGTCAACCAACACAGGTGAGGTCAATGTCACCCCATGACCACGGGACACAATACCAGGGTGAAAACCACTGTCTCGCAACCATTCACACAGCGCAACCACCATAGGTGACTTTCCGGTACCACCCACACTGATATTGCCAACAACAATAACAGGAACAGGCGCGCGATAGGATTGGCTAGGATTGGCTAGGAAGGCCGCGCGTTTTTTATACACCACCTTTTTGACGAACGGCATTAATGGGGTAAATACCTTCGTCCAAGGACAAGATCCATACCAAGATCGGGCCAACAATGACTCTAGATTCACTCGCTTTGCTCTCTTTGTGCCGTATGGGCTATTTTGGAGATTCCTAACTGCGCGGCAGCATCATAGACATTGAGCACCATTTCATAAGGGGCTTTGGCGTCAGCAGTAATAATTAGTGGCCGCTTGTTGTCACCTTGTGACACCTCTTCAATACCCTTGACCAGCGTCGCCACTTTCTCATTCACCAAGGTGCGCCCATTGATCACATATTGTCCATCACTGGTAATGACAATTTCAACATCTTGACTGCGATCTGTTATCGCTTCTCCAGTGGTCGCCGATGGCAAATCAATGGTTAATTCCGAGCTGTGGTTGAATGTGGTACTGACCATGAAAAAGATCAATAACAGAAAAACCACATCAATCAGGGGAGTAAGATTGATTTGTACGTCATCGATTTTTTGACGTCGAAACTTCACTGACTCACTCCTGCTTTTGACTCCCTATCATTGTGCAGGGCATCAACCAATTTAGTGGATTGCTGTTCCATGCTCACCACCACTTCATCTATTTTTCGGCTGAAATAACGATGAAACACAAGCGCAGGGATCGCAACCCCTAATCCTGCCGCGGTGGTCAATAAAGCCTCAGAAATACCGCCAGCCAACAAGGCGGTGTTGCCAGCCCCCTGTTCCATCAACACAGAAAATACCTTGATCATACCGACCACTGTGCCCAACAGACCTAGCAAGGGTGAAATTGCAGCAATGGTGCCCAAACTGCTCATGAATTTTTCAAGATCATGAATCACATGACCTGCCGCTTCCTGCATGCTTTCTTTCATGCTGTTACGGCCATATTTAGAATTCATCAAACCGGCCGCAAAAATAGAAGAGAGGCCTGCGGTATTTTGCATAGAACGAATGTAGTCCAATGACATTCTGTCATCGCGTAAACGTGACATCACATCCAATAACAAGTTTTTCGGAGCAACCCGAGATTTTCGCAGCACCCAAAAGCGCTCAATAATGATCGCCATTGTCAGGATAGAACAGGCCAATAGAGGCCACATGAAAAAACCGCCAGTTTGGATAAAGGTTAACACCGCGAACTCCCATTAAAATTTGATGTTAATTTAACATAAACTCTAACTTTTCAACACGCCTGCAAGTGTCAGATTTAAAGAGAAAAATTGAAAAGGAACAGGTTAAATGTCGAACTGAGACAAGCCCTTTCTCACGGCGAAATAACAAGGCTTCGCCAGGCTCAATAGACAACCAATCTATCTGCAAGCCACGCAATCTCGATTGCATTGCCTCAGAAGGTGTCTTTTTGAACAAAACCCAATCAATCTTCTCCTTTAGCAACACAGCAGGCTCCAGCTCCTCATCATTGGCCGCCAGCAATAACGCCAGCGAATTCCACTGACTTTGCTCATCAAATAAAATCAGCAATCGCTGGGCCACATCTTCCCTATGCCAGCGACTGCTTAAACGAATTTCAGACTCTTTTTCAAATGCCAGCTCCCCCGCTCTATTCACCACCTGATACTGAACGCCTGACAGCTTGTCTCTTGGAATCAACAATACGCACCAAATCAACAGTAAGCACAACCAGCCACGCCTTAACGGCCATTGCCAAATCCAAAATACCACCAAGAGCAACAATAGCGACTTTGAGAAAGCATTCAAAAAAGTGTCGAAATCCAACATGGGCAATTGAAACGCCAATGCCTCCAAGCCACGAAGAATATGCAGCAAGCCAAAGTCTATGACTCCATACAAGTACGAGGTTTGATTAAATAGCCCTTCCACACTTGCCATCACGCCTAACGGAAACCAGAGAAAAGCCGCCAACGGCACCATGAACAAGTTAAGCGGCACAGACACAACAGAAACAGACGCCTGCCACCCCCAAATAAGCACCATAGAAGCGGTCGACAACATACACTGCAAGAGGAAAATGCGTGTCCAATGCTGAGTACTCTGACTAAAAGCAATCAAGCAAGACACCAAACTAAATGACAACCATAACCCTGGCTGCAACACGGCCCTTGGGTCGAACAACAAAATGCCCCACAAAGCGAACATCACCACTTTATAAGGCGATTGCTGAGTAAAAAGCACTTTGGACACCAGATAGAGACTTAACATGATCGCCGCCCTCACCACAGGCGCTCCCCAACCAGTGAGATAGGCATAAAAAATCAAAATAGGAATGATAATAACCGCATCCACTAACCAGCAGTTCACGCCTGATAACACCCAGCGATTTGGCGCTAAACGCCAACACACTCGACTCAATATGCGACCAAAAACAAACACAAACCCTGTATGCAAACCAGAGACTACAAACAAATGCGCAAGCCCCAAGGCCCTGACCATCCATTTATCTCGCTCGTCCCAGTCTTTGTCATCGCCCAGCAACAGCGCTTTTGAAAATCGCCAACTCGGATAATGGGCAAAGACGCCTTGCAAACGCCCATTGATCGTTCGCCTCAGAGTAGGCGCTCTATGCTCAGTAGTGATAAGCCGCTCATCACTAGTCACGTCCAACAAAGCAAGTTGGCGCTCTGTATAAAGTCGCCTCGACATCCAGCTTTCGTTCTTTGCGGGGGCAACAACCTCTTTAAGCGTGACACGCAATGCGCGCTCTGGCCGCGATGAGAAAGGTTCGAACTGAACATCTTGATAAAAATATCGCACACCATGAGCGTCTTTTAGTCTAACAGACAAGGACTTAGCGCCTGCCATTTGCCACCCAACATCCCCTTCACTGTACAGACGCTTGGATTGAGGACTAAAGAACAAAGCTTGGGATTTAAGCAAAGAAAATGCAGGCACGTCGTTTGTTTCGCTTAACTGCCAACTAATCAGGGAAAGAAAGGTCAAAAACAACAGCCAAAAACGATGAGTGCCGATTAAATAGAGACACACCAGAATGATATGAGTAGAATACAGCCACTGATATTCGCTTGGCACCAAAATGGCGCCGATCAAGATTAAAACACTTAGTAACATAAGACCTCCATGTCTTAAATTGCTAACCTGACTCATACCTGCTTATGCCGAAGCGTTACTTAAAAAAATTTATCCCAAATCCAGAAAAGCTAAAAGAAAACAAAGCCTTAAGTTTGTTGGGAAAACAAATCTATGAAGCTGATTTATGGCACCTAAACAGGCGCTCGGTTGCTAGAGCTTTTTTAAACGGACTATTTTGGGCCTTTATCCCAATGCCATTTCAAATGGTAGTCTCTGCCCTGCTTGCCATCCCGTTACGTGCCAACATTCCACTTTCTATTGCCCTTGTTTGGATCACTAACCCGCTTACCATGCCCTTTGTTTTCTACTTTAACTACAAAGTGGGCAGCTTGATTATGGGTGGCGATGACGGCAAAGATTTTCACCTTTCTGTCGAATGGATTTGGGCAAAACTGGAACACATCTGGCTCCCGCTATATTTGGGCTCAGTCGTGTCCGGCCTATTTTTTGGCATCCTTGCCTATGTCACTATTTTATTAGTATGGCGGATTCACGTCATAAAGCGCTGGAAAGAGCGTAAAAAAAGAAGAATCTAATACAAACATAGAAACTTCCTCTTCTTCAGAACCAAAAAAACCACTCAGTTGAGTGGTTTTTTTGGTTACGATACCGCGTTAACTATTCGGCTTCGCCAGCACGTTCAATAGGCAGCAAATCACCTTGCGATAATCGATAGGCCGAGTCCATCCAGCCAAGCATTTTCTCATCGTGGGTCACAATCAAAAAAGCCATATCGTGGGAGACTTTTAATTCATTAATCAGCGCCTGTATGTCTTGGGATGTCGATTCGTCTAGGTTTCCCGTTGGCTCATCCATCAGCACACAAGCGGGTTTATTCGCCAATGCACGAGCAATGGCAACACGCTGACGCTCGCCCCCTGAAAGCTGAGAGGGTTTGTGATTCAAACGCTCACCCAAACCAACTTGAGACAAGAGGATTTCCCCTTGTCGCCTAGACTCTGCTTTAGAGGTGCCGGCAATCCACATGGGCATCATGACGTTTTCCAGCGCCGAAAATTCGGGCAATAAATGATGGAATTGATACACAAAGCCCATTTCTTTATTGCGCATTTTGGCGCGCTTAGCGTCCTTGATGCTCGACCAAGAAACATTGGCCAACTTCACTTCACCGCTGCTGGCCAAATCCAAGCCGGCAAGCAAATTAAGCAAGGTCGTTTTGCCTGATCCAGACGCCCCAACAATTGCACAGGCCTCCCCTTTATGGAGAGAAAAATCAATAGAACGAAACACATCAACCGTTTGCTTGCCGTCTAGATATTGCTTAGACAGTGCCTGACACTCTAGTACTACTTCCTTACTCATAACGTAAAGCCTCAGCCGGTTCTACTTTCGACGCTCGCCACGCAGGATAGATGGTCGCTGCCACCGTCATAATAAAAGCACAGCTCACAATCATTTTTACATCAGACCATTCAAGCTCAGAAGGCAAATAGTTAATGAAATAAACATCTGCACTCAAGAACTGCACATTAAGCAGATGCTGTAACCAACTCACTATGCTGCTCACATTTAGCGCTAAGGTAATGCCCAACGCCAAACCAATTAAGGTCCCCAATAAACCAATGAACATACCTTGAACAATAAACACCGCCATCACTTGTCGCGACGTTAAGCCCATGGTTCTCAATATCGCAATGTCATTACGTTTATCGGTCACCACCATCACCAAGGTGGAGACAATATTGAACGCAGCAACCGCCACGATCAGCAACAACAACAGACCAATCATGGTCTTTTCCATTTTGATCGCATGGAAAAGATTGCCATGGGTGCGCGTCCAATCACTGACTTTATTTAATCCTGGAATAGCGCGGGCAATATCCCAAATTTCAGTGGGGGCGACAAATAGGTTGTCAAAACTGATACGTAGCGCCTCTACATCGTCTTTCTTATAGCGCTTTAATAGCGCCGCGTCTTTCACATTAATATAGGCAAGGCTGCTGTCTAACTCAGCCCCTACTTCAAACACGCCCACAAGTGTAAAACGCTTTAATACTGGCGTAACGCCGACAATTGACACGCTGGCCTGTGGCAAAATGGCCGTGACTTTATCCCCAATGTTGACCCCTAGCATTTTCGCTAACTGGGAGCCTAATACGATGCCAAAAGGTGTACTATTTAACGCATCGAGAGAACCTGAAACCATGTGATCATTAATGATGGAGACTTTTTTCTCCATCTCTGGATTGATGCCATTTAATAGTGCCCCGTGAACGCTCGCGCCAGACTGAAACATCACTTGCGCTTGCGTATGCGGCGCAACACCCACTACATGGGGCATTTTTTCGATGGCTTTCATGTCTTTACGCCAATCCTTTAAAACCGGATCGCCCCACAGGGTGGCATGTGGCACCATGCCTAAAATTCGTTGCTGCAACTCACGGTCAAAGCCATTCATCACGGACAATACCGTAATCAAAACAGCCACACCCAAGGCTAAGCCAGCAATGGAAGAGAAACTAATGAAGGAAATAAAATGATTAGAACGTTTGGCTCTGGCGTAACGCAGACCAATACGGATAGGAAGAAAATTAATCAAAAGTGAACCCTTATTTGCAAAAAATGAAGGGGCAAAACAGCCCCTTCATTGACAATGGCGTCACCCGGTCTTAAGCGTCGAAATCAATACCGATACGACGACCTACATCTTCGTACGCTTCAATAACACCACCTAAACCTTGACGAAAACGGTCTTTGTCTAGTTTTTCATTGGTTGCAGAGTCCCACAAACGACAGCCATCAGGAGAGAATTCGTCGCCTAAAACAACTTCACCCTTGTACAGACCAAACTCAAGTTTGTAGTCAACCAATGTCATGCCACCTTCAGCAAACAAGGCTTTCAGCACATCGTTCACTTTGTAAGTTAGCACTTTCGCTTTCGCAAGATCTTCCGCTTTTGCCCAACCAAATGATTCAACATGTGATTCGTTGATCATAGGGTCACCTAACGCGTCGTTCTTTAAGAACAATTCGAACGTTGGCGGGTTAAGAGCAAGTCCTTCTTCGACACCTAAACGGCGGCAAAGACTGCCAGCGGCTACGTTACGTACAACGCACTCAATCGGCATCATATCCAAGCACTTAACAAGACACTCAGTATCGCTTAATAGCTTTTCAAAATGCGTCGGAATACCCGCTTCTTGAAGCTTAGTCATAATGAACGCATTGAATTTATTGTTCACCATACCTTTGCGATCTAACTGTTCGACTTTTTTTCCATCAAATGCCGATGTGTCGTCACGAAACACTAGAACCATTTTGTCAGGATCATCTGTTTTAAATACAGATTTTGCCTTACCTGCATATAGCTCTTGTCGTTTTTCCATTGGAGAATCTCCGATTTTTTGCTGTGAGGGTTAATCTTTTATTTTACAAAACGCTGTGCTAAAAGAAACGAGGTTATTTCAGGCGTCGGCGAAGTCGATACGTCAATCATCAAAAAATCACCTGCTTTTTGATGAATAATCGAATACTTATATTCGCGTTTATCCCAAGATACGGCGTCACTCTCTGTGGCGTTCGGTGCAAAGCCATCTGTTTTATCACTCGCCAAAGGCAACACCGCTAAGGTGTTTTCTTTGCCAGCGACTTGCGTCAAGCCAGCGTCTGCCAACTGCGTTACTAACGCATCTTGAACATTGGTTTTTGGCTTTAAGTGAATCGCCAATAAGCCACGGTGGTCGATCCACACATGGAATGGGGCTTTACTGCCTTGCTCTGACAGGGAAACAGACTGTTTATTAAGCTGTCTTGCCATATCACCCCATAACCGCAGCGTGTCAGCATACATGTCATTTCGGGTCGTCGGGCTTAACCAATCCGTGACGGCTTCACCGCGATCTTCTACACGGTATTGCACAGCAACAAGGGTGCCCTTTTCAGAACTGGAGAAAGAGAATGAGAAGACGATTTGCTCAGGGAAGTCACGCGATACATGACTCCACATTGAAGCCCACCATCCCTGCTTAATAAATTGAAACGGCACACTGACAATTTGCTTGTCAGTGTCGCTGGCAATGGATTCACCATCACCGTGCAAGGCCATAAGAAAATCTTTTACCATTTTCTTCGATTGCACAAGGTTCGCCGGCACATCAAGCACCACACGGTTTGCTTTCATTATGACATCAATTTTTGCCATTGGATAAAAGACAAAGGTGGCTCTAGGTACTGTGAATTTAGAACCCGGCTCAACACTTGCTATCTGATTTTCATGCGGAATGACCAAATCATCACGACTGCTCAAAGAGCCCGCAGGCGCCTGTAACACCACCGAATTGACCGTGTCATTACGGTAATCATCCGAGTTGTCTTTTAAGCCTATGCTACAACCAGATAACACAGAGACCAGTGCGCCTATACCCGCTAACTTGATCGTTGTTTTATTCATAGAGAAAGGATTCCTGCTTGCACCATCGCTTGTTTCACCGCTTCGTGGTGCGCTTCTGAAAGCACCGTCAACGGCAGACGAATGCTGTTTTCACAAAGACCAAGCTGAGCACACGCCCATTTAACCGGAATAGGGTTAGACTCAACAAACAGATTCATATGCAGTGGCGCAATACTCTGATCCATTGCATAAGCGGATTCCGCATCACCTGCTAGCGCAAACTCTGCCGCTTGCGATACGGCTTTAGGGGCAACGTTTGCCGTCACGGAAATGTTCCCTTTAGCGCCTAATAACATCAAGGCCACTGCGGTTGGATCATCGCCAGAATAAACCGCGAATTCCTCTGGAAGTGATTTAATTAAGGCTTCGCCGCGTTCTAGGTTACCGGTCGCGTCTTTAATGCCCACAATATTTTTCACAGAGGCAAGACGCACAACGGTTTCATTTTGCATATCGCAAGCGGTTCGACCGGGAACGTTGTACAAAATTTGAGGAATTTCTACCGCTTCAGCGATCGCTTTAAAATGCTGGTAAAGCCCTTCCTGAGTGGGTTTGTTGTAATAAGGTGTCACCAACAAACAAGCGTCCGCTCCAGCGTCTTTCGCCGCCTGAGTAAGATCAATGGCCTCATGGGTGGCATTGGCACCGGTACCGGCAATGACGGGCACTCGACCGTTAACGGTTTTAATGACTTGTCGGATGACATTGGAGTGTTCTTCAGGCGTTAACGTGGATGACTCGCCTGTCGTACCCACTGCAACAATGCCGTGGGTTCCTTGTGCAATATGAAACTCTATAAGATCATCTAACTTCTTTGAGTCCACCGCTCCATTCGATGTCATAGGGGTAATGAGAGCGACTAAACTACCTGTGATCATTTCGAGCCTCCAATAAAATAATAAGCGAACATATAGTACCGTTCAGGCTCTAGTTTAACAATATTGCAGACCTGTAAAGCGCGAGTAAATTACAAGGAAGCCTTGTTTCGTGAGGATTTTTCCCACATCTCTTGATAAGCTAATAATATTGAAGCTTTTTTCATGACTAAACAGTGCCATATCGGAGAGCAAAACATGACACCAAAAATAGGCCAAAGCGCGCCAGACTTTTTAGCCAAAGACCAACACGGTGAAAATATCACCTTAAGCCAGTTCCGTGGCAAGAAAGTCATTCTGTATTTTTACCCGAAAGATTCTACGCCTGGCTGTACCGCACAAGCGTGTAATTTGAGAGACAACTACGAAACCTTACTTGAAAAGGGCTTTGTCGTTTTGGGCATCAGCACCGACTCAGAAAAACGCCACCAGAACTTTATTGCTAAAAATGAACTGCCATTTAGCCTAATTTCAGACCCTGAACACCTAGTACACGACCTTTATGACACTTGGCGATTAAAGAAATTCATGGGCAAAGAATACATGGGCACGGTCAGAACGACCTTTGTGATTGATGAAGACGGCGTGATCAGCAACATTATTGAAAAAGTAAAAACCAAGGATCATACCGCACAGATCATTTAAGAACGCAGGCTGAAAACAGAGCCTTTTTCCTGATGTTTGATCCTAAAAAAGCATGCCCTTTGGCATGCTTTTTTTTCGCCCCGACTTCGCCTTAAACACCACCACGAATAGAGCCTTTTACCTCATCGTAGTAATAAGCTTTCAAGAGCGCATGCACGTCATCACTTAACGGCGCTAAATCTGATGCAGACGCATTGCGCATCACCTGAGACGCACGACTTGCTCCAGCAATCACACTCGACACTTGAGGATGATCTAAAATCCAACGCAAGGACACGTCTAGAATATTGTGCCCTGCAGGCAGTCTATTTTTCAGCTCATCCACCAAGGCCACCCCTTTTGCAAACGGCAACCCATTGAAGGTCTCGCCAACATGAAACGCCGCACCGTCTTGGTTATAAGAACGATGATCTTGTTTATCGAATTGGTCATTGACGGTCATTTTCCCCGCCAACAAACCACTGGCCAAAGGCAAGCGCACGATAACACCAATGTTATTTTCTTCAACTTGTGCAAACAACGCATCAACCGCGTCCTGTCGGAACACATTGAATAAGATCTGCAGACTGGCCAATTCAGGGTTTGTGCAGCAAAACTGCGCTTCATCCAGGAGCTCTACACTGGCACCGAAATGCTTGATAATCCCCTCTTTTTTAAAATCTTCCATCCAGGCCAGCATATCACCAGAAAACAGAACATCTCGCGGCACACAGTGCAACTGCGCCAAATCAATCGTGTCTACACCCAAACGCTGAGCAGAGACTTGTAAACTCCGCTTCACCGCCACTTTGCTGTAACCATTCGGGTAAAGCTCAGCACTGCGGCCGACTTTAGTGGCGACAATCGGCGGCGTTGCTAACGAACGACACCAAGCACCAATTCTGGACTCACTCAAGCCAGAACCATACACATCCGCGGTGTCAAAAAAACGCACACCAGAGTCCAATCCCGCTTGCAAAATAGCACGCGCTTCTGCGTCTTCCACTGGGCCAAAATCATTGCCCAATTGCCAACACCCCAAACCAATTTCCGACACTTGATAGCCTGTCTTTCCCAATACTCTTGTTTTCACACTCACTCCAATGTCTCGTTATGATGAATTCCTCTACTATACGAGCCTTGTTAATGTTTATAATTATCAATTCAATTAACGGTTTGTTTATTAAGGCTTAACAATATGACGTCAGGTTTTCCAGATGGCATCCGTGAGTTTCTTGCCGTCGTCGAGGAGCAAAGCTTTTCCAAAGCCGCCGAACAACTCGGTTTATCCCGTGCACGAGTGTCGCAAATCATCAGCCGCTTAGAAAAAGACATGGGGGTTCAATTACTCTATCGCTCCACCCGCTCGCTGTCCCTCTCTCCGGCCGGAGAGACTTTTTATCAGCTTTCAAGGCAAGGCATTGACCAACTTGAGCACGCCGTTCAATCTGCGCAAAATGCCAACACCAGCCTCAGCGGCAACATACGCATTAATGCCGTGGGAGGGTTGTTTGGCGAAAAGATACTCTCCCCTCTACTTTTGCGCTTTATGCAAGAAAACCCGCACATTGAAATTGACCTTAGCTTTTCCAGCCCCAGAGTGGATTTGATCGAAGCACAATACGACTTGGTGATTCGCATGGGCACACTGGAAAACTCGAATTTAATCGGCCGCAAACTGACGAATTACAGCAACCATTTGGTGGCAACGCCTGATTTTCTCAACAGCATAGGCAAGCTAACCCACCCCAGAGCCTTACTTGATCAGCCGCTCATCAATGGCTCTGTTAAACGCTGGTCATTTACACACAAGATAAGCAAAGAAAAATACGAGTTGCCGGTACAAGGCAAATTAAAATGCGCTAATGGCCATGTCGCTAAGCTGGCCGTACTCGCGAGTGCAGGACTAAGCCGACAACCCTCCTATTATGTCGAGCAGGAACTCGCCTCAGGTCAGCTTATTGAGCCCATGCCTGATTGGCAACTTCCCTCATCCGACGTCACCGTGCTGTATCCGCAATCAAGCAACACCAGCTTAAGAGTGAAAGCGCTGGTGAATTATCTAATCGACGCTTTTAAGAACCATTAAGCCTCTGACTCTCTAGCAACAAAAAAGCCCGCCTCATTCAAAATGAGACGGGCTTGTTAGCATCCAGAGCACTCAATGCGCGATGGCAAAAACTACTGACGCGTCAATCTATCATTGCCCAACACGATCGGCGTAGACGCTCGGTACGGATTAATATCCAAACCACCGCGACGCACATAACGAGCGTAGACAATCAAACTTTCTGGTTTGCATTGGCGCATAATATCAATGTAAATACGCTCAACACATTGCTCATGAAAGTCCGTGTGCTCACGAAATGAGATAACGTATTTCAACAGCTGTTCGTGATCAATTTTAGGCCCTTTATAATCAATAAACACAGAGCCCCAATCAGGCTGATTGGTCACTGGGCAATTTGATTTTAACAGGTGGCTAACCAATCTTTCTTCAACCACGCCAAGGGATTCATCAACGGCCAACAAGTCAGCGTTAGGGTGGTATTCTTCCACCTCGACATCCAGCTCATCAATGCAATAATCCGGCGTTAAAACCACAAGCGCAGACATGGAGTCAACATCCCGTAACATCACGGTCACCGGCGCTCCAGCGGCGTTTGATAAATCCTTTTCTAGTAAGGATTGCACATCCGCCAATGACTCATAACGCATTTGATTTAATGAATTCAAATAGAGTTTAAACGACTTGGATTCAATAATATTTGGCGAGTTATAAGGCAAACGAAACTCCGCCAAAGCCACAATGGGCTTCCCTTTTAAATTTAGCCAAGACACTTCATACGCATTCCAAATGTCTTCGCCAAAAAAAGGCAGACGCTGCGCCTCGATATTCATTTCAGCCCATTTATCAACCCTAGCGATAGGGTAAAGCAAGTCAGCATCGTATTCAGACACATAGTCTGTTTGCTGACCCAAGGGTAAAAAACCCATATTCAATTCCTCAGTTACGAATGCCTCTGCCCTTATTCAGCAAATGCAAGCCAAATGAGAACAGTACGACGATAAACACACAAACAATAACCAGAGCCCAATATACATTGATATCCGATACACCAAGAATCCCGAAGCGGAACGCATTCACCATGTATAAAACAGGGTTGAGCAATGACAAGTTCTGCCAAAACTCGGGCAACAAATGAATAGAATAAAAGACACCGCCTAGATAGGTTAATGGTGTCAAAATAAAGGTCGGCACAATAGACACATCATCAAAACTGCGCGCGTAGATAGCATTCACAAAACCGCCTAACGAAAACATGATTGCAGTTAACAGCACAACGATTACGGTCAAGAACACATTATGCAGGGTCAAATGAGTGAAAAACAGCGACAACACAGTCACGATCAGACCAACAAATAAACCGCGCGCAACACCACCCAGCACATACCCCAACAAGATCACCCAGTTCGGGGTTGGCGATACCAACAGTTCCTGAATACTGTGCTGAAACTTAGCCGAGAAAAAGGAAGAGGACACATTAGAGTAAGAGTTAGTTATCACCGACATCATGATCAAGCCTGGCACAATGTACTGCATATAACTGAAGCCATCCATTTCACCAATTCGGCTACCAATAAAGTGCCCAAAGATAGCAAAATACAAAGACATAGTAATCGCTGGCGGCAGTAAGGTTTGCGGCCAAATGCGCATAAAACGGCGAATTTCACGACGAAGTATCGTATAAAACGCGATAAATATTTCAGAATTTTTCATTCAGCTTAACCCTTAATAAGTTTGACGAAGAGCTCTTCAAGTCGGTTCGATTTATTGCGCATGCTCAACACATTAATCCCGTCTTCATCGAGCGCTTTAAACACCACATTTAATGGCCGCCCTTTAATCACCTCAACTTCAATGGTAGTCGCATCGTTTACCACCTCGATGGCGTAACCTGGAACACGCCAGTCTTGTGCCACACTTTTATCCAAATCTAGGATGAAGGTTTCTTGATTAAGCGTTTTTAATAGAGCCTTTACACTGGTGTTTTCAACAATTTCACCGCTATTAATAATCGCAATGTTGCGACAAAGCTGCTCCGCTTCTTCTAAGTAATGCGTGGTCAAAATAATCGTTGTGCCCTGCTCATTTAACGCCTTAATAAACTCCCACATAGAGCGGCGCAATTCGATATCAACCCCTGCGGTTGGCTCATCTAGGATCAACACTTCAGGCTCATGAATCAAAGCGCGTGCGATCATCAAACGGCGCTTCATACCACCTGACAACATACGAGATTGGACGTCTTTTTTGTCCCATAAACCCAGTTGTTTCAGATATTTTTCAGCTCGCTGTTCAGCCACACTTTTACTGATGCCATAAAAGCCCGCTTGGGTAACAACCACATTGAAAACCGATTCAAAGACATTGAAATTAAATTCTTGTGGTACAACGCCTAAATATTTTTTCGCTTTGGCAAAGTCATCATCAATGTCTGCACCAAAAATAGACACACGACCTGACGTTTTGTTAACCAAGGAACACAAAATACCAATAGTGGTCGACTTGCCGGCACCATTTGGGCCAAGCAATGCAAAGAAGTCGCCTTTTTCTACTTTTAAATCGATACCTTTAAGCGCCTCAAAACCACCATCGTAGCGTTTTTTTAGGTCACTTATTTCGATTGCATATGTCATAATTATGAGTCTCGTTAGGCTATCGCCAACTTAATCGTTATTTATTTGAATAGGTTTTTTTGTGGAATCACGCAATCAATATATTTTTAATGCATGCACAGAGTTACGTCAGCGCATTTCAGAACACTTTCCATTTGATCAGGCCGACTTGGCGGAAGAAGAAATCGATTTTCTGGAAAAGTGGGATCAACTTGTTCTAAACATTCAGGCCAACGACACTCAGTACGTATTTGATGGCCAAGAGCTGCTTGCTCGCTTCATTCGCTGTTACGCTAATTTAGTACCACTTATTAAGCGAGAGCTATTGTGGTTTATAGGCGGTGAATGCCTACATTTCTTAGGCGATGAAGAAATTGCACTATACCAACAACTAGAAGAACACCTCTACGAGTTAGACAATCAAGAAAAAGAGTACAATATCGCGGAACAAATCAGCCTATTGAGAGGCGACTCAACACAAATACATTAATGGCCTAATCAGGGCAGATAACTCTGCCCTAAAACCATTATGGCATTTTCTTAAAAACCAAGGTTCCGTTGGTGCCACCAAATCCAAAAGAGTTATTCAACACCACATCAATTTTACGTTTCTGCGGTGTAGAAGGCACATAGTTAAGGTCACAACCCTCACTAGCCTCTTCCAAATTAATCGTCGGCGGCGCCACTTGATCACGAATAGCCAGCACAGAGAAGATAGATTCAACCGCCCCTGACGCTCCTAATAAATGACCAATCATCGATTTCGTTGAACTCATCGCCACATCAGACGCGTCCGCTCCCATCAATGATTTAACCGCTTGGCTCTCTGCCAAATCCCCTACTGACGTAGAAGTCCCGTGAGCATTGATATAATCAATGTCCTGGGGAGCAATTTTTGCATCTTTCAATGCCGCAGACATGGCTGACAAAGCGCCTTCACCCGTCGCCGGAGGCGCCGTCATGTGATGGGCATCATCACTCATACCAAAACCTGCCAACTCAGCGTAAATAGTCGCACCACGGGCTACCGCATGCTCATATTCTTCTAGCACTAGAATGCCCGCACCGTCTCCCATCACAAAACCATCACGGTCTTTGTCCCATGGTCGACTGGCTGTTTTAGGGTCATCATTGCGCGTAGACAAGGCTCTTGCTGCGCCAAAACCACCAATACCAAGTGGAGTGATCGCCATTTCAGCACCGCCGGCTATCATGACATCAGCGTCACCATAGGCAATCATGCGACCAGCCATACCAATATTATGCGTACCTGTTGTACAAGCGGTTACGATCGAAATATTCGGCCCTTTAAAGCCAAAACGTATCGCGACATGACCAGAAATCATATTAATGATCGCACCAGGTACAAAAAAAGGTGAAATGCGCTTAGGACCAGACTCATTAAGTAAGTGAAGATTTTTTTCGATCATTGGCAAACCACCAATGCCCGAACCAATCGCACAACCTACCCGAGTTAAATCGGCCGTTTGCCCATTGAGATTTGCATCTTCTAATGCCTGTACTGCTGCAGCAATACCATATTGAATGAAGAGATCCATCTTGCGAGCTTCTTTAACACTCATATATTGAGTGGCATCAAAGCCTTCAACCTGCGCCGCAAAACGGGTGGAAAATTGGCTGGCATCGAACGAAGTGATATCAGAAACACCACTTTTGCCTTCCAATACGTTATCCCACGTATCTTTCACATTGTTGCCAAGGGGTGTCACCATTCCCATTCCTGTGACTACAACCCGACGACGAGACATAGGATTCCTCCAGAAAACCGCCCTGCTATACAGGGACTTAATAATAAGAAAAGCCGCTGTAACGAATACAAGCGGCTTTTCGGGAAACTCAATTCACCAAGGAATTACAAGTTAGCGTTGATGTAGTCGTTCGCTGCTTGTACTGTAGTGATTTTTTCAGCTTCTTCATCAGGAATTTCAGTATCAAATTCCTCTTCAAGAGCCATAACCAACTCAACAGTGTCTAGGGAATCTGCACCCAAGTCATCTACGAAAGATGCTGAAGATACAACTTCTTCCTCTTTAACACCAAGCTGTTCGCAAACGATTTTTTTAACGCGTTCTTCAATGCTACTCATTAGAAGTTCCTACTCTACTCGTTAATAGCTCATTTTGAGCGTATTGTAATGTTCGACTACCTAAACTAAAAGGCGTGATTCTCAACATGAACCGGAGACGTATTTTCGTTGAATTAAATATAAAATTCAACTCAAATTACGACATATACATGCCACCATTGACATGTAATGTTTCTCCAGTGATGTAACCTGCGCCATTTGACGCTAAAAATGCAACAGCTGCCGCAATTTCTTCTGGTTGACCAAGACGTGAAGCTGGTACTTTTTCTACCAATTTCGCTTTGTGCTCTTCAGGAAGCACCTTGGTCATGTCCGTTTCAATGAATCCTGGAGCAACACAGTTTACAGTGATGCCACGAGATCCAATTTCAGCCGCCAATGAGCGACTAAATCCTTCCAACCCTGCTTTGGCTGCGGAATAGTTTGTTTGACCACCATTCCCCATAGAACCCACAACAGAACTGATGCTTATGACACGACCGAATTTTGCCTTGGTCATGCCACGTAAACAAGCCTTTGTAACACGAAAAACTGAAGAAAGATTGGTGTTAATTACTTGATCCCACTCATCTTCTTTCATTCGCATCATTAGATTATCACGAGTAATGCCTGCATTGTTAACCAAAATAGTTGGCGCACCATATTCAGCATTAATTTCTTTGATTACCGCATCGACAGAGTCAGCTGATGATACATCCAGCACCCATCCTTTGCCGTTCTCACCCAAATACTCGCTGATACTTTGCGCACCAGATTCGCTCGTTGCCGTACCAATAACCGTTGCACCCTGCTCAACAAGAGCAGAAGCAATCGCTTTACCAATACCACGAGTCGCACCAGTCACTAGGGCTATTTTGCCTTCCAGACTCATCATTGTCTCCAATTTTTCGACCTAAACGTATACAAATATTAATTAAGCAGACAACGCCGCTTCAAAACCACTCACATCTCCTAACGAAGACACTGACAATCCTTTCACAATACGCTTATTCAAGCCACTTAGCACTTTACCAGGCCCACATTCTAGCGTCCCAGTAACGCCCAAGCCAGACAACAATTCAATAGACTGAGTCCACAACACTGGCTCACTCAACTGAGAGACCAAGTTGCCTTTAATGGTTTGCGCATCGGACACCGCTTGAGCCGTCACATTTTGCACTAGCGTACAAGTCGGTGATTTAAATTCTATAGAGTCCAATTTTACCGCCAGCTTCTCGCCAGCCGGTATCATCAACTCACAATGAGAAGGCACGCTAACAGGAAGTGGCAAGGCTCTTTTCGCACCCGCTTCTTTCGCATTGCTCATCGCCGCTTCAACCGCCGCCACATGCCCAGCAATAACCACTTGACCTGGGGAGTTAAAATTCACTGCACTGACAACGCCTGGCGCTGCTTCACAAGCTGCGATCACTTTCGCATCGTCCAAACCTATGATGGCGGCCATCGCGCCTTCACCTGCTGGAACCGCTTGCATCATGTATTCGCCACGCAGTTTAACCAGCTCAACCGCATCCGTAAATGCAATCACACCAGCACACACCAACGCAGAATACTCACCCAAGCTGTGACCAGCAACATACGCTGGCTTTTGCCCGCCTTGTTGCTCCCAAAGACGCCATAAAGCGACACTGGCAGTCAAAAGCGCAGGCTGTGTTTTATCTGTTTGACCCAATTGCTCAGCGTCATTTTGTACCAACGCCCACAAATCGTAACCAAGAACGTCAGACGCTTCAGCAAAAGTCTGCTCAATAATGTCATGCTTCTCAGCCAAATCAGCTAGCATACCTAACTGTTGAGAGCCTTGCCCTGGAAAAACAAAAGCCAATTCATTATTCATTTAAATTCCTCGTTATCTAGGCGCTCACGAACCACTGTAGATAAATCCACTCGCGCAATATCAATTCCATACTCAATCGCACCGACCATCGCCTGAAAATCTGATCGGCCATGACCTTTTACCAAATTGCCATTCACACCCACAAGGCACGCCCCATGACGGTGTTTTGTTTGGTAAAAAGTCTCGAACAGTGACTCATCGCCACCTTGCGCTTTCAGTTGCCCAACCAAATAAGACAACAAACCCTCTGATGCTTTTAGCACCGCATTACCCACCATGCCATCACAAACAATGACATTTTTTTCACCATGAAACAGCTCAGTGCCTTCTGCATACCCCAAATAATCAGGCCATGATTTAGCCGCTAGCAGTGCATCCGTTTCACGAATAACAGAACTGCCTTTTGAGCTTTCCACTCCAACATTAAGCAAGCCTACTTTTGGCTTCTCATCGCTTAACGCTTCCACATACGCCGCGCCCAATTCAGCGAACCCCTCCAACATAGAAGGCGGACAATGAACATTAGCACCCAGATCAACCAGGCAGCGTAATGGATTTGAATGCAATTCTCGAATCAGCGCAGGATACAATTTAGGGCGAATAACCCCCAATATATGTCTGGCCAACGCAACCATAGCACCCGTATTCCCCAAGGTAACAACGACATCCGCCGCGTTAACACTCAAACTTTTCAGCGCTTTATACAGCGTGCTTTCGTAGCGACGAAAAAGCGAAAGAACGATTTCCTCATCCACGTCAATCACATCACGGCAAATAACCAAAGACAAACGATCACAAAGAGGAGGAAGCTCGAAATCTGAGCTTGAGCTGGGGGAATAGTAAAGAACAATCTCTACATCATCATGCTGGGAAAGAACTTGAAGCGCTCCTTCAAATGCAATGCGGGGACCTAAGTCCCCGCCCATCGCGTCTAATGCTACCCTGATCATGGGTAAATTAGTTACTCACCTTTAGGGGTGATAACTTGACGACCACGGTAAAAGCCATCTGCAGAAACGTGGTGACGACGGTGAAGTTCACCAGTAGTCTGTTCTACAGAAAGCGTTGCGCTAGTCAATGCATCGTGTGAACGGCGTTGGCCGCGACGTGAACGAGTCACTTTACTTTTTTGTACTGCCATTTCTTGGAGCTCCTAACTTTTTACTTGGCCTTTAAGTCAGCCAATATACTAAATGGATTCGGTTTTTTTTCGTCATCCGGTGCGTCATCGGTAGACGATGCATACTTTACAGCTGTTGGGTTGCAACCACTTTCTTCGTGATAAGCGACAATAGGCAAAGCAAGTATAATTTCTTGCTCAACCATATCTGCTAGGATTACGTCACCATCGGTCATGACAACAGGGTCATAATCACTCGGTATATTTTTCGCATGGTCTTCGTCATAAACGAAAGCCAAGGATAAATCGACCGACAACTCCTGAGGTACAGCTTCCATACAGCGTTGACAAACAACCTGCACCGTCGCCTTCAGAGAGCCAGTAGCAATGTAGCGCCTATCCTCATCAACTCTAAAGTCTAGATGAATAAAAGCATCACCCTCATCCGACGCCAAGACAGCACAAAGCTCCTTAAGCTGGTTAAGGGGCAAGTACCCTTCAATCGCTGACTCGTGGTTAGCGTATTTACGAGGGTCAAAATATTTAGGTAATGAGTCATTCAACATGGCGGCAAATAATATGGCCAGTTGCCCTTCTTGTCAAAGTCTAAGTGCTCTCAAAGCCTTTTTTTTCACTGTTTTTCACTTTCCAAGAGAAAAAAACGTAAAATAACGACTTTATCTCATTAATCAGCGAGTTAAGCATGACAAGAAAATTGATTTTGGGCTCTTCCTCCCCCTACCGTAGAAGCCTCCTTGAACGCCTGAATCTCACTTTTGAGTGTCAATCGCCCGACATTAACGAAACCCCATTAGCCAACGAAAATGCGATTGATTTAGTAAAACGACTCTCCATTTCAAAAGCCCAACAAGTGCGAGCGGATCGAAACGAACAAAACAACCTGATCATTGCGTCTGATCAAGTCGCGGTATTAGACCAAGAAGTGCTCGGCAAACCTCACACCAGAGACAAGGCCATCGAGCAACTCACTCGCTTCAGTCAACGCAAAGTCACTTTTTTAACCGGCCTCTGTATTCTCGACAGCTCAAATGGCGAGTACCAATACCAACTCAGCGAGTATCATGTTTTCTTTAGGCAACTCAGTCAGCCTGAAATAGAAAGCTACGTGGACCTTGAACAACCACTGGATTGTGCCGGCAGCTTCAAATGCGAAGGGTTAGGCGTGGCGCTGTTCAGCAAAATGGAAGGTGACGACCCAAACGGCCTTATTGGACTCCCTCTCATCGCTCTGTGCAATATGCTACGCGAGCACGGCATTAATCCGCTATTGGCGTCCTAGCGCCTGACAGAGCAAAGAGAGCTGTCAATCAAGGTTAGAAAGGGTCATTAGGCAATAGCACTAATAGCCCTTTGGAAAGGAGTGGTAGGTTTGTTTAGGTGAAGCCAGCTCTTCCAACGCTTTTATGGCCACTTCATAGCCGAAATCAATCAGCTCATCGGCCCGCCAGAATTCATAAAAAGAGGTAAAGTCTTTAGGAATAGAAATCAGCAAATCAGGCGGATATCCCGCCAATTTATATTGGGTCAATGATTCCTGCATGGTTTCAAACATCATATTAATGGTTTGCAAGCGCCCCCAACTTTCAGGCCCATTTTTACTGATGTTTCGCGCTTCAATTTCTTCGTCCGTGCGACTTTTTACAAAAAAGCCTTTAAAGCCTGACCACCACTCAGGTTCATTGTTTTTTTCCACCAGTGTCTCTGTGGTGAGCTCTTGCGCCGGTCCATTTAAATCCACCGCGATAATATAATCCGCACCAGCCGACACCGTTGGAATAATCGGCAGAGGGTTCAGCACACCACCGTCAACATAAATACGATTGTCCAATTGCACGGGAGCCACCACGGACGGAATAGCAGAAGAGGCCCGCATGGCGTCAATCAAATTGCCTTTTTGAAACCAAAACTCTTTTTGATTAAGCAAATCCACCGCGACCGCGGTATAAGGAATAGCAAGGGACTCTATCGCCGGCGCCTCACCAATGATGTCTTCCACCACCTGAAAAAAGCGATCCCCTTTAATATAAGCCCCATGACGAAAGGACATATCCAGCATGCGCAACACACTTACTTTGTCTAGCGAGCGCGCCCACTCGCTATAGTCATTGATTTTACCCGCCGCAAATACACCACCAACAATAGAGCCAATCGAGCACCCTGAGATGCTTACGATGTCGTAACCTTGATCTTCTATCGCCTGAATAACTCCAATATGCGCATTACCACGGGCAGCACCACTACCTAGAACAAGGGATACGGTTTTTTTCATCGTCAGTCCAATTGAGGGGCAACATACACAAATGACACACGATGATGCCCCAACACATCACGCCCCATATCCGCCACATTAATAAAACGCACCTGTTCACTTAATTGCTGACCAATCCCAGACATGAGCGCCTTAATATAACGATCACCTTGCTCTATAGAAGAAACAGAGCCGACTTTCTGGCTACTCACAAAACCAACAACTTGCTGGCCATCTGGCAGATCTCGAAGGAAACGACGAATGCGAGGAAAATCGTCTACCGCCATCTGCGCCACCACCTCAAACTCAGAGTCTTGCGAGGCCAGTAATGCGATACTGTCCAGACGCACCATAATATCGCCTGCGCCGCGACGATTAATGTAGATCACCTGATAATCATCGTGATTATCCTGCACTACCATCAGCAGCTGACTGTCGTCTGCTCCGTACAACAAATAATTCTTAAAAAAGTTATTGGCCCACGCATTGCTGCTTCCACAACTGCGGCTTTCACACTGAAAAATCACTTTCTGACCGTGCGCCAGCAACACATCTTTGTAGTAAGCAAACACCGATTCTAGTGGCTCATTACGCTCTATTTTATAAAGCGAACGAAACACAGAGCCCTTTACCCGTAACACAGACTCCGGCTCCCAGCCTCGTCCAGAACGCTGAATTTTGCCAAGAGGAATTTCTACTGACTGATTCTCTTGCGTATCGCTCTTCACCAACTGAGCGCCACGATAGGCCTCAATATGAGAGATATCGGCAAAGGCATAAGTAGCAATTAACGCAGAACAAGCCACAATCACCTGCTTAAGTCTGATCATTTTATACCTTCCTTTTTTTATTAGTATGTTGTCGCTAATTAAGATCAATAAATGTCTGTATCTCATCAGCAACCGAAGCAGCCGTTTCTGGCTCTAAATGAAAATGATGATTTCCCGCCACCCACTTAAGTGTAAGCCACGGAAATTGACTAGCACGTTTTTCAACCAAAGAAATAGAATCTTTATAAATACCCTGCTCAGCCACTAACGCCAGCGTCGGGCATTTAATCTCTGAAATAAAGGCCTCAACACCGGCCTCATCCATACGATATGGGGAAGGAAAAGTCAGCTTGCCATCGTGCCGCCACGACCAGATTCCGCCCCGCTGTTCAGCACCTCGCTCAACCAACAAAGACGCCGCTTCCTGGGACAAGGAGGTAAAGCCATTCATCCGCGCCAGCACCATGTCTGCTTTTGTTTGATATTGAGAAAATCGATCCTGTCGATGCTTCGACATTTTTCGAATCGCTTTTTGCAAGGTCACAACACGCTCTTCTGGCTGATTGGTCAGCGGCCCCATATTATCCAAGATAATTAGGCCACGAACTTTTTCCGGCGCAACAGCCGCCACCATCATGGCCACGGCCCCACCCATACTGTGCCCCACCAACCAACTACTTTGATTAGAAAGATTCAGCACACTGACCGTGTCTAAAACATAATCCCAAAGATGATAAAAGCTGCCCAGCGGACGATGATCAGATAAGCCATGTCCGGCAAAATCCAATGCCGTGAAGTTGAAATCTGAAAAATAAGGAGAAAGAGTTCGAAAGCTGGCGGCATTGTCGAGCCAACCATGCAAAGACAAGATTTTTAACGCTGAGGAATTCTGCGACAGCCACTGAATCCCTGCAATCTTGGTATGCGCCAAATTAAAAACAACATCACGCCCCATAGTCACTTCCTTTTTCTACCACCAAACAGCATTCATCACACAACGACCCAATTACTGGGCAATGATCCAACGATATTGGCAACACGCCGTCGCAAACAACTCGCCCTCAAGCGCAGCCAATGCGGCTGTCGTCATTGCAAAACACGCCGGCAAGGGCTCATCAGACAACAGCTCAACCAACTGATGGGCAAAAGGTTGGTGCGTGATGAGCAAAATAGACTTGGCTTTTTGATCGTTTAACCACAAAGCAACGTCCAACTCTTTACCACTTGGCGTAATCAGCGGGCACGATTGCACCTCAACGTCAGTTTGATCCAGTTCCGCCAAAAAATACTTTGCCGTCTGTTGCGCTCGCACATAAGGACTCACAAATACCGCATCAAGACGCTCCCCTTGCTCATTAAAAGCACGGGCAGTTTGCTTCACTTCCTCGACGCCTTCTGGCGTCAATTCACGAAGATCATCTCGTTCATAGCCATGAGCAAAGGCATTGCCATGGCGCAAAACGTAAAGTTGCTTCTTACTGCTCATCCTTTACACCCTTAGGCCAAGGCTGGAATGGAAAAGGCTTTTCTTCCTCGTTGTAAGCAAGAAAATCAATAATTTGGCGCACAAACACACCCACACTGCGCAACCAACCAGAAACAGTCACAGGCTCAGCACGCGAGCACAGTCTGACCACGCTCACCACAATCACCAAAATGCCAAAAACAGTGATGGCCACATTAAGCACACACCAGTAAAACAACATAAAAATCAATCGAAACCAAAATCCTTGGTTTGCGTAACCTGGTTTAGCCATGTTTATTCTCCTCGTACGTCGCAAATTCGACGTCCCATTTTTGTTCGCCAGTCATCATAGATCCGATTAGCGTTTCTAATTTTGCTTGATCAAAAAGCAGCTTCGATAAACCTTCCGCTAAAGGCATGTAAAGGTCGTGTTTCTTTGCTTCCTCTACCACCATTCGTAAGGTATTCACCCCTTCAGCCACTTCGCCAATGTCCTCGATGGCCGCTTGTAAGTCTTTTCCTGAGCCAATCGCATAACCCACACGATAATTTCGACTCAAAGGAGAGGTGCAGGTTGCGATCAAATCGCCCATTCCCGCCAACCCCAGAAACGTCATCGGATTTGCGCCAAAATGCACCGCAAATCGACTCATCTCCGCCAAACTTCGCGTCATAATCATCGCCATCGTATTTTCACCCACTTGCAGGGCTTTTGCCAAACCACACACAATGGCATAAATATTTTTTAGCGCGCCTGCTAACTCAACGCCCGTACTATCGGTATTTTCATAGACCCGAAAAGTAGGCGACTTCAACAGCTCGATAACACGCTCTCTGACCTGTTCATCATGGCTCGCTATGACCGAACCTGTCATTTGCCCTGCAGCAATCTCTTTCGCCAAATTAGGGCCGCTGAGAACGCCAATTTTTTGCGTCACTGTGTTACGACGCAAAATATCACTCATAAGTTCAAAATGATTTGGATTAAAGCCTTTCGTGGTACTGATAAGCATTTTATCGGCTGTCAGTAGCGGCTCAATGCGATCCACGACTTGCGCAAAAGATTTAGATGGAATAGAGACAAAAATAGTGTCACTTTCCTTTATCGCTTGCTCTAAATTACTGGTGGCCAACAATTCTTGATGCAAGGGCGCATTCGGCAGGTAACGGCTATTTAGCCCCGTTAAATTAATCTCTTCAACCTGCTGTTCGTTGCGCATCCATTGGCTTACTTGATGCCCATTATTCGCCATTATATTGGCCAACGCGGTACCAAAACTACCACCACCTAACACACAAACTGATTGTTTTTTCATCATCCCTTCTCTTCAAAAAATAACACCTAATTGTCATTAGGATGAACAACTCACTTCTAACGATCGCCCCCATTCCGGAGAGCGTTGCGCCAACTGGTCTGATGATTCATGCTCATCAAAAGGCGCATTTAACACTGAAAGTAAACGACGAAATGGCAAGAAGTCACCTTGCTCAGCCGCTTCAATCGCCTCATGCGCAAGATAATTCCTTAGCACAAATTTAGGATTCACCTGCAACATAGGCGCACTACCCTGCTCCCACGCTTGGCCCAACGCCAGCCTTGCTTGCTGATAATCAAGCAACCAAGCACGCATGCGCTCCCTATCCACGACTTCATCTAGGATAAGATCAAATTCATTAGGCTGTAATTGACTCAATAAGCGGAAGAAAAGACTGTAGTCCATTTTCTCCGCTGCCAAGACAACAAACAAAGAGGACAAGAGTTTAGTCACAACCTCACCGACAGGAAGGCCGAGTTTAGCGGCCATCAAGGTCTCATATTCCGCCTGTAAGGTCACTTCATAATGCTGCAAAATGGCGATCAATTGATCCCGCTCAAGATGCTTTGAAAAACATCGCATCAGGCAATTTAAGTTCCACAAACCAATCCCCGGCTGACGCGAGAAGGCATAACGCCCTTCATGATCCGAATGATTACACACCCAATCGGGCTGATAATCTTCCATAAAGCCATAAGGGCCATAATCAATGGTTTCGCCAGTAAACGAAAAATTGTCAGTGTTCATCACGCCGTGCTGAAAACCAACGGCCTGCCACTTAGCAATCATTCTTGCGGTACGCTCAACCACTTCCACCAACATGCTCTCTAGGGGCGACTCAGTTGCCAAGCTATCTGGGTAATAGTGCTGCAAACAATAATCAATCAACTGATTAAGTTCGGCCTCTTTCCCTTGATAGAAAAAGTACTCAAAGTGCCCAAAACGAATATGCCCTTGCGCGGTACGCAATAACATAGCACCAGGTTCTGGCTGCTCTCGATACACTGCTTGAGCACTGGTATAAAGCGCCAAAGCGCGTGACGTAGGAATCCCCATGGCGTGCATAAACTCGCTGGCAAGGTATTCTCTTATGCACGAGCGCAAAACCGCTCGCCCATCACCACGACGCGAAAAAGGCGTGGGGCCAGCGCCTTTCATATGCAGATCACGCAGTACACCTTGATCATCAAGAACTTCACCCAATAAAACACCGCGACCGTCACCCAATTGTGGGGAGAAACCACCAAATTGATGACCGGCATAAACCATACTTAACGCGTTTTCCAATGGCTCTTCACCATGCAAAATACGCTTCGTTTGAGGGGACTTGATATCAATAGACAAAGAATGAGCGAGCGCTTGGTTAAATTCAACCAAACGCTGCTTGAGAAGTGGCTGGATCGACGTTTTTGCGTAAAACGCCTCTCCTAATCCGGCAAAGTGATGTTCTAATTTCATAGGCACTCACTTAGGTGGTGTATGTTATAGCGAGGTATTAACCATGTATTCACAACGAATACTTTCGCCAACGACCTTTTCGATCTCTGGAATAAGAAACGCATCGTCTTCACTGGCAAAACTCACCGATTTGCCCATTTCACCGCCACGACCAGTACGACCTATACGGTGCACATAATCTTCTGGGTCTTCCGGCAAGGCATAGTTAACCACCAATTCAATATTATCAACGTGGATACCACGCCCAGCAACATCGGTTGCTACTAATACTTGAATAGTGCCATCTTTAAAGCCTTTCAAGGTCTTCACTCGTTTATCTTGAGCCACTTCGCCAGACAAGATAGCGCAGTTAATGTTCGCTTTTCTCAGCTTCTCATAAAGGTCGCGTGTTTCATCACGGCGATTAGCAAAGATAATGGTTCTTTGATTGCCGTTTCCTTCAATTAGTTGCTTAAGCACCGGCCATTTTTGATCGGCTTCAACCGTATAAATAACCTGATCAATATTCTGATTGGTCGCTTCTTTAGGCACCACAGACACTTCTTTTGGAAAGTAGGTCCACTGTGTCGCCAAGGCTTGAATGTCTTTCGGAAAAGTCGCACTAAACAGCATAGTTTGACGCTTTTCTTTATGCGGCGTCATACGAATGATGCTTTTCACATCGGGAATAAAGCCCATGGATAACATGCGGTCCGCTTCGTCTAAAACCAAACACTCAACATGGCTCAGCAACACTTTCTTATGACGAGCAAAGTCCAACAATCGACCTGGTGTTGCCACCAAGATATCGACATTTTCAGTTTCCAGCTGGCGCTTCTGCTTTTCATAACTCATGCCACCAACCAAGGCAACGACGTTCAAATGACTGTTGTCAGTCAATTTAACCGCTTCTTCAGCGATCTGTAGAGCAAGCTCTCGTGTCGGCGCTATGATCAAGCCACGGGCCAAGTTATTGGCTCGCTTTTCAACCAGTGGGTAATCCAAAAAGTCACTGATCATGGCAATCAAAAAGGCCGCTGTTTTACCGGTTCCTGTTTGCGCCTGACCAATCAAATCATAACCTTGCAAGGTCATTGGCAAGGTTTCAGCCTGTATTTCACTGCAATATTCAAAGCCCATTTCTTCAATCGACTTCAAAACACGATCAGGTAAATTTAAATCATGAAAACGTGTTTTACCTTCAACTTCAGGGACCTTGAAGTCATCAATAGACCAGGCTTTATTACCACTACGCGGTGGCGCTTCAACAGCCGGTGAATCAGATGTTTCGTTTACTGATTTCTCTGCGGCAGCAGGATTTCCTGTCTTAAAACGCTTATTAGAACGACGTGGGCGTTTGGCTTTTGGTTTTTGCTCTGATGTAGTTTCTGTCTTTTGGTTTTCCATATTGGAATCTATATGCTTCTTATGTATTTTACGTTTATGTATCTTTGCGTGGAGTGTACCTAAATGACAGGCCTTTATCACCCCTTGCTTTTCGTAAGTTATTGTTGTCGATAAGGTGGCAGACTATTTATTAGCTGCTGTCCATAGCGTTTTGTTCGTAATCGTTTGTCTAAAATATGAATTTCACCGGAGTCGGTCTCACTGCGCAATAAGCGCCCTGTCGCCTGCACCAATCGCAATGACGCATCCGGAATGGTGATTTCCATAAAGGGGTTACCACCACGTTTTTGAATCCACTCGGCAAGCGTCGCCTCAACAGGGTCATCCGGTACTGCAAAAGGAATCTTGGCGATGTAAACACAGGTCAAATAATTCCCTGGTAAATCCACCCCCTCCGCAAAACTGGCCAAACCAAACAGCAGGCTACCTTTACCAGCATCAATGCGCGCACGGTGGGAATCTAAAATCACCCGTTTCGATTGCTCTCCTTGCATCAGCAACACCTCTTGCAAACCTGGTGCCAAAGACTGCGCAACTTCTTCCATTTGACGACGCGAAGAAAACAATACCAAACTGCCTTTTTCCTTATCCACTTGCTTATCAAGATACTGGACAATTTCTTTGGTGTGCTGCTCTACACGATTTGGTTCGTTTTCCATGTCTGGAATCACCAACAAACCGTGCTTTTGAAAGTCAAAAGGGCTCAATACGCGCAGGTATTCGCTTTCTTGAGGCACCCCAGAACGCATATTGAAGCGATGAAATTGATTCAGCGCTGTCAGTGTGGCCGAGGTCACAACGGCGCCAAAACACTTATCCCAAAGCTGCTGACGCAAGGTGTGCGCCGCCAAGATTGGCGAACCACCCAGCTCAATATCCTGTTCCATGCCTTGTCCTGTGACCACTAACCAACGCGCATTAGGCGGGTATTTCTGATCATCCACGGCAGAATAAAGTCGCCACAACTCAACACACTGCTCCAGTCGGCCTAAAATCACCCCCAGAATCGGCTGCCAAGTTTCGGCCGTCTCGGGCGTCACTCCCATCCCTTCATTTTGTTTGGTCTTTTTGCACTCATCCTGAATACTTTCAATATTATTGAAGAGTTTTTGGTATGAGGTCTGCAAACTATACGCCAGCTGGCGCAACTCATCAGGAATAACCCCAAATTCAAAGCGATGCTGATTGTTATCCTGATCCAAGCCTAAACCTTGAATATAAGGCGCTAAACCTTGTTGTGCATACTGAATAAAATTCACAATGGCTTGGATTTGCTGAGGAATTTTAAGCAACAACTGCCCGGTCAAACTGACATCGTCGGTCAACTCTTGCTTTAAGTTCACCAGATTTTTTTCTAACTGTCGTAACCAAGTAATACTTTGCTGCAAGCGCACTTCATGACGGAAATGACCAATGGCTTTATCTGGTAGGTGATGTCCTTCATCAAAAACATAAATCGTTTCTTTAGGCGGCGTTAGAATAGCACCGCCACCAAGGGAAAGATCCGCCAACACCAAATCATGGTTAGCAACAATCACGTCGGCATCTTCAATCTCACCGCGGGCTTTGAAAAATGGGCAAGCAGAATAATTCGCACAATTGCGATTGGTACACTGCTGATGATCCGTGGTCAGACGGCGCCAATCCTGATCGCGGATAATGCCTTCCCAGTTGTCTTTGTCGCCATCCCACTCACCTTTAGACAAGGCAAGGTCCATCTCTTGGTAAAGCGGTGTATTCACATCATCAACTTGCAAATGCTGCTCAAACAAACCGGCAAACATGTCTTCCATGCCCTGCTCTTCTGTGCTCAAAAACCCTTCAAGATTATTCAAACAAAGATAGCGCCCACGCCCTTTTGCCAAGGTGTACTTAAAGCTTAAAGCCGTGTGTTCCAGTAAATTAGGCAATTCCTTATGCAAAATCTGCTCTTGCAACGCCACGGTAGCCGTCGAAATAATCAACTTGAGGCCACGCGCCTTCGCAATCGGAATCGCCGCAAGGCAATAGGATAAAGTTTTACCCGTACCCGTACCGGCCTCAACCACAGCCACGTGCTTTTCACCTAAGCGTTCACCTTCGCTGTCTTGTTTAATATTCCCCAAGGTGCGAGCGATCGCGCCGATCATCTGACGCTGACCAACCCTAGGTTTATGGGACTTTGCTTCCAGTGAGGCACGGTAAGCAAGATGAATTTGTGTTTTTAGTTCGTCTGAAAGCATTTAAATTATTGAGTATCTTGAATAATGCTGTATATAATAACAGTTACTGTATAAACAACCAGATGGCGCTATGATTAAATTAACCAACAGACAATCTGACGTACTAGAAACCATTCGCGAATTTATTAGCGAGACTGGCTTTCCTCCGACACGCGCAGAAATCGCCAGCCGCCTAGGATTCAAATCCCCTAATGCCGCTGAAGAACACCTGAAGGCTCTTGCCAAGAAAGGCGCAATCGAAATGCTTTCTGGGGCATCACGCGGCATCCGCTTACTTGAAGAGCCAGCCCCCGCCGAAAACATCGAGCCTGGGCTGCCTGTTATTGGTAAAGTCGCCGCCGGCTTCCCGATTCTTGCCCAAGAAAACATTGCGTCTCACGTCAATGTTCCTGCCGCCATGTTCTCCCCTAAAGCAGACTATCTTCTGTCTGTCTCAGGCACCAGTATGAAAAATATTGGCATTATGGAAGGCGACTTACTTGCCGTGCACAAAACAACCGCCATACGAGACGGGCAAATCGTTGTTGCGCGCATTGGAGAAGAAGTCACTGTAAAACGCTTCTTTCAAAAAGGCAGCATTATCCGCTTAGCACCAGAGAATGAAGATTTTGACGACATCATTGTGGACTTAGAAAGCGAAGAGTTTGCCATTGAAGGACTCTCCGTTGGCGTCATTCGCCAAACCATCTAACTAAGCCAGCAAAACACAAAAAAGGCGAAGCAAACACTTCGCCTTTTTTAATGGAGAATTTTTGGCCTTAGATCCATATCGTCTAGATGCTCTGTTTCATCGCCAAACGTTGGCTCTTCTGAATAAACAAAATCAATGCCGGCATGAAACATACATTTAGCCAATTCAAAATAACGTTCTTTAAGATAATCTTTAGTATCGTCCGAAATGCTCAATGTGGCCAAAGGCTCGGTCGTCTCGCCTTCGTCGCCCACCGGACGTAACACAATATCACCGTTATCCAGCTCAACTATTTCGAGATAAGATTCTTTCATATTTAATACTCTGAGGACTCTTCTCTAAAACGCAACACCAACTCCGTCAGCTTTGATAAAAACAAATTAATCGATGCGCCGTCATCTCCACCACGACCAATCAAATTTGCCTCACTGGTTTTCGCAAACATCGATGAACGACATTCGAATTGAACCAAGTAAGCTTGCTCCAATTGATTTAACCAAGAATTTGGCTGTGACGACAAGTCTTGCAATTCTGCTAATACAGGCACCACAACACCGTTAGCTTGCGCTTCTCTTAGTAAACTCTCTAGCTGCAAGCCAGAGGCGAGCTGGTACGCCAGACTCACCTCTTGCAACAGACCATTCAGCGCACTTCGCAAATGAAAGATGGCCGCGCTTTCTAGCCCTACGCTCAGCCAAGACTCATTTCCGTCTTGGCTTTGGCGTAGGAAGCGACGCGCCGAATCTAATTTTTGGTTGGTGAGACTCGCCGGAGTCGCCGCACTCATTTCTTTTTCTTCCCTTCTTCGATCACCCACTGCTTACCAACATAAAATGCTTTCCAGCCCGTTGGTTTGCCTTCTTCTTCGGTCATCACGTATTGTTCTTTGGTTTTACGACTGTAACGAACAATGGTCGGGCGCCCTTCTGCATCCATCACTGGCGCAGTAGAGAAAAAGTGATATTTAGGGTCAATTTGTTCCATGTAAGGCAACAACTCTTTCACCAAGGGTGCTCGAGTTTCTCGCTTACGTGGAAATTGGCTCGCCGCCAAGAACAGACCAGTTGCCCCATCGCGCAGCACATAATGGTCTTCTACTTTCTGACAAGCAAGGTCAGGCATAGGCACAGGGTCCATTTTCGGTGGCGCTGCTTCGCCGCTTTTCAGCAACTTACGCGTGTTTTTACAATCTTCGCTGGTACAGCCAAAATACTTACCAAATCGTCCAGTTTTAAGCTGCATCTCTGAGCCACACTTGTCGCACTCAAGCACAGGACCATCGTAGCCTTTAATTTTAAAGGTACCTTCTTCCACTTCGTAGCCTGGGCAAGTCGGGTTATTACCACAGACATGCAGCTTACGATGTTCGTCCATCAAGTAGCTGTCCATTGCAGAACTACAGATACTACAACGGCGCTTGTTAATCAGTGCTTTAGATTCCGCTTCGTCGTCATCAACGGCCACGGCTTCTTCACCACGGGTTAGATTGATCGTTGCTTTACAACGCTCTTTCGGTGGTAATGCGTAACCAGAACACGACATAAACACACCCGTACTCGCGGTACGAATCTGCATTGGGCGTGAACAAGTCGGACATTCGATGTCCGTTGGTGTTGGTGCATTCAGCAGCATCCCCTCTTCTGGGTCTTCTGCTTTCGCCAACACACTGCTAAATCCTTGATAAAAGGCATTCAGCGCTTCAATCCAGTTCTCGCGACCTTCTGCGACTTCATCAAGCTGCTCTTCCATTTGCGCGGTAAAACTGTAATTCATTAAGGAGTGGAAACTCCCTACCAGCCTCTCGGTGACAATGTCGCCCATTTTTTCGGCGTAAAAACGACGATTTTCAACGCGAACATAACCACGATCTTGGATGGTAGAAATAATCGAGGCGTAGGTAGATGGTCGGCCGATGCCACGCTTTTCAAGCTCTTTTACCAAACTCGCTTCACTAAAGCGCGCTGACGGCTTAGTAAAGTGCTGTTCTGGCAACAAGGACTCAAGAGACAAGGTCTCGCCTTTTGATACATCAGGCAGAATATTGTCATCGCCTTTTTTCACAACACCCTGCATCGCTCGAGTGTAACCATCAAAACGTAAAATACGCCCTTTGGCCTTAAACTCATAATCGCCGGCGGTTACCGTCACCGTGGTGGACGTGTAAAGCGCTGGTGTCATCTGACACGCCATAAACTGTGCACGAATCAACTCATACAGGCGGTGAGCGTCTTTCTCCATGCTTAGCAGGTCTTCTTGACGCACACTGACATCAGAAGGACGAATCGCCTCGTGGGCCTCTTGAGCGCCTTCTTTGCTGCTGTATCGAATCGGTTCTTCTGGCAAATAGTCTTTGCCGAACTTCTCAACAATGTAACCACGCAAGGCATCAACCGCTTCCAAACTCAAATTGGTCGAGTCGGTACGCATGTAAGTGATGTAACCCGCTTCGTACAAACGCTGAGCCAACATCATGGTTTTCTTCACGCCATAACCAAGACGAGTGCTGGCAGCTTGCTGCAACGTCGAGGTAATAAACGGAGCGGAAGGCTTGCTGCTAGTGGGCTTGTCTTCGCGATTGCTGACCAGATACTGAGCGCCGTTCAAACGCGCGACATGCTCATCAGATTGCGCCTGGCTTTCAGGACGGTATTCTTTGCCCTGATATTTTACCGCGGCAAATTTGATTGTGTCTTTGGCTGGCGTGGTGAGCTCTGCGTCTAATTCCCAAAATTCATCAGGAACAAAAGCACGAATTTCTTTTTCTCGCTCTACGATCAAGCGCACCGCAACCGACTGAACGCGACCCGCGGACAAGCCACGAGCCACTTTCGCCCACAATAAAGGCGAGACCATGAAGCCAACAACGCGGTCTAAGAAACGACGCGCTTGCTGTGCATTTACACGGTTCATATCCAGTTCGGATGGGGTTTCAAACGCCGCTTGAATGGCTTTTTTAGTAATCTCGTTAAACACCACGCGTTTATAGCGACTGTCGTCGCCACCGATGGCTTCACGAAGGTGCCATGCAATGGCCTCACCCTCTCTATCCAAATCGGTTGCGAGATAAATAGTGTCAGCATTTTTAGCAAGTCGGCGTAATTCATCCACCACCTTTTCTTTACCTGGAAGCACTTCGTAATGCGCTTCCCAGTTATTTTCAGGGTCGACACCCATGCGCGAAATCAACTGCTGACGAGATTTGCGACGCTTGTGCTCAACCTTTTCTTCCGGGCTCATCTTTCGCGTCAGGGCCGCTTGTTTTGCGCGCTCCTGCGGAGTTGATTTTGCTGTTGTACCCGAAGGTAAGTCTCGAATGTGTCCCACACTCGATTTAACAACATAATCGTTGCCTAGGTATTTATTGATGGTTTTCGCCTTAGCGGGCGATTCCACGATAACCAGTGATTTTCCCATTGAACTGTATAAGCCTTATTAAGTCCGTCTGCAAAATGTATGTACGTCTGCAAATCTACGTGAGTGTAGTTTAGCCTTTCGGGGCGCTGATATTAAGCAAACACCTTTTATATGACAAGCGATCACTGTATTGTTTCTCACATTATCGCTTGCTGAATCCAGTATTTCTTATTTAACATACTGAATTCATTGCTTAAGGACAATCATGGCACTCCTACAAATTCTTACAATTGCTATTTTAATGATTATTGTGGTGCTTTCCGTCGTCATTGGTTCACGCGCGCACCAAAAAGAAAAAGAACAGACCGAACGTCGTTTTAGGCAACTTCAGTTATCCAATCGTGCGGATCGCGTGGAGTACCATTTACAAAGTCTAAAAGACATTGATACGGACACCATTGCCAGTGACGCCCTGTACGATTATTACATTGATACCTTGCGCGAATTATTACAATACACAGACGACGTTGAACGCACAGAAGTTCGCATTGCCAAAGCAGAAGACGATCGCAATGCAGAACCCATTGAATTCAACCCAACACCTAGCCCTCTGAGCTTTCAGCAAAAAGCCAATTACAAAGAGCGCCTAACAAAAGTAGCCAAAATGTTGCTTTTCTTAAGACGTCGAGGCCGCCTTAGCAACGCACACTATAAGGCATGTTACGACTATTTGCGCTGGTTAAACTTGTGGGTGCAACTCAATCGCCAAATTGTGCAAGCCAATAAAAACTTCGAAAGTGGCGATGTTCGTGTCGCGCAGACCTTGTATGGTGTGATTTTGTCTCACCTTAAATCCGACCCCATCGAAAGGCCGGAAAAGAAAGCTTTACAGACCTTTGTCACCGACAAGATGAAACAAATCATCGCCCCTAAAATTGAAGCCATACAGGACACAGAAAACCAAGAAGAAGCCTTAAGCCAACTCCTTCAAAATCTGAACAGCAACGAAGGCGCTTCCGATTTGATCAACGATAAACCTGAGCGCCACTGATTTATTTCAATGGCATTTCTGCTAAGGAAGGCAGTAATTTCGCCATCACGTCGACCATTTCCTCTCCTCCCGCCTCTTGCCAATAGGCGACGACAGATTCACGCGAAATTTCTATCGCCATTACCGAGCTCAACAATAACGCCAAATTGGCCTTATCTTGGCCACTTAACGGCAGTATTTGGTTAGACCACCAGCCAGCAGTAACTTCTTGATATTTCCACACATCGTAGGTAAGCAAGAGCACTTTATCGGTCATCTGCTCCAGGGGTTTGGCGCGATAATGCGCATAACCACACACTTTATGCGCTTCCTTTGATTTATCCCACTTGTCTGGCAGCCCGATTGATGTAAGCTGCACAATAAGATTATGCTGTCTTGCAAGCATCCTTAGTGCCATCCGACGTCGCTCTTGCTTCGGAGGCATGATCCACAACGCGGAACCCATAAGGGATAGTGTAATAAGCACAACAATTAGCGCAGTCATTAAGCGTCTCTTTATATTTTTGGACTAAAATTAATTATACCGTTGAATTTGGAGGTTTTTATGTTGTACAAACGAGTTTTACTTGCAGTCGATCTCACTGATGAAAGCATCAAGGTGGCCAACAAAGCCGCGTCCCTATGTTCTTCACTAGGAGCAGAGTTGATCATCGTACACGTCATAGAGTCATTAAACTACGCCTATGGCGGTGACGTACCCATTGACATAACCGACATTCAAAAACAGCTACAAGACACCGCTAAAGAGCGCATGTCCATGCTACAAGAGCAACTTGACATCACAGTGGCTGAAACATGCGTCACACAAGGTGGTATTGAAAGTGAAATTCACCGCATTGCGGAAGAAAAACACGTAGACCTTATCACTGTCGGTAGCCACGGACGACATGGCCTCGCATTGCTTCTTGGTTCCACTGCCAATGGCGTTCTGCATGGCGCGCCTTGCGACGTGCTGGCAGTACGAGTGCAAAAAGAGCAATAAAAAAAAGGCGATACCTGATATGTGCAGGTATCGCCTTTTATTCTACTAACGTTAGCGTCGAGTCCAGGAAGTCCCTTCTCGGCTGTCCAGCAACTCAATACCTTGATCCGCTAATTCATCACGAATTTCATCACTGCGCGCAAAGTTTTTATCTTTACGAGCTTGAGTACGCTCATCAATCAAGGCTTGAATGCCCGCTTCGTCCAATCCTTCAGAAACCGTACTGTTCTGTAAGAAGTACTCTGGATCTTGCTTAAGCAAACCAAGCAAATCGGCCAATGCCAACAACTCTGCCGCCAACAATTCCGCCTGAGCAACATTGTCCGTTTTCGCTTTATTCAGCTCACGAACCAATTCAAACAACACAGACACAGCAACCGCCGTATTAAAGTCGTCCTTCATCGCCGTTTCAAAGCGCTCAGTAAATTCCGTAGGAACATACTCAGCAGAGGCCGCTTGACCTCGCAATGCGGTGTAAAGGCGCTCTAATGCAACTTTTGCCTCATTGAGGCTTTGATCAGAATAATCAATCGCGCTTCGATATTGGCTAGACACCATCAAATAACGAACCACTTCAGGGTTGTACTTTGCCAACACATCGCGCACGGTAAAGAAGTTACCCAGCGATTTTGACATTTTCTCATTGTTAACACGAACCGCGCCACAATGTACCCAGTAATTAACGTAATCCTTGCCCGTTGCCGCTTCAGACTGAGCAATTTCGTTCTCATGATGCGGAAACTTAAGATCGGGGCCGCCACCATGAATATCAAAATGACTGCCTAGGCAATTTGTCGACATGGCAGAACACTCGATGTGCCAACCTGGGCGACCTATCCCCCAAGGAGATGGCCAAGACACTTCGCCTTCTTTCGCTTGCTTCCACAAAACGAAATCGGCCGGATGCTCTTTTGCCACTTCAACATCAATACGCGCCCCCGCCAACATGTCTTCAAGCTTACGATTATTTAGCTTGCCATACTCTTTGAAGGCTTCAGTGCGGTAATACACATCCCCTGACGCCCCATGGTAGGCAAACCCTTTATCAATAAGCACTTGAATCATGTCGATGATTTCTTGCATGAACTCAGTGGCTTTCGGCTCGCGGTCTGGCATTTTGTTTCCAAGACGCAATTCGTCTTCACGCTGCGCCGCAATCATTCGCTCAGTCAGCGCCTGAGTCGATTCGTTGTTTTCTTCTGCGCGCTTGATGATTTTATCATCCACATCCGTGATGTTGCGCACATAGTTCAACTCGTAACCGAGGTGACGAATAAAACGAGAAATTACATCAAAGGAAATCATCGCTCGAGCGTGACCAATATGGCAATAGTCGTAGACAGTGTTACCACAGACATACATGCCGACTTTGCCTTCTTCAACTGGCTTGAAAATTTCTTTCTTCCCACTTAGGGTGTTGTAAATCTTCAACATCTCAATTATTTCCCTTTTGCTTCAATTTTTGCCCAAGAATCGCGCAGCGTAACAGTACGGTTGAACACAATGCCGTCTTCTTTTAGGTCACGACAGAAGTAACCTTCGCGTTCAAATTGGAAGCCTTGGCCTTTTTCAGACGCCAACAACGACGGCTCCACTTTGGCGTTCGTTAACACCGTCAAGGAATCTTCATTAATGAAATCTAAGAAGGTTTTATCTTCGTAGTTCGCATCAGGCGCATCGTTATTAAACAATCGATCGTACAAGTTAACCCTTGCATCAACCGCGTGTTTCGCGCTCACCCAATGGATCACCCCTTTTGGCTTATAGCCTTCAGGGTTTACGCCCAAGGTGTTTTCGTCGTAGCGACAAAGAAGCTCAACCACCTCACCCGCCTCATTTTTAATGGCTTGGTCACAGGTAATCACATAACCGCCACGCAGACGAACGGCGCCATCAAGCGTCAAACGCTTCCATTTACGTGGTGGCTCTTCGGCAAAGTCAGCCGCGTCAATGTAAAGTGTCTTACTAAAAGGCACTTCACGCTGTCCCGCGTCTTCATTTTTCGGGTGATTGTTCACCGTGAAGATTTCTTCTTTGTCTTCTGGGTAGTTGGTTAGCGTCACCTTGATCGGGTTTAACACCGCCATGGCGCGGTTTGCATTCGCATCCAAGTCTTCACGGATAGCGTGCTCTAACATGCCCACATCGACAATACCGTCAGAGCGAGTCACACCAATTCGCTCACAGAAATTACGAATGGACTGTGCTGTGTAACCGCGACGACGCAAACCTGAAATGGTTGGCATACGAGGATCGTCCCAGCCAAATACATGCTTTTCGTCGACCAACTGTTTCAGCTTACGCTTACTGGTCACCGTGTAGTTTAGGTTTAAACGCGCAAACTCAATTTGTTGCGGATGCGCAGTGCCTAATGTGTCCAATACCCAGTCGTACAATGGACGGTGGTCTTGAAACTCTAAGGTACAAATAGAGTGCGTAATGTTTTCCAATGCATCAGACAAGCAATGGGTAAAGTCGTACATAGGGTAGACACACCACTGATCACCCGTTTGATGGTGATGAACATGACGAACGCGGTAGATAATAGGATCGCGCAGGTTCATATTTGGGCTGGCCATATCGATCTTAGCGCGCAACACCACTTCGCCATCTTTGTACTTGCCGTTTTTCATATCAGCAAACAAAGCAAGGTTCTCTTCTACAGAGCGATCGCGATAAGGGCTGTTTTTGCCTGGCTCTTTTAATGTGCCACGGTACTCACGCATTTGTTCGCCATTTAGCTCACAAACATACGCTTTGCCCATTTCAATAAGCTGAACAGCAAAGTCATAAAGCGCCTGAAAATAATCAGACGCAAACTTTGGCTCATCTTTCCACTCAAACCCTAGCCATTCCACATCGCGTTTAATGGACTCAATGTACTCAACACTTTCCTTCTCAGGATTGGTGTCGTCAAAACGAAGATTACACTGACCATTGTAGCGCTGCGCTATACCGAAATTTAGGCAAATAGATTTTGCATGGCCAATATGTAGATAGCCATTCGGTTCAGGTGGAAAGCGCGTCATAACAACGCCATTGTGTTTACCTGATTCGTTATCTTTATCAATGATTTGGGTAATGAAATTACCTGGTTTTGACGTTTCTGACATGGTTGATGTAAGTCCCGATAAATTTTCTTATAACAGTATTGTTACTTTGACGAGCAAGTATATCCGATTTCGCTTTCATAGTGATATTAGAGAGCATAAAAATCCTCTATGAAAAAGCATATTTCGCTGCAAAAAACACCACAACACCAACCACAATCGTAAGCAGTTGCTGCTGTTTCCATAAACCGACGAAAAATGCGGCCAAAGCGCCTAATAACCAAGGGTTTTCAAATGAGACATTCATTCTATGCTCAGAAACAAAGATCATAGGCGTAATAATGGACGTCAACACCGCCACTGGCACAAACTTTAAAGCACGATCAAGGAACGCCGGCATGGACACCTTGTGAGCGCGCGCAAAAAGCATAAAGCGCACACCAAATGTCACCACAAACATCCCCGCAATGACCAACACCGAATCCATCAATGTCATGACTCACCCCCAGAGGTTCCAACCAAAGATGGCTTGTTTTTGTTGAGGGCAGCGTCGCTAAAATAGCCGACCGACACAGCGATCACCGCCGACACAAGCAACCCCAAATTGTTAGGCAAATCCACCAGCAACACAGAAGCGATCCCCGCACTCACCATAGCAAACCAAAAAGGCGCGGCTTTTAAATAAGGCGTAATAATACTAATAAAGGTCGCCACCATAGCGAACTCAAGCCCCCATTCGCTCATCCCGGGGATCAACTCTCCCGAGACAACACCCAAAATCGTGGTGACATTCCACATCACATAAAACGATAAAAACGACCCTAAATACGCCTTATGGCCTGTTTTTTCATCAACGATCCCCATGCCGTAAAGTGGGCGCACCGCCGCGTAGGTCTCATCGATCAAGCCAAACCCCATAATAATGCGCAGCCTCATCGGCAAATGCTTCACATATTTCACCATGTCAGCGGCGTACAGCAGGTGTCTTAAATTGACAATAAAGGTAGTTGACACAATGACCCACAAAGGCGCATGAATAGAGATCAAACCAATGGCAACAAACTGAGCAGACCCTGCAAACACCATAGAAGACATGGCTATCGCAAACCAAGGACTCAAACCATAACTAGAGGCCAATGAGCCAAACAACAATCCAAACGGAATACCACCGATAATCATGGGGACCGATGCAACGGCACCGCGTCGCATTTCCTTTAATGTGCTCATGCCTTTCCTTTTTTGCTCGTTATACACGTTAGCTTTGCTGCACTGCAGGCGATGAATGCAGCAACCGCCTGCGCATAAAAGTAAAACTGGTGATACTCTTATGCGCTTTCATTCTTAGATGTGGCGCTCAAACTATCGGCTTTCCTCTTCAAAATCAATCTCTATCATCCTAGTTAAGCCACTTCCCCATCTGCTATAATCCGCCGCCTTATTCAGCCCAACGACCTACATTAAGGAACACAAGATGCCAGAAAAAGCCGTTGTGGTGTATTCAGGGGGAATGGATTCATTCACCGTTCTGAACACCGCCATCAAACAAGGATTGGACGTGTACGCCTTGTCCTTTAATTACGGACAAAAACACAGTAAGGAACTTATTGTTGCTGCTGAGGTATGCAAGCAATTAAACATTCCTCATAAAGTCGTCGACATCACCGCGATCAATAGCCTGATGGCAGGTTCCTCACTGACCGGTGACAGCGAGATTCCCGAAGGCGATTACGAAAGCGAGAGCATGAAATCCACCGTGGTACCGAATCGCAACATGGTTCTATTGTCTATGGCGATTGCGTATGCCGTGTCATTAGAAGCGGGGAAAGTTTACTATGGCGCCCACTCAGGCGATCACCACATTTACCCTGACTGTCGACCAGAATTTGTCGACGCCATGAACGCGGTATCTAAGATTGCGAACTACCAATCTGTTGAAATCGTTACGCCATTTTTGAACAACTCAAAAGGCGAGATTTTAAAAGCGGGGTTGGCGATGAATCTCGATTACGGCAAAACGTGGACTTGTTACAACGGCCGTGAAAAATCATGCGGCAAATGCGGCGCGTGCAACGAAAGATTGGAAGCCTTTGCTGAGCAAGGTCAAACCGACCCACTCGCTTACGAAGCATAGATTTACCAAGCACAAACATTCATTCAATTTAGTCTTTATTGGCTTCTGTTCCACAGATCCCCAATGGACAACTAAAGCGATCACCCTTACCTCGAACTGTTTTTCGAGATGTAATAGGCGCAACACATGTATTCAATAAAAGAAGCTTTCTACTCTTTACAGGGAGAAGGCGCCCACGCAGGCCGTCCAGCTTTATTCTGCCGCTTCACTGGCTGCAACTTATGGTCAGGCCAAGAAAAAACACGAGCAACGTCTGATTGCCAATTTTGCGACACCGACTTTATCGGCACCGATGGCCAACATGGTGGCAAGTTCACCACGGCACACGAATTATGCGAACACATAGACGCATTGTGGCCAGCGGGACAACATCATAAATACGTGGTATTTACCGGCGGCGAGCCAGCCTTGCAGCTAGACGACGCGCTAATAGAAGAAATGAAAGCCCACGGTTACACCATCGCCATAGAAACCAATGGCACTCTGCCACTGCCTCATGGTATCGACTGGATTTGTGTCAGCCCTAAAACCACAAAACCTCTCAAGGTCACTCAAGGCAATGAGCTTAAGTTGGTGTTCCCCCAAGACCACCTTGCCCCTTCTTTATTTGAGGCATTGGCGTTTGATCATTTTTACCTACAACCCATGGATCAAAGCCATCTTAGCGAGTCACAAATCCCCTTGGTTAACACCCAAGAAGCCACACTAAATTTTTGTTTATCACATCCACAGTGGCGTCTTAGCTTACAAACACATAAAATGCTCAACATCGACTAGGCGTACTTACGCCATCTTTTAGCCATTCATAACTTTTAAGGAATATAAAATGATCATCCTACACACTAACTACGGTGATGTTCACGTCGAGCTTAATTACGAAAAAGCCCCTAAAACAGCGAAAAACTTTGAAGAATACGTTACTTCAGGTTTTTATGACGGCGTTATTTTTCACCGTGTGATCAATGGTTTCATGGTTCAAGGCGGTGGTTTTGAGCCAGGCATGACACAAAAAGAAACACGCACTCAAATCGAAAACGAAGCAGATAACGGCTTGAAGAACGAAGTAGGCACACTGGCCATGGCTCGTACTATGGACCCACATTCCGCGTCTGCTCAATTCTTCATTAACGTTGCCGACAACGCCTTCCTTAACCACCGCAGCAAAACACCAGACGGCTGGGGCTACGCGGTATTTGGTAAAGTAACCGCAGGCATGGACGTGGTAAACAAAATCAAAGAAGTGAAAACCACCACAAAAGCAGGCCACCAAGACGTTCCTGCTGACGACGTGATTATCGAAAGCGCTGAATTGGTTAAAAACGAAGACTAATGATTCGTTATTTAATCTCGGATTTGCATCTTAGTGACAAACGCCCGGACTTGATCCGGGCGTTTGTTCAAATGATGGGTGAGCTAACAAACAAGCACCCAGACAATGACGCTGAGCTGTATATCATTGGCGACTTTTATGAAGCCTGGATTGGGGACGATTACCAGCCTGATTGGAACCAACCTATCGAAGCCAGCCTTCGTCAGCTGTCTGATGCTGGCATCGCACTCTTTTTCATCCACGGCAATCGAGACTTTTTGATTGGTAACGAGTGGTGCCAGCGAGTGGGCGCAACCTTGCTGACTGAGCAAACGCTTATTCACTCTCCAACTCACCCAATCCTACTCACTCATGGCGATGAATATTGTCAGGAAGACACTGAGTATCAAACGTTCCGCACCATGGTAAGAACGCCAGAATGGCAGCAACAAATACTTTCAATGCCCCTTGAAAAAAGAATGGCATTGGCAGCACAGTTGCGCAATGACAGCAAAAGCATGTCGGCGGAAAAGTCTCAATACATCATGGATGTGACACCAAGCAGCGTACAAGAATCTCTGACTAGGAATCACACCAACGTCGTCATTCATGGTCACACTCACAGACCGGCGTTTCATATTAATGAGCATTACGCTCGCTGCGTACTGGGAGATTGGGACGATCAAATCTGGCTTGCTTACCTTGATGACACACAAGTTTGTCAATTGAGCTGCGAGGTAGACACCTTCTTAACCAAGGGGCTGAATGGGTTACAACCTGTCCATCACCTTACGCTTTAAGACATGCCAGCCACAAAAAAACCATTACATACACATGCAATGGTTTTTTTTAATAACGAAACCCGTAAAGCGTCATTCTAAGTGAATGCTACAGGTGCAATAACTCTTTTACCCATCCGGTATCAGCACTGTGCCGCGAACGACTGAACTCTAAACGCCGCTCATGAAGCATGGCCACCGCGCGAAAAAAAGCATTGTTAACCATCACAGGGCTCAACTCAATGCCATAATTACGCCACCAATAAAGCTGCGCTTTACTGGTCAGTAATTGATACAAAACATCCAGCTCAGCGGATCCCTGATAAGCACTGTCTAGATCGATAACATGTTCATGTTTCGCTATTTGTAACGCCAGCCAGTAAGTAACGTCTGGCAACTTATCGTTCATCTGCGCGCCCATGTCGACCCCCTCCATTGTTGAGTTGATACTAATGATATTAGCAGCTAATCAAGAAGTTACCTTACAAAAACGTAACCTGCTCGTTTTATTTCGTAAGCAAACGAACTAGGCCTCTAAACGAGGTGGGCCACTGTGCATGCGAAAATCCGTATCTGGCTCAAGAATAAGCTTTTCTTCTAAGTCACGGAAAAACGCAATGCGCTCATCAATTGGCTCGCCGGCGTATTCTTTTGCCAGCGCAAGGTAATCTTCAAAGTGTCTGGCTTCGGATTTTAGCAATGAGATGTAAAATTTAGACAACTCCTCATCCAGATGCGGAGCAAGAGCAGCAAAACGCTCACAGGATCTCGCCTCAACAAACGCCCCTACAATCATGGTATCAACCAGACGCGCTGGCTCATGGGTACGAATGTGTTTACGCAAGCCATCTGCATAGCGTGATGCCGTCAGATGATCATAAGCCACGCCGCGTTTGCGCATGATCTTATGAACTTGCTCAAAGTGAAGCAGCTCTTCACGGGCCAAACGGGACATTTTATGAAGCAAATTATCACGATCCACATAACGATACATCAAACTCATCGCCGTTGACGCGGCCTTTTTTTCACAATGGGCATGGTCATTTAACAGCAAAGTTTGATTCTCAATCGCCCAGTTCACCCATGCTTCAGGCGACTGGCAGGGAAGAAAATCAACAAGCTCTGGATACGCTGATAACATTACTCTACCTTTTCATCTTAAAAAACGAGATTATACTCTCTATTAAGCACTTAGGCAGCAACGTCTTGATTTGGATATCAAATTCGTAATGAATGAATTCTACGACATTAATAAATTAAAAATAGGCCAGCACGTTGGCGTTGAGTTAGACCCTTACGTGCTGAACTACCCCGCTTCCCAGCACAAATCCGCCTGGGTGGCCGACCATGGAGGCAGATCGTTTGTCGTACGCTTTTACGAACCTGGACGAGGAAAAGTAGAAGACTTCCTACAAAATTCACGCAAATACGCTGGCATTAAACACCAGGCCATCACGCCGAATTACCCACCCTTCTACTCTAAATTATGGGTGTTTTCTTGTTCTGCTGTGTGTGGCGGTGAAAATCTCTATAGCTTTTTAGGCAAATACCCAGATGGCGCGCCGCTTAATGTGGTCGTCAGTTTATTTGATAACATTGCCAAAGCGCTGGATCAGATTCATCAAAAAGGCCTATTTCACGGTCACCTTGACTTAAGCGCGATTCATGTTGTGAACGGCCTTGGCATTATGACTGGCTTGGGTGCCCACCATTGGATGGACAGGATCACAGACAAAGAGCTAGACCCTAGACTCTTTCCTCCTGAATACCAACGCAAAGCACAAAAAAGAACCCCAGCATCAGATCGCTTTAACTTTATGCGCATTCTTATGGCGGCGCTGCTTGGTGAATCCATTTTAGACAAGGACCTTCCTGGGGCGTTACCCAGCGCTCACCCTTATTTGAGCGATGCCACCTGGAAGAAGCTTCAAAAATGGAGCAGAAAACACGATCGATATAGACCAAAGTCCTTACAAGAAGTCATGCGAACACTGCGTGCCAATCTTTATAAACCAGAACAACCCAAAGCCAAAGCAAGCCCTAAGCGACTTTCTTCGCACCCAAGGCGCACTCTTTATATCGCGCTTGGCCTGGTGGTCGCAGGCTCAGCAATTGCTGCTGTCTCATTATGGCCAGAAGACGCCCCTAAACCAGCCGTCGCTCTCGCAGTGAAAAAAACTCCTAAGCAGATTGAAAAAGAACACTTTGAAGCGCTCCCTCAAGTTCTTGAAGAACCCTTGGCTTCAGGCGGAAAAGCCCCGAAAGTAGAGAAAATTGCCCCTGCAAAATTTCAAATGGGCGACCTACACAATCTAGGCGACGACAATGAGAAACCGGTTCATGAGGTCGATATTCCCCACGGCTTCTATATCAGTAAATACGAAGTCACCTTCGATCAATACGACCGTTTTGCCAAAGCAACGGGGCGAAAACTGCCGGCCGATAATGGCTGGGGACGACAAAAACGCCCTGTTATTAACGTCAGCTGGTACGACGCCAAAGCCTATACCGCTTGGCTATCTGAGCAAACCAACCAAGAGTATCGACTACCGACGGAAGTAGAATGGGAATATTCCGCACGGGGCAATGGCAACAGCGCCTTTTGGTATGGCAACTCTGTTAAACCAGGTTACAGTGTTTGTGACAGTTGCGGCAGCCAATGGGATGGGGTGTCAAGCGCACCGGTTGGCAGTCAGGCCAGCAATCCATTAGGCTTGTATGACATGCACGGCAACGTAGCAGAGTGGGTTGAAGACTGTTATCACGATTCTTACAAGGGCGCGCCAAGTAAAAATCAGATATGGTTATCAGACCAATGCAGCAGTCGAGTGATTCGCGGCGGGTCTTGGTTTGACATTCCAAGAGTAGGACGAAGCTCTACTCGTTATCGCGCTGAACCGAACCTAAAGGCCAGCAACTGGGGCTTTAGAGTGGTTCGCATCATTCAGCCAGCAGCAAAGTCACCACAATAGAGGGCAAGAAAACACACCAAACGCAAGCAAAGGCAGCAAGCGGAGAAGGCGATTCTAAATCAGAATAATTCCGCTAAATGTCCCCTATTCTAAATTGTTATGGGGTTAATTGAGTCTTTCGCCCGTTTTTTATATAAAATAATTCAATAATAAAGCAGTGATTATCGTTTGGCTTAACGTTGAACACTCATTAAGGGTGGTTAAGCCTCCGCTTCAACACATCAACACACAGGGTTGATGTCGAAAACTAAGGGGAACTATTGTGTTAGAAGCATACCGTAAACATGTCGAGGAACGTGCAGAACAGAGCATACCTCCTACACCACTTAATGCAGAACAAGTTTCTGCCTTGGTTGAACTTCTTAAAAACCCACCAGCAGGTGAAGAAGAGTTTATTCTTGACCTTCTAAAAAATCGCATCCCAGCGGGTGTTGATGAAGCCGCTTACGTTAAAGCAGGCTTTCTTGCTGCCATCACCCAAGGCGAAGCAGCATCACCACTAATCACCAAAGAATTGGCAACTGAACTGCTTGGCACCATGCTTGGTGGTTACAACATTCAGCCATTGATCGCTTGCCTAGACATTGAAGAGCTTGCTCCTATTGCAGCCAAAGCACTGTCTCATACACTGCTTATTTTCGACGCCTTCCATGACGTTGAAGAAAAATCCAAAGCAGGTAACCCATTCGCGAAACAAATCATCCAATCTTGGGCGGATGGCGAATGGTTCACAGCGAAAAACAAATTGGCTGAAAAAATCTCCCTTACTGTCTTTAAAGTAACGGGCGAAACAAACACCGACGATCTATCTCCTGCGCCAGACGCATGGTCTCGTCCTGATATCCCATTACATGCCAACGCAATGCTTAAAATGGCTCGTGATGGCATCACACCAGATCTAGATGGCGAAATCGGACCAATCAGCAAAATCATCTCCCTAAAAGAAAAAGGCTTTCCTTTAGCGTACGTGGGTGATGTTGTTGGTACGGGTTCAAGCCGTAAATCAGCGACGAACTCTGTGCTATGGCACATGGGCGATGACATTCCGTTCATCCCTAACAAACGCGCTGGCGGTATCTGTATTGGTAATAAAATTGCCCCTATCTTCTTCAACACAATGGAAGACGCTGGTGCACTGCCAATCGAAATGGACGTTGATAAAATGGAAATGGGCGATGTAATCGACATTTTCCCATACGAAGGCGTTGTTAAAAAACACGGCACAGAAGAAGTCATCAGTACTTTCTCTCTAAAAACTCAAGTACTTCTAGACGAAGTACGTGCTGGCGGTCGTATTCCTTTGATCATCGGTCGTGGTTTAACCGCGAAAGCTCGTGAATCTCTAGGCCTTGGCGCAACAGACTTATTCACCGTTCCTGGTGCGATTGCTGAATCCACTAAAGGCTTCACACTGGCTCAGAAAATGGTTGGTAAGGCATGTGGTCTTCCAGGCATTCGCCCGAACACTTACTGTGAACCAAAAATGACAACCGTTGGTTCTCAAGACACTACGGGTCCAATGACACGTGACGAACTAAAAGACTTGGCTTGCCTTGGCTTTACGTCCGATCTAGTAATGCAATCTTTCTGTCACACAGCGGCTTACCCTAAACCAGTTGACGTAACGACTCACCACACTCTTCCTGATTTCATCATGAACCGTGGCGGTGTTTCTCTTCGCCCAGGTGACGGCATCATCCACTCTTGGTTGAACCGTATGCTACTACCTGACACGGTAGGTACTGGTGGTGACTCTCACACCCGCTTCCCTCTAGGCATCTCTTTCCCTGCGGGTTCTGGTTTGGTTGCATTCGCAGCAGCAACAGGTGTCATGCCTCTTGATATGCCTGAGTCTGTTTTGGTTCGCTTTAAAGGTAAAATGCAACCAGGTATCACACTACGTGACCTTGTTCATGCAATCCCTTACCAAGCAATCAAAGAAGGTCACTTGACGGTTGAGAAAAAAGGTAAGAAAAACGTTTTCTCTGGTCGCATCCTAGAAATCGAAGGTCTTGAGCACTTAACCGCTGAGCAAGCGTTCGAATTATCCGACGCTTCTGCAGAACGTTCTGCTGCGGGTTGTACCATCAACTTGTCTGAAGAGTCTGTGGCTGAATACCTAAAATCCAACATCGTTATGCTACGTTGGATGATTTCTGAAGGTTACGGTGACCCTCGTACACTTGAGCGCCGCGCTAACGCAATGGAAGAGTGGTTAGCAAACCCTAGTCTAATGCGCGCTGATGCAGACGCTGAATACCACACAATCATTGAGATCGACCTTGAAACAATCAAAGAACCTGTTCTTTGTGCGCCAAACGATCCAGATGATGCACGTCTACTTTCTGATGTTCAAGGCGAGCACATCGATGAAGTCTTCATCGGTTCTTGTATGACAAACATCGGTCACTTCCGTGCTGCTGGTAAATTACTAGACGCAGCTGGCAAAGTGGTTCCTACCCGCCTTTGGGTTGCGCCACCAACCAAAATGGACGCTGAGCAACTAACCGCAGAAGGCTACTACAGCATCTTCGGTAAAGCTGGCGCTCGTATGGAAATGCCTGGTTGTTCTCTATGTATGGGTAACCAAGCACGCGTTGCTGAGAAGTCTACCGTTGTTTCCACTTCAACTCGTAACTTCCCGAACCGTCTAGGTAATGGCGCTAACGTATTCTTGGCCTCTGCTGAACTTGCTGCTGTTGCGGCATTGCTTGGCAAACTACCTACACCTGCTGAGTACCTTGAGTACGCAAACAAGATCAACAGCATGTCTTCTGAAGTTTACAAATACCTAAACTTCGACAAGATGGGTGAGTACGTTAAGAAAGCCAATACTGTTATTGCCACTGACGCAACGGCATAATCTTTGCCCCAGCGACTGATGCACTAACCGTAGCATAGTAAAAAGGCCTCATTTATATGAGGCCTTTTTTATTTGCGTCGCTCAATCTTAGAGTGGGTCACCCATGACAACAATCTCCACAGCAACACCCTCCACAGCAACACCCTCCACAGCAACACCCTCCACAGCAACACCCTCCACACCAAGAACAAGCCAGCGCCCCATTAAGCCAATGCCTCTTCAAGCTTGCTCCTTATTAAGCGAGCACCTTATAAACCAGTACATTCATCTGCCCACGTTAAAAAACGCAGGCACAAAAAAGCCCCGCGACTGCGAGGCTACTCTTTATTTTCACTCCCTAAGGGTGATTACCTATAGAACTTCACGCTCTACCAGTTCATTGAATTCGGCTTGCTCTTCTCGCTCTACACTACTCTCTACGTCTTGAGCATTAATCTGATGCTGACGGCCGGTGTGTTTTGCCTTATGTTTAACGAGTTGTTTTTCCAATTTACCTACCAACAAATCCACAGCTGGTTTCAATTGTTTGTCTGTTTTAACGGTAGCGAATAGATCATGACCAGGAATATGAACACTGGCTTCAACAATTAATTCATGAATCTCATGTTTCTCTGTATTTAGAATCACCTTAATACTGGTGATTTGATCGTTCAGACGAGTCAGACGATCCATTCTTTCTTTAACTAGCTCTTGTACTTCTTCACCAGACTGAACGTGATGACCACTAATATTCAATGTATACATAGAGAATTTCCTTTCGTTTTTGGAAAATTATTTTATAAACGTATTTTCTATTCCCTCCTCGTTTTGAACATACTAATAACCTATGGACTAATCGATCTAATTTCAATCCTTAAAATGTAAATACTTTCATAAGTTTGTTAAAAATCACCTAAATCATCCGAAAAACCCAATAATCGTTTAAAAAACAAACAAGTATAAACATCTAAACAATTTATAAAGGCACCAATTTGATCAAATAAAACACAGTCACACTCTTACTTTAGTCTAGGGAAGACATAAATAAAGGCTCTTTTTTCTTAGCCGCCAACGATCACCACCCTACATTGGGATACATTCAGACAACCAACTCGGTCAGCGATGACTCCCACCACCGTCAGATCGCTCAGGCGACGCCCTAGGTCATGCCTGATCCAACCCTAGCGGATGACACACCACGACCAGAAAACGCCCTCACAAACGCTCAAGACGCTTACTAAAAAGAAAGAAGCAGAACCAAGAAGCAAGAACCCACTCAAATCCCAAACCAGTCACGAGGATACGAGAGTGCAACCCAAAAGGTCTCATCCCATAAAGTTCGCGCCACTTACTAGTCATTTAGCAGCCAGAAAAATCACTGTGAAAAAATAGCAGGCAAAAAAAACGCCACCCTTAGGCAGCGTTTTATCATCAAACACTCTTTCTAGAGCAATTAAGCCTCAAGAAGAATGCGTAGCATGCGGCGTAGTGGTTCAGCAGCACCCCACAAAAGTTGATCGCCAACTGAGAACGCACTGATGTACTCAGGCCCCATGTTCAGTTTACGGATACGACCGACCGGCACATTCAAGGTGCCAGTCGCTACCGTCGGCGTCAATCCAGCCATGGTCGCTTCTTTGTCATTTGGCACAACATTTACCCAATCGTTATGCTCAGCCAACAAACCTTCGATGTCCGCGACTGGAATGTCTTTATTTAGCTTGATAGTGAAGGCTTGGCTATGGCAACGCATCGCGCCGATACGCACACACAAACCATCAACAGGAATAATAGACCCGGTATTACCAAGGATTTTATTCGTTTCCGCTTGAGCCTTCCATTCTTCACGGCTTTGACCATTATCAAGCTGAGAATCAATGTAAGGAATCAATGACCCAGCCAAAGGCACGCCAAACTGATCCACTGGCATAGTGTTGGAGCGCATTTGCTCAGCCACTTTACGATCGATGTCTAAAATAGCACTAGCAGGATCCGCCAATTCAGACGCAACAGAACTGTGCAACAAGCCCATTTGATTGATCAACTCACGCATATGACGCGCACCGCCGCCAGAAGCCGCTTGGTACGTCATGGAAGTCATCCACTCAATGTGACCTTTTTCAAACAATCCACCCAATGCCAGCAACATCAAGCTAACGGTACAGTTACCGCCCACAAAGGTCTTCACGCCATCTTTCAAGCCTTGCTTGATGACATTTTGGTTCACTGGGTCCAACACGATAATCGCGTCTTTATCCATGCGCAAAGAAGACGCCGCATCGATCCAGTAACCCTTCCAACCGGCATTACGCAACTGAGGGTAAATAGCCTTGGTATAATCCCCGCCTTGGCAGGTAATTATAATGTCCATCTTCTTCAGCGCTTCAATATCATTCGCGTCTTGAAGCAATGGAATGTCTTTACCAATTTCTGGCCCTTTTTGCCCCGTTTGAGAGGTGGTGAAAAAAATCGGATCAATGTGATCAAAATCTTTTTCTTCTCGCATACGTTGCATCAACACGGAACCAACCATTCCGCGCCAGCCGACTAAACCTACAGTGTGTTTTGACATGGTTATCTCTACCTTTTTTTTGTGGGGTCGCTCATACCAAGAGCAATATCCCGAGTTAACGCCTACTCATTATGGTTAGGCTTTAAGTACTGCTTCTAATGCAGTCAATACCGCGTCGCCCATGGCTTGCGTAGTGACTGTTTCACAATCTTGAGAAGCGATATCAGCGGTTCTTAACCCTTGATCAAGAACACGACTAACAGCGGCTTCAATCGCATCTGCGGCTTCTTTAGCGTCTAAAGAATAACGCAACATCATTGCCACGGATAAAATCGTCGCAAGAGGATTGGCAATGCCTTGTCCTGCAATATCTGGAGCAGAACCATGACAAGGCTCATACATACCACGACCTTCAGCGTTCAAAGAAGCCGACGGAAGCATACCAATGGAGCCTGTTAGCATTGCCGCTGCGTCAGATAGAATATCACCAAACATGTTGCCAGTAACCATTACATCAAACTGTTTTGGTGCACGAACCAGTTGCATTGCAGCATTATCCACTAGCATGTGCGTCAATTCGACATCAGGATACTCTTTCGCAACTTCTTCCATAACTTCTTTCCAAAGCACTGTCACTTCAAGCACATTGGATTTATCGATAGAACACACGCGTTTGCCACGTTGACGAGCGGCTTCAAACGCTGAGCGAGCGATACGGCGAATTTCCGATTCACTGTAAACATAAGTATTGAAACCTTGGCGCTCACCATTTTCTAGCGTACGAATACCACGAGGCTGCCCGAAGTAAATACCGCCCGTTAACTCACGAACAATAAGGATGTCTAAACCCGCCACAATTTCCGGCTTCAAACTAGACGCATCCGCCAATTGTGGGTAAAGGATCGCAGGACGCAAGTTAGCAAAAAGCGCTAAGTTAGAGCGCAAGCCCAACAAGCCTTTCTCTGGGCGAACAGACATGTCTAGGCCGTCCCATTTTGGACCACCAACAGCACCCAGCAAAATCGCATCCGCGGCTTTGGCTTTCGTCAATGTCGCTTCAGGCAAAGGTGAACCTGTCTCGTCGTATGCAGAACCACCCACTAAAGCACTCTCGTGAGTGATGCCCAAATTAAATTGAGTGTTTACCAAATCAAGAACACGCACCGCCTGGGCTACGATTTCAGGACCAATACCGTCACCTGGCAATACCAATACATTTTTAGACATTACTTAATCCTTCATTCTTTTTACAGTAACGCCACAGGCTAGGTAACACTAAACTCTGTGGCGTAAATTGATGTCGATAACGCTTGCCGATAAATACTCGGCGCATAAATACTATTGTTCGCGAGACAAAAACAACCAAGGCGCTGCCGCCATGCGTTTCTCTTCAAAACGATGGATGCTGTCTTCTTGCTGAAGCGTCAGGCCGATATCGTCCAAACCATTCAATAAGCAATGCTTACGGAAGGTATCAACCAAAAACTCAAACACCTCACCCGATGGCGATGTTACCGTTTGAGCCTCAAGGTCAACAACCACTTCAGCGCCTTCTTTTGCAGCCACTTCAGCAAAAAGTTGATCCACTTCTTCTGGCGCCAAGACAATGGGCAACAAGCCATTTTTAAAACAGTTATTGTAAAAAATATCCGCAAAACTTGGCGCGATCACAGAACGAAAACCGTAATCGTCTAATGCCCAAGGCGCGTGTTCTCGGCTCGAGCCACAACCAAAGTTTTGGCGTGCTAACAACACACTCGCCCCTTGGTAACGTGGCATATTCAACACAAAATCTTCACGAACAGGGCGACCAGTGCATTCTTGGTCAGGCTGACCTTCGTCTTCATAGCGAAGTTCATCAAATAAATTTTTGCCAAAACCAGTACGCTTGATGGATTTCAAGAACTGCTTTGGAATGATCATGTCAGTGTCAACGTTGGCCAAATCCAAAGGCGCGGCTAACCCTGTGTGTTTCGTAAAAGGACGCATATACATTCTCCTTCTCTTCTAGAGAGAAATCCTAGTGTTTAACAAACTCGCTTACATCAACAAAGTGACCGGCAATTGCCGCCGCCGCTGCCATTGCAGGGCTCACCAAGTGAGTACGTCCGCCAAAACCTTGACGTCCTTCGAAGTTACGGTTTGAGGTAGACGCACAATGTTCACCTGCGCCTAATTTATCCGCGTTCATTGCCAAACACATAGAACAACCTGGCTCACGCCATTCCAAGCCAGCGGCTTCAAAAATAGTATGTAAGCCTTCTTTTTCTGCTTGCGCTTTTACCAAGCCAGAACCCGGTACTACGATCGCCTGCTTCAAGCTAGACGCTACTTTACGACCTTTCACTACGTCTGCTGCAATGCGTAGATCTTCAATTCGCGAGTTCGTACAAGAGCCAATAAAAACACGATCCAGAGTCACATCGGCCAAGGTCGTTTTGCCTTCAAGCCCCATGTATTTCCAAGCACGAGCGTAGCCTTCTTTTTTCACAGGGTCCGTTTGATCTTCCGCGCGAGGAATCGGTTCATCAATCGCAATCACCATCTCAGGCGAGGTTCCCCAAGTGACTTGTGGTTTGATGTCTTCTGACTTTAATACCACTACTTCATCAAACTGAGCGTCTTTATCGGACACCAAGTCACGCCAAGCTTCTACCGCCATGTCCCAATGCGCGCCTTTTGGTGCGTAAGGACGGCCTTTAACGTAGTCGATCGTTGTGTCATCCACGGCGATCAAGCCCACTCGTGCACCCGCTTCAATCGCCATATTACAGACGGTCATACGACCTTCCATCGACAAAGACTGAATGCCCGTGCCGCCAAACTCAATGGCATAACCGGTGCCGCCAGCGGTACCAATTGCTCCGATGATGGCCAACACTACGTCTTTTGCGGATACCCAAGGTGACAATTCACCATCGACTCGCACCAACATGTTGCGGCTTTTCTTTTGTACCAAACACTGAGTGGCCAATACATGCTCAACCTCAGAAGTACCAATACCGTGAGCTAACGCACCAAAAGCACCGTGCGTTGAGGTGTGAGAATCCCCACACACTACCGTCATTCCAGGAAGCGTTGCACCTTGCTCTGGCCCAACAACGTGCACGATTCCTTGGCGAATGTCTTTCATATTGAATTCGGTGATACCAAATTCATTGCAGTTATCATCCAAAGTCGTTACTTGGATTTTAGACACTGGGTCTTCAATGCCATTCACGCCGTCAACACGTTCTTTTTGCGTTGTCGGTACGTTATGGTCTGGTGTAGCAAGGCTTGACGACACTCGCCAAGGCTTGCGACCAGCTAGTCTTAGGCCTTCAAACGCTTGTGGTGAAGTAACTTCGTGAAGCAATTGCAAATCGATATAAATCAATGCACTACCATCATCGCGTTGCTGAACAAGGTGGCTGTCCCACAACTTGTCGTAAAGGGTTTTACCTGACATAGCTTCTCTCCTAAATAACCTATTGCGCTATCCTAAAACTTTCGCTTAAATTACTCAAATTCATATTTTTCATGTTTTGGATAATTTTTTGGAATGATGGACATTGCAGAACTACTCACCTTTATAAAAGTGGCTGAAACGAAATCATTTTCAGAAGCGGCATTGCGCCTTTTTGTTACACAACCTGCGATTAGCAAACGGATAGCGGCGTTAGAAAGCACCCTTGGGGTTAAACTGTTTGATCGTATTGGCCGACAAATTATCTTAACCGAAGCCGGCACTCGCCTATTGCCTAAAGCCAAAAAAATCGCCGACGATTTGAAAGACATCCAGCACAGCATGACGCTGCAAATGGACGACGTAAGTGGTGAATTGAGATTGGCCACCAGCCACCATATTGGGCTAAGACGATTGCCAACCATTTTGAAGAAATTTCAGGTGCGCTACCCACAAGCAAAGCTCGACATTGACTTTACGCAATCTGAAGAAGCGTATCAGCAGGTATTAAGGGGGGAGGTGGAAATTGGCATTATTACCTTGTCGAATAAAGACGACCATTTAATGGAGTCCATTCCAATTTGGTCTGACCCATTAACGTGCGTCGTCAGCCGCGACCATCCTTTAGCAAAAGTGAAGAACCTAGATTTGGCCGAGCTCGCAAACCACCCTTGCGTATTGCCCAATGAAAACACCTTCACGCGACAAATTGCCGAGCAAGTCTTTGGTAAGCAAGGCCTTAAACCGCAAGTCAGAATGAACACCAACCACCTAGAAACCTTAGCCATGCTGGTTAGCATCGGCTGGGGGTGGTCATTACTGCCTTCTACCTTAGTAGACGACAAGCTAATTGTGCTCAACCACCCTGACCTGAACGTGGAAAGACGGCTGGGGATCATCCATCACAAACAAAGAACATTAAGCCGCGCTGCACTGGCGTTTATTGAGTTACTGCAACACGAAAGCCTCAACGTAGATGCTGACTCCCCCACAGAATAACCAACGCCAGCACACTGATGCTTGCGGCTATCGTAAAGACCCAAGCATCCCCTACCCATTCCCATAAATAGCCAGCCCCAACCATACCAAGCCCGCCACCAAGACCAATCGCAAACGCACTGTACATGGCTTGGCCTTGACTGGCATAACGTTCAGGGAAAAGTCGTCGTACACGTTCAATAGACACCATATGAAACAACGCAAAAGTGATGCAATGAAGCATTTGCGTCAGTACCAGAACCCAAAGTATCTCAGCAAACCACCCCACCAAAAACCAACGAATCGCACCACACACAAAACACAACAGCATGATGTGAAATAAGTGAAACTTCCTCACCAGGTTGCCACCAAACAAAAACAGCACAATCTCCATGATGACGCCCAAAGCAATCAACAAACCAATTTGCTGTCCGGTGTAACCCACACTTTCTAGGTGAACCGCAAAAAACACATTAAAAGGCGCGTGAGACATAAAAGACAAAAACGCCAACACAAAAAACAAAATAGATTCTTTCGCCCGCAATAAAGACACAAAAGACGCACTTTCTTTTTGCGGGCTGACGTCATACGCCTGTTCTTTAATAAAAAAGGTGGTGAGTAAGGCCAGCAGCAAATAACTGCACATAACCGGAATGACAATAGAGGGGCCGAAATGCCCGATCAAAAAACCCGTACTGGCGACCGCGATAACATAACCAATAGAACCGCCGACCCGCAATCGCGTATAAGGCACATTTAAATTGCGAATACTGCGCACCGCCAATGCGTCTGTCATCGGAATCAAAGCGGAATAAAATAACGCCATGGCACACGTTAATAACCACAACGACTCAAATTGATTGCTCCAATTAAAAGGAATAAGACAAAGGAAACAACCCAATACCGCCAGTTGCAGTACTTTTTTAGGCAGGCCGACTTTGGCCGTCAACCACCCCCAAAAATGTGGAACCAAGATGCCAGACAATGTAAATGTCGACATTAATCGGCCTATTTCTGAGGCACTGAGCCCAATCGACTTATAGTAAATCGAAATATAGGGCATCATGACGCCAATAAGACAACAAAAAAAGAAGTAGAAACCAAACAATGGCCACGCAATTGAGCGGGCGTTAGCAGCGAACATAATCATTCCAGTGAACCGCTTACTCTGCTCTAGCAAGGCAACAGAAAAAGCGTATTAAAAAAGACCATAGAATTATTCGGTTTAGGCACTGGTCGTGCATAAAACCTTGCATCAAAGTAAGAATGTACCATCATATTATTTAGCTAGCTTTACTTTAAATGAGGTCAATATGAAAAACAATTTGGATTGGTGGCGCGGCGCCGTCATTTATCAAGTGTATCCTCGTAGTTTTTATGATGCCAATAATGATGGCATTGGGGATTTGCCTGGGGTTACCGAAAAAATGGGCTACATCGCCTCTCTGGGAGTCGACGCTATTTGGCTGTCGCCCTTCTTCACCTCTCCAATGAAAGACTTTGGCTACGACGTTTCGAATTATTGCGATGTTGATCCTATTTTTGGCACCCTCGCGGATTTTGACTCTCTTATTGGTGCCGCTCATCAACACGGTTTGAAAGTCATTATCGACCAAGTCCTTAATCATACGTCTGACAAACACCCTTGGTTTGAAGAGTCCCGTCAAAGCCACGATAACGACAAATCAGATTGGTATATTTGGGCAGACGCCAAACCAGATGGCACAGTGCCTAACAACTGGTTATCTGTCTTTGGGGGGCCGGCTTGGCAGTGGGACAGTCGCCGTAAGCAATACTATTTGCACAACTTCTTAGACAGTCAGCCCGATCTCAACTTCCACAACCCAGACGTTGTTAGCACGTTATTAGATACCGTCGATTTTTGGCTACAGCGTGGCGTCGATGGCTTCCGTCTTGATACCTCAAACTACTTTTTCCATGATGTTGAGCTTAAAGACAACCCAGCAAAAGAACACGTTGTAGAAGGCGGCATTGGTGTTCGCCTCGACAACCCCTACGCCTATCAACAACACCTGTATGATAAGTCACAACCTGAAAACATTGCCTTTTTGCAACAACTGCGCGCCCTATTGGACAAATACCCCAATACCACGACCGTAGGCGAAGTGGGTTGTGATTTCTCGTTAGAAACCATGGCGCAATACACCCAAGGCAATGACAAGCTTCATATGTGTTATTCCTTTGACCTATTGACTCACGACGCCTCAATGCGTCACATCCGACACACCATGGAAAGCATAGAAGCTGGCCTTGGCGATGGCTGGCCATGCTGGTCAATCGGCAATCACGACGTAGAGCGCGTTGCCACTCGCTGGGGCGGAGATCACAGTTGCGCCAACAAAAGCAAAGCTTTTATGGTGATGCTGCTGTCATTGCGCGGCAGTATTTGCTTGTATCAAGGTGAAGAACTTGGGTTGCCCGAAGCCGAGCTAGAATACGACCAACTGGTTGACCCTTATGGCATTAACTTTTGGCCAGAATTCAAGGGGCGAGACGGCTGTCGAACCCCAATGCCTTGGGAAAACACACAAGATGGTGGCTTTTCTCAATCCACACAGACTTGGCTGCCCATCGACTCTCGTCACTTGCCATTGGCCGTCGCTGAGCAAGAAGGCGACCGCTCTTCGGTGCTGCATGCTTACCGAGACTTTTTGCACTTACGGCACGCCCATCCTGAGTTGATTCATGGCGACATCGCCTTTTTGTATGATGATGAAACCACCCTCGCCTTCACCCGCACCTATCAAGACGACTCGCTTTATATTGCGATCAATACCTCAGAGCAAACCAAAATCCTTGTCCCTGAACTCACGCTTAGCCCACTTGTTTTGGCGGAAGCACTGCCTGCAGGTTACCTAAAAAATCAACAGGTCATTTTGCCACCTTTCAGTGTATTGCTAGCACGCGTTATAAAATAAGTCTCAATAGAAGACCCAAAAAAAGGCCCTAATCTGTGTGATTAGGGCCTTTTCTTATTACTCGCCGTATTTTCTTGAATGGCAATATTGATCTATTCAAGGGTCGGCAAACGATCCTGTCGTGGCCATGCATTAATAATGGCTTTCACCAATGTGGCCAAAGGAATGGCAAAAAATATTCCCCAAAAACCCCAGATGCCGCCAAAAAATAACACGGCAACGATAATCGCCACAGGGTGCAAATTTACCGCTTCAGAGAATAACAAAGGAACCAACACATTACCGTCTAGCCCCTGAACCACCAAATACGCCACTACAAGGTAAATGAAATCACTGCCAGTGCCGTATTGATAAAACGCCACCAATACCACAGGGATAGTCACTGCGGCGGCACCAATATAGGGAATCAGCACAGATAAGCCTACCAATAGCGCTAACAACTCCGCATATCGCAAGCCCATTACCGCAAACACAATATAAGAAACAATGCCGACAACCAGCATCTCAATGACTTTACCACGGATATAATTGGCAATCTGCTCATTCATTTCATGGGCAATATTACGCATCATCATGCGTTCTTGCGGCAACCAGGACGTCAGATACGCCAAAATGCTTTTTTGATCCTTCAGTAAGAAAAACATCACTAAAGGCACCAACACCAAATAAATCATCAAAGAAAAGATCGAGGGTATGCTGGCAATGGAATAAGAAACCAGCCATTGACCAAGGTTCGTAAACTCGGTCGCCAGGGTATTCACCACTTCGTCTACCGCGCTTTGACTTACCAATTCAGAGTGGCCTTGGGCGAAATGCTCAATCCCTCCTTGAATCCCGGTAATCATTCGAGGCAAGTCATTAATGAAACGCACCGCTTGCTGCCAAATAATAGGCACCATGATGCCGATAAAGGCCGCGCAACACGCTAAAAAGGTGAGAAAAACAAACAACACAGACGTGGTGTGACCTATGCCTATTTTTTGCAGACGGTCCACCAAGCCTTGCAGTAGAAACGCAAGCACAACCGCAATCAACACAGGCGCTAAGATCCCACCCCAAAAAGCCAAGACAACCAAAGTGCCAGCAAGCAGCAATAAAAACACCACCACTTCTTCATTTGACAAATAACGTTTTATTAAGGTGTCGACTATTTTAAACATAGAGTCCGTCTTATTTTTTTTGAACAATAAAGGTAAATACGCCGTTTTTCTCTTCTTGATTGAGCAGAGTATGCCCAACAATCGTAAAATAATGCGGAATATCTTTTAGTGACCCAGCGTCTTCGGTCATGACACATAAACAGTCACCTGATGCCATTTTATTCAATGCCATTTTGGTCTTTAGCAACGGCATTGGGCAACGATCTTCTCTTGCATCTAATATTACGTCATACTCGTAACAACTCTTGACAACCATTCGCATCTCCACGATGAGTATATGTGCCATATTATGAGACTATTTTCTAACGTTACAACTAAGTTCAGTATCTTGTTTGTTGTTTTTTCTATTACTTTTTCAAATCCAGCCTACTCAGTCTTACCAGACTTAACGGCCACCAAAGATGAACGTTCATTAGCCAACCCAAGTTACGTGGTTGGACAGCATTGGTTTAGGAAACTAAACGGCAGCGCTTCTGTTATCAATTTCCCCCCTGCCTATGATTATTTAAAAGAGGCATTATCTCATATCCTGCCCCAAACCAGCCTATACAATAAAATGGTTGAAATGACATTACTCAACAGCACGCAAACCAACGCATTCGTCATTCCAGGGAACCATTTATTCATTTATTCAGACATCATGGAAATGATTACGAATGAAGACATGCTCTATGGCTTGCTGGCTCACGAGGTGGCTCACTTAGATTTAAATCATTACGAAAGACAAACGCAGCACTCTAGCGAAGAATTCAATAAAAACTTACTACTGATTGGTGCAGGCTTTGCGGCCGCACTGGCGGGTGCTGACCCCGATGCCAGCGCGGCACTCTGGATCGGCGGTATGGCCAACCAAGCGGATGGTCTCCTCACCTACAGTCGTGCCCAAGAGCAGGAAGCAGATCGCCATGGACGACAGTATTTAGTGGAAGCAGGTTTGAACCCTCAAGGCATGAATGAACTCTTTAACGGATTAGCAAAAGCGTCTATCGGGCGACCAGAGTTAGAGTTTCTCTCAAGCCATCCTTTGCCACAGACTCGAATGGCCGATTCTTTATCAATGGAGTCCCCTAAAAGCATTCTTGAAAACACTCATGATGATGACTTTAATTACTTTCGAGCCACACTACTAACCTATCGAGCCACCCTAGCAGACGACCCTTATCAGTATTTGGCTCACTCTGTTCCTGATGCTGGCTCAGACATCGCTAACTTTGCTTTTGCGTTATTGAATTACTTGGATCAATCCCCTAAAAAAGCGCTGACGTATTTAACAAAGCTAAGCACGCACAATCGCTTCACCCAATATTTATTAGTCAGTGCGCTAAAGGCAGACAACCAGGATGACAAGGCGCTAGCACTAACACGCGCACAACTTAATTTAGCGCCGAAAGATATTTTGTTCTCAACCCTGTATGCCGAACTGACGCACAGCAAACCACAAGAGAGAAAAACGCCTTATTTGTATCAACGTAAGCTGATGTGGCAAGCCTATATGAATTATTACCAAGGCATTAACAACATACCAATGGCGCTCAATTACAAGGCGCAATTTGAATTTAGCCAAGGGAAAGACAAACAAGCAGAGCGATTATTAAAACGCGCAGAAAAGGATATCTCGTTACAAGACAAAGAGATACTGAAAAACACTCAAGAATATTTTGATCGAATTAAAGAGGTGGAAAAAAACGCGGACATTAATGATTGATAACGAAGATCACTCAATACAAGCGATATGAGGTGCGTTCATTACCTCTCTAAGTTTTTTTTGGAAATGTACGATTTTGGCTTGTAGCACAGCATGCTCTTCCATTTTTGACGTCAATGCACCAGGTTGAACCGTTGATTCAACATGAACACCCAACTGCTTTAATTGCATAACAAGCTGTTTAAGCTGCGCACGATCCTGAATAAGGCGATCATTATATTGCGCGCTGTTTGATGCATATAAATTAGTACTCAACACTAATGCTAGCATTGGTAATAATAGTTTTTTCATCTGCATTAAAAGCCCCATAATATATGCCGTGAATGACATCAGGAAAGAACCTACATCTCGCTCTTTCCTGACCCCTTACTCTAAACGCTATTATTCAGAACGCTGAGTTTTCAACGCATCTAGTTGATGCTGTAGGCTTCTCACTTGTTTATTCAAGTCAGCGGCTTTCTCAGTAGGAGAAATCGCAGCGTTAGTATCTGCATTCATTTCGACAGCAACGCCTTCACTGCTTAGCTGAGACTCAAGAGAGTTGATTTGCGCTTGTGCTTTAGTGATGTTGCCATAAGTACTATCACCTGGTGCTGCGACAGCAACAGAAGCAATGGAAGCGGCAGCAAGAACAGTCAGTGCGCTTTTCGTAAAAGTGTTCATATATATCTCCTTTGATACATTCTATTAAGTGATTAATATTCACTGTGTTTCGATGTGGTAAATAATATCATCAAATAAAAAAATAAATAGAGACGAAAGAACGGTGTCACTTTACATTCAACTATTCAAACTAATCTGAAATTTCTATAGAAATGAGCACTTTTTGATCTAGCTTCTTACAATATAAAAAAGTGCACACGAAAAGTAAGAAAACAATAAACAATGCAATCTCTTGCATCATTTATGACACATTTTGAAAGGAGGGTATTTTTACAAAAAATCAAAGGCACATTTAAATTCGCAAGATTTATAAAAACCGCATCAGCAGAATAAATAATAAATCTAAAACAAGTTAAACATTCAGAGCGATGTGAAATAGAGGGGAAGCGAACATAAAAAAAGGCTCAATCCTTTTCAAGATCAAACCTTTTTAAAATAAACACTTTTTTCTAAACGGCGGTATTAGTTCAGCTGGTTCTGAACAAATTGAATGTTGCCATTCATATGCAAAGGCATATCGTCTCTTAAAGTAAAAGCAGCATTGGTGTCTACGCTGACTTCAATGTTGGAAATTTTTGCTTCTAAAGAGCCAATGTCTGCTTGTGCACGGTGGACACTGCCGTAACCTACATCACCAGTGGATGCCAAAGCGGCTGACGCCATTGCTGAGGCCGCCAAAAAAGCGAATGCGCTTTTAGTAAAAGTAGTCACTTGTCTCTCCTTCGATATTCTTCAATGCGGCATATCTGAATGCCTAATTTCTATAAGCGAGATAATACCATCACCAAAAGAAATAAATAGGTCGCGACAGTGGGTTTCTTTTTACATTCAACTATTCACATTAACGTGCAAGATTGTGCAAAATAAGATCAGCAAAGACCGCCGCAGACACACACAAAAAGAAAAAGCAGATGGACCATTTGATAAATGGTGCGCTCTTGCCGCCCATTGAGAATCTATTGAAGCCAACTCACTCTTTCGTACCCATAAAAGAAACGCGCGCGCAAGACAGAAACGCAACATTCATGACCATTTCCCTAGAAATACCGATCTGGGCACATTATTAGGCACATAAGAACGCCTTAACACTGACAAAAATGCCCCTTAAGTACAGGCAGGAAAAAAAGAAAACGAGATCATCTTTTTTAAAAACTTCATCCTTATTTGTCATCGTTATTGCACAATATAAAAAATAAAACACACCCGCTAAAAACCCCCTCTCCTTTTTAGACTTTCTACACAAACCCTGCTTAATAAAACAGCGGTCTGTGCAAGCATCGCCATCAGCCAGCCCATCTATAAAGTAATTGTTGGAAATAGTATAGGAATCAAAAAGAGAGTCATTTATGATGGTAAGAAGAACTTTTTTGCTACGCTTACGACAACTTTCATATAAAGTAAAATCATGACGCCAGCTGCTTTAATAGACAATTTAGAACACCTTCCCAACCCATTCACACAGTTCGATAGCATTGCGGCTGAGATGACAGCTGGGACACCGCTACTTAAAAACCCCGACTTTAAGCGAGACTTACAACTCGCCCTTTGCTTTATCTACAGCTACAACGGCTCACAGGCGACGTTTAACGCTTACCGTAGAGAAGTAGAACGCCTTTTACTCTGGTCATGGTACGTTCAATCTTCACCGACTACGCATTTGCGTCGCGATCAAATAGAAGAATTTATTCATTTTTGTATCTCCCCTCCTGAAGAGTGGATTGGCACCAAAAACGTCGCTCGCTTTAAATTACACATGGGAACACGAGTGCCAAACAAGCAATGGAGACCCTTTGTTAGCCACATCAGCAAGCTTGAGTTTAAGAATGGCGAAGTACCGGTAACAAAACAGCACTCCCTCTCTCAGGCGGCGATACGAGCAACCTTTTCCATTTTATCCTCGTACTATGGCTTTCTTATGCAAGAAGAAGCCGTACAACAAAACCCAGTGGCCTTGATCCGCCAGAAAAGTAAATTCGTCAAAAAAGAAGTGACACGCCGTCAAGTGCGCCGCATTTCGAATTTGCAGTGGGACTATGTGATTGAAACCGCGGAATTGCTCGCAGAAGAAGACCCCAACATGCATGAACGCACCCTGTTCATTATGAACGCGCTCTTGGGCATGTATCTGCGAATTTCTGAGTTGGTGGCCGATGAACGCTCAGCGCCCATCATGGGAGACTTCACCAAGGACACAGACGGTCATTGGTGGTTTAAAGTCCTTTCTAAAGGCAACAAAGAAAGGCTCATTGCCGTCTCCGACGACATGTTAACGGCACTGGTTCGTTACCGTCGTTTTCGAGATTTGCCTGACATGCCGACGATTGCCGAAAACACCCCTCTGATCCCTAAAAACCGCGGACAAGGCCCAATGACCAGCTCACGGCAAGTCAGAAACATTGTTCAGTTCTGCTTCGATCAAGCCTATGAAAGAATGTGTGAAGATGGCATGCGCACAGACGCCGATGACCTTCGCGTTGCAACGGTTCACTGGTTGCGTCACACAGGCATCTCAGAAGATGTAAAAACACGACCGAAGGAACACGTTCGAGAAGATGCGGGGCACGCCAGCATGGCGACAACCGACCGCTACATAGACACAGAGTATCGAGAAAGACACGCCAGTGGCCGCAAGAAAACATTGCGACCACACTAGGCTAATCAGTGAGTGTCCGCCTAGATCATGACCAACGATCTAGGCTTGCACTGTCCTTTTCATTGGCTTCAACCCACTGAGCATGATCACCTTGGGTTTCTTTCTTCCAGAAAGCGGCACGACTCTTTAAATAATCCATAATAAAGTCACACGCTTGAAAGGCTTCAGCACGATGGGATGAACTCACCCCAACAAACACAATTTGATCATTCACCGACAAGCGTCCAACACGATGCACCACGCGAACCTCTTGCAATGCCCAGCGTGACTTAGCGTCATCCACTATGCTTTGCAAATTGTGTTCTGTCATGCCTGGATAATGCTCTAGCTCAAAGGCACAGTCCTCAGGAGCAAGATCTGAAAACTCCCTCACCAAACCCACAAACATGGCGACAGCGCCGGTTTTATTTGCCACCAGGAGTGCTTGATACAGTTCAGCGACGTTAAAATCTTCTTCTTGAACAGAAATCATTTTATCCTCCCGTAACAGGTGGGAAAAAAGCCACTTCTTTTGCGGTGTTTGAAATCATGTCAGTATCACGAGCAAATTCATAATCGACAGACGACTGAATACCGGCAGCCAGCAGCGCGTCGCCATTTTCAAGTTCAGACGCTAACATTTGCTTAAGCGCCTTTACTGACATAGGAAAGTCACCAACCACCTGATACTGACCGATTGCCAACGACTCTTTTAGAGACGCAAAAAAGACCACGGTCAGCTTAGTCATTACTTTTGCTCCAGTCGCCACTTTTACCACCGTGCTTTTCAAGCAAGCAGATTTCTTTCACTACGATGCCTTTGTCGACCGCTTTACACATGTCGTACAGGGTCAATGCTGTTACACTGGCGCCTGTTAAGGCTTCCATCTCAACGCCGGTTTTGCCACTCAGTGCGCAAGTACACAAGATCTGAATGTCGGTGTCATTCAAAATAGCGATGTCTACACTGACTTTGCTCAACATCAAAGGGTGACACAAAGGAATCAAATCCGAGGTTTTTTTCGCAGCCTGAATACCTGCAATGCGCGCCGTAGCGATCACATCGCCTTTGGGCAACCCCCCCTCCACAATTTTAGTCAGGGTTTCTGGTTTCATGGTGACAATAGCTTGCGCTGTTGCTGTACGTTTAGTGATGTTTTTCTCAGACACATCAACCATATGGGCATTGCCCTGTTGATCTAAATGAGTAAGTGTGTCGTTCATAATTTGTCCAATTTTTAAAGCAAATAGCGATATATCTACTATGGTTTAAGAAACAGGATTGGAATGCAAGAAGATTCATTTCTCGAAATAGAATAATCGGTAAAGGGTTTTGCGATAAGAACCACGTATTTCACAGCATAAGGATCTTTGGGACCCAATTGGATGAAGTTTTTTCTCTTTTTATTTGCGTTGCTTTTTGGCTCGTACGCACAAGCCTATGATGTAGACAAAGTGGTTTTGTCTTCCCTGCCCACTTATGTGCAGAAAGACAAGGATTCACTGCCCTTTATTTTTAGCAAAGCCCCCTTTGATAAAGCCAATTACAAGGCGTCGCAACGCTTTTCTGACCATGTCATATGGCACAAAATACACTTCCCTACCCCCAATAAAGCCGTCACGGTTGACCTTCAAATGAACAATTATTTGATCGATGACCTAGACTTCTATTTTCTTCAGAATGGCAAACAAACCCAACATTGGCGTCGCGGTGCGAACCAAACCTGGCAAAATCAAGTCGCCTATTACAACGGCATATGGATACAACTCACCCTGCAACCCGAACAAGACAACACCTTGTATATTCGCAAGCAAAGCCGTGGCCCACTTTTAACACCATTGCAGCTCCATCAAAACGCAGACACTGCCATCACGAAACTATCAACGACGTTATTTTGGACCATCGCCCTTACCAGCGTATTGGTTTTGCTTGCGTTTAACTTCATCATCTTTTTGCAGTTTCGTTATGCGGCGTTTGGCTATTATCTGGCTTTTCACTGCTTTATTTTATTGTCGCTGGCGATGATGATGGGCGCGAGTCGTTGGTTTTTCCCTGAATTCGTACATCACTGGTTAATAGAGAGCAAGGTCACACTGTTTGTGCTCGCCGCTTGGAGCTTGTATCGTTTTACGATTGGCTTCTTGCCTACTTCGAGGGTGAAGACGCCTACCCGTAGGCGTTATTGGGTCGACTGCATCTTTTTCGCCTACCTGCTTATAAGCGTGTTTTTTTCAGAAAAAATATCCGCCATTTTGTTCATTATCATGCAGATTTCAATGATCATTTTCTGCCTGCAATATGGTCTAAAATCTTACCGAGAAGGCTTCATTGCGGCGCGCTTTTACCTTTTCGCTATCATAATGGTCAGCATTGGCAGCTCCATCAACTCCATGATGTACTGGAATATCGTCCCCTTTAATGACATCACCAAGGCCGCGCTCCCATTTTGCAACTTCCTGGAGTTACTTGGTTTTGCTATCGCTTTTACCGATAAGGCCAAACAAATAGAGCTCAACACCACACTAAAGATTCAAACGGATGGCAGCACAGGCCTGCCCAATCGCTACTATTATTTTGAAGTGCTGCAAGCCAAACTCGCGTCGATGAGTCACCCCGACATCGCCCTCGTCATGATAGAAATCACCAGCCACTCGCAACTCAGCCAAGCTTACGGCCCCAATCAGGCCGAACAAGCCACATCAACCTTGATACAAAATTTGGATAACAGCCTAGCCGAGATGGACTCTGTGCTGTCTTTGTCACTGCCAAATAACACCACAAGAAAGCTGGTTCGCATCTCCACCAACAAGGTGGCGTTTATCTGCGTATCCAAGCAGGAGCTGGGCTATCAGGTTGAGTCCGTTCAACGTTTTTTAGACACCCCTATTTTAATCGGTCATCTGGATTTTCATTACCAATACAACATCGGCAGCGCACTTTATCCATCGCAAAGCAACACACTTGACTCCCTGTATCAAAACGCACTCATCGCCTGCAATCACAGTCGAGTGGACATAGGCACCTGGCAACCTTTTAACCAAACACTTAAGCAAAATTACGCCCATCAATTGCACCTACTCACACTCTTAACTCAGGATCTAAAAAATGGCTGCCTGTATTTTGAAATCCAACCTCAAGTAAACTTAGCCACACGGGAGATCACTGGAGGAGAAGTCCTTTTACGATGGAACAACAAACAACTAGGCCAAGTCTCCCCTGGTGAATTTATTCCCTTAGCGGAACAAGCTGGACTAATTTGTAAACTGACGGATTTTGTAATTTTTAAAGTGTTTAAATGGGCTGCCCAGCACCCAAAATTGCTTGAGAATAGAACGCTCTCTTTAAACATCTCTGCACTGGACATGCTCTATGAAGGCTTTGCCGCCCGCGTGATTTCCTTACAGCAATACTATCAACTGCCTGCGTCACAACTGGTCATTGAAATCACCGAAACCAGTATTTTTGAAAACAGTCAGGTGATGTTTGACAACGTCAATCGCTTTCATAAAGCCGGATTCAAACTCTCCATCGACGATTTTGGCGTGGGTTACAGCTCCATGCAAAACCTCATCGCTTTGCAGACTAACGAACTGAAAGTGGATCGTTTTTTTGTCGCCCAAAGTTTGACCGACAAAAGCAGCGCCATTCTTTGCCGAAATATGATTCAGCTCAGCTCAGAAATGGGCATTATCAGCGTCGCCGAAGGCATCGAAAGCGAAGAAGTTGCCTTACAGCTTGAGCAATGGCATTGCTTAATTGGGCAAGGTTATCACCTTTATAGACCGATGCCGTGTGAGGATTACCTTTCCTTATTAGGGTCCTAAATTGCCGCTTTGTCGAAACTTACAAATCATGCATAATGCTAAGCGGCCGCCTCTTTTTTGCCTAAACGCTTATTTTCTAGGATAGCATGAGCCTTATAGACGATTATCGACTGTTAGAGATCCCTACCAATGCCAGCGCTCATGAAGCTAAAACCGCTTTTCGTCGCTTGGCAAGACTCTATCATCCTGACAAAAATCCAGGTGTTGATACCACTGAGCTCTTTCAACGACTTCAGGCCGCTTACCAAAATGTACTAGATGCCATCAAACAAGGCACATCAGAAACCCACTGGAAACCTTACGAATTCACTCAAGCGACTCAGACCGCTGACCCTCGCTATCGTAATTACTCATCCACATCAGACAAAGAACAAGCCGCTTTTATCAAAGAGCGACAGCGGGCTTACGAAGAAATGAAGCGCAATAGCGCCCAGCAAGAAAAAACGCGCAATGACGCCATCAAGTCCGCAAGAAATACCTTTAATGAAAAACGTGTAAAAGCCATATACGAAGAAGCCTTCAAAGCTTCCAAGGGCTTTACCTCTCAAGGTTACAAAACATCCGATACTGAAGAACCTCCTCGTTTCACTGAGTTTGATATTCCACCTTATCAAACCTTTGTCGATGAACCAGACGCTCCCAAAGAACACCGAGCCGGCACTCCGATTCGTCTGTACGCTGCCAAAGCCGCGTTTCGAACAGCAACTTATTTAGCGTGTTTTGCCGCTGGCATATACGCCACCTTATATTGGCAAGATTCGCATACAAAAGCCGTTGAACCGCACGCTAGCAGTTATATTTCAGGTCTGTATCCACAATATCGAATTGGCACCAACTACACGCTAGTGACCACCAAACTGTTTGCAGAGCCCGACACCCACACCCAACAATTGATGAGTCTTCCTGCGCTCACCGATATACAAAGCATTAAAGCACAAGGCGATTGGCTTACCGTTCGATATCAAGGTGTTAATGGGTGGGTACAAGCCAAAGACATCGGTTTTGGCAGCGCTCAAAATGCGCTCGAAACCGGCTGTGTTGGCCAACCTGGTCTGGCGCCAAGACACGGCCAGTTAATTGGGAACGCAGACGGCCAAAGTCGACTGCGCATTCTCAACCACCTTCAACAAGCCAGCGTGCTCAGCTTTCAGTCTTATGACGGCTTAGCCCCTTTCGCTATTTACCTAAAAGCAGGTCAAGCCTACGCCGCTAACTTCATCCCTAGAGGTCGCTATCGATTGGTGTTAGAGACCGGTTCCCTGTATCATCAGGGCTGTAACCAATTCCTATTCAACGACACCAACCAAGTCGTCTTGAACGATGTAGAGTTTGCCAGCACAGAGCAATCGCTCACGCTAAAAACCAGACGCCAAGACGATCAAACACTGAGTAATTAATTGCCCATGCTGAGTAACATTCGAATTGTTTTAATCAACACGTTTCACCCTGGAAATGTGGGCGCCATTGCCCGTGCCATGAAAAATATGGGACTCACCAATTTGTATTTGGTAGACCCAAACGACTACCCTTCAGAGGAAGCCACCAGCCGTGCCGCCGGTGCTGTCGATTTGTTGGAAAACGCCACTATTGTGAGCACACTAGAAGAAGCCATCAGCGATTGCAGTCTCGTGATTGGCACCAGCGCACGTCATCGCACCTTTCAGTTGCCAATAATGAACGCTCGTGAATGCGCTCAAACGGTCATTCCTGAATCAAAAGAACACGATGTAGCCATTGTTTTTGGCAGAGAAACCACAGGGCTATTAAACGAAGAAATTGCGCAATGCCATCGTCAAGTTTACATCGATGCCAATGATGAATACCCAGTACTTAACATCTCTCAAGCGGTTCAAATCGTGGCATATGAAATCTGGATGGCCAATCAAGACCAGACTACGTATGACAAGACAGTGGCAGAATACCCACGTAAAAAAGACATGGATTTATTCTACGAACACCTAGAAGATACTCTCTATGGGATCAACTTCATTGTTCGCAACCACCCAGGCAAAGTACTTGATAAACTCCATAGATTCTTCAACCGCTCTCGCCCTGAAAAACAAGAGCTGGGCATCTTACGCGGCGTACTGGCGGCGGTTCAGCGTGAAGCTGGGCTAACAGATGCCAACAATCACCCTGAGAAAAAAGCCAAAAAAACACCCGAGCAAGAGTAGTTCTCGTTAGAAACACTACACTCGCTTTAAACAAAAAAACACAACCTAGGTTGTGTTTTTTATTGCCCTACAAACCTTAGTGACACTAAGTAAAGTCCTCGTAAACTCGCGCAAAACACGGCTCAAAATGACTATAATCGCCCCACATTTGGCACATTCACAGCAAGGAGCAATAGACTGATGAAGACCTTAACCATCGCTACTCTAATCACAGCGAGCGCATTAACTGGCTGCGTTTCTATGAACAACACACTCACAACTGAACAAACACTGCAAAATAAAGCCAGCGCGGCAATTCATGCCAACCCTGACAACATTGTGATCAGCAATAAAAAAGCCGACGGTGAACGAGTACAATTTACCGCGTCCGTGTTAGATAAAACGTATCAATGCCATTACACAGCGACACTGTTAAGCCAAACCGAGACGGTATGCCAGTAAGCGAGTTTTACTTTGCTGTAGTACGAGAGAATATCATTAAGGTAAGAAGCAACACTGAGAAACAGCATTGGATAATCAGCGCCTTTATGGATGACAAGGCGCTTTTTTGAGTCTTTTATTCGGCTCGCGCTAATTGACGGATAACACTAATAACCACCCCAAAAATCTCCACATTAGGCTCTGTTGTTACTGGCATCGCCGCATAGGCTTTATTTTTAGGGCGAAGCACGACATCAGGCTTTAATTCCAATATTTTCACCGTCATTTCGCCATCAATGTACGTTATCACAACATCGCCGTGACGAGCATTGAGCGACTTATCCGCTACCAATACATCGCCCGCATAAATGCCCGCCTCAACCATGGAATCACCATGCGCTCTGACAAAAAAGGTCGCGGCTGGGTGCTGGATAGAAAGCGTATTCAAATCAAACGCCGGTTGCTTCGCATCCTGATCAGAGGAAGGCAGCACAGTAGACTCTGACGCTTCATAAAGAGGGATTTGAACGCTGTTGGCAGCAATAAAAGAAGCCGATTTGGCAACGCCGAGATAGGAAACTCGCATAAAAACATTCCTGACTGTATATGTATACAGTATAGAGCGGAAGCCCATTATCACCTAACAAAATATAGCGATAAATAGAGGAAATAATCGTATTAGATAATTAAAATAATTATTTTATTTAATATTTAAAATAACACTGGCAAGCTTAACCAGATGTCTACGGAGCCAAGTAAATGGCGGTGGCACTTAGCTTTACCCGACTAAAAGCGCTTGGCGACAAAGTAAATGAAGCACCCTCAGTAAAAGCCGTGCCTGTGCTGATGCGATTGTAAGCCGCATTAAACTCTTTGGTATCCGCCACTATCACGCCATTCGCCCCCAACTTAGCCGCTTTGGCGACCAACACAGCTATGGTATTTTTCAAACGAGCCTGCTGATCAAACCCTTCTTGCACTCTTACCTTTATTTGCGCAATTGCTTCATAGGCAACACTGGGCGGCTGCATCAAAACCTGAACCTCAGACACCGCAACTGGCGTACGCGCTTTACCAAGCATTCGCTCTGAGTCAGCAGCGCAACCCGATAACAAGAGCGCCACCAAACAACACATCAACGCCTTAATAGGATAACTCATGCCGACACCCCAGCATTTGAAATAACCGACTTGATTGATGCCTTAGCAAGCTCGAATTTTATCGCACTCATAAACGCAAAAAGAGGCCGCCTTATCATCACAGGTCATTTAACGGAACAGCTGCTTTCATTTAAGCGCTTGAGTTTGTCTTGCAACTGCTCTATCTGCTCAGCAATCTCGTGCTGTAGGTCTTCAGGTATCTCTGAAATATCCTGAAGAGAAATACACTCGAGATCCGTGAGTAGTTGTCTAAATTGCTCCATATACTCCTCCATGAACGTATTGTCATAAATCATTCTAATCAGCTTCATTTCTAGAAACTAGATTATCAGTGCGCTTTATCTGTGATCAATACTTTCAAAAGGATGATCTTGACCCCCTAACCACAGAAACCCTCTCTAAAGCAGACATGACACATCTCTAAAGATGAGCCAAAGGTGATTAAACGTTTTTTTGAACACCATACCAACACCCTGTAATCTTCCGGTATCAGCGCCAAGTTCATGATAAAGCTTGAAAAATCCTCAGCCACCAAACCCAACACCGACCAACTCAAACCAAGCCAAGCCAAGCCAAGCCATTTATAGCATTTCATCTGACAGGGGCTTCATAAGCCCCCCACCCTAAAAACAAACAAGCGCCGTTTTAGTAAGGCCTAGAACCGACAAAGTCCCTGACTTGGCGAAGCTTCAATGACTCGTGTAGCCGACAACCATAACGCTAATGACCTGAATAAACCTTAACGACCATCGCCCAGACTCGCAAGCCCTACACGCGAGATTAACAAACGTCGTTCTCTTCTTATGAAAGCGATATTTTATAGTTAAAGGCTTGTATTTCTTGAGCTAGAGCAACGAGCCTAAGCAAACCCGCTGGCGCATGTTGGCGGGAAAAAACAGGGGGTGTTGTTACTGAACACACGGTACCTGTAACGGAACTACTTAAAAGGGCAAGACCTCAAATAGGCAAATGGGGCTACTCGGTTATAAGTAATAATTGCGAACATTTTTCTAATTGGGTAGCCAATCAAAATGCCACATCACAACACGAACAGCTCTGACTGCAACTTATTTATTAATATCAGAAAAACCTAAATGGAATGTTGGTTTAGGCATTTTAGAATTAGGCTTATGGGCTGGAACACAGCTTGGAAGCGCCACTAAAAAAGAAGATTAAGATCTCACCAAACCTTGGGCAGCTCATCCCACCTGGTCGTGTACCCTGGCGATAGGTGTTCTCGTTTCATTGCCCATTGTGGTGACACACCTTGCGAGGCGAAGAAGACGTTGCCGAGACCGCTGTGGTTGATTTTGTCCACGACACTCATTAAGGCTTTAGAGTTGATTTTTGGATTGTCTGCTCGAAATAAATCTTGTTGGAAGGCGCCCTGTTCGTAGAAGTCAGCGAGCATTACGCCGCCTTTGGCGTAGCGGAAACCAGCACGATAAATTCGCTTAAACAACTCATTTGCTACTTCTAATAAGTCTCGCGTGTCGTCGGTTGGGTTGGGCAGCTCTGCAGAGAGTGTTTTCGAGTATTGCGGTTCGTTTGGAATAAAAGGGCTGGTACGAACGAACACACTCACCACACGGCAAAGTCGCTTTTCTCCGCGTAGTTTCTCGGCGGCTCTGGTTGTGTATTTGGCGACCGCTTCCCGCAGCTCTCGCTTGTCTGTCACTTTATGACCAAACGACCGACTGCAAATGATTTGCTGCTTTGTTGGCCTGACCAATTCCAAATCCAAACATGACACCCCATTCAACTCTCGAATGGTCCGCTCCAATACCACAGAAAACTCACTTCGGATGGTTTTCGGGTCTGCATTGGCAAGATCTAACGCCGTATGAACGCCTCTGGCTTTTAGTTTTGCCGTGGTACGACGGCCAACGCCCCAAACATCGCTTACTTCAACAAGTGCCAATAAACGTTTTTGTCTTTCTGGGTCCATCAAATCCACCAACGAGCCGGTTGCTGGGTATTTCTTCGCCGCATGATTTGCCAACTTCGCCAACGTTTTGGTGGGGGCAATACCTACTCCTACCGTAATGCCCGTCCATTGATCAACCTTGGCTTTTACTTGCTTACCAAATTCCAGCAAACCCACTACATGATCAACACCGGATAAATCCATAAAGGCTTCATCGATGGAATACACCTCAAGCCGGGGGGCTTCCTCTTCAAGAATCGTCATCACCCGATTCGACATATCCGCATACAGCGCATAATTGGACGAGAAGCACACAATACCGTGCTGTCTTATCTCGTCCTGAACCTGAAACATCGGTACGCCCATCTTAATACCCAGCGCCTTTACCTCTTTGGAACGCGCGACAATACAGCCATCGTTATTCGATAACACCACAACAGGCGTGTGTTTTAAATCTGGTCGGAACAACTTTTCGCAACTCGCATAGAAATTATTGCAATCGACCAAGGCAAATGCTGTCTTCATCAACCGCGCTCGTACCTACGGACAACCCCCACGACCACACCAAAGATTTCCAACTCAGACTCTTCGGTGATATGAATCGCTTTATAAGCTTTGTTCTTTGGGCGAAGCAGCACATTGGGGTTAAGTTCCAGCATCTTCACCGTCATTTCCCCATGAATGCAGGCGATCACAATGTCCCCATGGCGCGCCGTTAATGATCGATCAACGACCAAGACATCGCCCGAATGAATGCCCGCATCGATCATCGAATCCCCCTGAGCGCGCACGTAAAAGGTCGCCATCGGATGCGCCACACAGAACTCATTTAAGTCTAAGGATTTTTCAACAAAATCCTGAGCAGGCGAAGGAAAGCCCGCCGACACAGACTCCACATAAAGCGGAATCCGCACACTGTTCGCATCAATAAAAGATTGGGACTGAGACACCCCAAGATAAGTCACTCGCATAGCCACACCCAAAATACTGTACATTCATACAGTATAGTTTTAACCATCATGAATGACCAAGTGAAATTTTGTCATGAGTAGGATTTCTGGTTTTGTGACCAGAAATGAGGCGGGATTTCAGGAATAGCTAACGTTAGGGTAAAGTAGCGAGATCAACTATTTACACACGGAAGACGCCATGTTCAAGACAGCCAAGAACACAATAAAGAATGCAGCTAGAGACCAAGTCGAGTTTTTCCTAGCGTTGCTCACAGGCGTCTTCGTAGGATCGATTTTTACCTTGGTCTACATTAAATTTTGGGAACAAGGAGAAGTAACCTTTGCTGATATAGGTGGAATGCTAGCGGGCACTGGAACCATTGGCCTATTATTACTAGCATTTAACGCGGGAAAAGAATGGAAAAATCAACTGAAAATAGAAAATACAATTCGAGCCATTAACGAATTTCAAGAAAAGCATGATGATTACTTATACGCCATGCAACATTTATGCGGTCTAAAAGACAATTTTTGGAAAAAAGATCAGAAATTAATAATATTAAATAAAAAATAAATAATAATGAGGTTTCATCAACAAAGTATACTTACCTATCAAATATTATTAATTCTAAAAAAACTGAATTGAATTTCGAAATTGTAAAATCAACATCAGCTATCCTAAATAAGCAGCAACAATATCATTTTGCGTTAACCCAATTTGATTTTTACATTGGAAACACATCAAAAATCGATACAGAAATTGATATGTTAGCGAAAGAAGTAATAAAAGATAAATTTGATATAAAGCACTTCTATAGTAACTTAAAAAATACTAAAAAATTAAAAGAAGCACTCATAAACAAAGCTTTTGAATCAATAAAAAATGACATGAGAACTTAACCAAGGGGTTTCCCCCCTTGCTCTTCCCTGCTTTAACCTTCTCTGAAGTGCCGGCCTGTGGCGTTTTTGACGCATTCGATGGTTTGAATCATGGCTATGATGTCAGTGGCTAATACGACGGCGATGCTTTCTGTTATACCTAAGAATTTGGCAACGCCGTTGATGGGCGCAGGTACGGATTATTGAAACGGTTCCTGCTGTTGTTGAGCGTACTAGAAGGCGCGAATCACTTGCAGGTTGAACTTAGGGAAGTCCAAATTTCGCTCATGCTTAACGGATAAATGTATTAAAAGTGACCTTAGTGGGGCTGTTACGTTAGAATCCCAAATAACGATAATCAAGGATGATATAGCACTAGGCTGTATCTGTATTTTACTACTGAGGCAACATGAAATTAGTCTTACTGTCTGGCGCTGGGCTATCCGCAGGATCTGGAATTCCAACGTATCAAGAAAGAACAATGTCAGAAGAGTTTAAATACTTTTTTAGTGCCTCAGAGACTCAAGCATTGCAGATACTTCAAAAGCCACAAACATATTTTTGATGACGCAACACCTAACAGCGCTCACCATGAATGCAAGAAAATTGAAGAATTCTGTCGTGCTGCTGATATTGAATTCCAACATTTCACACTTAATGTAGATTCACTTATTGAAAAGGCAAATGGAACAACCACTCACATTTATGGTTGTGTCGATGACCCAATTACAGTGGTGAATAGTCGGTTTTCAGAAGCCAGTATTGTTGATGATTTGTTATGGTCGCAAGATGACATTCTAGTCATTCTTGGCGTAAGTGATAACGGCCATCCTATCGGAATACTTGAGGCCAAAGTACGGCAAGCGGGTGGCCAGGTAATCAACTACAACATTGAACATAATAGCAATCTATTCTGTGAACAGATAATTGGTAGCATGACAGATACTTTAAAAAGTATCGAAGTAACCTCTAAACTCCCCCTGGTATTTAAAGAACTGGACCTCGGAACGTACAAAGTTGACACCTACGGTATAAACATCAATGGCCTTAATTATGTTGTGTATTTTTCGCCATCAATCCACTTTTATAATGAAATGGAGCTTTTAGAAGACATTCAAACCTTTATAGGCCATCAGCTGACTCACTCTTCATTTGAAGTTAAGTTTGACTATGAACCGAACATTGAGGGTGGTGTAGAAACCCAATTCAAGGCACCTGTAGGGCCTCCATTATCTTTACTAAATTTGAATGTTTTAGGACATACGCTATGCTCATTAATAAATATTCATAAGAATCAATATGGTGGCGAGTTTTATACCGCATCGGCGGCGCACTCACGCCTAGTACGCTTCTACAATAAGCTTGCTAAACAATATTGCAATACGTTAAAGTACGGCCACTGGTTAGAAATTAATCTCAACGAGGAGATATACTATGTCATCAAAACGCATTGAACAGGTTTCTGCATTAAAAGCAAAAAACCTTAAGCGCTTAGGAGAGGCATACGCCAAAGCAGTAAAAGAAGGCACATTGAAACCCAAAACGCCTCTTTCCGCAAAATAATCGATTTCATTAAAGCTGCCACATGGTGGCTTTTTTAATGCCTATAATTTCCCTTTCCTGCACTTAATACCCAGTCCTGAGAACCTTCATTTTCACCGCAAACCATTTTCATATAAAACCTCCTCACTCGCCAGCACACGGACACCCTGCTTTCCCACCGCCTCATGGGAGTCAGGTTAAAAAGGCGCTTTCGGTTTCGTCGATCTAGCTGCGTTCAAACTCTTTGGCCACCCGTGAACTGAATCCGTAGGTGCTAACGACTTAGCGAATCACTCGTTGCCAGATAGAGATTATGAACGCGATAATCAAAAGTGATAGAGAGATCAAAATAATCTACCGCTCTCTTACTCCTAACTTTCGCTTAGTAATTTATATAAAGTCATGAAGAAAACAAACATTTCCCCCTCCTACCACTCTCATCCAACATTGCGCAGCAATAGCGGAGTTCAAGTGTTCTTTTACTCTATAGTGCAGGTAGCCATACCACAATCCTGTAATTTTATGACATAATCAGTGTTTAAGGTTCGTGGCGTCACCGAAGTAACGCAACTAGGCAATTGCTGCCATTTTGTTACTCGGCATTGTTCTATTTTCATGCCAACAACCCCCATATTCGATCACGAAAGACTAAATTAATGACAGCAACAGATACCATCAATCATAGCGAAACACCTTTAACATCAAGCACTAAGCTCGATCGACGCTTCTCAGTAGCACCCATGCTAGATTGGACGACAAGTGATTACCGGGTCTTCGCTCGCACGTTAAGCAAAAACACCTTGCTTTATACCGAGATGGTGACAACAGGCGCCTTGTTGTATGGCAACAATCCTGAACGTTTCTTACATTATGACGAATGCGAGCACCCTATTGCCTTGCAGCTTGGTGGCTCTAATCCGGTCGATTTGAGTAAATGCGCAAAATTGGCGGAGCAAGCAGGCTTTGATGAAGTCAACCTAAATGTAGGTTGCCCAAGCGACCGCGTACAAAACAGCATGATTGGCGCTTGTTTGATGGAACACCCAGACAAAGTCAAAGACGCCATGCGCGCGATGCAGGACGCTTGCAGTATTCCTGTGACCATCAAGCATCGTATTGGCATTGACGACCAAGAGGAATACAGTGTTGTTCGAGACTTTGTTGGTGACATAGCTACCACTGGCACCAACACCTTTATTGTGCACGCTCGAAAAGCCATTCTTCAAGGTTTGAGCCCGAAAGAAAACCGCGAAGTACCGCCACTGAAATACGATTATGTACATCAGTTAAAGCGAGACTTTCCAGACCTTGAAATCATTATAAACGGTGGCATTAAGACAATAGCGGAGTGCCAAGAGCAACTCACTCATGTTGACGGTGTTATGGTTGGTCGTGAGGCCTATCACAACCCTTGGATTTTAAGCCAAATAGACGCGCAAATTTTTGGCGGACACCCCTTGGTTGCCAACCGTTTTGAGGCACTCGAAAAATTTGTCTTACACATGGAAGGCAGAATGGCAGAAGGCGCCCGACTGTCTCACCTTACTCGCCATATTTTGGGTATTTTCCAAGGCGAGCCTGGCGGCAAACAATTCCGACGCTATCTTTCAGAAAAAGGTCATAAAATTGACGCTAAGATAGACGTATTATTAGAGGCCATTGAATTGGTCAAAAATCATCAACGTAAAGGATAAGAGCAATGAGCAACAAGTTATCTCAATTAAAAGAGTTCACTACCATTGTGGCTGACACCGGCGATATCACGGCAATCAAAGCGTTCTTGCCAGAAGATGCGACCACAAACCCTTCTTTGATGCTTAAAGCTTCACAAATCCCTGAATACGCTCCTTTCCTAGATCAAGCGGTTGCTTGGGCCAAAGAACAGAGCAACGACAAAGACCAGCAACTGATTGACGCAAGTGACAAACTAGCGGTAATCGTCGGCACTGAAATTCTTAAATACGTTCCAGGCCGCATCTCTACTGAAGTAGACGCACGTTTGTCATACGACACTCAAGGTACGATCGAAAAAGCCCACCGTTTAATCAAGCTTTACGAAGAAGCTGGCGTTTCTCGTGACCGCATCTTGATCAAAGCTGCTTCTACATGGGAAGGCATCAAGGCTGCAGAGCAACTAGAAAAAGATGGCATCAACTGTAACCTAACACTGCTTTTCTCTTTCGCTCAAGCGCAAGCCTGTGCCGAAGCGGGTGTGTTCCTGATCTCTCCATTCGTTGGTCGTATTCTTGATTGGTACAAAAAATCAACAGGCGAAGACTACACAGCAGAAACTGATCCAGGCGTTGTGTCTGTTACTGAAATCTACAACTACTACAAAGAGCACGGTTACAACACTGTGGTAATGGGTGCAAGCTTCCGTAACATCGGTGAAATCGAGCAACTTGCTGGCTGTGACCGCCTAACAATCAGCCCTGCACTGCTTGAAGAACTGAAAAAAGACGAAAGCCCACTAGAGCGTAAACTGATCCCTGCTACTGAGGTGAAACCTGCTCCAGAAGCGATCACAGAACAAGCTTTCCGTTGGGCAATGAACGAAGACGCAATGGCCACTGAGAAACTTGCTGAAGGCATTCGCAACTTTGCCGCTGACCAACGTAAACTAGAAACAACGTTAGTGGCGATGCTGTAATAGGCTAACACGCTTAGCGAACAGATAATCACGATAAAAACGCGGCCTAGGTCGCGTTTTTTATGCCTTCAAAGCAAGCGATTGAGAGAACCCCATTGAGCGATAACATCACCGAATTCGACAAAATGCGCCAAGGACACGCCTTCAATGGCATAGATACCGATTTACGCCTAAGACGTGAAGCCGCGCGCTTGGCGTGCGCCAAATACAACGCCCACCCAAGCAAAGGCAACCTACGCCATATAACACGACTCTTTGCAGCATTTGGCAGCCTAGTCATAGAACCTGGCTTCCAATGCGATTACGGCACGCAAATTCACATCGGTGAGCGCTGCTACATTAACTTTAACTGCGTTTTCTTAGACAGCGCCAGCATCACCATTGGTGACGATGTCTTACTAGGACCTGGCGTGCATCTCTATACGGTGGATCACCCACGGGAAGCCGAAGCCAGAGCCTTAGGCGAATGCCACGCCAAGCCTATTTCCATCGGCAACAAGGTTTGGATTGGCGGCGGAGCAAAAATCCTCCCCGGCATCAGCATTGGCGACAACGCTATTATCGGCGCCAACGCTGTTGTGACGCGAAATGTGGCAAAAGACGAGCGCTATCTTGGCTGATTGATTCGCACTGTCAGTCTTGCAGCGCCCATTTTACCGCCGCATCACAATGCGACTGAGCCACGCTTTGATTCAACGCAGAATAATAGCTTGCGGTTGACTCCCAACTCATCCCACCAATCACACCAATCGTCTTCATACCCGTTCCTTGTTCACCATATTTAGACGAATCACTGTAACTCAATTCTAGCGGCCGATGCCACACAGCAAAGCACAGAAGACAGCATCAACAAGCATAAAAAAGCCTGCCGAGGGTCACTCGTCAGGCTTCGTATTAGGTTCATTTGGCTGAATCGAAAAGATTAATCTTGCGTCTTATTCTCGCCGCTCTCAAGTGCGTCGTCCGTCACCGAGTCATCGGTTTTTTGCACCACCTTGGTTCCTGTGCTGTTGGCCTCGAGCTGAGTATCAGCAGGCGCGGCCTTAACACTAGCCTCAACCGCGGGCGCGTCATCGCTTGGATCCCCCCAGCTGTCTGTACCTGTGTCATCGCCCCAACTGTCGGTATTATCATCGTCTCCCCAGCTGTCAGCTCCTGTGTCATCCCCCCAGCTATCGCCGCTGTCGGCGTGCGCTTTTTTCGCCGCTTTAGAGGGTGGATGCCCGTCATACACTTCATTCTCTCGATTTTGCAAATACACATCACGAATGAAACTGTAACGATCGCCAATAATAAGCGATTCAGCAGAAAGGAAGCTGGCGCGTTTTTGCACCACGTACAAAGACCAACGACCGATATTTTGATCCCGATTAAGGTCCAATTCATCCACAGGGTCATAATTGAAGAAGTCGACAGCCGTACCGCCCGCATCACGAACCGTAGAGGGGCCTAAGAAAGGCAACACCAAATAAGGCCCGGAAGAAACGCCCCAATAGCCCAACGTCTGACCGAAATCTTCATCGTATTTGCGCACCCCTAACGAGGAAGCCACGTCAAATAAGCCAAAAATACCGACGGTTGAGTTGATAACAAAGCGCCATGTGGAAGCCACAAAAGCATTCTTCTTACCTTGTAAACCACTGTTAGTCAGGTTCGAGATCTCGCCTATATTAGAGAAGAAATTACTCACGCCTGTTTGCATAAATTCCGGGGTAACATTTTTATAGCCTTTCGCAATCGGCTTCAAAAAATACACATCCAAGGTATCATTAAAGGAGAACATAGCGCGGTTAAAACCCTCCCATGGATCTGCTGGGTCTGTTACCACACTATCGTCGGTCGAATCATCGTCCCATGACCCTTCATCGTCTGCCGCGCCTTTGGCGGTGTCGCTTGCAACATCCTTTGCTTGATGATCCTGTCCATTCACTTTTTCGCTGGGCACTTCCGCTACCGGTGCAGCGACTTCTGACGATTGAGCCCCATCAGGGGACTTACTCGCACAAGCGCTCAAGGTGACACTGAGTAACGCAGCCACTAACCAGGTCGTCGACCTATTCATAAACATTGCCTTCATTAATTATGTTTCCTAAACAAGTTTTTTGACGCCTTGCCATTGTTTGCTCAGTCGTTTGTCTGAGATAGGCTCTAACGTGCCAACAGATTGCGCAAACAGTGAAATTCGATACTCTTCTAGCATCCAGCGGTATTTTATCAGCTCAGGATCATAAAGAGATTTATCATCATGGGCTTTTTTCTGCTTTAAATACGTCTGCCAAAGACCTTCTAATTGCGTCACATAGCTGTTTTCTTTATTTAAATGGTTTTGAAAACGCTCTAAGCGCACTTCAATGCCTTTAAAGTAACGCGGTAATTGCCCTAACCAGAAGAGCGGCGTACTGCCAATAAAGCCAGGATAAATTAGATTTTCTAATTGGAGTTTAATATCCCCATAAACCCGTGTCCAAGGCAAAGGTATACTGCCTTTCATTTTTTTGGCCACACCCTGATAAGAAGACAATACACGATACAGTTGGTTCGCCATCTCGTTGGCCACCGTCACCAGTTGAGGCTTGTGCGTCACTATGCAGTGTTCAAAGTCTGCTTTACTGCGCGGTAGATCACGGCCATCGAGAAAGACCTTATCTAAAATCGCATTAAGCAAATCATTGAGCAGCACTTCTTTTTGTCCAAGCGGAGAAAAAATCAACATGGACTCTTTCAGGTGCGGTAAATTCTTCTGCAAATAACGAATGTCTTTTTGCAACGCCATTTTTAGCAGCGCAATCACCCCTTTACGATGTGACTCTAAGGCCGTATTTTGGTCATCGAACATCTTCAATGACACAGACTCACCCACCGCCACCAAAGCAGGAAACGCAGTGACTTTAATGCCCGCCTGCTGGATTTCTTGGCGCTCTGGAATGTCTTGATCTGGCCACTGACTTAAATCGTCTTGCTCGTGTTCTTTGGTGCCAAATTTAGCGAAGCTTTCTTCCACCATGTCACTAAACTGGGTTTGAAGCTGAGCAAGGTCTTTGCCTGTGCCCAATACTTTGCCGCGTTCATCCACCACCTCTAACGTCAGAGTCAGATGGGTTTCTAAACGCTCTGGCGTCCATTCATTCAGCGGGATTTCAATCAAGGTTTCGCGCTTAATCTGCAAACTTAACTGCTCAAGTAAGTCCCCTTTCTCTTTGGAGAGATTTGGGTAAACACGATCGACGAACTGAGGAATGGGCACAAAACGACGGCGCAACGCTTTCGGTAAAGCCCGTAACAAAGCTTCACAACGCTCTTTGATAAAGCCTGGAACCGCCCACCCTAAATCCTCAAGACTGAGCTGACGCAACAAGCCAACGGGGACTTTCAGTGTGGCGCCGTCCGTCGCTTTGCCCGGCTCAAAACGGTAATCTATCGGTAACGCCACACCGTTCAAACCATAAGAATCTGGAAACGCCATGTCGTCCACAGTGATGTCTTGATTAATCAAATCATCACGGGTCATCAACAAAGCATCGGGGGATTTTTTAGCAAAGTACTCAAGACTTTTTTGATTACGAACATCTTGCGGAATTCGCTGATGGTAGAAGGCAAAGACCGCCTCGTCGTCGACCAAAATATCACGCTTTCGCAATTTGGCTTCTTGGGTTTCAAGGGTCTCTACTAAGGCTTTATTTTTACGATAGAAAGCCTGCTTGGTACGCATCTGCCCTTCAACCAAACCACTGCGGATCAATATTTCACGCGCCTCTTCAGGCTCAATCAAACCATAATCTACGCGTCGTTTGGCAACAATAATCAACCCATACAGAGAGACTTGTTCCTGAGCCATGACACGACCTTGATTGCGCTCAAAGTGCGGATCAAAATACTGTCTTTTCACAAATGGCTCGGCAAACTCTTCAATCCATTCAGGATCAATACGCGCCACAACACGCGCATAAAGCTTGCTGGTTTCCACCAACTCGGCCGCCATCACCCATTGCGGTGGCTTTTTAAACAACATGGAGCCTGGGAAAATAGACACTTTACGAGAGCGGCAGCCCAGCATCTCTTTGCTGTCTTCCATTTTGTTCGCAACTTGGGTAAACAAGCCAGCCAACAAGGAACGGTGAATCGCTTCGTAATTACGATTCTCATGGTCGACTTCTTTAAAGCCCAACTGCTTGCAGGCGATCAAGATTTGACGGTGAATATCACGCCATTCTCGCATCCGCATAAAATTCAAAAATTGCTTACGACAATATTGGCGCAACTGGTTTTGTGACAAGGCTTGGCGTTGTTCTTCGAAACGCTCCCACAAATTGAGGAACACCACAAAGTCAGAATCTTCGTCCTTGTCTTGAGCGTGAGCTTGATCTGACTGGGTTTTCTTATCCTGAGGGCGTTCACGTGGATCAGGAACAGACAAGGCACTGACAATCACCGCCACTTCTTTCAACACGGATTGCTTTTCAGCCGCGATCAGAATACGCCCCAATTTAGGGTCGATCGGTAACTTAGCCAACTGACGGCCAATCGGCGTTAGCTGCTCACCTTTTAATGCCCCAAGCTCTGTCAACGCACGATAACCGTCGTTGATCATGCGACGTTCTGGCATTTCTACAAACGGAAACTTCTCAACCGGGCCTAAGCGTAGATTGGCCATCTGCAAAATAACCGACGCTAGGTTAGTACGAAATATTTCCGGATCGGTGAACTCAGATCGAGCCGCAAAATCGGCCTCATCGTACAAACGAATACAGACCCCTTCCGCCACTCGACCACAACGCCCAGCACGCTGATTGGCACTCGCCTGACTGATTTTCTCTATCGGTAACTGCTGCACTTTAGAGCGCACACTGTAGCGACTCATTCGCGCCAACCCTGGGTCAATCACATAACGAATGCCTGGCACTGTTAACGAGGTTTCAGCCACGTTGGTCGACAGCACAATGCGACGCCCAGAATGAGACTTAAAAATCCGCTGCTGCTCACTGGTGCTGAGGCGCGCATATAAGGGCAAGACTTCGGTGTTTCTCAGTTCAGCACGACGAAGAATCTCAGCGGTTTCACGAATTTCTCGCTCTCCTGCCAAAAACACCAAAATGTCGCCTGCACCGCGATAGCCCGATTGCTTTTCTTCTTGAATCAGTAGCTCGACGGCATCCAAGATGCCTTGCTCCATACTTTGATCTTCGTCCAGCGCTTCGGAGTCAGATTTGCTCAACAAAGGCTGATAACGTACTTCAACAGGGTAAGTTCGACCCGATACTTCAATAATGGGTGCGTTGTTAAAGTGCGCAGAAAAACGCTCAACATCAATGGTGGCAGAGGTCACTATGACCTTCAAATCGGGCCTTGCAGCCAACACGCGCTTTAAATAACCCAATAAGAAATCAATGTTTAGGCTACGCTCATGGGCTTCATCGATGATGATGGTGTCGTACTTATACAGCAATTTGTCTTGCTGAATTTCCGCCAACAAAATACCGTCTGTCATCAACTTAATCAGCGTTTCTTCATTGCTCTCATCGCTAAATCGAACCTGAAAACCAACCTGTTCACCAAGCTTAACTTGCATCTCATCACTGATACGATCGGCCACGCTGCGCGCCGCAATACGACGCGGCTGGGTATGACCAATCAGCCCTGCAATACCACGCCCCGCCTCAAGACACATTTTAGGCAGCTGTGTGGTTTTACCCGAGCCGGTTTCCCCCGCGATGATCACGACTTGGTTGTCTTGTATCGCCTTGATAATTTCTTCAGATCGCGCCGCAACAGGCAAGCTTTCATCATAGGTGATCTTGGGTAAGCGACCTAATCGAGCCTGATACAAGGCCGCAGATTTTTCCACCATGGCCTCAAGCTCAGAGGCCATGCGATCAAACGGCAAACCGTCTTTCTTACGTTTGGCTAATTGCTCTTGTTTGCGAGCTATAACATGACGGTCTCGCGTCATCACATCGGTAATTGGCATAGTAAGTAAACTAATATCCTAGTCAATTGGTGCTAATAAGAGGTATGTAAAAACTGAGAAAAAGGCGCACCGTTTCTATCTATATAGTTGGAAATTCTAACATTAATCCCTATCAAGGGGTTATAGTGAACGCAATCTGCTGTGCGAGTTTTAACGTGTAGCGCCCCTCAATAGATCAACGAATAAGGAAATGATATGTCTCAGCAAGTATTCGAAGATAACTCTTTGACCATTGGCAATACGCCGCTTGTACGCCTAAACAAAATTGGCAACGGAAATATTTGGGCAAAAGTGGAATCTCGCAACCCTGCTTTCTCAGTAAAATGTCGAATCGGCGCCAACATGGTGTGGGACGCTGAGAAAAAAGGCATCTTAAAAAAAGGCAAATCCATCGTTGAAGCGTCAAGCGGCAACACCGGCATTGCACTGTGTTTTGTTGCGGCGTCTCGCGGCTACCCTATTACCATTACCATGCCATCCAGCATGAGTGTCGAACGCCGCCAAGTCATGAAAGCATTGGGCGCGACCATAGTATTAACGGAACCAGCAAAAGGCATGAAAGGCGCCATTGAGAAAGCACAAGAAATCGCTCAAGACGACAACGTGGTCTTATTGCAACAGTTCGATAATCCTGCCAACCCTGAAATACACGAACAAACCACAGGACCTGAAATCTGGAAAGACACCAATGGCGAAATCGACATTCTTGTCTCCGGCGTAGGCACTGGCGGCACTATTACTGGCATTAGCCGTTACATCAAAAACACCCAAGAAAAAGCGATTTTGAGCGTTGCTGTAGAGCCAAGCAGCTCGCCTGTTATCACACAAACGCTAAACGGCGAAACACCAACGCCGGCCCCCCATAAAATCCAAGGCATAGGCGCGGGCTTCATTCCTAAGAACTTAGACCTTTCTATGCTGGACCGCGTTGAGCAAGTCACCAACGAAGACGCCATCGCAATGGCGAAGCGCCTCATGCGCGAAGAAGGTATTTTGTGTGGTATTTCTTGTGGTGCGGCCGTGGTTGCAGCAGAAAAGCTAAACCAAATGGCGGAATTCCAAGACAAGAAAATCGTCGTGATTTTACCTGACTCTGGCGAGCGCTATTTATCCACCGCTTTATTTGAAGGCGAGTTCAGCGACAACGAACTGGTTCAATAACACAAAGAACAACCGGCTACACAAATAAAAACCAGACTGGCAGCGACCTGCGCCAGTCTGGTTTTTTTATTCAAAGAAGGCCTGTCGGCAGAGCTTGAGCAAATGCCCTTATAGATTAGGTTTTTTCTGAAAAACCACTTCCCCACCTTGGAAAGCACACAACTCCCCAGGCACCATTTGCGCCCACTCTTCATCATGGGTGAGAGGTTGTGTCGCGATCACAGTCACCACATCTTTGTCCGTCGTCACTTCTTGAAAGTTCACGCTGACATCTTCGTCTGACAAGGTGGCTTTTTTAAAGGGCGCGCGTCTCACGATCCAATGCAACTTAGTCGTACAAAAGCAAAACAGCACAGCGCCATCGGACAGCATCATATTAAAGACGCCTTTTTCCTTCATCTGCAGCGCCAGCTCAGTGATGGCATCCGCCAAAATAGGCAACGCAGGCTCTTGCTCTCCAAAACGCACCGACAACTGCTCTATAATCCAACAAAAAGCACGTTCTGAATCGGTATTACCCAGCGGCTGATGAATGCCAACCGGCAATTTCTCAGACCCTTCAAGCTGACCATTGTGCGCATAGGTCCAGGTTTTGCCCCAGAGAATACGACTAAACGGATGAGTGTTCGGCAGACTCACAGCCCCCACATTGGCTTGACGAATATGACTGATCACAATGTCACATTTTAACGAGGTTTTGCTCATCACTTCGGCCAAATCTGAATCGCTGCTCGGGCGCGGATCGTGCATCGCCCACACATGACCATCGCGATACATCGCCATCCCCCAACCATCTCGATGGGGACCAGTACGACCGCCACGCGCTCGCAACCCTGAAAAACTAAAACAAATGTCCGTCGGGACATTGGCACTCATACCTAATAACTCACACATCGTCTGATTCTTCACTCTGATAACGGCCTTTGGACTTCGAAGACCGAGAAAACACAAACACCAATACAATAAGAACAAAAGCCACCGCCGCAATCAGCGCATAAATAAACCAACTGGCCTGCGTCACCGACTTCATTTCTTGCGAGACTTGCGCCACCACACTTTGATTCGCTTTAGGAACGACCGTCGCAGCAGGCGCCGCGCTTTCATCGAACGAACCACCTCCCACCACATCAATACTCGGCGGCACCGCCAATGCGGCCACTTGCTGACTGCTGGACAAACTTGAATCGTCGTCTTGCTGAACCTGTGTCGCCGTCAAATCCCCTTTTTGGATCATCACATCCCCATCGCCTTGGCGTTCGATCGTCCAAGTCGGTGTCGTGTATTGCAACGGGCGACCAGCGTCAGTCACGCCCACCAAGGTGGCTTTTACCTTAGCAAAACTGTCTGCGCCAATAGGCACGATTTTTTCCCAGTACCCTTCACTAATAAACGGCATTTGCTCTCGCTGCTGAGCACCATCTGCATAGGTTAACTGCAGCGTCATACTCGACTGTGAGGCGTCCAGTTTGGCGTTGCTCGCACTGGCGGAAAACGTCACCAGATTCGCCCCATCATTCTTAGCCTGAAAACTCACCGCCGGTTGCACCGTGATGTATTGGCGAATTTCTCGGGCCGCTGATTCGCCTTGAATTACGCTGGTTAATTCATAAAGTCCTGGCTGCACTATGCCATCGATACGACTTTTGAACTCAGCGCCAACTGGAGTCATTTCCCAACTTAATACCGACATTTTACGTCCGCCAGCCACTCGTGTGAGCGTCTGCTTGACCTTAATATTCGATAATTGATCAGGCGTGGTTAGCGCTTGTCCATATTGAAAAAGTGCCACACTCGAATCAATGGCTTCTTGGGTAAACACCAAAGCAGGAATCGTCGTGGCTTTAGCAACCCAATCAGAAACCACGCGCACATGGCTGCGCTCAGGGTTAACATTGTCTAACTGCCAATGCCCCACACTCGGGTTTGTCACGGTGAAGACGGTGTAGTGCGGCGCATCCGATACATACACGCCCGGACGGCTCAATAACGGCATAGTCGCCCCATTAGGCTGTACCAATTTGGGCAATCTACCGGTTTCATGAAGCACTTCAATGGTCATTTCTTTGACACTTGCATCCACATCAAAGCCGCCTTGCGTTAATGGCAACTCTTCTGCCGGAGCCGCCTGACTGAAAATCTGATCAAAGGTGTCTAATAGATCTTCTGGCACGGCCACATCGGTATGGGTGGCGTTGGTTCGATATGACAAATGGTCGAGTAGCGCCTTGTCTGTATAATCCGTTAAAGAAATGGTGTGGAGGTGAATCCCCTTCGCTTCTAACTGTTGCGTGAGGTCTTGCCAGATGCGTTGTCGAGAAGCGTCATTCACCGACTCGTCACGACTGATGTCCACCATGCCATCGGTCACTAAAATCCAATCACGGCGATAACCAGGCGACAAGCCTGCGACATCAGGGGTTTTAAGCAACATAGCAAGAATAGATTCTAAATCTGTTTTGACGTCTTGGGTGGGGTAATTCGTCACATAGCTTGCAAGCTTTGCTTTCGAAGCACTGTTCACTAACGTTTCTGGGAAAAGCACTCTGGGCTGCTCGCCAAACAACCAAACCCCTAATGTGGCTTTATTCTCAGGGGATAAGTCAGCAAGAAGGCGCAAGGCCTCTGAAGTAATATGGTCTGGGTCATTGCTTTGCATGCTGCCAGACGCATCAACGATAATACGAAACTGGGTATCAGCTTGACCCAATGATGACCACAAGGAAAGAAAAACAAAACAAAGTACGGCACTTATCTTTAACTGTTTCACTTGCGATCACCTCTTAAGATTATAAAGGCTGAGTCATGCTGTCCATGCTACATCAGCCGAAGTCATAGGGTTCTGGCATGCCATGCACCCACTTGATGATATGTGTCTCCCAATCTTCTTCTGCGACGCTGTTTTCACTCACCGCATAATGTCGAACACTTAATCCTTGGCGCAGCATTTCTTTATTACTGCCGGTCACCAAGGGGTGCCAATTGGGCAAATCGCCAGTTTCATGCAACACTCGATAACTGCAGGTATCTGGCAACCAATCAAACGTTTCTACTTGGTCCGCCGTTAACGTGATGCAAGAAGCCACCTTATCTTGGCGCGTTTCATACACCTTACACTGGCACGCGCCAATGTTAAGTTGCTCACACGCAAGATTGGTATAAAAGACGTTATCTGTTTCTTCATCTTCTAACTTTTGCAGGCAACACTTTCCACAACCATCACAAATGGACTCCCACTCAGGGGCGCTCAATTGCTTCATCGCGGTGGTTTTCCAAAACGGTTCGTAACGCTTAGCAATCATAATCAGTAAACGGCCTCGGTTGGCGTTTTATAAAGATCTAATAAATACTCATCTTTCGCCGGAGGAAGTTGTAGGTAAAATCCCTTTTCCTGAATGCCTTGAATGACTTTGTCCGTGTCCGCACGAGCCAATTTTTGATCTTTTGTTAACAACATAGTCATGGCACTAACACCGGAACCAAAGCGCGTCATTAACGCTTCTGGAATGTCCTTCAAACCCACGCTTTTTTTCACGTACAAGTACATCCCATCATGCTTAGACGAGCGAAAAACTTCGACAATTAAATGCTGTTTCATACTATTCTCAATGCTCTATTTTCTTATTGCTCGGTCGCGTCTTTTTTAAAACGCTCAAGCACGGGCTCAATAATGGTGTCACGACGCCACCCAGTCATCGCTGGATTTTGCCAGTCAATCGTAGAGCCATCGTACAAATGCTGCACCAATGGTTCCAACAATTTACGTTTCAACATAGCTTCTGGCGCTATGTCTAATTCTTGAGCGCGCTCACGAATATAGGCTTTTATCGCCTTTGTCAGCTCCCCTGCCTGCGATGGCAAAGGCGCCGGTAAAGGCAACTGCAATTCGTCTTTAGAAAGTCCTTTCACCAAAGCAACGGTTTTTAAAATTTCATCACCGTACAATCGATGCTGCTTACCCGTGAGCTCTTCTGTTTCTGCAATCGCCTTGTGGTAATCAGGCAATGTTTTTCCCAGCGCCCATAAGGTTCTGTCTTTTAACACCTGACCTTTAGGCACGTTCTCTTTGCGCGCTTGCTCATCACGCCAAATAAACAACAAACGCAACAAGGTCAACCCAGCAGGCGACAAACGCCACGCCGTTTTAATCCCCGCCCAGTTTTGTTCTGGGTCGGCGTTCATTTGATGCTGCCAGGTTAGAGATTCGCAATCTTCTAATGCCCAGCTAAGCATGTTTTTCTCTTCAAGCTTCGCCACTTGCATTGGGTAAAGCTGAGCAAGGTACACCACATCCAATGCCGCGTAACGTTTTTGCGCGTCGGTCAATGGACGCTGTGTCCAATCAGAACGCGTTTCGTCTTTCGCGACTTCGATATTTAAATAGGTTGCCACCAGCTTCACATAGCTTAATGACCACTGCGCACCGGCATACGCTTCGCCGATTTGCGTGTCGTAGAATGGCGTCGGCAACACACCCAATAAACGCTCAAATACATCCAAGTCTTCTGAACAAGCATGAAACACCTTCATCACAGACGGGTTGACTAGCAAGGCACGCAAAGGTTCCCATTGATCAATCGCCAGCGGGTCAATCAACACCGCTTTTTCCCCTTCGCTGATTTGGATCAAACCAGTAATAGGAAAGTACGTTGTACGACGAATAAACTCAGTATCAACCGCGATGACGGGCAATTCAGCCCAGTATTCACACCAACTTGCTAACGAGTCATTGTCCGCTACCCATACAATATTCAGAGCTTGATCTTGGTTTTCCATTCTAGAGTGTTTTCCGACCCTCTAGCGCTAACGCCAGAGTGTTGCCATCTACGTATTCCAGCTCACCACCCATGGGAACACCATGAGCAATACGACTGACGTTGATGTTTTTGGATTTTAATTTCTCAGCGATATAATGACACGTCGCTTCGCCTTCAACCGTTGAGTTTGTTGCAATAATCGCTTCTTCGACTCGATTATGAACCACTAAATTTTCTAAATGATCTAAGCCTAATTCTTCTGGGCCAATACCATCAATCGGGGAAAGGTGACCTAATAGTACAAAATAACGCCCATCAAACGTCCCTGCCGATTCAATGGCAAGCACGTCTGCTGGGGTTTCAACAATGCATAAATGCGTAGGATCACGTTCTGTGTCCGCGCAGATGCTGCACTCCGTTTCTTCCGTTAAGGTTCGGCAACTAGAACAGCGGCCGACCTTATCCAACGCTTCACGCAGTGCATTTGCCAGTCTGTCCGCCCCTTTATGCTCTCGCTCCAGAAGATACAGCGCCATCTTCTGTGCTGACTTTGGGCCAACACCAGGAAGGCAACGTAATGACTCGATAAGCTCTTTAATTAAGGGACTAAACAAGCCGGGCTCCTAGAAAGGCATTTTAAAACCAGGTGGTAGAGACATGCCTGCAGTTGCCGCATCCATTTTTTCTTTCTGGCTTACTTCAATATTGCGCACCGCGTCGTTTACCGCCGCAGCAATAAGATCTTCAAGCATGTCTTTATCGTCTTCAAACAAAGAGTCATCGATAGAAACACGTTTTACATCATGACGACCTGTCATGACGATTTTAACAAGGCCTGCACCAGACTGGCCTTCTACTTCCATATTCGCCACTTCTTCTTGCGCTTTCTGCACGTTTTCCTGCATTTTCTGCGCTTGGCGCATCATGTTGCCCATTCCACCTTTAAACATAACTCTCTCCAATTAAGCTTTAACTTTAACAGTATCATAAACCAGTTGCGCACCCATCGTACTGGCGAGGGCTTGAACCACTGGGTGTGAATTCAAATGATCGATTGCGACTTGCAGCGCTTCAGCTCGCTTGCTGGCGGCAAATTCTTCCGCAGTAACACCACTGGTGTCTTCAACCGTATCAATAATCAAGGGCACGCTTTGCCCAAAAAAGTCGCTTAGCGCACCTTGAATTTGCTCGTATCGCGTTTGGTTTAACATGTGCCCATATTCTAAAGGCACTTCCAGCTTAACCCCCTGCTCAGTGGCAGAAATCAAACTGGAGTTCATCAAAATGTTCTGTACCAAGCCCGTTAACGGCAACCTTGGCGCAACCAACCACCAAAGTTTCATGGTTAGCTCACTAAAATGATGCATCTCTGGCAATGGCATACCTAACGCCGGCTGAGCCACCGTATCGGCTGCTTTTGGCGTATTAGCTTCTTCGACTACAGGTTCTGCTTCTACGGCAACAGAATCTGCGCCGAGCGCCTGAACCAGGTCGGCGGCCGGATTGAAGGGGTCAGAAACATCCGCAATGGCACGCTCTTCCGCTTCTTCTTCGTCCTCTTCCTCGTCTTCATCTTCTGCGTACTCTTCCACAGAAGGCGAATACACAGGAGCGGCCTTAGCCACAACAGGCTCAACCTCTGCTATTTGAGGTGCCTCATCAACAGAACTTAGTGCTTTAGGTTCTTTATGTGGTGTCACTGGACTGTTTTCAACAGCAGCAGGCACTTCAGCAGTGTTTTCTGCGCTCACAGAAGAGGCTTCTAATGGCGGCTCTTCGGCCGCGGCGTCTGCTACTTCAGGCTGAGCCGGTGCTTCTTCCCACGGCGGGCGCTCTGCTTCAGGCAAAGGCTCAGCCGCACTGCCGACCACGTCATTCACAACCGCCTCAGCAATGTCCGACGCCGTGTTTAATGATGCCGACTCCGCTTCTTCTGATGAGGTTACTGACACATCCTCTTGGGGCATCTTTACAGACGACGAATCAGAAGGCGCAGGCTCTACAGGATGGGGCTTTGCAGGATGAGGCGCTAACGCTGGCGTTTCAGGCTGACCGCCCGATGGTGCAACAGGCCGTGGCGGCGCCTCATAAGACACCGTCATCGGCGGTGCAGGACGAAAGGCAATCAGTCGCAACATCAGCATTTCAAAGCCGGAACGCGCCGTATGAGATAAATGCAAATCTCGGCGACCAATCAACAAACTTTGATACATCAACTGAATTTCTTCAGAGCTTACTGTTGCGGCAATCTGCTGAATACGCGCCAAGTCGCCTAGCTGGTCCAGCAATGCCCCCGGCACTTGCTGCTCCACAGCAACACGATGCAAGGTGTCTAATAAACTGCCACAGATGGCGGTAAAGTCTGGCTGATAGTCCGCTAGAGCGTCTATTTTTTGCAACACTTGTGCGGCGTTTTTACTCGCCACACTCTCTAATAGATCCAGAATTTGCGCTTGATTTACTAAGCCCAACATGGCGGTGACGCCCGTCTCAGAGATAGTGCCATTACCAAACGCGATGGCTTGATCCGTCAGACTTAACGCATCACGCATACTGCCATTGGCGGCTTGACCTATTTGCCACAATGCAGGTTGATCATAAGACACCTGCTCGGTCGTCAAGACGGTTTGTAAATAGCCCACCACGCGCTGGGGTGTCATGTTTTTAAGATTGAACTGCAAACAACGAGACAAAATGGTCACCGGCAATTTCTGCGGGTCCGTCGTTGCGAGCAAAAATTTCACGTGTGCTGGAGGCTCTTCCAATGTTTTCAATAATGCGTTGAAAGAGTGCGTCGATAGCATATGAACTTCGTCTATTAGATAGACTTTAAAACGTCCGCGAGTGGGCGCATATTGAACGTTTTCTAGTAATTCTCGGGTATCTTCCACTTTCGTTCGAGAAGCCGCATCGACCTCAATCAAATCGATAAAGCGACCTTCGGCGATTTCGACACAGCTGTCGCAATGCCCGCAAGGTTCAGGAGAGATGCCATTGGTTTCGCAGTTTAGGCATTTTGCAAAGATACGGGCGATGGTTGTTTTCCCCACCCCACGCGTACCACTGAACAAATAAGCATGATGCAAACGTTGCTGGCGAAGCGCATTGACCAAGGCTTGTAATACATGGTCTTGCCCTGCCATTTCAAGGAATGTTTGTGGCCGCCATTTGCGTGCTAAAACTTGATAACTCATGATAGATACTGGCTAATAAAAAGCGATTTTTCATTGTACGGCAGTCCGACGCATTTCGGAACCATTCATCGCAAAGGATGGCGCCGAGAAGGACACGAGAAAGCGAAAAAATCGCGATTTAGATCAATAGTTTATATTTCGCTCAGGCTGGCTGAGCGAAATTCATAGCGGCTTACGACTGGCTTCTTTGTTCGCGAATCTTACGCTGGCGCTCTTTTTCCAGGGCTTTTTCTAAGCGATGCTTTTCAACCGCCTCCGAAACCTCCGCCCCAATATGCTCTTCGCCGCGAGATCGCGCCAATTGCACCTGACGCTCACGCTCTACAAAACGCTGGCGCTGCTCATCGGTGAATTTATCAAAGCAATGCACACAACTCACGCCTTGCTGATAGCGCTCATCTTGTTTCTCTTCTTCGGTGATCGGCATACGACAAGCATGGCATTGATCATAGTCGCCTTTTTCAAGGTCGTGATTAACAGAAACACGATTATCGAAAACAAAGCACTCGCCTTCCCACATGGTTTCTTCTTTTGGCACTTCTTCCAAGTATTTTAAGATGCCACCTTCAAGGTGATACACCTCTTCGAAGCCTTGCTCTAACATGTAAGCGGTGGATTTTTCACAACGAATTCCGCCAGTACAAAACATCGCCACTTTTTTCTGCTTCTTCGGGTCCATGTTTTCTTTCACGTACTCAGGAAATTCACGGAAAGTCTCTGTTTTTGGGTTAACTGCGTTCTTAAATGTACCGATCTGCACTTCGTAATCATTACGAGTGTCCACTAAGACCACGTCTGGATCAGAAATCAATGCATTCCATTCGCTTGGTTTTACATAGCTCCCCACCACACGTTTCGGGTCGATTCCTTCTACCCCCATGGTGACGATTTCTTTTTTCAATTTTACCTTAGTTCGATAGAAAGGCATGTCTTCGTCATAAGACTCTTTGCTCACGATATTGTCCAAACCTGGCTGCTGATCCAACCACGCCAACATGGTATCAATGCCTTCTCGAGACCCAGCCACAGTACCGTTTATTCCTTCACTTGCCAGCAACAAGGTTCCGCGAATGCCATTTTCTTCTAAAACAGACTGCAACGGCTCACGCAGGGATTCAAACTGAGGAAGCTCAACAAACTTATAAAGGGCACAAACAACAACTTTAGACACTTTCTATCTCCTATGCGGTCTGGAACGTAAAACCAGAGCAATTAAACAAGGCGCGCATTATAGAGATTTTCTGACAAAATTTCGAGCCTGTGAGGCAGTTAAATCAACTCCATAGTTACTGATCAGGGTCCAGCGTTTTGGCTGTGGTGTTATTCACTCGAAACCAACCGGCAATACTGTGACGCGTGCGCTTTGCCACTTTCACTTCATGATAAAAATCTTCGCTTAAAAACACCGCCAAACGGCCTTTTTTAGGCAAAAAACACCCCAGTTCACGGTCAACATCATGCTCATCGTATATAACCAACTCGCCACCATCGTCTTCCTGCCAATCCTCGTTTAAGTACAGCACAGTCGAAAGAATGCGATTACTTTGACCTTTAAAAGCGTCCATATGTTTTTCATAAAACGCCCCTTCCTCATAACGCGCAAAGTGAGCTTCAAAATCAAACAAACCCAAGAAAAACTGTCGATTTAACACCACTCTCAGCGCTTCCATTTCATCCAAAAACGTCTTACGTGTTTCGTTAATCGGATCAATCCACTTGATGTAATCTCGCCGCGCATCCAGCACCACCTGATGGTCCTGCTTTCGACCAACACCGGCCTGCAACATGGACTCATTTTGAATACCTCGGACCTCTTCCATCAATTTATCGGTAAACGCGTCGGAGAAAAAATCGTCCTGAATACTCCACCCTTTGGTATGCAAATCTTTCAACAATAAAGCAAAGGGTTCGAGGCGACTAAACGCAGGCAGAAGCGCTTCTGGCAAATCATCAGGTAAAGGGTTATTTATCACATCATCAAAGATCATAGAGGGAAAGTTCACGTCCTAAGCGGCATTATTGCCAAGCCGTTTATGATACTGTAGCGTGCGAAACGACACACTAATTTTATCTTTGCATGCAGCGTTCAATAATGACCCAAGCTTTTGTCTTACGCGACTACCAAACCCAAGCCGTCGAGGCGACTCTAAACCACTTTCGCCAAAGCAATGACCCAGCCGTGGTTGTGCTCCCCACAGGCGCAGGCAAAAGTCTGGTCATCGCAGAGCTTAGTCGCCTAGCAAAAGGGCACGTAATCTGCCTAGCGCATGTCAAAGAACTCGTCGAACAGAATCATGGAAAATTCTTAGCCACCGGCCACCAAGCAGGTTTGTATTCGGCTGGTTTAAATCAAAAAAACAGCGGCGAAAAAACCACTTTCGCCAGCATCCAGTCACTCGCCGCCAACCTAGACGATTTCACACAAGCAGCCAGCTTAATCATCATCGACGAATGCCACCGCATCGATATGACGCCCGGCAGTCAATATCAAAAAACCATCCAACATTTTTTGTCACTCAATCCAAACACCAAAATCCTTGGCCTCACCGCAACGCCTTATCGCCTTGGCAGCGGCTGGATTTACCAACACCATTATTATGGCTTTGCACGCCCTAGCAATGCGTGTTTTTTCAAAAAATGCATTTTTGAATTGCCGCTAAGACACATGGTAAAAAACGGCTACCTTACCCCACCCATACATTATGATGCGGCCGTTGCTCATTATGATTTCAGCCAACTAACAGAAAGCCTAGATGGCGAGCAAGACACGGATGCAATCGCACTCAATGAGCTGATCCATAAACACCCCAGAGTTACCCGCGCAGTGACAGAACAAATCATTCAGCTGAGCGAGCAACGCCAAGGCGTGATGATCTTTGCGTCCACCATTGATCACGCAAAAGAGATCATCTCTTATTTACCCGACTCTGAATCTGCGCTCATTACAGGTCAAACGCACAACAAAGAACGCGATCGGCTCATTCAGACATTTAAAGACAAAAAGCTCAAATACCTGGTCAATGTATCAGTATTAACTACAGGGTTTGACGCCCCGCACGTGGACGTTATTGCCATCCTTCGCCCCACCCAGTCAATCAGTTTGTTTCAACAAATTGTGGGCCGCGGACTGCGCCTAAGCCCAGGCAAAAAAGATTGTTTAGTGCTCGACTACACCAACAATGGTTACGACATTTTTCAACCCGAAGTGGGTGAGAAAAAGCCCACAAAAGATTCTGTTCCCGTACTAGTACATTGCCCTGAATGCGACTTTGCCAATACTTTTTGGGGAAGAAAAGACAGCGAAGGAAACGTTATTGAGCATTTTGGGCGACGCTGCCACGGCCTTATGGAAACACCCCATGGCGAAGAACAATGCGACTACCGTTTTTGCTTCAAGCGTTGCCCACATTGCAACGAAGAAAACGACATTGCGGCACGCCAATGCCAACATTGTACAGAGAAACTGATTGACCCCGATGATCAACTGAGAAATGCGCTGAACCTGAAAAACAACAAGGTTCTTCGTTGCTCCGGCATCACCTTAGCAAGCCAACCAGATGATGACAGCATCAAGGTCACTTACCATGACGAAGACGGCACAACGCTAAGCGAAAGTTTTTATTTCAAACAGAAAAAGTCAAAACAGAAATTTAACCAAGAGTTTGGACGCCGCGTCGCCAACAGCACGCACCCTATTGAGTTTGAGCACGCCAATGACGCGTTAAAATTCGAACCCTATTTGCCGACGCCCGATTTTGTCATTGCCAAAAAACAAAAGCACCACTGGCAAATTACCGAGAGACTATTTGATTACCAAGGACCTTATCGCAAGGCCAATGACCTCACATAAAGTCGCATGCAATCACAATTTAATGGCAAGCTTGGTTAATGGCCTTTCTTCAAGGCATTTTTATAAGAAACATCAAAAGGCAAATTGAGCTTACCCAAATGATCGATGGCCGCTCGCCCAAGAACACCACTAGGAATGCCTTTTAACAATACCATGAAGTAATTTGCCGCCATGTTTTCAGCAAAAATCGCCGCGGTATTGTCGTCCACACCCACCTGTTTAAAGCGACCTGCCACCCCTTCTACAATAACGTCCATCTGTTTTGCATGAAAACCACCATGAGCAAGACTGTCAAACAGCACAAGGCGCGCAAACTCGGCGTATTTATCATAAAAAGAAAACAGCACATCGGCCATTTGAAGCAAGTAATCAGAAGGAGATTGGCATGCGCTTTGAGCGTCGGCGGCTTCTCTAAGCGCCGCGTCCATCTCATCAAAGAAGATGTCTTTTACAAGGGAAAGTTTATCGGGGAAATGAACAAAGAGGGTTCCGACTGCAATGCCAGCCTGCTCACTAAGGAAGCGTGTGCTTGTTGCCTCAATGCCTTTGGTTAAAAAGGCATGTTTCGCGACCCGCTTTATGGCAGAACGGGTATTGGCTTTTTGAGTTTGGCGCAGGCTCACAAGACGTCCTCTGTACAAGAAAGGTACATCGAGTTTATCGCGTCCTGATTTTTAAGACGAGCGCTATTTTAGGTAATGCACTCTATCCATAGGTCTGCCATTAAGGTTGGCATTCAGATCCGCCATGTAATGCTCGATACGGCGTGCATTCATACCAAAATCGCCTGACCCTACTCGAGAGCAAGAACGCATATCAACACGAACCTCACCATCGACTTCTGCAACACGAATAACCACATCGTCTCTGAAACCAAAAATTGGCGTTCTGGCGGTCGCCTCTATGATGCCGACTTCAGGATAAAAAGCATTAAGCTGCCACCCTCTTTCTTTTACCAAGTCCAGCGCTTTTTGATACGCCACATCAATACTTTTTGTCGTTGTAATCGGCTTAACCCCAGGATAATGCGCCTTTTGAATAGGCCCCCATTTAGGGTTGTAACTCAGACCATTCTCATTCGACTTGCGAAGAAAGTTCACATTCAAAAACGCAGGCGGTGTCACAGTGTCCGTGGTGATGTCATTAATATCAGGTAAGTTGCAACGTTCGGCATAAAAAACAATCCACATAAAGCTGTAAACGAGAGAGACAATCAACACCAAACCAAAAAAACGTTGGCTAGAGACATTGCATTCTTTACGGCAAGCGAACATAGAAAGCGCCGCTAACGCAGATAAGATTAATGCGGCAAATACACTCTGCCTTAGCAGGGAAAAACCAGTCAGAGGTTCAAACAACCCAACCCTAACACCTGCAATAGAAATAAACGCTGCGCACCCAACTAACATTAATAGGATATAAAGCACAGGAGAGATATAACGACTCATAGATTACTCATGCCATATTGATATGCCAACCTTAGCCTGCAAAGATGCTCACGAACAGAAGCCCAGAAGCGCTTTAGCTTTGATTCCTTGATATTTGCATAGTTTTAGTCAGAGTTTCAAAAAGACACCGAAAAAATGGTTTTTTCGCCGTTTAAAAGTGGTAAAGAATCACACCTCAGGTATGATACGACCCCCTAATATCAGCGACACCTGGGCGGACAAAAACCAACCAATGTGCGTTCGCTTCCAAAAACTTGATCTACTTGGTTTTTATGGACCACAAACACCCACTCCACAGTGTCGATCTGCTGCGCACCAAATGCCGCTCAAGGGCCCAACGACCTTTTATCGCTCGTGGTGCCAATGCTGTGCGCTGCCCTTCTTGCATGATGGCTGAATTTGCTTGTTTTTGCGCCTACCGCGAGCCACGCCAAGCCGCTGTCGATTTCATCTTGCTATTCCATCGCGATGAGATATACAAACCGACCAATAGCGGTCGCCTGATCGCTGACCTCTATCCCGAGAACACGCGCGCTTTTTTATGGGACAGAACGCAGCCAGACGAAGAACTCAGCAAGCTGCTAGAAGCAAAAAAGGGGCAATGCACGTTACTTTTCCCCAATACCGAAACCGCCCAACAGCAAGGCAGAACCACCAGAACACTGCCACTGCCAACCTCAGAGAATCAACACAATCACACCTTTATTATTCTCGATGGAACTTGGAAACAGGCCAGCAAGATGTTTCACCAAAGCGAATGGCTTAAAGACATCCCTCACTTCGAAATCAACAGTCAGGCGCAGCGCTCATTTTTAGTTCGACATTCAGGCCACGACATGCAATTTGCCACCGCTGAAGTGGTTGCCTTATTGCTCGACACCCTCGGTCATGAAAAACAAAGCAAACACCTGCTTCACTATTATCAGCGCTTCAATCAACACTGCCTTGCCAGTCGAAAACGCGGCAATACTGATGCCTAAAACAAAGCAGCAGCCATAAAAAAAGACAAACCTTCAAATTCAAGCATCATGGGCTTTACTCTTGAAGATTTGTCTTTATAGACGAAACGAAATTACCCGCGATTCAGCAAAGAAGCCATACCACTTGAATGAAACTGCACCGCTTGTTTTTTCTTCTTAGCCACCAGCACAGGGCCGTTATCAAGAAACAAAAACGCCTTCCAGGTGCGCTTAAACACAGACCAAGTCATTTCAAAAACCAGTTCATTATGGCAACAGAAGAAAACTAACGTATCCTCTCCCCACGGCGCCACATGGTCGAGCAGTAATTCAGGCAACGCCGGATCATCAGATTCCCAAATAGGCTCCCATTTAATCTGAGCCACGGCACTTTTCTTAGCCCAATCATTATCATCAAAGTGGTCTGGGTGAATGTGCGCTTCACTAATATAATCTCGCCACACACTGGCCGCTCGCGCCTCATCCAACAAATGAATTTGCGTCAGATCTTCTGGTTCTACTTTTGGATCTTCTCGCTTAAAAATCCAACTTTTTGAAAAACTCTCTAGTAACTGATATGCCATGATTTCCTACATAACGAAAAAGGTGAAAAAAAATAACCTAATTCATGAAAAACGATCGTTTGTATTGGCAACGCATCGTATCTAATATTGAAAATGTTGTAATAAAACAACATTTTTAAAAATTCACTGTAACACCAAGGAGAACACTATGGACTCTCAAGAACAATATGATGCATTATTAAAACGCTGGGGCCTAGAAGATCGAAGCGCTGAACGCCGTGCCCGTCGTGAAAAGTGGGTTCGCCACGCCAAAGCCGCTGCGACCTATGTTAAGAAAATGCTAGCGCCTACTCGCAAAGCCGTTTCACACACTCCAGCAACGCATTAATAGAAAGAAGCAATCACACAACTCTTGCCTATGCCTTGCGTTATCGAGACATAGTATAGCGCAATTGAACTTTTGAAAGGGGAGAAAAACAATAAATCCCTCCCTTCCGTTTCCCCCTCTAAATTCGTTATTATCGTGACTCACTCATAACGAAGTACTTTCTCTATGTCTTACTCTTACAAAGCAATACTCTTCGATTGCGATGGTGTCATTGTCGACACAGAAAATATTTCTAACGAGATCATGCGCTCCATGCTGCAGCAACAAGGCTTGCACATTGACGATAAATTACTACACGAGCGTTTTACCGGCTTTACCAACAAAGAAAACCTAAAAACCGCAGAAGCTTTATTAGGCAAAGCCTTACCCGAGAGCTTTGACGCGGATTATCGAACGCTATTTCACGCCACGATAGACGAACATTTAGAACCGATCAAAGGGGTGCGCGAGCTGCTTAGTAAGATCACAGTCCCTATTGCGATGGCAACGAATGCACGCCGTAAAGAAATGAACTTTAAGCTTAACAAGATTCAGCTCGAAGAAAGGTTTTCGGTTCGTTTTTGCGTAGAAGATGTGGCCAACGGGAAACCAGCACCAGACCTTTACCTCAAAGCGGCTGCCGCATTAAATATCGCCCCAGAAGACTGCTTAGTGATTGAAGACTCGGTTGCAGGGATTACTGCAGGCAAAGCCGCCGGCATGCGGGTACTCGCCTTTAGCGAAACACTCGACGCACAACTGCAACGCAATGCTGGTGCTGACGCTTGCTTTAAGACCATGCAGGAGCTCGAAACCTTGCTAGGACTTAGCGAATAAAAGCGCTAGACAACCAAGGCCTTTAAAAATAAAGGCCTTGTCATACAAGTTCCTGACGTTAAAGCGCCTGCAACTGTTTAAGCAGGCTTTTTGGCAAATCGCTGATCGTCAAAGTGCCAGTATCAGCATTAAACACAATCGACTCACCCAACAAATCGCTGTTAAAACTTAGCGTTAGCGCACGAGAACTCCCAGAAAGGCGCGTCAGCTTCTTCAACGCCGCCTTTTCTACAAAAATCTCTTTCTCCATCTGAAAGCTGTCAGATTCGGCGATTTCCAGAAATTTATTCGCTTGCTCCACAGAGAAACGCGACTCAACTTCATTGGCAATTTGCTTTATCTCAAGCGGCTCACGCTCTTCCGCCTTAGACTGGCAATGCTCAGATACCACTTTCTTAAACTCGTTCGCTTGCTTAGTCGAAATCCCCTCTGATTGACAAAACGCGGAGGTCAAATCTACTAGCTTACGAGTCTCTTTTGCCGCCACTTTTGGCTCATCACAACCAATAAACTGAGTAAAGTACTCACTTTCTGGCTTAGGCGCACGACCAAAACGAAACGCGATATAACGCCCTTCATCACCAGCACGCCAAGCATTAAGATTGATTCGCAGCGCCATGTGCAGCTTTTCCATCTCAATCTGCTCAACTTGAGAAAGACTAAGATCCGCCCCCAAGCCAATACCCTGCTTACGCTTCAACATCACAATGTATAAAAAGTGCGTATCATGAAGCTCATAATGGTTAAACCACAACAACCCGCCTTGCGCCTCTTCAACAGGTTCAAGGTATTTAAGATATTCCGCCGCACAATTTTTTGAGAAGCCCTCAAAATCTTCGAATGCATCGTCTTTAAAATGCTTAGTTAGCAACGCAGGCAATTGTGAACCTTCTTCACTCCCTTCAGGGTTTGAAAAGCGCCCTGTCGTCATGCCAGATCGATTGAATAAATTGGTTACTTGCTCCGATAGCGCTTCAGCTTGCCCATCAATCGGGTTCTCATTCGGGCGGGCAATAAGGATCGCCTTACGTTCGCCTTCATGCTTTTGTATTTCATGCACAATCAAGTTGGTAATAGACACCAGCAACCTCTTACGTTTAGTATGAATGAATTATGACCAACCTCTTGAGAGGCAATTCAACACCTTATAGTTACGCCATGACCAAACCAAAGACCACAAAAAAAGACACTCGAAACGAAATAGATTCTTTAGTAGAGGAATTCATCAAGGCCAACGGAAAAATCCAGCAAGTAAATATGGGTGAATCCGGTCTTGTTGACGGCAAGTATAACACGGCACACATGGGCTTTAGCGAGCCAAGAAAAGAACGCACACCACTTAATCATGTGGTAGCGGCTATTCAGCAGCGCAAAGGCAGTAAACCCGCCTCCCCTTACCCTGTTAAATCCCATAAAAAACCGAAAAAGAAGATTATTTACGATGACTTTGGTGAGCCTTTACGCTGGGTTTGGGAAGAATAATGTAAATTTCGTCGTATCGGTATGCATCTACATTCGATCCATTTAAGATATGAAACATGATGTTAGACAAATTATCTAAAGGAGTTTCCATGTCAATTCGTTACCTTCACGCCATGATAAGAACCGACAAGCCTGAAGAAAGCCACACCTTTTACACCGAAGGATTGGGTCTAGTACAGACGCGTAGACACGACAGCGAAAAAGGCAAATTCTCTCTTATTTACTACGCAACCGCACCGGGAGAGCCTGAAGTTGAGCTAACCCATAACTGGGATGATCGCACTTATACAGGGGGCGACCAATTTGGCCACCTAGCGTACGAAGTCGACAACATTTATCAAGTCTGCGAAAAACTGCAATCCATTGGCGTAACCATTCTTCGTCCACCTCGCGACGGACACATGGCTTTCGTCAAGGACCCAAACAATATATCCATTGAACTACTACAAAAAGGCGAGTCCCTCGAACAAGCTGAGCCGTGGGCATCAATGGAAAATACTGGTAGCTGGTAAATTACAAAAAATTACAATCTCACTAAACGCTACATAACTTCCATAGTCTCAAGGAAGAGGCAACGTTATATTAAACGCATACACGAACTACATGGAGTTCATCATGATTAAAGCATTTAAAACACTATGCACCGTTAGCCTTCTATTGCTATTGAGCAGTGCCAGTCATGCGGAAAGCCTTTTCGACAGCAACATTAAAGCCGGACTTTCCGACCACGATAAAGATGGCGTAATCGACGCTCGAGACCACTGCGCTAACACCCCACTAGGGGACGCAGTTGACACCAATGGCTGCCCAAAAGTGTCATCGAAAGTATTAACCGTTGATCTAAATATCTTATTCGACTCAGGAAAAGCCGTGGTAAAACCTAAGTTTTACCCAGAAGTAATGAAACTGGCTACTTTCTTGAAAGATCACCCAAGCAGCAAGGTAATTATCGAAGGGTACACTGACAACGTCGGTGCAGAAACAATCAACAAAGCCTTGTCACAAAAACGCGCAACAGCCATCGCCGATGTGTTAATCGACAGCTTTAGAGTATCGCCAAAACGCGTTAAAGCGATTGGCTACGGCGAAAGCAACCCAATTGCGACAAACGACACCGAACAAGGCCGCGCCAACAACCGACGCGTACTGGCGAATGTATTTGCCCAACAGACAGCAGATGTAAAACGCTGGACAATCTACAGCGTGGACACAAAATACAACACAGCCCTTTATACACTGCGCAAATAACACCACTCGTAACAACCTACTCTGCTACCACCTCTTGGTAGCAGAGCATTCTTTTTACCCCTCTCTTTAGAACACAACCCATAACACAACACAGAACCAAAGCCATGCCGCATCATTCACCTATACCAGCAAGCTAACACCTTCCTTACGCTATAAATCAAAGCACTCAGAACAAAAAAAGCAGAACACTGTATAAGCTGCCACGCTTTCTTATTTAAGAAAGGCTTTCGCTCTATACCGTATTCTGCTTTTGCAACACGCCTGCGCCATCGCAGGCGCACTGGTTAAAGCGATTGCGCCTTAGCCACTTCCGCCGACTCAAGCTGCTGATATTGTTGCAGCGCAGTACTGACCTTTTTTAAATAGGTTCTGGTTTCTTGGTACGGCAGTTTTGCAATCAGCTGCTGGTACACTTCATCAGGCGAAAGCTGATTAATCACCTCAACAGCAGCGCTCAACGAACGCTTGTTATCTGGGTGAAAAACACTCGCAACGTTGCCCGCACCTGTATTATAAGCTGCGATAGTGCAATACAAACGACTTCTCTCATCCTTGATGTCTTTCAAGTAACGACTATCTAATATATGCAAATACGCCGCACCAAAACGAATGTTTTCATCCGGCTTAAACAAGGTGTCTACGTCCGGACTTTTGTCCTTTTTATTGATATGCACATTGACATCTTTGCCCGCTGAATCCGGCACAATCTGCATTAAACCAAACGCTGGAATAGGCGACTGAGCCAACGGATTAAAGCTAGACTCTGTTTGTGTTACCGCCAAGATCAAACTGCGATCCACATCAAACTCCGCTGACATTTTGGTCGCCGCTGGGAAAAACGGCTTAGCACGATCCACCACACTTTGCGCCGGCAAACTGATTCGTACTTGCTGAATGCGCTTACTGGTGGCGTCGCCATCACCTTGCACTATGCTTGCCTTCGCCATCACAGACACCACATCATCGGAGCCTGCAATGGTCTTCAATAAGCTTTCTGCTTCAGACTGAACCTTAACGTTTGGCAACACTGGGTCCTTAGACAAAGCACCACCTACTGATGTGCCAGCCAACTCTGACAACACCTGCTTTACATCCAGATCTTTGCCATTCAACGATTCAATCAGAATCTGATTGTTCTGATAATCCAGAATCACGCGCTGATGCAGGTCTTTTTTATACAAAATATAGTCATGAGCACTAGACAACTTGGCATAGTCCCCCCACTGCTTAACCACTTCTTCTTGATAGGCTTTATAGCGAGCCAGATAGCTTTGCGCATAGGCTTGATAGCCTTCTTGACGACTCTGCTTCCATTCTGCATAGCTTTGCGCCTGAGCAGAAGCGGTTGCGAACATAAGTAATATAAGATAAATTTTTTTCATTTTTTACACCTTAAAATGTAAACCTAAAACCCAAGCCTAAAAAAAGGGGCCGAAGCCCCTTTTTTATCAACTGATGATCAGTTCATATTTTTCTGGATGCCATCAAGTGACTTATCCGCTTCATCGGCTAAAAACTTCTGGTATAACGCAGGAGAATCTTCACCAATGGCCGACTTAGCCACAGATTCAACATTCATGTTGTAAGCGTCTTTATCTAGACCAACAAGCAAGTACAAGTTACCCGCAGGGCTAAACTGTGTGCGATAAACGCGAGCGCGTTGCAATGTCATCGCCGCCAAGGTTTTTTGAACTCGCTCTGACACGTCAGAGTTTGTGTTTTCACCGTTGACCGTACTGTCTTTGGTAACACGAGCCATACGACTAGCAACATCGGTAGAGAACTCACCCGCTAGACGAGCACGACCTTCTGTCGCAGCAACATCACGCATCATGCCTGGGCCTGATGCCATTTTCTTAGAATAACCTACAGCTTGAAGCTCAAGACCTTCAACAGGCTGACTGCAAATCCATGAAGGTGCAGATTCACCCGGAGAGTCTGGGTATGAACAATCTGAAAACGTATCAGGAATCATGCTGCAACCGGCCATAGCACTGACAGACGCCGCAATGAACGCAACTTTAAATAATTTCATTTAACTCTACCTACTTATAAGCCAGGAATTTTAATACAAGAACCAAGAACTTCTGTTTCATTCACGTCACATTTGCCATGAGACAATTTAGCAACATCACCGATCTTGATTTTATTAATGACTTCTTCATCGCCTACGTAAACATAAGCACCAGTCGCATCAACGTTTTTCGTCACTTCACCTTCACCAATTAATACTTCTTGGATGCGGGTTTCATTAGTGATAGGAGTCACTTGTTTTTCTTTGTGGTAGAAGTTAACCGTTGCGCCTTCTATTGCACCTTGTTTTTTACTGATGGTCACGCGGAACAAAGAGCTCTCGCCTGGCTTGCCCACTTCATCGCGACGCTCAATAACATACGCTTCTGGCGCCAGGTCATTCAAAGTTTGAAAAGAACCAGATTTCACCGCTTCAGCCAATGTTTCGCTGTATAAACCGCGCAGTTGAGAATCGCTCACTGGGCAACGTGAATTATTAGTTTCAGAACTGAAGCTTTCTGAACCATCGTATTCGTACGTATTAATCAACTCCATGGAAGGCATTTTATAAGCACGAACGTACATTTTCGCTTTCGCAGAGAAGCTGCAGTAAGCTTCAACACGATGACGTTCACCCTTATCATCTACCCAAGAGCGCGCTTTATGGAAACTTTTACTACTGTTCAGCGTAACAATTTTGCTCATCAGAGCAACGTCAGCAACAGACGGTCCGCTAGTACGGAACTTGCCAGATTTCTCAGCAGCAATAAGCTCGTCTTTCAGTTTTAGCGCCAACTTGCGATCAACTACCGTGTTACCTGATTTCATCACACGCTGAGTAAGGTCATCGTAGACTTCACCAATAAAAAACTTACCATCAGGCGTACTGTACTCAACAGGCGCTACAATAATTTTGCTGCCTTGCCCTTTGAGCTGTTCCGCTAATTGCTGTTTGGTTGGAGCAAGCTCAGCCATAGGGGCTGATGTTAATTGAGTTTTCGCCAATTCTGGAGTACAACCTGCAAGCGCCATTGCGCCTACTACACTGGCCATTACAAAAAGTTTTTTCTTGAACATAGTTAAGGACTCTACCTAGTTAGTTTCCATACCGAAGGCCTTCCATAGACCTTCTCTTTTTAGCTTCTGTACAGCCAACACCAGCGTGGCTTTTTTCCCCACTGATGCACCTGAAGCAGAAGAAGCTCTTACCTGCCAACGAGCTGAAGACACCTCGCCGTCACGATCTGTTAACGATCCTAAAAACGTCATATTGACCACACTTTGCCCAAACAAGGTGTCACTACTGAACTGAGTGCTGTAGCGAATGGTGACATCACAAACTCGGCATCGACCTAGACGCAAGCCGTCATCCAACAAGCTCGCTCTAATCGCCTGATTAATGCTGGATTCAGGGCCTTTAAGCTCTACGCTTGGCTTTCTTTTATCGATCACCGCACTAAGCTGATCTTCAAGATGGGATGCTTTTTCTTGATTCATCAAGCCGGACCATAAAACAGCCAGCTGATCAGCAGAACGAGCATCAGGAATCAGCGCTTTGGCTTTTAACCACCACTGGAATCGATTTTCTCGAGTGTCGGCCATCACCGCATGAACATCACTGGCCGTGGCGTTATACTGGCGCAACCACTCTTTGGCCAAAGCCGCACGATTCACCCGAACAAGGGTCAGGGTTTTGGTGTCTAGCACGGCGGTTTTGATCGTTTCATAATGACTAAGCGATACCGTTGCAACGGTGGAGTTAAGCTGACGGTCAGCGTATTCATCCAGCGCTTGCGTGGTTTCTTGTGTTCTATGAGAAAGAGAGGAACTGATTTCAGTTTTTAATTTTCCGGCGACATTGGCTAACGCCTGTTGATTGGCTTGAGTCAGGTTATACCCTTCCCCTGCGCCGTAAATCCATTGCTCACTGTCCGCTACTGGAGAGGTCCACCAATCCGGCGTAGTTTCCTTAATACTCTGACAAGCGGTTAGCAATAAACCGAGCGCGAAAAAGACAAAAACTCTCATAATTGATCCTTAAAATAAACCGCGTATTCATAACGAGTGAGTAGCATGTCGGCAGCGGTAGATGCATCAATGTCTCCTACGACAAAAACATTAGGGCGCACTTCACGTCTGAGCGCTTGCAGCCTTGTCTTAATCTGTTTTTCATTGGACTCTAAAATGGCCTGATCCAATGCCGCGATGGCCTTTTTGCTCGCGACGCCCGCGTCCGCCAATTCAGAATAATCGGCACCGTACCCCACATAGGCGAAATATTGATTCAAAAACAACCCTGCACGCCCTAAGGAATGCGCTTCCATGTAGTAAGTTATGTTGGCGTTATCCAATCGAGAGTCGTCAAAACCATTTGAATAATCAGAGTAGAAAAAAGAACCTAATTGGAAATCAGAAAACGGCAACGAAGGGTCAAAAGAGCGACGTAAACTGACAACTTGATAAGCAACAATACGTGATTTTTGTGTGGCAACAGCCAATAAATATTTACGATCTGTGTAATAACGATATTCAAGATCTTTAACTGTTTTGGAAGACTTTATGACTTTCGCAATGCCAAACGTTTGTTCGATAAAATCAAGATTACCACCGACTTTAACGTTCTCAAGATGAGAAAACTCTACATTATTTGTAAAGTGACTAATGCTGCTATCGTAAATTTCAATAAGAAGTTCTTTGGTATCGCCCCATGATCCAAAAGAAATCATCACAGAGGCAATTAAAACGGTAATGGCTTGTATACGCTTATAAATAGGCGTCTTTTGAGCTACTGGCTGGTCCATCTTTTGTAAAAATTCCGTTTACTTTTGTAAAGAAAGGCCATTTAACTACAAAAAAGCCATACAGATCAACAAATAAGTAGAAAAAATCCAGAAGGAATGACACTTTCTTTACTAACAAAAAACTACATAGTTTCTTTGAAAACAAAAATCGTACGTTTTTCATCCAGAAAATAAGCATGGAAATTCATGAAAAAGTCCGTCTCACTAAAGAAAAAAAGACACATGCACCAAGATAAACACTTGATCAAATTGAGAAATATAACCGATTGGTAAGATTTGAAAAAAATAGAAAACAAATATTTTAAAAATGACTTAACGTCATAATTCGAAAAATAATGATTAAAAAAACAACAAGCAAAAAAAGAAAACCGTCTCTTTTATTGATATAAATCAAATTTTATAAGCGTCATTTTCAAAAATACAAATAGATTTTAATGAAAACTCATAATACACAAAGAAATCGCCGAACAAAAAAAGACTGCTTGATCATAGTGAAAAGCAAACAACCACTTTTAAAAATGAAAATAAAAACATTAACAATCAGAATAAAACGCTTATCAAAACATCAATATATTGCATTTACTCTTGCAGGTATTTTTGCAATACGACATCTTGATCAATCATTTTACTTAACCAACTTATAAAATAATTTGCTCTGGAATTGATTCTAGAGGTGGCCGAACAAACAAGATACCAACATCCTATCTCGGGGACGGTCTGCTCCAATGGCACGACCAATTTGCCGCTTGCAATGTCACCACAGCAGAAGAAGGCGGGGACAAAAGCAATGCCCTGACCAGCAATAGCGGCTTCTAACACCAACTGATAGTTATCATACCCCTCTTTGACCTCCAATTGGTCGAGAGACATCACACCTTGCTGCTGCAGCCAATAGGATAAATTTTTGGGGGATTCAGAAACATGCAGCAATGGCTTAGTTAATAGCTCAGTTAACGAAGAACAAGCTTGCTTAGTAAACAAAGTCGGACTGCATACCGGTACCAAACTGCCTTTAAATAAATACTGATACGATAAATTATGATCTTTTTCTTCACTATAAATAACACCTAAATCGGCGGTACTTTTTTCAAATTCCCAACTAAAATAGGTGCTAAACAATTCAACGTTCAAGCTTGGGTATTGCTGTCGGAAAAAGCCCAAGCGCGGCACCAGCCATCTTGATGCAATCCCCATATAAAACTGCACAACCAATTTACCCTGATCAGGCTCACCAAAATTTTCCTCCGTACTGTGCTCTATGATTTGTAACGCATCGTGCACATCTTGATAATAACGCTGACCGAGGTTTGTTAACGCCACCCGCCGCCCCATGCGTACAAAAAGCTCCGCCCCTAAGTCTTGTTCCAGCTTCTTTATCTGATGACTGATCGCCGAGTGAGTAACATTCAGCTCATTGGCCGCCTGCTGAAAGCTCAACAAACGCGCGGTAACTTCAAAAGCACGCAATGCATTTAACGAAGGTAATCGTCTTTTCATATCGACTATATCCAAGCTCTATTGAGGGCTAAAACAAGATTCACTGAGTAACCAATCACAAAACACAGTTGACGCCGTAGATAACGGCAAGCCTTTTCGATAGCACAAATAGTAGTTGCCTTTGGTCTCAATACTGTCCATAAAAGGGGCTACCAGCTGTTGTGCCAAGACCCCCTCTTGCATCATTTCGTCATACATTAAGCAAATACCAAATCCATTTGCTGCCATACTGACTGCAGAAGCATGGCTGTCCGTATAGTGCCGCGGTAAATCCAGCAAAGCGGATAACCCCACGTGACTTAACCAACTGTCCCAACCTTGCTTAGCGCCAATCACTTCCAACAAGGGTAGACAGGCCAAGTCCTCAGGGTTACGGAGGCGCTTGGCACTTTCAGTACTGCAATAGGGGCGCAAATTGGGGGTAATCAAAGGGTAAGCGTCGAACCCAGACCAATCCCCAGAGCCATAACGAATTTCTAGCTCGGTGGTGGATCGCTCAAAATCACTTTCCCAGTTGGTTCCTAGCTGTCGAACCGTCACTTGGGGGTATATCGCATGAAATTTGGCCATGTGCGTGGCCAACCACAGTACACCAAAAGACTCATTAACGTTGACTTCCACCATAGAAGCATTAACAGGGCTAAAAATCTGAGCGGCCCCAGTATTTAATAGGCTCATGGAATCCTGCACCAAAGGCAAAAAAGCCCGCCCAGCATCCGACAGCTGTATTGCACGATTTGCCCTTACAAACAATTTTTGTGCCAAATGATGCTCCAACAGTTGAATCTGTTGGCTCACAGCAGACTGGCTCATATTCAACTCTTCCGCCGCCAAGGTGAAACTTAACTGGCGTGCTGCTGCCTCAAATGTTCGCAGCCAATTCAACTGTATATTGTTGGTTAACCCTTTCTGCATAATCCCTCACTTCAAATAAGCTTAGCTTATCTAAAATTACAAATTTTATCGTTTGTAGTAATGCTAACCGTTTTATAGCATCAGTCTATCCCAACACACAAGCTCCAATTTGTGAGCCTCAACATGAGAATAGAGACTATGAAAAGTACAACTGACGTTCTTATTATTGGCGGTGGTATTGCGGGCGTAAGCACCCTATACCATCTAACAAAAATGGGGTTAAGCGATGTTATGCTGACGGAAAAACTAGAGCTTACATCAGGGTCGACCTGGCACGCTGCGGGTAACTTGCCGCATTTCAGTAACAGCTACAACATCATGAAATTACAGCAATACAGCATTGATCTTTATAGTCGTTTGCAAGAAGAAACTGGCCAGCAAGTTGACCATCACCAAACGGGAGCCATTCGTCTCGCTCACACTCAAGATCGCATGGATGAATTCCAACGAGTTGCAGCCATGTCTGACCTTGCAGGCTTGGATCTAGAAATCGTAGACAATCAGCGCTTACAAGAACTTTTCCCTTTTCTAGATACCACTGGATTGGTCGGCGGCCTATGGGACCCTGCTGATGGTCACATAGACCCAACCAGCGTCACCAACGCCATGGCGGCTGGCGCTCGAGCCGCGGGTGCCACTATTGTGCGTAATAACCCAGTAAAATCGATCGAGCAACAGGCCAATGGTCGCTGGACAGTGACCACAGAAAAAGGTGTGATTGACGCAGGTAAAATCGTCAACGCAGCCGGCTTCCGCTGTAACGAAGTCGCGGAAATGATTGGTCATCGACTGCCAGTTTGCTCCATGGAACACCAATTTGTTGTGACCGACAATGTGCCAGAATTAGAAGCCCGTGACACCATGTTACCCATGCTTCGCGACCCAGATGTGTCCTATTATTTACGCCAAGAAGGCAAAGGCTTCATCTTAGGTCCGTATGAAAAAGACGGCATTCCATGGGCGGTGGACGGCGTACCAACAGCCTTTGGTCAAGAGCTATTACAACCTTCCCTAGACCGTATTGAAGACATTATGTGTACTGCCATGGAACAAGTTGGCATTGTTGCTAATGCGGGTATTAAAACCACCGTTAATGGTCCTATTACCTACACACCAGACGGTCACCCTTTGATTGGCCCAGTACACGGCTATGACAATTATTTTGTCTGTACCGGCTTTAACTTCGGCATCGTACAAGGCGGTGGCGCGGGTCACTTTATGGCGCAATGGATTGTTGATGGCTACCCAGAACTGGACCTTTTCGAGCTGGATCCCCGTCGCTTTGGCGACTACGCAACCCACGAATACACTGTGGCGAAAGGAACCGAAGTGTACGCCAACGAATATCAGTTAGGCTTTCCCAATGAATATGCCATGCGTCCAGCAAAACGCGGCCAAAAACAAGCGCCAATCTACCAGCGCCAAGCGGAGCAAAATGCCGTCTTTGGTGCCTATTTCGGCTGGGAGCGTGCCAGTTGGTTTGCCCCTAAAGGCAGTAAAGCAGAAGAACAACACAGTTTTCGCCGCGGCAATTGGTTCGAGCCCGTTGCTGCAGAGTGCCAATTAGTGCAGCAACATGTTGGCGTATTAGATCTGTCGCCATTCACAAAATTTGAAATTTCAGGATCCGGGGCTCATGCCTGGTTAGAGTCGTTCTCTCCTAACCGAATCCCAACTCAAACAGGCAATATTGCCCTCGCGCACCCATTAACTAACGATGGCGGGATTGCTTGGGAGTTCTCCATTACCAAGTTAGAGAATGGGCACTATTACATGATGGCGCCTGCTGCTGGCGAGCTGCTTATTGAAGATTGGTTGCGTACTCGCTTACCGAAAGATGGCTCTGTTGGCCTCAACAATATCACACGTGAATACGGCACTTTGGTTTTAGCTGGGCCAGACGCACGAAAAGTATTGCAACAATTGACCGAGACAGACCTGAGCAATGCCGCTTTCCCTTGGTTCACTGGACAAGAAATTCTAGTCGCAGGCGTGCCCACCAGAGCACTCAGAATGAATTTTGTCGGCGAACTAGGCTGGGAGTTGCATCACCCTATTGAGCATCAAGCAGCCCTCTATGATGCTTTAATGGCGGCAGGTAAAGCGTTCAATATTGGTAACTTTGGCCTTAGAGCCATGGACTCCATGCGCCTTGAAAAAGGCTACTCAATGTGGGGCCACGACCTCAACAGTGAATTTAGTATTCTCGAGTCCAACTTAAGTTTCTTTGTAAAAATGGGCAAAGGGGAATTCGAAGGTAAAGCTGCCCTTAGCATTGAAAAAGAAGCCGGTATTAAACAAAAAATGATGCTGATTGAAGTCCATTCAACAGACCTTGATGCCGCCAATGGCATGGAACCTATTTACCATGATGGCAAAGCCGTAGGCCAAGTCAGCTCAGGTGGATACGGCCATCGCTGCCAAAAGAGCCTAGCCCTTGCCTATATCCAAAGCGACTACCTAGATAAATCCTTAACGGTAAAAATCCTTGGTGATCACTACCCGATCAGCTGCCTAAGTAAGCCGCCTTACGATGCCAATTCAGAGCGTTTAAAATCAGACGACTGATCTCTTCTATCAGTAAAGGCTATCTGCAAGGGCTGTAATTAGAACAAGCCCTTGCTGATAGATAAAATTCGCTAAATAAAAGGGTCATAAACACAGTTTATGACCCTTTTATTTTTGTGTTATTAACACTTAGCGCAAAGAAAAACTTAGCGAGACAAAAAAGCCAGCAAACCGGCGTTAATAACCACCACCGGTAAGGGTCCATACCACCACAGCGTCTTCACTGTCTGATGGATTACGTACCCAATGGGGTTCGTCTCCGGTAAGAATAAAACTGTCCCCTGCACTTAATAAGAAGCGCTTTTCGCCAATACCAAGCTCGATCGTGCCAGCTTGTAACAAACCGCCTTCTTCACCTTTTCTTTCCCGTGCTTGCGTTTCTGAGCCCGGTGAAAAGGTTGTCAAAATCATCTGTAATTGGCCTGATAGACGTGGCGACAACAGCTCTTCCCTAATGCCTGTTCCTGCAAAGTTCAAACCACGTCGAGCGTCACCACGCACAATGTGATTCACTTCTTCGATAGGCGCCTCCAAATCCGTATGGAAAAACCAACTCATTTGCACATCCAGTACCTTGCAAATTGCCTGTAGGATCGGGATTGGCAACGCGGACACTCCCCGCTCAACTTGGCTAACATAGCCAACAGAGCGCTGAATCCGCTCCGCCATTTCAACCAAGGTGATGCCCTTGGCTTTACGTAAATCACGTATTTGACGGCCAATTCTTAGGTTTTCAGCGTCTGCATCATTGCGTATTTTATTCGTCATAACAGCCCATACTAGCCCGTGTTTAAAGTCATTTTCCTAATCAAAGCAACGTATTCAAGCGGCTAAGATCATTCGCCAAATCGGAACAAAGCGAAACAAAAAACCACCTTTATAAAAGGCAGATAAGAGTAACCGATAACATTCAAAAACGTAAGGCACATGCCTTTCCAATCGTTTATTAACCAACAACAAAGCCGCTTATCTTGCGATAGCGGCTCGATTCTCGGCACAAAAGTGCTGAGAACTATAAATAACTGAGAAGGATAAAGTACAATGGGTTACACCCTATTGTGCCGCTATCCTTGCAGACTCTAGGGTTTGACTAATCAAGGCATTAATCGTCATTGGACCCACACCACCTGGCACCGGCGTTACCGCCATCGCTCGCTCGTCCAAACCCGTTTTATCTATGTCACCAATACCACCAGGGTGATAACCCGCGTCCACCACCACAGCGCCATCTTTAATCCACTCAGCTTTAATCAATTCTGGCTGGCCCACAGCTCCGATCACAATGTCTGCTTGAGCCACCAGAGCCGCTAAATTTTCAGTGCGTGAATGACACACAGTGACGGTCGCATTGGCATTTAACAGCATGGCTGCCATCGGCTTACCTAAAATAGGACTGCGCCCTACTACCACCGCATGTTTACCAGCTAAAGGCACATCGTAATGATGCAACAAGGTCATAATACCGGCAGGAGTAGCTGAGCCAAACGCCAACTCGCCCATCGACATCAAGCCAAAACCTTGAGTGGTCACGCCATCCACATCTTTTTCAATGGCAATGGAATCAAAACAGGCCCTTTCATCGATCTGTGCTGGCACCGGGTGCTGCAATAGAATCCCGCAAATTTTAGGGTCTTTGTTTAATATCTGGATTTGCGCCAGTAATTGCTCTGTCGAAGTCTCTTCTGGCATCTCAATTTTAACCGAGTCCATACCCACACGCTGACAAGCATTTTGCTTCATCTGAACATAGGTCGCAGAGGCTGGATCTCCCCCCACTAAAATAGTCGCTAAGGTCGGCACTTCCGCCCCGGCCTTGGTGAGCGCCTTTACCGCGTTTTTCAATTGAGACTCTCTGTACTTTGCTAATGCTTTACCATCTAATATAAGTGCCGCCATCATTTATTCCTGTCTATTAAGTGATCTTCTATCGATCAAAGAAAAAACAAAGAGCTGCAAGCAGCTCTCAGAAGCGCCAACCATTAGCGCTTAATATTTTCCATGGCTGGGTCATAGAAAGAACGCAGCGAAGGTGTCACTTGATAACGCACACACTCCACTTCAATTTCAAACTTGGTTGCTTCTAACCAATCTTTTGTCACGCCCGCTTCTGACTCGATATAGCCCATGGCTACCGTCGCCCCAAGCGTATGACCAAACATACCAGCCGTGGTCCGACCAACAATGACACCATCGGCATAAATCGGCTCTTCGTGGTAACAAAGCGGCTCTGCATCATCAAATAAGAAGGCAACAAAACGTTTTTTCAGAGGACCCTGCGCTTTTTGCGCAAGCACCGCTTCCTTGCCAATAAAGCCTCCCGCTTTTTCAAAATCACAGGTAAAGCCCAAGCCAGCTTCCAGCACAGTGTCTTCGTCTGTGATATCGTGGCCCCAATGGCGGTAGCATTTTTCCATCCGCAACGAGTTCATCGTATGGTAGCCATAAGGACGAATATCAAACTCAACACCCGCTTCAAACACTAACTCGTACACGCTTGGCGCAAACTCCGTTGGAATATACAACTCCCAACCCAGCTCACCCACATACGTAATACGCGACGCTCGCACAATCGCATAACCCAACTCAATCTCCCGCGACGTGGCAAATGGGAAACCTTCATGGGATAAATCGGCCTTGGTCAATTTAGCAAGAGTGTCACGGGACTTAGGCCCCATTACAGTGACTACCGCATACGCTGAGGTCATATCTGTGATAACCACCGCGGTATCGGCCTGTTTATGACGGCGTAGCCAATCCAAATCACGGGTTTGACAAGCGACTCCAGAGACCACCAAATACTGATCATCGGCTAAGCGAGTTACCGTCACATCCGCTTCAATCCCACCACGCTCATTTAGCCATTGGGTGTAAACCATTTTGCCCACGGCAACCGACACATTGTTGCAACAAATACGGTTGAGAAACGCCTCAGCGTCCGGGCCTTCAATCTTATATTTACAAAAAGAACTCTGATCAATAACCCCCACTGACGTTCTGACGGCATGATGCTCTTCTTTGTTGTTATCAAACCAGTTCTGACGACCAAAAGAGTATTCGTACTCGGCTTTTTGGCCTTCTTTGGCAAACCAGTTAGCGCGCTCCCAGCCATTTTCACTGCCAAATACCGCACCCTGTGCTTTTAGTTGCTCATGCAACACTGAGCGTCTAACACCACGTGCCGTTTTAAACTGTTTGAAGGGATAATGGGTTTCATACAAGAGCCCCAAAGACTCTGTGGTACGCTCTTGTAAGTACTTCTGAGTGCCTTGAAAAGGCATGTTTCGACGAATGTCCACGTCCCATAAATCTTGTGGCGCATGCCCTTTATGAATCCATTCTGCCAACATTTTACCCGCACCACCGGCGGACTGAATGCCCACCGAGTTGAACCCAGCGGCGACGAAATAGTTACGCACCTCTGGCGCCTCACCAAGATGATAACGATCGTCTGGCGTGAAGGATTCAGGGCCATTAAAAAACACCTGCAAACCGGTTTTTTCAAGAATGGGTAAACGGTGCATGGCCGCTTCTAAATAGGGTTCTAAATGATCAAAATCTTCTGGCAATTGATCAAAGAAAAAGTTTTCTGGAATGCCTTCCATTCCCCAAGGCTTCGCATTTGGCTCAAACATGCCCACCAATAACTTGCCTGCGTCTTCTTTGTAATAGCAATAGCCATCCATGTCTCGCATCGTCGGCAAGCCACGCTGCAAATCAGGCATGTTTTCTGTGACCACATAAAAGTGTTCTGCCGCATGCAGTGGCACATTAACACCGGCTTTCTTACCAAATTCTCGAGCCCACATGCCTGAACAATTCACGACATATTCTGCGTCTATATCGCCTTGTTCGGTAATCACACCCACCGCTTTACCGTCTTTGACCTTCATATCTAAGACTTTAACGCCTTCAATAATCTTGGCACCACCTTGGCGCGCGCCTTTGGCCAATGCTTGCGTAACATCAACAGGGCTTGCCATACCATCCATAGGTAAATGAATTGCACCAATCACATCGTCCACATTCATCAGTGGCCATAGCGCTTTGGCTTCATCTGGAGAAATCACATCACACGGAAAGCCTGCAACCTTAGCCATAGAAGCGCCGCGCTTCAGTTCTGCAAGGCGCTCTTTATTGGTCGCAATCGTCAAAGAGCCATTACGAACAAACCCAGTTCCTTGGCCTGTTTCCGCTTGTAACTGTTCATACAAGGTCGCGCTGTAATTCGCCAGCATCGACATATTGTATGTGGCACGTAACGTCGGCACCAAGCCCGCCGCATGCCAAGTAGTGCCACAGGTAAGTTGCCTTCTTTCGAGCAGTACCACATCGGTAAAACCCAGCTTGGTTAAATGGTATGCCACGCTGCAACCGATAACGCCGCCGCCAACGATCACAACTTGAGCTGAACTAGGTAGTGTTTTTGTCATCATCTTTCTCCAAGCGCCTTACCCTGTCGATAAAGCGCTTCATAAATCCATTCACTTAGTTGAATACTACGGTCTTGTTACCACGCACTAACACTCGATCTTCTAAATGCGCACGCAAACCCCGCGCCAAGACAACTTTCTCAACGTCTTTACCCCGTCGCACTAGTTCTTCAACCTTGTCACTGTGCTTCACACGAACCACGTCCTGGTCAATAATCGGCCCTTCATCAAGGTCTTCTGTCACATAATGGCAGGTAGCCCCAATCAACTTCACGCCACGTTCAGCGGCTTGATGGTAGGGCTTAGCACCAATAAAAGAAGGCAGGAAGCTGTGATGAATATTGATCACCTTGTGCTTCAAAGTCTGACATAAGGAAGGCGGCAGAATTTGCATGTAACGCGCCAGCACCACACAATCGGCTTCCTGTTCGGCCACCAAACGCTCCACTTCAGCAAACCCAACGGATTTATTGCTAGGGTCAATCGGCACACAAAAATACGGAATGCCGTACCACTCAACCATGCTACGCATGTCTTCGTGATTGGATATCACACAAGGAATATCACATTCCAAATCACCACTTTTCCAGCGATCTAGCAAATCGGACAAACAATGGCTGCCTTTACTCGCCATCAGCACCACTTTCTTAGGTCGGCTGGTATCAAGTACTTGCAAATTCATGCTGAACTCTTCTTTCAACTCAGCAAACTTTTGCGCTAGCACTTCTGGGCTAAATGACAACGATTCTGCTCTAATTTCAAAACGAGAAAAAAACCAATTGTTTTCTTCATCTGAATAATGAGAAGACTCATTAATCCAGCCGCCATTGTTGGTAATCACCTCACCAACGCGCGTAACAATACCAATACGATCAGGACAATCTAAAACAATACGATAGGTGCGGTCCGACATTTCATGCTCTCCGAATCGGGCATTTTTAAAATGCCCTTATTGCTAATAAGTTAAGTAATTAAAGGGCGGCTTCCAATTCTGGCAATACGTCAAAAAGGTCCGCTTGCAAGCCGTAATCAGCAACATTAAAAATAGGCGCTTCTTCATCTGTATTGATGGCCACAATGATTTTAGAATCTTTCATACCGGCCAGATGCTGGATCGCGCCTGAAATGCCCACCGCAATGTACAAATCCGGTGCGACAATTTTGCCCGTTTGACCCACCTGCATGTCATTCGAGACAAAACCTGCGTCTACCGCCGCACGGGATGCCCCAACGGCCGCGCCAATTTTGTCAGCCACCTTTTCCAGCAGCACAAAGTTGTCGCCATTTTTCATGCCTCGACCGCCTGAAATAATCACCTTAGCAGAGGTCAATTCAGGTCGATCTGACGCCACCACCTCTTCACTAATAAAACGCGACAACCCTTGGTCAACCGCGTCTGACAGAGACTCTATAAGCGCATCGCCTCCACTAAATTCAATGGCCTCAAACGCCGTACTGCGTACCGTCAGAACTTTTACCGCATCGCTACTTTTGATCGTAGCTAAGGCATTGCCTGCGTAAATTGGACGCACAAAGGTATCAGCATCAATCACTTCTATTAGGTCGGAAATTTGCGCAACATCGAGCAGTGCTGCAAGGCGTGGTGCAATGTTCTTACCCGCTGCGGTGGAAGAAACTAGCACATGACTGATGCCCTTTTCGGCCACTAGATCAACCACGAGAGGCGCTAGATTTTCAGCAAGCTGTTGTTTTAACGCCGCGCAATTGGCCACCCATACTTTGGCAACCCCTTGCGTGCTCGCCGCTTCTTCAACGACACTTTGGCAATCTTCTCCCGCCACCAGCAAAGCCACTTCGCTACCGGTTTTACTAGCCAGTGCTTGCGCTGCCGCTAGAGTATTGCCTGTTGCTAGTGCCAATGTTTGATTGTTGTGTTCTGCGATTACTAAAATAGTCATTACAATACTCCTTCCACTTTTAACTTCTCGACAAGCTCAGCCACATTTGCCACTCGTTCGCCTACCGCGCGGGCAGCTGGAGTATTGATTTCTAAGGTGGTCAGTCTTGGGGAAATATCCACAGCCAACTCTTCTGGCGTGATCTGTACCAGTGGCTTACGTTTGGCTTTCATAATGTTAGGCAATGAGGCAAAACGTGGCTCATTGAGGCGCAAATCCGTGGTGATCAAGCTTGGTAATTTCAACGCAACTTTTTGCAGCCCGCCATCGATTTCACGAGTCACAATCGCCTCGCCGTCTTTGATCTCTAAGCTAGACGCAAAGGTACCTTGGGACATACCTGCCAACGCCGCCAACATCTGGCCCGTCTGATTGTTATCCCCATCGATAGATTGCTTACCTAAAATAGCGAGAGAAACCTCTTCACGCTCGACAATCTTGCTGAGTAACTTCGCGATGGCCAAAGGCTGAAGCTCCGACTCTGCTTTCACTTGAATAGCGCGATCAGCCCCTAGCGCAAGCGCGGTTCTCAATTGCTCTTGGCAAGCATCATCTCCCACGCTTACCACAATCACTTCTTCAGCCACGCCAGATTCTTTTAATCGAACCGCCTCTTCCACCGCGATTTCGCAGAAAGGGTTAATCGACATTTTGACATTCGACACATCAACGCCAGAATTATCTGACTTCACTCGAATTTGAACATTGGCATCCACAACTCGTTTAACGGCGACTAGCACTTTCATTTTTCGCTCCAACAAAGAAGAAAACAAAAATCATATAAATGAAATTTACTTTAATAATTTCATTTATATGATTGTTTATCTCATTTTTTATGTCAATAGTTTTATTGAATAAATCTTAGGCAAGGCAAAAATACTGAAAAACAGGGAGTAACAGCCGCATTAAAGCGGTGTAAAAAGGAAGGCAAACAAGGTGGCACCTTCATTGGCTCGCAAGAAACGCCAGCCAATGAAAGCAAAGAGCAGATTTCATCCGTGATATAAGTTGTCTTATCGCACGCAATTACATGTTCGGATAATTCGGTCCACCACCCCCTTCAGGCACTCGCCAGGTAATGTTCTGCGCCGGATCTTTAATGTCGCAGGTTTTGCAATGCACACAATTCTGCGCATTGATTTGGAAACGTGGGCTACCGTCCTCGTTCTCCAGCACCTCATAAACACCGGCAGGACAAAAGCGTTGAGCTGGCTCATTAAAGGTCGGCAAGTTATGCAGCACAGGCACCGACAGATCTTTTAAATGTAAGTGGCAAGGTTGGTTCTCTTCATGATTGGTATTCGACAAGAAGACCGACGAACTTTTATCAAAGCTCAGTCTGCCATCCGGTTTAGGATACTGAATATCCGCGCATTCACTGGCGGGCTTTAGACACAAATAATCGGGCTTTTGATCGCGCAAAGTAAACGGCAAGCGCATGATGTTTTGGTCAATGACGTTCAGCATACCGCCGACAAAGGTGCCGTATTTGTGTAACGCAGAACCAAAGTTCCGCCCTTTATACAGTTCATCGTATAACCAAGACTGTTTGAAATGCTCATGGTACTGAACAAGATCATGCCCTCCTTGGTCTTTTTTCATCAGCTCAGGAAACAGCACTTCTGCGGCCAACATGCCGGATTTCATGGCAGTGTGAGTGCCTTTAATTTTAGAGAAATTCAAGGTTCCTGCATCACACCCCAGTAACAAAGCCCCCGGCATGGTCATGTTAGGCAAGGAGTTCAAGCCTCCTTTGGCAATGGCTCTCGCCCCGTAAGACAAGCGTTTGGCTCCCGATAAATACTGAGCAATCAAAGGATGATGTTTCATACGCTGAAATTCATCGTAAGGGCTTAAATTCGGGTTGCTGTAATTTAAATCGGTAATCAAACCAACCACTACTTGGTTATTATCCCCATGATATAAAAAGAAACCGCCTGTGGAGTTCGATTCACTCAGCGGCCAGCCGGCCCCATGTAACACCAATCCAGGCTGATGCAAACTCTCATCGATTTCCCATAATTCTTTAATGCCGAGACCATAATGCTGAGGGTCTTTACCTTCATCTAACGCAAACTTATTAATCAGCTCTTTGCCCAGATGCCCACGGCACCCTTCTGTAAATACCGTGTATTTGGCCAGCAAATCCATGCCCGCCATGTAGTTATCCTTTGCGTTTCCATCCGCATCAACCCCCATATCGCCGGTGCCAATCCCCGCCACACGACCGCTTTCTTCATCATAGATAATATGCGCCGCCGCAAAGCCTGGAAATATCTCCACCCCCAATTGCTCCGCTTGCTCTGCCAACCAACGACAAAGGTTACCCACACTGGCAACATAGTTACCATGGTTATGCATCGGCTTAGGCGCTAAGGCATTGGGGATTTTGATCGATTTCTTAGCACTGTTTAGATAATAAATTTGGTCCTCCACCACAGGAACGGTCAATGGCGCACCTAACGCTTGCCAGTCTGGAAACAATTCATCCAGCGCTCTTGGCTCAACGACCGCGCCAGATAAAATGTGCGCCCCCACTTCCGCACCCTTTTCAACCACGCACACCATTAACTCTTCGCCTGCGTTATTCGCTTGTTGCATTAAACGACAAGCCGTCGATAATCCAGCCGGTCCTGCCCCGACAATAACGACATCAAACTCCATACTTTCGCGTGTCATATTTACCCCTAATCATCAAACTGCACATATAGAAAAAGTTAACAGGAAAATTACACACAGAAAATGAAAATACAACACAAAATTTCATTTGTACGAAATTATACTTCCCTCTCATCTAGCTTATGAACCTTGGCAAAGGAACATTAACGCACTTTATTCTGTTTTTTTTACGCTAATTTCCTCTTTTTGCCAATCAAGCAGACAGAGCTGAGTGTTATTGCTTGCACCAAAACAAAGCCATTAATTGACACTTAATCCAACAAAAAATACTCAACCTAGGGCTTCCACCCCCTCTAGCTAACCCATGCGCAAGGATGTGGCAGCAAGACACCAAACCTGCACAAAAAGCACGCAGCTCTAGTGTTAGTTTTTCTAACGGATACGCAGTTTTAATCATTTGTAGGGATATTTTTTACACGGCAGTATCGATTTAAGTCATTTTTATGGCCCTGTTTCAGTCGCCACAAAATGATTCAAAAACACAAAGCGAATAATTGCCGCGTTGATTCAACGCTCACACAAACAGACAGACAGTTTTAATGAGGTTGTTATGAAAAAGGTTGTTATGACAAAGATGGTTTCAACACTGATAGGGTCTCTGGCAATGGGCACCATCGCCACTTCTGCTAGCCTAGCGTTGGCCGACGATAAGCCGAGCACCGTTTCCATTGGGTATTTTTTAGAATGGCCAACGGCCAATCAAGTTGCTCAAGTGAATGATACCTACAGCAAAGAAATGGGGGTAAAAGTCGAATGGCACGCCTTTGATTCTGGTACTGCTATGTCTGCTGCAATGGCCTCTGGGGGAGTCGACATAGCCTACTCTCAAGGTTTGGTGCCTTTTACCATTGCGGTCTCCAAAGGCTTACCTATTACCATGGTGGGAATCGCCGTCTCTTACGCTGAAAATGATAATTGCGTGGTCAGAAAACAAGCCCACATTACCACCGCCAATGCCAAACAACTGGAAGGCAAAAACATCGCGGTTCCCTTTGGCACCGTCTCCCATTACAAAATGCTCAAAACTCTGAAACAGTTAGACGTCGACAGTAACAAGGTTCATCTATTAGACATGGCACCAGCCGATGGCGCTGCCGCGCTGGCTCGTGGCGATGTTTCCATGGCTTGTGGTTGGGGCGGCGCTCTACGTCGTATGAAGCAATACGGCCAAGTATTAATGACCGCACAACAACAAGAATCTTTTGGCATTCGATCCTTTGATGTCATTTCTGCCAACAATAAATTCGCCAAACAACACCCCGCTTTAGTCACCGAGTTTTTAAAAGTCACCAACGACGCCAACACCGCCTATAAAAACGATCCGAAAGCGCAACAGCCTATTATTGCGAAAGCCTCTGGTTTATCACTACAAGACTCGAATCAAATCCTCGATCTCTTCACCTTCCCACTTAAAGAGCAGCAAATTTCTCCCTATTGGATGGGTGGCGGTGTGCAGACCTTCACTAAAGAAGTTGCCGACTTTTTTGTCCAGCAAAAGCAAATCCCCAGCGCTTTGGATGACTACAGCGCCACGATCGATGCCAGCTACTTCAAAAACGTCAATTAATCCAATCAACATAAGGTATTCATAATGTCTGCATTGAACGCAAACCACATTTCGATGACCTTCGATGAGCCCAATGGCAATCGGGTTGAAGCCTTACAAGACGTAAGCTTTAACCTTAAGCAAGGCGAGCTGCTCGCCATTCTAGGGCCTTCGGGGTGCGGTAAAAGTACGCTGTTAAATATCATCGCGGGCTTTTTAGCACCCACTTCTGGGGCGGTCATAAATGGCACTACCAAACTGACGCACTCTGGCCCTGATCGCGGCATGGTATTTCAACAAGGGGCATTATTCGAATGGATGAATGTCGCTGAAAACATTGCCTTTGGTCCCAAAATGGCAGGAGTCTCAAGTGAAGAAACCAGTAAAATCGTCGACGATTTATTAGACACGGTAGGCTTACAAGACTTTGGCGACAAGGCCATTTATGAGCTTTCTGGGGGGATGCAACAGCGGGTTGCACTCGCCAGATGCCTAGCCAACAACCCTGACATCATCTTAATGGACGAACCCCTTGGGGCGCTGGACGCATTAACCCGAGAGAAGATGCAAAGCTTGGTTCTTAAGCTTTGGAAAGACACCGGTAAAACCATTATTTTGATCACCCACAGCGTCGAAGAAGCCTTGTTCTTAGGTGAACGTCTATTTGTTATGGCACCAAGACCTGGACGAATCAAACAAGAGTACCGTTTGCCCTTTGCCGAAGAGGGCCTCACAAAAGACCCTAGAGAGGTCAAAACCTCGGCGGAATTCATCGCCAAGCGAGAAGAAGTCTTATCGATGATATGGGGAATGGAAGAAGAAATTATGGGAAATAATCAGGCGGTTGGAATATGAACATGTCCTTACTTGAATCATTCAAACACTACTCAGGCATGAGTAAATCAGGTATTAACAAGCAAAAAACCACGACCTTTGGCGATACCGAAGCCATCGGAAAAGGCCGTTTCTGGAGCATCATTTCTGTTTTTAGCCTCGCCGTTGTGTGGCACTTTGGTAGCACATTAGGCTTTATCAATCCGATTTTTTGGCCTGCACCGAGTACCGTATGGCAACAATTCATCACCATTTCCCAAGACGGCTACCGCGGTTTTACCTTATGGGAGCATATTTGGGCGAGCCTTTATCGCATCCTAGTTGGCTTTAGCCTAGGGTGTCTTGTGGGTATTCCCCTAGGCTTTGCCATGGGTTTATCTGAAAAAGTGCGTGGCTGGTTTGACCCCATTGTCGAATTTTTCCGCCCTATTCCCCCGCTTGCGTTTATCCCGTTGGTCATCATTTGGTCTGGTATTGGTGAGCGCTCAAAGATTTTGCTAATTTTCTTTGCAGCCCTTTGGATCATGGTCATCGCGGCACGAGCTGGGGTGAGTAGCATCAAATTGAATAAGATCCATGCGGCCCACTCGTTAGGCGCTAACAAAAGACAAATCTTACAGCACGTTATCCTACCTAACTCTTTGCCGGAGATCTTTACAGGTATGCGCGTTGCCATGGGGGTTTGTTGGGGAACCGTAGTGGCCGCTGAGCTGGTAGCCGCGAATTCAGGGGTAGGTTATATGATCATGGTGGCGAGTAAATTTTTAGCCACCGACATTGTCGTATTGGGCGTTATTATTGTCGGCTTGATTGGTTACAGCATCGACATCATCATGCGTAAAATCGAAGCCAAATTAATCCCTTGGAAAGGCAAGTCCTAATCTCTACTGATTAAGTATTAGCTGACACAAAAAAAGGAGAAGGCTATTCAGTCTTCTCCTTTTTCGTTTTTGCAGAAAAAGCGTTTAGCGAATTGATCAGTGACATCGATCAATGACGCACGGTCAATCAAGCCGATATTTGTGCTTGCGCCGCTTGCAGGGTATTGGCCAATAGATTGGCAATTGTCATTGGGCCAACGCCACCAGGTACAGGAGTGATCGCGCCAGCCACCTTGCTCACGCTCTCAAAATCCACATCGCCACATAACTTACGCACGCCATCCAGCATTTCTACATTGATGCCCACGTCAATCACGGTCGCGCCTGGCTTGACCCAATCGGCGTTAACCAACTTTGGCGAGCCAACTGCAGCCACTAATATATCTGCCTGACGACACACAGAAGCAATGTCTCGGGTACGCGAATGCACCATGGTCACTGTGCAATTGGCCTGCAATAACAAGGCTGCCATTGGCTTACCAACAATGTTGGAGCGCCCTATTACTACCGCGTGCAAACCCGTTAAATCACCAAGGGTTTGCCTTAACATGGTCATGCTGCCCTGTGGCGTACAAGGCACCAAGCCCGGTTTGCCCGTTGCAAGCGCCGCCACATTCAGAGAATGAAAGCCGTCAACGTCTTTACTCGGCGCGATCGCATCCACAATCTCGTCTTCGTCTAAATGCTTAGGCAATGGCAATTGCACCAAGATGCCGTGAATCTCAGGGTCCGCATTCAGTTCTGCCACCAAATCATTCAAGGTTTCTTGAGACACATTGGCGTCAAGGCGGTGTTTGATAGAACGAATGCCCACTTGCTCCGCACGCTGCACTTTATTGCGCACATAGACTTGGCTTGCTGGGTCATCCCCAACTAACACCACAGCAAGGCCCGGCGTAATGCCGTGCTTTGCTTTGAACTCAATGACATCACCCGTTACCTGCTCAAGCAATTGTGCGGAAATGACTTTTCCGTCAATGATGGTTGTCATAACGCCTCCCCTTAGCGAAACACTACGGTCTTGTTGTCATCCATAAACACACGGTGTTCTATGTGTAATTTCACCGCACGAGCCAATGCTACGGTTTCCGTATCACGACCGGCGGCCACAAGCGCTTCTGGAGAAAAGGCGTGGTTCACAATCTGCACTGACTGCTCAATAATCGGGCCTTCGTCCAAATCAGACGTAATGTAATGCGCGGTTGCTCCGATCAATTTAACGCCACGTGCATGGGCTTGATGGTAAGGTTTCGCGCCTTTAAAGCCGGGCAAGAAAGAGTGGTGAATATTGATCGCACGGCCTTTCAACTCAGTACACAAGTTGTCAGACAAGATTTGCATATAGCGCGCGAGAATCACCAGCTCAGTACCGGTCTCTTCGACTATGCTCAACAAGGCTTGCTCTTGCTCACGTTTGTTTTCTTTATTAACCGGAAGGTAAACAAATCGAATCCCTTCTCGTTCAGCCATCGGACGCAAATCCAAATGGTTAGAAACAATGGCCGTGACCTCCATATTAAGCTCGCCTTTACGCAAGCGGTACAGCAAATCGTCCAAACAATGGTCGAATTTACTCACCATGATCAGCGCCTTACAAGGTTGTGATGCAGGCACCAAGGTCCACTTCATATCAAACTGTTCTGCGACAAAAGGAAACTCTAAGTTAAGATCATCCAGTGTTTTATCCCCGCTTTCTATGTAGCCTACAGCACGCATAAAAAAGTGGTTCGTATCTGGATCATCAAACTGTGACAGTTCGCTAATATAACAACCTCGTTCAGACAAAAACGTGGTAACAGATGACACTATGCCACTGCTTGCGTTACACGTAATGTTAAAAATAAACTGATTTTCTTGCGTTTTTTTCGTTGTCATAATAATTGCCTACTTAGCTTCCTAGAGTCGATAAAAGTCATTGGTTGAGCCTGCATAGCGCAGACGCGATTCGTTTTTATAAAACAAGCCAGCACGCATTTATCACAACATGCGCACTGTCACTCCATAGATTAACGGCCACATATTTGGCTATCACATGTTCGGGTAGTTCGGTCCACCGGTTCCTTCAGGCACGACCCAAGTAATATTCTGAGACGGATCTTTTATGTCACAGGTTTTACAGTGCAAGCAGTTTTGAGCGTTAATCTGCAAGCGCATGTCGTGTTTCTCTGGGTCTTCGACAAACTCGTAAACCCCAGCCGGACAAAAACGCGCTTCTGGCCCTGAAAACAATCCCCAGTTCCTTTTCACCGGCACACTTTCGTCTTTTAACGTGAGGTGACAGGGCTGATCTTCTTCATGATTTGTATTGGACAAAAACACGGAAGACAATTTATCAAAACTGATCTTGCCATCCGGCTTCGGATACTCGATCGGCGTACATTCAGACGCTTCTTTTAACTGGGCATAATCCGGCGTGTTGTCATGCAAGGTGAACGGCAATTTGCCTTTAAACCAATTCTGATCCACATAGTTAAACGCGCCCCCCCAGAAGGTACCGAACTTATGCATCGCCGGCCCAAAGTTTCGCGAACGATGCAGCTCGTCATACAGCCAAGAAGCATTCAACGCCTCAGTGAAAGCATTCAACTCTTTCCCGCCTTCATCGTCTGTCTGTAAAGCGGCAAAAATAGTCTCAGCAGCGACCATGCCGCTCTTCATCGCGGTGTGAGTGCCTTTGATTTTTGCAAAATTCAAGGTTCCGGCATCACAGCCCACCAGCAAGCCGCCTGGGAAACACATTTTAGGCAAAGCATTCAGCCCACCTTTTGTCATCGCCCGAGCGCCATAAGACACACGCTTGCCGCCTTCTAAAGTGTTTTTAAACACAGGATGCTGTTTCATTCGCTGAAACTCATCAAATGGCCCTAAATAGGGATTCGAATAACTTAAATCCACCACTAAACCCACGACCACTTGGTTGTTCTCACCGTGATACAAGAAAGAGCCACCGTTGGTGTCTTTGTCCAATGGCCACCCCGCACCATGCACCACCAAACCAGGCTTATGTTTCGCAGGATCTATGTCCCATAACTCTTTAATACCAATGCCGTAATGTTGAACATCGACACCATCGTCTAACGCGTATTTCGCCAGCAATTGTTTCCCTAAATGGCCACGGCAGCCTTCTGAAAACACAGTGTATTTTGCATGCAGCTCCATGCCTTCCATATAGCTGCCTTTCTGGCTGCCATCCGCGCTCACGCCCATATCACCGGTGGCGATGCCTTTTACCGCACCATTCTCGTGATACAGGATTTCGGCGGCCGCAAAGCCTGGAAAAATCTCCACGCCTAAGCCTTCTGCCTGTTCTGCCAACCAGCGGGTCAAATTGCCCAAGCTGATAACGTAATTGCCTTCGTTATGCATACTCTTTGGTACAAAACTATTCGGAATGCGCTTCGCCCGTTCGGCGTCTTGAAACAAATAAATTTCATCGCCAATGACAGGCGTATTCAAGGGCGCGCCGCGATCCTCCCAATCGGGAAATAATTCAGTCAGGGCACGAGGCTCTAATACCGCACCGGAAAAAATATGCGCCCCGACTTCGGAGCCTTTTTCCACCACACAAACACTCATATCACGTTCAGCTTGTTGTGCCTGCTGCATAAGTCGACAGGCCGTAGACAGACCCGCTGGGCCAGCACCTACAATAACGACATCAAACTCCATCGATTCCCGCATCAGTTATTTCCTTCTCAATCGCTTGTTCTACTAAATAAGTGCCGCTGACCTCAGCGGCACAGATTCGTTATACGCACCTATTAAAGCGCTTGTTCCAATTCAGGAACCGCATCAAACAGATCCGCCACCAAACCGTAATCCGCCACTTGGAAAATCGGCGCGTCAGGGTCTTTGTTAATGGCCACAATCACTTTCGAGTCTTTCATACCAGCAAGATGCTGGATCGCGCCCGAAATACCCACGGCAATGTACAAGTCTGGAGCGACAATTTTACCGGTCTGACCTACTTGCATATCGTTAGGCACAAAGCCTGCGTCTACGGCCGCACGAGATGCCCCCACCGCAGCGCCCAACTTATCCGCCACTTTTTCAAGGATCGAGAAGTTCTCGCCATTTTGCATGCCACGACCACCAGAAATAACGATGCTGGCCGAGGTCAATTCAGGGCGTTCAGAAACAGCCAAATCTTCACTCACAAACGAAGACAGCCCTAGATCGGTTACTTCTGAAACCACTTCAACTGGCGCATTGCCATCTTGAGCTGCCAGTTCAAACGCAGTACCGCGAACCGTCATCACTTTAATGCTGTCGGCGGTTTGAACCGTTTCGATGGCATTACCCGCATAAATAGTACGTTTAAACGTATCGGCACTTTCTACACTGATAATGTCTGAGAAATAGCTGGTATCGAGAGCCGCAGCTAAGCGCGGCAAAATATTTTTACCACTGGTGGTGGTTGGCGCCATGATATGGCTGTAATCGCCCGCCAGCGTTTGAATCAAGGCTGCAACGTTTTCAGCCAACTGGCCGTTGTAACAAGCATGGTCTGCTACTCGTACACGACGAATGCCACTAATGGTTGCCGCTGCTTCTGCCGCACTGCCGCAATTCTCACCGACCACCAGCACATCAATGTCACCACCAATTTGAGTCGCGGCGGTAATCGCATTTAAGGTGATTTCTTTTAAGCTTTTGTTGTCATGCTCTGCAATCATTAAAATCGTCATTTAAATCACCCCTTTTTCTGTTTTCAATTTTTCTACTAATTCAGCGACTGAACCCAATACCGTACCGCCTTGACGCTCATTCGGCGTTTCTACCATTAAGGTTTTAATGCGCGGCGTAAGATCAACACCAAGATCCCCAGCGGCCTTCACATCCAAAGGCTTACGTTTCGCTTTCATGATGTTCGGTAAAGACGCAAAACGCGGCTCATTAAGACGCAAATCACAAGTCACCACCGCAGGCATGCTCAAACTCAATGTTTGTAAGCCGCTGTCCACTTCACGAGTTAGATTGATTTTTTCGCCACTGATTTCCAACTTAGATGCGAACGTACCCTGCGCCCAGCCCATCAAAGAGGCCAGCATTTGACCCGTTTGACTGTTGTCCGTATCGGTAGACTGCTTACCTAAGATCACCAAGCCTGGTTGCTCTTCTTCGATGATCTTTTGCGTTAGTTTGGCCACAGTCAAAGATTCCAATGGCCCCTCAGATTCGATCAAGATGCCACGATCCGCTCCCATCGCCAGGGCCGTACGTATTTGCTCCTGGGATTGCGTACCACCGATCGACAAGGCCACGACTTCAGTCGCAATGCCCGCTTCTTTTAGGCGTACCGCTTCTTCTACTGCGATTTCACAAAAAGGGTTGATCGCCATTTTGACATTATTAAGATCCACACTACTGTTATCCGCACTGACTCGAATCATTACGTTTGGATCAGATACTCGCTTTACCATCACTAATATTTTCATATGTCATATCTCTACTTTGTCATTGTTTACGTTAACGAGTTGTTTAAAATTGTTTATTAGTCCGCGGGTCTTCCTGCTGGTTTAAAGCACCCTTGTACAATTCGGTCGATGATCATGGCGCAGAACAAGATCGCCAAACCAGCCAACAAGCCTTGTCCTTTCGCGGCAAATTGCAGTGCCATCAAGACGTCTGTACCCAAGCCTTCTGCCCCAATCAAAGAGGCAATCACCACCATAGAAAGACACATCAAAATGGTTTGGTTAATGCCCGCTAAAATGCTGGTCATCGCCAAAGGGATCTCAACATCCAGCAACAACTTGCGACGTGAGCAACCAAACGCTAAGGCCCCTTCCACAATAGAAGGTGGTACTTGCTTGATGCCCAACGCCGTCAAACGAACCACTGGCGGCATACCAAAGATCAGCGTGGCCAATATACCTGGCGGCTTACCAGTACCGAAGAAGGCAATAATAGGAATCAAGTAGACAAACGCGGGCATGGTCTGCATGAAATCGAGAACCGGTCGAGCGATCGAATCCACGGTGCGGTTTTTCGCACACAAGATGCCAAACGGTACTCCAACCACAACACACAAGGTGGCCGCCGCACCCAGCAAGGCGATCGTCGCCATGCTTTTTTCCCAATAACCTAAGAAGGCGAGGTAAGCCAAAGCCGCCACGGTAAAGATCGCCACGCGAGGCCCAGCCAAGCGCCATGCCATAAACAAGATCACCAAGGTAATCACCGGCCAAGGCGTATCCACCAGCACCACTTCTAACCCGTCCAGCAAGACCCGAATGCCAGAAGTAATGCCATCAAAGAAACCAGAACCGTGAATAGCCACCGCGTCAAACGCCGAGTCCAACCAGCTGGACGCTGAATTAAAAACGGTTTTGTCCGCTGGAAACTCGATCAGCCAAGCCACTGGTTTGGTCGCCGTGAAGCGATACAACATCAGTGGCAGCATGATGGCTAACATGGCGCTGCCAAGCAGTAGGTTCATCATGCTAAAGCCATTTTTCTCGCTGTAATCGGCACGCCAGCGACAGTATTTTTTCTCGTAGACAAGATTGGCAATCAGCCCTTGAAAAATCATCACCACGATTAAAAACACAGCGCCCCAGATCACCAATTGCTCAGCCCCTTTCGCCGCTTCGTTCGCGGCAGCCGTGGCTTTGTCTGCGGCTCGTTGTAAGTTATCAGAGTTACGCAGTAGCGCCTGAGCGTTGGCAGCGCCAGCCTCTAAGGCCACTTGTGCTTTGGCGGCCATCTCTTGAGATTTACTTCCCAAGCGCGCCGCTTGTGCTAATTTATCGGCGCCCAACTCACCCCATAAACCACGACCTAATTGCACCAAGGCAAACAGCATGGCGATGGTACTTAACCAAAAGAAGCCCCAAATATTTCGAGCCGCCCCCCAAAAAGGACCAAACAAGGCCGCCGCAACATTGAAAGATAAGGTTAAGCGAGTACTCGATTGAATTTTTTCAAACTCAGCACTGTAATAGTCGCCACTGCGTTCGGTAAATCGATGAACCGACTCAGATTGCTCCTTCTGCATAAGAGAGGTATCGCCGTTCGAGTTGCTATTATTCATCACCCTTCCCCTTAATCCCGGTTAATAAAGTGTCTTTACTGACAATGCCAACGTCTGCGCCTTGAGCATCGGTAATGATGATAGGCAAGTGTGATGTAACAGAAAGATCGATAAGATCAGCAAGACTGGTGTTTTCATCGGTGCGTGGCGCGTCGGCAAAAGCGACTTTTTCCTCTGCTGTGACGCTATTGATGTCCAACATGATTGAATGCGCACTCACCAGTTTTAGATTAGAGATACCCTTAACGAAATCGGCCACATAATCGTCAGCTGGGTGCATAACAATCTCTTCTGGCGTCCCGGTCTGAATCAAGCGTCCGTCTTTCATAATGGCGATGCGATCACCAATGCGAATGGCCTCATCCAGATCGTGGGTAATAAACACGGTGGTTTTTTGCAGCGTTTTCGTTAAAGACACAAACTGGTTCTGTAACTCATGACGGATCAAAGGGTCAAGCGCACTAAAAGGCTCGTCCATCAGCAATACTTCAGGGTCACTGGCCAGCGCTCGCGCCAAGCCCACTCGTTGCTGCATACCGCCAGATAACTGGTGCGGTAAGCGATATTCAAAGCCATCTAGATTCACTAATGACAAGGCATGCTGAGAAATTTCCCAACGTTTAAACTTAGGGACATTTTGCACTTCTAACGGAAACGCTACGTTATCCAATACCGTGCGATGAGGCAGCAATGCCATGTGCTGAAACACCATACCAATGTGTTTGGCGCGCACACCACGGAGCTCTTTATTGTTGAGCGCGGACATGTCACGGTCTAATACTTTGATCTTGCCTGCGGTGGGCTCAATCAAGCGATTAAGGTGGCGGATCAAGGTCGACTTTCCACTGCCCGAAAGTCCCATGATGCAAAAAATCTCCCCTCTTGGTACGGTAAAAGAAACATCAGCAATTCCTACGACACAGCCAAAGCGCTCAAGTACCGCTGCTTTGTCCAACCCTTCTTCGCTAATCGCCTTCATCGCCTGTTCGGAGTCGTCTCCGAAGATTTTCCAAACATTCTCTAGCTGAATTACATCCGTCGTCATGCTGAATTCTCCACTCCCATTGTTTCAGGAATCTAATCTGCTTGTGGTACCACCAATAACCAGCGACTGCTGCTGACTAGTGGTCATCAATTAGCCACTGTTTCTTTATAAACCTAACCAGGACTCCACTAAGTCGCTGTGCTCATCCACCCATTCACGGGCAAGCGTTTCAGGGTCTTTCTTATCGACCACCATGGCGTAACTCAAATCACTGACGATCTTGGCGTTGATCTTAAAGTTTTTAAGCACCATGCCCGCCTCTGGGTGTCTTTCTTGCAATGACTTCGAGTAATCAACGTACAAGCGCGCTTCTGGCCAAGCACTGTCGGCGTTGGATTTCGCCATCCAATCTGGATCATCGGTTGGCTGTAATGTTTTCCAAGTGTTTTTGTTGTGTTCTGGCTCTTCTAGAAAGACAAGGTCATAAAGCGAAAAGACATAATGCGGGGTGTAACAAAAGAAGGCATATGGCTTATGGGCTTTTACTGCCACTTCTAAAGCCGCCCAATTAATTGGCGTATCAGTCGAGACCAACTCCATCGTCTGGTTGTAGCCGTAACTCTTGGCTCTCACACGCTCTACCACAGTCGACGCCGCACCAGGTTCACCGATCCACATTTCGCCAAGCCCATTGCCATTAGTGTCAAAAACAACAGATTTATCGGGGTCGGTAAGATCGTAAATCGATTTGATATTGTATTTTTCAGAAGTTTCTTTGGTGACACAAATCCCTTGTTTCGCCACAACACCATGGTCGTTCTGCAACACAGTGCCTCTTTCTTTGACGTACTTTTGATAGAGGTTATTCTGATTTGGTAACCAAACTTGTGGGTGAACATCGATGGAACCACGATCCATGGCTTCAAAAATCACCGCATTAGTACCACTTTGCATGGCCACCTCAAGCCCAAGATTGTCTTCCATTACCGTCTTTATGATGTAGGCTGTTGCCGCACCAGAAGGCCAACCAGGAACACCTATTGTCATGTCTGCGGCGTAGGCTGTCGCTCCATTGACGCCAATTGCTGCCGCAATGGTCATCGCTTTAATCGCTTTCATTTGCTTTCCTTCTTTGTTCACTATTGTTTGGAGCCCACATCACCAACATTTCAAATACGTCTGCCGTTGGGTCAGCACCCAGTTCGGTATAACCGACACTCTTAACACGCGGTAACTAAGAGTGTCGGGGCTTAATCAAACCAAATTCATGGCTCGATCAGCGACAACCAAACCAAACGTCTATTACTGGCCTAACCAAGATTCCACCAATTTGCTATGGGACTTAACCCACTCGTGAGCGACAACATCCGCTGATTTTTTCTCAACCACCATCGCGTAGCTCAAACCACTAACGATGTCAGCGTTCAACCTAAAGTTCTTAAGCAAAGAAGCCGCTTCTGGGTGTCGAGTTTGCAGAGATTTCGCGTAATCCACATAGAAATTAGCAACCGGCCAAGCGCTGTCTGCGTTTGACTTAGCCAACCAATCTGGATCGTCTGTTGGTTGCAGAATGTTCCAGGTTTTGTCGTTATGAGCGGGCTCTGTTAAGAACACCAAGTCATACAAAGAAAAGACGTAATGCGGGGTATAACACGCAAAAACATACGGCTTATGGGCTTTCACTGACGCGTCCAAAGCCGCCCAGTTGATCGGCAGATCACTTTCGTCCAATTCCATGGTTTGATCGTAGCCGTAACTCTTCGCACGGATCTTCTCAATAATGGTAGACGCCGCACCAGGTTGACCGGCCCACATATTGCCTATGCCATCACCGTCGCTGTCGAACAACACAGACTTATCGGGATCGGTTAGATCGTAGATAGATTTGATGTTGTATTTCTCAGACGTTTCCTTAGTAACACACGCCCCTTGTATCGCTTCTACACCGTGCTTGTTTTGCAGCACTGTGCCACGCTCAACAACGTATTTTTGATACAGGTTTTGCTGATTTGGCAGCCAAACTTCTGGGTGAACATCCATAGAACCGCGATCCATCGCTTCGAAAATAACCGCGTTAGAGCCGCTTTGCATCGCGACGTCTAACCCTAGGTTCTCTTCCATGACTGTTTTCAAAATGTAAGCGGTTGCTGCAGCCGAAGGCCAGCTTGGCACGCCGATGGTTAAATCGGCAGCCTGTGCTACGACGCCGTTAAAGCTCAGCACCGCCGCAACGGTCATTGTTTTAATCGTCTTCATCGTCTTTCCTTTTGGATATCTGTTGTTTATTGAATACAACTTATCTTTACGATCTCACGCACACGTTCTCTGGGTCGAATAACGAATCAGAAACCACGGTCGCAGGATAGGGTTTTCCGATGATCTCCACATCGAACTCACATCCTTCTGTGGCGTAAGCAGGATCAATAAAGCCCATCACAATGTTCTTATTGACACGATGACCGTAGCCTGCAGACGTCACAGTACCGATCACTTTACCCTCAAAACAAATAGAGTCTCCTGGGTGAGCCGGTGCAATCTCGCAATCTACCGTCATGGTGACAAACTTCTTACGTGCGGGCTGACCTGCTTTGGCCAGTAGCGCTTCTTTACCAGGGAAGCTTTCTTTATCCATGTTGATAAAGCGGTCTAGTGAGCTTTCAAAGGGGTCGAATTCAGTGATCAAGTCGGCTTTCCAATGACGGTAGCTCTTCTCTAAACGCATGGATTCTGTTGCCAGCATACCGAACGGCACTAGACCGAACCCTTTACCAGCCTCATCTAACAAGGAGTGAACAAGGAAAAGTTGCTCATTTGGAACATGCAACTCCCAACCAAGCTCACCGTTAAAACTCACGCGCATCGCCAATACTTCGGCATGCTCAATAAAGACAGGTTTCGCAGTAAGCCAAGGGAAAGCTTTGTTTGACCAATCGGTACGAGGCGACAAAGACGCCAGCAAATCGCGAGACTTAGGACCTGAAACCACCAAAATAGTATGAGTATTGGTCATTGGCGTAATCACCACACCACCGTCTTTTGGCAAACGAGTGCGCAACCAATCCATATCGTGGTATTCAGACGCTGCGGCAGAACCGTACCAGAAGGTGTCGTCCGCCAATTTCGCCAATGTCGCTTCGCCCGCCACATTGCCTTTTCCTGTTAGGAAGTAACACAAGCCAACGCGGCCCACTTTCTTCGGCACGTTAGAACACATTAAGCTGTCTAACCATTCAGCGGCTTTCGGCCCCTTGATTTCGTAACGGTTAAAGCCGCTTACTTCCATCATGCCAACGCCTTCATGAACCGCTTTGATTTCGGCGGCGACCACTTTCTCAGTGTCAGTGAAGCGGAAGCTGTGCTTGAATTCGAAATCCGCATCTGGCTTGAAGAACATGGCGCGTTCCCACCCATTCACCACCCCAAATTCGGCATTTTGCGCTTTAAGAACAGGGTAGATTGGGGTTGTTTTCGCTAAACGGCCTGCTGGGCGGAACTCGTGAGGCATATGGAAACGGAATTCGTTTTGGTAATCTTCAACGGCTTTACGAGCGGTAAACTCAGTGTTGGCATGACGAGTGAAACGCGCTGGGTCAATGGCCCATGTATCCCACTCGGACTCACCATGAACGATGATTTCAGCCAGAATCTTACCGTGACCACCACCCTCACCCAAACCAGCACGAAGGCCGATAATAGAATAAAGGTTATCAAAGCCTGGGGTTTTACCCACCAACGGATTACCATCGGCAGAATACGTAATTGGGCCGTTGATGATGCTGCGAATGCCCGTTCTTTCTAGGCAAGGCATGCGTTTGAAGACGCGTTCCATATTGTCTAGACAGCGGTCCAGGTCATCAGGGCAAAGGGCGTTGACAAAGTTAGGGTCGATGCCGTCCATACCCCATGTTTTACAACGTTGCTCATAGATACCCACCAACAAACCGTCTTTTTCTTGGCGGCTATAAAAATCGTCCAGAGGGTCACGCAACAATGGAACTCGTTTGCCAAAGTCTGCGATTTCAGGAATCGCTTCGGTTAAGAAATACATGTGTTCCATGGAAATAACTGGGTACTTAACACCAATCATGTCGCCGATTTCGTTAACTCGATAACCGCCCGCGTTAACGACTTTTTCACAAGTAATGTCGCCATTTTTCGTTTGCACAACCCACTCACCGTTTGGTTTTTGGTAAATGTTTTCTACTGGGTTGTGACGGTAAATTTCAGCGCCGGCTTTACGTGCTGCACGGGCCAATGCTTGAGTCAACTGAGCGGGGTCAATGTCGCCATCTAATGGGTCCCAAAGGCCGCCTAATAATTCGTGTGTTTCGATCAGTGGATGGCGTTTCGCACATTCCGCCGCATCGATCAATTCGAAATCAACGCCCATGCCTTTAGCAAGAGAGATAAAGTGGTTGTAACCGTCTAGATGCTCTTGAGTCGACGCCAAACGAATACCACCAGACGCGTGGTGGTAGTTGATAGGGTTTTCAGGGTCCGCCGCGAGTTCTTTGTAAAGCTTGATACTGTGGCTTTTCAAACCAACCATGGTTTGCACCGCACCAAAGTTAGTGACCTGTGCCGCCGAGTGCCAAGTTGTACCAGACGTCAATTCATTACGCTCAACCAGAACAACATCCGTCCAGCCCTCTTTGGTCAAATGATAAAGAGTACTACAGCCTCCGATACCACCACCGATTACAACGACTTTACAATGCGATTTCATATAACTCTCCTGATTCCTATCAACAACGTTGGTTACATATTAATTAGATATAACTTAGTGTTAGTGCCTATAAAATGAAAGCGCTTCCATTTCATAAAAAATAAAAAAGAAGCTAACTTCTAGCACTGAAAGTGCTGCAATATAGTTTTTATTGCCGGCACCTATCAGGCTATTTTAAAAACGTCCTGTTTTTAACTCTCGCTTTATTAACTGAAAGGCATTTTCCATTTACTTTTTATGGAAGCGCTTTCAGTTGTTAATTAAAAACTACACAAGATAACAAATGATGACAAGCATAAATTTAAAAAATATATAACTAACTGAAATATCTAATTTTTCCTCTAGAGTCCTTTATATATAGGCCTCTAGAGGAAAAAAGCCAAATCATCAGCGCACCATCTGCATGCATTACGCACCAATAACAGGCGCATAAACAGCGGCTAGGCAGCCACTCAATATTCACCATCACATTTAAATGCTGATTAATATTGAATTATTTTATCATTTGCAATTTTTATTCCATTTTATAAAAACTAAATCAAAACATTAAAACTTAACGAACGGTCAATATTATAAAAAAGACCAATAAACAGTAAAAATGTTCTAAAAACGACAATATTACCGATAAGGATTTAGCGTAAAGTGAAACCGCTTGACAGTATGGAAGACGCTAAAATAGAGTGCGAAAAGCAGTTAAATGGTTGCGCTTTCATCTCTATTGACGTTTGCCACCAACGCCATTTATCTCTAAACAAACGTACTTTAAAGAAAGACAACGACAAAGAAAGATAACGACGTCACACCCCAAGGAGAGTGCCGCCACACCACAACCCCATAAGCCAGGAGAAGCAGTCTCATGTACCAAACAACGAAAAAATTACTCGCTCAACGCATACCAGAACACGCTCTACAAAGAACGTTCTACACGGATGTAGACATTTTTAAGCAGGATCTTGAGGCGTTTTATTTTAAAGAGTGGTTGTTTGTTACACCGGAATGCGAACTGCCGAAGCCTGGTGACTACATCACCTATACGGTTGGCGATTACAACATTATGGTGGTGCGTGGCGCGGATCATGAAGTGCGCGCTTTTCACAATACCTGCCGACACCGCGGTTCTGTTATCTGCAAAAAAGAAAAAGGCACCATGCCCAAACTGGTGTGCCCTTATCATCAGTGGACGTACGAACTGGATGGTTCTTTATTATGGGCGCGCGACATGGGCGCAGACTTTGACCCGAAAGAACACGGCTTAACCACGGTGCATTGTCGCAACCTTGCTGGCTTGATCTACATTTGTCTGGCCGACGAGGCCCCAAACTTTGACGACTTCGCCGCTGTGACCACGCCCTACCTTGCCTCTCACGATCTTAAAAATGCCAAGGTAGCGTACGAGTCGCGCATTATAGAAAAAGGCAACTGGAAACTGGTCTGGGAAAACAACCGCGAGTGCTACCACTGCTCGGCCAATCACCCTAGCCTCACACGCACCTTTCCTGAAGACCCACGAGTCTCCTTTTTAGGCAAAGACAACATCCCAGATTACATCGCAGAACATTTCGCCGCCTGTGAAGCCGCCGGACTCACCGCGCAATTCATGGTGGCCGAAGACGGCCAATATCGCCTCTCGCGCATGCCTTTGGTGAAAGGCGCGAAAAGCTTCACCATGAACGGTGAATTCGCCGTTCCACAAAAACGACTTGGCAACATCACGTTCGAAACCGCAGGCGTGTGCAACAAGTTTCACTACCCAAGTACCTGGGCGTATTTTCTACCGGACTATTGCTTAACTTTCAGAGTGACGCCCATTAGCCCAACAGAAACCGAACTGGTGACCCAATGGTTGGTCAATAAAGACGCCCAAGAAGGGGTGGATTATGACCTTAAACAGCTCACCGAAGTCTGGATTGCCACCAACGACGAAGACAGACGCGTCGTGGAAGACAATCAGCTAGGCGTTAACTCCCCTGCGTTTAAACCCGGCCCCTATTCGCCGCTCCATGAAATCAGCGTAAACGCTTTTGTTGATTGGTATTGCGATAAGCTAGACGCGCGTTTACCCGAACTGCACCCTAAAAGCCATAACGCGCACCAGCCAGACATGATTGCCACGTCTGCCGACGCTCATTCAGAACCGGAGGTGATCAATGAGCCACCTCGCTAACACAATGACAGACGTCGCTGCCCACCAATATTGGACAGACAAAGAGCCATTAGAATGCGTCTCAGTAGTAGCAGAGACCTCAAACTGTGCAAGCTTTTCATTTCGCGCCCCTTCGGGGGCCTTGTTTGATTTCTTGCCGGGTCAGTTTTTAACTCTGGCGCTGCCTGTTTCAAACAAGTCGGCTGGCACAAGCACACCATTGCAAGAAGAACTGGTGTACCGAACCTACACCATTTCTTCGTCGCCAACCCGACCGAACTTAATCACGCTCACCGTGAAAGCCCAAGCAGACAGCATAGGCACTCGTTGGATGCTCGACAATTTAACGCCCGGTATGCGCATCCACGCCATTGGGCCAGCGGGAAACTTCACCAATATAAGAAGCGAAGCCGAACCCAGCGCCAGCAAATTTTTATTTGTATCGGCTGGGTCTGGCGTGACGCCCATGATGTCGATGACCACCGACATGTGGGACAAAGGCCAGCCACTCGATGTCGCTTTTATCCAGTGCGCACGTCGACCATCGGAGATTTTGTTTCGTAAACGATTAGAAGACATGGCAAGTCGCGAGCCTGGCCTGAACCTAAAGTTTGTCGTCAGCGAACCGGATGCAAACACCCCATGGACGGGCTACCAAGGCCGCTTTAACTCGCTCATGCTAGGACTAATGGCGCCAGACTTTATACAGCGCGATGTTTACTGTTGCGGCCCTCAACCTTTTATGGAATCTGTGCGTAACATGTTGCAGGCACTGGGCTTCGACATGAGCCACTACTATGAAGAGAGCTTTCAGGCACCAGAAGAAGACAGCACATCTGAGCAAAGCGCCGCTTTACACCATGACGAAGACAACGCAACCAGCGAGGCCGACATTTACTTCGCTCAGACAGATCACCACCACAGTGCCACACCAGAGCAAACCATCTTGCTGGCATCGAAAGCCGCTGGGCTGAACATTCCATCGGGTTGCACCTTTGGCGTTTGCGGCACCTGTAAAGTGAAAAAACTCAGTGGAGAAGTCGCGATGAACCACAACGGAGGGATCTCTCAAGCCGACATAGACGCGGGGTATATTCTTGCTTGTTGCTCACGGCCGATTGGCAATGTGTCTATCGATGTGTAAACACTCTGCCTGAGTGTTCTCAGGCAGATAAAATACCGTAAAGAGCGGTATGCAATAACGCGCAAAAAAAAGCGCACTGTGTTTAGGCGTATGACCATTGGAATATCATTCGTCATTAAATTACGGAGTTTTAGGGCGTAACCCCCTGCATTTTGTCTGATTTTTGTAACTAAATTACACTTTTACCTAGGTATAAGATTAAGATAGCTCTACTTTAAACCTATGTTTTGATATTCTGAGAGAAAGAATTTGAGAAGTATATGAAAGCCAACAATATTGTCACTGATAGTATCACCATGGGCGATGTCGCGCGTGCCGCCGGCGTGGCCCCTGTTACTGTGTCACGCTACCTCAATGACCCAGAATTAGTCAGTGAGCGCAGCAAACAGAAAGTGTCTGCTGCCATTAAAGCGCTCAATTACGTTCCTTCGGCCGCCGCGCGTACTCTGGCATCCAAACGCTCGCGAATGATTGGCTCCATCATGCCATCCTTAGACAGCAGCCTATTTGGTCGCGCCATCGAAGTCTTTCAGAATCATATTTCCACCTCAGGCTACAACCTGATATTGGCGTCGCACAATTACAATCCAGAAAAAGAACGAGAGCACATACTTCAGATGATCTCGCATGGTGTGGATGCCCTCTTACTGATCGGCAACGCCCGTGATGAAAGCATCTACCAACTGCTTAATGCCAAAAAAATCCCTTATGTGCTCACCTGGACGATCGACTCAAAACAAGCCCACCCTTGTGTTGGCTTTGACAACCACAACGCCGCCAGCAGCATTGCCAACTACCTGATGGACCTTGGGCACACCAAATTTGCGATGATCTCCGGTTTTGTCAAAAACAACGACAGGGCCCATGACCGCCTACAAGGTGTACGCCACGCACTGGCCCAACGCGGACTCAGCCTAGACGATGACAACGTCATTGAACGACAATTCGGTGTAGACGCCGGACGAGACGCCTTTCGTCTATTAATGTCACGCCAGCAAAAACCCACCGCGATCATCTGTGGCTCAGAGCCTTTTGCCTACGGTGCGATTTTTGAAAGCAAAACAATGGGCATCGACATCCCCAACGACGTTTCCGTCACAGGGTTCGACGACATGTGGTTGGCCTCAAACATCACCCCACGATTGACCACAGTGAGAACCCCACAACAACAAATTGGGATGCTCGCCGCCAAATACCTCATCGCCAAACTCAATGGGGAAAACGTACTGGTCCCCAACCCACTGGACATTGAAATCGTTGTACGGGAATCCTGCGCACCGCCACGTTAACCACCCACAGTTTATACGCTTGGATTAAACGATACGGCCCAGAGGTGAAATCGTTTGCAGACTCCTCTGCTGTGTCGAGCGAGATTCTTCGTCTTCGAAAAGAACTCAAGCGAGTGACGGAAGAGTGCGATCTGTAAAAAAAGCCGCAGCATACTTCTCAAGCCACCCAGACTAAGATACGCCTTTATCCGGGATCACAGTGCCGACTTTCCTGTAAGGCGACGGTGTAATCTCTTCGATGTTCCCCCTAATGACTATTACGCTTGGCTGAAAAAGCCGAACTCAAAACTCGCTAAGGAAAATGAATGGCTAACAGGTCTTGTCAAACAACTATGGCTGGAATCGGGTTATGTCTACGGTTATCGAAAAATCTATTAAGACCTGAGATCCTTAAATGAATTTTTGGGCATTAATCGAGTGCACTACCTGATGCGAAGAGCAGGCCTCAAAGCCCAGGTGGGTTACAGATATTACGTATATTCGAACACATGAAGACTGGCTGTACTTATCCATGGTACTCGATCTCTATTCGCGTCAAATAGTAGGCTGGGGGATAGGGCCAAGAATGGTGAAGGAACTTATTCTTGATGCTCTGATGATGGCGATATGGAGAAGAAAGCCAAAGCAAAGGGTGACGATTCACTCAGACCAAGGCAGTCAGTTCACCAGCTATGATTGGCATAATTTTTTAGATGATCACAATTTACAAGTCAACATGAGTCGACGTGAAAACTGTCACGATAATACTGTAGCAGAAAGCTTTTTCCAGCTTTTAAAGCAAGAGCGAGTGAAACGAAAAATTTACTCGACAAGGGGCGAAGCAAAACAAGACATTTTTAATTATATCGAAATGTTTTATCACCCAGCTAAACGCCATAGTGCTAATGATATGTTGCCACCTGTTGAGTATGAAAAACGGTTCAAAAAGATGACTGAGAAGTGTCTACTGAACTAGTAGCGATTCAAATCAACATGACCTAGATCATAACTTTCCGGCTTATAAGGGCATATTATGGATTTCTAATCACAAGCAAACAACGAAAGCTAAGAGAGCAGTAATAGAGATTACATTTTAGTTTTCTCACTCCTTTAAGGAAGAATCATGCCCATTCATCACGTTAAACTAGACGAACAATCCACTCTAAAAGACATATACGCCACGCCTGCCTCGACACGACATCTTCCTAAATATCGTATGCCAGATGAAGGAACAGAGCCTCATGCCGCCTACTCTTTGGTGCGCGATGAATTACTGCTCGATGGCAATGCAAGACAAAATCTAGCGACATTTTGTACCACCTGGGTAGAAGATGAAGTTAAGCAGCTGATGACTGACGCCATCGATAAAAACATGATAGACAAAGACGAATACCCACAAACAGCTGAAATAGAAAACAGATGCGTGCACATCCTTGCAGAATTGTGGAATGCACAAAAGTCCTGGGAGACCATTGGTTGTTCGACAACAGGATCAAGCGAAGCCGCTATGCTTGGTGGTCTTGCCCTTAAATGGAAATGGCGCAATCGCCGCGAAGCCGAAGGTAAAGATACCAGCAAACCCAATATAGTCACCGGTCCGGTTCAGATTTGCTGGAAAAAATTTGCTCGCTATTTTGACGTGGAAATTCGTGAGGTTCCCCTAGAGGATGATGCGCTAGGAATACAGCCCAAAGACCTTCGTAAATACTGCGACGAAAACACCATTGGTGTAGTCGCAACCTTAGGTGTAACGTTCACCGGGATCTATGAACCTGTTGAAGCCTTAGCACATGAATTGGATGCCATTGAGCGTGATTTAGGGTTAAACATTCCTATTCATGTTGACGCCGCATCTGGGGGATTCGTTGCCCCTTTCATACAGCAAGACATTATATGGGATTTCCAAATAGAAAGAGTTCGATCAATCAATGCATCAGGGCACAAATACGGTCTTGCCCCACTTGGCGTTGGTTGGGCGATTTGGGCATCAAAAGCCGACCTACCAGAAGAACTTATATTTAATGTGGATTATTTAGGTGGCAACATGCCAACCTTCGCTCTTAATTTCTCTCGACCTGGCGGCGAAATTATCGCGCAGTACTATAACTTTCTACGACTTGGACGAGAAGGATATACCGCTATTCAACAAACTTGCTCTGATACAGCGCAATGGTTAGGAGCAGAGCTTGCAAAAATAGAACAATTCGAGATGGTTTACGATGGACATGGCGGACTACCTGCCGTTGCCTACAAGTTAACCGATAAAGATCATGGGTTTACACTGTATGATCTCTCAGAAAGAGTGCGTATGCGTGGATGGCAAATTGCATCTTACCCGCTTCCTCAAAATCGCCAAGAGACCGTCGTACAGCGTATATTGATACGCCATGGCGTCAGCCGTGATCTTGTTCAGCTTCTGCTTGAAGAAATCAAACGTGCCATTGATCATTTATCACACAATCCGATCCCGAACTCCACAGCAAAACCTGGATTCAACCATGGATAATATTGAATCCATCACCGGAATGGGGTTCCAAAGTTTTTTTGAACTACTGGGGAACCAACCGATTGCATTTATTCTTTTAGCTCTGACATTAGGTACCTTGATAGGGAAATGGACGTTCAAAGGTATTTCACTTGGCTCCACTGCTGGAACCTTACTTGTCGGAGTCATTTTATCCATGATGGCCGAAGCGCTGTATGGCATTACCTATACGATACCGGGAATCTTATCGTCCTTCATGCTGCTGTTATTTATGTACGCCTTAGGTCTAAAAGTGGGTCCTCAATTCTTTTCTGGGCTTCGTAAAGGCGGGTTAGCGTTTGTGGCAATAGGGGTCATTGTTTGGGCCTTAAATTGGGTGATTTGTTACTTCGGCGCAAAATTTGTCGGGCTAGCACCTGGTTATGCTACGGGATTAATCTCTGGTAGTTATACCATCACAGCAATACTCGGTGTAGGGCAAGGAGCCTTATCTAGTGGTGCCTACGTGCCAGAGACTGGAACAACAATAGAAGAAGTGGGTGCCAACATGGCCGCTGCTTACGCTATTAGCTATGTTCTTTCTAGTGTGGGTATTATTTTGCTTATTCGTTATCTGCCACGTATTTTTGGCCGCGATCCGGTTGTTGATGCAAAACTGGCAGAGACAGACTACAGCGGTGGTGCAACCCATCCTGTTCCTGGTGCCTCAGGTGCACTAACCATAGGATTCTCGCCTTTTGATCTACGTGCATTTACCGTTACTCATGACCGTTTTATAGGGCGCAAAATAGCTCAACTGTCAAAGGATTTTCCACAAGTTCCCATCCTTCGAGTCGTTCGAGATAACCAAGTTATTGATCGAAAAGAAAACCTGATCATTGCTAAGGGTGACATCATCACAGTACGGGCAAATGTACACGACCTGATCCTTGAGGAAGGGGAATTAATCGGAGAAGAGTCTGATAATCCACTGGCACGAAACGTCCCGATGGAAGTGGCCGATGTGCATATTGGCTCTCATGAAATATCTGGTAAAACACTAAAAGAACTTGCAAGCCATGGCACGGGGGGGGTATCCATCCAAGCGCTATTTCGCGCAGGGAATGAACTACCCTATGGCCCCAAAAGCGAGCTTCATTTCGGCGACGTTATACGTATTACAGGTCCAGACGCATCAATCAAAGCAGCGGCTAAATATTTAGGTGGTCACGCTATCCTACCAACGATGAAATCTGAAATACTCTATCTCGCATTGGCGATGCTCGTTGGTTACCTTGTGGGCATAGTCACCTTTACGGTATCTGGAATTCCATTTGCGTTAGGCACTTCAGCTGGCTGTATTCTGGCCGGAGTTGGCGTTAGCTATTTCCGTAGTCGCAATCCTGAATTTGGTGGACCCGTTCACGAAGGAGCACGAAGCTTCTTACAAGATTTTGGCCTCAACGCATTTGTCGCGGTGCTCTCTGCCAATGTTGGCCCTAAAGTTATTTCAGCGCTAGGTGGCGATACTATTTTATGGCTTGCTCTTATTGGCCTCGCGGGTGCACTCATACCGCCGTTCATTGCCTTCTGGGTTGCAATTAAACTATTTGGATTAAATTCAGTGATCGCAGATGGTGCAACAACAGGAGCTAGAAACAGCACACCAGGTTTGAATGCTATCATCGAAGAATCAAAAAGCTCCGTAGCCGCCGTCCCTTATCCAGTCAGTTATGCTTTGACAACGGTTCTTGCGCTGATTGGAGGCTATTTATCAATGATTCTATCGTGACTCAACAAACTGTCACCTTATTCAGATAATAAAAAATACCAACATAGAATGATCGCTATGTTGGTATTCATCCCTACTAATTGCTCGGTTTGATAATGTAAGCTCACCACTGGACATTGAAATCGTTGTACGGGAATCCTGCGCACCGCCACGTTAACCACACAGCCACCTCGATATCTATGCGCAAAGCGGATTGGCACATTCCCATTAGTACTTGTTTGCAATAGCCTTTTCAGTACACTAACCGTTCAAACAGGGAGCGGTTTCATGGAACAAGTTGGCATTTACGAACAGTTAATTACGCAAGTCATTGAGCAGAATCTAAATCGAGAGCAATTCTACGTGGGCGAGCGCGCATTAGAATCCGCTGAAGCCGCCACTTGGCTTTCTCGCTTTTTAGGAAAACTCGTTGCCCATGCGATCGACGCCATCCCCAATTCAAACGAACGATTACAAGAGCAAATAAGCCTCGCCAACGGCTTGGTTCTTTGGCTTAAAGATCACATAAAAGACGATGAACTGATCAGTGAAAACCTCATCGACAGCCAAGGCCGCATACTCACCGCCCTGTTTAATACCGAAAACCCTATTGCCGCCAACCTTAAAGACTACTCCAGCGATATTTTCCCGCTCACAGGGTTAACTCAAAGCGAATTATTTAGCGGCGCGAATGCCGGCATTTCCCTCGAAACCGAACTGAAGCGCGAAATCAAATCGTCGGATACGATTTACTGGCTTGTTTCCTTTATCAAATGGACGGGGCTGCGCATCTTTAAAAATGAGCTTGAAGCGTTTACAAAAAGCGGCAATAAGCTCAAAGTCATTACCACCTCATACATGGGGGCTACTGACACCAAAGCGGTTGAGTTTCTTGCCAGCCTACCCAATACAGAAGTAAAGCTGAGCTACAATAATCAGCAAGAACGGCTACACGCAAAATCGTATCTATTTATGCGTAACACTGGGTTTCATACTGGTTATATTGGGTCGTCTAACTTATCCCATTCGGCACTGACCAGTGGGCTTGAGTGGAACCTAAAAATCACCGCACAAGAAATCCCGCACATCATTGCCAAAACAAAAAGCACCTTTGAAACCTATTGGCAATCACCCGATTTTGAGCTTTTCACGGGTGAAGCAGAGAGCAAAGAAAAACTCAGAAACTCGCTTAATGAACAGCGTGGGATTGGCCAATCAAGCAGCCAGTTTTATTTTGATATCACGCCCAAAAACCATCAATTGGCTATCTTAGAAAAACTCAGCGCCGAGCGAAATGTACACAAGCGGTTCAGAAACCTTGTGGTTGCTGCCACAGGCACAGGAAAAACCATCATCTCGGCGTTCGACTTTAAACGCGTGTACGACACCAAGCCCAATGCAAATTTTTTGTTCATCGCCCATCGTGAAGAAATCCTCAAACAAGCACAAAGCGCTTATCGTGGCGTACTCAAAAACAATGACTTTGGTGAATTATGGGTCGGCAACTACCAACCTCAAAGATACAACCAACTGTTTGCGTCCATTCAGACACTAAACACACAACTCACCTCACTCAAGCTCAGTAGCGATTACTACGACTACATCGTCATCGACGAAGTACACCACGTCGCAGCGAGCAGCTATCGCGATGTTTTGTCGCACTTTACCCCTAAGATATTACTCGGCTTAACCGCTACACCAGAGCGCCAAGACGGCGCGAATATCCTCGATGATTTTTGTGGTGTGATCGCCGCAGAAATCCGCTTACCAGAAGCCATTAATCAGCGCCATTTATGCCCATTCCAATATTTCGGGCTGGATGACGACACAGATTTAAGCCAAGTATCATGGCGCAATGGCCGCTACGACATTGCGGAACTGAGTAATCTTTATACGGGGGAAAATCATCGCGCGACAAAAATCATCACCAGCCTGATCGATACAGTCACCAATGTTCAGCGCATTAAATCACTGGCGTTTTGTGTCAGCCAAAAACACGCCGAGTTCATGGCTGCCAAGTTTAATCTTGCAGGCATTCATGCCGACGTACTCACCAGTAAAAATACCAATGACCGCGTACAAAAGCAGCAAGCGTTACGCCAAGGTAAAATACAAATACTCTGCGTGGTGGATATTTTTAACGAAGGGGTCGATATCCCTGAAGTGGATACCCTATTGTTCTTGCGACCAACAGAAAGCTTAACGCTCTTTTTGCAGCAATTAGGCCGTGGCCTTCGCTTGCCAGAAAACGTCAACAGGTCAGAGAATTCAAAGCAGTGCTGCACGGTACTCGATTTTGTTGGCAATGCCCGTGCTGAGTACGATTTTGCCAGCAAGTTTCGCGCTCTTATCGGCAAAAGCAACCAATCGATAAAAACCGAGATCGAGCACAACTTCCCTCACCTACCGCTGGGTTGTCGAATCGAGCTGCAAGCGCAAACCCAAAAGACCATTTTGCGTAATATTCAACAGGCCATTAACAGCAAGAGACGCTTACAACAACTTATTCAAGCTTACCCACAGCACACTAACGAAACGTTAACGCTAACCAATTTTTTGCGCATCAACCCGCACGTTAGCCTTGAGGACATTTACAAACCCAAAGCACAAAAACTCGGCGGCTGGCATTGGTTAAAAGGCGACGATATTCCCACTGAGCAAGCCGACATTTATGCGGCGTATTACCGAGCCATCAACACGCAACTACTAGGCTGTGACTCCTTGAGCTATTTGCAGTTTCTACTTGATCTATGTCGGAACGATTTCCGCTTTGTTCATTCTTCTCAAAACCGACAGTTTGCCTTAATGGCGCATTACAATTTCTGGGACAACACAGGAAAGTCACTGGGGTTCGACAGCCTTGAGAAAAGCTTACAAGCACTCATCCACCCAGCGCTCCAACAGGAATTGGAACAAGTTATCAGCTTGCTCATTCAGCGAATTCATCAGCAAGAAAGCAACCTTGCCTGTTTGCCACATCACGCGATCAAATTACACAGCCGCTACACGCGCCAACAAATCCTCGCAGCGTTTGGCGCACACACCTTTAATAGAAAATCGACTGCCCGCGAAGGGGTTTTAGAATTTAAAGACCAGAACCTAGAGCTGTTATTTGTAACACTCAATAAGTGTGAAAAAACCTATTCGCCCACGACCCTTTATCACGACTATGCCATCAGCCCAGAACTGTTCCACTGGCAGACACAAAACAGCGCCCGCCCAGAACACGGCCGAGGTCTAAGCTACATTCAGCACCGCCAAACAGGCAAAACGATACTGTTATTTGTACGAGAACAAGGCAAAGACGAAAACGGCCGAACCATGGGATTTGTAAACTACGGCGAGGTGAAATATCAAAGCCACAACGGCAGCCAGCCAATGAACATAACGTGGCAACTCACCAGTCCCATGCCAAGCGAAATGTGGCATGAGGCAGGGAAATTAGCAGTTGGGTGATAATTTGTGTTTAATTCGTTAAAAGGAATTTAATATGAAATTAACCCATGCCTAGAAAAGTCAAAACTAAGTCTTATTTAATTAAGATTGGCCAACCCATTTATACAATATTCGAAAGAATTATTTCACAAATGAAGTATAAAACTACAGTGAAGTCACTGAAAATTATAAACTCTATGATCAGCCAGAATTACGCTATCATTTTTGGACAAGAAATGCGGCTAACAAACTTATACTTTAACAACAATAAATATTTAATTAGTTCAATATAAAATACATCTTAAAATCAATTAAAGAGAATTTATCAACACATAAATATAATAAGTTAAAATCTCTTAAAAACTATAAAAATAACCATTAGAAAATTTAAAATTTTACAACATACTCTTCATAATAAAATAAATTTAAGTTATTGAAAAAAACTCCACAACAACTTAAATCTACACCCAACACATTAAAACCACATATTTTTATCACAATCCATTAGATTAGTTTTTTTCCCTTCGTAGTCCATCGCTCACGAATAAATCTATCCAGTTCAGGCTCATCCGCATGTTCAAGAACTATTACTTGCGGTTTAAAATTGATATTTTCATCATTAGTTAACTCATTCAAGAATCCATTAATCACAGTAAAAATATTAATGACTTGAATAATATTTTCATCAACCTTACCTGCATCATTATCAGTAAGTAGCTCTTCTTTATTTGAAGACGAAAAGACTCTTCGAACTTTTGGAAAATAGACTTGACTAGGTTGATCCAAAAAGAGAATCGCAGGAATTGAGGAATTTTCTCGAACAGTGAGTTTAAGTAACGCTAAAAACAAACATAAATGACAAGCTAGCCAATTGGCCCCACTGCCCATCTCTGATAAATGTATTTTCTTGCTTTTATGAAGGTAGTAAAAGTTGAACGTTGCAAGATCAAACTTCATCTCACCTTGTTTTAACTCCTCTTCGAAGTCGAGTTTTCCTTTTAACGTATTCATTGTCTTATTAATAAATACATTTGCTTCTTCAATTTTACTTTTTAAATCATAGCCAGCTATCAAATCTTCAACTTCAGATAGCCTAGCTGTGATGTCGTCTGTTGGTTTGTTCTCTTTCTTTGGAGTTTCTTCTTCTAAGATCTGTTCTAAGCTTGCTTCAATTCGTCCTTTTAAAGTATATAATCTTGCCTTCAATGAGTCATCATCACTTATACCAATTGACTTTTTAATATCATTAATCTGTCTAGTCAATAGTCTTATTTCTTTTTTAAATTCATCACGTTGTTTCATTAAGTCTGATAAAAGCTCTGAATTATCTTGTTTGAACACCCCTACTTTTGAAAGTTCATCTATTAATGTGTTTCTAGATAATTGAACTTCCTTAACTATCGCGTTTATCTCTAAGGAATCGGTATTACACAAAGGACAAGAAATCACCTCTGCAGGTTGGTTTTCAATATTTGAGAGTTCCAGAAGTTTCTGTATAGAATTACTATATTCTTGTGCATCTCCTGAATTTTCACCAACCTTGGCAATTAATTCATTAGTATCATACAATTTTTTTCTATAATTTTTTTGTTCAACTTTAAGTTTGGCTAGCTGCCTTCCTAAATCACTATTTTCATAGGCATTTTCTGGGACTTCGGGTAAGTTATTCGCTATTTTCATTAGCTTTGACAACTTAATATTAGTTTCTTCAAGTTGCATACCTAAAGAATTAAAATAAAGCTTAATTGGCCTTTCTAATTTCTGAACTTTATTCTCTTTATCAATTTTTAAGCTGACGCTCTGTTTTTTATTTTTTTTAAGTACTTTTAAAAGTCGATCTTGCTCTCTTTTTAATGCGAAATATTCACCGTCAGCCCAACCTAAATGTATTGGAAAATCTGATACAGCCTTAGCTCGTTTATAGAAATCGTCAAAACGATAGAATATACTGTGTTTATTTGCCACTAAATTTTGATGTTGAAACATAATCGATGCCGCATCACGAATGGTGGCTTTTGAACCTGTTTGGCGACGTTGTTCATCAGTTTCCCTTGTAGTTGTAACTGATAAACCTAAGTGTTGTTCAAAGTTAAGTTGTGCTTGCTTAATATCTTTGATTGTAAGCGAATTGAGGTAATCCAAATTGAATTTATTTTCTATATCGAAGTTAGTCTCGACTGAAAAGTAACATTTGTTTAAATCTTTAATTGGACGAGCAATAATTAGCTGTTTGCCCCCTATTTTATAAACAACAGAAAATATATTTGTCCAGTCAGTTACTTTTCCTACAGGGATAGTGGATCTCTTTGAGAACAAACAAAAATCAACAATCTCTATTAAAGCACTTTTACCTGTTTTTGAGTCACCTGTTATGATATTAAGCCCATTATCAAAGGTGAGATGCCTTTTTTCACCTGATTCAGAGAATAGAACAATGTCACTTATTATTGCTTTCATATGTACTTAACCTTTGTCTTCAAAAACACGTTCAAGTGCGTTTCTTTCGATAACAACAACCCTAGATAGTAAGCTGCCCGATAGAATTCTTTTAGTATTTTATCTTCAGATTTAAAATCTACTAACTCATCCGTCTTTAGGTAAGATCCTATATTTATATTTGCATAAGAGGAGAGAAAAATTAATCCACCATTAGTAAAGTCTCGCATATTTTCAACAAATTCATCCAAGTAATGTATTTCAAATTTATTTGATTCACTCAGAATTAAATTATCAAAAGTACTTGCTTTACTAGCTTTTTCTAGGGACTTCCTCAACGTATCATTCATAATAACTGGCAGCAAAAGGTAGATTAACTCGTATTTTATCCCATTATTATTGACAGCTTGAGAACCTGAAATAAATCGGTGCAGTAAACGAGCAACAAATTCAGGGGAATAAAGTAGGTTTGTTAGTTTACTGGTATTTATCATTCAACGTCTTCCTTCGTATATTTCCATGTAAAAAGTTCCATTTCGATACTATGACTTGCTTTTCCTGTCATAAAATAATGCTCAGTATCAGCCACATGCTCTATATTAATTACACTACTCTTCTGAAATGAATTATAAGCATTAAGTGAAGATAGGTTCGCCGATTCATTGCCAAGGTCGTTCTCCCCTAAACTCCCTACTTCTGCATCTTTATGTTGATAACACTGTCTTTTTACGTCTTCTTCAAACTTTGTCATCGCAGCTTTCATCAGAGCCGGTCTTTTCTGTAATAACTCGAGTTCACTGGATATTGCTCTTAGATAGTCTGAAACAGCTACTGACCTTGCTCGACTCTTCACACCGATATCTTTTAACTCAGATAAAAAACTAAATGAATCAGCAGCACCTTTATTGATACTTTCTGTATTCTTATTTGGAAATGGTATTTTATTCATCTTGAATTTTTCACAATATATTCGAAAATCATCATCAAAGTCATTTATATTTATATGCCAACAATATGGGTTCCCAACAGCTTTTAAGTTGATATATCCATGTAGCCATTTAACAGCATCCTCTCGATAGTCTGGATGGATAGACTGAAGGTAGCGATGACTAGACAGCTCGCCCCAAAAGTCTTCAACTTTTGTTTGAGAGCTATTGATTACAAATACCTCAAGTATGGAAAGTAAATCTTCCTTTTTTTCTGTCATGATTTCTGAGTAATAAGTTAAGGTGCCATCTGATGGCTTATGATTTTTCAGTAACGCATACTTTTTTGCTGGAGTTAATGAATTCCAATTATAAAAGATACTATCTATTGGAATCTTTTGTGTTGTATGAAGAATGAACTCACCCATATCACTAGTATCTTCAATAACTATGTTTTTTAGGGTTTTCCAAAAATCAACTGAGTTACTCGTAAGGTTACCGTCTGGAAAATGATGTTTTACTTCTATCGACTTGGTTCCATCATAAATATCGCCAAAACATTCGAGCCATATAGTTTGATTTTTTTTTGCAATAAAGCATTGTTCTAAAGCAATAAGTACTTGGTAAACGAATCCTAAATACTTAGGTGTTGCTTGATTTGAAAAAGGCTCTTTCATAAATTAAACCCATATAATAAGTCTATAAAAACCATAGATTAATAAAATTTATTTTACTATAAATCCACTAACAATAAACATATAAAAACTATAGATTTAGATAATCTGCCCTCAGTAGGCTATGCATATAGAATTGAAAGTGAGAGGTAAACTCCCACCTAAATTCAGAAAAACATACCTAACAACACATCCCATTATCAATGGATTACACTCAAAAACTATAAATTAATGAGCGATCATTTGCATGAAGGCTTAACTTCGCCACGGTCGGAGCTTACGCTTATATCAATTTTTAATTTGAGGACACAACATGATCCTCAGGTGCGCCGTGGTAATACAAAGCTAAAACTGCAACAACCTGCCGACAGCCGCCCCTTGGTTTTCGCCAGCAGCCAAGCAAACTCGAATAGAGTTTTTAAAAATTCATTCGCATCTCAAACAAAACCATATAAAAACTTACATCTAAAGAATGACTTAAAAATTAAACTTTGCGCTCTTCGGGTGAGCAAGATCTACGTCTACGATATGACCTAAACCTCATACCCAGCAGGTTCTTCTGCCACTAATCCAACCAGCTCACGTTCTTGTTGCACTGCCACTGCTTCTTCAAATTCATTTATTCCAAGCCAGAGTTTGGCGTTACTGGATTCCGCGACCTGATACGCCCAGTTGCTAACGGCGAGTGAGGTGTCTACATCGCAATGAAAATAGTCACTAAGTTCATTGCTGATGATTTGGTTATGAGTCACTAGGTTCTGTTCTTGCCAACGGGTGCGGTGCATTGGCGCAGCAAGAAAGTCACGCTTGTTGTTATTGCAGGTACGATGAGCGGCAACAAAGTTGTGACCAAGGTCGTTGGCGTAGCGGGAAAAAGGAATAAAGTGATCCACTTCTACGTCGCTTTTCATTGGTTTTCGGCAGTAAAAGCATTGATTGGCTTGCAGATCGATCAATACAGGTTTGGCTTTCGTTAGAGCGTTACGATCCACGCCAAATAGAAACTCTTGTAGCTGGCTTTGGCGGCCGATTAACACTTGGTTGTGTTTAATACTTTGGATTTTTTGCAACCATGCGTTTCTCGCAAGATAGACAACAAGATCGTAAAAGCGACGAAAGCACTGGGCAATGCCAGTATTCAAAACGATGCTTTTCGGCTCTTTGCCCACACCAAAAAGTTCATGAGGGTATAAAAAGCATTCTTCTTGTCTGGCGAGTATTTGCAAACGCCACAGCGGGCCTGTTTTTAGTGTGCTCATTGCCGCGCTAAAAGCGGCTTTATAGTGCGGGCTTTGCTTGAGCTGTCGCATGGTGCGTATGTTGTTTTGTTGGCACTCAAACAACACGCTAATCACTTTGGATTGCGCGCCTGTGTTCTGTTTTAGCAATGCGCTCTCCCCTGTATGCTCCGCTGAAAACGGCATGGCGTGATGCCAATACAGAGTGAGGAGTTTATCCGCCAATGTCGGTAAGCTAATGGCGAGCTTGCCTTGCTCTATGAAGGGCGATGGCGTCGATAACGACGTTTGTTCTACGCAAACATCAGCAATGGCGTGCAACAGAGCAAACTTGTACGTCGCACTAAAATCCCCTTCCACCAGCATGCGCTGTATATAAGCGATAAAGTCGAGTTGCTGCTGCATGGCGCCCATCATCGTTCTGGCACCGCTTTGATCAAGGCATTTAACCAAGATTCGCTTTCTCGACCAGGGCGCTGATCGGCACTTTGCCAATGCTTTATTAGGTTTAGCTGCGGGCACGCATCGATCAAACTGGTTAAAGCAGTTTCGTTTAAATCAGTAAATTCGCGGCCATTATCGACACGCTCTGTCGTTCCGTATTTAAACGACACATATAAGACGCCATTTGGCTTTAAGGCGTTTTGCAGTCTGATAAAGACGTTAGGGAGTTCGTTTTTCGGTACGTGGAGTAAGCTGGCGCAACACCAGATGCCATCGTATTGATTGACTCTGTTCAGTTGTTGAAAAGTGCTTACTTCGACGGTTTGTTGCAGATATTGGCTGGCTAAGGCCGCCAGCTCTTCGCTGGCGTCAAAGGCGCTCACGGTAAAACCTTGTTGCTTGAAATAGGCGGCATCACGGGCGGAGCCACAACCAGCGTCTAAGATGTGGCCGTTTGGGGTAATCGTCGGCAAAAATTCACGATACAAGGCCGACATATCAACGCGTATGGTTGAGTCGGTGAAGTCTTGTGCATTTTGATTGTAAAACGTAAGGGTAGTATTCGACTGCAAACTGACCGCTCCTTGGTTCACTTTTCTAGGCCAGCATTTAGGCCCTATTTCACTTAAACCGTCATCATCACAGCATTGTCTTGTGAATCAACGTCTTCCTTGTCGCAATATCGTGTTTGTTACTATCGCATATCAATGCTTTGTTGTAGACAGGAAATAGCCTAAAAAATGTCACAAAATAAGTAAAACTGCCTGTTTCGACGTTGGCGACTCTTGTCTACCGATGCAAACAAAACAAAGCCTATTCAGAGACGTTAGGGCTTTTCGCCTGTTTTATTCAATTCTTCATTCACCAGTTTAACCAACGCTGGGTCGATGGGCGGTAAGGTTAAATCCACGTCTTTTTCCAACCCTTCTACCACGGCGGTTAAAAACTGCACCCGTGCGAACCATTTATAATTCCCAGCAATTAGCGTCCACGGGCGATCCACCTCTGAGGTGTAAGCAAACATGTCGTTGATGGCGACTTCGTACTCTGACCATTTTTCCCGATTACGAATGTCTTCGTCGGTGAGTTTCCAGCGTTTTTTCGGGTTACTTAATCGTGCCGCAAAGCGTGTGAGTTGCTCTTGTTTATCGATGTGGACAAACAGCTTGATGATCCTTACACCGTCGTCGCTTAGCATTCGCTCAAATTCGTTTATTTCTTGGTAGGCTCTTTGCCATTCTTGTTCGGTGGCGAATTGTTCGATGCGCTCCACCAGCACTCGCCCATAATAGGAGCGATCGAAAATGGCGATGTTGCCAGGCGCCGGCAAGCGCGATTGAAAGCGATACAAGTAGTGCTTACCCTGCTCAGACGCGGTCGGTGCAGCAATCGGAAACACAGTGTAACCACGAGGGTCAAGCCGCTCGGTTAAGCGCCTAATGGCACCGCCTTTTCCGCTTGCGTCCCAGCCTTCGACACAAATAATCGCCCTCAAGCCTTGGTGATAATAAGCTTGTTGCACGGCGAGCATGCGTTTTTGCAAATGCTTGAGTGCCTTTTTATAGTGCTTTTTGCTGACAAAGCATTGCGAGAGATCCACCTCGCTAAGGCTAGGCGGTGTTGGCTCTAATCGAATTTTGGATGGTGTAAACATCGTACTGCCCTATTAAATAACGCCTGAATAGAACCACTAGAGTCCCCCATTGATTTCCAAAACACAAATCAAATAGGCCCAGTGCCGTCTGCCTCACGCCCTTGTTGCCGCCTGATTAGTTCGTTTGGGAGGTTTATGTTTTCGGTCACTCTCTATAAAATAGCGGCATTCTATCTGTAACCTCGTTGCTTCGTTGCGAAGCACAAAGACAAAGAGTTTTAACATGAATGACGATCAGGAAGTAATCACCAATTTAGTCGAACTTGAGCGTTTTCTACTGAGTGTAGAAACCGGCGCCCTTGGTTTGGAAGGCGTTGCTGGGGTAGGCATGGCCACCAATAATTCAGACGGCCGCCACTTTGTTGCTGTCTTTGATGAGCAGCAAAAATTGCTTTTGGCCCGCTGGATCAGCGTTGAAGTCTTTGAAACCGGTAAAGACTTGGTGCGCTACGGCACTCGCCTTAAGCACTAATCCGCCTTTTATTGCGCAGCTGCATACGGTTAACGTGACCGATTACGCTTCTGCCTTTGTTGCCTTGCACTATACAATGACCGTGATGAACCAAGATTCACCACGGTCATTCTGCTTTTAGCCCCCCTTTCACTAACCTCTTTCGTTAGCCTCGTTCGTTAACCTCACGCGTGCTTGTTATGCGCGTTTTTAACTCAGCGACTAAGCAACATTCGTTTGCTTTTGCTGATCCAACCGGATCACTGTGTCGCAACATTTGTCGATCAGCGCTGGGTCATGGCTGACGATCAATAAGGCACAGCCCTGCTCCCTTGCGAGCGCAATAAGCAACTCGGTGATTTCTTTGGCGATAAAGGGGTCCAAGCGTGAGGTTGGCTCGTCAGCAAACAAAAACACCGGCTCCAACAATAAAGCCCGTAAGATCGAAAATCGCTGCAATTCACCGCCAGACACGTCTTTGGCAGAGCGCTGTAAGATAGACTCAGGCAGATTTAGCTTTTTCATTAACGGCGCTATTTTCTTGGTATCCAGCTTGTGCAGTTTCACCAAGTCGTTCAACAAGGTTTGCAGCGTCACATGGGCGCTTAAGCTCGATGGTGGATCTTGAAACAACTTCAACCACTGGTGCGGCTTGGTGCCCTCTAGCAAGGGGGTTATCGCGCCTTTCAGCGGTGGCAACAAGCCTAAGAGCGTGTCACCAAAGGTGCTTTTACCACAGCCACTGTCGCCCACAACACCTATAATTTCACCGCCATGACAAGTTAAATTCAAGCCAGACGACAAGACATTTTTGCCACGCCCTATGGTCAAATCCGACACTTGCAAAATGGCGCTGCGCTCGGCCACAGGAGCAGGTTCTAGCTGCCAATATTCTGGCGCTGCATAGATCAGCTCCTTGGTGTACTCAGCCTGTGGATTGGTTAACACAGACTCGGCGCTGCCCGCTTCTATCATGTCGCCATCTTTAATCACCAAGATGTCGCCACCCAATTGTTCCGCCACATCGATGTCATGGGTAATGGTCAGCAAGCTGCCCCCTTGGGCGCTTTTTTTCAGCAATTGGATGATGTCATCGCGACGACTGCTGTCTAGCCCTTTGGTTGGCTCGTCGGCAATCAGCAAATTAGCGCCCCCAGCGGTGGCACTGGCAATCGCCAAACGCTGAGCCATGCCACCAGACAATTCGGTCGGGCGCTTCAAAGCACTGTCTTTTAGGCCGAGATGATCTAAATCGGCGATGGCGTGATGAAACGCCGTCTCGCCATCTTCGCCCTTCACTGACTCGTACACTTCTGATACTTGCTGGTAATTTGCCATCAGCGGGTCAAGGGAATGCCAGGGCTCTTGGGGCAACATGGTGATGCTTTTGCCCCACAAGCTAGAGCGAGACTGAGCCACCACGGGTTTACCAAACACCTCCACCACACCGCTGGCGTCTAGCCCCTTAGGCAATAGACCCATGATGGCCTTGGCGACCAAGGTTTTGCCTGAGCCGGTTTGCCCAAGAATGGTTAACGGACGGCCTTTTTCAACGCTAAAAGACACCTTATTGACCAAGCATTTTTCTTGGTAATGGATGGTTAACTCTTGGACCTTAATGAGCGCTGTCATGTTTATTTCCTGCTAGAAGGTGAAAGCCAAAAACCAAGGTCGCAATCGCGAGCAATGGCTGCACGAGAATCCACGGTGCTTGAGCATAATAGGGAAACAGCTCGACACTCATCAGACCCAGCTCTGCCAACGGCGGCTGAATGCCCACATAAACAAAGCCAAGTGACGCCATGGTTAAGATCGCATTGGCGCCGCCAAACGAGGCAAGGGTCAAAATAGAATGGGTCAGCTCTGGCCAAATATGACGGCGGAACTGATACCAAGGACCAAAGCCCATCATCTCAGAAAGCTGACGTGCTGGGCTGTTGATAATGGTATGGGTAATCGCCCGCGACACACGAAAGTACTCAACCCACTGGGTTAAGGTGATCGCCAAATACAGCACCAGCAAAGAGCCTGGCACGATAGCGGCAAACAGCAGCACCAAGACCAAGCCTGGCAATGCCAACAAGATATTTACGATCACGTCCATACCTTGCGCCAAACGACCGCCCTTCCATGCGGTGATCACACCCAAAGACACGCCTAATGTGGCCGAGGTCAGCACGCAGAAAAAGCTCAATACAAACGACAACTGAATCGCACTGGCGATGCGCGTTAGCATGTCACGACCAAAGTGGTCCGTGCCTAACCAATGCTCGGCACTGGGGGCTAATAATCGGCCCGATAAGTCTTGATCGGCAATGTGGTAAGGAGACCATTGCACAATGCCGCTTGCGACCAATAACAAGCCAAGTAACAAGCCCACCCCTATTTTTTGGTTGATGTTAAGTTGTGCCATCATGCTTGGGCTCCTCTTGGGTCAATCCAGTGACAAAGTAAATCCACACAGGTATTGAGCAACACAAACAAGACTCCCATCATCAGGGCACAACCTTGGATCACAGGAATATCACGGGCAAAGATGGCGTGCGCCAAACCATGGCCAATACCCGGCCACGAAAACAAAGATTCGATCATCACAATGCCTTCAATAACCGTCACCAATTGAATGCCGATAAAGACAATGACAGGGACAGAAATATTACGAATGCCATGCTGAACAAAGGTTTGTGACGGTGACAAGCCTTTGATCGCAGCAAATTGATAAAACGGCGCGCGAATGACTTTTAGTGTGTTGTTGCGCACCACTCGGTTAGACACAGCGGCAAGGCTCAAGGCCAGCGCCACGGTCGGCAGCACCAAATGTTGCCAAGTACCAAAGCCTGCGACGGGCAAGATCGGCCAAGCCACTGCGAAGACCAAAATCAGCATAAGGCCGATGACAAACACTGGCATGGAGCGCAGCAAGGTCGATAACCACAAAAAGCTGTGGTCTAGCGTGCCTTGGCGAAACGCCGACAACACACCGACGAGAATCGCGATCAAGGACGCAAGCAGCACACTGGTAAAGGCCAACAACACAGAATGACCCAATTGGTGTTGGACGGTTTCGATCACCGGCAAGCCACTGACCAAGGAGGCCCCTAGGTTAAATTGCATTAAATCCACAAGCCAATGGAGGTAACTTTGCCACCAGCTGGCGTCCAGTCCTAACTCTTGGCGCACCAGTTCGGCGGCGTCAGAATCCACACTGTCTTGACCGTAGCGGCTCGCGGCGATGCGATAGGCCATGTCCCCTGGCAGGCTGCGCATCAACACAAAGGTCAATGTGCCGACACCCCAGACAACCAATATCAATTGAAAAATTCGGTGTTTAATGAGCGTCCACATGGTCGACCAGCTCCATCTTGTTAATAAAGTAATCACGTAGGAAAGGGTCAAATTGATAGCCCTTTATCCGCGTATTGACCGCGTTATGCTGTTGGTAATTGGCCACAGAAATCACCGGCTTTTCCTGATAGATCGCGGTGGCCACAAGCTGTGCATCGCGCTTAGCTTGCACAGGGTCGCTTTGGGTAGTAAGCCGCTCTAGCGCTTGATCCACTTGTGTGCTGTGCCAGTTCATCGCCCCCCAATCGCCACCACCTTGGGTGTATTCGTTGGCGATCAAGGACACAGGGTCAGCAATAACGCCTAAGTTTCGAGCGATTAACGCCACTTCTAGGGTGTTGTCCGCATGGCGTGATGGAATCATACTGGAGTTGGTGACATCGACTTTTAGATCCACCCCAAGGCGCTTCCATTGGTCTTGCAATGCGGTAGAAACCGTCGTCAGTTCTGGTCGATCCGCGTAGGTGGTCAAGGTTAATTGAAAACGCTTGCCGTCTCGGACCAGCCAACCTTGGTCGTCTTTTTGCCAACCTAATCCAGCCAATAAACTGGCCGCTTTTTCTAGGCTGTAGTTTTCCTGTGGCTGATCTAAGTACCAAGCGCCCATAGAAGACGCAAAGATCTGATCGCTGGCCGCTTCCGCCACATGCAAAACTTGCTCAGCAATGGCAGGACGATTGATCGCCAAACTCAAGGCTTGGCGCGCTTCTACAGAACCTAAAAATGGATGACCTGCATTCAGTTTTAGCAACAAGGTTCTTGGAATTGCGTCGGAATGGACCACCACGTTATCGGCGCGGCTTAATTGCTCAAGCATGGCGGCGTCTAGGGTATACACTATGTCCGCTTCGCCAGATTTGGCTTGCAAAATACGGCTTTCAGCACGGTGCCCCGTCAGATACTGAGCATACTCAATGCTTGGCTTCACTCCCCAGTAAGTTGGGTTGGCTTTTACCGTCAGCTTGTGCGGCGGCGCAAAGGTATCCAGTTGATAGGCGCCTGAGCCAATTAAACGGCTGACAACGCCTTCTTGGTTGTAGGCACTTGGTGCCAGAATCGCCGTGGAGTAATGGGCCAATAACGCAGGCAATACGGTGTGCGGCTGGCTTAATACCATCTCGACTTGTTGTGGGTTTTTCACGCGTATTGCTTTGATCGGCGCTTTCTTCAGCACACCATGTTTGCCCTGAGCAATGCGTAATGCACTGACAACGGCGCTGGCATTCAGTGGCGAACCATCTTGAAATAGCACATTTGGCTGTAGCGTTAGGGTCCAGGTTTTTTCATCGGCGCTGCTTTGCCAAGTCCGCGCAAGGCCCGGAATAAGCGCGCCTTTCGTGTCTACGTTTAGCAAGGTTTCCAATATATTCATACGCGTATAAATATACCCTTGCTTAGAGGGCTCAAGGCTGGTGAACTCCCATGGGCCGCTGATCGCCAAGGTATTGGAGCGCGTTTGGTTGTTGCTGGTCGCTTGACCAAATAAAACAAACATCAGGCACAAAACAAGACCCACACCGCCTGTTAATGCGGCTTTTATCCGCGTTTTTCGACGGCGAATTGCAGCGTAAGACAATTCTGTCATTCGGTTTCTCTTCTAAAGTAATCATCAAATAGACAGACGCATCCTGATCATGGCCCCCATAAGAGCCAATTTCAGCATGGTCAATTTTCTTGTTAATAAAGGTTAGGAAAAGAACGAAATAGCGGCGGGGCCCGAGCGCGAGACGTTAGGGCAACAAAAGTAAAGAAGGAAACAAACAGAGGAATACTGCGCTGGGGAGATGGATACACCACAGGCCAGACAAATTCAGTAGCAGGCAGCCACTGTTGAGAAAAATGAAACAACTCACATTGATGGTGCTGGTGATGAACCTCATCTGGGTCCGTATCGTGTGCGCTCGATATAAAACCAAGCGCAAGCACCAATAAAACGCAGCAGATAATCTGACTCAATGTAGGTTGCTTTTGTGGCATGCGTTAGCTTGGAGACCGTATCAATAAAGTTCGTCAAAAGTGATTGTTTTTAAAGTGTTTATGGCGATGCCAAACAAGAAAAGTCGACCCCAAAAACAATTTGTTACTTTATAACATAACTGGACATTTAAAGAAATACACATCGCCAGAGCAAAGCCACCTCATAGCGACTTTTGCTGCGCTCAAAGCACAGTCGACGCTTTGTTATTGCTTATCCCAATAGGGGTGATCTCCGCCCAGTCTATCGACAATAAAATCAAGAAACACACGAACCTTAGTCGGCAAATAACGGCGTTCAGGGAAAACCGCATACAATGTTTGCAGCGGTAGATCATAATCCGTCAGCAAGGGGACTAACTTCCCTGACGCAATGTCTTTACCCACAATGAAGGTCGGGATCTTAGCGACGCCTAGTCCTGCTAACACGGCTTGCTGCAAGGCTTCGCTGTTATTAACCTGGTAGTTACCACGGATTTTGACTTTAACAGGCTCGGATTCACCCAGTAATGTCCATTCACTGCCACCGCTAAAATACGAATAATGGATGCAATTATGTTTGAGTAAATCGTCAGGTGTCAGCGGAAGCGGGTTCTTTGCTAAGTAGTCAGGAGACGCACAAATCACACTGCGACAGGGCGCCAAACGCCTGGCGATTAGGCTGGAATCTTGTAAGTTTCCCGCTCGGATAGCCAAGTCAAAACCGCCTTCTACCAAATCAAACACCTTGTCGTCCATGACCATGTTGAGCTCAATGTCTGGGTACAGGGCAAGAAAGTCTGCGACCAAAGGCGCGATGTGTAAGCGGCCAAATGACATTGGCGTATTGATCTTAAGTAAGCCTTTTGGCTTTCCTTGCAACTGAGTGACGGAATCAATCCCCTCGCTGGCAGCGCTAAAGGCTTTAAAAGCGTATTCCGCATAACGCTCCCCTGCTTCGGTCAAACTCAATCGTCTTGTGGTTCTGTGTATTAATTGCACGCCGAGTTTAGTTTCTAACTCTCGTATCCGCTTGCTCACAGCAGACTTGCTAGTTCCTAGCCGTATCGCCGCCTGAGAAAAGCTGCCATGTTCCACCACGGCCACAAACACAGGTATTGCCGAAAAAGTTTCCATTCCACTCACCACTGTCAACTAAAACTCAACAATGAGTTTCCGACATCCCCACTTATCAGTCAACCAGAAAGCCTTTACAGTCACGTTCGTAAAGCACGGCCTCGCTGACAGCCAAGCAAACAATTTATCAAGCAATCTATTAGTCATCTATTAGTCATCTATCAAGCAAACAACAGATCAAAATTAAGGGGAAATTATGAAGGTTTTTCAGGCTATTGAGCAACGTAGAGCGGTTAAGCACTATCAAAAAGAGAGCAAAATGCCAGCAGAAGATTTCGATAAAATAATGTCGGCAGCCATACTCTCTCCTACCTCTTACAATATTCAACACTGGCGCTTTATTCGAGTCACAGACCAACTGCACAGACATAAAATGAAAGACGCAGCCTGGGGGCAAGCACAAGTAGCGGACGCGGCTGAATTGATCGTTTTATGTGCCGATGTTAATGCTTGGAGCGACAGACCAGAACGTTATGTCGCTAATAGCCCACAAGAAAGTCAAGATATATTGCTGCCCATGATGCACGCTTTTTATGCTGGAAAAGAGCAAATTCAACGCGATGAAGCCATGCGTTCATGTGGCATTGTTGCTCAAACCATCATGCTAGCGGCCAAAGGATTGGATTACGACAGTTGCCCAATGGTTGGCTTTGATAGAGAAGAAGTAGCGCGCTTAATTCGCTTACCCAAGGGGTACGTCATCGCCATGATGATTGCCATCGGCAAAGCAGAAAAAGCCGCCTACCCGCGCGGCGGTCAACTATTACTGGAAGAGGTGTTATCTGAAAACCATTTTTAATCTCGTTACCAAAAGAGATTAAAAATATGGAAAGTCAGCAATAGAGTCACAGATCGACTCTATTGCTTTTTTGCGACTAGATAAACTTGTTGTCTAAAATCTCACTTTCCCATTGTTTGATGATGTCTCTTGGGCGTGTCACGCCATACTGAGCGTGCGAAGCCTTGGTTCGATACGCCCACAGTTGATTGCCGAAATCATAATGCCACCACTCGCTCGGCAGGTTGGTAAAGCCCACTTCGCTCATTGCATGGTAGAGAATACGACGATTTTCTTGCGCCTCACGGTTCGTATAATCCTCATTCTCTAGCGCATCGGTCCATGACAAGGTATTGGCCTCGTCGAAGTGTGTCCCCATGTCTAAAAAACGCCCCATGTCATCACATAGGGTGACGTCGACAGAGCCGCCCGTAATATGCGGGCTTGGCGCCTTTATATCACTGCTCGGCGGCGACACAAGACGCTTTGCCTTCTCATGCAAATACGGCTCTGAATGATCCGGAAACGACTTTTTAAGGATATTAATGAGCGTATCAAAAAGGTGCTGCTGAACCGAGAAAGGTCGCCAGCCATCAAGCACCACCAGCCTCTTCCCTTCGGGGATCAGCTTGACGACTTGATGAAGCTTTTCAAACACACTCTCCCTAACAAAGCACTCAGACATGGCGTTTGCTATGCCCATTTTGGCGTAAAAGGGGTAAGTCACTAATTGACTCGATGTGCTTAATGGAATTAATGCCTCGCCATTGTCAACAATCTCAATGGCTTTGTATTCACTCCAAGAGAATTCACCGCACTTAGAGATGGGTAATTGCTGAAGGCTCTTCATATTATTTAAAAACACCAGGTAAAAATAAAGTTAAGTCTGGAAAGCAAATCACGAGAACTTGAGCGCAAATAGCCACCAACACAAACGGCCAGATACTCTTAAACATTTCAGTAATGTCTATTTTACTCACCGCCGCTGCGACAAAGACGCACGCGCCCATGGGTGGGGTAATCAGAGCAATCGTTATATTGATGGTGATCACTACGCCAAGGTGTATTGGGTCGACGCCTGACGCGATGGCCACCGGAAAAAAGACCGGCGTCAACAACATCAAGGCAGACACTTCTTCCATCAGCATGCCAATAAAGAAGGTGAGCAAGCTCAGGATCAGTAAAACGGCCGTTGGGTTGTTTTTAAACGGTTCTAAGTATTCCGCCAATTGCGCGGGCAGCTGGGCATAAGCAAGCAACCAACTGATCACAGAAGACGCCGCGATAATGACAAAAATGGTGCCAGTCAAAATGGCCGTATCCGCTAGGGAATCAAACAGTTTGCGCCAATTAAGCGTGCGGTTTAGCACCCCTAAAATGATCGCATAAGCCACGATTAAGGCGCCTGATTCTGTCGGTGTTACAAAGCCAAAGACAATACTGGAGACAATAATAAAAGGCGCAATCAAGGCCGGTGCCGAATACCAAAAAGCTTGGATAATGCCTTTAAAAGTGGCACGCTCATGCTGACTCTGTATGCCGACTTTGCGCACGTATAAATAGTTCATCACTAAAAACGCACTGCCCAGTAACAAGCCTGGGATCACCCCTGCAAGAAACAAATCACCAACCGATGTATTGGTTAAAGAAGCGTACAAAATCATAAAGATGCTGGGCGGAATAATCGGCCCGATCAAGGAACTGGCGGCAGTTAACCCTGCGGCATAGTTCGTGGCATAGCCTTCTTTTTTCATCGCCGGGACAAGCAATGAGCCTAACGCCGACGTATCTGCCACCGCTGAACCATTCACCCCTGCAAAGAACACACTGGAGATGACGTTTACATAACCCAAGCCCCCTCGTAAATGCCCTACCAAAGAGTTGGCTAGACGAATCAATTGTGAGGTTAGCCCCGAGGTGTTCATCAGGTTACCGGCAAAAATAAACAGCGGGATGGCCATTAATGCAAATGAGTCAATTCCACCAAAAAACTGTTGTGGGATCATTCGATAAGCCAATGAAAAATCCACAAAAACAAAACCGATTAACGCGGCGAGTAATAAGCAAATAAATAAGGGAACACCGAGCAGAATATTTACTAAAAAAGTGCCAATGATTGCAGCTAACATACTTCTTTCCTTAATGAACCTTTCTCAGGAAAAGGCCCTTTAATCAACACCATGACGAACAAAGCGGTAAAGCCAATAGGCACGGACAACAAGGGAATGGTTTTGCTTATGCCCAGCCCCATGGTGGAGAATTTGCCTAAAGAAAGGGAGTAACGTGCGCTAACATAAACAAAGAAACAGGACACGCCCAGAATGACCAACCATTGGTACATCTGAATGACGGAGCGCAATTTTGAGTTAACCGTCTGCTCTAAAAAGGCGACCTTCATATGGCGCGAATCCATATAGGCGCACGACATGGCTAAGAGGACGCTAGCGATGATGGCGTAGCGGGAAAGTTCATCGGACCAAATGGGAGAATGATTTAAAATGTAACGGGTAAACACGCTATACAAGATCAGCAACACGTTGAAAGCGAGAATACTGGCTGAGAGCAACAACATCGCTTTGTATAGGGTCATTCGAATACGTTGTAGTGTCATAAGAGCCTCAAAGAGGCGCCCGAAGGCGCCAAATTAAACAAGATTACTTTTCAAAACCAGCATCTTTCAGCGCTAGATCCACCCATTTTTGGTCAATCCCTTCTTCTTCCAACCATTTGAAGTAAGAAGGTTGGCCGACTTTACGGAACGCTTCTAACTCTTCCGCGGTTGGCTGATACACCTGAACACCTTTTTCTTTCAGGTAAGCAATACGCTCGTCTACCTTACTTTCAACCGAGACTCGGTTGATGTCGTTGGCTTCTTTTACCGCCGCTAACAAGGCTTCTTTGTCTTTTTTCGATAGGCTTTTTAGAAGCTCATCGTTACCAACTAGGAATTGATCCGAATATTGAATGTTCGCCAGCGTCATGTACTTTTGAACTTCAAACAAACTGCCCAAAATGATGTACATAGGCGGGTTCATTTGACCATCGGCAACGCCTGTTTTCAGCGCTAGATACACTTCTGTCCACGGGATTGGGGTGCCTGAGGCGCCAAAGGCGTTGTAAAGGGCAACCTGACTTTTGTCCATTGCTCGAAAGCGCAAACCGTCGAAGTCGGCAGGCGATTTGATCGGACGCTGATTGTTTGTAAATGCAAGGAACCCCCCCTCTTCCACAACCGCCATCAAATGACCATTGGTGCGCTCATAGAAGCTTTTTTGCACGGCTTTCCAATATTCACCTTGGTCAAAAAACGTGTGTGCTTGAGCAAAGTCATCAAACAAGAAAGGCGTCGCGCTGACAAAAATCTCTGGGAACAAAGGGGAAATACCACCAAAGGACGCAATGTTTAAACTTGGTGTATTCAGCACCTGCTCCATGCGTTCATCTTCGTCGCCCAGCATACTGTTTGGGTAAAGTTTAATTTTAAGGTCGCCATTGGTTTTCTCAGCAACGAACTTTTGTAGGTTGGTCGCGAATAAATGCACGGCATTTTTATCAGCATCTGGCGCGCCGTTGTAACTTAGGTTGATGGTTTGAGCACTCACAGAGAAGGATAGCGTCGTTAGCGCGGCGCCTAACGCCAATGTTTTCACTAAACGATTGTTACCCAACATTTTGTTCATAATGTTCATGTTACGTTCCTTTATAGTTTTATGATTTCAGAGCCTTTTTACATTTTTTATTATCTTGTTTCTACATCCAACAAACTAAACTTGACTTGTTGACATCACAAGTGACAAAGCGTTGATATTAAGTCAACAGGGTAAAAATAAAGACACCAAATTGCCATTTCCTAGTGTGACTATTGTCGGTGTTCGTTGTTTAGTAAGCCTGTTTTACCGCGCTCGTTTGCCAAAACGTCAGCGGTGCGCTAGAAAGGTCATGGTTTCAGACAGGTGATCCAATAATGCCTGCGCCGCCAGCGTTAGCTCTCGGCCTTCGACACTTAGCACGCGAACCTTTGCTTGAGGAAAAATGCTATTCACTATGGGAACCACCACAATACGCCCCTGTTTAATTTCTTCTGACACCGTCATTCTTGGCATAAAAGTAATGCCCAAGCCTGACATGACAAAACTTTTCAAGGCGGCGACTGAGTTGGTTCGTAAGCTGGGTGATAATTTCAGATGGTTTACTTCTTCTGCAAGGGTAACAAGCCTTCCCATACCAGTTGATTTATCAATCAGCGCAATGGGATAGTCCGCAACCGAGGCAAAGGTTACTGGTGTCTTTCGCTGTGTCAGCTCATGCCCTGGTGGCACGATAAGCTCTAATGGGTGGTCGGTTTCTAGGTGGCAATGCAACTTAGGGTGGTTAACCGATGCATAGGTTAAAGCAAAATCAATATGCTCTTCTTGCAGTAAATTCACCGCGTCTTGTGCGCCCGCCATTTCGACTGTCAGCTGAATGTCTTTGTGTTTTTTTAGAAACGACTGCAAGGGCGATGAAATGAGATCACTAATAATGCCTTCTGCAACGGCAATACGTACCTCCCCTGTGCGCAGGTTCAGTAAATCGTCCAGCCTTGATAACGTGGCCTGCTCACTGGCGCACATTTTTCGATAATATTGCAGTAATTCATCCCCAGCGGGGGTTATCGGATTGCGATTATTGGTTCTATCCCAAATCGGCAGCTGCAAGTTGTCCTCTAACTGAGACAACAAACGGCTCACCGCCGAAGGGTCTACATTTAAACGACTGGCGGCTTTACGTAAGGTTTTATAACGAGCGATGGCATTTAAATATTCGAGTGCACGCGGAGGTAGTTTATGCATTAGTCACCACTAGATCATAGAATTAAGCGTGGGATGAGCATACACCGTCATTATTTTTAGTAAACAATGACTTGTCGATTAAAGTAAGACACAAAAAAAATATCGAGTGTTATTTCACAAAAGAAATCATAAATACCCGTTCCTTTTTGCAACACCCTCTTATTACTTCCTATCTATATCAAACGTCATTTTGGTTGTTTTATTGTAAGAGTCAACTGGCTTTATTTGGCTATTCAATTGTGACCATTTATATCTCGGTCACTATAAAGATCAAGATAGAATGGGGATTAACATGAGGCCCGCGATAGAAAGCTCACCGAGTCGGTGATGTTAGGCACAACTTTCTCGATGAGCATCGCTTTGTTAACTGGCTTAAGCGCGGAGGTAAGCCCACCCCTTCGCTTGCTGATGAGCAAGGTACTGAACCGCTGCATCGACTTGCTTAACGCCTTCTTGAGCAGAAAGTGATTGCGCTTGAAGGCTATTACGACAAAGCACCAAGCGGCTTAAAATATCTTCGTCAGTCAGGGTAACCGCCAATGCGGCAGCTGGGCCATTTACGACGATTTCCACTTGGGCGTCGGATTCCAATTTAAGCAAGTTGCGAGCATTATTCTGAGCTCGCTTCAGAGCATCCACTGTGGGTGCATGAATCAATAACTGAGTAACAGCCATGACGGTTTCCTTCTAAAAATTAAAGTGCGTTGGCGATGTCTTGAGCCAATGTTTGCAGAGCATCGGAGCCACGGCGACGAGGACGTGGCAGGTCAATAGCTTGGTCTAACACGACGTTCGCCGGTGAACCGGACAGCACCACCACTCGATCCGCCAAATAAATGGCTTCTTCAATATCGTGGGTAATAAACATCACCGCTTTGCGTGTCTGTTCCCAGATCGCTAATAACTGATCTTGCAAATGCTGACGCGTGATAGCGTCCACCGCGCTGAACGGCTCGTCCATCAACAATAAGTGAGGCTTAACCGCCAATGCTCTGGCGATACCACCACGCTGTATTTGCCCACCTGACAATTGATGGGGCCAACGGTCAGCCAGCTCATCAAGTCGAGCGAGCTTTAGCACTTCGTCAACACGATTGGCTTTTTCTTGCGCGGTGAGCTTAAGACCTTTAAGACCGTAAGCCACATTACTGCGCAAACGACGCCAAGGCATTAGGCGGCCGTCTTGGAACACAACGCCACGAGAGCGGCGAGTATTGTCTTCCTCAACTTGCAGTGAGATGCTGCCATGACTCGCCGTAGCAAGACCAGCAACACAGCGTAACAAGGTCGATTTGCCAACGCCAGAGCCACCCACGACTGCGATAAACTCACCGTCTTCAATACGAAGATCCAAGTTAGCAAAAACAGGCTCTGGGCTTTCACCATAGTGATAGCTCAGGCCTTCAATATTTAGGATGGGCGCCATGTCAACACTCGCTTCTCAATAAAACCAAACAGGGTATCGCTCAAGGTGTAAACCAGAGAGATAATCAGCATGTAAACCACAACCACTTCGTAAGCTCCTACGCCAGCGGCCGAATTCATTTCCTGCCCCATACCTGGAACACCCAACAATTCGGCGGCGATTAACGTCATCCAAGCTTGTCCGATACCGGTTCGAATGCCGGAAAAAATACCCGTCGCTGCCCCAGGCAAGGTCACTTGAAGCGCCTGACGCAAATGCCCATTTTGACCAAAAGCACGCGCCAGTTCATAAAAGCGAGAATCCACATTACGAACCGCAGAATAGGTCGCAAAGTAGTTTACCCAAAACACGCCAATCGCAATCACGAACGCGGCTCCGGCATGACTTACTTTAAACCAAGCAATAGCAAAAACGACCCAGGCCAACGGAGGAATCGGTCGTAGAATCCGTGCTAGCCAAGCGTGCAATGCGTCTAACAAGGATGAAGACGCTGCCAATGTACCAATCAAGAAACCAAGAAAAGTACCAATGGCTAAGCCCCAGATGTAGTGAACCAAGCTGGAAAGAACCGCCGGTATCAAACGTCCTGAGGTCCACTCATCGGCCAATGCTTGTGGCAATCTAAATGGGTCTGGGATAGTTCCTGCTGCCGCCCAGCCTGCCGATTGAGCGTATTTCCAGAGCATGACAAACGCCGCCACACCTATCATTCCCAGTAAGGCACGCCCCGATCGAGAGCGTGTCAAAGGATGAGCTTGTAATGCCATGACGGGGAATTACTCCTTAATTAACTCATTATAGAAGCGCACATCAAACAAGGCGTTAAGGTCGACACTCGCTTTGAGTGTGCCCTGACTTGCTTGAAAATCACGCATGGTACGAGTGCCATCGATGATGGCATTTGGGTCTGCTTGAAACTGATCGCGTGAGTTCTTTAGCGCATTTAAGACAATTTTTGCAGGTAAACGACCGCCACCGACGTATTTACCCACCGATTTCACCGCTTTTTCTGGATCATTACGCAGTTCGTCCGTTGCCGCTATATGGGCTTTCACCAAGGCTTTTACCCATTCAGGGTGCTCATTAATCAAGGATTCACGCACGGCCAGCACCGCACCCGGCTGATGTGGAAACATACCAGAACCAGACGCGACGACTTTCGCATCGGACTTACGATCCGTAACTATGCTGACGACAGGCTCTAGAATTGCAGCGCCATCAACGGCTTCTGTCATTAGTGATTGCTGAACCTGAGCCGCACCTTGGTAAATAATGTCGATGTTTTGCTTGATCTCATCTTGGCTCATGCCCAATTGCGTTTGCAACCAGTACTGCAATACGGTTTCTGGTACAGAACCTCTAGGGAAAGTGGAGATAACGGCTTTACGACCTTTATCTGCTTTAAAGCGGGCAAACGCTGTTTTTGCATCGCCGTTGTCAAAATAAGGCGACAACCCACCTAACGCTACCATGCTGATTTGCTCAACAATGTTAGAAGCAACCACTTTGATGTCAGCGCCTTTCGCTCGCGCTACCATAGCGGGCCCAATGCCAAGATAAGCAACATCTAACTGACCGGCCAACAAGGCCTGTACAATCGCAGGGCCATTTTGAAACTTGAACAACTTAGGATCGCTAATGCCCGCGTTCTCTAATGTATTATTTTCCAAGACAATAAACGCTTGGGAAACAGGAATAATGGGCATATAGCCAATTTCAAGGGACTTATCGGCAGCGGCCACCAAACTACTCCAGCCACACAACACCAAAGCCATCAGAGTCACGAGACGACGCATGAGAGCACTCCAGATAATTAAGATTTGAGTGCAAATCATATATAAACTAAAGGAATATTAAAACCCAAATAAAGATCATTTCGAACTAAACAGAACAAAACAATCTCAATAGAAAAATACAAGTCGAAGAATCCTGCTTAATATCAATAAGATATGACTCGTTTGCTGCTTAATTATGCTCTAAAAGAAGAATCTATCGCCTGCATCTGAATGGTTTTTTAACACAAATCATACTGGCCTTTACGCCCTATTTTAAGGCGCGACAGAGGGCTGCGGGGGAATAATAGCAATGAGCATACTGTGCTTCCCTGAGTGAGCGAAACAATAGACATTGTCTTATCAAAAATAGTGCCACTTCTAGGAGAGGCAAAATGACTTTTAATCATAGGTTAATGAAAAGAAAGAAGGTCATTCAGTTTAATAAGCCGTGGTACAAATAAATCAGTTTTTATGCTCTTACAACATGGAGTACTACCAGCCTAGGCGGAAAACAATGCCAACCAATCAAATCACTAGGAGTACAGATGAGCTTACCTGTTAAGTCTATTTTTGACGAAGTAATCAATCGCTCTAAAACAAATTCTATGAAATGGGCTCATGCTGATCAGCTATTACAAGCAAGCGAAGCCAAGGCTAACCCGTTACCAATGTGGGTCGCGGATATGGACTTTCGCGCACCACAAGCTGTTATTGAGGCGCTGCATGGCGCGGTGGAAGAAGGCATATTTGGCTACCCTGGCGGCGCGACAGAAAGCTACCAAAAGGCCGTTATTAACTGGCAGGCAAAACGCTTTAATTGGAAAGTAGAAGCAGATTGGCTCGTGCATACACCAGGTATCATTACCAGCCTAAAAGTAATCGCTCAGACATTTTCAGCACCGGGCGATTCCATACTCATACAGCCACCAGTTTACGCACACTTTCACGATGATATGTTGATGAATGGCCGACGTTTGGCCCTTGCACCGCTGACACGAACAGAAACGGGTTACGGTTTTGATCCAGATATTTTCGAGCAAGCCATTCAACCCAATACCAAACTCTTTATTATGAGTAACCCTCATAATCCAACGGGTAATGTTTGGACTGAGGCTGAGCTTCGTACTATGGGTGATATCTGTGAACGCCATGGCGTCTTGGTGATTGCCGATGAAATACACCAAGATTTGATTATGAATCCGCTGAAAAAACACATTCCCTTTGCCTCTTTAGGAGAAGGTTATGCGCGCAATAGCATTACTTGTACGGCACCAAGTAAAACGTTTAATTTACCGGGTTTGCAAAGCGCCAATGTAATGATCCCAAACCCTCGTTTGCGAGCCGAGTTCATACGCCAGTACGAGCGCAATATGTTTCCATTAGTCAACACTCTTGGCATGGTGGCTGCGGAAGCCGCGTACACTCATGGTGAGCCTTGGCTGGAAGAGCTGCTTGAGTATTTACGAGGCAATCATAGTTACTTTGCTGACGCCATTAACAGTGCGACGGACAAAATTAAAGTCTTGCCGGCAGATTCTTTGTATTTAAGCTGGATGGACTGTCGAGGAATGGGAATGAGCGCTCCAGAGCTAGAGCATTTCATGCTCACAAAAGCGCGCCTTTGGTTAGATAAGGGACAGAAGTTTGGCCTAGAAGGTCATGGTTACATGAGGATAAACTTAGGCTGCCCACGCTCCACGGTTGAAGAAGCGGTACAGCGTTTGCTCTCGGCTATATAGCCTCGATTAAAATACACATTGCTTAAAGCTCATTTAACTCCCTGTTTAATGAGCTTTAAGCCCCCTAATATCATCTATTAAAACAACCCACTAGAATGACATACCTTATGGGGCAGACGTGTCACACATGCTGACCAGCGCAGAAGCCACTGGCCCATGCCCACTGAAAGTTGTAACCGCCTAACCAACCTGTCACATCAAGGACTTCGCCAATGAAATACAGGCCTTTTTGCTTGCTGGACTCGAAGGTTTTAGAAGACACTTCGTTGGTATTCACACCACCCAAAGTAACCTCTGCGGTACGATACCCTTCTGTACCATTAGGGGCGATGTCAAAATTGGCAAGGTAGTGAAATAAGCTTTCGATCTGCTCATTCGATGTTTGCGCACTGCGCTCATTCAACCAAGAGAATTGCCCTTTGATCAATTCCACTAGGCGCTTTGGCAAGTAATTAGACAAGACGCCTTCAAAGCTTTTCTTTGGTGTATTTTGACGAACCGCTTGTAGACTTTCTAATGTCAAATTAGGCGCTATGTTGATATGAAGCGCTTCACCTGGCTGCCAAAAATTGGTGATTTGTAAAATCGCAGGGCCACTGACTCCGCGATGGGTAAACAGCATTGGCTCTTGGAATGCGGTGCCATTTGCACTCGCTTCTATGTCGCACGCTATGCCTGAGAGTTCTGCCAGTTGAGCCTTTCGATCAGGCTGTACCGTAATGGGTACCAAGCTCGCTCTGGTTGGCAAAATATCGTGCCCTACTTGCTTTGCCATATCATACCCAAAACCACTGGCGCCCATGGTGGGGATAGACAAGCCTCCGGTGGCAATAACCAAAGATTCACACGCAAAGTCACCTTGATTGGTCTTGATGATCGTTTGCTCATTCTGATAATCGACGTTATAGATTTTGGTATTGAGTTTAAGCTCGGCACCCGACCATTCCATTTCCGTTAAGAGAATGTCCAGTAAATCCTTCGCTGAATGCTCGCAAAATAATTGCCCCGGCGTTTTCTCAACATAATCCAAACCATGACGATCTACGAGATCAACAAAATCCTGAGGCGAGTAACGACGCAACGCAGAAATACAAAAATACGGGTTATCAGACAAAAAATGTTTTGGCGCAGCGTCCATGTTAGTAAAGTTACAACGACCACCGCCTGACATTAGAATTTTTTTGCCTGCTTTATTTGCGTGATCGAGCACAACAACTCGCTTGCCACGGTACGCTGCGGTTGCTGCACACATCAAACCTGATGCGCCCGCGCCAATAATCACCACATCCACTTTTTCCACATTAAACCTCTGTATTTTAAGTTGGCTGCATTATAGAGATTGACTCTTAGATTGCCATTAAATCCCCAAAAATAGCTGAAATGTTTAAAAAATAGGGACGGATTTTTTTGTCCACAAAAACCGTGAAGAAGGCTGTGGGAATCATCGATATATCCTTATATTTCAATCAATTAGATAAAATCAAACATTATTTTTAGATTTCTTTATTCTGTTGATTTATCAGGCTTAATCATAAAAGAAGCACAAAAATCACACAATCTTACAAAAACATCTATACAGCTTTACTGTTTTTATATACAGTACTGTATAAACAAACAGTGATAATAACTGCCGAGGCTGTGGATATGATTAGTTTATGCATTAGAAGACAAAGTCTAAATCTGAATAAGTTTATTATTGGCGCGCTTGCTGCTCTTGCGCTTTATGCGCCCATAAAAGATGCCACTCAGTACCTAAGTTCGCATTTTGAAAAACAAACCATTGAAATTGTAGATGCGTCTTTTGGAGCCAAAACCGCATGGCAAAAAGACAGCAGTGCTTATATAAAGGTGTCACAGCGCCCGCAACCAAGTTTTGCACAAGCCCAAATCATTTACACTCGCTTGCGCTTAACCAATCCAACTTCCAGTCCTCAGACCTACCGTAAAATCTGGCTCAATTTTGAACACAGCAATGGCAGCCGTGAATACACAACCGATTACACCCTGTATAACATCGAGACTCATCAGCGCCTAATTGGCCAAAGTGTTCAACTAGGCGCAAACAGCAGTATTGATGTCATTGCTGCTTACCGCTTTATTCCAAGCTATGGAAAAAAAGCGCCAGAGGTAATGAGCGTCTCTTGGGAAGGCAATAACCTGATGAGAGAAAATGCCTGTGAATATGATTTAAAAACGGCAGCGGTCAATAATTTCCATTACCAATGTAAGAGCTAATCTTTAAGTCTCTAAGCGCTCACCAAAACAGAATGCGTTTGGATCTGTCGTTCAGCGTTACTTTGAGATTACTCTAACAAAAAGGAAAAAATGTTCATAAAATAGCCAGAAGATAGCAAGATAAACCAACAAAAAGCACCGTCTTGACGATTTCTTTTCGATTTTATTTGTTTATAGTCAAAAACAGGATAGTCATCATCGTTATTTTTCGGTAGCCTCTAGTAATCCCCTGAAATGAATCAGGTTTTTCTATCGGCTGGTGAAGTTAATCGATGTTAATTGACTTTTTAAAAGCATTTTTCTTAGTTGATCGTGCCCAACTTAACCGGTACAACAAGAACACCTTTCAGCAAAGTGCGCTGCGAATCTTAATCACCTTAACTCTGCTCGTTTTCCTTGGCGTTGAGTTAAATAGCCTGTTCATTGCGACCGATAAAGACAGCGAACTTTTCCTGATTGTTAATAGCCTTTGCTTAACCTTATTATTTGCGCTGCTGTTTTTCTGTAAAAAATACACCCAAGCCAGCTCCCTTCTATTCCTTGGCACCCTTGCCATCATTGGTTTGCTGCTTGTGACTCTTTCAAATGATTCTCATGCGGCTAAATACGGTTTGATCTCATTGTACTCATTGCCCTTAATGGCACGATTACTGTTTGGTTTCCGCCTTTCTTTTTTACTCAGTGTTGCAAATTTAGGTTCCTTCTATTTGATTGTGACGGATTCTCGCAGCTTAGAGTTCACAGGCTCTGTTGGTGTGGTACCCGCCTTTGCCTCTTTCTATTTCCAAGTACTGACTTTTGTCACTTTGAACTTCGCTTTGCCTTTTGCGGTCTCTAGGATCATGTTTACCCTGGAGCAAAATGCCACCCATCTTGAATCTCTCTACCGCCGGTTAAATAGAAACCACTCTCTTTACGAAGAAATTTTTGAGCACACTGGCACACCTACATTACTGTGTAATAAATACGGGAAAGTACTAAAGGTGAACCAGCCTGCACGTAAACTGCTCTCACTTTCCCAGCAAGACAAAATTGAGAACAGCAAAATCCAATCTTGGTTGGTGCCGTTGAACCAAAAAACAGAACGGTATTTTTGGCAATCCAATGCTGTTGAGTGCACATTAAAGAAAGACGCTAATGTTTATATTGAGGTCCATCGGGCAACACTGACAAACCATGGCCACTATATGCTGCACTTGCAGAACATCAGTCACTTAAAAGCCCTTAAACAAGAGCTAGAAGATTCACAAGAAACCAATAGCCGCTTAGTCCATTTTGATGCCCTTACCCGCTTGCCAAACTTTCATTACTTTTGCAGTCAGGTAAATCAAAGAATAAAACAAGAAAAAACACATTATACTGGCGCGATGTTTATTATTCGTATCAGTCAATTCAAGCTGTTAAACAAACAATATGGGAAGGACAACGCTAACCGCATCATTCTCAACTTCTCAAAAACACTGCAAAGTAGACTATCGGATCAAACTATTATCAGTCGCTTACGAGGTGTGAAATTTGCCTGTTTCCTCCCACTAGGGCAGGCCTATTTGATTCAACGTAATTTGTCCGCACTGATCAAATCCGTACTTCCTGAACAAATAAGAATGGATGGCAACGCACTCAATATTGATTATCAAGTTGGCATTGCGTACTACCAAAACAACGGTCAGAGCGCTGAAGAGCTACTTGAGCATTGTGAAATGGCACTAGAGTACTCAAACAGTGCGGATAAATACTCTTATTATGATCACCAACTTGAACGTAAGTTGGTGGAAGAGCACCAGCTCGGTCTGCAGCTCGGTGCAGCAATAAAACGCAATGACATTGTTTTGTGGTTACAGCCTCAGGTTGCACCCAATGGTCAAATTTGCTCTTTTGAAGCCCTTGCTCGCTGGCAAAAAGAAGACGGTAATTTTGTCTCTCCATTTGTGTTTATTAATATCGCGGAAAAACTAGGCTTATTGCCCGTGCTAGCCGAGAATCTACTTCGCTCATTGATTCCTACGCTAAGCGAATGGCATGACGAGCACATCCACACGCCTGTTGCGTTTAACTTAGCCGGTCAAGAGCTGATGAACGATGCCTTCTTTGCGTTGTTAATGTCGCTTGCCGCAGATCACCCTTGGTTGAGTGACATGCTTGAGCTAGAAATCACAGAAACCAGCCCTGTCATGACAAACCCTTTGATCCACAAACGATTAAAAGCCTTGCACCAATATGGTTTTGTAATCGCAATTGATGACTTTGGGACTGGACAAGCCACCATGGGGCAGCTGATCGATATTCCTGCGACGGTACTGAAAATAGATCGTCGGTTTGTTGCGCCACTGCCTGATGATCAACGTCACCTAGACATTGTTAAATCCACCATTCAGCTCGCGCTCTCTCTTAATATGAAAGTGATTGCAGAAGGGATTGAAACCAGAGAGCAAGCGAATTTGCTCATCGCACTGGGCTGTCACACCTTACAGGGCTATTACTACGCAAAACCAGCGCCTATGACAGATTGGACCAACAACAACCATGAGAAAGCCAAAGAACTGCGCATGGTTTACTAAACGTCTTTCTTAGCTTGTCGCTGCGTCTAGAGTGATAGAGCTGAAGCCAATGACTCCCTACTCTATTCTTCATCACACTTGCTACACGCTCTCTGACCTATTCATTTTCTATTCTATTAAATTCACGCCACACTCTACTCGCCATTAAATCACGATTGAAATGACTGTTAGCCAACTGTTGAACTGACTGTTGAACCGACAGAGAAATACATATTTAGCAAGAAATCAGCAGAACCATGATGACTAAACATACTTTCATAGAAATGCCTTGATAGTAATGCCTACCCCCTAAACAGCAAAAAGCCAGACCCTATTGGGATCTGGCTTTTCAGTACAAGGTTTAAGAATTTTCGCTCTACAAGTCTTATTTGATCAAAAAGGCATGTGATTAAAAAGACATGTTATAGGCAAGCGAGATAACGCTGGCGGAAGAAGAATAATCTGCGCTGTAAGTGCCTCGAGCGCTGTCTTCATCTAAATCAGTACGATCAACCGACACATCTTCAATGTCTACATAAGTGTAGGCAAAGGTCGCTGATGAAGTTTCACTGAAGTGGTAAGTACCACCCATTGAATACCAGGTACGATCCCCATCTGGGGTTCTCGCAGAGCGGTATTCATCGGTCACAGGCGAATTATCACGAGCGATACCGGTACGCAATGTTAGCTTTTTAGAGTAATCGTAAGTTAAGCCTGCAGAATACATCCATTGGTCTTCAAAGCCAAAAGTGAGTTTTGAATTTGGTTGGTTACTGTCGAAGTCGATGTTTAAACCATCATCCATAGAGCTCCAGCCAGTGCGGATGACACTCAAGCCCAGTTTCAATTTAGGCGTTAATGCTTGCTCTAAGCTGATAGTTAACACATCCGGGAAGGTCAATGAATCACTGACACCAGTGTTAACTAATGTATAATTATTAGCTTGCAAAACTTGATTTAATGAAGCTACATCTTTATATTTGACATCGCCTTCAAAATCAAAATCGATTTTGCTACGGTAGCCTACACCAACACGAGTCCCTTTCAGCGGTGTAAACAACACACCTAAGCTGTAGCCATAGCCAATATCATCCGCTTCAATTTCACCACTACCTTCATAAGCACCAGCACCAGCAGTAAAACCAACTTGGGAGTTGAGTGTCACCTCTGCTTTATGCACCTGCACACTGGCACCCGCTGAGAACCAATCATTGACACGATGGGCAAGAGAGAAGCTTAAAGCTATATCTTGCAAGCCCGTTTCTGTCGCATGGAATTTACCTGCCCAATCGTCCCCATAATCCCCAGAAAGTCCAAACGGGGCGTTAATAGAAAAGCCCGCGACCGTATCATCAGATAACGGCATGGCATAATACAAGGATGGTACTATGGTGTTGTTTACAGAATCGGCATTAGTTGATGACCCCGAAATGTCTTGTGGGCCAGGAAAACCACCAGCTGTCGGAGTTGCATCTGTCGCCTCAATATTACTCACGTCCATCTTGGGCATGATGTAAGCCCCAGAGACATAGAAAGTATTTTTCTTCGCATTAAGGAAAAGCGCTGGGTTCCAATAGCTAAAAGAAATGTCTTCGCTGGACGCCGCCGCAGTAGAAAGTGCTGACCCCGACGCGGTGGCGCTTTGGTCACCAAGAGAGAAGCCTGCGGAATACGCAGACGATGCCGCCGCTACGGATAAGGTAACAAGGCTTACTTTGAACATTGTAGATGAGCATCTTGAAGAGATAGTCATGAGTCACTCCATTCTTATTTTTATTTTTGTCATCATTAGAAGAAGCATACCTGCTTTATCTAAAACGTCTTCATTATAGTAGTGCCTTTGGTGATATTACCATAGCGTATTTCATCATATTCCTTTTATTCTTTATAATTATTTCAAATATCAATAGGGTAAATATTTTCCAAAAAGCATAAAGAATACGTAAGAGAACACAGAAAAATGAAGAAAATCCTTAGAGATTATGAAGATGAAGAATACAGGGAAAAGAAAGCGACGGCTATTTGATGACACGATAACACTCACAAATACCCAGTCACTTTTTCAAAAGGTTACATAAGAATACATAGGCTCAAAAGCTACTCGCTACTTTTTATCTGCTGAGCAAGAGCCAATACTGCACGCGGCGTTATGGCCAATCAGCGTGCCCAAACGACAACGAATCCGCGGGGACTAAATGCGGTTTTTTAATCATTCGCCTAAAAGCTGCTGGAGTCGTACCTGAGTAACGCTTAAAGTAATGACTAAAGGTAGTGGCGTCAGAAAACCCCAAATCATGCGCCAATTGTTGAATGCTGCTCCCCGACCTTTCTAACCGCAACTTAGCTTCAAAAATCACCCTTTCTTGCACCAACTGGCTCGGAGTTTTAGACAAGGTCCGAGTGCAGATGGAATGAAGCCGATCATGACTCACCAATAAAGCCGCAGCGTATTGCTGAATGGTCCAGCGTTCCCGATAATGTATTTCCACCAGATGGCGAAAACTTTGCAGCAATGTTTTGATTTCCCCCATCGCCTGATCGGCGGACTCTTGGCTGCCAGACACCCGCCATAGCCCCATCAATATCAGGCTAAAATAAGAAGAAATGGCCATTCTGGAACCGCGTTTATCATCATTCAATTCATTCAAAAAGCCTTGAGCGAGATTATGAAATTCTTCAACAAAATGACCATCGGGAGCATCAAGGTAGGTATGTCGCTCGGAAAACTCTCGAAGTAACACAGACTCAGCACTCGAACCCAATAATTCGATAAGCAAATATTGAGAAACTCCCAACAGGTATCCCGTGCTGCCCGCTTCAATAGACACTGAAAAAGAGCCCGACACAGGAATATAGGCAATAGAATCCGTGTGCATTTCCATTTTCTGCCCTGCCGCGTTTAACCAAGCATTGCCAGACGTTAAAAAAAACACATGAGCAAACCCTTCGTATAGGCCTCGTTTAGGTTCTATTTTCTTATGAAACAAGGTCGTTTCATGAATTTCACAACGGGCATGAACATGGATATTAACGGAAACTGATTGATTCATAATACGTAAACCCAGCAAAAAAACATTATACTGAAAACCAAATATCAACAACTATAGACCAAAAAACAACATTTACGTTCACTGCAGCCTAATTAATAATCTACGCATAAGCAAAATAAAAACAAAATAACGCTTTTTAAAAGCCTAATGCAAAGACTGAGTGCTGCAATAACAACAATAAGCTGAGTCAGGATAGGTAACAAATTATGACCACAGAGCATTTGATACGACATCATCAAATAAAACCTTTATCGAATTCGCCTTTTGCGCACGCGGACTACAAAAAAGCCGCTTGCGAGGCCGTTGCTATTGTTGATAAGGCAGCCCGAGCGTTCCCTAAATGGTCTGATGTTAAACCTGAAGAAAAAAGAAAATTATTGTTGGACGCGGCTGCCAACATTAGAAAGCACAGCGCAGAATTAAAGCAATTGGCCGCAGAAGAAGTCGGGTCGGCCGATAATTTTCTAGACATGAATATCGACATCGCTGTCGAATTCTTACAAGAAGCCGCCAGTTTAACGTCGCAAATCACCAGCGATGTATTGCCCAATGACTCGGCGCATTCCTTGTCTCTTGCCGTTAAGCAACCCATTGGAGTTTGTCTTGGCATTCCGCCGTGGAATGTCCCTATATTGTTATCTGTGCGCGCAATCGCAATGCCGCTTGCCTGTGGCAACACCGTCATTTTGAAAGCATCAGAACTTTGCCCTAAAACACACCAACGGGTGATTGAAATCATTAATGACTCTGGCTTTCCAGAAAATGTCATTAACATCATTACTAATCGCCCAGATGAGGCAAGCGACGTCGTTGACGCTCTCATTTCTCACCCTGCCGTTCGACACATTAACTTTACTGGTTCTACTCGTGTTGGTCGTTTGATTGCAGAACTAGCCGCCAAACACCTTAAACGCTGTTTATTAGAGCTCAGTGGCAAAGCCCCCTTTATCGTGCTTGATGACGCCAACATAGAGCGAGCCGTAGAAGCCGCTTCGTATGGCTCTTTTATGAATCAAGGACAGCTTTGCATTTCCACCGAACGCATCATTTTACAAGACCCTATTGCCGACCAATTTATTCAGCGCTTTGTTGAAAAAGCCAAAACATTAACCAGTGGTTTAATCAATGATTCGTCTCACCCACTTGGGACTCTCATCAATATTAAGTCGGGGAAGCGATTGCAAGCCTTGATTGACGATGCCGTAGAAAAAGGCGCAACCGTGCTTTGCGGCGGCAAGGTAAACGGCTTCTTTTTGGACGCCACTGTCATCGATAACGTGACACCGTCAATGCGTATTTACTATGAAGAATGCTTTGGGCCATTAGTCCATATCGTTCGCTGTCGCTCAGACGATGACGCTCTCACCATCGCGAATGACAGTGAGTTTGGCCTGGCTGCTGCGGTGTTTAGTCAAGACACTTACCGGGCGATGAAGATCGCAAAGCGCATCGAATCCGGTATTTGTCACATTAATTCAACCACGATAGCAGACGACGCTAGAGCCCCTTTTGGTGGTATGAAATCCAGTGGACATGGGCGTTTCGGAGGCAGCAGTTCGATTAACGAGTTTACCGAACTACGCTGGATCACAATTGCCAATGACGATAACCCCTTACCACAACTTTAACATCTAAGACGATTTACCAATGACACTGTTTACTTAACCCTAGCTCGATTTAGCAGCTGGACACTCTGGAGTTTTAATATGAAAAAAATAAATAAAACAGGCATATCAAGACGTCAATTCACTCTTTCCGCTCTAGTGGGGGGCGCTGTTGTGGCGATGAACCCGACACTTGCGGCGGCAAAGTCAGATAAAAAACTACGACTTGGATTTATCTCTCCTCGTACTGGCCATCTGGGGGCTTTTGGCGAAACGGACCCTTTTGTCTTATCCCAAGTACGCCAAGCCTTAGCAAATGGGTTAACCATCAACAATGTAAACTATGACATTGAAATCCTCGATCGTGACAGCCAATCGGACCCTTCTCGTGCGGGGCAATTGGCAAAAGATCTAATCAATAATGAAAATATTGATTTTATGCTAGCAACCGTAGCGCCAGAGACAATCAACCCAGTCTCCGATGCTTGTGAAGCCGCTGGCATTCCCTGTTTGTCTGCGGTGATGCCGTGGGAAGCCTGGTATTTTGGTCGCGGTGCAAAACCAGGTCAACCGTCTCCTTTTAAGTGGACGTATCATTTTAGTTTTGGTGTGGATGAGTTCTACAAAACCTACATTTCTCAATGGAGCCTCATTAAAACCAACAAAAAAGTCGGCGTTATGTACCCTAACGACGCCGATGGTAATGCCATTCGAACCTTTTTAAAACCTAAGCTCGAAGCCGCTGGCTACACAATTGTCGACCCTGGTGCTTATGAAACCGGCACCTCTGACTTCTCGTCACAAATCGCTCTCTTTAAACGAGAAGGCATCGAAATATTTAATGCTTTTCCCATCCCATCTGACTTTGCGGCGTTATGGCGTCAAGCGGCTCAGCAAGGGTTAACACGCCAAATTAAAATCGCTCAAATCGCCAGAACAGGCTTGTTCCCTTCCGATATCGAAGCGCTCGGTGGACTTGGTAACAACCTTGCTAGCGCGTGTTATTGGCACAAAGACTTCCCATATCGTTCACCATTAACAGGCCAAACAGGCACCCAACTGTGTGACCTTTATGAAGCGCAAACGAGCAAACAATGGACTCAGCAAATCGGAGCGTGCTTGTCATTATTTGATGCCGCGATGGAAACCTTAAAAACCTCCATTGACCCTAAAAATAAAGTCAATGTTGCCATGGCAATGCGAAAATTGAATGTCAGTACCATTGCAGGTCAAGTTGACTTTACCAGCGGTCCAGTGCCAAACGTTGCATCCGCGCCAATCATAGGCACTCAATGGGTCAAATCGAAAAAAGGCCCGTTCCAATTTGATTATTTGATCACGGAAAATGCCACCGACAGAAATGTGCCTGTCACCCATAAATTGACCCCATACAACGCCTAAAACAGCGAGAACACAATGATGACACACACCACATCAGACGGCTTGCTGGCCAATGGCATTGTTAAACACTTTGGCAGTGTATCCGTTTTGAAAAACGTCGATTTTTCTATGAAAACAGACGAAGCCGTTGGGATCGTAGGTCCCAATGGCGCAGGCAAAACCACCCTGCTAAGCGCCCTTGCGGGGGCGTTTAGCTTGGACGAAGGTTCGATTTTTTTAAATAATCAAGAAGTGACTGATAAATCGGCTTCCGAGCGATGCAGCCTAGGCGTCGTAAGAACCCACCAAATCCCCAAACCCTTTGGTGGCATGACGGTATTTGAAAATGTGTTAGTCGCCTCCTCATACGGCGTCGACTCCACAAAAGAAAGCGCCTATCAGTTTGCCCTTGATGCGATTCAGCTAAGTGGCATGGAGCATGTTGCGAATCGCCAAGCGGACTCTCTGGGACTACTAGACCGCAAACGTCTAGAGCTTGCACGAGCATTGGCCACTCAACCCAAATTTTTATTGCTAGATGAAATCGCCGGCGGCTTAACAGAAGCCGAATCAATCCAATTGGTCGACACCATCAAAGAGCTACGTCGTCGTGGCATTGGCATCCTTTGGATAGAACATATAGTGCATGTGCTTTTGCAGGTTGCGGAGCGACTTATTTGCATGGATTCCGGAGAAATCATTGCCGACGGAGACCCAAAAACCGTCTTAAGTGACCCTCAAGTGGTAAAAGCATACCTTGGAGGTGGCGTCGAATGAGCAGTTTAAAAATAGAAAATATGGACGTTCGCCACGGCCAATTAAAAGCCGTCCGTAACGTTAGCCTAAGCATTGAAAAAGGCGAAGTCATTGCGCTTATTGGGGCGAATGGCGCCGGTAAAACCACGTTTTTACGCGCCATTAGTGGTGCCCATACTCTCACCGCAGGACGAATTTATTTAAACGATAACGACATCACACAACGGCCTTCCCATCAACGTGTTAATGCCGGGTTGGCCTTAGTGCCAGAAGGTCGAAAACTCTTCACCAATATGACGACAGAAGAAAATCTGCTGTTGGGCGCCACCTCTGCCCGTAAAGGAGAATGGAATGTCGAAAAGATCTTTGAGGTGTTTCCAAATCTAATCAAAAGGCGTCATACCAAAACCGGCACCATGTCCGGTGGTGAACAACAGGCCACCGCCATTGGTCGAGCGTTAATGAGTAACCCAGACATTCTCATCCTTGATGAAGTGTCATTAGGACTCTCCCCCTTGGTCGTCGATCAGGTGTATCAGAATTTAGAAAAATTGTTAGCAACAGACACCACCATCATTTTAGTAGAGCAGGACTTATCCCGTGCGATGAAAGTCGCCAGTCGCGCGGTGTGCATGCTAGAAGGCGAAATTGTTCTCGATAAGCCAATGGCAGACATAACCCGTGATGAGATAACCGATGCTTACTTCGGCCTTCATAAAATAAAAACAAATAGTGGAGAGTAAAAGTGACCAATCAAATTATTCAGGCCATCCTCTTAGGTGGCTATTATGCGCTCATAGCATGCGGGCTGTCGTTTATGTTTTCTGTTATGAAAATCATCAACTTAGCCCATGGTAGCCTGCTTGTTTTCGCTGGTTATTTGCTCTGGTTTTTTGCAGAGCATTACCATATTTCGCCTTTCGTAGGCTTGCTCATTGTCATCCCTGTGATGATGTTGATCGGCTGGGCATTACAGGCTTTTTTATTGGAAAAAAGCGCCCGTGGCGGAGAATTACTCCCGATACTCACCACCTTTGGTTTGGCCATTGTCATTGAGAATCTATTGTTTGAGCATTTCGGTGCAAACACCCGTTCTCTGGCCCCTTATATTGGCGACCTTTCGTGGGAATCATGGGAGTTGTTTAGCGGCTTTTATGTCGGCAAAACCTCCGTCTATATCTTAATAGCGGCCATCGTCATTTTGGGCAGCTTACAGCTTTTCATGAAAAAAACCGCATTGGGAAGACAAATTAGAGCCACCGCCCACGACCCAGATACCGCAGGTATTGTGGGGATTAATCCGAAAAGAGCCAGTGCCATTGCCACGGCGTTGGCCATGAGCACTGTGGCGGTTTCTGGCTTAGCGCTCGGCGTCAGAGGCGTATTCGATGCCTACTCCGGTGGCCCTCAGCTGTTGTTCGCCTTTGAAGCCACCATTATTGGTGGGGTGGGTTCTCTTTGGGGAACTCTGATTGGCGGTATTATTTTGGCATTTGCCCAGACCATCGGCGCCAACATTCACCCTCAAGGTTTTCTCTTAGGTGGACACATCCTCTTCATTATCATTCTTTTAATCCGCTTAATCCTCGCCAAAGGTGGGGTAGGCCATCGTCTTAAATTCGCTTTAGGGGTGTCAAAATGAGTCAGTGGGCAAAAAATGTATCCATCCAACGTTGGACCCCCTCCTCCCGTCGTGCCGTCATGGTCGCTGGAGTGGTTCTGCTTGTTTTAGCGCTGGCACCCTTGTTTGCTTCTAACGGGATGCTAGACAGACTTACCGCGCTGTTTATTTACGTCATTTTGGCCGCCATGTGGAATGCATTGGCAGGCTATGGGGGATTAATTTCTGTGGGCCAACAAGCCTTTTTTGGACTCGGCGCGTATTTCACTATTCGCCTTGCCAACGTTGGTTTAGACCCGTTTATTTCTGTTGGCTTGTCTGCAGTGATCGTCGGCGTAATCTCCTACCCTATTTCCCTGATTATGCTGCGTTTAAAAGGCGGTGAGTTTGCCATTGGTATGTGGGTTATTGCGTCCATTTTGCATTTGATGGTGAACCTCGATGGCTTGATTCAAGGAGAAACAGGCATTTCTCTTGTCAGCCTGAATCACTACGACTCAGGGTCACGTCTCACCATTATTTACCTGCTAACGCTTGGCTCAATGGCTGGCTTGCTGACTTTGTTGTTTTTTGTCTTACGCAGCAAAACAGGCTCCGCGATTCAAGCCATTCGAGATGACGAGGAAGCCGCCACATCGATTGGCGTTAAACCAGAGAAAACCAAACGTTTGCTGTTTGTTATTGCAGCGTTTGGCATAGGTGCGGCGGGGGCGCTTTGGTTAACCAGCGCGACGACGTTTTTGCCGAAAACTTACTTTAGCGTGCAATGGTCGGCTTATATGATCTTTATGGTGCTGGTGGGTGGTATCGGTAAATTTGAAGGCGCCATTCTTGGTGCCATTATCTTTTTCCTTGTTGAGACTTGGTTTAGTAGCACCGGTGTTTGGTATCTCGTGAGCCTAGGCGCGATCGCCATTGCTTTCTCACTCTTTTTACCAAAAGGCATTTGGGGAGAATTAGAACGTCGCTTTAATTGGCGCTTTTTGCCCGTTGGCTATCGCGTTGAAGACCCCAAAAAAGAGAAACAATAACCTTCTATGGCCGCTTAATAGCCAAATTAAGCGGCCTATGCGCATCAATCTAAAAACCGTTTGTGCTTTTTTAGGAGTAGTCATCACATGAATGTTGAATTACTAATCGGCTCAGAAAATGTCAAAGCATCAAATGGTGCCACATTTGAACGTATCGACCCAGTCACCGGCAATGTAGCAAGCACTGCTGCGGCCGCCACCATTGACGATGTTAACCGCGCTGTTTCGTCGGCACACGACGCGTTTAAAACCTGGTCAAAAACAACCCCGAATGAGCGCCGTCAGCGACTGCTAAAAGCCGCCGACATTATGGAAAGCAAAAGCGCTGAGTTTGCTCAGCTTATGTTGACGGAAACAGGCTCGACAACCATGTGGTCTGGCTTCAACACAATGCTGTCTGCGGGCTTATTAAGAGAGGCTGCGGCCATTACCACGCAAGTCGGTGGTGAAGTTATTCCCTCGAATAAGCTGGGCACCTTATCCATGAGTGTCCATAAACCCAAAGGCGTTTGTGTTGGCATTGCCCCTTGGAATGCGCCTGTTATTCTCGCCACGCGCGCCGTTGCCATGGCCATTGCTTGCGGCAATACGGTTATTTTGAAAGTCTCTGAAATATGCCCTGCCACTCAATCTCTTATTGGCCAAATTTTTACCGAAGCTGGCTTTCCTGCGGGGGTTTTAAACGTTTTATCCAATGCCCCTGAGGACGCACCAGAAATAGTCAAAACGCTTATTGAACACCCATTGGTGAAGCACATCAATTTTACTGGATCCACAAAAATAGGTCGTATTGTCGGGCGCTTAGCGGCTGAAAACCTTAAGCCTGCATTACTTGAATTAGGCGGAAAAGCACCGCTTATTGTGTTGCAAGATGCGGACATAGACGGTGCCGTGAATGCCGCTCTGTTTGGTGCTTTCATGAACCAAGGGCAAATCTGTATGTCGACTGAGCGACTGATAGTACATAAGGACGTGGCGGATGAGTTCAGCCAAAAACTCTCGGCTAGAGCAGCGTTATTGACCACAGGAGACCCAAGAAACGAGGTGCTTCTTGGGTCCCTCGTGTCTCTTGATGCCGCAGAAAAGATGAACCAATTGATTCAAGATGCGCTTGCCAAAGGGGCGAACCTTACCGCCGGTGGTGGCATTAAAGGCACTATGGTGGAAGCCACACTACTCGATAATGTCACCTCAAAGATGCGCATCTACCAAGAAGAATCGTTTGGCCCGGTGAAATCGATTATTCGAGTCAAAAGCGTTGAAGAAGCCATCCATGTGGCCAATGACACCGAATATGGTTTATCGGCGGCGGTTTTTACTCGCGATATTCAGCGTGCCCTGCAGGTCGCAAATCACATTGAATCTGGCATTTGCCATATTAATGGTCCAACCCTAGGCGATGAGCCTCAAATGCCATTTGGGGGCATGAAAGACAGTGGTTATGGGCGTTTTGGTGGCACCTCATCGATTGCTGAGTTTACCGATTTGCGCTGGATCACCATTGAAGACCCCAAACAGCACTATCCATTTTAACCGCGGACTCAACATACCAAAACTAAAAAGCGTTTTTAATGCGTGCTCGTTGCACTCAGCACGGGGCACGCCTTTTACGCATTCGCAACCGACGCTCTGAACCGACCCACGGCCCCCACGAGGAAAACACTACCAATCAACAGCAGTATTAATAACTGACTCCAGATAATGCTGAAACCACCGCCACGATACAGAATCGTTTGTGACAAATTAACAAAATGCGTTGTCGGTGCAATTTGCATAATATTTTGTATGATTTGCGGCATACTTTCGTAAGGGGTGATCCCACCTGATAACATTTCCAAAGGCAGCACCGTTAAGATAAACAACAAGCCTAATTGCGGCATGGTGCGCGCAACGGTTCCTAAGAAAATGCCAATTGAAGTGGTCGCGAACAGATGCAGTGCCACACCTAAAACGAACAGCCCAACAGAGCCTCGAATCGGCACCTGCAATACATATTGCACCATGACAATAAGGGACAGTGTCGCGGCCGCCAGCACCATGAGACCATTCGCCAACACCTTAGAAAGGACAATTTCTAACGGTTTAACAGGCATTACCAGTAAATGCTCTAATGTGCCATGTTCTCGTTCCCTGATCACCGCAGCCCCGGCCAAAATAATCGACAACATGGTGACATTATTGATGATTTCCATAATGCTCCCAAACCAACTGCTCGTCAGATTCGGGTTATATTTATTACGAACAATCAAGGTGGCGGATAACGTAAAGGCCTCCAACTTACCGGTTACGAACTTCTTAATTTCCCCACTCACAATGTTTTGAATATACCCATCACCAATGCCAGCTTGAGACATTTGCGTTGCATCAATATTGATTTGAAGCGTGGGTTGTTTTGCCGCCATGACATCACTTTGAAAGCCCGCCGGTATGATAATGACAAAGGTGTAGAGCCCCGCATTTAACACCGGCTCAACAGCACTGTATTCAATGTAAGCGGGGGTATTAAAATAAGGTTGCGTAAAAGCATTGCCAATCGTTTTGGACAAGGGCGAATTGTCTTCATCAACAATGGCGATGGGAGCATTATTCAGCTCTTGAGACGACGCGGTTGACGCCACATAAATACCGCCACTGAACGCCCACACGATTAATATTAATAAGACTTTATCGTTCCATAAACTGCGCAGTTCTTTAATGCTTAACTGCACTATATTGGTGTCTAATATGCGAAATTTCATCGGCCTTGCTTCCTCAATAACAACACGCTAAGTAACGTAAAAAGAGGTGCAAACAGCAGCAAATACTGAAAAGATGACGCTAACTCCGCGAAGCCAAGGCCTTTTGTGATGATGCCGCGAATAATGATAATGAAATAGGTCGCAGGCCAACTCTCCCCCATCAAGCGTCCAATGCCTTCCAACGACGAAACCGGACTGGTTAAGCCGGAAAAACTCACCGTAACCAGTAACGTCACTATCGCCGTTCCAGCCAAAGCCGCTATTTGAGTCTGTGTAAAGGTCGACATTAACAAACCAATTCCCGTGGTGGCCACTATGTAAATCAATGCCGCGCTGTAGAGCGCGTAAAGATCCCCCTTGATGGGCACTTGGAAAATAAACACGGTCACAAAAAGCAGGATCATAAAGCTCACCATGCTAATCAGAATATAAGGAATCTGCTTGCCTAATAAAAACTCCAGTCTGGTGGCCGGACTTACATAGAGATTAACAATGGAGCCCATTTCTTTTTCACGAACGACCGACAACGCCGTCAATATGGCAGGAATAAACATCAATAACAGGGGAATAACACTCGGGGCCAACGCATAAATGCTCTTAAAATCTTGGTTAAAGCGATAGCGTGATGCCATGCTGGCGGGCAAAGTATTGGGCACATAGCCGAGGGACTTTAACGTCAAGTCTGTTAAGTACGCACTGTGCACGCCTTGCATATAGCTGCCAATCGTTTCTGCCCGAAATGGCATAGAACCATCCACCCACACAGTCACTTCTGGCGAGCGGCCGCGTTTTAGATCCACCCCGAAACTGGGTGGAATAATCAGGCTAAAACTCAGTTCGCCATCTTGCATACGCCGATCAAGCTCACTGCTCGAGCTTAACGCCGGGCGCTCGATAAAATAGCGTGAGCCTGAGAGAGTCTCAATATATTGGCGGCTTTGCGGCGTTTGATCTTGGTCTAATACGGCAAACGTTAGGTCATCAACATCCAAAGAAATACCGTAGCCCAGTACCAGCATCAGGAGCGCGGAGCCCAATAACGCAAACGCCAAACGAATGGGGTCGCGCAACACTTCCAAAGACTCTCGATAACCAAAGCCAAATAAACGCCGCAAACTGAACGCTCGATTAACGGTTATTGGGTATTCTTTTTCATTGATTTCCGGCTCGACAGGAGGCGCTTCTTTGTGTTCTTGTGCGTCTTCAAGATAGCCGATAAAGGCTTCTTCTAATGTGTTGGCATGGCGCGAGGCACTGATCGCCTCTGGGGTGTCCGTCACCAACACCTTGCCTGCGTGCATCAATGAAATACGATCGCAGCGCATGGCTTCGTTCATAAAGTGGGTTGAAATAAAGATGGTCACACCGTGATTACGTGACAAATCGATCAATAAAGCCCAAAAATCATCACGCGCGACTGGGTCCACACCTGACGTTGGTTCATCCAAAATCAGCAGTTCTGGATCGTGCACCACAGCGACCGCCAGTGACAGCCGCTGCCGAATCCCCAAAGGCAACGCCATGGCGTTCATATGTTGATAGGAGCGTAAGGTAAAGCGGTCTAATAAACGGTTAATCCGTTGTTCGGCTTCTTCTGCTGGCATATGAAACAGCTTGGCGTGCAAGGCTAAATTTTGCAGCACGGTGAGTTCACCATACAGCGAAAAACCTTGAGACATGTAGCCGACTCGATGACGAATCGCCATTGAGTTCGATTCAACTGGGCTGCCAAATAACAAGCCTTCTCCACGACTCACCGGCAATAGCCCTGTTAGCATCTTCATGGTGGTGCTTTTACCACAGCCGTTTGAGCCTAGAAAACCAAATATTTCGCCCTGAGTAATGTCTAAATTTATGTTGTCTACCGCGGTAAAATCACCAAATGTTTTCGTCAATCCACGCGCACTAATGGCAATGGCGGCCTTGTTACTATTCAAAGGGGGAATGACTAATTCGTGGTGCGCGCGGCTTACGTCATCCGGCAACAAATGAATAAAAGCCGCTTCTAAAGTATCGCTATTGGTACGCTGCTTGATCTGTGCAACCGTCCCTGTGTCCAACACCTTGCCCATGTTGATGGGGATAATCCAATCGAATAATTCCGCCTCATCCATATACGCGGTGGCCACAATGACACTCATGCCAGTCCGGCGTCGCCGAATACGTTCAATTAATTGCCAAAATTGGCGCCTCGATAACGGATCAACGCCTGTCGTTGGCTCGTCCAATATCAATAAATCTGGGGCGTGAATTAACGCGCAGCAAAGGCCAAGTTTCTGCTTCATACCGCCAGAAAGCTTGCCAGCCGGTCGATGACGAAACGCCGCTAATCCGGTAGCCAATAACAGCTCATCAATCTGCTTATGCCGTTGTGGGGTTGGAATGCCAAACAAGCGACCAAAAAAATCAATGTTTTCAAACACCGATAAAGTCGCGTACAGATTTTTACCCAACCCTTGCGGCATAAAAGCAATGCGCGGAGCAATATTGTCGCGGTATTTTGCGCTCGAAATATTTCCACCAAAGACTTGAATAGAGCCCTCTTGTATTTCCCTCGCGCCAGCAATTAAGGCCAACAAGGTGGATTTACCCACACCGTCTGGCCCAATCAACCCCACCATGCAGCCAGCAGGAATGTCCAAATCTATCTGACTTAGCGCATCAAGATCACCATACCGATGACAGACTCCAGAAAGACGAACAACGCTTGGCTTAGTGGTACTCATTATGGCAACTTAACGTCTAGATTTTCAGGCCAGTCTTGCTGCTGGTCGAGCAACACATAGGCACTGCCTGGTACACCGGTTTTCACTGCGTTTAAATGCGCTTTTAATAGCGCTGGGTCTATTGTAACTTTCACTCTAAACATCAGCTTGTCACGTTCTGATCGAGTCTCTACTGCTTTCGGGGTAAATTGCGTTCTAGCGGCGACAAATGACACCTTTGCTGGAATAACATACTGCGGAATAGCATCAAGGATAATGCGTGCGTCACTGCCAACCTGTATTTTGCCGGCTTGTTCCGTAGGCACAAAAATGGACATGGAAACATCCGTCAGATCCAGAACCGTAAAGACATTTCCTCCTGAACCAAGTACTTCGCCAGGCTGCGCCAATTTGTACAAAACACGCCCTTGGATTGGCGTAGTAAGATAAGATTCGTCTAACGTCACTTGCAGCCTAGCAATGGCGGCTTGCGTCGCTTCAATGCCGGACTCCGCTTGCGTGACTTGAATATTCACCGCTTTGAGCATGGCTTTTGCCGTGACGTATTTTGTATTTGCCTGATCCAGTTTTTCTTGTGAAATATGACCCGAGCTGGCCAATTTTGCCGCGCGTTCTTGCTCTCTTTGCGCGTAAATTAACTCACTTTTTCGCACCTCAACCATTGCTTGCACATAATCACGACTGCTCTGGGCCTCGCGCCAAGCCGCCTGTGCTTCGCGTAATTGCGCTTCGATTGCGTCTGTGTTCATGGTGGCCAGGCGTTGGCCTGCTGCGACCATATCCCCTTCATTGACTGATACCGCCTCTAAACGTCCTGCGTATTTGGTGGCAATATCATACTCAACCGCTTCAATACGCCCGTTCCCAGAAGCAACATAATCCGGCATGGCGGACTCTAGGTGACTTTGGTAGTAAAACCAGCCCCCTAGAGCGAGCAAGGCGCACACTAATACGCCGATCAATAGCTTGATTGAAAAGTGTTTACTCGCCATGTTAAATATCTCCATTACAGCAAACAGATCGCTGCGTGATTCATTAAGTGATTCGTTACATTATTTATTAAGCACTAGACAGCCAAACCCTAAGCAATCAATAGCACGTCATGGTTGGCGTCTGCTGACTAACGTGCGTACCTGCGGTGCCTGCGACTATCTCTTCTAATGCGTCTAATGCCCCAATGGCGGCACGTTTACCGGTTCTTTCTGCGAATTGGCAAGCCGCGTTAACCTTGGGCCCCATCGACCCAGCGGCAAATTCATACTGAGCAAGATCGGTGGGATTGACGGCTTTTATGCCTTTTTGTTTCGGGCTATTCCAATCCAGAAACACCGCGGGGGCGTCCGTGGCCATGATGTACAAATCCGCATCCAAGTCGCGCGCCAATAATTCGCTGGATAAATCTTTATCGATCACCGCTTCCACGCCCTGTAGACGATGGTCTTTATCAAACAGCGTTGGAATGCCACCGCCACCACTGGCAATCACTATGGTGTTTTTCTCCAATAACCAACGGATGGGACGAATTTCAAAAATCCGCTTTGGTAACGGCGATGGCACCACACGACGCCACTTGTCGCCATCCGGCCTCATCGTCCAAGCGTTATCTTGACCGACTTGTTTTGCTTCCGCTTCGTCATAAACCGGGCCAATGAATTTCGTAGGATTAGAAAACGCTGGATCTTGCGAATCCACTTCCACCATGGTCAACAAGGTCACTAATGGACGTTCAGTAGGGACTAAATTGCCCATCTCTTGCTCGATCATGTAGCCGATCATGCCCTCTGTTTCTGCCCCCAACACATCCAACGGGTAAAGTTCTTTGGGTTTATACGCATTGCCTTGTAACGCAAGCAAACCAACTTGCGGCCCATTACCGTGGGTAATAATAAGCTCATTTCCCACTGCAATTTTCGCCAATGCGCTGGCCGCAATTTTAATGTTTGCGCGCTGCGCTTGAGCGGTCAGTGGCTCGCCGCGTTTCAATAAGGCATTACCACCGAGTGCAACTACAATTCGCATAAACCCTTCCTCAGTTGCCTAATGTCGCCACTAGCATGGCTTTGATCGTGTGCAATCGGTTCTCTGCTTGTTCAAACTGAATACCAGCAACCGATTCAAATACCTCATCAGACACTTCCATTTCAGAAATACCGAACTTTTGGAACATCTCCTCCCCGATCACAGTCTCGCGATTATGAAAAGCCGGCAAACAATGCATAAACTTGGTGTTGCTGACACCGGTGGCTTTCATCAATTCACTGTCCACCCGATACGGTGTGAGTAGCTCAATTCTTTCTTTCCAAACCTCGTCAGGTTCACCCATAGACACCCAGACATCGGTATGAATAAAGTCACATCCCTTGACCGCTTCTTTTGGGTCTTCGGTGATCGTGAGTCTGGCGCCGTAGCGCTCCGCGAGCTCTTTCGCCGGTGTTAAATACTCGGCACTTGGCCAAAGTGATTTAGGGGCGGCAATGCGTACGTCCATGCCCATTAAGCAGCCCGCAATCATCAACGAATGCCCCATGTTAGAATGCGCATCTCCCACAAAGGCATAACTGATATCGCTCAATGGCTTACGGCTATTTTCTTGCATGGTTAATAAATCAGCCAACATCTGTGTTGGGTGAAACTCATCGGTTAAACCATTAAAAACAGGCACCCCCGCATAGCGAGCAAGCTCATCAACAACCTTCTGACCATAGCCGCGATATTCAATCGCATCGTACATCCGACCCAATACTCGGGCGGTGTCTTTCATCGATTCTTTTTTACCAATTTGAGAACCCGTTGGGCCTAAATACGTAACCTGTGCGCCTTGATCAAAAGCTGCAACTTCAAACGCGCAAAATGTTCGTGTTGAGGACTTTTCAAAAATAAGGCAGATGTTTTTACCTAGTAGTCCCTTCTGCTCCATGCCTGAATATTTGGCGCGTTTTAGGTCTCGAGCCAAATCCAATAAAAAACTGACTTCTCTCTGATTAAAATCCAATAATTTGAGAAAATTTTTATTACGTATGTTAAATGACATCTGTGAGTTCCTTTGCTAATGGTCTGCAACAGCAGATAACATCGGCCACTTATTAAAGAAGCATAAACCGATGTTTTATCAATAATTCGCTACTGGCTTAGTCAACAGACCCTCTAACACAATGGTCTGTTATAACCGACTATTAATAAGTTGTGCGTTAGTAGAACCGCTTATTAATAGTCAACAGGGTCGCGCCAAACAGGACAGGTCATACAATGGCCACCACCACGCCCTCTTCCCAATTCTGCGCTGCTAATCGTAATTACTTCCACTCCGGCTTTGCGCAATAAAGTATTGGTGTAAGTATTCCGGTCATAAGCCACCACCACGCCAGGTTCTAATGCCACCACGTTATTACCGTCATCCCACTGCTCGCGCTCTTTTTGATAATTATCACCACCGGTTTGTACTATGTTTAATGCTTTAATCCCTATGCACTCTGCTGCAACATCAAATAAGTGCTTCTCTTCTTTTCTAAAATCAATATTTTTGGCATTGTCGCCAGGGCGAAGGCTATAACATTGGATCTCGTCACACACATCGACAAATGCCGTTGCTACCTCACGGTCACAATGGCTAAATACTGTGTCTAAATGCATTGCCGAACGTGAACGAGGCATTTGGCAAGCCACCACGCGAGTGGCAGTGCCTTGTTCAAAGAGTTGTTGTGCAATTTGCCCAACCGCTTGAGGCGATGTCCGCTCTCCCATACCGATGAGCACACTGCCATTACCTAAAGGCATCACATCTCCACCTTCTGCGGTCGCCGGACCATGATCTTCATCTGGATTTCCCCACCAGATTTTAAAATCACCACGATTAAACGCTGGAGCAAAAGCCGGATGAAACTGGTAAATAGCGGTAATCAATAATGTTTCAGGACGGCGGGCAGGCCAATACATAGGATTTACAGTGACGCCGTTGTAAATCCAGCTACTGTTATCCCGCGTAAATTGGGTGTTCGGTAATGGTGGAATCACAAAGCCATCTTCACCCAGATAATTACCAAACATACCGTGCGGTTTGAATGGCAAGTCATGCACTGAAATACCACCGATTAAAAAAACAGCCAGCTGATCATCAGACATGCCATCAAGCCAACTGCGCAGTTCATTGAGCATGCCCACGCCCACTTGATTCTCATCAATACGACGGTCCAGAATCCATGCCCGAGCCTTTTTATTGCGGATGGTTTCTTTTAATAATTGACCAAATTCCAATACTTGTACGCCGCGACTTTCCATTTTCATGCAAAAATCCATATGGTCCGTGCGTGCTTGCTGAACCCATAACACATCGTCATACAATAATTCAGCCGCATTGGCAGGCGTCAGGCGAGAATGGGCAAGGCCTGGTCGACAAACAATGACTTTTCGTAATTTACCTATTTCAGAATGAACACCAAACTCGATCATTTTCTTGTCCTTTTAAACTGTCTAAAAAGGCCTACCCACGATCACCACAAAGAAATCCATGCAGGCCCATTAAAGAAGTGAACACGCAACGCCTTAAGCGCTTAACGCGACCACACTTAACGACCCCATAATGATGGCGCTGAGTATCAGCAACAGCGGCCAAATAAAACGCAACCATCGTTCGTAAGGCACTTTGCCAATGGCCAACGCCCCCATTACCACGGCAAATGTTGGATTAAACAGGTTCACCAAGCCATTCGCGGATTGAAAAGCCGTCACCACCAGCTCACGCCCCACCCCGGAAAAATCAGCAAGAGGCGCCATGATCGGCATGCTTAAGACCGCCAAACCAGACGAAGAAGGAACGAAAAATGACATGAGAAGTTCAATGCCATACATAGCATTGATAAAGACCACCGCCGGTAGTCCACTGAGTGTTTGTTCACCAAGGTGCAGAATCGTATCGGTCATGTGCCCTGCATCCATAACAACGACAATACCCCGTGCGATACCAATAATAATGGCCACCCCAAGCAGGTCACGAGCGCCATTGATAAACACCTCGGTAAAATGTTTTTCGCCCATTCTGGTGATCAAACCGATCAAAATAGAAGAAGCAATAAAGAGCGCGCCCATTTTGGCCATCCACCAACCCTGGCTAGAAACACCCCAAATCATCACGACAAATGTCAAAGCAAAGATAATCAGCACAATTTTTTGCGAAAGACTCAAAATGGAATCACTGTCGTTATGGGCGTCTTTGCGAAACTGCGCTTCAATTTCTGCACTGTGGTCCGCGACTATCGACAAAGAAGGGTCTTTTTTCACTTTGGCAGCGTATCGCATCACATAAACAACGCACGCTAGCCAGCCACTCACCAAGATAAAACAGCGCAAGCCTATCCCTTGTGTGAAGGGAATATCGGCGGCGTTCGCTGCAATGACGGTTGCAAAAGGATTAATGGTCGACCCTAAGCAGCCAATGCCTGCGCCTAAAAGAATCACCGCAACGGCAACCACAGCGTCATACCCAGCCGCGAGCATGACAGGAATTAACAAGGCGTAGAAGGCGAGCGACTCTTCCGCCATACCGTAGGTACTACCACCTAAAGCAAACAACGCCATAAGAATAGGAATCATCCATTTCTCATGGCCTTTTAACTTCACCATCGCACGACCGATGCCCGTATCAATGGCGCCAGTTTGCGCAACAACCCCTAAGAAACCACCTAGGATCAGCACGAATAAAGCCACATCAATGGCGGCGGCTTCATAACTATCAGGGTTGTAAAAACCAGCGATAGGCGCCAAAAACACATCAACCACCCCTTGAGGGTTGGCCTCAACAGAATGGTAAGTGCCTGGTACAGGCACTTCTTTTCCTAAGAGCGCACTTTGTACGCGTTCATAGTTACCAGCAGGTACAATCCAAGTGCCTGCTGCAACCAATACAATCAACATAAATAGAATTGTATAAGCGGTTGGGAATCGAAATGTCATTATTATTATCCTTTCCAATCAAATAATTCATTTTGATTTTCCATTCTAAAAACATCTATTCACTCTCACTGCATAAAACAAAGAGAGGAATATCATTCAAATTAAAAATCACCACACCAGATCAATCAGAATTCAAAACACGACATATTATGAGGCAAGATGACGCACAATTTCATTGCGTCAAATCATTAAAAGGCCAACTAAAAAACCATTTATAAAAATAAAAAAAACACCAAACAAAAAATATAAAACAGACAAACCGTCAAACAAACCCATTTAAAAACAAGACTATCAATCATGAGTCTAATAAAAGCCAACCTTTAAGGTTATTTTTTATTTACATTAAAACCAGTGTTGCTTATGTGCGATAGCGCACAGACAAACATTATTAATTAAAATACCGATTTGTGTATTGAGACGATTACTTTTTATTTAAACTTTTAAAAGACTTTAAATTTAAAAGAGTTTAATCATCAAATGGGTAGATTCACACAAGGTAGCGAAGGGTAATACCCTAAAAGTTTTAAAAAGGGAGGCTCTAAAAAAGACTTTCGTACACAAGCACGCAGGCTAAAAACACCTGAAAGACTTGAGAACAGCTAATATCAGAAGCCGCTTAGATGAAGAAATTAGCTGATTTTAAGATGGGTATGGTGATTGCGACATGGGAACGGCAGCAAGCGATCGGTTTCTTTTTTCACCACCGCATAACACTCACAACTCAATGCTTCGAGCGCTTGCCTATCCAATACGGTTATATGCCCACGATGATGCTCAATGACACCTAATTTTTGTAATTTACCCGCTGCCTCTGTAATGCCTTCGCGACGCACGCCCAGCATATTGGCAATTAATTCATGGGTGACCGCCAAATGGTTGTCTGGCAAACGGTCAATGGACAACAATAACCAGCGACACAATTGCTGATCAATCGAATGATGGCGATTGCACACTGCCGTCTGCGCTTTTTGGGACATCAGTGACTGCGTATAACGCAATACCAAATCAAGCAATTTGCCGTGACGCTGAAATTCGCTGATAAACACAGACCCTTTTAAACGGTAGGCATAGCCTGCACTTTGAACAATCGCTCGGCTCGACGAACTTTCTCCCCCCATAAACAAAGCGAAACCCACCAGCCCCTCTTTGCCCACCATCGCCGTCTCCGCCGAGGCGCCATTTTCCATTACGTGCAGCAATGACACTATGGCATCAATAGGAAAGTAAAGCGTCGCGACTTTATCGTCTATTCCGTACAACACCTGCTTAAGTGGCAACATAACCAATTCAAGGTAAGGAAACAGGCGACCTTGCTCCTCCGGCGTTAAAGACGCGAGCAGTTGATTTTTAAGCGGTGACAGGGCTGGGTTAATGGCTTCGAGCATAATATTGTCCACTCTTAAGAATTCGTTCTTCCATCATAGGGTGTATTTTGAACAATCGCTTAGAATAAGACTGCCTCATTTGTCTGTTTCTTGATCTAGGACACACTTTTACAATCGATCAGATATCATCCACCGTAGTTTTTGCTCTTGTGGGTTGGAATACTTGAAAAAGAGAGTGGCCAAATACCTCGAAATCTGAACATCTGAATGTGTCGCTTTCATTCCAACGCTTTGTATTCCCGACCTTTATTCCGCTCTGCTGAGCGTGTAACTTTTTTCAATTGATAAAAAAGTAACCAAAAAGTCTCTTTAAGACCTTTAGCGTATGATTTCCGTTGTACATGACAGCGGCAATACGTCGATTATTTAAGGAAGGTGTTTAGAGCGTGTTTAAATGTTGATATGTCATCAAGTCGCGCAACTTCGTTGCATCGAATGAACGAATCTATCGCTTCAAGAACCAAGATCCACCTAAGGAAATCTAAATGCCGCTTTCGGACTAAGGGGTCATTTCCCTTTAAAATCCTACTGGACTAGCCGTTACTCAATGGGGTGCGTTTAAAGAGATTTGACCCCGGCCACTTAAGCGAAGGAGGCACAATGAACTATTTCTTGTGGGTTGGTTAATCTGTTAGCTCAGGGCTTCAAAGCCAGAGATAACATCGAACAACTCTTCGTCAATGCCACTTTGACGTAGTCGATGATATGTTTGATTGAGGCTTTCCTGCAATTCATCAATGTTCTTTTCAGCCCGTTGCATCGCCGACAAACGGCTGGCATTTTCACTGGCCAGTGATTCCGCACACGCCCTAAACAAGCTAACAAATAAATATTCTCGCACAAACGCACGGCGTGTTTGATCTTGGTTTGGCATCACTTCGGGCAAGTTATTGCTCGGCCACTCTATGTCCATAAGCTGACGCTGCCAAACATCGTCTAGGGGCAACAATTGCTGATTCACAGGCCGATAGATGGCATTCGATTCTGGCCGATGATGAAAAATATACACCTGATTAATCACCCCCTGCTCTCTTTGGGCTTCCAATGAAATCAAGATTTTCCCAACCAAATCCGTAATTCCATGAATGGAATTAGGTAACGCGAAACACACTTCTGTTGCTAAATCCGTCTCTTGCAAACGGGATTGAACACGCTCTCCAACGGCCCAAAGGTGTTTTTTTCCTGGGATATTGCCCAAGGACGCCACCACAAATTCGACCATGGATTCATTAAATTGCCCCACCAAGCCTTGATCTGAACCAAATACGATCACCCCTACAGCAGGAACACGCGATGACGATGGGAGACCTTGTTGTGGCGCCATGTCTTGCGACCTAGGTGTTCCATGGGAAGCCGCGTATTGAGTCGTTGAGCCTAAACTCGCGGCCAAGCCTAATTTCACCGTGTAATAGTAATCGTCCAGTGAATGCACCGCGCTTTCGTATTGACCAATACTGGATGACGCAATCGCTTTCATACTGCGCACGACCGACTTTAGATCTTGAGCACTGCGGATTTTATGGCGCAGACTGGCAATACTGTCTCTCATGAGGGCTCACTTACATCAGTCGACGTGGGCGCTTCTGAGGTTGGCTCAGCCTTGGCTAAAAATCCCTTCATCGCCTGCTCTGCCAACTGCAACAAGCCCGCTTTGTCTTGGTGACTGAGTTTTTCTGTGCTGGCCAAACGTGCCAGCATGTCGTCGGACAGATTGGCCGCGGCTTGCCTTACCGCTTGCTCTGCCGCTGGCATTTTCGCTAAAGGGACAGGGTCGAACAAAGCGCCAGTCAAAGCGATCAACACAATGATTTGCTCAGCCATCGACACAGGCGCAAATTCAGACTGCATCAAACACGCCCGAATGCGTCGACCATGCTCAATCATGGCTAACGTCTGCTCGTCTAATCGAGCACCAAAACGAGCAAAAGTTTCCAATTCTTCAAACTGGGCATACGCTAATTTGAGGTCAACGGTAACGCTACGATACGCCGCCCGTTGCGCTTTACCGCCCACACGAGACACAGATTTACCCACGTCTACCGCGGGCAATACGCCCAACTCAAATAACTCAGGAGAAAGGTAGATTTGGCCATCGGTAATCGAAATCAGATTAGTCGGAATATAGGCAGACATGTCCTGCGCTTCTGTTTCAATAATCGGCAAGGCCGTCAATGAGCCGCCACCAAGTTCATCGCTTAAATGGGTAGCACGCTCTAATAACCGAGAGTGAATGTAAAAAATGTCCCCGGGGAACGCTTCTCGACCAGGAGGACGACGCAGTAACAGTGAGAGTTCACGGTACGCTCGCGCATGATGCGTCAGATCATCATACACAATCAGCACATCACGACCTTGCTCCATAAAATATTCAGCGATGCTGGTGGCAGCATAAGGCGCCAAATACGCAAGCCCTGGTGGATCGTTGCCTTCTGTCACGACCACCACTGTGTATTCCAAGGCGCCTTCTTCACGCAGCTTGGCGATGACTTTCGCAACCCCAGAGGCTCGTTGACCAATGGCGCAATACACACACAAAACATCTTTGCCGCGCTGATTCAAAATAGTATCGAGGGCAATGGCGGTTTTTCCGGTCTGGCGATCGCCCAAAATCAATTCTCGCTGACCTCGGCCCACGGGGATCAAGGCATCAACGACCTTAATGCCTGTTTGCAAGGGCACACTCACCGCGGCACGATCCATGATCGCAGGTGACGCTCGCTCAACCGGTAAACGCTGAGTGGCGGCTAAAACGCCATTACCGTCTAACGGCTTGCCTAGCGGGGTAATGATGCGCCCGATCAAGCTGTTTCCCACAGGAACATCAACCACATGACCACAGCGTTCGACCTCGTCCCCCGCTTGCAAATGCCAATAATCCCCCAGCAACACGACGCCTATATCGTCTTCATCCACATTGAATGCAATGCCATAAACATCGCCTGGAAATTTCAGCAACTCTTCAAACCCAACACTGGGCAAGCCAGACACCTTGGCAACCCCAGTTGCCACACTGGTAATAATGCCAATTTCTCTGGGGTTCAACTCAGCGTTCGTGGTGTTTCGAGCGATCTCTAAGCTTGAGAAGAGTTCATCAAAGGTGTTTGTCATGGCTACCCTGCTCTGTGTTTTGCTCATCTCGGGATTGCATCACTTGATTCACGCGCTGGGTCAGTGTTGTCAAATAATCCGCAATGCTCCAGGCCACTTTCTGTCCGTTGGCATTCATTTCAATGCCACTAATCAGCTCAGGCGCGGTCTCAAACTGAATCTTTACGCTAGGGTTAATAAGCGCTGTGATCGCCTCGCTAATAAGCCCTCTTTGTTGCTCTGAGAGATCAAAGGCGCTGCGTACTATCACCGGTGATTCAATGTCTTTGAATCCGGCCTGAAAATGGGCCTTCTCTGGCCCTGTTAGCTCTCTTAAGCGACGAATAAACACCGCCACCATACTGGTTTCAAGGGGCGCATCGGCAAGGTCTTTGAGGGTTTTTCGCGCTATTTCGAAAATTTCTTGCTGTGCCCGATCACGCAAGGTCACTTGCAAACTACGCTGTTCGTCTTGTAAGGCTTGCAGTAATTTGGTGCGCAGTGCATTTGCTTCCTCGCGAACCGCCGCCAACAAGCGCGCTTTCTCCGCACTGCTTTCTGCGCTTACCTTGTTCATTTTTTCCATACGCTGCTGATCAAACACTTGGTTCTTATGGCGATACAATTCACCTTGCTGCTCAGCTTGTGTTCTTTTCGCATCGGCGTCAGCAAACTCATCGGCAATGCGTTTTTCTCGAGCGTCTATGGTGCTCAAAATAGGCTGATATAAGAAGCGCTTCAGTAACCATACTAAAAGCAGAAAATTAACCAGCTGTGCGATCACAGTAAACCAATCAATTAACATAATTTATTGCCCTGTCACTTGAGCAACACCATAGTTCCAGAAAGGGTTGGCAAACAGCAAAATCATCGACACCACAAAACAATAAATAGCCGTGGATTCAATCATCGCCAAACCGACAAACAAGGTTCGAGTAATCGTCGCCGACGCATCTGGCTGCTGAGCCAAAGAGGACAAAGCAACGGCCACCGCTTTACCTTCCCCTAGTGAAGGGCCGATCACTCCGATGGCAATGGTTAGCCCTGCGGTAATAATCGATACCACTGCAATAATTGTCATACTGTCCATAGTTACTCCGTCTAGGTTAATCACATTAAAAAGGGGATTAGGGTTGAGCAATATCGCGTGCTGAAAACTCTTGCGTTCGCGTCGCCGCTGCGATGTACACAGTCGCCAAAATAAAAAAGATATACGCCTGCACTATGCCCGTCAGCAACCCAAGTAAGGTCATCACAATCGGGAATAAAAACGGCGTGATCGTCAGCAAAATCGCCAAGATCATGGCACCACTCATCATGTTGCCAAAGAGCCGTACAGCGAGAGCTAGGGTACGAGACACTTCGCTAATAATATTAAATGGCAACATGATAATGGTCGGTTTGGCGTACGTAGACAGATACCGAGCTAAGCCTTGTTCTTGAATGCCAAACAAGGGCACAGCGACCAGCACACACAATGCTAACGCCGCGGTGGTCGACAGTGAGCCAGTCGGTGGCTCAAAACCGGGTATCATGGTGCCCAACGCACAAACCGCAATAAACAAAAACAATGAGCCTAAAAAGCCAAGGTATTTATGGGGCTGACTTAAGCCGACTTCCTCGATCTGCTTATTGATGGTGATGACCACCACTTCCAATAAATTTTGCCAGCGTGATCGCTGCAAATTGGTCGATAAATGTCGCGTTACCAACACAGACATCACCACCAATAGCAAGATCACCAACCAGGTAAAAACGATAGTGGCATTCAGTTTTAGAAAGCCCATTTGCCAATACACAATTTGATCTGGACTAAGGTGCATTAGGGTTTCCTCTGCTGGGAAGCGGCTTCTTTAGCGCTCAATGTGGCCGGCGCTAACGCTTGAGTATTCTTCAGCTGAATACAGTGTGTCGTGAATAAACGCATCACAAAAAAGCCAAGTAAACCCAACAATAACTGCCGCCAGTCATGCCCTAAAAACACATAAAAGGTCATCACGACAACGCAGGTTCGCACCAACAGACTCAATAAAAACAAACCAGCGGTATATTGGCTGCGGCCTAGTTGGCGTACTGTCCACCACAGTCCTGCAAAATAAAAAGCCCCCAGCAGCACACCGATGAACAACGAAAACGTACTGCTGGCCCATAAGTTACTTCCGAAATCAATCATCCTCGTCTTCCTCATTTCGATGAATGTTTTTGTCTTCTTTATCAACCCAATGCCATGCATTAAAACAACCAAGACACAGCCCTGCGATCAACAAGGCCAATGTCCATGAGTGTGTGTCTGGGTATCGACCGTCGAGCCACATACCAAGTGCCGCACCGAGTAACGTAGGAATGGCCACGGACCAGCCCACTAACCCCATCATGCCCAACCCCGACCATACTGTTTTGGTGATGTGACGCTGGGCATTGAGTTTGCGTTTCGCAATCTTGCCGACTTGTTGGCTATAACGTTTCTGGTGATCGTCTTGCTGATCGCCGCTTAATGGATCCGCTGACCGTGGCGGATCGCTCTGTGTAGAGGCCGGCTTGATGTCTTTTTCTGGGCCGTTTTTCATAGCGAGTTGGTGTCCTGCTTAAACGCAACCAAGTGCTGGATAAAGTTGTTCTCCATCTTCGCCAACACAGCGCGCAGCTTTTGCTCTTGCTCGTTGAGTTGCATAAACTCTTTTTCCACCGCTTCGCGCAGTTGCTCCAACCCCATTCCTGCCATGGCATTGCGCACTGACACCCGCACCTCCTGTCCGGTTTTTACTAGAACACCCTCGTCCACCGCCACATAAGACTCTTCTGCCCCTTCCGTTTCGAAGACCAATATGCCAGCGGATAACGTCGCCACACAATCCAAGCGATGTGGCAAAAGGCCAAACGCGCCTTGTGGTGTCATCGCGACAATGCGGCGAACGTTTTGTTCTTCCGCAAACACCTTGTAAGGCAGTAAAATTTTAAGCGTCATGTAGGCTGTTGCCATCTTGACTCTCCTTCACGGCCGCTGCCTTGTTCTTATCGTGCGCTTCGTCAACCGCTCCGATCATATACAGGGCGTTCTCTGAGTACTCTTCAAACTCATCCTTTAAGATCCGCTCACACCCATCCAATGCATCATCAAGACTGACCAACTTGCCTGCCATGCCAGTAAATTGTTCGGTGGTAAAAAAAGGTTGCGTCAAAAAGCGCTCCAATCGACGAGCCCGACCCACCACTTTATGGTCTTCTGGCGATAGCTGCTCCATACCCAGCATGGCAATGATGTCTTTGAGCTCTGCGTATTGCGCCAACGTACGACGAATATCCTGTGCTAAATCGTAATGGCGTTGGCCAATAACACTGGGAGTCGCCATTTTTGAACTGGACTGCAAAGGGTCGATCGCGGGATAAAGCCCTTCACTGGCACGCTTACGAGACAATACAATGGACGCAGAAAGGTGGGAGAATGTGTGCACGGCAGCCGGGTCGGTAAAATCGTCGGCAGGTACGTAAACCGCTTGAATCGAGGTAATCGCGCCACTTCCAGTGTTCGCTATGCGCTCTTCAAGTTGCGATAACTCTGTGCCCATGGTCGGTTGATACCCCAAGCGCGCAGGCATTTGCCCCATTAACCCAGACACTTCCATGCCCGCTTGAATAAAACGAAAGACATTGTCGATCAACAATAAAACATCACGGTGTTCGTCGTCCCGAAAGTATTCCGCCATGGTCAATGCCGCATGACCCACACGAAAACGAGCCCCTGGAGGTTCATTCATTTGCCCAAACATCATCACCATGTTGTCCAAAACACCCGCCGCTTTCATATCTCGATAGAGCTCTTCCCCTTCACGACAGCGCTCACCAATGCCACAAAAAATACTGACCCCCGCATGCTGTCCGACCATGTTATGGATCATTTCGGTTAACAATACGGTTTTGCCCACCCCAGCGCCGCCAAATAACCCCGCTTTGCCGCCACGTTCAAGTGGCATTAAGACGTCGATGACCTTAATGCCCGTTTCGAACACCTGTGTTTTGGTAGAGCGCTTTTCTAAGCTGGGTGGCTCACTGTGTACCGAGCGCCATTGCACGTCTTTAGGGGCGGCTTGTTTGTCCATCGTGTTGCCAAAGACGTCAAACATGCGCGATAAAATCCCGTTACCTACGGGGGTTTGTAAAGGCCCGCCTGTGTCTTTCACCAGCGTGCCACGAGCCAACCCTTGCGTCGGCGTTAAGGCAATGCCTCGCACTCGCTGGGCGTCCAGTTGAGAAAACACTTCGATGTAAATTTGATCGTCCGTGCCGGTGCGTAATAACGAGCGAATTGGCGGTAAATGCTGTTTAAACACTATGTCTACGACACTGCCTCGTATCGCAACCACATTGCCAATATTGTCAGACCTAGCTGCGGATTCCATCGTCTATATCGCTCCTGAAAATAACCGTTACTCGACCAAGCACACTGCACTTTATCGTTAAGTGATAGCGGGGGTTTCATCATAATGACTCGTGCTCACACTCTCTGTGCGCCATCGCACAAAGAGCGCTATTTGAGCAGGCTCACCCTACCCTTCTTGCTCTGCGTTATCACAAGACCAGCGCCACTCGCGAATCTCCGGCATGTCTTCTCCGAATTCATTAATATAAAGGCGATGCTCAGCCAGTTTGTCAGTGAGCTCTTGTTTTAACGCTCGTCCCTTTTCGCCGGTTTGAGGCAATCGATCAATCGCGTCCATCACCAAATGAAAACGGTCGATCTTATTTAATACGGTCATATCAAATGCCGTCGTAATCGTGCCTTCTTCCTGATAACCATGAACATGAATGTTGCTATGATTGGTGCGCTGATAAGTCAATTTGTGGATCAACGACGGGTAAGCGTGAAAGGCAAAAATCACCGGTTTGTCTGTGGTAAAGAGCGCATCAAAAGCGTGATCACTAAGACCATGCGGATGCTCAGATTCCGCCTGCAGCTTCATTAAATCGACGACGTTGACCACTTGAATTTTCAGCGTTGGCAACGCCTCTCGTAAAATAGACACGGCCGCCAAGGTTTCTAACGTTGGCACATCACCACAACACGCCATTACCACATCTGCGCCTTGCGCTTGGTCTAGGTTACTGGCCCATGACCAGATACCAATACCCGCTGCACAGTGTTCGGCGGCGGCCTCTTTGTCTAACCATTGTGGCGCCGCGTGTTTGCCTGCTATCACCACATTGACGTAATGTCGACTGCGCAAACAGTGATCCATCACCGACAACAAGCAATTGGCATCGGGTGGTAAATAGACTCGGGCAATGGACGATTTTTTATTCACCACATGATCAATAAAGCCTGGGTCTTGATGGGAAAATCCATTGTGATCTTGGCGCCATACATGGGACGCTAAGAGATAATTTAACGACGCAATTTTGGGGCGCCATGGTAACTGCCCAGCGACTTTTAGCCATTTTGCGTGCTGGTTAAACATCGAATCAATAATGTGTATAAAGGCCTCATAACAATTGAACAAACCATGTCGACCAGTTAATAAATAGCCTTCTAACCACCCCTGACACTGGTGCTCACTGAGCATTTCCATCACTCGGCCGCGTGGCCCTAGGTGTTCATCATTGCTGTCATTTGCTCCCATCCATTGACGTTGAGTGGTGTCGAATAACGCCACCAAGCCATTAGAAATGGTTTCATCTGGGCCAAAGACTCGAAAATTATCAGGGTTAAGCGCTACCACATCCCGTAGAAAAGGCCCTAGAACATGGGTATCGCCTATGCCCATCACCCCATGATTTGGTACATCACAGGCAAACTCTTTGAAATCTGGCATCGCCAATGGCTTGAGCAAGAGTCCACCGTTAGCATGAGGGTTGGCCCCCATCCGACGGTTACCCTTTGGCGCTAACTCAGCCAACGCGTCTAATAAACGCCCATTTTCATCAAACAATTCTTCAGGCCGATAACTACGCAGCCATTCCTCAAGCAATGGCAAATGCTCTGGGCGTGCAGCAGGGCTCGAAATGGGCACTTGATGAGAATGAAAGGTCCCTTCAATTGGCACACCATCCACGGTTTTTGGCCCTGTCCAGCCTTTGGGAGATTTCAGCACTATCATTGGCCAACGTGGTCGTTCAAACGCCCCTTGTTGAGCGGCCTTCGCCTTAATGTCTTTGATCTCATGAACCGCCTGATCCAGCGCCAGCGCCATGGCTTCATGCATACTTTTTGGGTCACTGCCTGCCACAAAAATCGGCTGCCAACCATAGCCTCGCAGCAATTGCTCTAACTCCTCACCACCAATGCGAGCCAGAATGGTCGGATTGGCGATTTTGTAACCATTTAAATGAAGAATCGGCAACACCACACCATCACTCACTGGGTTCAGAAACTTATTCGAATGCCACGCCGTGGCTAAAGGGCCTGTTTCCGCTTCACCGTCTCCTATTACACACGCTGCAATAAGTTCTGGATTGTCGAACACAGCCCCAAATGCGTGACTCAGTGAATACCCCAGTTCGCCCCCTTCGTGAATCGACCCTGGGCACTCTGGCGAAGCATGGCTGGGAATCCCTCCAGGGAAGGAAAATTGCTTAAACAGCTTTTGTAACCCTGCCGCGTCTTGGCTGATCTCTGGGTAAATTTCGCGGTAACTTCCTTCCAAATACGTTTGAGACACCACCGCAGGACCGCCATGTCCGGGGCCTGAGATAAAAATCATACTGAGGTCGTATTGCTTAATAATTCGATTAAGGTGCACGTATATGAAATTTTGGCCGGGCGTGGTGCCCCAATGGCCCAGCAAGATACGCTTAACGTCATCGAGGGCTAAAGGACGAGTTAACAGAGGGTTGTTATGCAGGTAAATCTGACCAACTGATAAATAATTACTGGCTCGCCAATATTTATCCATTAACGCCAGTTGGTGTGATGCTAACGGTACCATTTGCATAACCTATTACTCCCAGCTTGTTGTTCATGATGGATTATGAATATTCACGCAGCTTGATAGCTTGATCTTCGCCTTACTGATGGCATCCGTAGACTGAATGGGTGGATCAGTACTGAATATAAAAGACACCTAGCACTGTATCGCCAAAGAGCACACCCACTCTGTGCGCTAGCACACACTTCTTCCAACAGAACCTTGGCATAGATCAGTGCACTCGCAGTTAGGCCTTATCTTGTGCGCACTCCCTTTCATCCGGCGCTTTCGTATCAGGCGTCTGGGCACGCGTCAAGGCGACCTCAATACCACGCCAAACGGCATTGGCTAATGGCTGACAACAATGGCTGACAACAGCGACGTAAATTGTCACATTGCTTGCTAGCGCTCAGATCGACCCAAAAGACGTCGCCATGATAAAGTGTCGTCATCCGTAACTCATTAGATACATAGAGAGAAAATTATGACTCGCGTAGGTTTTTTAGGACTAGGCATCATGGGCAAAGCCATGGCAGAAAATCTCATTAAAGCAGGCTTCGATGTCACCGTTTGGAACCGTAATGCCGAAAAGACAACCGAGCTCGTTGTCTTAGGCGCCAAACAAGGCACAAGCCCAAAAAGCGTTGCCGCACACTGTGATATTACCTTTGCTATGGTTTCCGACCCTGCGGCGGCGTTGGCGATTTGCCAAGGCCCTGAAGGTGTCGCGGCCGGCATAGGTGAAGGCCGCGGTTACATTGATATGTCGACGGTGGACGACAGCACATCTCAAATGATTGCCGATGCCATTACCAACGCGGGTGGCCGCTTTTTAGAAGCGCCGGTTTCTGGTACCAAAAAACCCGCCGAAGACGGCACTTTAATCATCTTAGCGGCTGGCGATAAAACCCTTTATGACGAGGCGCTTCCTGCGTTTGATGTCATGGGGAAAATGTCGCCCTTTTTAGGCGAAGTTGGTCAAGGTGCGAGCATGAAGCTGGTCGTCAATATGATGATGGGGGGCATGTTAAGCATCTTTAGTGAGGGTATGTCACTTGGTCAAAAAGCCGGGCTAGACGGTGAGAAAATTCTGGAAGTTATTGCCGCTGGCGCCATCGCCAACCCAATGTTTAAAGGCAAAGGGGCCATGCTACTGGCTGAAGACTACACCGTAAGCTTTCCGCTTAAACACATGCAAAAAGACATGCGCCTCGCCGTTGCACTCGGCGATAAGCTAAACCTGTCTCTACCAACGGCCGCTACCGCTAACGAAGCGTTCAAACAGGCTAAAAAAGCTGGCTTTAGCGACGAAGACATTGCTGCCGTGTATAAAACCGTTCAGTAAATTAGCGGTAATAATCGCTGTTATACTGGCTGTTTTTGGCCAATAAAAAGCCTTATTCATAGTCTGATGAATAAGGCTTTTTAAACGGCATAGCCTATCTACTACTTTTCTCTTTTTGCTTCAAATTCTGTCCAAGCTTGCTTAAAAGCAGCAAAATTAAAACCAGGTTTATTGGCCGCATCTAGGACGATTTTTTCTCGCTCAATCATCTTCTTAATGGCATCAACCATACCCGCTTGCGCGGCTTTAGGAATAACAACCGCACCATGTTTGTCTGCGTGAATCATATCTCCAGGCTGAATCGTCAAATCAAACAAGGTGACCGCCGTATCAATTTCTTTAATACGAACATACGCGTGTGAAGGCCCAATTGAGCCGGCTATGACTTGATAACCTTCTGCCATGGCATCTAGGTCACGCATAACGCCATTGGTTAATGTTCCTCCTAACCCAAACCCCTTATGCACACTTGTGTTAATTTCACCCCAATAGGCGCCAACGCAATCAGGGTAATCTAGGTCTTCTAGTACGGCGATGCTGTGCTCCGGTGACTCAGCCATGTATTCATAATAAGCCATTCTTCGTGCTGCAATGACGTCTGGCTCTTCCGTTGTGGGCACTGCCGCTTTGATTTTAGCGGTGCGAGCATAACCACAGATCGGAGGCAACGATTGGTCCGCGGCTAGGACTGTTCTGCGTGTAAAACCATCGCCTTGGCGTTTTCCTAATACGACTTCAATAGCATTTGCTATGGTCGGTGTATCAACAGAACGTAAGGCATCAAAATACGCTTTATCAAATATCATATAAGTGTCTCCAACCAATCAGCAAGGTGTGAATTCGTTGCTAATGGCATTTGTAAGGTGATTAAATGCCCCGAATTAGGGACAATATGAAGCTGACAATTTGGCATAAGTTGACAAATAGCCTGATGACGATCTAATGGACACAACTGATCATGCTCACCACATAATGCAATACTAGGTCCGACAAAGTTTCTCAGGGTGTCTGTTTGGTCTGGCCTATCTCGCAGAGCGATTGATTGGTTAATGAAGGCTTCTTTCCCAAGCGACTTTGCCATGTCCAAAACTATCGCTAGTTGACTCTCTTGCTCTGCGGCAGATCCGCCATACTTTGGCGCCATTTGCTGCTCAATAACATCAAGAAAGCGCCCCTGCTTCGCCATGTCAATTTGTGGCTGCCGTAGCGCTTTAACGTCAGGACTCTCTGCCCATGGATTGGTATCCATTAACGCCAGACCCGCAATCCGTTCCGGTTTCTGACGCACCATTTCCATTGCAATAATGCCCCCCATAGAAAGTCCGCCAAGTGCAAACCGTGACCAAGGAATCTGCGAGAAAACATCACAGGCTATGGCTTCCATAGAGCGCCCATGCTCAACATGCACAACAAGAACCTGTCTCTTTTTCCCTAATGCAACAGCTTGATGGGTGTATAAGCGATGATCACACATCATGCCGGGGACCAGCACTAAAGGAAGTGTAGAATTAGACACTTTGGGTGTAGCCTGCTTCATCATTCGTACTGCGTATCAAAAAGAGTCCTGTGCTGCCACTGACATTAGGTTGAATACTACGCTCTACGTTTGGCGGTACGGCGCATGTATCCCCCGGCGCTAAAATAGCAGACTCATCATCCACCCATATTTTCCAATGACCTTCATGCACCATAAACACCTCGTGCTGGTCACTGCGATAACGTTCACCTAGACCTTTTTGCCCTGCTTGAAGAAAGTCAATTTCAAAGCCGGGACGATCCTTAAGAATGCCGTGTGCGCCAAGTACTTGAACCGTTTCTTTATTGCCCATGGCTTTTATGTCTAGATAACGGGCAACATAATGAGGAATCACATCTCGCTCATTCACAACCGGAAACGCGGCGAGCTCCTCGTTTGTTAATATCGGCATTGGGTTCACACCAACAGGCAAGGACTCGCCTTTTTTAGTGTCATATAGACGGCCTGTTTCAGCAAGAATCAAACCGTGCTGTTTAGCCGTTTGGATGACCTGAGGAGCCCAAATCACACCGCCTCCCGCATCATTCCCACCTAATACAGCCATGATCATGCCGTATTCTTCTCCGACGTTTTCAAAGCCGCGAAAAATGCCAGTGGGAATATTGAATAAGTCTCCCTCTTTGGCAATAAACTCACCATCTGTGCCATCTATTCCCCAAAAAAAACGCCATGTTCCTTTCTGGACAAAAAACACTTCGGCAGTTCGGTGTGTGTGTAGCGAATTAGTACACTTTGGTGGCTGGCCAGCAGCCCCAATATTAAATCCCGGTGTGTCGCGGATATGGACATGCTGATCTGGGCTTTCTGAGACACCAGCCCCAATAATGGTAAAATTTTCTTTTTGATCCGATCCTGGTGTATGAGTATCAATAAATGCAGTTTTGCAAGGTACTAACTCACCATAACGTACAACACGACTTTCTAAAGTTTGTTTTGTCAATTTGCTCACCATAAATATTTGTTAATACGCTGTCCAACCACCATCAACCATTAAGGCACTGCCTGTAATCAGTGCGCTGGCATCAGAAGCTAAGAAAACAATAGGCCCCATAATGTCTTCAATCTCACCCACGCGTTGTAAAGCAATCATATTTTCCACGTAGGCTTTAAAATTGGCATCTTGTAGGGCAGGTTCTGTTAACGGCGTTCTTATAAACGTAGGACAGAGCGTATTAATACGAATATTATGAGCGCCTAACTCTTTCGACATCGACTTCGTGAATCCTTCAATGGCATGTTTGCTGGCGCAATACGTTGCTCTATCAGGACCACCAACATGCCCCATTTGACTGGATATCGTAATTAAGCTCCCAGGTAAGTTGTGCTCTACCAGTTTTTTAGCAACACTCTGAGCAACAAAAAATGCAGATTTTGTATTCAAAGATAAGGTGAAATCAAAATCTTCTTCTGTCACATCCAAAGCAGGCTTATGCCTTGCCCCACCGGCACTTGAGACTAAAATATCAAAGGGATCGGATTGCTGAACAAAGGCGGCAACAGCCTTAAAATCAGTCACATCCAGTGTTTTAAATTCTGCCAGCCAACCTTTCTCTCTAATCGCCAAAGCGGCCTTCTCTATTTCATGTTGACTACGTGCAGTAAGGGTGACATTTGCACCAGCTTCCGCTAATGCGACCGCTGATGCCAAACCAATGCCTCTGCCCGCACCGGTTACCAAGGCACGCTTGCCCTGGAGATTAAAAGACGGTGTTTTAGGTAAATTCATCATAATTACTCAGGTTGGACTGCGCTGTATGGCTCTACGATACGCTTACCGTAACGACGAACACGAATATTCGCTTGCTCACCATGGCCAGCAAAACCTTCCAAAGCACAAAGGCGTGAACAATGTTCACCGACAAAAGCAGACGCTTCATCTGTTAGCACTTTTTGATATGTACAGGTTTTAATGAATTTACCGACCCATAAACCTCCGGTGAAACGACCTGCTTTTTTCGTCGGCAGTGTGTGGTTAGTCCCGATGCATTTGTCGCCGTAGGCGACGTTCGTACGAGGACCTAAGAAAAGCGCACCATAATTGGTTAAGTTGTCTTTAAACCAGTCATCACGATCTGTCATTATTTGCACGTGCTCAAAGGCGAGGTCATCCGCAATGGCCAACATTTCATCGTAGCTCTCTGCCACAATCACTTGTCCGTACTCTTGCCAGCTTTGACGAGCGGCATCGGCCGTTGGCAGAACGGTTAATTGACGCTCTACTTCCGCCATGGTGTCTCTTGCCAATTTTTCAGAATTGGTCAACAAAACAGCGGGAGAGTTAACACCATGCTCAGCTTGGCCCAATAAATCGACAGCACATAATTCACCGTCTACCGTCTCATCCGCAATAACTAGGGTTTCCGTTGGTCCAGCAAAAAGATCAATCCCGACACGACCAAATAACTGGCGTTTCGCTTCAGCCACAAAGGCATTACCTGGGCCGACTAGCATATCAACAGGTTTTATCGTTTGAGTACCAATGGCCATCGCGGCGACCGCTTGAATACCACCTAAAGCGTAAATTTCATTGGCGCCTGCAAGATGTTGCGCAGCAACAATGGCCGCTGCGGGTTTACCCTTGTATGGTGGAGCACAAGAGACAATGCGTTTCACACCAGCCACATTGGCCGTTAAAACAGACATGTGAGCAGAGGCGACCATTGGGTATTTACCACCAGGCACATAACAACCCACAGAGTTCATTGGGATATTTTTATGTCCCAAGATCACACCTGGTAGCGTCTCAACTTCTACATCGCGAAGTGCCGCTTTCTGGTGCTCTGCGAAACGACGCACTTGCGTTTGAGCAAACTCGATGTCTTTCAGTTCTTGGTCACTTAAGCTGTCTAAGCAGGCTTGAATCTCTTGTTGCGTTAATTGGTAACTTTCTCGGTCCCAATTATCGAATTTATTCGACATTTCTCGAATTGCCTGATCTCCACGAGCTTCTACATCAAGAATAGATGCTTCCACAATCGCTCGAACTTTAGCGTTCATTTCAGCAACAACGCTTTCTTCTTTACCTGTTTTTAAATAAATAGCCATGATGACCTCATTAGTTTTAATTGTTATATGATTGACATTACCTAGTTAATTAAGAAGCGTGATCCAAACATCCTAATCAACACCTTTTTATTTTCAGATATAAGATTAACTTTTATATACTGAATTAATTTGAATACGTATGCAAATCGATTTTAAAAAAACAGCCATAAAAAAACATATTTTATTTAATTAAGAAATAAGACGGTTTTTGACTGTTTTACGTAGAATTAAATGACTAGGAATTTCTATTCTTTCTGGCTTAAGGTTAGGTTGCCCTATACGACTCATAACAGCGTTAACAGTATGAGAAACCATGTCATCAACAGGCTGACTCATAGTGGTTAGATTATAAGAAGGCGCAGCACCTAGAGGAACGTTATCGTACCCTATGACAGAAACATCTTCAGGAACCCTTAAGCCAAGTTCATATCTTAAGGTTTCAAGAACGGAAAATGCCATGTGATCACTTGCAACAAAAAGTGCATCTGGGGTCTCTGCTTTATCCACAGAAAACATATTTAATGTCGCGAGTCTTGCTTGCTCTTGATCATAATTACCACTTTCAACAGAGAATAAGGTCATCCCGTGATCCTCTAGACCGTCATTCAAACCACGTTCCCTATCTTTGTTCGTTGAAGATTCTACAAAACCTGAAATATAACTTATTCTTTTATGCCCTGTTTCCACTAAATAACGGGCTACCGTTTTCCCGCCTTCATAGTTGGCAGACGTCACTGACGTAACATCATCTGTTTTAATCGCACGGTTAAATAGCACTACTGGGACCGACAGTGAATTACAAGCCTCAATCCAATCAGGAGACAAAGAAACGGATGCCAAAACCACAGCATCAATCTGATATTGGAGAAATTCTTGAACTATGTCATCAGCGGAGCTTTGGTTATCCGAGAAAAACATCAAACTATGATAACCCTTAGCCTGAAATTCGCGAGATAACTGCTCCAGTGCAAGAGGGTAATAATGGTTTTCTAAATAACCAAACACAAAACCTATGATCTTACTTTTTTTAGTGATCATGGAACGTGCCATGATATTAGGCCGATAACCAAGCTCCTTCGCTTTCGCAATAATGAAAGCTCTTTTATCTGGATTAATCGAAGAGCCAGGAGTAAAGGCCCTACTCACCATAGATTGGCTAACACCAGCCGCTTTAGCAACGTCAACAGAGCTAGGTTTTATTTTCATATTTATATCATTTGCCATAGTTTAATCAGGGAATTATATAAAAATAGCTGTAGTATCAACCACTAATATTGTAAGACTTTGTAATCAATAAAAAACCTGGTCGATTTTTAATCGATTATCGGATTCAACACATCTTGCGTACGCTTTAAAATATCCAGCCCCTGTTGTTTAAGCCAGTAAGGGATATCGATAAGCACCCAGTTTTCACTAAGTTTATCCCCTTCACGGCAATAAATATCAACAACTTGCATCTCGGCATTGATATTTCCTCCCGGCAAACCAAGCCATCCGCCTATTGGCGTATTTGATAAATTAGGCCATCCGAAAAAACAAGCAAAGTTACCTTCTGCAAACCGACAAACATGTCCACAAAACTTCTTATCAGCAAGGCCTGCTCTAAAAGGAAGCTGATGCTGCTCTTGATAACGAGGAATAGTATAAGAAGCACCAATTCCTGCCGGGCCATACCATGTCATTTTGGAAGACCAGGTTTTTTCTAACAATTCAGGGGTGCATGTCATAGAGCCACTTTTATTAAGCGCATCTAGCTCATTTACCATTTCATGCACTAAATCAAGCGTCTTTTTTCCCTCTTCTTCTGACACAGCTTGAAACTGCAATCCATTATGATGCCTAGGACCAGGGTAGTTATAATATACCCCCGTAGAAGGCGGTAAAGGATACGCTCCGGCTTGATCCATCAATCCTATCAGGTCAATAAATAAACCCGTTTTCGTGATTTTTCCATTATTAACACAATTAAATTCTGCATAACGGATATTAACAATTCTACGAGTTGCTTTAATGCCTAAAAAATCCTCATCAAACAAGCCCGTAAAATTACCCATACTCATAACCCATTGCTCTTGATCGAACTCATTCTGACCAGCAATAAAAATATCTTGACGGCGCTGCATATGCTTAATAGACGTTAACAAAGGCTTCCAGAATTTTCCGACAACGTCTTTCAGACTATCTATTTCTCTCCAAGGGTATACTCCTCGCCATGAATACTCAGAAGCAATATAAGGAGATACTACATCATCAATAGTATCTATTGTCGCTTCTTCTAAAGCATCAAAATAGGCTCGTACCAAGCATTTACTTTCTTGAAATTTACTCATCTTCAGGCTCTCAAAATAAAGTATGATTTTCGTCAAAAACTGTTGGCCAAATTAATCAACGACTCAACCTGTATGCAATAAGATTTGCTTCCAAATAGCCGTATCGTCAATGGCGACGTATTCTCGAACAATACCCCGAGGGCCAAATTCTACATGGCTAATCCCCATCACATAAACATCCGCATTGGTTGGCTGCCCATAACGCCCCCAGCCTTCATGCTTACCATGAAGAGACCAGCGAATAGCCGCTCTGTCTGCCATGCCTTTATCATCACGTCCAATAACATGATGAATAGTAAAGGTCGCATTTGGAAAAGAAGACCTTAGCCCCAACCAAAATGAATCCACACTACTATACCCATGATCTGAAACACCATTAGGGTATTCTGTTTGCACAGCTCGATCAAAAAGCGCAAAGACAGCATTAAAATCAGCATTCATCAGGCGTTGCAGAGTTTCTGCATAAGCTTGACCCATAGGGTGATCATTGCCTTTCCCTGTGTATGGCCCAACAATATCCATGGATGGATTAAATGGCTTAGTCGCTTTATCAATACCACCCTCTTCTTGAATTTGGTTATAAGCGTAGGTTTTAGGATCCAGCCCTAATTGAGTCACCACAGCGCCCTGGTCTCGAATCATCCATTCATCAGTAATTTGATTATCAATACAATAACAGTCAGCGATAATCCGAAAGCCTAATTTTTTACCTGTCGCCTTACCAAAAACACCGTCTTTGAGATGTGTTGCTTGAGAATAAATCCGGTGTGAAGAAAGATATCCTGCCTCATCATTTCCTGACCAAATAACATCTTCACCTAATAAGGTCCTGTCTGGGAACTCACTTAAGGTTGCCATGGTTGCCGAAATAACATTGGCATTGCCTACGGTAATTCCAGCAGGAACCCGTACCACTATGTCCTTACCATAATATTTATGAAGTGTGCTAAGGCCACGATCCTCCCAAATTTCTTTGGTAATTTTAATAATATAATCAGGCAAATCGAGAAAATCAGGATCGAAATTTTTCATTATAAAATACTCAAAATAGAAAATGAATCATGTTGAAAACGAGCATAATAAATACTCATGCAATACAAATTAAAAATCATTTGTATTGCATTTTGCATTCGTCAACTTATTTCAAAGGTGTTACTGGGTGCTGAACCTCTTTTGAATCGTTTTTCTCCCAGCCTTCTCCATCAAAAACATCACGTCCTAATTGTTTTAAAACATAGGGGAAATCAACCATTACCCAATTATCTACAATTTTACCGTCCACTACTTTCCAAAAATCCATATAACGAATTTCAACATCTTTCCCTGTGGGTGCGATCCCCATGAATTCTCCAGTATGCTTTGCATTCTGACGACCAAAAGCAGCCATCCATTCACCCTCAGCAATGCGCACTTCATCCGTACACACCTTTTCACTAAACGCTGCTTGAAATGGTCGTTGCCAGTTTTCCTGAAACTCTTGTAGACCATCTTTAAAGCCACAGCCGGTATTACCTATCCAGCGAAAACGCTCATCAAAGAAGCGCCCCATACCTTCTATATCATGATCGTTAAGACCATTAACCATCGCATCAACAACCGCTCTTGTTGCTTCCGTTTTAGTTAAATCATTGTCTAATGTAAAAGGGGCTTGTTTAACCTCAGATTTATTCATTTCAAAACTCCAAAATAGAATTGTTGTTGATTATGTTTTATCAGTGATCGCTGATTAGCCTTTCACCGCCCCTGCAGTCAAACCTGAAACAATTTGTTTCTGGAAGAAAACCACAAGAATAAACAATGGGGCCGTGATCGAGGCAGCAGCGGCAATAGCATTTACTTGATCGGTTGCTGTCGTTTCTCGATTAAAATACGCAGATATGGCAGGAACCATAGTTTGGTTCTGATTATCCAATAACAGTGAAGTAACTAAGTAATCGTTGTAAGCCAGCAAGAAAGAAAACAACCCTGTCGTAATCAGCCCAGGCCACATAACGGGTAAAATTACTTTTCTAAAGGCTTGAAAGTGAGTGCAGCCATCTACCCTTGCCGCTTCATCCAACTCTTTAGGTATATTCATAAAAAATGATCGTAACATCCATATCGTAAAGGGTTGGTTTATTGCGACTAACACCGCAATAACGGCAAGCGGCTGTCCGTATAAGGTTGGTGGCGTTTCAGAAAACAAGCTAAGAAGCCAACCAATAACAGGCATGCTCCATAGAGGCTCTAATATCTCTTTAGAGTTAATAAAGAAAGGCAAATACCCTGTTACCAATACGGAATGAGGAAGCGCTCTAAAAACAAGAGCAATAATAAGCAACCAGATCGCAAGATTAGAAGCTGTTCTTGAAAGCGCATAGGCTGCTAATGTCCCTACGGTAAGGGAAATAGTAACCACACCAAAAGTAATAATAAGAGAGTTTTTAAACTGAATGTAAAATTGATTTTCAACCCATACAGAATAATAGTGCTGTAACGTATAGCCAATTAAAGGTTTAGCCAGTAAGGACAACGCTGAAATAGAATGAAATATTCCGTTCAACACATGACTCACAACGGGTAAAACATAAAACGCAAAGCCTACCAAAATAAATATATATGATAAACCAAGTGCGAAAGCCCCCATACTCTTATTTTGAACAGGCACAAAATAATCTAACGTTGTTCGATAAAAGCGCATGGGTATTTGATATGCGTAATAGGCAAAAGCACCGCCTAATAGAATATCAATAATACTGAAGGCACTGTCTTTTTGAGCGGTATTTGGCCCAAATATGACCTCTAGCGGATTCTGCGCAAAGGCATCAATAGGTAGTTTAAAGCTCATAACAAAGATCCAAGCCAACGGGAAGGCTGCAATCAGTGCCCATAAGGCCAAAAAACCATAACTACCGATCTTAAGTAACGGCGTTTGTCTTAATGCTTTAGGAGTATCGTCTTCCATCCTATTATCCTTTTTTCTGATCTCGAAGCGTGCGTTTTAGCACTGGGGCGAGCAAAATAATAATACCAACCATGGTCAACATGGATGACGCTGAAGCACTTGATATCGCACGGTTTCCTGTGTCATCGGGCTCTAAGAAGTCATAGGTTAGCCACTGCAGAGAAATAACATGTGCTTGGCTTGCAAAGCCTATAATTTCTTCAAATACACGATAGGTATCCATCAGATGGATCAATGTAACAAAGTAAATTAATGGCATTAAATGAGGGATGACAACATATCTAATACGCTCAAACCTAGAAGCTCCATCAATAATGGCAGACTCCAATGTGTCCTTATTTACTGACTGCAAACCCGCATAGAAAAGCACAAAGGCAAAAGGGGCAACATGCCAAACACGGTAGAAAACCATTAGTAGCTCGATCGACCAGCTATTAGCAAACACCGATATTTCATGCCCTGTGATTTTTTCTAACACTCTTGTAAGTAGACCGTTACTCACAAATAACCATTTAATAGAAAGGGCACCGATAATCGGCGTTATAATAAAAGGCAGTAACGAAACAAAAATAACCGGGCCTTTCATTCGTTTTGATACATTATTTACCGCCAACGCAATAGCCAGACCTACACCCAATACCAAAGGAAGCGTAATCAACGTAAAAAGCAAGGTAAACGACAAAGCCTTATAAAAATCTATATTAGTAAAAACATCAAAAAAACGGCCAGAGTCAATTAATTTAGAAACTTTATCTGTTTCTAAAACAGATTTATAGGTGTCTAACCCAACATATACTGTCTCCGTGACCGGATGATTATTCTCATCTAACACTGGAACGGATTTTTCCGTGGTCGTACAAATAGAAGTAGGAAAACTTGGCGTACATGTTTCTACCTTAACTGTCTGATAAACAGTTTGAGTCACATAAAAACTTTGCAAAAAAACCGTAACCAAAGGAATGGCTATAAACAAAATCATTATAATGACCGAAGGAGAAACAAAGGCAAAGAAAGTTTTGTTTTTCATTCTAATCACCGAATTCAATTAGCAAAAATGAAGCCAACAATATATTGGATCACTATGAAAAAACCAGTTACAACAGACCCGACTCTTTTGCTGCTGTAATATAGTTATATTCAACCTCTTTCAATGTTTCTTCGGCTGTTTTCTGACCCGTTAGGTAATCAGATACATCTTTTCCTAATGCTGAGTGCATAAGACCGATTTTTGAATTGAGAGGATAGCTTGGCGTTCTATTAATTGCATTTTGAATAGCACCATCGCTCAAACGAGAAGGTTTATAGCCTTTGACTAACCAGATTGCATCATCCATGTTCTTCTTAACCATATCTTGGTTTAAGCCTTGCATAGCGACTCTAAAAGCATTATCAGCCTGCTCATCTGTAATGTTTTTCGCAATAGTAATACCATCCCACCACATAGTACTTGCCGGATGACCATCGGCAATTGATTTAGGCGTGGCGGACATATAAACCTTACCCACTACTTGAGATTCTTCTTTATTGTCAAATGCAGTAGCACGACTCGCCCAAAGGTTGGCCATTGCAATTTTACCGTGCTGAAGCTGCTTTTGAACGAAGGTGGGATCAGCAATCAAATACTCTGGATCCATGTAAGCGGATAACTTTTTCATCATCTCTAATGTTTTAATGCCTGCAGCATTATTAATACTGGGTTGGTTTCCATCAAAAAGATTAGCGTTATAACTTAAGTATATATTGATGAATTCGAGACCGAGATTCCAACCAGATTCATACGCCCCACCTAGTGGATATTCAACAAGGTTGGCCTTTTTTATTTTTTCTGCATCAACAAGAACCTCATCCCAGGTGGTGGGTACTTTTAAATTTAATTTTTCAAAAATGTCTTTTCGATACATGAAGTTTTGAGTATTAACCATCATGGCAATGGCCATGATTTTCCCATCCACTTTAATAAGTTGATTTGGGTTTAAATTTTGACCATATTTTTTAACCAGGCTGTCTAGAGGGCGAATAAGACCACCGTTTAATAACGGTACGAATGTCCCATTTGCAACACCTGCCACCTCATATAATGAGGGGTTCGCGGCGAGTGCAGAACCAATTTTAGTTTTGAACTCTGAATCAAGAGTCGAGCTAACATGACCACACTCGGCCATAGCGTTGGTGACGGCTTTCCACGCAGCAAAGCTTGCGGAAATAGTCTTAACCTCTTGAGTGTTCTTAAAATCACAACTGGCATAGGAAAGAGAGCTTAATGTACTTAAAACAATAAGAGTTGATAGCGTTGATTTCTTCATTATTAGGTTCCTTTGAGACTTTTGTGTTTTTTAATTATGGTTTTTTCTTATGAAAAATCGATACGAGCACCGTTTTCTTTATTAAACCAATGCCTTGATTCTGGAGGAATAATGAAGCTTACCGTCTGGCCTATGTTCACTCTAAATGTCTTATCTGCTTTCGCAATCAATAAGTTATCTCCAATTTTTATGGAAATCAGTGTTGAATCTCCAAGTAATTCCACACTATAAACGGGCGCCGTAATATCCCCTTCTGACTCAGTTGTCACAGAAATATCTTCTGCTCTGAACCCAATGATGACTTCACCTGCGAGCACTGAAGGAACCTCTTTCATGCGAGTATGATCAGCCATAAATTCCCCATCACTGGCGCTGCCCGGTAATAGATTCATCGCCGGTGATCCAATGAAACTAGCAACAAACGTATTGGCTGGTTTATCATAAATCTCTGTCGGAGTGCCCAGTTGCTGCAACTCCCCCATGCTCATAACCACAACACGATCCGCAAGCGTCATCGCTTCAATTTGATCATGCGTTACATAAATAGTGGTTGTTTGTAAGGTGTGCTGTAGATGCTTTATCTGAGCTCGAGTAGAGACTCTGAGCTTTGCATCTAAGTTGGATAAAGGCTCATCCATCAAAAATACATTCGGTTCACGAACGATCGCCCTACCCAAGGCAACCCTTTGACGCTGTCCGCCAGAAAGCTCTCGAGGATACCTTTCTAGTAGATTACCTAACTCCACCATATCGGACGCTTTGTTGACCCTAGCATCATGCGTTGCAGGGTCCACTTTGCGTATTTTTAATGGGAAACGAATGTTTTCGTATACCGTTAGATTTGGATAAAGACCATAGCTTTGAAACACCATAGCAATGTCTCTGTCTTTAGGATCTAGGCCATTAACACAACGATCCCCGATAAATATTTCACCTTCCGTTGGGTCTTCAAGGCCTGCGATCATTCGCATTGTCGTCGTTTTCCCACAACCAGATGGGCCTAAAAATACAATAAACTCTTTATCTTCAATATCTAAACTGAAGTCCCTAACCCCAACTGTAGAGCCCCAACGCTTACAAATATTTTTCAGTTGTATCTTAGCCATACTCTTACTCATCTAGTTGATTTTTTTGAATACGTATGCAATAAATAATCATACTCCATCATTTCTTGCAATATTTTTTTCATTTTTTGTCGTAAACAGACAAAACCTTAGAGCTTTAAGCAAGAAGCGAAATGAAGAAATTACCAAGTAAAGAAAACATTAGAAAAATACAAAAGCATTTTTAAAAAAAGGTGGAAATCATGGTGATTCATAACAGAAACAAAGAGATAGTGAATAAGCTTAGAAAATGTTTATACGACTATTCTGAAGTAGATTTGGCGAAAACAATAGAATGCGTTATTGCTAATAACGCCATATTACAATTTTCTTTCCCCTTTGAGACATTAGAGTCAAAACAAGAATTACTTAGTCGTATTTTTAATCCACTTGCTAAGGCATTCGTTGGATTAGAGCGTCGAGATACTATCGTCATGTCAGGCAATTCAAATAACAATAGCCAGTGGGTAGGCTGCTGTGGATATTATACGGGGTCTTTCGAAAAGCCATGGTTGGATATTCTACCCACAGGCCATCAAGTAAGTATGCGCTTTCATGAATTCTTTCGTATTGAAGACGGGCTAATTGTTGAAATACAAGCCGTTTGGGATATTCCAGAAGTCATGATGCAAGCTGGTGCTTGGCCGTTATCTCCTAGCTTAGGGCGAGAATGGCATGTTCCAGGGCCTGCCACTCAAGATGGCATCCTAACATCTGAGCACAATGACGTAATAACTAAGAAAAGCTTAGATATAGTCTCAGATATGTGCAGATCGTTAGGGAACTTTGCGCATGGTGGTGTTGAGGCTATGGAATTAGAAAAATACTGGCACCCTAACTGTAGCTGGTACGGCCCATCTGGAATTGGCACGGCAAGAGGCATCAAAGGATTCAGAAATTGGCATCAGATTCCTTTTTTGAAGGCCCTACCGAATCGCATAGGAGATACAAACAAAGGCTACCTGTTTGCAGAAGCTGACTACGTAGGTTTTACTGCTTGGCCCGGTATGTCAATGGCAATAAGCCAAGACGGATGGCTAGGCATTGCTCCTTCTAATCAAGAAATCACCATGAGGAGCCTAGACTTTTGGCGTATCGAGAATGGCTTAATTAGAGAGAATTGGGTTTTGATCGACTTATTAGATGTCTACAACCAAATAGGTGTTGATGTGCTAGGACGAATGAGAGAACTTAATAAAGCTCGACTAGGGATATTCGAAGACTGACAGTCTTCTCTAGTACTGATAAATAAGGGAAGATTTAATTTATCAGTACTGTCTCTTAGGTTTTCTATCGACGCCCTCTTATAATGCCCTCCTTACCCCACATAACACAACGCTATCAACTCATTATCTTTTTTTGTTTTTAGATAGCGTTTTTTCATAGAAAACCGCCCTCAATCTCGCCTTTATATAGCGTTAAAACATCATCCGTTAATTCTATTTAAATGCTGAAAAGCATAAGAAGCTTCAAGGAAAAACAAATTAAAAAACACAGAAACCCTCTTCAATAAAAACATAATCCATTGTTTTATATAGAAAATTAAAAAATCAATTTTATAATGCTTTTAATAAAGCCCATCCCTTCGTTCATTTGTTCATTTTATCTCGCTATCACTCTGTCTTAAAAAATCGTATTTTTCAGCAGGACTTCGCGCGGCCGATAAGGCATTAAGCGCCTCGGGGAAACATTGGAAAAACCTTCTTTATGCTATTAAATGTAAAGCATTGTAGAAGACACAAACCAATAAAAATAAAAATGGAGGTGACTATTATGCAAGCTTTAAAAGGTCCAGCTCTCTTTCTTGCGCAGTTTGTTAGCGATGAAGCACCCTTTAACACTTTTGAGAACATTGTGGCATGGGCGGCCAGCCTCGGCTTTAAAGGCGTGCAAATTCCCACCTGGGACGCGCGGATATTTGATTTGGATCGCGCCGCGACGGATCTAGACTATTGTCAGTACATTCAGCAAACACTCGCTCAACATGGTATGGAAGTCACTGAGCTGTCCACGCATTTGCAAGGTCAATTGGTCGCGGTGCATTCCGCTTACGATGAGGTCTTTGATGGCTTTGCGCCAGACCATCTAAAAGGCAACCCTGATGCACGCCAAAAATGGGCCGTCGAGCAACTGCTTAAATCCGCACACGCGTCTAAAAACCTCGGTCTGAGCAATCATGTTACTTTCTCCGGTGCCCTATTATGGCCTTACCTTTACCCTTGGCCGCAACGACCCGCTGGGTTAGTCGAAGCAGGCTTTACAGAGTTGGCCAACCGCTGGTTGCCCATCCTTGATGAGTTCGACCGCTGTGGGGTAAACGTCTGCTATGAGATTCACCCAGGTGAAGATTTACACGATGGCGTGACCTTTGACATGTTTCTAGCAGCGACGAACCAGCATCCACGAGCCAATATTTTGTTCGACCCATCTCACTTTGTTTTGCAGCAGCTCGATTATTTGCAGTTCATCGATATTTACCATGAGCGCATCAAGATGTTTCACGTCAAAGACGCCGAATTTAACCCAACAGGGCGACAAGGTGTTTATGGTGGCTATCAAAATTGGATTGATCGTGCGGGGCGTTTTCGCTCGCTGGGCGATGGTCAAGTCGACTTTAAAAGCATCTTTTCCAAACTCACCCAATACGATTTTGGTGGCTGGGCTGTCATTGAATGGGAATGCTGCATGAAACACCCTGAAGCGGGTGCGCAAGAAGGCGTGAAATTTGTCAACGATCACTTAATTCAAGTGACCGAGCGGGCCTTTGATGACTTTGCCAGCAGCGGCATAGACGACGCTGCTAACCGTCGTATTCTTGGCTTGAAGTAGGAGGCAGATAAAATGGAACATAAACGTATTCGCATCGGTATGGTTGGCGGTGGTGATGGGGCTTTCATTGGCGCGGTTCACCGTATTGCGACCCGCTTAGACGATGGGTTTGAACTGGTGGCTGGCGCCCTCTCCTCTGACCCAGACAGAGCCTTGGCTTCCGCGCTTCGTATTGGCATCAGTCAAGCGCGCTCTTATTCTTCATTTACGACCATGGCGGAGCAAGAAAAACAGCGAGAAGATGGCATTCAAGCCGTCATTATTGTCACGCCAAATCACATGCACTATCCAGTCGCCAAGGCATTTTTAGAGCAAGGTATTCATGTTATCTGTGACAAACCGGTGACAAAAGACTTAGACGAAGCCTTAGCGTTAAAAGCACTTGTTATGCAGTCTGGAGCATTTTTTGCTCTGACTCATAATTACACAGGCTACCCCTTGGTGAGACACGCCAAACACTTGGTAGATACCGGTGTATTAGGTGATTTGCGTGTTATTCAAGTGGAATACGCCCAAGACTGGCTAACAGAAAACGCCGAAAACACCGACAACAAACAGGCAAAATGGCGTACAGATCCGGAGAAATCCGGCTTAGCAGGCTGTTTAGGAGACATAGGAACACACGCGTTCAATTTGGCTTGTTTCATTTCTGGACAAAAAGTAAAACAAGTCTCTGCGGATTTAACCGCCTTTGTCAGTGGTCGTCGAGTGGACGATAACGTGCATACTATGCTGCGTTTTGATGGTGGCGCCAAAGGCATGCTGTGGTCCAGCCAAGTAGCGCCAGGCAACGAAAATGGCCTGAGAATTCGCCTTTATGGAGACAAGGCGGGGCTTGAGTGGGCGCAGGAATCGCCGAACGAGTTGTGGCTTTCTGTACTCGGCGAACCCAGCCAAAGAATTACCCGTGCAGGTCCTGGTGCGGGGGCAGAAGCCAATCGTCTTTCTCGTATACCGGCTGGGCACCCTGAAGGCTATTTGGAAGGGTTTGCAAACCTATATGTAGACATCGCTGCTGCGATTCACGCTATTGACGCAGGCGCGGATGTGCAATCCGTTCAAGGTTTTATTCCAAGCATTAATGATGGTGTGGAAGGCATGAAATTCATCAGCGCTGTACTTGCCTCCTCGGCTCATAACAGTGCATGGCGCCCTCTTGCAGCCAGCGTTTCTACTGATTCGTCACGCGAGGACTAGCTCATGACGCAACCCATTATGCAGATTTACGACATCGTCAAAGAGTTCGCTGGCGTGCGTGTATTGCACAATGTCAGCTTGGACATTTTGCCTGGCGAAGTACTAGGCGTCTTAGGGGAAAATGGCGCAGGAAAATCGACCTTACTGAAAATCATCAGTGGTATTTACACCCAAACTTCAGGCCACATTACGCTAGATGGCAACCAGGTTTCTATCCGCTCCACATCGGATGCAAAACGGTTAGGGATTGCGATGATCCCCCAAGAGTTTAATCTGATCAGCAGCCTTAATGTGTTTGAGAATATTTTTCTTGGTAATGAAATAAAAAAAGGCATCTTGCTTAATAAACCCATGATGCGCCATAAAGCCCATACGCTCTTGACGGAATTAGCGACCGACTTAAGCCCAGACGCTTTAGTAGAAACGCTCAGTGTGGCCGAAAAGCAAATGGTGGAGATCGCCAAAGCGCTGGTTAATGACTCACGCATTCTGATTATGGATGAGCCAACCACGGTGTTAACCGACCATGAGGTAGAAATCTTTTTTACGCTGGTCGACACTCTCAAACAGCGCGGCGTCACCATTATTTTTATTTCCCACAAACTCAAAGAAGTAAAATTACTGTGTGATCGCTTAGCCATTCTGCGCGATGGACACTTAGTTAGCCTAGACGATGTATCGCAGATAAATGAAAAAGACATGGCCAGAAAAATGGTGGGCCGTGAATTGAATCAAATTTATCCGCATCGCAATGAACCTAGCGATGAGACGGTTCTTAAGGTGCATCATTTGTCTATCAAGGGAGTATTAAAGGACATCAACTTCGCGTTAAAAAAAGGAGAAGTTCTTGGTTTTGCAGGCTTAATTGGAGCTGGCCGCACCGAAACCGCAGAAGCGGTGATGGGGCTGCGTAAAAAGGACACTGGAGACATCGAGATCAATGGCCAAGCAGTCACCATCCACACCATCGCAGACGCGGTTTCTCACCACTTAGCCTACTTGTCAGAAGATCGGCAAGGCAAAGGCTTAATAATGAACTTTGATATTCCCAAAAACATCACGCTCATTTCGTTGGCCGCTTATGTTAGAGGGCTTATTCAGCACAAAAAAGAGCGCGCCGTTGCCCAAGAATACGTCAAACGATTTGATATAAAAGCCGCGTCTCTGAACTCAAACCTGATTAACTTAAGCGGCGGAAACCAGCAGAAAGTCTATTTATCCAAATGGATGGACACACACCCAAATATTCTCATTCTCGATGAACCGACCCGTGGTATAGACGTTAATACCAAAAAAGAAATCTATCACTTTATCCGCTCACTAACCGAGCAAGGTGTCTCCATCATTATGATTTCGTCTGAACTAGAAGAAGTCATTGGCTTATCCCATCGGGTCATTGTGATGCGCTCTGGAGAAATCATGGGCGAACTCTCAGGCGACGCCATCAATGAGAAGGAAATTATGTATTACGCAGCAGGATTAAAAACCATGAAGCAGGAGGCATAACCCTAGCAATCAAACCGTTCGCCCTGATCACTCGTACCGCAGATAACAATAAAAATAAACAAGGATTCATTATGGCCATGTTCGAACCCGCTCCCATGATCACCCGCCTAAAACAACTCAATATGGCGGCTTACGCGCCCTTTATCGCGTTACTTTTGTTGATTCTTTTTTCGTCTATTGCGAGCGAAAGTTTTTTAATGCCGCGTAATATTACCAACGTACTAAGACAAGTTTCCTACACTGGCATCATTGCTCTGGGCATGACTTTTGTGATCATAGCTGGCGGTATTGATCTGTCTGTAGGCTCCATGGTGGCCGTGGTGGGTGTGCTGACTATTATGATCATCAATGGGGCTGGCGATGGTTGGTGGGCGGTGGCCATGGCGATCTCTTCGGCGATTGCTTTGGGTGGCGTTTTTGGTGCTTTGAATGGGCTTATTGTTACCCGTGGTAAGGTCGCCTCTTTTATTGCCACCCTCGCCACCATGTCGATCTTTCGATCCATGGCCTTATACACCAGTGACGCTGGCGAAATGGTGTCTGAAAACAGTCATTTTTCAGACATTGGCGGCGGCTATTTATGGGGCATCCCCTATCCTGTTTGGGTATTTTTGCTGCTGGCCATTATTTTCCATGTTCTGCTCAAGCACAGCGCCTTTGGACGCCATGTTTGTGCCGTCGGCTCCAATGCAAAAGTCGCGTCTTATTCGGCCATCAAAGTTCGCTGGGTCTATTTTATGACTTTTGTTATTGCTGGCGCGTCTGTGGGTATTTCTGCTGTTTTATTGGCCTCTCGGCTAAATTCCATCAGCCCAAGTGATGCGGGCATTTTTTATGAATTGGATGCGATTGCTGCGGTCGTCATTGGCGGCACGGCTTTGTCCGGGGGAAAAGGCACCATTTGGGGAACCGTCATCGGGATTATCATTTTAGGCATCATTAATAACATGCTGAATTTAATGGGGATTTCGCCTTACTTACAAGGCATGGTGAAGGGGCTCGTCATCTTGATAGCGGTCTTAGTGCAGTTTAAAGGCGATCGCTAAAGTGCGATTACCGCAACGAGTATTCGCCATAAAAAGAAGGAAATGATGCGAGTAAAACCTTTCGTTCTACTCGTTAAACATTAATATCACTGGAGAGAGTATTCATGAAATATAAAAATAACATCATGAGAACGGTCGTCGCGTTTATGCTGATTTTCACCTTTGTTGGTACAAGCTATGCGGCAAAATATAAAATAGGAGTCAGCGTGCCATCCGCCGATCATGGTTGGACAGCAGGGTTACTTTGGTGGGCCAATAAAGCCGCCGCCGACTTCAAAATGAAAGAAAAAGACATCGACTTCTACGTGGTAGCGTCCAGCTCTGGCTCAAAGCAAGTTGGCGACGTGGAGGATCTCATGGTCAAAGGCATCGATGCGCTGGTTATCTTGCCGAGTAACCCGGCCACGCTACAAAAAGTGATCGAAGAAGCCTATGGCGAGGGCATCTATACTGTGGTTGTTGACCGCGAACTGGCTCATCCCGCACAGAATATTTTCATTGCCGGAGATAATTCAGGACTCGGTCGTGTTGGCGCTCAATGGCTCGCCAAAGAAATGTCTGGCAAAGGCAACATTGTCTCCATTGAAGGTCTGCAAATTCCAATCAACAAGCAACGTGTGGATGCGTTCAACGAAGTAATGGCCGATTACCCAAACATCAAAATCCTCGACTCTCAACCCGGTGATTGGTCTACGCAAAAAGCCTTAGCTGTGATGGAAAACTTCCTACAGAAGTACCCTAAAATTGATGCGGTATGGTGCCAAGACGATGACATGCTAAAAGGGGTATTAAAAGCCATTGAAGAATCAGGTCGTACTGACATTAAAACCGTATTGGGCGGCGCTGGCTCCAAAGACATCATTAAAATGATCAAGTCGGACAGCAATAAAATGGTTCGCGCTACGGTGACCTACCCACCTTCCATGATAGCGTCAGGCATTGCATTGGCCGTTCATGGCGTCAAACATGAAAAACTGGGTGATCTCTATAATGAACCATCGCGCATTATTTTAGGCGCGCAATTGGTCACCGACGAAAACGCCGCTGAGTTTTATTTCGAAAACTCCCCTTACTAAATCCCACAGCAACGGTATCTGCTTCAGTAATTACTGAAGCAGATACCGACAGCTCTTCTAACTAGCCAAGCTGACTTCCTTAACCCAGCCCCTATCAAAGGGGCCCATCATCAGTTATATGATCAGCTATCCATGCAAGTTTATAGGGAGCCTAGTTATAGAATTATCAAAAAAGAATGAATAGTCCAATTTAGATCAATGTAATAACCGTTTTTAATTTTGTTAATTCGCTATGCTCCAAGGCTTCAGACATTTGCTCAAAGTCAAAAGTGATTGGAGCATTAACTTTAAAATTACCTTTGTCAATTCGTTCAAGTAGCGCTTCTCCATTTTGCATCAGCGCATTCCAATCATTTACATCGCCAAAATCATGTAACGCTCCAAGTGCTATTTCGTGGTAGGAAATAGTGCGGGTAAATGGAGGATCAATCGGTTCAGGTATACGGTCTTGAATGCAGACAATATGCCCATTAGCTCTTAACAGTGGCACTAAATCGGCGGCATTTTCCCCACTGACCGCATCGAAAACAGCGAAGTATTTCATGTCAACTTGAGGTTGCTCTCTATAAACTCGGCGAATACCTAGCTTTATTGCACGCTTTTCGCTCAGACTAGCTGAAACAACATCAACGACATAACCTGCATTAACAAGGATCTGAGATAGCAAATTATTAACCGCCCCAAAACCAACGATAAGCACTTCTCTTTGTCGGGTTAACGGAATTTTTTCAAATGCTTGCCAAGCAGTAAGCATCGGGCAAGGTAGCGCCGCTGCAAGTTTAAATGAGAGGTTCTCGGGCAACATCATCACTCGTTCAACATTCAAAGCCGTATACTCAGCAAAGCTGCCATGTTGTTTTAGTGAGCTATGATATGCCACTCGACGGCCTATTATTCTCGTATCAACCTTTGCACCGACTTGCACAATAACACCTGCACCATCAACACCTGGGACATGACCATTTGGCCAACCCAAAGGGTTTGTTTTGATAAACTTCCAATCTACAGGGTTAATGCCAATGGCTTTGTTTTGCACTAAAATTTCATTGTCAGCTAATGACGGTCTTTCTGTCATAGCTAGAATAAGACTCTGTGTCTTCATTTGATATTGCCAAACTTTATATTGTTCCATCTTATTTCCGTTCGCTTAATAAAAAATAAGGTATCAAGGAATTAGTATTGATGCCGAGTATATTAGGTCTGATAAGTTTTTTAATCGATGTAGCCTCTTCCTCACTACTGTATAAGGTTAACCTTGCATTACCATCAAACTCTGGCAATTTTAGACAGCCTAAAATTAGAAAAGCTCGCAATACTAAAAGTAAGCGAGCTTATATTATTAATACAGTTAAAATCTCGCTTTTTTACTTAATAAATCTTCTGATTGATAAACCCCAAGATAACTAGATATAAAAAAGATAAAGTCTGATCGCTAGTTAAATTGTCTAGGCAAACAACTTTCGCGCTATTCTCTTCCTGTCATAACACCGAATAAAAGCCTTTTTCTAGGTCATTCCATTGATAGGCTACTGCCCACTCGTCCATTTAAGTACATCATTGATGATTTTATACTTAACAGCAAAAGCGTTAGAGTTATAGGTGTTAATCACAGGTAATCCTTCATACCCGACAAGATAAGATCGACCTAAGAATTTAGGATTTTTACCTATATTCTTTACCTTAGTCATTCCATACCGGTGCCAGTCCTTCAGGGTTTACTTCACGCCCATTTCTTTCCAGTGAGTCAATTTTGGATATTGCTTCATCGCTAAGTTTAATTTTTAATGCTTCAAGATTGCTGGCCAAATTATGGCGCTTAGTTGAGGAAGGAATGACGGCGTAGCCTTTAGATAGCGCCCATGCGAGAACCACCTGAGCGGGTGTAGCCGAAACCTCTTCTGCAATTTCGCCAATAACCGGATCTCCTAAAACTTTACCGTAAGCCAGTGTCATGTAAGAAGTGACTTGTATATTATTATCACGCATAAATTTAACTAATTTATGGTTTTGTAAATATGGGCTAAGTTCGATCTGGTTTGTAACAATATTTTCTTTACCAACAACATCCATAGCTTGCTGTAACAAGTCTATGTTGAAGTTTGATACACCTATTTCGCGGGTCAACCCCATTTTTTTTGCTTCAAGCAATGACGTCATATATTCTTTTATATCATTATTGCTACCCGGCCAATGAATCAAAGTTAAATCCACATAATCCGTGTTAAGCTTCTCTAAGCTTTCCTTCAAACTAGAGATAAGTCGTTCAGAGTTCATATTATCAACCCAAATCTTAGTTGTGATGAATAATTCATCCCGCTCTAAATTAGATTGCGTGATCACTTCTCCCACTTCTTTCTCATTGTTGTAAATCTGAGCAGTATCAATTACTCGATAGCCAACTTCTAATGCATTCTTAATAGAATCTTTTACCACGTCCCCTTCTAGACGAAATGTTCCTACCCCAAATGATGGTACTTTCATACAACTCTCCTAAAGTCATTGATAAAATTTGAACGTTATATATCAAATTGACTTTACGGGTTTGCAACATTTCCGTAAAGTTAATAATAATCAAATCTATATTGAAAAAATATCAACAATGAAAGCAACTTTAGATGAAATGAAAACCTTTATAACCGTGGTTGATACCGGTTCAGTGAGTGCAGCAGCTAAGCTAATGTCAATGACCGTTTCGGCTGTCAGTCGCACGGTATCAAGACTCGAAAATAAGCTGGAAACAACATTACTAAATAGGACTACTCGTAAGCTAGATGTGACGAATGAAGGAGCAATCTATCTTGATAAAGTAAGAGAGATCGTAGATGCAGTGGAACGTGCTGAAGCTCAACTTCAAAATCAAAAATCTAACCCTTCTGGTTTACTAAGAATAAATGCCGCCACTCCATTTTTGTTACATGTACTGACTCCACATATTGCAAAGTATCAATCTCTGTACCCTGATGTAGACCTTGAACTAAATTCCAATGAAAGCAATATCGACCTTTTGGGCACAAAAACTGACGTAGCATTTCGTATAGGTGAATTACAAGATTCGACCTTGCGAGCGACATTCCTAGGAAATAGTCGAATTAGAATGGTCGCTAGTCCTGAGTACCTCAGTAACTATGGAACGCCAACTTCAGTAGAACAATTACTGAATCATAAACTGATTGGATTTAGCCAACCCGAATCATTAAAGGAATGGCCAATGATGGATAAGAACAACAAATTGCTGCGAATTAACAGCAGCCTTAGGTCTGACAATGGTGAGACCATTCGATGCCTCGTGCTTCAAGGGGCTGGCATCGGATGCTTATCAGACTTCATGACACATTCCGATAGAAAATGTGGCAACTTAGTTGAGGTACTAAGCGAGTACTCGCATGAGGTAAAACAACCGATTCACGCCGTTTATTACAAAAATGCAGGAACCTCGAGAAGAATAAGTTCGTTTATTAACTTTATAAAGGGAGAGCTATTGGTCGAAAATTTTAATTTTCTTTAGTGTGTAACCTATTTATACAAAACTGTTTTGTCGTTTCAGCTCTTTTTTTTTACTTTGAAGATGAAATAATTTCATTGAATAAGATCAAAATTCCATCATTAAGCGACATTAACATTGTTAGGTAGGCATTATTGTGCATAAAAATCTAAACACATCTTTTTCTATTGGAGTCGAGCTACCCTTAGATAACGATTGGACCCGAGAAGGTCAAACAAAACGTTTACTTCAAAATAAACCCCTTGGCGTTCCTGATATGACCGAACATAAAGAACGGATCATGTTGGCAGATGAACTTGGCTTCAAAGCCGCTTGGATTAGAGATGTCCCACTTTATGATCCAAATTTTGGTGATGCAGCCCAAGTTTTTGAAGCGTTCAGTTATCTAGGTTATCTATCAGCATGTACTAATAACATCTTATTAGCTACCGCTGCTATTGTTCTACCGTTGCGAGAGCCTTGGCTTGTTAAAAAAGCCGCTGCAACCATTAATGAATTAAGCAACAATCGTTTGATTCTTGGTGTTGCGAGTGGAGATCGCCCGAGCGAGTATCCAGTATTTGATGTTGACTTTAACAACCGTAGTGAAGTATTTCGTAACAGCCTGGACATACTAAGAGACACAAACAACGCTAAGCTCAAAAACGGACTTCAATTGATCCCTGAGTTTAAGGATATTCCTATCTATGCCGCAGGATTAGCTCAACAAAGTCCAGAATGGATAGGCGAAAATTTAGATGGTTGGCTTGCATACCCAGGTACACCGCAAAACCATGAATATCGAGTTAAGCTTTGGCGTCAGGTTGCTGGAGATAAACCTTATGTCAGTTTCATTCACCTAGACTTAGTTGATGATCCTGATGCTCCCATTATTAGACATCATTTTGGCGTACAAACCGGTGTCAAAGGGTTAATCACCGAACTAGAATCTATGAAAAACGTGGGAGTAAACCACATAGGTTTACAGTTCCGAAGGAACCAGCAGCCTATTGAAAATGCTCTAAAAACAATTGCTAACGAAGTCCTCCCGCACTTCCAATAAACGAATTGATACAATGTGCCGACTAAAGTAGCTACGGCACATTGTTTTAACCATAAAGAGACTTCAAATATCAAATTGACAAACACTCCTTTGATACCACTAAATTCAGTACTTGAAGCGCTTTTTCCACCCACCTTAAAAACCTTATTAGGCTTCGGAATAAAGATTGATTTAACCAATCAAATGAGAAAGTAGTCTGTTAATTTTCACTCCTATTAAACACAATACACATCAAATAAAAATCAACAAAAGAAAAACTGTTTTGTCATTTTAACAAAAATAGACTTAGCGCAATGTAAGTCTAGGCTGAATAAAATCTATAAATGCAGTGATTCGCTTAGATAAAGAAGATGATTTGTAGTATACCGCGTTTACCTGCTCTCTCCCTGTGTTGACCGTTTTTTCTGACTCAAGTAATGCTACAAGTTGACCCGAATCTAAGTCTTGCTTCACCATAAATCCTGAGAGACAAGCAATCCCATTCCCTTCAAGCACTAGTTTTCTTATGGTTTCACCACTACTAGAAATTAGATCTGGAGTTCCAATATCAAATCCCCGAAGAGGCCATTCGTTTAAAACCTTAGGCCCTGAAAAGCCAATCAAACTATGCTGTTTCAAGTCATTCGCTGATTTTGGAAAGCCTTTCTTTGCCAAATAGTCTGGCGACGCAACAATAAATAATGGGCTAGTACCAAGCGGTTTTGCATGCAATGTGGAATCCGCTAACTTCCCAATCCGAATGGCAACGTCAGTTCTCATTTCCAGCAAGTCAACAAACCCCTCATTAGAGGTTAAATCTAGTTGTATATCTGGATATACCTTTTTAAATGACTGAATCAATGGGACCAATTGATGTAAAACAAACGGACTAGCCGCATCGACTCTGAGGCGTCCTTTAGGCAGCTCGCCCCTTGTGATTATATCTTCCTCAGCTTCTTGAATTTGGCGTAAACCTATACGAACAGACTCGACAAACTGCAGGCCTTCCTCTGTTACTTCCACCCTTCGGGTTGTCCTATTTAGAAGCGTGACACCTAGTTGAGATTCTATTTTGCTGACAGCCCGAGAAACCCTTGCCACCTGAATTCCGAGTGAGTTTGCTGCAGAAGAAAACCCTCCACTATCAACAACAGTGATAAGAATCTCAAGCTCATCTGATCTAGTTAACATGCTTTATCCTTTTTAATCATTTACATCAAATGTAGCAAAAGTATTTTGCAATAAACACTATTTTTTACAATTGGAATCCAGTCAATAATTGCCGCCACTGAAACGCTGAAGCTGTTTCGGATATTAACGTCCACTGATTAAGAGAGAATTATTATGCCTTTAGCATTATTAGCATTGACGCTTAGCGCCTTTGCTATTGGAACCACAGAGTTTGTTATTGTCGGGCTGATCCCCACGATGGCAACAGACTTAAACGTATCGTTACCTTCAGCGGGTCTTTTAGTTAGCCTATATGCACTTGGCGTTGCGATCGGTGCTCCCGTATTAACTGCACTGACAGGTAACTGGAAACGAAAATATGTATTGATGGCTGTAATGACCCTGTTCGTACTTGGCAACCTATTAGCTTGGAAAGCACCGGGGTATAACACGCTGATCACAGCTCGAATTTTAACGGGCTTAGCGCACGGCGTGTTCTTTTCAATTGGTTCCACAATTGCAACTGGTTTGGTTGCTAAAGAAAAGGCAGCTAGTGCCATTGCTATTATGTTCACAGGTCTTACCGTTGCATTAGTTACTGGCGTTCCACTTGGTACCTGGATCGGTCAAACATTTGGCTGGCAATCAACATTCTTAATTGTTGCGATTCTCGGTCTAATTGCTCTGATTGGCAGCGCCATTTTGGTACCTAGTAATCTTAAGCAACCAGCAGCAGCTAAACTGTCATCACAACTGAAAGTATTGACTCAACCTAGACTGTTATTGGTTTATGCGATTACTGCATTAGGTTATGGTGGCACTTTCACAGCATTTACGTTCTTAGCCCCAATCCTTCAAGAGGTATCAGGTTTTGGATCGAATGCAATCAGTCTAATTATGCTGGTTTATGGTATATCTGTAGCAATCGGTAATATTTGGGGCGGGAAAATGGCCGACAAGATGGGGCCAATCAAAGCATTAACTGCAATTTTCATTGGTTTGATCGTTGTTCTTCTTGTATTTAATGTCGCAGCAACAAACCAAACTGCAGCTGTTATTACCATTCTAGTATGGGGTGCGTTTGCTTTCGGGAATGTTCCTGGTCTTCAAGTGTACGTAGTTAAACTGGCCGAAAAATACACTCCCGATGCAGTTGATGTTGCTTCAGGTCTAAATATAGCTGCATTCAACGTGGGTATCGCACTTGGGTCATGGGGCGGCGGTCTGGTAGTTTCCAATGCTGGACTAATGCACACACCATGGATTGGAGCTGTGGTTGTATTCGTTGCCCTATTACTTACGCGATTCAGTGGAAGTTTGGATAAAAATAGCGAAAAATACGCAGCGGCTTACAAATAACAATCTAGCAAAATACATAGAGCTCGTCCTTTAAAACCCAGTCAAAGACTGGGTTTTTCATTACTAACTGAAAAAGTCACCCCTCAATTTTAATAAAAAATCCATCTAACTATAGATAAACAAATTATCTTACAAAACATCAAAAACAAAACATCCTCCAGAAACAAGATAAAAACTATTACTAGAATTAAAATTATTCTATGAGTTGAAACAATCATAGCAAATCTTTTTTAAAACCAAAATCCAATTCACCTCATAAAAAAAACAGAAACAAAAATAATTAAAAGCACCTCTCCCTCCTACAAAAACCTATATCAAAAACCACCACACCCCCACAATAAAAATAAACTTTCAATATATATTATTGCCAGTATCGATAATTACTTTTGTCATAAACACTATTTTACTAACACTTCAACATAGATAAAATAAAAACCATAAAAACACATTGAAGTATCACGCAGAACATAACTCACGAAATCCCTAAACAGTCGTCGAGTTAAAAGGAGCTATAACTCTACTTAAATTATTAAACAACAGGATATTTTTATGCCTACAGTATTTATTACCGGTGCCAATAGAGGACTGGGATTAGAATTTTCAAAGCAGTATTCAACTTTAGGCTGGAAGGTGATTGCATGTTACAGAAATCAAGAAAATTCAACAGATTTAATTCGTATTTCCGAAGAAACTAACAATTTAACCCCGTATAAACTTGATATAACAAACGAAAAAGAAATTAATAAATTATCTGATTATTTTTTCGAAGAAAAATTTGATGTTCTAATTCATAATGCTGGAATTGATGGCAATAAGTGTGAAGATTTTGGAACAATGGATATGTCAGATTGGGTTGATGTAATGGTCACTAATACTATTTCACCTTTGCTTGTCACCCAAGCTTTAATTGATAACCTGAAAATTGGCAAGCATAAAACTATTGTAGGTATGACTTCGATCATGGCAAGTATTGATGATAACCAGTCCGGAGGTAGATATAGTTACCGAGCATCCAAAGCAGCACTGAATCAAGTTATTAGAACTCTGTCCGTCGACTTATCAGAGGAAAAAATTAAAGCATTAGCCATTCATCCAGGCTGGGTTCAAACAGATATGGGAGGAATAAATGCCAAAATCACTCCTGAAGAAAGTGTTAAGTCAATGATAGCACTGATAAATAATTGTACGGACGCTGATTCCGGTTCCTTCTTGCTATATGACGGTACGAGGTTACCTTGGTAATTTATATATTAGGTGTTGTCTTCATCATTATTATATTCTTCTACATACGTTCTATTTTTATAGATATTGGCGACTTAAATATAAGCTGGGAATGGGACGATGATGATAAAAACGAACTATAACTCATTAACTTGAAATTCGGGATACCATGGTGACAGAAAATATACTTCTTTTAGTTGATATAAACTGCAAGGACAATTCATTTGACCTTGTGCTTTCTGCACTTCGTGAATGCGAAGAACACAGCAAAATAGAACAAGGTTGTTTAAGGTACGATATCCTTTTAAACAACCTTAAACCATTGACAATTATGATTGTAGAAAAATGGTTAGATCAAAACGCCTTAGATTTACACAATAAAAGTAAACACTTTACTGTATTACAAGAGAAAATTAAAAACATTGTAGAGTCAGTTAAAATAAACACATACAGATAACTCAACATAAATACACAAGATCAATTTATTTTAATTATTTCCATCTTATAATCAATATGAGAAAAAATATGACCAAACACCTCTTCACTTCTGAATCTGTTTCAGAAGGTCATCCTGATAAAATTGCAGATCAAATATCGGATGCGATATTAGACGCTATTCTAAAACAAGATCTAAAGGCTCGTGTAGCTTGTGAGACTTACATTAAAACGGGCATGGTAATGGTTGGAGGGGAAATCTCCACCTCCGCATGGGTTGATATCGAAAGCATCACTCGCGAAACAATTAGAAATATAGGTTATGTACATTCAGAGATGGGGTTTGATGCAAATACCTGTGCGGTATTAAACACGATTGGTCAACAATCTCCAGACATTAATCAAGGAGTTGACAAAGAATACCAACAAGAGCAAGGGGCTGGGGATCAAGGCATAATGTTTGGTTATGCTACTAATGAGACCGATGTAATGATGCCCGCCCCAATAACATATGCGCATAAATTGATGGAGCGTCAGGCTGAAGTTAGAAAGAATGGTTCATTACCATGGTTACGCCCTGATGCTAAATCTCAAGTTACTTTTCAGTATGAACATGGAAAGATCATCGGTATTGATACTGTAGTAATATCCACTCAACATAGTAATGAAATATCAACGGAATCTCTACGTGAAGCCGTTATGGATGAAATAATCACCCCCGTTTTACCTAGTATGTGGATGAATAATGAAACTAAATTTTTTATAAATCCTACTGGTCGATTCGTTATAGGAGGGCCTATGGGAGATTGTGGCTTGACCGGACGAAAGATCATTGTTGACACATATGGTGGTTCCGCACGCCATGGCGGGGGCGCTTTTTCTGGCAAAGACCCTTCAAAAGTCGATCGCTCGGCAGCTTATGCTGCCCGATATGTCGCTAAAAATATCGTCGCTGCAGGCCTAGCCGAACGCTGTGAAGTACAGCTTTCATATGCTATTGGCGTTTCTGAGCCAACATCCATTATGGTTGAAACTTTTGGTACAGAAAAAGTACCGCATAAGGTCATCATCGGCGCTATTCGTCAATTCTTCGATTTACGACCATTTGGAATTCAAGTGATGTTGGGCTTATTAAAACCTATCTACAAAAAGACTGCTGTATATGGTCATTTTGGTCGAGAAGATTTTTCATGGGAGAAAACAGACAAAGCCTCCTTAATTAGAGAGTTTGCTAAATTATAGTGTGTATAAAAACACACTGGTACACATTATCAAAAAAATAAAAAGAAAACAATATTACACTCTTATGAATATAACTTCCAATAAACCCAAAAATTTAGATTGGAACATTTCAAATAATTTTATTTAAAAACACTTTAAAATCAGGTGATTTAACCATAAAACACATCTTTTAATCTACGCATGTGTATTTATTAAACAATGCACCACCCTGATCAATTAGTTTAAAAATCAATCTAACTAATTATATTAGTTAAAGGAATGTAGTAATGTCAAAAGTTATGAGTAACCACAGCTTATTCGAAAGTATTCTTTCTTCAGCAGACATAAAGCTCAATGGCAATAGAAGTTGGGATTTAATTATTAATGATGAATCTATTTACGAAAAAATATTAACAGGCGGATCACTTGCTTTTGGTGAAGCCTACATGGATGGTTTATGGGAATGCGAAGACATCGCCGAAATGATTTCTCGTTTACTTTCATCTGACGTGGAATCAATGTTAGGTTCTTTACAAAAGATTTCTTTAGGGCTGAAAGTTGGAGCAGGAAAGCTAAAGAAAGCATTTAATTTACAGAGCATTGAGAGAGCAAAAAGAGACGTAAGCTATCATTACGACATTGGTAACGAGTTGTATTCTTATATGTTAGATAAACGCATGACATATACATGTGCATATTGGAAAGACAGTGATAACCTTGATGACGCGCAAGAAGCCAAACTTGACCTATTATGCCGCAAACTTGGTCTAAAAAAAGGCATGAGAGTCTTGGATATAGGCTGTGGATGGGGGAGCTTTATGGTCTACGCTGCACAGAACTATGGTGTTATTTGCGATGGTTTGACTTTGTCCCAGGAACAGGCAAATTATGGAAAAGAATTAATTAAGAATCAAGAACTCCCTATTAACTTTATTTTAGAGGACTATAGAGAGTATGTCCCAGAATTAAAATATGACCGCATTGTATCAGTTGGAATGTTAGAGCATGTAGGCCCAGATAATTACAGAGAATATTTTGAAAAATCATACGATATGCTTGCCGATAACGGCGTATTCTTAGTTCACACTATAGGTAGTCCAACTTCATCAAACAAGACAGACCCTTGGATTGATAAATATATCTTCCCAAATGGGGTTATCCCTTCTATTTCTCAAATTGGTAATGGTATCAATGGATTATACAATATAGAAGATTTACACAACATTGGGCCAGACTACGATAAAACCTTATGCTCTTGGCATGAGAACTTTGAAAAGAATTGGGAGTTTTTGAATTCAACATACGATGAGAGATTTTATCGTATGTGGCGCTACTACCTATTGAGCTGCGCAGCTGCATTCCGGAGCAGAAACTTAAATCTTTGGCAATTCAGTTTGACTAAAGTTGGAACCCAAAAACCAGAATATGTACGTGCCGTCTGATAATCAGCACTAATACAAAGTTAATCTGACAGTTACTGCCTTTGCACTTAGTATCTGTCAGATTTTATTATGAACTAAATTTATTAGCCATAAACTTTCTTATGCTCAAATTTTATAATTTAGGGCTTATTTGGTAGCGTAAAGCTAAAGACGAAGTACTGGGACACAGAGATCACGGAAGCCAATACATGATTTCTTAGAAAAGAAAGTAGCCAACCGCGAAAGCAGCAGGAAGAGACAATAACAGTAAACAAAGGAAGCTTTCTTCAAGTTTTCTTTCTAACCAAGTGTTAATCATAGCTTGTGATCTCTTTAGTTAATTTAGAGAAATTAAAACAGAAAGACCGAATAAAAAACAACAAAGAAAGTAAGGGGATTATGAAATAAAAAATACTGAATAATCGGCTCAAATCTTTTTCCAAGCAAAAGGTCTCGTAGACCATCACCGTTTTTTTGCTCACTGCTCCCTTTATCTGGCCATTTAGCCGATTCTTTCTGACACACTGCTGGCGATCAATGCCCCTTTAGTGGTTCCTGGTGCCACTATGCCAAACACAAGCATCGCTTCAGAGCAGGGTTTTATGCGCCAATGGTCAGCCATTGCAAAGTAGCATGAGCAACAACAATAAGCGCTATTCCTGGCTATTAATTTGCCTCTTTTTATGTTTTTGGTTTCACCCTTCTTTTTACTCACTAGGAATCAAATATATAAGCCCATTCATCAGCCCAGATCGCCAAGACAGCCAATCATGGCCACCAGATACTTTTTCATAAGACACCCGGCCTCCCTTATCTTTTATTGCTTGAAAAGTTTGGTCATTGTACAAACACATGTCTTTTTCTCCTAAACCAACGGTTTGAAACAACTGCAAGTTAGTAACATCAAGATGACCCTTTAAAATCAAATCGGCCAAACTATTTACTGGTGGCTGGTTAAGCACTTCACACTCTCCAGAGCTTTCTTTCGGTATACGTATTCTGTTCTGCTCTGGCCACCAAAAAGAACCTGAAAGACTGATGACTTTGGAGAAATAATCAGCAAAGTAGAGACCTGCATAGAGTGCAGAGAGCCCTCCTAAGCTTTGGCCCGCAACAACATATTCTGTCACTCCTCGATCAACTGCTTGCAAACTTTTTTTCACACTAGGAAGAAGCTCATTAATTAAAGCTTGCCAAAAAGGCCGATGACAGCTCAGCTCTTTCCAGCGTGTTTGGCTATCCACAGAGGGGACCAAAAGATAATGCGCCGGAGCAATCATCTTCGTATCCGTTAAATATTGAAGCACAGATAACGTTCCGCTTTTTGCCCCCCACTTTTGGCCATCCAATAGAACAACCAATGGCGCCTTTGCTGAAGATGTTGAAAAAACACCACACGGCCTTTGGTTAGACAGTGCCTGTGACTGCCAATCGATCAAAGTAATTTGACTCTGCTCAATTGACCTTAGTTGCCCTTTCTCCCACTCTGACCAACCTAACTCAATAGGCGCATTTGGTAAGTGAAGAGACGAACTCATCCCCCAACCGCTAAACTGTACTGGCAAAAGATTCAGTGGATCGTGAACTTGACCTTGAACAACATCAATCCACCAGTTACGCTGCGACTCCCTTGAGCCATTCCCAGCGGCCTTGACTCCCTCAGGAAGCTGATCAATCGCAAGAGGGATAAAAGAATAGCCACCTCGCCATGTGGCGTTAATCTCTAATTGCCCCACCCACACGTCGGTTCCCGCTATCCTTTCTAGACACTTAGGCTCCCAGCTATGGTGGTTTGTCACAGAGTTAACATTCAACAAAACATTTGCTGTATTAGAGTGGTTCTCATCCCCCTCAGGGTCTTGCCAAAGAAAAATTACCGAACAGAATTGATCATTCACATAAGTGATCAAGGGTAGATGTTGTGAGGCAATCTTCTCCCACCAAAGCGGGCTTCCAATCAAGCGCTCCTCGCCATTAAGCTGGCGCAATAATGTCATTATTTTCAATATTTGACCCTATTCTTAAAGAAATTGCATTAAAACAACAATCTTTATTGATAATGATTCTTATTATTGCCATTATTACTATAACTGTAAAGCAATTCACAAATAAAGGATCCATATGCACCACTCAAAAAAGTCATTTTCAAAAGCCCTTCCAAGTGACTTAAGTCGCATCGCTATTGCTGTGATCAGTGTCAATGCAGCGATTATTTCGCCAAACCTGTTAGCTGAAGACTCAAAGACTTTACCAAACTTAATTGTAAGCGGTGAAAAGGTTGATAAAGATATCAAGGACACTACAACAGCCGTCACCGTTTTTAGCGAAGAAAACTATGAAAGTGGTGAGGTGAAAGAAGTAAATGAGATTGCAGTACAAGCCCCCAATGTCACCTCTGCCGGGTTCGGCACCATCAACATCCGAGGCATTAATGGTGCTGGTGCCGCGACTGGAGCTGAAGCATACGCCACAGGAAGCAAACCACGCATAGCAACGACTGTTGATGGCGTAACAGAAGCTTGGGGGGGATACAATTATACTCCAGCAGGACTTTGGGACGTGCAATCTGTTGAAGTGCTTCGCGGCCCACAATCAACCTCTCAAGGAACCAATGCGATTGGTGGTGCCGTTGTCATTAAAACTAATGACCCAAGCTTCACGCCAGAAAGCGCCGTACGTCTAGGTCTAGAGCAATACGATAACGATAACCTAAAATACAACCTGGCCGGCATGAATTCTGGGGCACTAATTGATGATGAGCTTGCGTACCGGATAACTTTTAGCGGTACAAAAGGTGAAGGCTGGATGAATTACGACACTTCATCAGTTACTGATGCACCAGATTTAAATGATTCAGAATCAACTAGCTTTCAAGGTAAATTACTTTGGACCCCTTCAAACATAAAGGGTTTGACTGCAAAATTAAATATCAGCCATAGAGAAAATGAAGGCGAATACCTCTCTTGGGCGAGCGACACCTCAACCCAAACACTGGATCTAGACGGCGATAACACACGCATACAAGACTCCACGGTTGATACGGTCTCTTTTGATATTGACTATCAAATCTCGGATACCGTGAAAAACATTTTACAAGTCAGTTATAGCAAGCAAGATTCCTATTTTGAACAATATTCAAGCGTCACAAATGTAAAAAGAACCGAAGAAACCATGGCGCTGGAAAACAGAGTTCTGTTCACTCCCTCAAATTCTAAAATAACAAGTTTACTCGGCTTCTATGCCGCGCAAACTGATACCACTTTGGATGTAGAAACAAGCTGGGCAACGCATGCATACCTTGGTGATGGAACCACTAAGACAGTCGCTCTTTTTGGAGAAACCTCTTACGACATCAGTGATAAACTCACCGTCACCGCTGGTGGTCGTATTCATAATGAAACGCAAGATAGAGCATTGGTAAAAACTAATGGCATCGGCGTTGAGACGGACCTAGACCAAGATACGACGGAAACGGAATTTCTTCCAAGCTTGAGCACCACTTACGATATATCGAAAACAACGACCTTAGGGGCTTCCGTCCGTCGCGGATACAATTCAGGTGGCACGGGACTCGACTTCAGCAATAATTATTTCACATACGATAAAGAAGAAGTAACGGCTTACGAACTTAGCAGCAAAAGCAGGTTCAATAACATATCTGTAAACGCCAGTGTTTTTTATAACGATTATTCAGGTTATCAAGCGGCTGAAAATGGTCATATTTACAACCTGGAAGGTGTATATACCTATGGCGCAGAATTAGAAGTCGTTGCGCAAATCAATCCAGACCTTGAGATAAATGGCTCTATAGGCACGCTAAAAACGAAAATTAACGAAACCAGCAGCGATACATCTGACTGGGATGGTAATGAAGTAACTTACGCACCAGATCTAAACCTTGGCTTAGGCTTTACCCAGTTTGTGGGTGAGCATTGGTCATTTGGAGCAGACGCAACCTACGTGAGCGAGTATTACTCCGATCTTGATAATGACGAAGAGTATACCGCTGGCGACTATATTGTTACCAATACCCGCATAAAATATGAACTAGATAATCTCACTATAGATGCTTATATCAAAAACATTACCAATGAGGACATTGTGTACCTGAGCAGAAGCACAACTTCTTCGATTGGACAATCTAGAACTATTGGAATAAGCGCCACTTACAGGATGTAAGCAACAACACCTCATAAAGCATTAGAAGTGTGATAAAGATAGAAAACTGTGAGCCATTCAAAATGGCCACAGTTTTTTATTATCCAGCTGGGATTACACGATTAAAGAGTGTTTTTTAACAACTTAAAACGAAGTATCTAAACGACCAGGGCTCTACTAGTCACCCGCCACCACCTCTCGAGCACTTTGTCTTGCCTGTGCCAGAAAAGGTGAGCAAAGGAAGTCATTGTGCTTTTCAATGCGTAAACCGTGCTCTTACCGTGACATTAGCTAGGCGTTAGGTGTTGATGTAACGACAATAAGAACAAGGCACGACTAAGCATCAACTCATCCAAATAAGCTTGAAGTTATGCAGATAAAGAAAAATACAATTTAGATACATGAAGATAGATTGGCTACAGATGTGGTTAATAATTAGCCATATGGAAATTTTTTTTAAAATATTAGTGAGTATTTATGGAATATCAGGAAAGATAAGATTTATAAAGTTATAAAAATAGAAATTACGAGAAGCTATATAAACAAGGAGATTGAAAGACGGAACGAAGAATAAATGGTGGGTGTGGAGAGGTTCGAACTCCCGACATTCGCCTTGTAAGGGCGACGCTCTCCCAACTGAGCTACACACCCGCTTTACTTAAAAAAAGCAAAGTAGTTTTACATCGTCGTAGATGTGGAGTTTTGAACTCCCGGTGTTTTGCGCCTTGCTAGGAAACGAATCTCCCAACTGAGCTACACACCCGCTTTACTTAAAAAGCAAAGTAGTTTTACATCGTCGTAGATGTGGAGTTTTGAACTCCCGGTGTCTTGCGCCTTGCTAGGAAACGAATCTCCCAACTGAGCTACACACCCATCATAATGATGGTATTTCTTTACCAACTTACCCTATCAAAAGTAATTGGCGGAATGGACGGGACTCGAACCCGCGACCCCCTGCGTGACAGGCAGGTATTCTAACCAACTGAACTACCACTCCAACACAATCTAAAACTCTTGCTTATCTTTCAATAAGCCCACTGTTTAGTAAGTGGTGGGTGTGGAGAGGTTCGAACTCCCGACATTCGCCTTGTAAGGGCGAAAAAGTTAAGATATTTCATCCAACACCAAATGACCTTAAGTGATGATATACAATAAAACCCTTATAAATCAACAATAATTTTTTATTTTTCTTCATTTCATTACGTTAATCTAGAATGGATAAGGTAAAAACCTGAAAAAATCATAAAAAATTGGTCACATACTTTCTACTAAATCTACCCATCAAAAAAATCGCTGGATGACCTTCGCTTCAAGACGGTGCGTATAATACATCAACAGAAAGTATTGTCTAATCTTTTTTGAAAAAAATAATCTGTCTAAATTACACCCTACATTCAACCCCATGTCAGATAGTCTATAGACTGTTCAACTAGCAACATCTTGCTATGTTGCTATGTTGCTATGTTGCTATGTTGCTATGTTGCTATGTTGCTATGTTGCTATGTTGCTATGTTGCTATGTTGCTATGTTGCTATGTTGCTATGTTGCTATGTTGCTATGTTGCTAGAAAAGAAAATTAGGCCCACAGTAGAAAACAACAAATAAACTATTTAAATGAAACGATTTATGGAAAAATCATTCCCTTGAAAGGATTTTAAGCTAAAGACTTACTGTATGACCTTACCCCCCCTCGTTTGACAGAGCTATTACAGAACATCTATATGTAGTGGCATAGTGAATATGATCACTCTTATAGAAAAAAGGTCTGGACCACTAGCGAATTTCAAACCCATTGACGCCGATAGAATATAAAAGACTGACCTATAGACAATGTACGTTCTGCTAACTCTTGCAGCTCATGGCTACACTTATGATGGTGACACTCTTAGTGTGTGCTCGTTTAAAATTGAGTATTAAGAACGAAAGTTTAAAGGAGGTGTAACTCGTCCATATGTGATGCTAAGCAATCACTTCTAGTTAGAGAAACTTTTATTATAAATTCACACAGTGAGCAGAGCTTCTCATCCGAATAAAATTGCGAGAGAGCACCAACCCCACCTAACAGATAACAGATAACAAATAGGCTTATTTAGAATACAAAACGTGATTGTTTACCACAAAAAATCAACTACTCTCTTTATCCTTTCCTTAGTATGCATAATTGATTCTGGTGATTAACCGTCTAAAACCAGTGCAGTTTTTATGATCCAGGACTTCCATTTTCCATTAACACCAAACACTTCCTAATTGATGACCCCTTTCAGTCAACTCTTCAATTTCAGTCTGTCGTTTACAGAAACTCTTATTAAAAAGATTGAAGAAATCAACGCCTAAAACATGTGCCCTTAAGTCCTATATGTATTTTTCTTTATGATCTGGATAAAAAATCTGTACACAAAAGACTACTACTTTTTTATAGATCACCTCACCTAAAGACCTTTTAAAACAAAGGTAAAAGCGATCCGTAAAGGTAATTGAAATGTTTTGTAAAAATCAGCTCTCTCAAATATCTACTGTTAAACGTTTAACAAAGACTTGAATGGACGCTATATGATCTGTTAGCCTAATCTCAAGTTAAACGTTTAACTATAAATATAAAAGGTACGTTAACAATGAGAAAGCCGTCTATTCGTGACGTAGCTAAGTTGGCTGAAGTTTCCACCGCGACTGTTTCAAATGTCTTTTCAGGTAAGAAACCAGTTAATGATGCACTTAAGACACGAGTTCAATTTGCAGCAGACCAACTCGGTTATCAAATGGACCGTGCTGCCTCTCAACTACGCTCTCAACGTAATAAGGTGATTACTGTATTGGTGCCTAATATTACCGATACATTCTTTGCCACCATTGTTTCCCATCTTGAAAACCTTGCTTTTGAACATGGATATGATGTGATTGTAGCCAGTTCCCATGACCGTGAAGATGTAGAGTCTTCACGCATCAAAGCTTTAATGAGTTGGCGCCCTGCTGGCATGATCGCCATTCCATGCGCAGGCCAATTATCCGAAGCTCTTCTAACACTAAAGAATCGCTGCCCTACTGTGCTAATTGACCGTGTATCTATTCATTCAACACCTTTTGATACTGTCACCATCGACAACCACGCCGCAGGTGAACTAGCCTGTCAACATCTTGTAGATGCAGGCCATAAAAACATTCTTATTGCAGCATCTAATTTATCTTTCCCCCCTATTCGTGAGCGTGTTGAAGGTACCTATAACGTTCTAAAACAATCTCAGTTAGGACACCCTCATGTAATTGAACTAGGTTCAGAACTAGGGCTCGGTTCGTCAAAAATAACTCAGTGGCTAATTACTCACCCCAAGCCAACAGCCATTTTTGCTTTAACCAACGTCACGACACTTAGCACTCTCACTGCACTTGCAGAACTCAATATCAAAGTTGGGGAAGATATTTCATTAGTGGCATTCGATGATTACGCTTGGATGTCCGCGCGCAGCACCAGTTTAACCGCTATTCGTCAGCCAGTAGAGTTAGTGGCTGCCAGCGCTTGGTCAAAACTATTAGAGCGTATCGAGTCTGAGCGTCAAAACGCCGACCCACAAGCTACGGTACTGAATACCTGCTTAGTTCAACGTCATTCAGTGAAAAGTATTTGATATACAAACACGCTCGTAAGCAGGATTTTCAAAGGAAATCCTATTTTTGACAACGTGCCATTAAATTAGGAGGCCAAGATGTAGAGTTAATAGAGAATTATAAAAATAAGTTATACCAATATATTAACCCAACACCTTAGCATAGGTTAAAGCTCAATTAAGATGTCTAACCGCCTTTATTGCTGTTACAGCAACAATAGAGACAACACTAGTGTATTACATCCAAGCTTTATAACCAATAACCCCAAGGTGAGGCCAGAAAGCATCAATCTATTATGGATTGTAAAGGGTAATTTTACCCTAATTTTTAAATCGGAGTGTCAGTAATGAAATCTATAGCTATAAAAACAATCGGTTTTACTACGCTTGTCGCCACAGCTGGGCTGTTTGCAGCACAAACTCAAGCTAACTCAACTGTCGCCTTTTTGATGCCTGACCAGGCGTCAACTCGATATGAAGAACATGATTTCCCCGGTTTCAAAACCACTATGAACAAACTTTGTACAGACTGTACACTAATATATCAAAATGCTAATGGTGATGTATCGTTACAGCAACAGCAATTCAACTCAGTAATCACACAAGGAGCCAAGGTTATTGTGCTGGATCCTGTTGATTCCAGTGCTGCAGCCTCCTTGGTAAACCTGGCTCAAAGCCAGGGTGTAAAAGTTATTGCCTATGATCGCCCTATTCCAGATAAAGCCGCTGATTTTTATGTTTCTTTTGATAACAAAGGAATTGGTAAGGCCATTGCCGAGAGTTTAATTCAACACCTGGAAAAAGAAGGGATTCCAAAAGATAAAGGTGGGGTTCTACAAATTAATGGCTCTCCTACTGATGCAGCTGCAGGATTAATCCGTGATGGAATAGATGATGGCTTAGATAACAGTGGCTATTCCACCATCGCAGAATATGACACTCCAGACTGGGCGCCACCAAAAGCACAAACCTGGGCGAATGGTCAAATTGCGCGTTTCGGCTCTGATATTATAGGTATTGTTGCTGCTAATGATGGCACGGCTGGTGGCGCGATCGCCGCCCTAAAAGCAGCTGGTGTTGACCCACTTCCTCCAGTTACTGGGAATGATGCCACTATAGCTGCACTGCAATTGATTATTGCTGGCGATCAATACAATACCATTTCTAAGCCCTCTGAAATCGTCGCTGCCGCTGCAGCTAATGTGGTAGTACAGATGTTAAATGGTGTTAAACCTGTAGCCAAAACAACGCTGTACAACACACCTTCTGAATTATTTGTTCCTGAAGTAGTGACTCGTGAAAATATCAAAGAAATTATCTTTGATAGTGGTGTCACTTCCGCAGACGATGTGTGCACTGGGCGCTATATCGCCGGCTGTAAAGAACTTGGTATCTTGCGCTAAGTCGCACTGATTATTTTAATAACCTGCCACTCACCATTCTGTGAGTGGCATCTTTCCTAACTAATATTTAGTGGAGAAGATCATGTCTTCCAATACTTCTGCACGCTCAGAAGGGCCTCAGCCTATCTTGAGTCTGCGTAAAGTGTCTAAAAACTTTGGAGCAGTTGCAGCCCTCACCGACATAGATTTGGATGTTTTTCCAGGTGAAGTGGTAGCCCTAGTTGGAGATAACGGCGCTGGCAAATCAACCCTTATTAAAACCTTAGCTGGTGCCCACTCACCCACCTCTGGGTCGATCCTTTTTGAAGGAAAAGAAGTCTCTATGAATGGACCAAGCGACGCACTAGACCTGGGAATTGCAACCGTTTTCCAAGACCTTGCCCTCTGTGAAAACTTAGATGTAGTAGCCAATATCTTTTTGGGTCAAGAAAAGAGCGCATTGCACTTAGATGAAACCACCATGGAAGTCACCTCGTGGACATTACTAAACGAGTTAGCCGCTCGTATTCCTAGTGTACGCGATGTGGTGGCATCACTGTCGGGGGGACAGCGACAAACCGTTGCAATTGCACGATCACTGCTATCAAACCCTAAAATAATAATGCTGGATGAGCCCACTGCGGCATTGGGTGTCGCTCAAACAGCTGAGGTTCTGAATTTAGTGGAGCGAGTAAAAGCGAAAGGCCTAGGCGTCATTATGATTTCTCATAACATGCAAGACGTTCGAGCGATAGCTGATCGTATTGTGGTCTTACGCCTAGGAAAGAACAATGGAGTATTTGATGTAAGTGCATCAAACGAAGCCTTAATCGGCGCCATTACAGGCGCTACAGACAATGCGGTATCAAGAAGAGCAAAACGCTTAGCAGAAGCAGAGACTAAAACCGAGGAACAAGCATGAGTGATTCAATGCATAAACCCAATGATAGCAATGCACTACTAGATCGCAGTGATATACGCGTCACCCACTCTAACAGTATTGCAGACAGCCTAAAAGCGTCGATCAACAGGGTTAAATCAGGTGACCTTGGGTCCTTGCCCGTGATAATTGGCCTAGTGTTAATTTGGGGGATTTTTACCGTAATTAATCCAATATTCTTGTCCCCAAATAATCTTGTGAACCTATTGTTTGACTGTTCAACCGTTGGCATTATCGCACTAGGTATTGTATGTGTCTTAATGTTAGGGGAAATAGACCTTTCCGTTGGCTCTATGAGTGGTGTGGGGTCAGCCTTACTGGGCGTTCTGTGGGTTAATCAAGGATGGCCACTGGCCTTAGCCATTGGGGCAAGTTTGTGTGTTGGTGCTATGATGGGCTTCGCTTATGCTTTTTTGCGTACCAAATTTGGTATGCCTAGCTTTGTATCTACCTTAGCAGGCTTATTAGCACTACTTGGTTTTCAACTTTTTCTTCTAGGTTCTACCGGCTCTATAAACTTACCATACGGCTCATCCATGGTAGATTTTGGTCAATTGATGATCATGCCAGCTTGGGCAGCTCATTTCTTTGCGTTAATCCCAGGTGTCGTGATCGTAGTCATGGGTGCGCGAATTCGTGACAAGCGTCAATCAGCTAACCTTTCAGCTAAAAGCCTCACTAGCATAATTGTCAAAGCCTTATTGGTTACTTTCGCACTACAAGCGGTAGCATTCTACTTAAATCAATCCCGTGGTGTGCCTTGGATGTTTGGCCTATTTATTCTTTTGGTTATTCTGATGAATTATGCCCTTACACGAACGAAATGGGGGCGGTATATGTTTGCAGTTGGCGGCAACGCTGAAGCAGCCCGCCGCGCAGGCATTAATGTTAAAGCGATTTACATTAGTGCATTTGTTTTATGCTCATCTTTAGCCGCTCTGGGAGGCGTTTTGGCAGCATCACGTTTAGCCTCAGCAAGCCAACAAGCAGGAACTGGAGATGTTAATTTGAACGCCATTGCTGCCGCAGTCATCGGTGGCACTAGCTTGTTCGGCGGTCGAGGCTCTGCATGGTCTGCCTTACTAGGGATTATTGTTATTCAATCAATTGCCAACGGCTTAACCTTGCTAAATTTATCATCCTCTCACCGCTACATGATCACAGGTGCAGTGCTAGCCATTGCCGTCATTGTTGACAGCTTAGCCCGTCAAAGCCGTGTTTCTCACGGTAAAGCATAACATTATCGTTAAGGAGTATTATATGAATAGCAATTTACAGGGCAAATTCATCGCAATAACAGGGGCAGCATCAGGCATTGGTTTATCCTGCGCGAAGGCTTTTATTGCCGAAGGTGCCAACGTTGTATTGATTGACCGCTCAGCAAGTGCATTGGAAAGTGTTTGTACGGAATTAGGCAGCAAAGCCATTCCCTTGGTCATTGACTTAATGGAAACAGATGAAGTGGACTTTCTATTAGAACGAATTTTGGCATTAACCGAAGGACGTTTACACGTCTTTCATGCCAATGCTGGCAGTTATGTCGGCGGTGTTTTCGTCGATGGCAATCCAAATGAATGGGATCGTATGCTGAACCTAAACATCAATTCGGTGTTTCGATCTATACACTCCGTACTACCACATATGATTGCTCAAAAAGGCGGTGACATCATCGTTACCAGCTCTATTGCGGGCTTAGTGCCTGTTGTATGGGAGCCAATTTATACGGCATCAAAACATGCGATCCAAGCATTTGTTCATACTTTACGCCGTCAGCTAAGTGTTCATTCTATTCGAGTTGGCGCAGTAGCGCCTGGCCCAGTTGTTACTTCTTTATTAGACGATTGGCCTGCCGAAAAAATGGAGGAAGCATTGGAAAATGGTAGCCTAATGCAGCCAGAAGTAGTTGCGGATTCTGTTGTTTTCATGCTGACACGACCTGCTAATGTCACCATTCGCGATCTAGTTATTTTACCTAACAGTGTTGATTTATAAGGGAAGATAAAATGATGAGTAAACAAATTCATAACACAGCTTCCTGTTATTTAGTTGGCGTTGACGTTGGTACGGGCAGCGTTCGTGCTGGCTTGTTTGATTTGCAAGGAACCTTGCTACATACTTCAAAACAAAATATTGTGACCTACCAAGACAGGGATGCTCGATATGAACAGTCTTCAGACAACATATGGCAAGCAGTTTGTACATGTGTGCAAAACGTCGTCTCGATGTCAGGCTTGCCCTTGGAATCCATCATCGGGTTATCTTTCGATGCGACCTGCTCCTTAGTAGTTCTAGGAGAAAACCATCAGCCTTTGTCTGTGGGTGAGCATGGCATTGCCGATCGTAATGTGATTGTTTGGATGGATCAAAGAGCAATAGAGCAAGCGCAAGCTATCAATGAGCTAGGACATACAGTTCTAAATTATGTAGGTAACCGCATTTCACCAGAAATGGAAACACCAAAATTACTCTGGTTAAAAGCGCATTTACCTGAAACTTATCATAACGCCCACCATTTTTTTGATTTGACAGATTACCTTACGTTTCGTGCTTCTGGCTCTCAGGCTAGATCCATTTGCACCCTAGTGTGCAAATGGACTTATCTAGCACATGAAAAACGCTGGGATAACTCTTACTTTGAAGCAATTGGTTTAGGGGAATTAGCAGCAGATCAATTTGCCAAAATTGGCAAAAAAGTCGTCGCCCCAGGTACCGCCTTAGGCCAAGGCCTAACTGCTTCTGCGGCCAAAGAACTTGGCTTAAACACAGGTATTGCTGTCGCTGCTGGTTTAATTGATGCGCATGCTGGTGGCGTAGGGTCTGTGGGTGCTTTGACTAAAACAGGCACATCAACCCCGGAAGATTGTTTGGCTTACGTTTTTGGCACCTCCGCTTGTACATTAACAACTTCTAGCAATGCGGTGACCGTTCCCGGTGTTTGGGGGCCGTATTTTTCCGCTATGATACCCGGCATGTGGCTTAACGAAGCTGGACAGTCCGCGGCAGGAGCTGCCATAGACCATTTAGTGTTAATGCATCCAGCGTCTGCAGAAGCGACCCTATTGGCAAAAGATGCTGCTACACCATTAACTGCCTGGCTATCCAAACAGACTAAAAGCCAAATTACCAATCTTAGCGATGCGGTCAATTTGGCCCAAAACGTCCATGTAGTACCTGAATTTCTAGGGAACCGTGCACCATTTGCTGATCCCAATGCCCGAGCTATTATTGCGGGCTTAAGTATGGAGAAATCCATCGACAGTTTGATCACCTTTTATATTGCAGGCATTTGCGGTATCGCCTATGGATTACGACAGATCATAGAAGTACAAGCCGCAGAAGGTCTGAATATTCATCGAATAGTTATTAGTGGTGGGGCCGGCCAAGACCCCTTGATAAGACAACTTATAGCTGATGCCACTGGCAAAGAAGTAATTGCACCCCATACTGATGAACCTGTCCTATTAGGCACAGCTATGCTGGCGGCCGTTGCCGCAGGGGCATATGCAGATTTAAACCTCGCAATGCAGTCAATGTCATCGTTTGGAGGTAGCTATTTACCCGCGACTTCAGCAAACATTGTACAACGGCATGAATCCCGATTTCTTGCCTTTACCAAATTACAAACTATGGCAAGGGAGTTATAAGTGTGTTGGAACAAGCAGGGCATCCAGTATCTAAGCAACAAACCGCTTTAGAATTGATTATTTTTGATTGTGATGGAGTATTAGTGGATAGCGAAGTGCTATCCATTGATGCCTTGCATCGCTTAATCCTCTCCGAAGGAGGCAAGCTTACTAAAGACGAAGTGATTGTTCAGTTTCAGGGACGAAGCATGAAGTCAGCTAGAGAGGAATTGTTTGCCTCGCAGGGTGTGGAGTTGACCCCAGCAGCACTAAACGCAATGAACAAAGACTTATTCGCTCAATTTTATCAAGAACTTCAGCCCATCCCAGGTATTGAAGATTTTATCGAACACCTCTCCTTGCCCTACTGTGTAGCATCTTCTTCTCATCCAGAGCGAATCAATGTTAGCCTTACAGCCACTCGTTTGAACACCTATTTTTCTGGTAAGGTATTTTCATCAACCATGGTAAAAAATGGCAAACCAGCTCCAGATCTATTCTTGCTAGCTGCACAGAAAATGGGGGTTCCAGCCAATACAACCCTTGTAATTGAAGATAGTCCAGCGGGTATTCAAGCTGCAAAACGGGCTGGCATGCTAAGTATTGGCCTTATCGCAGGAGCCCACGCCCAACACCCTAGTCACAAACAGAAACTGATCGATGCCGGAGCAGACTGTGTAGTCGATAGCTATGAAGGAGTCTTGAAGTTCATAAATGAAATGGCAAGCTATTAGGACACTAATATATGAATTCTATTATTAATAGGCGAGACTGAGAAATGGGTTAAGATTAGTCCATCTTTTTCAACTCACTCTTGATAAATCGATCCAATCAAAAGTGAGTATCTGAAAAAAGAAGAGTATCTGTTAAAAGTCACTTGAGTGGCTGGAAGACAATCTATAAAAGTTTAGCTAAAGACAATATCAAGTAGTCCAATCTCATTCAAATCGATCAAGTTGTTTATTGAAAATAAACTATTCAGTTTTTTAAACCGAATAGTTTAACTTGTTCTCAAATTACTTAACGAAACTCTCCTCATTAGAAAATACGCCAGAGTGTCTGTCATACTCACAGATAGGATAATCAGAAAGCTCCTGCTCCTGCGAGGTCAGGCATTCCAAATCGCGAAGTCGCGAATTGCGATTGATGCCAAAGTGGATAAATTTGTGGTGGGCGACTAACTTCATCAAGACGCATTAAGTCTTCCGTACTTAAATGTAAATCTAAAGCTCGAAAATTGTTCTCGAATTGCTTCACCGAAGTACCACCAACAATCAAAGATGCAATCGCAGGGCGAGAAAGAGTCCAAGCCAAAGCAACCTGAGCAGCTTCGACCCTGTGCACAGATGCGATATCTATCAGAGTATCTACGATGCGCCATAAACGATCTTGGTCACGAATTGGAGGCTCACTCCACCCTTTAGACTGACGACTACCAGGCGCGACTGGATTTTCGCGGGTATGTTTACCACTAAGCAGGCCAGCAGCTAATGGACTCCAAACAGTAACACCAATTCCTTGATCTATTGAAAGAGGTAAAAGTTCATATTCAGCCTCTCGCGCTTCAAGTGTGTAATGTATTTGCTGGGTAACAAAGCGCTGAAGTTTTTTTTGTTCAGAAGCCATCAAAGATTTCATAATCTGCCAACCAGTATAGTTGGAACACCCCGCATATCGGATTTTGCCTTGACGTACGAGTGTATCAAGAGCTTCCATAGTCTCTTCAACCGGTGTTTGTCCATCCCATTCATGGATATGGTATATATCTATATGATCCCGCCCCAACCTCTTCAAAGAACGCTCACACTCACGAATTAAATGCCATCGGCTCGCTCCCTCGTCATTTGGCCCATCTCCTATTTTCATGCGAGCTTTGGTCGACACCAAAATATCTGCGCTGCGCCCAACAAGCACTTCACCAACAATTTCCTCTGCCAAACCCGTTGAGTACATATTAGCAGTATCAATCAAATTGACACCGTGATCTATACAGCAATCCATCAATCGTGACGCTTCTTTAGTTCCTTGAGATGCTATAGCCGCGAATGGCCCAGCCCCACCAAATGAAAAAGTCCCCATCGATAAAGCTGAAACCTTCAATCCGCTTTGCCCAAGTGTTCGATACTGCATAATAATTCTCCCTATACACTTTCAATTTGAGAAAGCTTGAATTCAAACTTCACAAATAAAATCAGCCATCGTTTTAACTAAAATAACAGCTACCGTACTTCCTGCATCTTGGACACCTCGGCTTTTTTCCTGAAAAGCTGCGGCTTTACCATGCTGTGCCACTAACCCCTTGGTAACCTCAAGGGCTTCGACTGCACTTACATACGCACTGTTCAATGCATCAGGCAAAGCCGTATCCGTTTTCGCTTGTATCATCATGGTTTCAGCAATCGGATGTAATACATCAACGACCGTCTTATCGCCAAGTTGCACACGGCCACGTTGCGCCACCCCATCTCGAAATGCTACCCAAAACTCGGCAAGTTTCACTGTTCCTAATGTCTCACATCCTTTAGTTACACCAGACCCACGCATGAACCCGGTCGCCATAAGCGTTCCCATTGTTGATGGCGCTGCACGGGCAATTGCTACCCCTGCTGTTTTAAACTGGGTTTCTATATCTGCATTTTCAAGTTCTAAAACAGCAGCAGCTGCTGCTGCAAACCCCTTTGCCATTGTCAAACCAAGATCACTGTCACCAACTTTGCTATCAAGCTCAATTAACGCTTCTTTTTGCTCTGCGAAAACTAAGGAAAAGCGTTCGAATAGAGCCGGAATATTGCTAGAAGTAAAATAGTCCATGATACTTATCCTTGACGCTTAATGTGTTTGAAAAATGGTGTGTTTGCGCCTGCAGCGACCAGAGGTTCGAGCTCATCATCTAACTGCATTACAGAAATAGAAGCACCAGCCATTTCCATTGAGGTCGCAAACTCCCCAATGAAAACATGCCTAATTACTGCTCCAGCCTTCTCCAACACTTGAGCAGTACGGCGGTAGATAACATAAAGCTCTTCCAAAGGTGTTGCTCCAAGGCCATTAATCAACACAGCAACGTCTTGTTCTACTTCGTAAGATTGCTCTGCTAGAATACGAACCATCATCTCGTCTACTACTTCGTCTGCTGGTGTCATGTTCTTACGAGTAATTCCATTTTCACCATGAATACCCATACCAATTTCCATTTCATTTTCTCCAAGGTTAAAACTTGGCTTACCAATTTCTGGCACAATACAAGGAGATAAAGCCACACCAATAGTCCGTGTACGCGCACTTGCTTTTTCAGCCAAACGAGCTACCTCATTTAGTGGTTTCATCTGCGCTGCGGCAGCTCCTGCAACTTTGTAAAGAAAGAAAATACCTGCAACTCCACGTCTCTTGTGCTCTTCACCAACAATAGAAGATGCCACATCATCACGCCCAACAACTGTAGCGGTTTTAATACCTTCAAAATCTGCCAATTCACCAGCCATATCGAAATTGATGAGATCACCCGAATAATTACCATAAAGATAAAGAACCCCAGCACCTTGATCTACATACTTTGTTACTTCTAGAACCTGCTCAGACGATGGCGACTGAAAAACTCCGCCAACCCCCGCACCATCTAGCATGTTATCGCCTACATATCCGAGGAACAAAGGTAAGTGTCCAGATCCTCCACCAGTAACTAAGCCGACTTTACCTTTTACCGGTTTCGTCCGTACAAAGCAGCGTAGATCTTCACCCACACTGGTTACTTCTGGATGTGCATGGTAGATACCTTCGAGCATTTCATCGACGAAGTTTTCAGGGTTATTAAGAAATTTTTTCATATGTTTAACTCCAATATTACCGAGCGGACTTACGGTCACGCAGAACAAAAAAGGCCGCAGCCAGAAGAATAAAGGCACCGACAACAACTCGTTGCCACGTACTTGGAATGCCAACTAGAACAAGTACGTTATTAACAACTGTGACAAGCAAAACACCAAGAATGGTCCCAATAACAGATCCAGTACCGCCCGTTATACGGGCCCCCCCTAAAACAACCGCCGCTATGACGCCGATTTCAGTTCCCGCAAAATCAAAAGGGTTGGCCATACGATTTGCAGAAGCTTGAATAATACCTGCTAGTCCAGCTAGCCCTCCGGCGTAGCCGAAAGCAAATACACGCACTTTCCTAAGATCATATCCAAGTCGTTCAGCCACACCAGCGTTGCCGCCCACTGCAAAAATTGCACGCCCCATAAGTGTTCGGTTAAAAATGAACCATGTAGTAAAAGCAGCAATTGGTAATACTAAAAAATATACAGGTAAACTAACGGTAACTCCGTTGTTGGACTCTATGTCTAATAAGGACCATTTTCCAAAATCAGTCATTTGAGATGGCATTTCCATTAACCACACAGTTCCAACAAAAACGAGTAGAATTCCTCGATAAAAGTACTGTGTTCCAATAGTTACAATTAAAGCTGGCACTCTCAAACCATGTACCAAAACACCATTCACAGATCCAAGTATTAGCCCTATCAACACGGATGAAAAAACGATCAAAGCTATCGGCATTTCTGGAAAAACATCGAGTACAAACGTACTCACACCATACATAGCAAGAGCTGCGATTGCAGGAAACGAAATATCAATTCCACCAGCCGCTAAAACAGTAAATACACCAAGAGCAAACAATCCAGTCACCACACTTGCACGCGCGATATCGACTAAAGATGATATCTGCAAAAAAGAAGGATTAATAAAAGAAACCCCAGCAAAAATCACGATGAGTAGAAGTAAACTCACTGTTTCTGGACGCCCTTGAAAGAGCAAAAATCTCCGTTTCCGTTTTAGATGAGGCGAAAAATCGGATTGATTGTCCATTGTTTTATCTGTCATTTTATACACCACCATTTTTATTCTGAGACTTCTAGGGAGCTAGCAAGCATGGATTTATAAATGCGATCATCACTCACCTCTTCAGCATTAAAATTTTCAACGATACACCCTGAATGCATCACAAGAATACGGTCACAGTTTTGTAGTAATTCTGGCAAATCATCGGAGATAATCAACAAGCCAATTCCACGTTCGGCCATTTCTTGAATTGCATGAAAAATAGTCTCTTTTGATCCAACATCCACTCCAACAGTTGGTCCATGCAAGATCAATAACCTCGGATTGATACTAAGCCACCGCCCTATCAAAACTCGTTGCTGATTACCACCGGACAATGCGCTAACAGGTAAATCTAAATTTGTAGTATTAAGTTTCATTTCCGCCGATATTTCACCCGCAGCCGCCCGTCCTTTTTTGTCATCAAGCAAACCAAAACTTCCAGAAATACGATCAAGAATCAAAGGGATTTCATTTTCATAAATAGACTTTTCTATAAACAGACCTTCCGATAAACGGTCTTCTGGTACGTATCCAATACCATATTTGATAGCGTCTTCAGGCGAAGATATACGGACATCTTCTCCCTCAAGCGTCAGCACGCCTTGCTGAATAGGCACATGACCAGCCAAAGCCATAGCAAGCTCATTGCGGCCAGAATCCGACAAACCTGTTACTCCAACAATTTCACCATGTTGAATATTAAAGCTAATATTATGGAAACCATGCCCTGAACCAAGCTCTGTTGCCTCCAATAGCACTGTACCTTTTGGTTTCCCTGTTCTATAGCGGACAGCCTCAATAGATCGCCCAGTCATAAGTTCAGCAAGCTGAAGACGAGTGTAGTTTTCAAGAGCCCCCTGTGCCACGCATAGACCATCACGGAACACTATTGCATCTCCGCCGATCCGGTAGCTTTCTTCAAGTTTGTGGGTTACAAATAAAACGGCAACATTATTATCTAGAAGTCGCCCAACAACTTCGATCAGCACTTCAACTTCGTGTCTAGTCAAAGACGTTGTAGGTTCATCCATAATTACAAGACGTGCTTCTGCGGCAATTGCACGTGCAATTGCAACACGCTGACGGACAGCCAAAGGTAAATCAGCTATAACTTGCCCTAACAGAGATTCGTCTGCTTCCAAGCCCACTTTCTGCAAAGCATCGATGGCGGTTTGCTTGATTTTTTGCTTATTTAGTAAACGAAGCAGCCTTCCTTTTCCAGCGACTAGTTGCTCACCTAACGCTACATTTTCAGCTACTGTAAGGTTAGGTAAGAGCGACAGATCCTGATAAACAGTCTCAATTCCAGCTTCGAGTGCGCTCATCGGTGTCAAACGATTAAGCCGCTCGCCGTCAAGATTAATAACACCTTCCGTTGGATCATGCGCTCCTGACATAATCTTGATTACCGTGCTTTTGCCACAACCATTTTCTCCAAGTAAATGATAAGCCTTACCTTGCTCAATCGTCAGATCGACACCACGTAAAGCCCGGACACCGCCAAAATGTTTGTGAATATTGTTTAGAGACAAAAAAGGCGCATTTTGTAATGGAGTTTTACTCATAGGATTAACCCTCTAAGTAGACGCTTTAGACAGACTAAAGATCTGCCACATATGTAGGTGAAACAGTCGGAGAATTCATCTCCGACTGGACATATCCATCGTTATTTAGAAAAGGTGTTCTTTGTAAGTTTCTTTATCGACAAGGACCATGCCATTACCAACCAAAAGCTTTCCATCACCTGCACCAGGGCGAACAGAAACGTGCTCATATCCCTCAACACCAAGGTTCATACCATCTTCAATCTGTCCGCCTTTAAGTAAAATACGTGCAACTTCGTTCATTGCCATACCGGCTTTTTGAGGGTCCCAGAAACCAATAGCTGTGATAGCTCCACTATCGAGATACGCCGCTGAAGGATTTGGCAACCCTGTTCCGACAAGACAAACTTTACCAGCAAGACCTGCTTCTTCAATCGCACGCCCTACACCAAGAACGTCATTACCCGCAGATGTTTGAAACCCTTTAATATCAGGGTGTTTACGTAGAATTTCTTTAGCCTTCTTGTAGGTACCATTTGCATCATCGAAAGATTCGTTATTCGGATCAACAAGTTTCATTCCAGGATATTTCATCGCATTTTTTTCACCAGCCCCAACCCACTGTAAATGAGTTCGACTACCAAGTGATCCCACAAATGTAGTCCACTTCCCAGCCCCCCCCATACAGTCAGCAAGACGCTCATTTAAAGCAGTTCCATAATCTGTATTATCAAAGGCTTCAACATCGACCATTGTATTAATTTGGTTATCTGCTTCATGTGTCACAACGATTGTTCCACGAGCCATAGCTCGTTTCAAAAGAGCCTCAAGAATTGTGGGATCCATCGGGACAACTGCAAGAGCATCAGTACCTTTAGCAATAAGATCTTGGATTATTTGTAACTGTTGTGCTGAATCTGCTGTTGCGGGACCAACTTGAGATATATTCATTTCAGGGTGCTGCTTAGCATACAACTCAACCCCCGTCTCCATACGGTCAAACCATGGAATACCGCTAATTTTTACAACGGTTGTAATTGTGTTTCCATCTGCAGCAAATGCACTATGACCAGCCATACCCATAGCGGCAGTAAGTAAAGCTAATTTGACTCTTTTATTTAGCGTATTATTTTTATTTTTCATTTCCTTTCTCCTACAATGATCCCTCTTTAATCTCATTACTTCGTCACGTGAGGGGAGCGCATCGAAGTTAAAGAGGCTAAAATCCGGTTTATCAGATCAAAGCGCCCCACACCTAAGAAGCACAACAAAAGTACTCCCCAAGCTAAATCTCTAACAAAGTTAGACAAACCAATAAAGTTCAGTAAGCTCGATAGTAATTGCAGAACGACTGCGGATAAAATAACAGTAATAATGCGGCCATACCCTCCCTCGGGTCTTACGCCTGCCATAACAGCAATCAAGATTGCAACAAGCAGATAAGATGATCCGTAGTCCCACTTAACATTGATATTACGTGCCGCAATAATAATTCCTGCAATTCCGGCTAAAAGCCCTGAAATAGCATATGTCGTGATAATAATTCGTCCACTTGGAAAGCCGCTATAAACTGCTGCTTTTGGATTTGCACCAGTCAGCATCAAACGCATGCCATAAGGTGTATATTTCAAGATCACACCCAATAAACAACCAATTAGAATAAAGATAATAAAACTAGTAGGAATACCAAAAACAAGCCCATTACCGATCACATACAAAGGGTCAGGTGAACCGACTGTAACTGAGCGTCCGTCAGACAAAACCACGGCAACTCCAGTAAATAACATTTGTGTTCCTAAAGTCCCAAGAATGGGAGTAATACCAAATCTCGAGATGATAACTCCGTTAAAAATCCCTCCAAGTAATCCAATCACAACACATCCAGCAGCAAAGGCTATAGTGAAGAGCATAGGGTCCTGAGAAGCATCAAAAAGTGAGAGAGTAAAAATACCTGACGCGACACCAGAAAGATTCGCGTTTGCGATCCCTGACAAATCAATTCCGCCGTTTCCCGCACACATAGCCAACATAACACCAATAGCTAACAAACCAATTTCTGGAACCTGCATCGCCATAGATTGAAGATTGAATAATGACAGATAAGTCCCGCCAGAAACGACACCACCAAATCCGAATAAAACGATGATCAGAGTACATAACACCCAAAGATTTGCATCGCGTTTCATAAGCCCTCCTAAAATTTAGTAAAACTAATCATTGATTTACTAAACCATATCAGTAAGATTTTTCGTGTACAATACATATCTCTTAAAAAAAGCATGAGTCATGGGTTTAGAAGAATTTAAAAAGTTTTATTAAATAACCTAATAATAGGAACCTACATTTAAACCATGGATACAACGAACAAAAAAACTGTCACTCTGAAAGAAGTTGCCAATCACGCTCAAGTTTCCACATCAACAGCCTCTCTTGTACTCAATGGTAAAGGTGACATCTCGAAATCGACTCGCGACAGAGTACATGCAGCTGTCTTGGAGCTAAACTATAGACCTAGGCTAAACAAATCAAAGAATGACTCATCACACACACTACGTTTTCTTAAAATAGCGAAGCATGGCCAAACCGTGAATCGTGACCACAACCATTTTATTTCTGATTATATAGACGGTATGTCAATCGAAGCTTCTCGACGCGATTATGCTCTAGAGGTCATTACATTGAATGGGACTGACATGCATAGCATACTTTCAGCGATAGAAGGGAGCGATCTCAGTGGTATTATAGCGTTAGGCACAGAATTGACTGAAGAAGACATCACAGTTCTTTCTAAATGTGGACAACATATTGTTTTCATAGATACATTTTATCCATTTTTAGAAGCTAACTTTGTAAATATGGATAATGATCAGACAATTTTTGCCGTTGCTTCACAATTTAAGAACTCTAAATTTAAGCGAGTGGGTTTTGTTGGAAGTAATACCAAGGTTGAAAACTTCAGATTACGTGAAGAAGCTTTCTACCGAGCTTGTTACAAGCTAGATATCAAAATATCGAAACAAGATCAGTTCACTGTAGCAGCAACTCGTGACGAAGCGTACGAACAAGCAAAGCAATATATAGAACAACAAGATAGTGTGGCTGATGCTTACTTTTGCGTCAACGATATAGTTGCATTTGGCGTAATGCGCGCCTTGGAAGAATTAGGGCACAAAATTCCAGCGGATGTATCAGTAATAGGTTTTGATAATTTACCAATGAGTAGCCTTCTATCCCCTTCCCTAACAACTATAGATGTACCAAAGCAGCAAATAGGATCTATGGCCATCCGATTAATTGATGACATGATAATAGCCCAGTCTACTAATCCGCCAGTAAAAGCATTGGTAACAGGAAAACTGATTATCAGAGAAAGTTCAAACTAAACTGGATGGACTTCCCTGACTGTTATAAACCCAGTCACAGCAAAAACTGAGAATCTTGATAGATCAGAGATCTAACCAGTAGCGACCAACTATGAGTCTATTGCAAGTAAAAAAGCGGCTAGCATTTAGACTCTTAGTATCAGATAACTAAGTTATTATTTAAATTATAACTCCGTGGCGAATTTTTCCCAAAAGATCACTTGCCCGCTGCATTCCTTCTTTAGTCACCATCACTGATTCTGGAGCCTCACCACCTAAAGCTAACGCTGGCTTTTTGATCCAAGACTTCCACTTGTCATCGTCACCAAACAGCTTCAGGCCTAATTGATGAATTCTGCACTTAACTCTTCCATCTCAGATGCTTCAATCGTTTCTAGCATAACGGCATAAGTGTCAGCAGGTACACAGTAAAATACGGGGGTTCCGTCCTTCACAATAGCAATAGACGCATCTTTAGACTCATTCAAGACTCGATCAAGATTTTTCTCAACATCATTAATATCAATGCTTTTTTCTGCATAGTTCTCTCGTTTAGGCATCATCTATCTCCCCCAGAATGACTGTTGAATACAATGACAATCTACATGAAAAGCCAAATAAGACTAAGGTGTTTTTAAAAAAGCACTCTGCTTCGAAAATGATTTCTGACCTTAACAAAATCAGCAAGCGAATGGTTCTCTAGCATGAACTCTTTAGCTGATTTGCTATTAAATGTCGGGTGATTAATTGCCCTTTTGAAGAAGTCATAACCATATCCACTTGGTGCACTCCAACGAATCATCTTATCAATATCCACTAGTAGCGCTAATCTATCAATAGTCTCTTGGTCTACTTGGATACTCTTATGACTTTGTGCAGTCTCTACCCATTGATTCCACGTAAAAACCGAAATACCACCGAGAAAAGTACATATCTGTTCATCAGATATATCCCAACGTTCCTGTAGGCATTGTTTCTCAAGCCATAAAACAACCGTTGCTACTATCTGGTCTGTTGGCACATTACTAGCATTTTCTTTGGTGATTTTATCGCTCATGGAATACCTCTCAATCAATCATTGTCGTTGGCGTTTTTAAACCAATAGTCAATTTAAATTTTCTACACTTTGAATCAAAAAACCTTTGGCAACTCCTCCCACCTAGTCGTGTATGCTGGCGATAGATGTTCTCGTTTCATTGACCATTGTGGTGACACACCTTGCGAGGCAAAAAAGACGTTACCCAGGTCGCTGTGATTGATTTTGTCCACGACACTCATTAGGGCTTTTGAATTGGTTTTCGTGCTGTCTGCTCGAAATAAATCTTGTTGTAAGGCTCCATGTTCGTAGAAGTCTGTCAGCATCACCCCACCTTTGGCATAGCGATAGCCCGTCCGATACATACGACGAAACAACACGTCGGCCACTTCTAATAAATATCGTGTGTCGTCAGTTGGATTGGGGAGTTCTGCAGATAACGTTTTCGAGTACTGCGGTTCGTTTGGAATAAAGGGGCTGGTACGGATAAACACACTCACAACGCGACAAAGGCGTTTTCCCCACGTAGTTTCTCGGCGGCTCTGGTTGTGTACTTGGCGATGGCTTCCCGAAGTTCGCGCTTCTCCGTCACTTTATGACCAAATGAACGACTACAAATAATTTGTTGTTTAGTCGGCCTGACTAACTCTAAATCCAAGCAAGACACACCATTCAGCTCTCGAATAGTTCGCTCTAACACTACAGAAAACTCACTACGAATGGATTTAGGATCAGCGTTAGCTAAGTCCAACCCAATATGAATCCCCCTCTCCTTTAGCTTTGCCGTAGTACGACTGCCAACGCCCCACACATCACTCACGTCAACCAATGCAAGCAAACGCTTTTGTCTATCTGAGTCCATCAAATCCACGACAGAACCCGTCGCTGGATATTTCTTTGCAGCGTGATTAGCCAACTTAGCCAATGTTTTGGTGGGAGCTATACCAATCCCCACTGTAATTCCTGTCCATTTATCGACCTTAGCTTTTACTCGTTTACCAAACGCCAGCAAACCCGTTACATGATCAACACCGGTTAAATCCATAAAGCCTTCATCGATGGAATACACTTCCAGCCGTGGCGCTTCCTCTTCCAAAATAGTCATTACTCGATTCGACATATCCGCATACAGTGCATAGTTCGATGAAAAACACACAATCCCATGCTGCTTTATCTCTTCCTGAACCTGAAACATCGGCACGCCCATCTTAATACCCAGCGATTTTGCTTCTTTTGAACGTGCAATGACACAGCCATCATTGTTAGATAAGACAACTATGGGTGTGCGTTTCAAATCAGGTCGAAACAACTTCTCACAACTAGCATAAAAGTTATTGCAATCGACTAAAGCAAACACTGTTTGCATCAGCCACGCTCATACTTACGAATCACGCTGGTTACTACACCAAAAACCTCGAACTCTGACTCTTCTGTTATCACAATGACTTTATAAGCCTGATTTCTAGGGCGAAGAAGCACATTAGGTTGTAACTCCAAGGTCTTTACAGTCATTTCTCCATGAATACAGGCAATTACGATATCACCATGACGAGCGGTTAATGACTTATCTACCAGCAAAACATCACCTGATAAGATACCAGCTTCAATCATGGAGTCACCTTGGGCACGAACATAGAACGTAGATGCAGGACGGGAGACACAAAACTCATTAAGGTCCAACGTTCGCTCAACAAAATCTTGCGCCGGAGAAGGAAACCCAGCTGACACAGAGTCAGCATAAAGCGGAATTCGCAGACTATTTGCCGCGATAAACTCCGACGATTCAGATACACCTAAATAAGTTACACGCATAACTCACCAATATGCTGTATGGATATACAGTATATATTTAGAGACTACGAATAGCCAAGTGAATTCTCGCAAGAGGATAAATTCCAAACTCTAAGAGAAAAATTAGGGAATCTACTCTAGGCAAACTGCCAGGATACTCCAGAGTTAGTGGCAGGCAGTCTATCAGGGCTACTGATTATGCTGATATTAGCCGTTTGAATAACTTGAATTAGCATTTTTTAAGCCCTATTGATAGGTTTACGCGATGGCCTTTGTAATGGAAACTATTACAATCGACAGTCCAAATACTCATAAAGCGAAAGAGCCTAAATAGAAATGAATGAACACCAGAAACTCATAAAAGCCCTTCATATAGCCCAAAGTTTCGGTATTACTAGCATCAATCAGATGATTTTCTTTCTAATGATCGCCAAAGAAAAAGAAGCAGCTCTTTCCGTTCTCGACCTAGCTTCTACTAATGACGCAACCTCTGCTGAATATAAATTCGCCTTAGGACAATTTCGAAAGCTTTCTTCAGGGAGTAAATATCGCTCTAGTGATGGCCTTGGCTTGGTAGAGTATGCAGACACTGGTTTCAACAGAGGAGTAAGACTTACATCAAAAGGCCAACAATTGTTAAGCCAACTAGAAGATATAATTCTTTGACGCCAAAAATAACTATTCCTCTACCAACGAAAAGGCATTGATTTCACACTTTTTGTTTTTTCATTCTTACGAATTTCTTTATATAAAAGTCATAAAGCACTGTGACTTTGAGAAAATCTAATCATCTTGTTTTACAGGTAGATACTCCGCAAGCTCCACTAATTCACAATCAAAGTATGAACACAACTTATCTAAGTTATCCGTCACAGTACTATAACCTTTGTGATTAATCATTTTAGATAACGTCATACGATTAATGCCAGTCTCAGCAGCAACCTCCCCTATTGTTATACGCCTGTTTTCTTTAAACGACTTATCAGTAATCAACTCTTGCAACCTAAATCTGATCATATTTAAGATCCATTGATAATATTTTTAATCAAAAATGTTGACAACCTACTCGAAGTGACCTAAATTGATCATATTGATAATATATATTATCAAATAATGATATATTTACTCATTTGAGGAGATAACTATGAACACTTACCTTACCACAGAACAGCTCGCAGAGAGAATCCATTATAACGTTCGCACTATCCGTAACGATTTAGTGGATAGCTGCCTATTTGAAGGACGTCACTACATACGCCCTTTCAATAGAAGAAAAATTCTTTTTATTTGGGAAAATGTCGAGCAAGACATGTTAAGCCTAGTGGAAGACTCACTGGCTTTGGCCTACTCAGAGGAGATGTAGTTATGGCAAGTGTCAGCGTACGCAAAGAAACAAACACTCTTTACCTTGATTTTCGATACATGGGGAAACGTTGCAGAGAACAAACAGCGCTGAAAGCGACCATTGCAAATAAGCGTAAGCTTGAAAAGCTACTCACACAGGTCGAGTCTGAAATCATTGCAGGTACCTTCAGATACGCCATGCGTTTTCCAGAAAGCAAAATGAGTGGTTACTTCTCAGATATAGAACAAAAAACGTACGAGCCTGATCTTTGGCTGGAACAGCAAGGACGAAAAGAAGCTGAAGTCTTTTCTGTGTTTGTTGAAACCTGGTTCAAACACAATAAAGTAAGTTGGAGACGGTCTCATATAATCAATGTAGAAAGCATCATCAATAAACATTATCTGCCATTTTTTGGTGACAAGAAAATCGACAGCATCACAAGAAATGATCTGCTTACGTTTCGCACAGTTCTCGCCAAAGTACCTGGACGAAACAGTAAAGAAAGCCTATCTAACACTCGTATTAATAAGATCATGAATCCATTGAAACGCATCTTCGAGGACGCTGCCGATGAATTTAACTTTATCACGCCCTACATTCGCATTAAACCATTAAAGTCACCAAAGACGGACGCGCACCCTTTTACAGTGACTGAAGTAAATAGAATTCTCAGTAAAGTTCGACCTGATTACCGAGACTATTTTCTCGTACGTTTCTTTACAGGAATGCGCACAGGTGAAATTGATGGTCTTAAATGGAAGTACGTTGATTTCGAAAAAAGGCTAATCAAGATCCGTGAAACTATCGTTGCTGGTGCAGAGGACGAAACCAAGACCGAATCTTCTCTTCGTGATATCCAAATGAGCACACCGGTTTTTGAGGCATTAAAGCGTCAGCAAAAACATTCTGCTCATTTTAATAAGTTTGTCTTTTGCAATCGTGAAGGCGAAGCACTAAGCCATAACAATGTTACCAAACGGGTTTGGTACCCCTTACTTGGCAGCTTAGGTATCGAAAAAAGAAGGCCTTATCAAACACGACACACAGCCGCGACATTCTGGTTAGCCTCAGGAGAGTCACCAGAGTGGATTGCCCGACAAATGGGCCATGCAAATACCGAAATGTTATTTCGCGTCTACTCTCGATACGTTCCCAATCTAACCAGAATGGATGGCAGTGCCATGGAAAAATTACTAAACACCAAATTGGAGATTCGTCATGCGTAACTTACAAGCTCGCTCCGCCACCCAACCAGATTTAGATGATATTAGTAATCTAGTCCGATTCAAGGGGTGTTATTTTTTGAAAAAGTTAAACGTCATTCATAATGAAAGCAATTACCCCCAGCGCGTAGCAATTATCACCGATATTGAAGGAACTGGTGAATTAGAGCTCCGTCTACTTGGTGATAATTTTCAGCGGCTAGAAAAAAAGGTAAACGACTACATCATGCTTGAGGCTGCTGTAAAGAACTATAAACATGGGTACTTTTTTTACTTAGCGTGGTATGAGTCAGTGACTAATAACACACTAAATTCTGAAATAACTTTTTTAAATAAAAGCCAGACTGTAAAGCCAAACAATAAAATTTATTTATCATTATTCGAACGTATAAACGCCATCACTGACATCCAAATTAAGGAGCATTGCTTAAAATTAGTACAGCATTTCAACAAAAAAACCAATTATTACAGTAGCTTAGAGCTTTATCAGCAACACTCAAATACTAACGATTATGAGTTTTGCGTTGATCTCACAGCTAAGGTTTATAAAAACCTCAATATTGAAATCGTAGGCAAGGAATTAATCCAACTTAAGAACCAGACTCCTTTCAAAATATGGGAAAAGAGATTAATTGGCGATTAAAAGTAAAATTCAAAGCCTGCGTAGATTGATATCTACGCAGTTTATACACTTCAGTTTAGGCTTAAATATTACATATCTCTAAATTTCCTTTTCATCTTGAGCAATAAGATTGAGTACTTGCTCAAGATATCCTCCATGTTTGTTAGATGTAGCTGTACGGAGATATGAAGGTATTAGCTCCAGAAATTCACTTTTTGAAATAGGTTTAAATTCACATAAAGCGGCTATCATAGCAGGTCTTAGCAGCCTACTTGCCAAAGGCACTTCATCGGTAGTAGGGATAACTTCCTCAGCAAACTTTTGAAGTTTGTCCTCTAATAAATCATTTGTTTGAATAAACCTATCTAGTTCGTCTAATACCTGGCTCTCGTGCTCGATAACACTTTCAATATCTTCTACTTCAGATTCTATTTCTGCATGTTCAGGTACTTCAGTTTTTAGCTGATGAAGTGCTTCAATAACCGGTTTTAATTGAGCCTGCGGGTTTTTAAACCAGTCGGTTGACCAAATTCGTTTAATATTCCAACCTAAACCTTCTAATACCGACTGACGCAATCTGTCTCTATCACGAGCAGATTTAGCAGAGTGGTATGTTGCTCCATCACATTCCACGCCCATTAAATATCGGCCAGGCTGCCCTGGATCTTGTACAGCTAGGTCAATAAAGTAACCGGCAACCCCAACTTGTGGCACACAATTGAACCCTTCAAGTTTTAGGGCGTTCATCACTGAAATTTCAAAATCGCTATCTGGCTGTTTGCCAGTATGTTTTTGCTGTTGAAGTTTGCCAGTCTGGGCAAAGCTTAAAAAGCTTTTCAGCGCTTTCACTCCGGGGCTTGATGTTTCTGAGGCGACAATATGCCCTTCGGTCATCGAACTGAAAACATGCATACGTTTTTTAGAACGGGTAAATAAGACGTTTAAGCGTCTACCACCTGCGGCTGAATTAATTGGGCCAAAACGCTGTGGCATTTGAGCCGCACCTGCTTCTTGAGGACCGTAGGTGCATGAAATATAGATCACGTCTCTTTCATCACCTTGCACATTTTCAAGGTTTTTAAGGAATAATGCTTCATCTGTATTAGCGTTATCCGCCAGTACATCTCTAAATTGAGGGTCATCTTTAGATAGTTCTTCCACACAACGCTCTATTTGCTCTCGCTGTTTTGAACTCATAGCAACCACACCTAACGACTCATGTGGGCGATGCAATAAATGATTTCTCACTGCTTCGGCAATCACCTTCGCTTCTTCAATGTTATGCTGATTTACAAAGCGACCACTTTTTACATGAGTAAATTTAATACCAAATTCATCACTTTTACTTGATGGTGATGGGAATACCACTAAGTTACTGTCGTAAAACTCTTGGTTTGAAAAGGCGATTAAGCTTTCGTGACGCGAGCGATAATGCCAACGTAACCTACGAGCATGGAACATAGGAAAAGAGACATCAAGGATGCTTTCTGATTGCTCTATCGCTGTGGTATCTTCATCATCGTTATCAACTGCTTTGTCAAAAAAACTAGTTGGTGGTAACTGTTTAGGGTCGCCAACAACAACTAATTGTTTACCTCTAGCAATAGTACCTAAAGCATCTTGAGGTTTAATTTGTGATGCTTCGTCCATCACAACCAAGTCAAACTCTAATTCCCCAGGTGCTAGGTATTGCGCTACTGAATTTGGCCCCATCATGAAGCAGGGTTTTAAAGCCACTAAAGATTTACCTGCTCGTCTAACTAGTTGCCTTATCGGTGCGTGACGAGTTTTTTTGTTCACCTCATTATTGATAAGCCCCATTTCTGTGTAAGAAGAAACCTTGCCGCTAGAAATACCAGAAACGATGTTAGACACGCCGGTTTGTGCGACTTGATAAGCTATTTTCTCTTGTTGTAATGTTTTTAGCTTATTGTCGTATTCTCTAAATTGTTTACGAATTGCATTTTGGTCGGCTCCTGAAAAATAAGCTAACTCCTCATTTTCATTTATGATTTCTCTGGCTAGAATATCAAATACTGAGTAAACATAGATTTGTTCAATATTTTCTAAATCTAAAGCACCAATTTCGGTGTTATGTAATAAATTTTCTAATCCTTTATCTGATAAGGATGATCTTATTCTTATAAAGTCTACCCAAGTACTTAACCAGCGAGGTTGGCTAATGGCTTTGTTATTACGTTCTTGCATGAGCGTTAATTTACCATTTGTGCCTTTAAACCAGGCATTCTCATCCAAATCAACTTTGTGAGAAAACTCCTGTAATGTATGTTGATAGCTATTAAACACAATTGAAATATTTTCTAAATTCCCCTTAATTATCTGAAGTGCTTCACTGCTAACATTACTTAATAAGTACTCTTTTAAAGGCTCTGATTCGAGAAAATTAATTGCTCTACTTAGTTCTAATGTAGATTCTATTTTTATGAGTTGCGTTCTAGAATCATTTCTAATTGATAATTGAGTACTTTCATCAAATAACTCTCGAACAATATCATTCTCATTAAGTACATGCTCTGCACTCACTAAAGTTGAAACTTGTTCAATACATTTTGTTAACTGACTTAAAGTAAAGTCTTTCTTAGATAAGAATTGTAAAGTTCTAATATCGCTTTCTAGTTCATCAACAAACGATGAAATACCAACATCTGCTGACAAATCTGTATTTTTATCGTCAAATAATGGATGAGAAAAAACACTTTCAAGTTGAGGAAACAATTGAGAAAACTGCTCGAATTCTGCAAGTGATTTTGATGCAGCTAAATGCTTTAACCCTTTAAATAATTCACTCTCGATAGAAAATAATGAATTAGCAAAAGACACTTTGTTACCAAAGCCTACACCATACGAGGCACGAATATCTTTATACCACGCTCTAAGGCTGATGACTTCAGCTATTGGTGTATCAATCCCTTTAAACTCATGTTGTAGCAAAGTTTGGTAAGCGGATTCTTTGTTTAATTGATCTATCAACTCTCGATACGCTGTTAAGCTAGCAATAAATGGTACTAACTTTTTAGCTTTAGGCTTCAAACCCTTAGCATACATAAGCAGTTTTGATTTAGCTGCTCGCCACTCACTACTAAACCAACAGAAAATTCCTGCATTTTTCATAATGCTATCAATTTCTTTTAGTTCATTTTCTGTAGGTAAATTTTCTAGGTTAAAGTGTTGTTCTAAGCTCTTGTGTAGAGGTTGAATTTTAGGAAGAAGCTCTTCTAAATTAGCTAGGTGACGGTCTAAAAGTTCATTATCAAATAGCTCATGCCTTCTAGATATTAACGTGATATCAAGGGCGTTAATATGTTCAAAATACTGCTTACATTCTAAAAAGCCATTATACGATGAGGATAATAAGTTAGATAAGCTGGTGTCTTGCTCAGTTAATGTTTTTAAATCATCTGAAAGCGAAAGACTTACGTCTCTTAATGTTTTAAGCTGCTGCAACTGTTGAAAAATATTAGTTAGCTTTAATTCGAGATTTTTACACTCTTTTTGTAAATTTTGATTCGATTTTGTAAAGTGCTCTAGGCTTTCACCTTCGCTTAAAACGGTTAGCTCAAATAATTCTTTCAACGACTCTAACTGCGCAGATGTCGTTTTAAATCGCTTGATGTATTCGGTTAATTCATTGGCTTTCTGATCGGTTATTAATTTTAGAGCTTGAAGATATTCCGAACCTTTTAGTTTAGGTATCTTATTACTGTCAGCTAATACTTGCTTCAATGAGCTAATATCATTCACTATATCGCTGTTAAGTTGTTCATTAAATGGCTTAACTGATTCTTCTAAATCAGCAATAGTGCTATTCCAAGCAACCAACAGCTTGCATACATCATCACAATCAAATAGCTGGATTGATTTATTGTAGACACCAAACCAAGGATGGTCTGATAACTCAGCCTCTGAACCGAATTGTTTTTTCACCTCATCAAAAACATCAGTATATTTCTTAAGTTCATCTGTAGTTCTTCTTGATGATATTTCATCGAATCTTTGGCCATTAATGTGATCAGGCTTAATATCTTCTAACGAAATATTTGCGAATTCTTCACGATACCGTGTTGCTGTAGAAAAGATTTGATGAATTGTTCTCCCTGTGTTTTTCCATGTGCTGTTGATCAAATTTGCATAACGAGTTAATGCTTCTTTTTTCTCTTCATACATTTGGATATCAATATCAATTGTTGACGGGTAACGATAATCATCTTGGTTGTTTATTCGCTTGGCTATATTTTCATATACTTGTTTTTTCTGTGTTTTATGACTGTGTAGTTCTAGACAAAAATCACCTAAACCAGCTCTAGACAGTCTAGATTTTACGACTTGAAGTGCAGCCATTTTCTCAGCAACAAAAAGTACTTTCTTACCTTGAGAGATAGCCGCTGCGATTAAATTAGTAATGGTTTGAGATTTACCAGAGCCTGGAGGACCTTCGATAACTAAGTCTTTTCCCTGAATAGCATCAACCAACGCACTGTGCTGTGAGCTATCTGCATCGTCTATTAATGGATATTGTTGATGTACATCATCAAGCTTATCTATTAGATACTCTTCACCGAAACTTGTGTTACTTCCATTACCATCATCAACACCTTGTTTAGCAAAGAACTTTTTAAGAATTGAGTGGTTTTGAATGTTTTTCGCACCTTCAGGCCAGCGAGCAGGATCTAAATCCAAGTACATTAATAACTTTCCGAAATCGAACATAGATAGCGTAGCAAAACGCTTAACCTTCCATTTAGGTTTATGTTGTAAAAATTGGCTTTCAACATTCTTTAAGTATTCTTCTGGTAGAACGTCTACCGTTAATTCCGGCAGTTCAAGATGAAAATCATGTTTTAGCTTTTCTCTCAAAGATAAATTTGAAATTATATCTTCGCCTGTGTATTCAATAGTGTAAGTATATGTACCAAGATCTTTATTTAATGAAGCTTTATCAATTTTTACCGGCATCAAATACAATGGAGCTTGTTTTTTTACGTTTGATTTTTCATCTTCAAACCACTCAAGAAAGCCAAATGCTAAATAAAGGATATTTGCGCCAGTTTCTTCAATAGCAGTATTTGCCTTGGTTCGAATGTTACGTAACTGTGCTTCTAGCTCTCGTGGATAAAGAAGCGATTGGATATTGGTATCGTTATGCTTTGAATCTTTAGATTTAATACTTAATGGCAGCTCATAGCTTGTATTAAACCCTTTGACTTTTGCCCATTCTTTAGCACTTGGATCAGCTTTTACTTTTACCTCTTGGCTATCATCAATAAGGATATATCCATTCTCAATTAATTCTTCTCGCAATGGTTCCGCAACAGGTATAAAAGTAAAAGAATCACCTTCAAGTATATTAGAAGCTAATTGATCCGGCATTTCATCTACAACTCTTATAAATCCCGATTTGCCATGATTAAAATTAAGCAGTCTGTTTCGCCCAGTAAGGTCTAACAATCTATTTCTAATAGCCTGCAAGGAATCGAATGAAAAATTAGAGTCCTCCTGAGTATTCGACATATTCTCCATTCCTTTCTTGAATTCCTTTTGGTTTATATTTTTTAAAGACCATGTGAAATCTGAACTTTTCAAAACTTTATCTTTCAATTGACCATAAAGGTATTTATTAACAAGCTTACGATCAAGAGATAGCTTTTTGGCTATATCTCTAGCTTTAATATGTGGGTTATTTTTGATTTCTTTAAAAATTAAATCTTCAATCTTCAACATACTAAAAATACCTATTCATCCCCCACACTCTTTCGAGTGCTATACCTAATATTGAAACGGTCATACTAATTCGAATTGTATTTTTTATAGTTCTCCGCCTGCTCTAACACGCTTTTGTACACGTCGTCGTTGGCGACGGGAGGGAATCCGTATTTATGTAGCAGCAGTATTAAATCAACTTTGAGTGTGGCTTTAATATCATCGCGTTTGGCAAAGTCTGGGTATTTGGAGACATCGTCGACGATGACTTTCATGGCTTTAGCGAGTTCAAGCATTTTGCCAGCATCATAACTAAAGTCATATTTCTTTTGCATGTGTTCTAAGATGTCGAAGAAGGCTTTTTCTTCTAGGTCGATTCCGAGGTCAGCAAAGGAGCCCATTTCTTTTGCCATGTCGTAGATCATGTCGGTCATTTCTTGGCTAAAGGTGTCGAACTCTTCGCCGTTGAGTTCATCGTTTTCTCGGCGTTCGTTGTATTGTTCTACCAAGGCTTCAAAACGTGAGGAAAAGTCGATGCCTTTCACTTGGTTCACTTTTTTAAATTCACTAATGGCTTTTTGCAGCATTTTTTGCAGCAGTTGAATCTTGGTGTTAGGCAGTTTGATTTTATTGATCCGCGCTAAATATTCTTCATCGAAAATATCGATGGCGTCGGCTTTGTCTTCGCCAATGGTGTAAATCTCTTCCACCCCATCCGCTCTAAGTGCTTCGGCGATTAGTTCTCTTACGCGGTTATTCATTTGCGCAGTATCGGGGGCGTCGCCTTTGGTTAATTTGAAGACAATAGACCGCACGGAGATATAAAAATGAATCAGGTTGCGTTCGGTTTGATCAATACGATCACTGCCACAGCAAATATCGTAAGCGGCTTTTAAACGCTTAACCAAGCCCATAAAACGGTTTTCACCCTTTTTGGTTTGTAAGACGAATTCGGCCCCTTGGTTTAAACACTCCAATTGCAAACGTGGCTCGTCACTAAAATACGGTGAAACATCAAAGCTGTGAAACATTTGCTTGAGTAAATCCAAGTGGTTTTTTACTTCCACGACCGACAAATTCACATCTTCTAAACTGCTTGTGTCGGCTTTGGAATACATGGCCAAGGCTTGATTCATACGAGATTTAATGCCGATGTAATCCACCACCAAGCCTTTTTCTTTGCCTTCAAACTTACGGTTTACCCGAGAAATAGTTTGAATCAAATTATGCTTCTGTAACGGCTTATCAATGTAAATGGTATCTAGCTCTGGCACGTCAAACCCAGTAAGCCACATGTCCACTACGATGGCGATTTTGAAATTGGATTTCGCATTTTTGAATTGGCGATCCAGTTCTTTGCGATGATCTTTTGTCCCGACCAGCTGATACATCTCGGCTACGTCATCTTTGTTACGGGTCATTACCATTTGCACCCGTTCCAGAGACATAAGCTCTTTTTGTTCTTTCTCAGTTAACTCAACCTCATCGGCGGTTTGGCGTTTTTCAAACCAAACTGGTCGCAGTGCTTTAACCGCTTTATAAAAATCATAGGCAATCTCACGGTTCGAGCAGACAAACATGGCTTTGCCTTTAATAGAAGAACCTTCGTTCACTCGGCTTTCATAATGGAAAACAAAGTCTTTCGCCAAGGCGTCAATGCGGTCAGGGTCGCCCAGAATCGCATTCATATTGGCCGAGGCTTTTTTACTCTCTTCTATTTGATGTTCACTGGAGCCTTCTGCGGCGCAATCGTCGTAGTATTTTTCAACTTCCGCTAATTTGCTATTATCCAAAAAGACTTTCGCGGCGCGGCCTTCGTAGACAATGCGAACCGTGATTTCGTCGTTCACCGCTTCGGTCATGGTGTAGCTGTCGATGGCTTGGCCAAATACATCCAGCGTGGCGTCTATGGGCGTGCCGGTGAAACCTACATAAGTGGCGTTCGGCAAAGAGTCGTGCAAATACTTGGCAAAGCCGTAGGTTTCTTTCATCGAAATGGCTTTGCCTTCGCTGTATTTGATCACGGTTTTTTTGTCGAGATTCACTTGAGAACGATGAGCTTCGTCTGAAATACAAATGATATTGGTGCGCTCAGAGAGTAATTGCAGGTCTTCGGTAAACTTATGGATGGTCGTCAGAAACACGCCACCACTCTTGATACCTTGTAACTTAGCCCGCAAATCTTCACGGCTGCTGACCGACACAATGGTGTCGTCACCAATGTAGTTAGTAGCGTCTTCAAACTGCTTAGAAAGCTGATCGTCCAAATCGGTACGATCCGTGATTAAGACAATGGTGGGACTTTCAAAGTCGATGCTCTTCATCAATAAACGACACAAGAACTGCATGGTGTAGCTTTTGCCACAGCCTGTCGCACCAAAGTAAGTGCCGCCCTTACCTGAGCCTTGGGGCTTGCGTTCCTTTAAAATATTAAAATACAGCTTGCGAGCCGCATAATATTGAGGGTAACGACAACACACCTTGATTTCTTTTTTCGTGGTGTCGGGAAAGAAGACAAAGTTCTTCGCCACGTCCAATAATCGCGTCTTGTTGAACAAACCCTGGATCATGGTGTAAAGGGAATTAATGCCGTCTTTTTCGGCAGATTCAAAGCCAGTTTCCTTGCGCCACGCATAATAATATTCGTAAGGCGCAAACAGGTTACCAAGCTTATTATTCACGCCATCACTGATGATGGTAAAGGCGTTATAAACAAAGAGTTGTGGAATGTCGCGTTTATAGCGAATACAAATTTGTTTCCACGCATCATAAACCGAAGCGCTTTTTTCTCGTACCGCAGACTTAAACTCAAACACGACCAACGGCAAACCGTTCACATATAAAATGCCATCGGGAATGCGCATTTGCCCATCGACGCCTTCTATTTCAAGTTGATTCACTAATTTATAAACATTCGAGTCAGAAGATACGTTCGACGGAGAAAGGAAATAAGGCGGCACAGGATCAGCGACTTGTTGTAAATCAGCCTCGTCGGCCAACGTCTCTGATACGTTGAATAATTGAGCGAGAGCGGCATTAAGTTGCTGTGTGTCGATCAACTCAATGTACAAATCTTTTTGGTTACGGTCTTCTCGTTTAAACAAAAAACCATTTGCTAACCAATGACAAAAGGTTTTGTTGCTTCGGTAAAGGTCGCTGGCGGGTAAACTCTGTAACTGACGAATAATGGATTCGATTTCGCTGGGCGTAATGCCGTCTTGCTGATACTGCTTAGACAGATAACGTCGTAGATCGTCCAGAATCAATACTTGAGACGGCTCGTTTCGCGCCACGTCCTGACCCAGAACATGGGGATAGCCCTGCTCACCGAGTAACTCGATAATAGCTTGCTCTAATCTTGCTTCGGTAAATTTAATGTCGCGAACCACTGCAACCATGCCTAAAAATTCCCTCTATGTCCTTGTTCGTACTGCGTATTTACAGTCTCACTTTACACTACGCCAGGCAAGCCTTTTAACCGCTCGTCGTAAGCGATATTTTACATCGTTTTTGAAATACTCTTTTATTACTCTTTCTCTTCAGAAAATATCGCGGGATACGGATCTTCAATGGTACTGTCTTCTGTCCGTTCTGGTTGTTTCAAGTAAGACTTCCATTCATACGACTTCTCTGTCCCTATTCGTGAATCAGTGTCATCCATTAAGCATTTGTCTAATTTACTTTCAGCCTTCACTTTACGTTCTAGGAAAGAAGCTAGCTGATCTTCATCAAAGGAATGCTCTAAATACGGAAAGTTTATTCTCAATTCACTTTGCTGTTGATCTTTATACTGGCGATTCACTTTGCCGAATAAGCGATCTATACGACCTACGCGTTGTTCGTGACTCCCTGGGCTGCCAGCCAGGCCATAATGATGCACCTCATTACATTGAAGGTGTAAATTGACACCCTCTTGAAAAACCGACGTCGCCACCAGCACATTCGGATAAAAAGGCGTATTAAACCCAAGCTGTAAATTTTCTCTATTAGAGCTTTCACCACTCGCATAGGCTGCAGGAGAGCTGTGCGCTTTAAGCTCATGCCAGTCATTCTCTATGTTATCTAACGCCACACGAGCAACCTTTCTACACACATCTTCAAACGTTGTCAGTGCCGCTTTGAAATACCACAGAAGCATTGATTTTGACAGTTTCTCAGAAAAATCTTTGATGAAGCGCTTATAACGCTGTTGGGCACTTTCACCACGCTTATGCAAACTTACATCGTTATCAAATATATATAGCCAACAAAAAAGCTCGATCATAACGGGGCTGGCAAACAACACACCGGCTTTAAAATAGTTCGAAAAGTTTTCTTTGGTCGATGGGTCCCAGCTATTTAGTGTACTTTTTTCTTTATCGTTCAACTTATTGACTAAGTACTTCCAGATAGTAGGCAGTGGCTCTTCTTCCTTTTTCTCATTGCCCTTAGAATCAGTCACGTTAAACGAATACCGCTCAGCACGCTGGTGATGTGCCGCTGTCGCGTACATCGCTCGCTTACTCTGACCACTCTGAGCCTCCCAAAAATAGGGGTAATCTTCTTCCAGATAATCCAAAGCGGGTTCCAAAAACATAGAAAAAATACTTTCAGGCTTTCTAAAGCGCAGCGCGATATTCGTACACACCGTGTTCTGAGTTTCCTGCAGATTTTCTTCATCACGCTTTTTAACAACGAACAATTCGGTGATCCGTGACCGTAAGTAGTTATCGCTGTTATTCGACTGATCAAGATCGGCGCCATCTTCTTTTTCATCTGTAAGAGCGTCTTGTCCGGTAGGATCATTCTCTTTATTGAACTGATTGTTCAGCCAAACCCGACTCCACTGAGTACTCTGCCATTCTTGCTTTTGAGCCTTGCTTAAGTTAAGTGCCTCGGATATTTGATCGCCAAATACCTTGTCATAACGTGAATTAACCCGCTTAGTAAGCTCCCTAACAGAAGGGATACGACGAACAAATACAAGGTGTTTAATATTATCCAGCTTTGTGTGATTCAGTTGATTTGGAACAAAATGATCCACTAAGGCTTTGTATTTTGGATGTTCTGGAAACGCTCCAAAACATTCATAATATTCATAATATTCTCGACTCAAACAAGCCAGAAGCTCAGTATCTGCCGCTTTCTTAAACGCACTATTAGTCTTTTCTTTGTCCTGCTTCTCTTTTTTCTCTTGTTTAGCTTTATCAGCTTGATCTTTATCCTCACCAAAGGATTCAAACCCTTCAAGATAACCATAGAGAAACTGTCGATTAGCTCCCTTGCCTTGAACTTTCCTTACTAATTCCCGTTGATAAAGCCCGAAGAAGAGCTCTGCGTTCTGATTCCCAGAAAAAGAAACAGGGAGTACAGTCTCTTTACGATAATGTTGTTTAGCATAATGACGACCACTAGCGCCTTCTAAAAGACGGTGCCGTCTTAATCCGTACCTTGTTAACAGGTCTGATGCATCATAAGGCGCTTGTGTTTCACTGTTTTTCAATTCACTGTCAGGGGCAAAATAACCAAGGATATTGGCGACATCATTTACCGATGAATGGGTGGGCGTCGCTGTCATCAGCAACACTTGCTTTGCCAGCGCTTCGTCCCCTTCGCCAAAAAACGCTTTTGCAGCGGCCACTCTTTGCGAGCCGCCTTCTATATTTCGTAAATAATGGGCCTCATCGATCACTAAAAGATCAAACCCTTCCCCGCCTAAAGCCTCCATCACACGGTTATTTAGCGCTTTAGCTTTGCTCTCTGCCTGCGCAATTTTTCCGTTTTCACTGTCCGCTAAGCCACTAAAAGAATGAATCGTCGTAAAGTAAACATGATGCTCTTTATCGATCAAGTTAACCATATCTTCAAGCTGGGATTGAGGCTCTGCAATCTTAAGAGGCTCTGTACTGCCTCCGCGCCAATGACTTTTCGCGAATGTATCAAACTCCCCTATCCATTGAATACAGAGACCTTTATTGGGGGCAATCACCAATATTTTGGCATCCGGTTTTACTTGCTGTAACAGGCGAATAATCCCGATGGCTTGAAAGGTTTTTCCCATGCCCACTTCATCAGCGAGTAAGGCAAGACCGTGCTGATGCAATAATCGACATAAGTAAGCGACACCCTCTGCTTGCTTGGCCGCCATAGAATGGTTTTGGTCCGCTTTGTATGCCCAGCTTTTATCGCCTTCTACAAAACTCATCTGCTTTGATACTTCTTGAGGGGTAATCCTTGCCCAATTAGATAGTGACATAATCACTCTTTTTCTTGATCAATTTACGATATTTATGACTGCCTATGTCCTTTGCTTTATCCAAGTCGCGGAGACTAAGCGAACTTAAGCGCTTTTCTAAGCTTGGTGCTTTCGCTTTACACTTAGCCAACTTAATTAATCGATTAAACTCCTGCGCCATATACCAATTGAACACATTCATCTCTCGGTCTAGCTCTGTCTCGATTCTGTTCTTCATCTCAATGAGACACCCAGGAATGACAAAGCCATACTGCTCAATCATGACGTCTGACTTCGACAACTGAATGCGCTTCTCGTATTCATGCATCGCTTGAAACATTCGGAAATAACTTAACGCCGAAGGGGCGGATTGGGAGCCCAAAGAGCCTGCTTCTTGCTCAATGAGCAGATCGTGGTCATTGTTTAAAATGCTCTCTCGCAATGAGGCATTTGGGTGATTCACAAGCGGTTGACCAGAGATTAAACAGTCAAAAATTTCATCTAACGAGTCAAACTGCTCCACACGACGCATGACACTATTGTGTTCAACAATGAAACAACGGTATCGTTGATCGCTGTTTATGATCAACTCATAAGTGTGATTAACCAGTAATTCGCTTGGTTCAACCGTCAACGTTTTATTAAGTTCAAGAGCAGCGCCATCCGTCTCAAAGACGAAAGATATGGGCCCGATAATATCAGGCAAGCGTATTTCTACGCTTTGTAAAACTTGGCTCTTATCCACCTTTTCAGCGGCTAAATTGTAAGTCAGTGTTTCCCAATCAAATGACACTCTCACATTGACAGGCAAAAGTTCAGCCACCTCAAGGGCATGCGCATTTAGCTCTACGCTTTCCATGAAGTTACCTTCACCAATAGTCAAAGACTCTTTCAGCACATCCGTTAATGGCTGGGTATGGTTAAACACCACACCGGCCTCCACATTCACATGACCAGATTCGCCCTCTTCAAGTGCAATATTGGAACCCGGAGCCGTAAAGTTCCAAGAACCAATAGCCAATTTGTGCTCCGTCATCCAGACCTTAGCGTGGCATAGCTCGCTGCGTTCATCTGGCTGAACAGGGTTTCGATAAAACCGTAATTGCTGATCATTAATCTGGTCATTTAAGGAAGAAGACCACTCCGTACGCATTTGTTTATTTTCAACCAAATCTGGAATCAAACACACGGTCAACTCCTCACTGGAATGGATGCCTCGAAGGCGGTCTATAAACCCAGCTAAGTCTCTCGGAAAGTAAGGCGACCAGACAACAAGTTCCTTTGTATTTGGCTCATTCAAAAGATGCCCAAGAAGAGAAGTGTGTTCAGAGCCACGCTCCGCATTCAAAAAGGTATGCACAAAATACCAATCGGATGGGCTTGGCGCCTTTCTTAACGTTTTTCCAAACTTAAATGGGTGTTTGATAGCATTAAATTTGAAGAGTGGTTTAAAAAAACATCGTATTGCCTCTGCTTGATGGGCACATTCGACCTGATGAAAAGAAAAGACTTCTTGGTTTGTTGACCAACCACTTTGCGTTAAATTGGCGCTGCCTACCCCTAAAATAGCTTTTCCCTGATCGTCCTGAAGAAAGATCACCTTGGGGTGGAATAAAGAACTCTTATCCAGACGACTTTTCCTCACGCCAGTCATGGAAACCGGAGCAACGCCATACACCTCTATTGCCGTGCGCTTAACGTCATTGGCATCGTACATTCTCTGATCAGCAAACACTTTAACATCAATACTAGGCCCCGCTTTTCTATTGTCTAATACGGAACCATTAAGCTTTTGCTGCATCAGCTCAAAATCAATCCGACTTCGAGGAGGCTCCATTTCCAACAGCGTAGACAAAACGTGGCGTTCGAAAAAGTCCACATTTAGATTAAAAGAGGTAAACCAAGCATATTTTAGCGTCCCTAAATCTTGAACTTGCTGCTTTAAGGCATCCGTCATTTTAAATGTTTGCGTCATGACCCTTTCCTTCTAAGCCGCGAATTAACTGGCTAAATTGGTCAAGATAATACCTATGATACCAAGATTTATACGGCCTTCTCTCTGGCTCGGGAAGACTTCGAAGCGCCACATGACACCGATAATTTCCCTGACGATCTTTTTCGACCCAAGGGCTCTGCCCTCTCTGCGCCATAATATTGTGGTGATATTGGAGTAGTTTATCCACCAGCACCGTCATATTCGCCTGTGCGTCACTACCTTCCAGCTCTCTCATTTCGAGCAATGTTTCATAACGCTTTCTAGCAGAATCTGACCATTTCACATCAAGAGTCGCTAAACCTCGTGCAAGCGTGATGATTGAACTCACATTTCGTTTTAAACCACAGTAGGTATCGTAAACCTCTTTCTCTGTCTGAAGCTTTTGACTCATCAATACGGTAAACAACAGCTCACACTCCGCGAGAAAAGGCTCCACTTGGCAAATATCATTGAGCCTCTTCTTTTCTTGATCATCGGTTTCTAGCTGAAGAGCGCGCTCAAAATACACTTGAGCAGAAGAATGGTCACTGCCCAACTCACTAATGGCCTGATAAAGCGAACCAGAGGCTTTTTGATCCAGCGCCGTCACCTTCAACCAAAAGTCTTTGCTGTAACTTCCCACCACTTCAGAAGAAGCAAAGCATTCAACATACTGGCGCTTTATGGCTTCGGGAATGTCTTGCCAACTCACACGGGGTTTAAAATGGTTTTGTTTGATGAATGCTTTTAGAAACGAAACAGATGTCTCAGCCAATTGGCGCAACCCCTTATGAGAGACAATAAACGCCTGGGCGTTTTCCCATTGTGGAATAGAGTGGGGTTGATGATAACGAAGCGCTTTGTCAAAAAAGGATAATTCGATAAAAGGGGTTTTATATCGGCCACTGACACCTAAGGTCAGCTGTCGAACCAAAAGCTGCTCTTGCGAGTCTCGGGTGAAAATAAGGGGTGCTTTGGGTATGCGTTTGGTCGTATTTTGAGAAATCTTTAAGCGTGCTTTTGATGCCCCCAAAATGCCTTGTGTTTGCACATCTTCTGCCGATTCTGCGGCCAGCATGGAAAAGACAAAAACGTTTTCGAGAAATATCAAACACGTTTGCTTAAAAGCCAAGCTGTCTATTTGTCCATAGACCTTCTCTAGCTCGCCGCTTAACTTGGCATCAACACTGTCGACTAAGGTTTTTATCACATAATGATGCACGAGATTGAGCGTGTAATTGCGCACATCATTCGAAATTGAGCTCACACGATTATTGAAAATGGCTTGACCCAAGCTCGACCAAATCATGGTCATGCCTAATGGGTCAATATTTAAAGATTGGGTGATGGTCTCGTCGTAGTCAGTAAAAAATTGATTAAGATACATACTCTAGCCTGCGCACATCTTGCCGCAATAGCGAAAAAACGTTATTCAATTACCGGCGGTAATACAACACCAAATAGTCTTCTATATTTGGCGTTGTATTGCCCATTGACTGTCTCGTTTTACTCACCATCAAGCAGGCTTTTGGCCTGTTCAACTTCGACAGAATCCAAACGTAACTCACCGGAAATGAGTTTGGGGAGTAAGGTGTCACGAAGTGACTCTAACGAACTATTTTCGACTGCTAACTGAGATACTCTCCTATAAAAAGGCTTTAATGTTTGAGAAACAAACTTCTCAATTAAAGCCATGTTTGATGGCAGGCTAAAATTAATAAACGCCAGTTCAGAAAATGTTATTTGTGGAAAGGTACCTGATCGTAATTCTGCAATACGCTGAAGCTCATCTGTTGTTTTTTCTAATGTCAGTAAGAAATATGGCAGCTCTGGTTCGATTCCAGCTTTAGCTCTTAAAACCATTAATTTTGTAGAAACAACATACTGCTCTGAATTAAAATCAACAAAGGCAAAGCGTTTATTTTTTGGGCGTATTTCACTAAACAAAATATCTTTTTCCTTAATGGATTTTTTTGCTTGCCCTGGTAAACCGTCTACTTTAGAGATATTTCTGTGTAAAAATTGGCCATTTTCAATATCTCCAGTATTTAAGAACACAACTTCCTTAACACTTTTAAGAGGATAAGTAACAGACTTTGATTCGACTAAATCATGAAGCGTTACATCATTCCACCCTTTCGGAATCCACCCAAGTTCACTCTCTTCGAATTCACTGGGGAAAAGTTGTCGTACATCATCTGGTAAAGGTTGAAAGTCATCGCTGGCGCGAGCGTCTTGGCGACATGCGGCACGTTCGGCCAAGGCGTCTGGAATGGGGTTGCCTGCATCTAAAGCGTTGTCGATCACAGGATCAAAATCCACAAACCACGATTTAAACAAGGCCTGCGCCATTTGTTCTAGGGTTTGATTGATTTGGCGGTTAAGGGAGATTTTGTTATCAAAGTCATATACAAATTCCGCAATTGCATGCCTAACTTTCATACTAGGAGCTCTAACAGGAATTTTTTTTAAGTCTGTCTGAGTGATTTTAGGTCTCGTCGAACCAGAAATATAGCTATCTATTTCTGCATACTGCAATGCATAACATAAAAAAATGGTATCTAAATCATCAGATCCTTGTAATACATGAGCGTGATTATTAACCCAAAATTTACCGCTTGCCGTAAATGCAATTGGGGTATTCCTAGTTCTTAAGTTATCACCATCTTCAGAGAGAAGAAGATAAAGCCCATCAAAGGCATAACTATCAACATAATCTGCTATATCTGATGCACCGTAATAAGGATAAGGACCAGCTTTTCTCTCTGATTTTTTTATAGGTTTTCTTTTTGAGTCATGAATCGTGACTAAACTATCTAATGGTTGTAACGGCCACTCACTCTCCATAACCCAGCCCCTCTAAATTCTTGCGAATGGCTTTATCAAGCTCTTCCGCTTGCTTCATTTGGCTATAAAGGGTTTGGCTGAGTTCGCGCATTTTCACTTCAAAGGGAATGCCGTCGTCTTCAATCTCAGCAGCGCCCACGTAACGGCCCGGTGTGAGTACATAGTCGTTGGTTTTGATGTCTTCTATGGTGGCGGATTTGCAGAAGCCTGCAAGGTCTTGGTATTCACTGATTTTGCAGTCGCCGCTTGCCACGCGTTGTTTCAAGGCTTCATCGCTGCTGCGCCAGGCGTGGAAGGTGTCGGCGATTTTCGCGAGATCATCCACAGTGAGGTCTTTGTGTACACGGCTGATCATGGAGCCCATTTCACGGGCGTCGATGAATAGGGTTTCGGTTTCGCGGTTGCGGAAACCTTTGCTTGCGTTCGCAGTTTTGTCTTTGCTGATAACCCACAAGCAAACAGGAATTTGTGTGGTGTAAAACAACTGCCCCGGCAAAGCGATCATGCATTCTACGCGGTCGTTTTCCACTAGCTGCTGGCGTATCTCCCCTTCCCCTGACGTGTTCGAACTCATGGAGCCGTTCGCCAGTACAAACCCTGCGGTGCCGGTTTCGCTGAGTTTCGAGAGCATGTGTAATATCCAACCATAGTTGGCATTGCCCGTTGGCGGCGTACGGTAGCCTGCAAATCGTGGATCGTCTGTAAGTTCCGATTCGCTGCGCCAGTCTTTTAGATTAAATGGCGGATTCGCCATGATGTAATCGGCTTTTAAGTCAGGGTGCTGATCGGAGAAAAAGGTGTCTGCGGGCTTTTCACCCAAGTTGCCCGACAAGCCACGAATCGCCAAGTTCATCTTCGCCAGTTTGTAGGTGGTCGAGGTAAGTTCTTGCCCATAAATGGCGATGTCTTTACTGCGGCCTTCGTGCTCTTTGACGAATTTCAAAGATTGCACAAACATACCGCCAGAACCACAACAAGGGTCATACACTGTGCCTTGGTAGGGTTCGAGCATTTGTGCCAATAGGGTCACCACAGACTTTGGCGTGTAGAATTCGCCGCCGCCCTTGCCTTCTGTGGCAGCAAATTTACCCAAAAAGTATTCGTACACTCGACCCACTAGGTCTTCTTCTGTGGTGTCGCATTCGTTGGCGAGGGTGTCGATGTTTTCAATGCTGTCGATAAGGGACGCAAGCTTTTTTACTTCCAAGTTTTGGCGAGAGAAGTAATTGTCTGGCAGTGCGCCTTTTAAACTTGGGTTGTTCTTTTCTATGGTGGCTAAGGCGGAATCAATAATCACCGCGATATCGTCTTGCTTGGCACGCACTTTTACATAAGACCAGCGCGTTTCTTCGGGCAAATAGAAGATGTTGTCTTGCTGGTAAAACTCTTTCATCTCGATAAAGGCTTCTTGACCGTCGTCCATCATTTGTTGGCGACGGGCTTCGAATTTATCACTGATGAATTTAAGGAACACTAAACTCAATACAACATGCTTGTATTCGGAGGATTCAACACTGCCGCGCAATTGGTTCGCGGTATCCCATAAGGTTTCTTCAAAGCCTTTGCTTGGTTTTTTCTTAGTGGGTTTCTTTTTTGCTGAAGGGGTTTTTACAGGTTTAGCCGATGCTGCGTTTACTTCTGTCGGTTCCATGAGCTGGATTTTCTCCATTGGCGGTGTTTCGCCTTGTTCTAAACGGGGTACTTGTTCTAAGCAAAGTAAGATGCATGAACGCTGGATAGCAACTACTTTACCTTGCGAAAAAAATACAGGTATATTACTTGATAATGTCTTTTATTGATAACCCAAAGCAGTCTATAGCCTTTTATCGCCAGCTAAATTATCTCTATCAGTAACCTGCGCCATCCCTGCATCTCCCCCTTGGAACACTTCGGGCACTGCCTTCTACATTAGAGCAAACACAGCTTTGCTGTGGGCGCCTCGCGGCGCCTAAAAACTCTTCCGATCACATTATTTTCTTTAAAAAATACAGTAGCCAACCGCGAAAGCAGCAGGAAGAGACAATAGCAGTAAACAAAGGAAGCTTTCTTCAAGTTTTCTTTCTAACCAAGTGTTCATCATATCGAGATACCTCCACTCATTCATAAAGTTTAATCCAGAAAAGATGAGCAAAGAAAGCTATTGTTCCTTTCAATGAGCAAGCCGTCTTTTTAACGTTACATTAACTCAATGCTAGCTTCTGCTGTAACGTCATTAAGAACAAGGCATGACTTAGCTTCAACATACTCACCCCCTCTTCTTCTCTATTCTTGCTTAGCAGTCTTAACTCATGACATTTCACTAGAATACCATGCTGATGCCTTCTCACCTCTGATTGTGGCTTGAACTCTGGATACCAAGATAATCGCCCCAAAATAGCTTGCCACTCCGCTCGTTTATTTTCGGGTACTTTACACACTCGGTCTGAGGCATCCCAAGCGTGCCCCCATAGGGATAAAAAACGGTTTAATGTAGTTTGATCAAGAGAAAGTAATACTTTTATGGGTCCCCAAAAATCAGGGTCAGATAGGTATGCTTCAGCGGCTTTTGGACGATAGGCATCAGGCAACACGACATTATTGAGGCGAGCTGGAATGGAAAAAGCCCGATAGCCAACATCTTTCTCTAACGTGTCTTGATAGGCTTGCCAAACACGACTCACAAAGCTGGTTTCTAAATCAGACTTTTCAATCACATACTGGGCCTGTTCACCATTCAGATCAATACCGTTACTACCTGAGGTCACATTGAGGTATTCCAGCACTCTAAGTGACCGCTCAATGTCTTTGATCGATACCAGCCTCGCAGTAAGAGTATCTTGCGCAATATCACTTAACTCTAGTTCTGGAAAGTGGCTTCCCTCTTCACTAATAAGATTTGCTGTGGCGCCCTTTGTTATTAAATCTTCGAGTATGCAATAAGCAGCAGATAAACCTGTTTTGTTTTTCTGTCGGAAAAATTGTGCTTTAGGCATTTTAACAAGAGCTTGTAAGCCGCTATCTAAGGTTTTCAGAGATCTAAGTTCTCGCTCTATCGCAAGCCATCTCCAATAATGAGTCAGGTGAATATAGTTACTGATGGTGGTTGTCGCTGAACTGTGACCGACCATCATTGCCAACGCTGGTAACAAGGCATGACGTGTTGATGGGTTGCCTATAGTCGCTTGGCGAAAACTCTCTTGAAACTCTGCAAAAGTACCGCATGGCAACCATCGCTTGATGGATAAGGCAATCGGATCTGTCTGGCTATCACTTAATTGCAATGCTGTTGAAATAAAGTTTATACCCGTATGCCTGCAATCATAAAGACGCGTACTTTTATCACCTGTTGCCAGTTGAAGGGCCTCTGTTACTCGATTGAATGTTTTATCCATACTTCGAATACGGTTTGGAAACAATGAATCACAAAATAATGGAGAATTGCCATTTTGCGTCTTTGCTTTCTCAATGAACCCGTGAATTCGCTCTTGCTCATCTGTTGTCATTAAGACAGTGTAAGGAATTCGTCTATTCCCCTTAACCGTCTTGGTACTACCAAAAACATTACTACGCACCGAACACAGACCACTTTGCACACACCAGTCGTTTACTCTTAGACGTCGAGTTTCTCCACGTCTTGTCATTAGTCGATAACTAATAATGAGAACAGCAAGACAAGATTCTTGCTCTGATGGGGTTAGATATTGGTCATTTTCTAGAAGATTAAACGCCCTTTCGTATTCCACATGCGTGATGATATTTCGAGTAATTGCTTCATCGACTAATGGCACATCCAGATCTTGCCAATCTACTTTGGGAAATGGAAAATATCGTCGGCATTGTTTATGAAAGTCCATCAAACGTTTTGATCTGGATTGCGTGTGAGTCGGCTCTCCCATGTCAATCACACCTTGATAAACATCAATAAGGTCGTCGTAGTCTAATGATAGTAATGATGTATTCGAGCATAGCTCACACAACGCAGGACCAATCGTAGATAAATATGTTTTTATTGTCGATATCTGCAACCCAGTATCGCGCTGCCCATGTCTAGAAGCCGCTTCAAGTAGCCAGGACAGAATCAATACTATTATTTCAGGCAGCGAATTGGAGTCATTTACCAACTCGCTAACAGATGATCGTGACTTGCCATCTTTAATCAAATGATTCCAATAGCTTCTTATGCCCATCTTTGCATTGTTATCTGCTTCATCAAGTGCTTGCGGTAACTCTTTAAAAAACGCTTTGTAAAACGATTTGTCCTTAGTCGTTTTATAGGATCGTTTTTCCAATGCCCTCTCTTGGACAGAGGCTAGCTCCTGAGTACTGTTAAGCGTAAAAAACTGTATTGGTGATATCAAACGCATCAAGGCATGAAAAGATAAGTGTTTCGTTTTAACCGTACCTTGACGTAGCCCGAATAGAACCCCAGTTTCACCTGGTCGAGGATTAATACTAATGTGTTTAAGCAAGCCAACCAGACTCCAGGTATTAGCTTGAAGCTCGCGCAAAGCTACATTAACAAAGTCACGCATTAGGTTTAGGAGATTTCCAGCAATGCTTTGACGCTTTCGGCCAGTTAGAAGGATAAGACATTTATCAAGTTGTGCAATGTTGAACTTTACACTTCTTGAATCCGATTTATTCAACAATAGAATCAATAGCACACTACTAATGCCTGAAAAGATGATAGGCTTCTTCTCAATATCGCCAGTTAAATAATGGTTCTTATAGGAAATATTTTCAATGATTAAGGATTTCTCAGTCTTTATTTTTAAAAAATCAGCGACTGTATTTTCCCCATCAAATATGAGAGATATTAATAATATCGACTTTAAATAGTCATTATCTAGACCTTCATATTGATTAAACAGAGCTGCAACTAGCTCAATAAATTGAGCATACAGAATTTGGTGACTATGCTCAGCCATGTGCATTCTATAAGGAAAAACCGTTTCAACTTTTGGGCTCTTGAAATATACACCTTTGAGTAAACGCTCAAAGGTTTCATCATCTAACTGATTGCCATTCTCATCGATCATTAAGGCTTCTAATTGTTTCAACGCTTCTTCATGTATAAATGGTTGATCAGCAAGCTTTTCATCAAGAAGCTCATATACTGATTTATTAGTAGCTTTCACCTCTGCCATAACACTAGTTAGAGCGGTTGTCGCTAATTGTTTAGTCGTTATAGTGTCATTACCGTTGATTGTTTCTGGCAAAAAATAAGTGGCATCAAGCTTTGCAATGCCACTAAATTTGGTACGCCTCAAATTCACAAAACCAAGTTCGTTTAAACTATTCCCAATAAAGTCTCGATGTGAATTCTTCTCATCATCATGCAAGCTTCTTAACGATGTGTTCTGAAAAGAATTAAGAGCGGATGAAACATGCCCCATTTGATGATCTAAATATTGAGATGATTGGGGTTGCTGAAACATGGCTTGATAAGAAAGCTGTCGCATACAATTTTGGGGAAGTGTCCAATCGTCACCTAAGCACATTGAAATTTGCGAAGTTCCAGCTGTAGTCAACGTATTCTCACCCACCCAAACACCAAGAAAAGGGGTATTGCCTCTGCGGGATAAAGACGCAATCAATATTTCAGAAAAAGGATGTCGTATAGCTATTAAGCGCTTAATAATTTGCTCAACCCACCCCTTAGAATTTCTGATTTGTGAGGATAACATTTCTGGAACGGGTATAATTCGAACGGCACTTTCACCGAAGAAAATCTTATCAGCAACAAGAACCTGTGAATAATCATAGTTCCAACAAGAGTGTTCAATAAAAATTGAATTGTGTCGTCGATGACTAGTAGCACACGCGAACATGGTCACTGTATAAGCTGCGATCAAATTATAAATATATCTTAGCTGTTCAAGGTCTTTTTCCGTTTTAACTGTCAGCAACAATTCATTTAAAGCGCTCACCTTACTTGCTAATCGTTGTTTAAAACGAGCCACTGAAATAGATAGACGAGATCCTACCATCCCTGCTTGATCAACATCTCGGGCACTGGACATATCAACTGGTGTAAATGGGTTGATGGCTTGTACAAAGAGCCGCTGAAGATCTTCTGCACTCGCAGCCATGTAGTAGTGCCTTGTCGAGTTAGAAAAACTGTTATTTGCAAAAATTAACGACGCAACATGTTGTCCGAACCGATCTGCAACACAAGCAAATAGCCAGTAACGAAGCTCCCTTCTACTAATAGGCCTTTGTAATTGCCCTATTTCTCGAATTTCTCTACAGGCATGATTAAGAAACTCCTTTGCTTGTTTTTCATTACTGAGATCCAACCATGTCTCAACTGTACATTGATCTGAATGGAGCACTACCCCAGATATAATTCCAATAAAAAGCTCAGGGATGGGTAAAGCTAACCATTGCTGATGATTATTTAACCAAGGTAAGTTTTCTTCTGAAGGACTAAAGCGGTTTTGGACATCAAGCTCTCTACGCCAGTAGACATGTGCTTGAAGATCAACCACACCATACACAGCTCCATCACTCATTAGAGGCTCTACTTCAGTCGTTAAATTAGTAACATGCAGCCCCAAAATTTCATGCTCTTTCAACGCAGTGAGCATCACTAATGATGCTAATACAGATGATATTGAGCCAGACGCTGAACTCAACCATTTCCGAACACCTTGCACTTCGAGAGATGATAAACGAACTGGGCAAAGCAGCAGACCAAACTGCTCTCTGGTTTCAATGATTTTATTACGAAATAAATCTCGCTGTGCAGCACGAACTGGAAATACAGAGCTTTCATCTAGTTCAATGTGTTGGCTCTCTTCGGGTTCCTCTATCGTTAATTCATTACCAGAAAAGGGTATTGGCTGCGTTTGAATCTGAGGCTTGTGATGTCGCTTTCTTCGCGGTGGGATGATGTCAGCACGGACATCACTTTTTAACTGAGTAAAAACCGACCAGCCTTGTTTAACAAGTTTAAAAAAAACAAACGAGACTGCATTTCTTTTGATGTTCAAATGTACAACATATTCCAATGTTTCCAACAAATCCAAGCCATCAGGAACTTCAGATATCATTAATCTACTAGACGTGATCAAACGTCGAATATTTCCAGCTGCCTCCATAATAGTTACACTATCGCGAGGTGAATTGTTGTGGGAAAATAGTGAAATAAATACAGCGGATTGCATTAATAATGGAACCCTACTCAGCTCAACTGAATAGTAAGTAGCAACATCAATAGTTGCTAAAGTAGACACAGCTCTAGATTCAAATTTTCCTGTGACGTTTGTTTTCAGCAGATGTAAATCAATTTCAGCCGAGACGCTTTCCTGGAATAAAGCATCTACGCTTAATAGTGGCTCTTCTATATTTTGCTTGTATTTAACAGCACGTAAACCTCGGACAAAAAAACGAAGCGCGGCCCTCTTTTGATCAAATGACACACCCTCTTCAGGCCAATTACTCAGTAATTGAGAAATCATACTCAAAGTCCTAACTGATTTTGCGGACTTTCAAATACGTTAAAACTAAGTAAATTGTATTTCCCTCCTGTAATCTGCTTAACTTTAAAGTCGAAAAAAGGACCTTCAGGCAACAAACCAAAACCATATTCCTTTCGAAACAAACAGAATTGATCATGGGATAATGTTATTTTTTTGCTGCCCTTACCCGTATACGGCAACACCATAGTTTCGCTCTTTTTCTTATCTACTGCTATAATTTCGTATTGTTCTAAATTATGCGGCTTATCATCAATTTTACTAATTAACTTGTGTGGAACAGTTTCTGTATTAATGATAATAGGTTGATAATCATCAATTTCGACAGTAATTTCTTTGCCTTTAGATAGCTCACGTATAGTTGCAACTGAACTCGCAATTTGTTTAACGCAGTTTTCGCCTGCAATATCATAAACTGAGTTGTCTAGCTTAGTTTTTGCATTATTAATAGTATCAAAGCATTTACCGTAATATTTGAACGATGTATCCATAACATCACATACAATTTTTCGCACAGTACTAAATAAGTCTCTGTTTTTATCATCGAAAAAATACAAAATCTTAAAGTATTTAGGAAATATTAGAATTGAGAAACAATCTTTTTTTAGTTTGAAGCCTGCTTGTTTTTTTTCTAACTTCAGGAGACCGTTACTATTGGCTATAAACGAAATATCCCCCAATAGTTTACTGATAAGTTTAACAGCTTCATTACCACTACTGTCCATCGCAGAGACAAGCACACCACCTTCTTTCTCATAAAAAGCTATCCCTTCAATTTCAAGATCCACCTTACATACCACTTCACCTAAGTTCATTTCAGCCATGTGTAATCCACCATTAAAATACAAAAATCAATCAGTTGACTTTTTGATACTAACAGACGAAACAGAAAATAAAAGAGTAGTCGTGAAAAGCATGCGTCACCATATGACGCAGGAGATGGGTTTTATAAAATCCCGAAATAGGTCATGAGTTACGTTGAGGCTATTTAATAAAAGTGGATTGTTTACACGAAGCTATTTCGCTATCTTATTTTAATTCATACCTATTTTATTTAAGGCATAAATCTGGCGTTTCAGTAATTGTACATTTAAGTCACTACATTTAAACTTCCTAAAATTCTAAAATTGAGACAGAGGTCTATAGAGTACATATATGACTAATAAATCAACAAACCAGCGCCGACTTACCCCCTCCATGCCTTGGCTATTAGCTTTTGAAGCATCTGCAAGGAACCTTAGCTTTACGCTAGCAGCCAAAGAGCTTTCTCTCACACAAAGCGTTGTAAGCAGGCACATACAATCATTGGAAGATTTACTGGAAGTTGAATTATTTGTCCGAAACGGAAAACAATTACAATTGAATGATGCGGGTGCAATGTACATGCGAGAAGTGAGCAGTGGACTTCAACGAATACGCAATGCGTCACAAAATTTAAATACCTATAAGACTACAGCAACATCAATTAACCTTGCCTGCTTACCAACCTTCGCTGCAAAATGGTTAATGCCACGTTTGGCTGATTTCTATATTGAGCACCCCAACATTCTTGTTCACATACATGCAAAAGTACGCCAATTTAATATGGAATTAGAAGGAATAGACTCTGCTATAAGTGGTGGTGGTCGAGCTTGGCCAGGAATGACATCGTACCACCTAGTCAAGGATTATTTAGTACCAGTAGTCAGTCCTGCACTACTCGAAAGGGTACCTTTTAACACACCATCTGATGCTGGATTACACACGCTTTTACAAGTATCAACAAGGCCCGATGATTGGTTTCAATGGTTTGCTGTCCATGACCTTTCAACAACCAATATTCGTCTTGGGCCTCAATTCGAAATGACTTCCCATGTACTCCAAGCCGCATCCGCTGGAATTGGAATTGCGTTGGTACCCTCTTGTCTCGTTGAAGATGAAATTGCAAACGGATCATTAGTTATACCTTTCACCCCATTAAAAGTAGATGCACTAAAATATGACTACTCTCTACATATAACCCCTCATCAAGACCAGTCTCCTACTGTATCAGCTTTACGGGAGTGGCTTCTAAAAATGTCTACCCAATAACAAATCCTATCAATAACCATAAGAGACTCTGAACCGATAAATAACATTACAGGCTACTTGATCGCCTAAGATCTCTCATACCCCTATCCAGAACAGCACTGTACTGGCCGAATAAAACTCTTAACGACTAGCAGTGCTTTGGCATATAAAGCAGTACAGTATTAGAAATTCGGATAATTTGGTCCGCCAGCACCTTCAGGAGCCGTCCAGATGATGTTCTGAGAAGGGTCCTTAATATCGCACGCCTTGCAGTGTAAACAGTTCTGCGAGTTAATCTGAAAAAACGCACCAGATTCTCTTTCATTAACCTCATACACCCCCGCGGGACAGTAGCGTTGAGCTGGTTCTGCGAAAATAGGTAGGTTTCGCACTATTGGAAGACTTGAGTCCTTCAGTTTTAGATGACAGGGCTGACCTTCTTCGTGATTAGTGTTTGAGATGAATACTGAGGACAGTTTATCGAAACTTAGCTTGCCATCTGGCTTGGGATACTTAATTTTCGTGCACTGGTCCGCAGGCTTCAGCTGAGCATAATCCTGCTTGTTATCATGCAGCGTTATTGGCAATTTACCGCCAAACAGATTCTGATCGACAAAATTAAAAACGCCTCCGAGAATCGGTCCGAATTTATGCATCGATGGTCCAAAATTACGGGATCGAAACAGTTCATCATAAGCCCAGCTCGCCTTAAATTTGTTACTGAAGCTATTCAGTTCAGAGCCGCCTTCATTACCCTCAGCAATGGCTTCAAACACTGCTTCACCAGCCAACATGCCCGATTTCATGGCGGTATGGGTCCCTTTGATCTTACTGAAATTAAGAGTGCCTGCATTGCAACCGATCAATAATCCACCAGGAAATACCATTTTAGGTAGCGAGTTAAATCCACCCTTAGCAATGGCACGAGCACCGTACGCCACACGTTTTCCGCCATCGAGATGATTCGCCAACACTGGATGATGCTTCAATCGCTGAAACTCATCGAACGGACTAAGCCACGGGTTTGTATAATTTAAATCGACAATGAGACCAGCTGCCACTTGGTTGTTCTCCAGGTGATATAGGAAGAAGCCTCCAGTAGTATCGCCTTCAAGCGGCCAACCTGAACCATGCACAACCAAACCAGGCCTATGCTTTTTCGGATCAATTTCCCAAAGCTCCTTGATGCCAAGCCCGTAATGCTGAGCATCCGCTTCAATATCGAGGTTAAACTGCTCGATCAACTGCTTACCGAGATGACCACGGCAACCTTCTGCAAAAAGAGTGTACTTCGCATGAAGTTCCATCCCTTCCATATAGTTTGGCCCTTGCTCACCTGAAGCTGTCACCCCCATGTCGCCTGTTGCAATACCTTTAACACTTCCTTTGAAAGGTCCATTCTCATGAAACAGAATTTCAGCGGCCGCAAAGCCAGGGAATATCTCCACGCCCAAACCTTCGGCTTGTTCAGCCAACCAACGACATACATTCCCCAGACTAACCACGTAGTTATCCAAACCATGGCCAGTGTTATGCATCGTCTTGGGTATCAGTGCGTTAGGCAGCTTTTGCGCTATCGTTTCACTTTTAAGAAGGTAAAGCTCATCTGAAAACACTGGCGTATTCAATGGTGCTCCCATTGCCTTCCAATCTGGAAAAAGCTCATCCATAGCACGGGACTCAATAACAGCCCCCGAAAGAATGTGGGCACCAATTTCAGAACCTTTTTCGACAACACAGACAGTAAGCTCCATCGTCTTTTCCTGCGCTTGTTGCATTAAGCGACAGGCCGCACTAAGCCCAGCTGGCCCGGCACCGACAATGACTACATCAAATTCCATGGATTCACGCATGGGGGAACCTCGTTTACAAATAATGAGCGCGTGACTATACATACACGATGATCCATATGAGAAAGGAGCACCGTCAGCCGCGTTTAATTTTACAGAGTATAATTAGAAGCTCTGGACTCGGTTTTAGAGCTTCGCTTCCAGTTCAGGTAGAATCTCAAACAGATCGCCTACCAAACCATAATCAGCCACTTGGAAGATTGGCGCTTCTTCATCCTTATTGATCGCCACAATCACCTTAGATTCTTTCATTCCCGCTAAATGCTGGATCGCACCAGAAATCCCCACGGCAATATATAACTCCGGCGCCACAATTTTTCCGGTCTGACCAACCTGCAGATCGTTGCTTACAAAACCGGCATCTACAGCAGCCCGAGAAGCACCAACCGCAGCTCCAAGTTTGTCAGCAACCTTTTCAAGCAAATTAAAACTCTCGGCAGAGCCCATGCCCCGTCCGCCAGATATCACGGTGTTAGCTACCGCTAACTCTGGACGATCTGATTTAAGCAACGCCTCACTAACAAAGCGCGAGCGGCCCATATCGAAGACAACATTTACAACGTCAATACTGGCATTACCACCTTCAGCTTCAACCTTATCAAACGCTGAAGCCCGAACAGTGATAACCTTAACCACATCATGGGAATGAACCGTTGCGATAGCATTACCAGCGTAGATCGGACGCTTAAAAGTATCGTCTGATTCAACACCGACGATCTCTGTAAGTTGCCCCACATCAAGTAAGGCTGCAACACGTGGCATAGTATCCTTAATGGTACTGCTCGCTGCGGCCATAATATGGCTATAGTCAGCAGCTAACTCAACAATCAAGGCACTTAGACTTTCCGCCAAGCCTTTTTCATACACTGCGCTATCAGCCAACAACACCTTGCTAAGACCCATAACCTTGACCGCGTCATTAGCAACACTCTGGCAACTACTGCCTGCGACCAGTATTGTAATTTCGCCACCAATTTGACGAGCAGCGGTCACTGCACTTAAGGTCACTGGATTGAGTTTGTTATTGTCGTGTTCAGCAATTAGTAAAATACTCATCCCAATTTCCTTAAAATAATCTTGGCTTCGTTTTTCAGCTTATCAATTAGCGCATCAACACTATCAACCTTAATGCCCACTTGGCGTTGAGGTGGTGTTTCTACTTTTAATTGAGAAATATGCTTCTTAAGATGAACGCTCAAGTCTGCTGGCGTTTTCACCTCCATTGGTTTTCGCTTGGCTTTCATGATGTCTGGTAATTTGGCGTAACGTGGTTCATTTAGTCGCAAGTCTGTAGTAACAACAGCGGGCAGAGTTAATGATAAAGATCGTAGTCCACCATCCACTTCGCGAGTCACTAATGCCTTGCCATCTTCAATCTTTACCTCCGAAGCAAAAGTACCTTGAGGCCAGCCGGTCAAAGCGGCTAGCATCTGACCGACTTGGTTATTATCAGAGTCGATAGATTGCTTGCCTAGGATTACCAATCCAGGCTCCTCCGATTCCACGATCTTAGTGAGGAGTTTAGCCACGTTTAATGGCTCTGGCTGCATCTCCGTTTCGATATGTATGGCACGATCCGCACCAAGTGCCATGGCAGTACGCAGCTGCTCTTGAACAGCATTAGGACCGATTGAAACCACCACGATTTCAGAAGCCACACCCACTTCTTTTAGACGGATTGCTTCTTCAACCGCAATTTCGCAAAAGGGATTTAGAGACATTTTAACATTAGTCAAATCCACATCTGAGTTATCAGTCTTTACGCGTACTTTAACGTTGTAATCAATAACGCGCTTGACGCTAACAATGATTTTCATAAAAACATCCCGACATTTTTATTTGAGTGAATTAGCGTTTACCTTAGAATCATCTACATTCAAAAAATCTAAAACAATTATAAGTTAGTTTTATCCGGTAAAACTTTTCCACGATTCAACAAATCTTTCGGATCCATTACTTCTTTTAGCTTCATCATCAACGCTATCTCACCAGGGTTTCTAGAAATATTTAAGTGATTTTTCTTCTTTATACCTATCCCGTGCTCTGCTGAAATAGATCCACCAATGGCTTGTAGTGGCTTATAAACTAAGTCTTCAATGATAATCCGAATTTCCTCATTAACTTCTCCCATAGAAATTGAGACGTGCAAATTACCATCACCTAAATGTCCAAATACAACCACTTTCGCATCTGGCCAGATATTTCTCACTGAAACTTCTAATGCATTAACATAGGTATTCATGTCTACAATCGATAAACTAATATCAAAAACAAAACGTGGAGCGATTAACTCTGAAAGCCCTTCTATATCTTCTCGAATAGCCCAAAGACGATCACGTTGTGCATCCGAGCTTGCTATTACGGCATCGCTTAAAAGTTCTTTTTCAAAAGCCGATGTAATCGCCTGCTCAAATCGTTGTGCTGTCTCTCCTTGGTCATTACCCAAACTCTCTATCAACACATAAAAGGGAGAACTTGTATCGAGAGGGGGATTATGACGACCGCTTTCTTCCGTCAATAATGCATAATAACTGCGCCACATCACTTCAAATGCGCCGAGCCCTCCCCCTAAGGTTTGTCTCATGTGCTGCAGTAACCCAATGAGATTTTCAAAGCTGTCGCAAGCAACTAGAGCCGTTTGTGACGCAGACTGCTGTGGTTGTAATTTGAGAACCGCACGGGTAACGATTCCAAGCGTTCCTTCACTCCCGATAAACATATGTTTTAAATCATAACCAGCGTTATTTTTAAGCATATTATTCATTGAACTGACCACTGAACCGTCAGCCAGTACCACTTCAAGACCCAGCACTTGATCTCGCATCATGCCGTAGCGGATAACTCTTATACCGCCCGCATTCGTCGCAATATTGCCACCGATAGTACAAGATCCACGAGCACCCAAATCCAACGCGAACTGCATCCCGATTTGCTCCGCAGCTTCTTGAACAACTTGGAGCGGCGCCCCAGCCTGGACAGTCAAAGTACCGCCCACAGGATCTACCGATTCAATTTCAGTCATACGCTCAAGCGAGATAACCAACTCATTCGATGCGGCTACAGCACCGCGCACCAAGCCTGTCAAACCACCATGTGTCACGACTGGCTGATCCGCTTCGTAACACAAAGCCATTACTTGTGATAACTGATCGACATTAACTGGCCTAACAAGCGCTAACGCCAAACACGGCTCTCTTGTAATCCAATCTGCTGATCGTGAACGGACATCCTCATCACGCAGGATGTTTTTTTCACCTACTACTTTTTCTATGGCATCCAATAAAGCATCCATATAAACCCTCAATTCTATAATAAATGTGAATATAAAAATCTTTATAAACAGGCAAGGTTAACCCTTACCAGAAAAGGAAATAAATCATTGAGTTTTGAATTAACCCTTTAAATCAGAACAATAACTTTCTATTTATTTCTATATGAAAGCCATCGCTTAACAGAAAAGATAATTGATAGTAATGTAAGTGCAATAAAGAACCATGTAATTGGCCCTCTAAAGAAAATAGACATATCATAGTTACCAATTAACAAAGATCTTCTAAGATTATCTTCGAACATAGGTCCTAATATGAATCCAATTAAAAAAGGTGCAGAAGCCATCCCAGTTTTATTGAATATATAACCTAAAACACCAAACCCCATCATCAACCAGATATCAAATGTATTGTTATTGACCGCGTAGGCGCCATATACACAAAACATCACAATAATTGGGAATAAGATTTCCTTTGGAATATCTGCGATTTTTGAGAAATACTTTATTGCACCAAGTCCAACAACCAATAAAAACAAGGAGCTGACCATGATTCCTATGAAGAGCGCATAGATGAGAGAGAGATTATCTTGGAACATCAAAGGACCTGGTGTCAGCCCATGAACCATGAATGCCCCAAGAATAATCGCCGTTACAACATCTCCTGGAATCCCAAGTGAAAGCAATGGAATCATAGTCGCCCCTGCTACACCATTGTTTCCTGCTTCAGAGGCTGCAACCCCCTCTATTTCGCCTTTACCGAAGCTCTCTCGATTTGGAGATTTTCTTCGCGCTTCACTATAAGAGATAAAGGCTGCCGCAGTCGCACCACTACCAGGAATAGCACCAATGATGACGCCAATGAAACTGCCTCGAACAATTGTTTTAAAACATCTTTTGAACTCACTCCAAGAGACCTCTTTACCGCTTGCATTAATAACAATTTTTGATGCGACTTTTCGTTGGTAAAAATCAATTACTTCAGGGATAGCAAAAAGACCAATTAGCAACGGAACGAATGAGATCCCATCCATCAAATTGTAGTCATTAAAAGTAAAGCGTTGAGATCCATAGACAGGATCTAAACCTATTAAGGAAATCATGATCCCTAACGTAGCTGCCAAAAAGCCTTTGAGAATCGAAGAACCTGATAAAGACACGATAATGGTTAAAGAGAAACAGATGAGCCAAAAGAATTCCGGAGCACCAAAATTTAAAGCAATTTTTGCAAGGTACGCCGCAAAAAATATCAGTGAAATATTAGAGATGATATCGGCTATCACTGATGAATATAGAGACATTTTTAGCGCTTTCTTCGCCTCGCCATTCTGCGCCATAGGATAGCCATCCAGTAGCGTACAAGCAGAAGCCGGTGTGCCTGGTGTACGAATCAATATTGCTGTTATTGATCCTCCATACATACCACCTTTATATATCCCCACTAGCAATAGTATCGCTGAAACAGGCTCCATAGAGAATGTAAAAGGTAACGCTAACGCCACGGCCATGGTTGTTGTAAGCCCAGGGATAGCACCAATCACCACCCCTAAAAAAACACCGATAGCAATTGCAATGAAGTTATCCCATACAAAAAAGAGTGTTAACACTTCTGAAAAATTTTCCATAAAACAGTCCTAAATATACTCAAGAATCTTATTTAATAAGGCATTACAGGTAATGGCACACCTAGAACCTTGGTAAATAATAAAGTGATAGCAACAGGAATAATTACTGCGAGGCTGTAAATCCATTTATTCCGAATTGGATGAGCGGCAAAGAGTATAAGAGTGGCTAAGACGCCACTAAATATGGAACCAAATAGTTCAAATAAAAACAAATAGACCAATAACGCCAGAGCCATTAACAAAAACCGTAAAATGGGGCCTTTTTCAGATCCGTCAGTTTCCTTATTGTCTTTATTCTGACTGAATAGGCCTTGGATAATCAGCAAAATTGCTATTATAAAAATCAACCACCCCATGTAACGAGGTAGCCAGCTTGGAGACATCATAGGGTTCTGAACCATTGCTGGCTCAGTGACATAGTGAGGAACAAGATAAAATAGTAATATACAAGCGAAGGCCAGCATCACACTGCCAACCATGACTGTCGAAATATCAGCGGATGATTGCTTAGAACCTTTAAACATTTTCAGGCACCTTATTAAGCTTATTATTATTTAGAGAGGTAGAAAAATCCTACCCCTCTCGGTAACCATATTACTTCTGACGAACACCGGCTTCTTCGGCAACCATTTTCCAACGTTCAACTTCTGAAGCGATAAACAATTTGAACTCCTCACCAGAAGCCGTGCTCGGCTCAGCGCCCATTTTTTCGATGAATTCAGTAAACTCTTTTCTTTCTTTCACGCGTTGTAATGCCGCTTGTAAGACCACTACCCCTTCATCCGGAAAGGCATTGCCTGCAATTATCCCATTCCATATCGTTGTCACAAATCCCCCCAATTCATAACCTTCCGTTTCTGTAACGGTTGGTAGATTAGGTAATAATTTGAAACGAGTGCTTGAAGTGACGGCAAGAGCTTTCAAGCCACCAGATTGGATATGAGGAAGAACGGTAGAAGCGTTCTCAAATGAGACATCAACATCACCACTTAAAAGAGCAGGTAGTGCTGCACCACTGCCAGGAAATGGAACCGCTGTAAGCTTTGTTTTAGTTAGTGTTTTGAATAGCTCGCCAGACATATGTACGGAGCTGCCTACCCCTGGATGACTGAAGGTCATAGGCTTCGATTTGGCCGCTGTAATAAATTCTGCAACGCTGTTATACGAACTACTAGAAGGCACAACCATAATATTCGGAGCATCAAGCAACTTCTCTATAAATTTGAAGTCGTTTACAGCATCATAAGGAAGATTAGGGTATATAGAAGCACCAATTACATGCCCAGGTGAAGCCATCAAAATCGTATGATCTGCATTACGACCACCACGAGCAAGACGCCCCGTCGCCACCGTTGAACCAGCACCAGGTCGGTTCTCTACAATGACGTTTACATCCAGTTCATTTTGCAATAGATCCGCCACTCGACGCGACAATACATCCGTATTGCCACCCGCAGAGTACGGCACTACAAGATGTATGTCTTTCGTTGGCCAATCAGCAAAGGCAGAGCTTGATCCCAGCCCCATTACAACACTTGAAGCAACAAGGGACATTGCGATAACAGTATTTTTAAACTTCATTTTTTTGCCTCTTTTATTTTTATTTCGGCTTTAGGTTTTATTTATATATTCGATACACATATTCTAAAAAATAAGAACATAAGACAACATCAAAATATGAACACCATGCATTCATTTTTTGAATTCGTGTCTTTTTCATGGAAAATTAGATCTACTTTTTAGTTCCTCATATATGAAAATAAAAAACCAACAAAAACAATAGCTAATTTTAAATGAGCTGATATTTGTCGAATAAAATGATCATATAAAATCAAAATCTGTATAAATCAATAGCCTTGACGCATCATAATATCTTAGATTAAAGGCTTAGCATTCAAATTTAGAATGATGTTATGCGTATAAATCGTTTTATATTTTACTCCCGTCTACATCAAAATAATTAACGTTGATGATTTAAATGAGCGTAATCGTCCGCTTATTAAAGATTCCAATTTAATAATTCTGAAAGGTTTTAAGCCATGCAACCAAAGAATGAGAGTTTTGAAAATCCATCTAAAATTCGTGCGAAGTTCTCTAAGCACATGTCAGATATGTACCAAGAAGAGGTGCCACTGTATGGTGATTTGCTCACTTTAGTAGAAGACATTAATCAAGAAGTGCTTGAAATATCACCAAATACTAAAGCTCAGTTAGAGCGTACTGGCGAGATAAAACGCTTATCAATGGAACGCCATGGTGCTATTCGTGTAGGCACACCATCTGAGCTTTCAACAATTCGTCGCCTTTTTTCTGTCATGGGAATGGAACCAGTTGGATATTACGATTTAACAGCTGCTGGCGTACCTGTACATTCCACTGCATTTCGCGCGGTACGTGAGGAAGACCTACAAGTCAGTCCCTTTCGAGTGTTTACATCGTTACTTAGGCTCGAATTGATCGACAATTTAGAAACACGACAACTTGCAGTCGACACTCTAGCTAAACGACAAATATTCACTCCAAGATTATTAGAACTAATCAAACAGTACGAACACGACGGTGGTTTGAGCCAGGTTGACGCAGAGACCTTCATTGATGAAGCGTTAGAAACATTTCGCTGGCATACGACTGCTACTGTCACAAGTAACGAATATAAAAAACTACATAATCAGCACAGATTGATTGCGGATGTGGTTGCTTTCAAAGGGCCTCACATCAACCATTTGACTCCTCGCACGCTAGATATCGATCAAGCTCAAGATCAAATGCCTGCTCGAAACATCACACCGAAAGCCGTTGTAGAAGGTCCACCACGTCGTAATTGTCCTATTTTACTGCGCCAAACTAGCTTCAAAGCTTTGCAAGAAAAAGTAACATTCAGCAACCAAGGCAGTGAAGCAGGCAGTCACACTGCTCGCTTCGGGGAAATTGAACAACGTGGTGCAGCTTTAACTCCAAAAGGTAGAGCACTATATGACGAACTATTAAACGCCAGCCGGTCTGAATTGAAAGAATTCCCTAATGAGGAAAACGCACAACACTACAAAGAAATACTAGTAAAAAATTTCTCTAAGTTCCCTGATAGTTACAAAGAAATGAACGATCAAGACCTCGCTTACTTCCGCTATTTTGTAACAGATAAAGGCTATAAAGCATTGGACAACACGACGCTACCAACTAATTTAAAGGATCTGATTAACGCTGGGTTCATCGAGTACGAACCTCTAGTATATGAAGATTTCCTACCGGTTAGTGCTGCTGGAATCTTTCAATCAAACCTCGGAGACAATGCTCAAGCACAATACAAAATTTCATCTAATCAAATAGAGTTTCAAAATTTTCTTGGAACAGAAGTGCTTGATGAACTAGACCTTTATGCTGATACGCAAAAGCGCTCAATAGAAAAATGCGGGGAAATACTCAATCTTGCACTATGCACAGCTTAATATAACAGAATGAGGTCAAATCAAAACTAACTGCTTGAAATGTATTTATAATACATTTCAATTAGTTAGACTGCTCCACCTCTAAATAATCAAGAATCAAACATAGTTAAATTTAAGGTGAATAATCTGCACCTATCTATGTTGCAAGTGTTGTTACTTCTAAAAAATACAAAACGACAAAACAGCATTCAAATCAGGCTGTATAATTACCAGACAATCCACACCTGTTTCCATCGACCATGAGGTTTGAAGTCCTATCATTTGAGAAAATATATCTTATTCTAGCCAAGAATACCCTATGCTGAAGAATTCAAAATCCCCCTAGCATGCTCATGTATTTTTTTACGCCACTCCATAGGCTCTATTACATTAATCTGTGAGCCATGGCTTAAAACCCACATAAACGTTTGCTGATCATTAGGAACAGTAACAAGTAAGTCATACAAGTCAGAATTATCTGATGACACCAACTCTTGATTAAGACTCAGAGGTGTCTCCAGCAGCGTCTGAGCCAATTCCTTCTTGATGGTGGCTCTAAGCTGAATATCATCACTCAACGGCTCAGACATCCTCACACCAAACCCACCTGAAGAAATGTGATCTTGTATATTGAAGCTAGGCACAGGACGATAGGCTCGTTCGGATTTTGTTGCTTTCAAAAATCTATGTAATGCAAAGTGCGCTATATCCTGATAGTCATTTGCTGACCCAACCAGATAACTCACACTATGGCGAATAATCATCCCATAAGGATGGATCACGTAGCTCTTCGGTTCATCCTCACCGCGTTTGTTATAAACGACATCTAATGCGTAGCCTTCAAGTAAAGCAAGGGAGAGATTCCACCAAATTTCATCATTAACTCTCGCAGGAACTAAATATTTACCATTTGGCAATGAGGTAACATGATTGGCCCAGTCGACAAGACTATTTTGCTTTAAGCCATCTAAGTAGTTTTGAGCAGTTTCAAAATATTGATTAAGCTGCTCCGTTGCAATTTTTGGGAGTAAACCAGAAACCTGATCCCGAGCAAGAACCCACGCCAAAGCCGCAGGCGTGTCCATGGACTCAAAGTTAATAGGACTATTACCTTTAAAACTCCACCTGTACATAGGTCTTGATGTATCACGATTTAAACCAAACTGCTTAGTTAACGCTTTAAGATCTCTCTGAAGAGTGCGCTCTGGGACACTAAAGCCTTTCCCCTCTAATACCGTTTGTATCGTTGCAGTCGATATAGCACGCTCAGGGCTATCTGGAATAGCTCTTAAGATCTCTATCTGACGAAATAATGCGTTGTAATTAGTGCCCACTCCCTGCCCCCTATGATTAAGAGTAAAAATCATACGCGAGCGTTCAATACGAAGACACCCACTTCGATACTATAAACAAAAAAATAACTTATTTAAGTATTTTGGTCACATGGGAGTTTTAACTACAACAAAGCCGACCAATCATACCTAACAAGAAAGTTCTTTATTCATCAATAAGTTATGCAAGTAAAGAAATATGCACTTTAGGTACTTTAAAGTCACTTAGTAACCAATGTGGTCACAGAATATTTGTGACCATGAATATCATGGTTTTATCGTGAACTAAAACAGGCGAAGGTCGAAATTAGCTATAAAATAGCCAAGCTGATCTAAATATGAGCAAAAATTGAAAAGGTAAATAATTAAGATGGTCACATGATGGTCACAGATTCGCCACATGCAAGTTTCTGCTGAAATTTATAGATTTAAAAAAGGAAGGGTAGACTGTAAAAAAAGAAGAACTAGAAATTTAATATATATTAAATTCAGTAAGTTACAGCCTTAAAATATTTTTATTTCTTAATTATCGAATGGTGGGTGTGGAGAGGTTCGAACTCCCGACATTCGCCTTGTAAGGGCGACGCTCTCCCAACTGAGCTACACACCCGCAATAATTTTACATCTTATTAGATGTGGAGTTTTAACTCCTTAATACTTAGATAGTGTGAATATCTAATAACGCTTTGCCAAACTCACTCCCTTAAGAAAAGAAGTAATTGGCGGAATGGACGGGACTCGAACCCGCGACCCCCTGCGTGACAGGCAGGTATTCTAACCAACTGAACTACCACTCCAGTCTCAACGAATACGATCTGAATTTTAAGCAATCTATAACTAGAAGCGAAAATTTCATTCTGCCCTCGATGACAACGACGCGAATTATAAGTGAAATTCTTATTAAATCAACACTTTAATTTAAAAAAACAATATTAATTCTGTTTCCAGCATTTCAGCCACACCACCCTACTCTTTAGCGCGCTCCCCCTTAACCAGAAACCCAACCCGATGCCATAAGCAACACGTCAAAAGCAGGGCTGACACCATAATGATTCGTCTTGCTCTCAGAATCACTGTTTAGAACGATAAGGTATCATCCACGTTGGCCGTGGAAGGTTTTAGATCATTAGAGGAATCACGCATACGGGTAAATGAATTTGTTTATCGCTGCAACCATGCACATCGCCATAGCAGGATTAAGTTTGTGACACCAAACCAGAGACAGTATGGTCTTGATGTTGGGATACTGGCGAAGCGAGAAATGTGGTATCAGACAAAAAGAAATGAGTATCCAGAGCGACACAAAAACGTAGCTTAAGATTTGAGGCGACCACCACCTTGAAAAACGCCGTTGCAAATACGCTTTTCAAGCCTAGCGAATCTTCCTACGCCAGCTATGACACCTCTCCAGCATGACCCCACTTACCTGTTTAGGCACTGAATTAGAAAGCGAATGCTCAAACGTACTATTTAACAAAGCCAGAAAGCCTATTTAAATCCCCTCTTATTGCTTCTTTCATAAAGTCTAAAAACACTTTTACCCGAGCGGAGCTTTGCAAATCTTTGTGGGTCATTATCCAAAGGTCTATGCTTTGGTGCTGTATATCTATATCGACTTTTTGTAGCGATCTAGAGTCATCTCCAACAAAACAAGGCAGGTAAGCCAACCCCATTTTATTTTCAGCAGCCATGACCAAAGGTTCAAAAGAGTCGGCTTTCATTAGTATTTTTTCTTGTGAAATTAAATTTGAAATCTGCAAAGAAGCACTGCCTTGATACATTACTAACCACGCTGCAGACTCAATAGGATGTTTGCCCTGCAAACTATTGATATAGTCAGGTGCCCCATATACCCCAAACGTTATTTTACATAATTTAGAGCCAACTAAGGTTTCTGGCAGCTCACTAGCAGGACGAATGGCAACATCTGCATCTAAATGCGAAATATCTAAGCGACGAGAAGTCAGGCTTAGCTCCAACTGAATCTTTGGGTAGAGTTGATGAAAAGCGGCTAGATGCGTGCTCAAGACTAAACGCGACAAAGCGTCTGTCGTGGTCAATCTTAGCGTCCCTTCTAGCTTCATTTCTTGACCAAAGATTTTATGCTCTAGAGCTTTCACGGTGGATTCCACCACCAAAGCTGACTCTAATAATTGTTGCCCTTCAACCGTTAATTTATAACCCGCAGAGAGTTTATGAAAAACGCGTATTTTATGGCGATACTCAAACGCCTCAAGACGCCGCAATACAGTACTGTGATTGACACCAAGTGCTCTCGCTGCGGCAGATAACGAGCCTTCATTCGCTACCGCTAGAACATATTGCAGATCGCTCCATCGCAAGCTGTGCATTTTTGCATACCATATGTGTTTAATTAGGGAATATACAAAAAAATAGCACAGGCATAATATTCATATCAACACATTAAAAATGTAAAACTGACAATCAGGAGAAAAAGATGTTTAAGAAGAATTTACTAATTGGTCTAGCGACACTATTGGCATTTTTCCAACTAACACCAGCTTTCGCAGATAACACCAAACCAGTTGACTCGGCTAAAACGCTAGAAACAGCTCAAGCATTCCTATGGGCAGCAGGCTCTGGCGATATGAAAAAACTTCAGTCATTAATGGCTGACGATTTTGTCTGGCACAATGAAGGTGACTCTAGCATTCCGTGGATTGGCAACTGGAAATCTAAAGACACTGTGCTTAACGTTTTTCTGCCTCGCTTCGGTGCAGGCCTAAAAGTCACTAGCTGGTCGACAGATTACAGCTTTGCAAGTGGTGACCAAGCAGTATTTATGGGTACGATGAGTGCAATTACTAACAAATCGGGCGTAGATACTGGAAAGTTCAGCTGGGCGGTACGAGTTCATGTTGAAAACGGCAAGGTAAAAAGCTGGAACTGGTTCGAAAACAGCTACGCAGTTTCTAAGGCTTACCACGCCAAAAAATAATGGCTAACCATCTGCCAAATTTGAAGAGCTCGATAGATTATTAGAATCTATCGAGCTTTTTAGTTTAAACGGACGCAACAGACCCACTCCCTCCCTTAACCCCAAGCTAGCACAAAATCAAAGATGCTGGTGTGATCAGGAATTGGGTTATCTAACGATAAGTCAGCAAATAAGCGCATGGACGTGATCTCACACAAGGCATCCTCCATCGCTGGATCACTCATGTTGTACCAATGTTTCATGCAGTGAATGCGGAACATGGTTGATAGCGGATAAGGCCTTCTGCCATTCCCTAGTTTAGGATAAAACGGCTCAATAACCGCTTCTAGTTGATCCCAAGGCATCAACTCATTCATGCGAGAAAGGAAAATTTCCTTACGTGTTTGACGGCGCTTGTTGTTGAACTCACTGTCGCCGCTCTTGTTGATATACTGCTTGCCTACTAATGCCAAGAAGCTGACAAGAACGACTTAAACTGATTTTTTCTTCAGTTTGAAGGCGCCTTGCACCTTGGCTATATACTTTTTCTGAGATTCATTCCGTGCTCAGTATCGAGAATATCAACCACCGTATTGAGTAAACGATTTCTCAATTGCTCATCTTCAAGCTCTCGCTCGAGTCTTTTGATAGTTTGGGCTGGCTTCTCTTTTGCCTTCGGTGATTTGGACATGGGTAACCTCATTGTAGTGGACCAATCCATTTTGCCGTGTTTTCGAAGCCACGTCAGCACCGTAGATCGACCTTGGATGCCATAGATTTTTTGAACTTGCTTATAAGTCATGTCGCCTTTTTCGACGGCCATCACCACCTGCATTTTAAAGCCCATTGTATAATCACGCTGTGTACGCTTACGCTTGATATTACTTGATGTCCCCATAATAGGTCTCCTAGGTGTAAACCTATTTCAGGACGGGACAATGTACGCGTCGGCTAAATCCCACTTGGTAATCTCTGTCAAACACCATAAAGCGAGTCTTTTATTTTTTCACGGGAATAAAAGACCTATGTTTACCGCTTCTACTCAGGGAAGATGTCACCTTAAAACGAAATAGCCGTCGTTTATACAAGCCAACACATCGTAAACAAACCCGCGTATAGACCACCCTCAGCGTCTCTCCAAGCACCGACTAAGAAAAAGCCTAGGTCACACAGCTTTAAATAGAACTCTACTCACACAAAACCAGGCGAATACACAAAGCAGCAAACGTTAAAAATTAGGCGAGAGAAAAAAAGAGTCAATGAGGTGAAACAAGGTGCTCGAAAAGAGAAAAACTGGAGGATTTGTGGCTTATTAGGGCGAACCTCAAAAACACACAAGAAAGGCTTTTGAAATAAGGCAACAAAAAATAGGAATCATTTATGGCACGGATCGGTCAAAAATAATTTATTGCATCAACAAAGAAGAATTCTTTATAAAAAGAAATCTAGAAAGGATTAACTGAAAAATTAGATGGTGGGTGTGGAGAGGTTCGAAATTCGCCTTGTAAGGGCGACGCTCTCCCAACTGAGCTACACACCCGCTGTTTAGATAAAGTGAATATCTAATAACTCGTTGCCAAATTTACTTTCTTAAGAAAAGAAGTAATTGGCGGAATGGACGGGACTCGAACCCGCGACCCCCTGCGTGACAGGCAGGTATTCTAACCAACTGAACTACCACTCCAACACAATCTAAAACTCTTGCTTATCTTTGAACAAGCCCACTGTTTAGTAAGTGGTGGGTGTGGAGAGGTTCGAACTCCCGACATTCGCCTTGTAAGGGCGACGCTCTCCCAACTGAGCTACACACCCGTAATAATTTTACATCTTATTAGATGTGGAGTTTGAACTCCCGGTGTTTTGCGCCTTGCTAGGAAACGAATCTCCCAACTGAGCTACACACCCGCTGTTTAGATAAAGTGAATATCTAATAACTCTTTGCCAAATTTACTTTCTTAAGAAAAGAAGTAATTGGCGGAATGGACGGGACTCGAACCCGCGACCCCCTGCGTGACAGGCAGGTATTCTAACCAACTGAACTACCACTCCAACACAATCTAAAACTCTTGCTTATCTCTCAATAAGCCCACTGTTTAGTAAGTGGTGGGTGTGGAGAGGTTCGAACTCCCGACATTCGCCTTGTAAGGGCGACGCTCTCCCAACTGAGCTACACACCCGTAATAATTTTACATCTTATTAGATGTGGAGTTTGAACTCCCGGTGTTTTGCGCCTTGCTAGGAAACGAATCTCCCAACTGAGCTACACACCCGCTGTTTAGATAAAGTGAATATCTAATAACTCGTTGCCATATTTACTTTCTTAAGAAAAGAAGTAATTGGCGGAATGGACGGGACTCGAACCCGCGACCCCCTGCGTGACAGGCAGGTATTCTAACCAACTGAACTACCACTCCAACACAATCTAAAACTCTTGCTTATCT
>NZ_SJSC01000003.1 GCF_004352855.1 Marinomonas sp. KMM3893 | reverse complement strand
CTGTTTAGTAAGTGGTGGGTGTGGAGAGGTTCGAACTCCCGACATTCGCCTTGTAAGGGCGACGCTCTCCCAACTGAGCTACACACCCGTAATAATTTTACATCTTATTAGATGTGGAGTTCTGAACTCCCGGTGTCTTGCGCCTTGTTAGGAAACGAATCTCCCAACTGAGCTACACACCCGACATAATTCAAATCGTTACCAAATTTATGGTGCCGCCACCAAGAGTCGAACTCGGGACCCTCTGATTACAAGTCAGATGCTCTACCAACTGAGCTATAGCGGCTTAACGCTGAATCAATTTTCTATACGACTCAATAAAGAGAAGTGGTGCCGCCACCAAGAGTCGAACTCGGGACCCTCTGATTACAAGTCAGATGCTCTACCAACTGAGCTATAGCGGCATAACCATTTACCACGACGCAGTTTACTTTTACTTTCATCTTCTATTAGAAGATGGTGCCGCCACCAAGAGTCGAACTCGGGACCCTCTGATTACAAGTCAGATGCTCTACCAACTGAGCTATAGCGGCTTTAATAAAAGCAAAATCTATTTTTTATTCATTCCCTCTAAAAGAAGAAAAGAACTTTGACCAAAATATGGTGCCGCCACCAAGAGTCGAACTCGGGACCCTCTGATTACAAGTCAGATGCTCTACCAACTGAGCTATAGCGGCATTTCTCAATTTTTGGTCGGGACGGCAGGATTTGAACCTGCGACCACTAGCACCCCATGCTAGTGCGCTACCAGGCTGCGCTACGCCCCGATGCAGACAGCAACACTGTCGCTGTCAGCGGGTGCGTATATTACTATAACGAATTGAAAAGGGAAGGGTTTTATAAACTTTTTTTCAATTTAATCAAAACTATTGGTTACTGGCAAAATATTGCTTACCTATTGATCTAAATGTACTTATAACCAAAACCTTCAGCCAGCCATCAGGCAAAGCCACCTACCTTCTATTCACCATTATACACTGTCTGTTCGCTGACGCGTTCGCCAAGCCCATCCAGTGCGCTCATTGAGACTCCTCCCCTTCCCTACCAAGCAGGATACTAAAAACAAAAAAGCCACCCCGAGGGATGGCTTTTTGAAAGAACCAAGCAATGCTTTTATAAGTGCGATAACAAGAGCACTTACTCTTGCATGTAGTTCTCAACCTTCGACTTAAGCTTTTGCCCTGGTCGAAAGGTAACAACGGTTCGAGCAGTAATAGGAATCTCTTCACCCGTTTTAGGGTTACGACCTGGCCGTTGACTCTTCTCGCGAACTTCAAAGTTACCAAAACCTGATAACTTCACTTGCTGTCTCTCAACAAGAGATTCTCGGATCACATCAAAAAAACCTTCTACAAGATCTTTTGCGTCCTTTTTAGCAAGACCTACAGAATCTACTAAATTTTCGGCCAAATCCGCTTTTGTCAACGATGCCATAAGATTACCCCCTTACAACGGCCCCTAACTTCTCAGCTAATGCCGCAACAATTGTTTCGACAGAATTGTTTACTTCTTCATCACTAAGAGTGTGGGAAGGATGCTGCCACGTCAAGCCCAAAGCGACACTTTTTTTCGTCTCATCAATACCTTGGCCTTGATAGACGTCAAAAACAAGCACCTCTTTAAAGGCATCTCCCGCGAATTCAGAAATGACTTTTTCCAAGTCAGCAACCGGCACCGAACGATCTACCAGCAAGGCCAAATCACGGCGCACTTCAGGGAATTTTGAAATTGCCTTGTATTCTGGCAACTTCGCATCGATCACAGCCGCTAGCGCAATATCAAAGACATACAAAGGCTGATTGGCCCCTAATGTTTTTGATAGCTGAGGGTGCAACTCACCCAAGATACCGACAAACTCGCCATCTACAAATACATCAGCAGAACGACCAGGGTGCAAGAACTCACACTGAGAACGCTCATACGTAGGCTGACGACCATCATTCAAGTCAAACAAAGCATCCACATGCGCTTTAAGGTCATAGAAATCGACCTTATCGCTATTATGGTACCAAGCTTCAGAATCACGACTACCGGCAATCAATCCTGAGATTTGTTGCTGCTGATCCAATTCATCCAAAGCATCGACCGTACCAATAAAACGGCGACCCGTTTCAAACAATCGCACGCGAGACTGCTGACGATTCTGGTTATGCAAGTACGCCTTCACCAAACCTGGGATCAAACTCGGACGCATCACACCCATGTCCGCAGAAATAGGATTAGCCAATGGCACTGGCTCGATGTCCGGCAAGAATTGCTTACTTAGCACAGGATCAATAAAGCTGTAAGTAATCGCTTCTTGATAGCCATGAGCAACCAACACAGAGCGCAACGCTTGAATAGGTGTTTTACTTTCAGATTGAGGTGTGAAATTCACCGCAGCCTGAGGCATAGAAGAAGGCAAATTGTCGTAGCCGTAGATACGCGCCACTTCTTCGATCAAATCCGCTTCGATGGCAATATCAAAACGATGGGACGGTGCTTTCGTTGTCCAAGCTTCATCCGTCACTTCAAGCATCTCAAGACCAAGACGGGTAAGGATATCCGTCACTAGGTCTTTGTCGATTGAAACAGCCAAGTATTGATCTAGCTTCTTACGACGCAAAGTAACCACAGCCGCTTCAGGCAAAGACGCTGGCGCCTCTTCTCGAACAATAGGACCCACTTGTCCACCGGCAATTTCAAGCACTAACGCGGTAGCACGCTCAATCGCCTTCTCTTGCAATGTCGCATCGACACCACGTTCAAAACGATGAGAGGAATCAGTATGCAAGCCATAAGAACGCGCCTTACCAGCCAGCGCGATAGGCGCAAAGAAAGCACTCTCAAGGAAAACGTCTTGTGTATCGACATTCACCCCAGAACCTTCGCCACCCATTACGCCAGCAATGGCCAACGGCGCCTTGTCATCCGCAATAACCATAGTGTCTTCACGAAGAGACACTTCTTGGCCATCCAACAAGACTATTTTTTCGCCAGCCGTCGCCATACGAACAACAACCGATCCAGACAAGTTGGCCAAATCGAATGCGTGCATTGGCTGACCCAGCTCAAGCATCACATAGTTCGTAATATCAACAATAGGGTCGATTGAACGAATTCCACTACGACGCAGCTTCTCTGTCATCCATAAAGGGGTTGCTGCGCCAACATTAACGCCGCGAATAACACGCCCCAAATAACGAGGACAAGCGTCAACCGCTTCCACTCGAACAGGGAATGTGTCATCAATTGAAACGTCTGCAGCAGCAACAACCACTGGAGTAAGGTCCACTTTATTCAACACACCCACTTCACGAGCCAAGCCCGCTAAGCTCAAACAGTCACTGCGGTTTGGCGTTAGATCCACATCTATAATCTGATCATCTAACCCCAAGAAAGCACGAAAGTCTTCGCCGGTCGGAGCCGCAGATGGCAACTCCATAATGCCGTCATTGTCATCACTCACACCCAATTCAGAGGCAGAGCACAACATACCAAAAGACTCAACTTGGCGAAGTTTGGCTTTCTTGATTTTAAAATCCGCACCTAAGACAGCGCCAATTTTCGCAAACGGAATCTTGATGCCTGCACGCGCGTTTGGCGCACCACAAACAACCTGAAACTGTTCAGCACCATCAGACACTTGACACACTTGCAGCTTATCCGCATTTGGGTGTGGTTCAGCACTGATAATTTCACCCACAACCACGCCTGAAAACTCAGCCGCAACAGGCAAAACCTCATCTACTTCAAGGCCAGCTAGGGTTATTTGAGCCACCAAATCATCGCTACTGATGCTTGGATTGACCCACTCTCTTAGCCAATTCTCACTAATTTTCATAAAAACATCCTAGGTCGACTGGTTACTTAAACTGCTTAAGGAAACGTAAATCGTTCTCAAAAAACATACGAAGGTCGTCTACTTTGTAGCGCAACATAGCAAAGCGCTCTACGCCCATGCCAAATGCAAACCCTGTGTATTTTTCGGAATCGATGCCCGACATCTCAAGCACTTTAGGGTGAACCATGCCACAACCCAATACTTCCAACCAAGACTCTTCGCCTTTGCTGTTGGTACGCATGATATCCACTTCAATAGAAGGTTCAGTAAATGGGAAGTAACTAGGACGAAAACGCACTTTAAGATCGTCTTCGAAGAAGACATTCAAAAACTGCTGCAAAATACCTTTCAAGTCGGCAAAGGAGATATTCTCATCAATCAACAAACCTTCGACCTGATGAAACATCGGCGTATGCGTCTGATCTGAATCACAACGATACACACGACCAGGACAAATAATACGAATTGGCGGCTGAGAGGTCTCCATGGTGCGCACTTGCACTGGAGAAGTATGCGTTCTCAATACCGTTGTCGGATTAAAATAGAAGGTATCCTGCATCGCTCGCGCCGGATGGTGCGCAGGAATATTTAACGCTTCAAAGTTGTGGTAATCGTCTTCAATTTCTGGCCCAGCGGCCACATCAAAGCCAATCCCACGGAAAAAGTTTTCAATACGCTCCATTGTGCGTGTTACTGGGTGCAGACCACCAATTTCCTGGCCTTTCCCTGACAATGAGATATCGATTGTTTCGGTTGCTAATTTTGCATCCAGAGCCGCTTTGGCAAGCTTACTTTTGCGTTCAGTGATTTTTTCCTGAACCTGGCCTTTGGCTTCATTTACCAACTGCCCAAATTTTGGTCGATCTTCTGCAGAAACGTTACCTAACTGTTTCAGCAAAGCGGTCAAAGCCCCTTTCTTTCCTAGGTAATGCACACGTACATCATCCAAGGCGGACTCGGTTTCAGACGCTGCTACTGCGTTTAACGCATCAGCAAGAATCTGTTTTAGATTCTCCATTTACATACTCCAAAAAATAAAATAGGGGAAGAGCGTTAGCTCTTCCCCTATTAAAGACTGCATTGGGTCATTTTTTCTATTAAGACAGGATCTTTCAAGATCAAATCACCCTAAGGCTACGTCAGAAATTAAGCCAAGCTAGCTTTCGCTTTTTCAACGATTGCAGCAAAAACTTCTTTCTCGTACACAGCTAGATCAGCCAATACTTTACGGTCGATTTCGATTGCTGCTTTTTTCAAGCCAGCAATGAAACGGCTGTAAGACAAACCGTTGATACGTGCAGCGGCGTTAATACGAGCAATCCACAATGCGCGGAATTGACGCTTCCGTTGACGACGGTCACGGTATGCATATTGACCAGCTTTGATAACTGCTTGTTTAGCTACACGAAATACACGGCTACGTGCACCGTAGTAACCTTTAGCTTGCTTTAAAATCTTCTTGTGACGGCGACGAGCCTGAACACCACGTTTTACGCGAGGCATAATATAAACCCTTTACTAAAAAAATAAATTAACTTAAAAAAACTCTACAATTAAATGTAAGGCAACATGCGAACAATAAGAGCTTTATCGCTTTGTGCGATTTGGCTCAAAGCGCGCAGGTGACGTTTACGCTTAGTAGACTTTTTAGTCAAAATATGACTAGTGTGGGACTGCTTATGTTTAAAACCATTCGCGGTACGTTTGAAGCGCTTAGCTGCGCCACTGTGTGACTTAATTTTGGACATGATAAAACCACTCTCGCATTCGTTAATGTTATCGTAATTTCTTAATAACCTAAATTATTTAAAATTACTTCTTCTTTTTGGGGCCTAGCACCATAGTCAATTGACGACCTTCCATTTTCGCAGCTTGTTCCACTACACCATAATCGTCTAAGTCTTGAGCGACTCGATTCATAAGTTGCATGCCAAGCTCCTGATGGGCCATTTCACGACCGCGGTATCGTAGTGATACTTTGGCCTTATCCCCGCCTTCAAGGAAACGTATCAGGTTGCGGAGTTTTACCTGATAATCCCCTTCCTCCGTCCCTGGACGGAATTTCATTTCTTTTACTTGAATCTGCTTCGCATTTTTCTTTTGAGCGGCTTTTGCTTTCTTCGCTTCAAAGATATGCTTACCGTAGTCCATGATTTTACAAACAATGGGATCTGAATCAGCAATTTGAACTAGATCAAGCGTTGCTTCTTGAGCCGCCTTTAGTGCCTCTTCAAGAGAGACCACGCCAACTTGTTCACCGTCAGCGGCGATTAAACGCACTTCAGTGGCTCGAATGTTTTCGTTGATTAGAGGACGCTGCTTGCTCGCATTACGTCCACGATTCATATTACCTTTTATAACTATTTCTCCATTTCTTGTTTACGGCTACGGTGAGCAACTTCTGTTTGAAGCAGATCTTCAAAATCAGAGATACTCATCACCCCAAGATCTTCGCCGGTACGAGTTCGGACAGCAACTTGTTGCTGCTCCACTTCTTTGTCCCCAACTACGATCATATAAGGCACGCGTTGAAGAGTATGCTCGCGAATTTTAAACCCGATCTTCTCGTTTCTCAAGTCAAGTTTTGCTCTAAAGCCGTTTGAATTTAATCTTTTTTCCAAATCAGAACAATAATCTGCCTGACGATCTGTAATATTCATGATAACAACTTGTTCAGGCGCAAGCCAGACCGGAAAGGCACCTTCTGTCTCTTCGATCAAAATACCGATAAATCGCTCCAACGAACCAACAATGGCACGGTGTAACATAACCGGTGTTTGGCGAGAACCATCCTCTGACACATATTGTGCGTTTAGACGAGTCGGCATCGAGAAATCGACCTGGATAGTACCACACTGCCAAACACGACCAATCGCGTCTTTCAGAGAGAACTCAATCTTAGGACCATAGAAAGCCCCTTCACCAGGCAACTCTTCCCAATCCAACTCAGCAGCATTCAATGCGTCTGACAAGGCTTTTTCCGCTTTATCCCACACTTCATCAGAGCCAACACGCTGCTCAGGACGAGTAGATAAACGGTAAATAATCTGATCAAAACCAAAGTCTGCATACACTTCGTGCAACAGATCAATAAATTCGGATACTTCTTGCTGAATCTGACCTTCCGTAACAAAAATATGGCCATCATCTTGAACAAAGTTTCGCACTCGCATAATACCGTGCAATGCACCAGAAGGTTCATTACGGTGACAAGAGCCGAACTCAGCCATACGGAAAGGCAGGTCGCGATAACTCTTCAGGCCTTGATTATAAACCTGAATATGACACGGACAGTTCATTGGCTTCACAGCGTAATCACGGTTCTCTGAGTGAGTCGTAAACATGTTTTCATGATACTTACCCCAATGCCCAGATTTCTCCCAAAGCACACGATCAACAATCTGAGGGGTTTTAACCTCTTGATAATTGTTTTCACGCTGCTTGTTACGCATGTACTGCTCAACCGTTTGGTACAAGCTCCAGCCTTTTGGATGCCAGAACACCATACCTGGCGCTTCTTCTTGCACATGAAACAGATCCAGCTTTTTGCCCAACTTACGATGGTCACGCTTCTCTGCTTCTTCAATGCGCGTCAAGTACGCCTTCAATTCTTTTTTATCATTCCATGCTGTGCCATAAATACGCTGCAGCATTTCATTATTAGAATCACCACGCCAATAGGCACCTGCCAACTTCATTAATTTAAAGTGGCGTAATACGCGAGTATTCGGAACGTGAGGACCACGACACATATCGACGTATTCTTCATGGTAATACAAGCCAACACTTTCTACTGAGTCATCCAATCCATCAATCAAAGATGTTTTATAAGACTCACCACGCGCTTCAAATTCAGCACGCGCTTCCGCAATCGGCGTCATTTTCTTAACAACGTCATAATCGGTTTTTACCAACTCAGTCATGCGCTTTTCAATGGCAGCCATGTCTTCTGGGGTAAAGGAACGTTCGTATGCGATGTCGTAATAAAACCCTTCATCAATAACCGGGCCAATCGCCATTTTTGCCGTTGGGAACAATTGCTTTACAGCGTGCCCAACCAAATGCGCAAATGAGTGACGAATGATTTCGACCCCTTCAGGGTCCTTACCGGTTACGATGCTGATGTCTGAGTCGTCAGAGATCAGTTCGCAAGCGTCTACTAAAGTACCGTTAATACGGCCAGCAACGGTTGCTTTTGCAAGACCTGGCCCGATATCTTCAGCCACTTGCATGATAGTAACTGGGTTAGAAAAAGTACGTTGACTGCCGTCAGGCAAAGTAATTACAGGCATTTTTTTCTCCTATTGGAGTCAGTGGTGCTCCATACCAAAGAGCACATGTCAATTTAAGCCGCTTAAAATAGCATTTTTGCAAGTATCTTGCGAACGCTAATTTGACCATATCTCACGGTAAAAGCCGAAACAAAACCCAATAAAAGAGAATGCTGGAAAATCAAGGCTTTTTTCTTAGTTTTAGCCATAGACATTCTCCCTGTGCGAGGTAAAATTAGCCTCCGTTTCGCAACACACTTTGATATCTGAAAGGCCTTATGGATCTTAACTATCTTGACGACTACTGCATTGAGACTACTCAATCAGAACCTGATCTTCTCATTGAATTGGTCGATAAAACCTATTCGGACATGGGATACCCAAATAAGTTGTCTGGTAAAATCATTGGCCGCACCTTGAAGATTCTTGCCACGATCAAGCAACCTAAACGCGTTTTAGAAATCGGTATGTTTACTGGTTACTCTGCTTTATCCATCGCTGAAGGCATGCCTGATGACGGCGAGATTATCTGCTGTGAAACCAACCCTAGAGCAATTGAATTTGCTCAATCCTTTTTCGATCGTAGCCCCCATGGACACAAAATCAAACCGATTTTTGGTCCTGCGCTGGAGACGATTCAAAACCTTGAAGGTCTTTTCGACCTCGTCTTTATCGACGCTGATAAACGCAATTACCTTAATTATTACCAAGCTGTTGTACCGCTAGTAAGTAAGGGTGGCTTAATCATCATTGACAACTCTTTATGGCAAGGACGAGTTCTTGATCCTAAAGAGAACAGCGATCTCGCTGTCAATGAGCTTAACCGTGTGATTGCACAAGACAGTCGAGTTGAGAATGTTCATCTCAATGTCCGCGACGGACTGAATCTCGTCGTAAAACACTAAACTCTATTTTTCTATAAACCCGATTTACTTTTGGGCAACCAGAAGTAAGTCGGGTTTATGTGCTATTCAAAAGATACTAAGTAAGAGGCAGCGATTTTGGTCGTTTTTAAAATCACAAATAATATCACTGGCAAACATTATATTGGCACTTCTTTCAATAGCGGTTTCCAACGCTTTGAGCAATACGTAGAAGCAGCAAATGAAGGTTTGGATTTTCCACTGTATGACGATATCCGAGAGCACGATTTAAGCGCCTTTGCGGTTGAAGAACTCTTCGAAACAGATGACAAACAAGAGCTTTACGAACTAGAAAAAGACTATGTTTCCATCTACAACGGAGAAAGCCTAAGAGGCTACAAGATAGGCCAAACAACGGCAAAAGCCGCTGGATTAAGCTTTGGCAAAAAGGCCATGTTTGACGCGAATGGCGTCTCTACAGCCGAGCAGCCGAAGAAAACTCGAAAGGCCGCCGCAAAAAAGTCAATTGAGCTACCAATTAAAAAAGAAGCTGCTCCGAAGCCGACGGCCAGCTCCTTTTTTGGTGAGCTCATTGGCGAAGATCGCTTAGACTCTCCTGCATCGACCGTGAAAGCAGCAGACCCAACAAAACCTTCCGACATCACGAAAGTCGAACGCCCGAAAAGCAAAGCCAGCATTCAACGAATGCTTCGCGAAGCTGAAAAAACGGCGAAAAAAGAACGTGAAGATAAGCTAAAAGCACAGCAACAAGCAGAAGCTGAAGAAATGGCGTTGATCATGGCGAAAATTGATATCACATCAAAAACCGCAACATCGTCTTTCCGTCGCCGTAAAGGCTAAGCTTGATCATCAGAGCACAATGACTCTGATACAAAAGATCGTTACACTAAAAAGCCCAGTGAATCTTCATTCACTGGGCTTTTTTATTGCGAAATGAACGCAAACGATAGACCGCCTCGATGTTAAGCGCGCGCTTTTTTCAAGGTGTCAGATATCATAAACGCCAATTCTAAAGACTGATCCGCATTTAGACGTGGGTCACAATGGGTATGGTAACGATCAGCCAGATCCGCTTCTGTCACTTGAAAAGCACCACCGACGCACTCAGTAACATTCTGACCTGTCATTTCAAAATGCACACCACCGGCATAACTGCCTTCAGCGTTGTGCACTTGGAAAAACTGCTGAACTTCACGCAACACATGATCTACGTGGCGGGTTTTATAACCCGAACTCGCTTTCACTGTATTACCGTGCATTGGGTCACTACTCCAAACCACTTGCTTGCCTTCTTTTTGAATGGCGCGAATCAGTTTAGGCATGCCCTCTTCAACCTTATCAGCCCCCATACGGACAATGATATTCAAACGGCCTGGGTCATTATTAGGGTTCAAGGCATCGCATAGGCGCAACAGATCTTCTGGGTCCATCGTAGGCCCCGCCTTCACACCGATTGGATTGTTTACGCCGCGTAAGAACTCGACATGTGCCCCATCCAACTGACGGGTACGATCACCAATCCACAACATGTGAGCAGAACAGTCATACCAGTCGCCCGTTAGACTGTCTTTACGCGTCAATGCTTGTTCGTAAGGCAATAACAAGGCTTCATGAGAAGTATAAAACTCCGTTTCCTGAAGCTGAGTCAGTCCTCCACCGACACCGCACGCTTCCATAAATTGCATCGCATCGTCAATTTTGTCAGCAATGCCTTGAAAACGCTCGCCCGCTGGGCTGGCTTTCAAGAAATCTAGATTCCATTGATGCACTTGATTCAAGTCGGCAAAACCACCTTGAGAGAAGGCGCGCAATAGATTCATAGTCGCGGCACTTTGATTATACACTTGCACCAAACGCTCTGGGTCTGGCACACGCGCCGCTTCAGTGAACTCAATACCGTTAATAATATCGCCGCGGTAACTTGGCAACTCAACACCATTAATGGTTTCATTGCCGGCAGAACGGGGCTTAGCAAATTGCCCAGCCATTCTTCCCACTTTGACAATTGGGCATTTTCCGGCGTAGGTCAAAACCACCGCCATCTGCAACATCACTTTGAATGTGTCGCGAATATTATCAGCATGAAATTCAGCAAAACTTTCTGCGCAATCTCCGCCCTGCAATAAAAAAGACTCGCCTTTTGCCACTTTAGATAACGCGGATCTTAATTGACGCGCTTCACCAGCAAACACCAAAGGAGGCATTTTACCCAGCGCACCTTCGACACGAGCCAAGTGCTCTGCACTTGGGTAAACAGGCTGCTGCAACGCAGTTTTTTCTCTCCAGCTGGCTGGATTCCATTGATTCATAACTTCTAAAACCTTCTTATTAATCATTACTCTGGCGTCGATCTAACGCGCGACGACCCAGAGAATTTCTGCATCTTTACTAGACGTGGATACAACGGTGTGACCCATACTGGCATCATAATACACACTGTCTCCCTCTTTTAATTCAATTGGTTCATAGAGCTCAGAGAAAAAATTAATCTTCCCCTCTAACACCAATAAAAATTCTTCCCCATCATGACGCACCCACTCCTTGAACTCATCAAAACTCCTTGCCCGTACCTTGGTTTTAAAAGGCACCATTTTCTTTCGGCTGATCGAGAAGTTTAACAATTCATGCTCGTAAGTCGCCGTCGGGTGAGGCTCCCCCTTACCCTTGCGAGTAATGTCACGGCGCCCCGCAATGGAGTGCTCGCTGGCCTCGACAAAAAGCTGCGGCAGATCCATCCCCAGCCCTTTAATCAATTTTTGAACGATGGTGAAACTTGGTGACACTTGATCGTTCTCAATTTTAGAAAGAGTTGAACGGGCTATCCCTGTCCTTTTACTGACTTCCTCTAACGTCCACCCTTTGGTTAAGCGAATTTCCTTTACCCGCTTACCCAATTCCAAGGGTTCAACAAAGCGATCAGGTTCTGATGCTGTAGCAGTTTCTAAAGACGGTCGACTTACCATAATTCACCTATCTCATTCTAAGTCCCAAAAGTTTACTAAAAGAAACTCCGTTAACCTATGGTCTACACAGCTTCTATTGCAATAAAAACGAAAAATGCCCGCTAATGACGGGCATTTTTTGATTTTTATCAGTCGACCTTTGGCTATTGGCGTTTTTTACTCTTGATAAACCACCTGATTACGACCAGCTCCTTTTGCCTCATACAAACAGACATCGGCTTTTTTATAGATGGATTCTCTGGAATCCGTCTTGATATCAAACGCGACACAACCGACACTAATCGAGGTCTTAATTTCTATACCGTTATAGATAAATGGCTTTTCTGCAATCAATTGTCGATACCTTTCGCAGGCATCTTTTGCCTTCTTACCAACGCAATTAAAAATAACCACACCAAACTCTTCACCACCTACTCGTCCCAAAGCATCATCAGAACGCAACCCTTGAGACACCCTTTTCACCACTTCAGCCAAGACAAAGTCACCGGCATCGTGTCCATAATTGTCATTAACTCGCTTAAAATGATCTAAATCGAACAAGGCAAAAGAAAAAACAGACTCAAACCTCTTCGAACGCGCCACTTCCCGGTCCAGTACAGCTTCAAGCGCTCTACGATTTAAAATCCCAGTCAGATGATCCGTAGATGCTTGCGCCTCCAGCACATTATTAGCCAAAATAAGACGATGCCGCATATCAGCAATACGTTGCATTGCCAGCATTTTGGCAGACAGTACCTTCTGGTGAATTGGCTTAATTAAATAGTCGTCGCCTCCAGCACGAATCCCTTCATCAATATCTTCCGCTTCCGCGCTGGCGCTTAAGAAAATGATAGGCACCCACTCAAGGTTTCGAGATTCCTGGATGCTGCGGATTTTGCTCACCGCTTCAAACCCGCCCATTTCAGGCATTTGCACATCCATGAGGATGAGATCAAGCTCATTGGCGTCTTTGATGTACTGGATAATGGCCTGTTCTCCATTCACAGCCTCAATAACATCGTGCTCTAATTTAGACAAATACATTTTCAGTAAAAGTCGATCCGTATTAGTGTCGTCAACAATGAGTATTTTCATAAAACCTTATCGTTCTTTATTGAGCGCCTCAGAAAATAGCGTGTACTCTTTGATTAATAGCGTGATTAACGCACACACTTCTTGAACCTCTTCTTGCTTAGCAGCCTTCTCTATACGTTCTGCAAGTGCTGAAAGGTCACGCCCACCCAAGTTTTGGGAAATGGATTTCATACTGTGCGCGGCTCTAGCGATCGCCGTTAAATCCACACTTTCTTCACTGGCATTTTTTAGTGTCTCTATAATGCCCTCGGCATCAGAAAAGAAAGCTTGGAACAGTATTTCTAAATCCGCCCCTAATACTAACTTTAACTCATCCAATACAGCTTGATCCAATACCACCTTATCAGTGCCTATAGCTTCTTCATTCTTATCGCTTTCGTGACTCAATTTTACGTCTCTACTAGATTCTTGCTGATGGAAATATTGTTTAAATAGTCGTACTAGGTCGCCCTTTTTAAAGGGTTTCGCAATGAGCCCATCCCCACCAGCACGCTCGACATCCGCTAACCTTTCGGCATGAGCATCCGCTGTCAGTGCAAAAATGGGCGTACTACGATTAAGAGGGTCATTTTTTTCTATATGACGAATCGCTCTCATGGCCGTCAATCCATCCATAACGGGCATGTGTAGGTCCATCAAAATCAAATCTGGGCGATGCTTTTGCCATTGTTGAACGGCAATTTCACCGTTTACCGCTTCGAGAATTTCAAAACCCATTTTCTCAATGAGGCCTCGCGCAACGGCGATATTAGCCTGCATGTCTTCAACGATTAGCACGCAACCAGAAAATTGCGGAAAGTCTTTTTCAGTATACAATGACGCTTTTTCACTCGAGGAGAAATACGACACCGGCTTGGCCAACACCTGGCTATTCAGCGCTGCATCCACGCCCAGTGACAACGAATGACTGTCTACCGGCTTGGTTAAACAGACATTCACACCCGCTTTTTGCAAAGAATCTTGCTTCAAGCGTCCTGAGGAAGAGGCCATGATAATAGCTGGCGCATAATCATTACCGCTTTGCTCGCGAACCAGGGCGCTCAAGGCCAATCCGTCTAACTCTGGCATTTGGTAATCCAAGATAATCAGATCGTACGGTTGCTTCTTAGCAGCCGACATTATCCGTTTATATCCCTCAACTGAGCTTAGCTCCTGATCACATTGAATACCAAGCTCTGACAGCTGATTAGACAAAATCATCAGGTTAATTTCATTGTCATCCACAATCAGTGCTTTCGCATGCTGCCATTGTGACAAATCCACACTTTCCGAAGGCTGTTTTAAATAACTCTCCACCAGCGTAAGAGACACAGTAAAGGAAGAACCAACCCCCTCTTCGCTTTGCAGCATAATACTACCACCCATCAACTCCACCAGTTGCTTAGTGATCGCCAACCCTAACCCAGTGCCGCCAAATTTGCGTGTTGTTGATGAGTCTTCTTGCGTAAACGCTTTAAATAATGACGCTTGAACACCCTTAGCGATGCCAACACCTGAATCCGTTACTTTGATCGATAGATTGGCACGCCCCAGCTCACCCAGCGCCGACGCCACCGCCACAACGACTTGCCCTGTGTGAGTAAATTTAATGGCATTGCTAACCAGATTGATCAGCACCTGCTTGATCCTAAACGCGTCCCCGATGAAGTTGGTAGGCGTATAACTTGGGTATTCCACCAACAGGTCTAAGCCTTTCTTTTCGGCACTAACCATCAACAGGCGCACCACATCATAAAGCGTTTTCTCTAGATCAAAATCAACCGAATCAATCGCCAGCTGACCGGCTTCTATTTTTGAGAAATCGAGTATTTCGTTGATCAGCTCTAGTAAGCTTTCTCCAGATTCTTGGAGGATACCCAATTGGGAGGCTTGTTCAGTACTTAACGGCGAGTGTGAAAGCAACTCAGCCATCCCCAAAACACCATTAAGCGGGGTTCGAATCTCATGGCTCATGGTGGCCAAAAAGTCACTTTTGGCTTTATTTGCTAACTCAGCTTCATTACTGGCCTTGCGCAGAATCGCCTCGGTTTCAATCTGGGAGGTAATGTCTAAATTCACACCGATTAATTTCGGTGAGTGCCCTTCTCGGCCACATTCCAATACTCCGTTTGCTTTCAAATGACGAACCTGTCCATCCAAACGAACAATGCGAAAATCCGTATCAAAGCGCTCGCCACCCTGAATAAAAGTCTCTATTTTGTCATTGAGCGCCGCCACATCATCTGGGTGAATGCACTTTTTCCAGACTTGGTATGGATCACTCACCTCTTCTTTTTCCACCCCAAAAAGGCGATACATCCAATCATCCCAAACCAGTTCATTGGTGCTCAAATCCCACTCCCACACCCCTATCGACGCGGCATCAGAAGCCATAGAAAAGCGCTGATTAGCTCTTTGTCTCTCTTTTTCATCTTGCAATCGGCTTGTTATATCCGTCATATGCCCGATGTAACCTTCAATTTCTCCTTGCTTACCTTTAATCATGCTGCCCGCGGTCTCGCAATAAAATACGCGCCCGCATTTATTTACATAAGCCACACGCTCTAGTGGGTTTACCTTGACATCCGTGTCACTGTAATAGGCGTCCCCGATGCGTGAATATTCCTCTTCACAGGCATATAACATGGCGGTATTTTGGCCGACTATCTCATCTGCAGAATAACCAAATAACACACAAAAAGCGGGGTTTACCATGACCACTTCGCGGTGTTTATTGACCAAGGCAATGGCCGAGGGAGCATCAACGAACAAGGATTCAAATAGCCTTTTCTGCTCTAGCATTTCTTGCTCAACAGCAAGCTGCTGGGTACGATCTTGAAAAGTGATCACCGCGCCCTGCACCAGACCATTAATATCTCTCATCGCCACGCAGTTATACTCAGCAATAAACAACCCATTTTTGCCCCATAAAGGCTCAGCCAAAGACTGACTGCTTTCGCCTGTCAGTACGGTTCTACTGACTGGACATTCTGACAAAGGATAAGGCGTACCATCTGCCTGAGAATGATGCAGCAAAGGATGATGATGCTGACCTAATAATTCTTCCAATTGATAGCCTGTTATATGGCAAGCCGCTTGGTTGGCAAAAATAATCTGGCCATCTGAATTTATACCAAGAAAACCATCGTGCGCAGAATTAAGCAGCAAGTGTTGCTGCTGCTCTGACGCTTGCAGTTTTTCCAGTGTATTGTGTCGTGTTATTTCATTACCAACCCATTGAGCCAGCAATTTCATGAGCTCTATGTCGTCTTCACTAAAGCGCTCTTCTTTTGGGTGTGGACTGGAGAAATTGAGCGTTCCCCAACTTTCCCCATCAATCTTAATCAATGCGCCTATATAGGCTTCTAAGCCAAAATTTTGATAACAAGGGTGATCTTTAATAGTGCTTTTAGAGGTGTGGTGAAAATAGGTAGGCTCACCATTATTTAAGGTGTGCACACAATAGGTCTGCCCTAAGTCAAATGCCATACCAGGTGACAATTCATTATCAGGAGAAACACAGTACTTAACAGTATAAGTGTTGCCATGGATCTTACTAATAATCCCTAATGGCAAACCATACTGAGACACACCCACCGCCAAAATACTCTGCAGCTTATCTTCTAGCGCCGTTGTTGAATTTGCTGTGATCTGATGGAGATTGCGAAGAGTCTGCAAGGTTTTCTGCTGAGGCGTGACATTTTGCGCAACGACATACAAGCCAACCTGCCTTCCTTGGTGATGCTTTGGCGTACACACCACCTCGAGAATCTTTGCAACCTCACCATCGCGATGCCTTAAGGTCAGTAAAAAGGTTGTTTTTTGGCCATTTAAAGCTGAGACAAGGGACTCTTTAGAGGTTTCATAGACAGCTTCACCAATCACCTCAGGTACCCGTTTGCCAATGACTTCCTCCTGACTTAACTTAAAACCCTCCAAACATTTATCATTGGCAAAAGCAAAGCGCAGGTCGTTGTCTACAATGGCAATCATGCTGGTGTTTTTATTAACAAACTCAAACATGTCGTCGTGGGGAATAAGACGGGAAATGGCTTCTGCGTCGATCTTTTGCGACACAAGATGTTTAAGTGCCGCCTCAGCAAAACACAAGGATTGGCGCTGTTGCTCGGAAAAATGTGTGAACTCATGTTCACCAAATAAAATCAAATACGCAGGTTGCGAGGTGTCAGCGTCAAGCCGTCTAACGATTAGGTTGCCTGATACTAAAATACCCTGCCAAAAGCTATCCTTGCTATCAGCAGCGTGGGTAAGGCTGGAAACGGACACATTAGACGATAAAGGAGCGCGTCGAAAAGACTGAACCAAGTGTGCCATCTTTGTATTCTGATCATCAAGCAGCACGCTATGATCAGAAAAAACGACCGCGGCCGATGTCATTTCCAAGAGGCGTGTCGCACTCTTTAACGCTGAAATCAATTCTATCATGTCATTCTAGGTCCCATCCTGATAAACAAATAATAGATTGATTTCATTACGCAAACAGATAAATTGCGTTTAAAAATGTAAGCTCATTGTTTAAGGCAACAACTTATCCAGCAAAACGCAATCTTTCGTGTCATTTCGACTTGCTTTCACTTTATCCAAAATCTTCTGAGCGACTTCTTTTTGTCTTTCTGGCACATATTTAGACTCCACTGTTTCCTGAGTCGTCTTCAAGTAGACGTCCAATTTAGGCGTACAGTAATCGTCAAAAGCAAACACACTAGAAGAACTCAAAGCCAAAACACCGCTAAACGCAATAAAGCCAAATCTTAAGAACATAAAGAACCACCTTATAAAAATCGATACAGCGTCCAATGATAGCGAAATGCACACTATTTAGAAGCGGTTATTTAACGAAAACCAAGGGCATCTTGCCTGGCGGTCACTTTGTCCACTCTCTCAACGCTTTGTATGCCTAAAAAATATTGTGATATTTTTCACAATCAAGACGCACCAAAAAAGCGCCCCCTTCTCCGCTCATCAAAGCCCAATAAAGACTAACTAACTTGAATTAAAAGAGAAAAAACAAAAAAACTCACTCATCTTATTAGTGCACGTTCAAAAATAATTCACCAAAAATGCGCACCTTCTTTTTTTCAAAAATAGTGATTGTAATGAAGAAAAAACGATGTAACATCCACATTCCAGTCATATTCCTGACCAATTGGTCACATTGTGATCATATTTTACCTTTATCGTGGAGAGAACGATGCGCAAACTACTTTTAGGGCTAGGCATAGCGGCAACTGCCTCTACTGCTTTGGCAGCAGACTATTCTGATGATATTCATAAGAACGATTACTCTTGGCGTCAGTTCAATCTAATGTACGCATTTAATGAGCTACCAGACCCAAAAGGTAATGATCATGACTACCTAGAAATGGAGTTTGGCGGCCGTTCTGGCATTGTAGATCTATACGGATACATTGATGTCTTCAACTTGCTATCTAGTGACTCAAGCGATAAATACGGCAGCGACAAAATGTTTCTTAAGTTAGCGCCTCGCTTCTCTTTGGATGGCATGACAGGAAAAGACCTTTCTTTTGGACCGGTTCAAGAATTGTATATCTCCACGCTCTTCAATATTAATGGAGGCCATGATACAGATGTAGGTACTGATAAAGAGTCCGATGCTGTAAACAATGCCTTCTTCGGTTTGGGCGCAGATGTCAATGTGCCATGGTTAGGCAAAGTTGGCATGAACCTTTACGGCTTGTACGACATGACCGGCCGCCGACAAGATTGGAACGGCTATCAGTTTTCCGCTAACTGGTTTAAACCCTTGACCACTTTCGAAAATGGTTCATTCCTTGCTTACCAAGGTTATGTGGATTACCAATTCGGCATGAAATCAGAGTACACATCTTCAAGCACTGGCCTTGCTAATTTTAACGGCCTTTACTGGCACTCCAAGCGTTACGCAGTGGGTTACGGGTTGAAATATTTCCACGATGTTTATGGCATCCAAAATGGTCAGTTTGGCTTGAAAACAACGGGCTTCACCCAGTATGTTGATGTAACGTACAAGTTCTAAATATTGCCAGCGTTTTATCACCTATTGCTGACACAGCAAAAGTAAGAGGTGATAACTCCCCTTTCTCGCTCGGTATGTACGAAATAAAAAAGCCTGCTGGGCTTTTTATCACCCCAGCAGGCTTTTATTGCTTGTTTCAAAAACAATTATATTTGGCTAAATCCAAACCGCTACTCTTTAAATGCGCGGCTTCTAACACTCTCTAAACGCTTCAAAATAGCGTCGAGTCGTTCTGGTTTCACCATAAACTCTTGGAAACCCTTCATGCCTTCTTGCGCCATACGCGGCGACGTATCACGATCGTAAAACTGTGCGGTTCCGGCCGCCGCATTCAGCATTTTTACACCGTCGTTTAAGAACACATTATCAGGAGCATGAGCCTTTATGTTAGTTGGAATTTGCAACAAGGCGGCGTTCACTAGCGTTTGATTATCAGCACGTGCCATAAACTCTAAGAACTTACGAGCGTCTTTTTTGTTTGCTGCACGCGTTGGAATATGAACCGTATCCATTGGCGCATCTTCTGCAACCGGCACCTTGGCATCAATGATTGGGAATTGGAAAAAGCCAATTTTCCCATCTAACTCTTTTGGAAAGTTCGGCGTGATAAAGTTACCAATCAAATACATGGCCGCTTTACCGTTGTACAAAAATGGCTGCGCTTCTTGCCATGAATAAGAGGCGTGGTTTTTCAGAAAATACCCAGGTTTAACCAACTGATCCCAATGTTCGAACACCTTACGCACACGAGGGTCAGTGTAAGGGATTTTGCCGTCCATTAAGTCCATATGGAACTTCAAACCATTGGTACGCAAGTCCAAATAATCAAACCAACCAGCGGCCGTCCATAAATATTTTGTGCCTATGGCGATGGGGGTGATGTCGTTTGCTTTTAATTTGGCATTCACCGCCAAAAACTCATCCCATGTTTTAGGCACTTGCAGCCCTAACTTAGCGAAAATATCCTTACGGTAATACATGCCCCACTGATAATACGTATAAGGAATACCGTACTGCTTGTTATTAATCGTCATGGCTGAAGTGGCTGCAGGCATCAGCTCTTTTAGCCCTTCTTTTTTCCAGATGTCACTGACGTCTTCAAACATGCCACGATCAACAAAGGTTTTCATTCGGTTGCCCGCATACCAAAACACCACATCTGGTGGACTGGTCGCCAACCAATTACGAATCGCGGTTTTATAGCCTTCTTTATCATAAAGGTTATATTTCACATTAATATCAGGGTTTTCAGACTCGAATTTCTGAATAATTTCCTGAAAGGCTTTCTTAGGCGCCGGATCCGCTTGATCAGAATTGATCACCAAGGTTCCGGCTTGCACAACCGAGACCGCAGCAAAAGCAAGCGCCCCTATTAGTAACGACGGTAGTTTTTTCATTTGGTAAGTCCTCTTCTTTTTTTTATTAATGGCATCATAAGGTCAATGATTAACGATCGGCTGTTTGACGCTGCCAAATAGCAACGCCAGCGGACGGCAATACCTCAGTTCCTATTACAAGCTCTGCGTTGTCGGGACGGTAATGGCTCGCTTGTGGCCCGTAATTAAAAGCAAATATTAATTTACCTCGCTCACGAATTCGCACCCCTGATGGCAAATACTCCGTGGCCAGCCCCGCGCTTGCAGCCAGCTTTGCAAAACACATTTTCAATAATGACTTATCTAAGCAAGAGCCTAGGTAAAAATGCTTGTTCGCCCCTACCAAAACCGGTCTACCCGCTTCATCTTTCAAAAGGCAAGGTAACTGGGTGTTGATTTGCTCATGCCAATGGCACAATCGCCCTTCTCCCCACAAACCAAATACAGAAGGCCGAGTGTGATCTGGCAAAGCATCGACTCTCTCCACCGTTAGCGGCAATAAACTGGCCAATGGCCCTGGGGCGAGATTCTCAGGAATCTGATAGCTGTCTGTTTTACTGCCAGTACGAGGCCCTGCCAAAAGAACCCCTTGATAGTTATTTAATCTTTCTTGCAGCCCATCAGAAATGTGCGCCTGGGCAGGCAATATCAACAATTTGTAAGTGTCTAACGAGGCTTCAGAAGAGACAATATCAACCGACACACCTAACTCCCGCAGCGCTTCGTACATGCGATAGCACCAGAAAAGGTAACGATAAGCACGAGATTGCGGCTGAATATCCAAAGACCAACAAGCATCGTAATCAAACATCAAAGCGACACGCCCAGATTCTGGCAACGCCATCAACGCATCCGCATCCAAGCCTGTTTGTTGAGAAAGCTGGCGCACTTCTTGCGCAACGTGAGCCGCCTCTATTGCCGCTTCCGCTTCTTGTCCATCAGGGCGCAGCAACCCCGCATGCATTTGCTCTTGCCCAAAAGGTGCTTGGCGCCAACGGAAATAAGAAACCAATTCCGCACCATGAGAAAAGGCTTCCCATGTCCATAAACGCACAGCGCCATCGGCTGGCGTTGGGTTGTGCGGAGCCCAATTTACTGGGCCAGGCTGTTGCTCCATAATCCACAAACGCCCTTTGCCACACCCGCGATATAGGTCATGGTGAAACGCGCCAAAATCAGGGTGCCCCACGCGTAAATAGGTCTGCTTTTCTTCTTGTGAATAGATGGATTCTTGATCTAAAAAGCCCAACGGATAAGTGTCCCAACTTGCCACATCCAGATCTTGACCAACTTTATGGTGATCAAAGGCGGTGAAAAAGCCCATGTAGTTGTGCACCAGATCTCGCCCTTTGGAATAGTGTCGAAGGATCTCTACCTGCAACTTATTAAACGCGACCACCTGATCAGAGCAACAACGTTGAAAATCCAAACGGTGGGAGGGATTGGCTTCTGTAACGGTTAAGTTTGGTAGCTCTATTTCGTCAAAAGAGCGATAGTCCATACTCCAAAAGACATTCCCCCACGCCTGATTTAACGCATTAACTGAGCCATATTTGTCCTTTAGCCAAACACGAAATGCCGTCAAATCGGCCTCTGCGTAACTCAAAATGGTGTCGTGACAACCATATTCATTGTCTGTTTGCCAAGACGCGATCGCCGGATGCTGCCCATAACGCTGAGCCATTAAGGTCACAATACGGCGACACTCCTCACGATACTCAAGACTGGCAAAGGTGTAATGACGACGTGAGCCAAAATGACGAAAGCGCCCCTGCTCATCTTTGGCCAACATAGATGGATGACGATCAACAAGCCATTTAGGGGGCGTCGCAGTCGGCGTGCCTAAAATGACTTTTAAACCCTGCGAGTGCAATATATCTAACGATTCATCCAGCCATTGCCAATGCAACTCGCCAGGCTCAGGCTCTATCGTACTCCAACTAAACTCACCAATACGGACATATTCGATGCCCATTTCTCGCATGGCCTGAGCGTCTTGCTGCCAGCGACTTTTAGGCCAATGCTCAGGGTAATAACACACACCTAACTTCATCTTAAACTCCTGTAAGTGAGGCATTTTCCGCCTCAATCACGTTATTTTCTTGATAGCACTTCCATGCCGCCATAAAGGCGTTGGCGTTGGCCTGAGTCACCGCCACCGATTGACCTTTTTTGTATAACGCAGACCCCAAACCAAAGCCTCTGGCCCCCGCATCAAAGTACCTTGTCATGTTTTCTGGTGTCACTCCTCCCACTGGACACAGCCATGTCTTGCTAGGAATCACAGCCCCCAGCGCACGGATGACTTTGCGATCCGGCAAGGCCTCAGCAGGAAACAGCTTCACCGCGTCGGCGCCCGCATGCAGTGCAGCAAAGGCTTCGCTCGCCGTAAAAAAGCCTGGCATGGCATACAAGCCCGCTACCTTGGCGGCTTTGATTAACTCAACATCCGTGTGAGGGCACACCATTAGCTTCGCGCCTGTGCTCACTAACTCGGTTAATTGAGCAAGTGTTAATACTGTGCCTGCGCCAATCACAGCGGACGCGCCATAGGTTGTTTGCAGCAGTCGAATGCTCGCAAAGGCATCCGGCGAATTTAATGGCACTTCGATCAAACGAAAACCTGCCTTAATCAACACCTGGCTATGCGCAAGCACCTCATCAGGTTCAATGCCGCGCAATATCGCAACCATCGGACATTCCGCCATAAAAGCATCAAATGACGTCATTAGTGACCTCTCTTTGTTCTGTTTGGCACTGGGGCATGGAGCAAACTTTGACAAGCTAAGCGCTTCAAACCTCGAATACTGGCATCACGCGCGTCCAATGAAAGCGCACTGATACGATGCAGTGACAACGCCAGCTGGTAACGCTCACTCAGGGTGTCATTGCCGATAATCAATACCTTTGAACACGGTCTAGACTGCGCCGACAAAATATCATTCACATCATGCCCAATCACGATGCCCGACAAATAATCGCGTACTTGCTCAGCGGGCAATTCACCGCAAAGGTAATCACTGCGCACACTAAAAAGATGGTGCAAAAGACCGCCTGCCTGCAAACTGGTCGCAACGCCTTTTTCAAACCCTGCACCATGAAGAGTTTGGTTATTCGGCATTCCTTTGACCAAAATAGATTCTTGATTCAGACGAGCAAATAACTCGCCCGAAAAGCTACTTGAGAACTGCATAACCTTACCTTGCAGCAATGGCACCCATTTACAATGAGTGCCTGGTAAGCAGCACAACACATCTTGATCTGCTAAGCCTTGTTCGCTCAGCCAATCAAGCGCGCCAAGTAATTGAGTCTCTTCGCCTCGCATTACATCAAAGTGGCCGCTCACACCGATGCCTTGTAACCCTGGCACAATGGCCACATCGCAGGGCAAACTGCTTGGTAACCAACGCAGGTGCTCAGATAAAGTGTCTAACTCAATAGGGCAAAGCTGATAAGGCACTTCTTGCCATCCGCCTCGGCCTCCGACCATACCCGCCATGTAAATCGGCACATCAGGGTGAATCCACTCGTCTAATAACGCCTCTAAAACAGACTCAAATTCATCACTCGCTAGGGTTTGCATACCTTGATGATTGCTTTTTTCCGCGCAAATTCGCCCCGTATGATCCATTAAAAAAGCACGTAAATTGGTGGTCCCCCAATCGACAGCAATGCACAAAGGCAACTCATTGCATGAATCCATACCAAGACTATGTTGCGTCATTACAAGCGCCCTCCGTCAATCACAAAGCTTTGGCCTGAAATCATACGGCTGTTGTCAGACGCCAAAAACAGCACCAAGTCCGCCACATCGTCAGGTTGAATTTTTTCTTTTAATGATTGCTGAGACATCAATTCTGCTTCGCTTTCGGGTGTCAGCCACAGATTTTTTTGCTTCTGGGTCATGACCCAACCAGGCAATACGGTATTCACTCGTATTTTTTGTGGCCCTAACTCCCGCGCTAGGCTTTTACTCAATCCATAAATACCGGCTTTGGCCGCCACATAACCTGGGTATCCGGTCAAGCCCAGCAACCAAGAATTAGAACTCATATTGATAATGCTGCCACCACCGGCTTCTGCCATGGCTGGTGCCACCACTTGTGCGGCAAAAAAATGGTGCTTCAAATTCACCGACATACACAGATCAAATTGTTCTGATGTCACATCCTGCAAACCATGCCGCTGATCGTCTGCGGCATTATTGATCAGAATTCGAATCGCGCCCCAGCGCTGAATACGCGCAGCTATGCTCGCTTGTAAACACTCGATGTCACTCAAGTCCACTCCCGTGAAGTGCACTTGGGCGCCGCTTGCGGTTAGCTCTTGCGCTAAGGCATTACCGGCGACTTGATCAATATCGAAAAAACTCACGAAACAACCTTGCAGTGTCAACGCTCGCACCAAGGCTTCGCCGATGCCCGTTGCCCCACCACTAACCAGTGCATGACGACCTGCCAAACTGGGGTAAATCACTGTCGTACTGTTTTTTTTATCTAACATTAGTGCGACTCTCTACTGACGTTCGAGCCACTGCTGCCCACTAAGAAATCCAAATCCGCGCCCTCATCAGCCTGCATCACATGGTCAATATACAGCTTCGCGTAACCGCGCTGATATTGGCTCTTTTCTGGTTGCCAGGCGTCTTTGCGGCGCGCCATTTCTTCATTTGAAATCCCCAAATGCAAGCGCCTAGCGCTCACATCCAACGTAATCTCATCGCCATTTTGAACCAAAGCCAATGCGCCCCCAATGGTGGACTCTGGTGCAACATGCAACACCACTGTGCCAAAAGCCGTGCCACTCATACGAGCATCACTGATGCGCACCATATCCGTCACCCCTTGTGCTAACAGCTTGCTTGGCAAAGCCATATTGCCGACTTCAGGCATGCCTGGATACCCTTTTGGGCCACAGCCTTTTAGCACCAAAATCGAGTCTTTATCGACCGCCAGTTCAGGGCTATCTATACGCGCCTTATAGTCTTCAATATTTTCAAAGACCACCGCTTTACCAGTGTGTTGCAACAACTCTGGCGTCGCGGCGCTGGGCTTTATAATGGCCCCTTGAGGCGCTAGATTGCCGCGTAACACTGCGATTCCGCCTAGCGCACGCAAGGGCTTATCAAGGGGACGAATCACCTCGTCGTTAAAGCATTCCGCGCCGGCGGTAATGTCTCCTAATGACGCGCCACATACGGTATTCGCCGACATATCAAACACATGGCTCAAACGCTGAATTAACGCAGGGAAACCACCGGCATAATGAAAATCTTCCATCAAAAAACGGCCAGATGGCATTAAATCCACTAAACAAGGAACCGCTGCGCCAATACGATCCCAATCATCCAGAGTCAATGTCACGCCAAGGCGTCCTGCAATGGCCAGCAAATGCACCACAGCATTAGTCGAACCACCAAGCGCAGCATTGGCTCGGATGGCATTTTCAAACGCTGTTTTGGTAAGAATATCGGAGGGTTTTAGGTCTTCTTTGACCATACTAACAATGCGGGACCCTGTTAAATGCGCCAACGCCTGACGACGAGAGTCTACTGCGGGTAAGCTGCCATTTTCAGGTAATGACATGCCCATCGCTTCAACCAAACAAGCCATAGTCGAGGCGGTTCCCATAGTCATGCAGGTACCACGCGAACGCGACATGCTCGATTCAGCACGCATAAATTCATCAAGGCTCATGTTGCCGCCCCGTACCGCTTCACTAAATTTCCAAACATCGGTGCCAGACCCTATGTCTTTACCTCGATTTTTACCATTTAGCATAGGACCGGATGACACTACTATGGTTGGCAGATCAACGGAGCAAGCCCCCATTAATTGCGCCGGGGTCGTTTTATCACAGCCACCCAATAGCACCACGCCATCGATACCATAGGCGCGCAAGGATTCTTCCACGTCCATGCTCATCAGATTACGAAACAGCATGGCCGTCGGTTTCATTTGAGTTTCACCAAGTGACATCACGGGAAACTCCAGTGGCACACCACCAGCCTCCCAAACACCTCGTTTTACATAGTCAGCAAGCTCTCTTAGATGAGCATTACAGGGCGTAAGCTCACTCCATGAATTACAAATACCAATCACTGGACGACCATCAAAACTGTGGTCTGGCAACCCTTGGTTTTTCATCCAGCTGCGGTGAATAAAGCCATCTTTGTCGAGCTTTCCATACCACTGTTGACTGCGTAATGGCTTTTTTTCAAGTAACGTCTGCTTGTTATTTTTTTTATCTTCCGTTGACTCTGTCATTAACGATGACTCCCAATTCGATACACACGAATAAACAGCGCACACAGAGAATAAGGCGACGAACAACGCTCCGCCTTATGCTCATCTGTGATGCTTTTATCCTTTCGTTGCCCCTAGCGTCAATCCCGCAATAAAATGTCGCTGCATCGCAAAAAACAGAATTACGGGCGGCAACGCAGCAATAATAGACCCTGCAGAAATCAACTGCCAAGACGCCATCCATTGGCCTTTCAAAGCACTGATCCCCGCGGTAATAGGACGCACTTCGTCACTTTGTACCAACACCAATGCCCAGAAATAATCGTTCCAGATAAAGGTGAAAATCAGCACCGCCAAGGCCGCTAAGGCCGGACGAACCAAAGGCAGTACAATGTGTCGGAAAATTTGCCATTCACTGACCCCTTCAACCCGCGCCGCTTCGATTAGCTCATCAGGCAAACCAACAATAAAGTTACGCATAAATAAGGTACAGAATCCGGTTTGAAAAGCGATATGAAACAAAATCAAACCACTCGCCGTGTCGTATAACCCCATGTCTATGGTGAGGTTTCGCACCGGAATCATTAAGATTTGAAACGGCACAAAATTACCCGCAATAAAGGCGGCAAATAAACCAATGCGCCCGCGAAATTTAAATTTTGCCAGCGCATAACCGGCTAGCGTTGAAAGCGACACCGCCCCAATTACTGCAGGCAAGGTTATGATCAAGGAGTTCAGCAAATACCGTAACATCGGTGTTTGAGTAAACACCAAGGTGTAGTTTTGCAAAAACATCCACTGCGTAGGGATGCCCCAATAGTTGCCTGCATTAAGGTCTGCTGTGGAGCGAGCTGAGGTCATCAATACCGCCAACAGCGGTAATAACCACAAAAACAAAGCAACCCAAATGGCGACGCGGTAACTGATGTTAAAAGGTAATGACTTTTTTTCTACTGGTGTTGGAAACATTAGGCTTTCTCACTCTTCAGCATGCGCCATAGGAAGTAGGCAATGTAAATATCCATAATCAAGAACAAGATGGTCGCAATGGCCGCGCCATACCCTGCCCGATAGTTGAAAATAGATTGCTCATACATGAAATACGCCAGCACACTGGAGCTACCAAATGGTCCACCTGAGGTCATGGTGGCCACCAAGTCGAAACTTCGTAATGCACCAATAACCGTCACGACAATGGCAATAAAGGTCGCTGGTTTTAATTGCGGAAGAATCACATGACGCAGCATTTTCCAGCCATGAGCACCGTCTAAGCGTGCGGCTTCGATCTGGTCTGGGCTCAAATTATTTAAGCCTGTGAGATACAAGATCATGCAGTAAGCTATTTGCGGCCACAACCCCGCCACAATGATGCCGAACGTTACCCAATGCTCGTCCGACAATACTGCAATCGGCTGAAAACCAAACAGCTCAATCGCCTTGTTAAATAAGCCAAAACTGGGGTCGTAGAACCAAGAAAAAACCAGACCAACGACCACTTGTGAGATAACAAAGGGGAAGAAAAACATGGCTTTAACAAAACGTATTCCCATCACTTTTTGGTTTAGGAACAACGCAAGTAATAAGCCAATAGGAGGGGCCAACATAAAGAAGATCAACCAATAAAGGTTATTGATTAATGCGGTCCAAAATTGTTCATCCGAAAACAACTCAAAATAATTACTTAATCCTACAAACGTCTTTTCACCTAATCCATCCCACTCAAAGAAACTTAACCAGATACTTTGAGCAATAGGGAAAATCACGTAGAGCGAAAACAAAATGACTGCCGGTGCGAGGAACAAAATTGGCATCCATTGTTGCTGTTTGCTATGCAATTTCTGCATCGCTAACCCACCTCTTATTCTTATTAAAATACGGGTTGTCATTGCTGACAGACAACTCACCAAACAAAATAATGGAATAGAGTTCTACTTTTTGCAATACTTAATAAAAATTTGTGGAACTTAGTCCCAAAAAAACATATAACCCTAATACGACGATATTTTTGGAGAAATTACATGACGAAATTGGAGACCAAAAGCGGCGGCTCATCTTTGGATAAAGCCCTAAGCTTGCTCCAAGAAGTCTGCACCGCGAGCACGCCTCTGCGATTCGCAGAAATAGTCGAAAAAGCCGATTTACCCAAAGCCACTGTACATAGAATATTATTATCTTTGGTTGAGAAAGGGCTAATCCGCTTTGATGAAAGCGCTCAACTTTACCATCCAGGGTATGGCTTATTAGAACTCGCCCACAAAGCTTGGTCGCGCATTGATGTAAGAGACGTTGCCGCAGACCAAATCAAATCCTTATGGCAAGAAACCGGTGAAACCATCCATTTAGCGGTATTAGATCGTGGTGATGTCATCTATATCGACAAGTTAGAAAGCCAAAAAAGTTTACGACTTTTTTCTGCCGTCGGGAAAAAAGGCCCAGGGTATTGCACGGGTGTTGGCAAGGCGATGATGGCTTTCTTAAATGAAAGCCAACTTGAAGAGGCCATTCAAGAGCAATCTTTTATACGTCACACCCCCACCACGATTACCACTGCCGACGAATTAAAAGAGCAGCTGATCAAGATTCGCGACACTAAAATCGCTTTAGATTTAGAAGAGCACGAAGAAGGTATTCAATGTGCGGCTTCGGTTATTTTTAATTACCTAGACGAACCCATTGCGGCGCTGAGCATCACAGCACCAAAATTTCGAGTTGACGAAGCACGTTTTCAACACTTTCAACACTTAGTGAAAGACGCCTGTTTGAAAGTCTCCACCCGAATGGGGGCGATTGCCTCCGACAAGCATTAGGATAAATTTCATGGCAACAATAAAATTAAAAAACGTCATCAAACGCTTTAATGAGATTGAAACAATCCATGGCGTTAACCTAGAACTAGAAGACGGTGAATTTGTCGTTTTTGTTGGTCCTTCTGGCTGCGGTAAATCGACGCTATTGCGCTTAATTGCTGGCCTAGAAGACATCACAGACGGCACATTAGAGATCAATGGCCAAAACATGAACAGCGTCGCCCCCGCGGATCGTGGCGTGGCCATGGTGTTCCAGTCTTATGCGCTTTATCCGCATATGACGGTCGAAGAAAACATGAGTTTTGGCTTGCGTATGACCGGTGTGGATCCGGAAAAAATCAAAACTCAGGTGGCCAATGCGGCCAGCATTTTGCAATTAGAAAGTTTATTAGATCGCAAACCCAAACAACTCTCTGGTGGTCAGCGCCAACGTGTGGCCATTGGCCGCGCCATTGTGCGTCAACCTGACGTGTTTTTGTTTGATGAGCCATTGTCTAACCTTGACGCCGAACTTCGGGTTGATATGCGCATTCAAATCGCACAACTCCACAGTCGCTTAAAATCGTCAATGATCTACGTTACCCACGATCAAGTAGAAGCCATGACACTGGCGGACAAGATTGTCGTCTTACGCGCGGGCAATGTGGAACAAGTAGGCTCCCCATTAACGCTATACCACAATCCTGCCAATGAATTTGTCGCCGGCTTTATAGGCTCGCCTAGAATGAATTTTTTGGATGGCAAGGTACTGGCCATTGATGAAAAAAGCCTCGCGACCATCGATGTCGCAGGGCAACAAATTGCCCTCACCGTCGATGCCGACAAAGTCAGCGTCAATGAAAGCGTTAAACTGGGTTTACGCCCAGAACATGTGAAAGAAAACACAGAAAACAGCGATTTCTCTTTTACCGTTGAAGTGGATGTTGCTGAGCATTTAGGCGGCACCAGCTTCTTATATGGACAGTATAAAGGCCATAAATTAACCATAGAAGCCAGCGGCCAGAATCTCACACGAAACGGAGAATCCGTTACAGTCGGCGTTGCTAAAACAGATTGCTATTTATTCAATAGCAAAGGGGAAGCCCTAGTCAATCGCCCTATTCCGTCGCGCACTTAACGCCTAACTAGCAGCCATTGACTGGTACAAAAATGCCCTCATTACGAGGGCATTTTTGTAGGTCATGTGTCATTCAACACACTGGGTAAGACCTAAAATTCGCTTAAGAAGTTTTCCAAATAAGCATAACCTCGTTGCGCTACAACAGGGTTGTACAGGCTGCCGTGCTCTGGGTTATTCGCACTGGGCAGCATAAAAGAATGCACCGTGTTGCCAAAGTCCATAAATTGAAAATCAATGCCTAATCCTGTCCAGTACTGCTTGGCGGATTGAGCATCTGCATCGCTTACCATATGGTCATTATAGCCATTTAACACCATGATCTTCAGGTCACGATTAACCTGCTCTTCCGGCGCTCTATTAAAACTCATCAAACCATGGAAGCTCGCAGCGCCGACACTGTCTTTAAAGTACTGACCGGCTTCTAAGGCCAAGCGACCACCCAAACAAAAGCCAATATGAACAATGGTTTTATTGCTCAGATTCGCCACTGACTCGTCTGTCAAAGTCCGTTGCAATTGATGAAGAGGTGTTTCATTTTCGAGTAGCTTGCCCATTAAAGACAATTTATCTTCGGTGCTCTCTAAGACGCAATCTTGCCCATATAAATCCACAGCCGTCACTGAATAGCCAAATGACGCGACTTTGTCGGCAATCGATTTTTCGAAATCCGTCAAACCTGAAAACGTTGGCCAAATAACCACATGAATGGATTTACTTGCGGCATCCGTGGTGCCTACTTGGTAATGTTGGCGGCTAACATTGTCGATAAAAAGAGAGTGAAAAGTATCGCTCATAATAGGTCTCCTAACCTTAAATACCGTAGCTATTACGGCAATGTTCATTCTGTGAGCTTGAGTGTATCCAGCCAAGCAATTCAAAATCAACGTTGTTAGGCCGACTTTTGACAATGTCGCCTTTCTTGCTTATTTATCCAGACTATCGTCCATTTCTTTTAGGTTATTTTGCGCAATAGCACACTGCGCCACTGGACGCAGTAATGCTTTTAGTCATCCAACTTTTGATTGCTGCTGGAGTCGATCATCACAGCCAGCCACTTCATGCGCGGATTGGCTTCTAAGGCCAGTTTCACAATAATCGTCAGTGGTATCGACAACAACATCCCTACCGGACCAAACACCCACCCCCATAACAATAAGGATAAGAAAACCACCAGCGTTGAGAGTCCTAAGCCTTTGCCCATATAGCGCGGCTCGATCACATTGCCCACGAACAAATTGACCACCACAAAACCCAATGCGGTTAAACCAGCATAGAGGGGGCCGAGCTGAACAAATGCCAACAGCACGGCAGGCACGGCCGCAATAATAGAACCAATATTGGGTACGAAATTCAGCAAAAAGGCACACACGCCCCACAAGATAGGGAAATCCACACCTATGATCCATAGCCACAATGCAATCACGACACCCGTCAGTAAGCTAACAGAGGTTTTGATCACCAAATAGCGGTTCACCGAATTAATAAAAGAACGGAAATGCTCTAACGACTGAGTCGCATCATTCAAGGCCAGCGACAGCTTCTTAGGCAGCTCAACCGCTTCAAATAAAATAAACACGACCGTCATAATCACCAACACGAAATTCGTCAACGCGCTGCCTAACCCACTTAAGGCTTTTGCCACTAACTGCATCAAAGAAGACGGGTCCACATACCCTTTGATTTTGTCATAGGAAATATGAATGCCAATGTTGTTGAGGCTGGCCAGCAAACTGGACATTTCTTCCGCGAAACGCGATTTATAGGTCGGCAATTGCTTCGAAAGATCATCCAACGAGGACCCTACCAACGCGCCCATCATGCCTAGCCCAACCAACACCACCAACACCACCAGCACAATAGACAGCCAAGTGGGCACCTTTCTGCGGCGTAAACTGGCCATCAAGGGAGCGCATACGATGGCAATAAACACCGCCAGCATAAAAGGCACCACAATTTGGGAGGCGGCTTTCAACCCCGCGATAATAATCACAAACGCGGCTAAGCCAACTAACCAGTGCGTGCCTCTATGCTGTTCACTCATGTCAACTCCTTGATTAGTCTATCGGGTAGATGCTTTGTGCATAATCGGATAAATCTTGCAGCATTAGCTGTTTTGATGGAGGCAAATCTGGCGTTTGCGCAATGGCGTTCAAACGATCAAAGAAAGCCTCCATGTCAATCGAGCCACCACCGTCTTTGTCCAGCAATTTAAAGGCTCGGAATTCTTCCCATTCTTCACGCTGCTGCTCATTTAACTGATCCGGGTAATTACGCGCAATATAACGCATTAACATTTCCGGTAAACGACGATCATCAAATGACATTTCGAGTTCATTTAAAGCGTCAGGCGGCGTATTTCGAATGGTGTCCATCCGAGCTTTGTCTTCGCGCGAGAAGAAACCACCAGAATACAGCATCAAATCTGGGTCTTTAGGAATGCTGCGCTCTTCTTGCACAAACACCTGACTGATTTTTTCTGACAAGCCTGGGAAAGACTTTAACAAAGCAAGATTTTTCCGGCAGGCATCGCCATCCAATTCAAGACGCGCCACCACCTTTTCGTCTTTCAAGAAGGTTGCTGGTGCTACCGCTGGCGCCTTATTGTAATGAATGACTTTGAGCGGCAAGCGCGGAAGGTCACCCAATTCGTCTTGGCGAGTAAACACGCGGTGACGGATTTCCTCGACACTGAGGTCAATCAGAGGTTGTGCATCGCTCATTAGATCGAACACAATCACACCATTTTTATTGGTCGGATGCGGAGCAATAGGCGCAACAAACGCACTGTATTTTTTCACCTGACCGAACATGCCTGAGACATGCAAAAACGGCTTCATGCGAATCGGGTCGATAAATTGTTGTAACTCGTGTTTCTGACGCATTTTCAAATAATAATCGAACAACTTAGGGTGCGTCGTTTTAATCAGTTTGGCCACTTCGATGGTGCCGTACACATCGGACAAAGCATCGTGCGCTTGTTCATGGGCAATGTTATTGGCTTTGGTCAGTGCTTCGAGTTTCATCGATACCTGGCCGTCTTCGCCTATGGGCCATTCAATGCCTTCTGGGCGCATTGCGTAGGTCATGCGCACTAAATCAATAATGTCCCAGCGCGAGCAATTGTTTTGCCATTCACGAGCATAAGGATCGATAAAGTTACGATAAAAACCGTGACGTACAACTTCATCATCAAAACGAATGCTGTTGTACCCTAATGAACAGGTGCCAGGCAATGACAACTCTGCTTCTATGGCCGCCATAAACTCCGCTTCACAAAGCCCTTCTCGATTGGCTTCTTGCGGACTAATACCGGTTAATAGACACGCCTCTGGTTGCGGTAAAACATCCTCTGGAAGGCGGCAATAAAACATCATAGGTTCGCCGATCACGTTAAATTCAAGATCCGTGCGAATACCCGCAAACTGCATTGGCCTATCTCGTGCGGGGTCTGTTCCAGTGGTTTCAAAATCAAACCATAAAAATGAAGTGGGTCCCGATGAGGTCACAAATAATTCCTGTTAGCCATGAAAGAAAACCGTATTATACGCATCTTAATGACGATTTGGCGATGCGAGGAGCCGAACAATGGCAAACCAAATACCCTGCCCCTGTGGCACTGAAAAGAACTACCAAGACTGCTGCGCTGTCTATCACCAAAACCCAGGTTCAGCACCAACGGCTGAGGCCCTGATGCGCTCTCGTTTCAGCGCGTTTGCACGTAACGACATTGATTATATTCAACGCACCCAGCAGCTCGATAACGACACCAGTGAAGACGACACACAAGCGATACAAGAAGAAAACAGCACCACCTTGTGGACTCAATTAGACATTTTAGAAACCGAGCAAGGCCAAGCAAGCGACGACACTGGCAGCGTCACCTTTCGCGCCCGTTTTACAGAAGGTAAACACCAAGGGGAATTGACAGAAAAGTCACTCTTTAACAAAATAAATGGGCAATGGTTGTATGTTTCTGGCAGCCATGAAGTTCACTCAAGCCCGCAAAAAACCGCCCCCGTAGAAAGCCATAAAGTTGGCCGTAACGACCCTTGCTCTTGCGGCTCTGGTAAAAAATTCAAAAAATGTTGCGGATAAGTTTCGCCTAAGAAGGGTTCGAAGAACGGGCAATTTCCATGAGAACTTGCCCGTTTTTTTCTTTGCCAAAAGCCACGGCTGCCTTGGCAAAGCGCTGTTTGCTAAACACCTCTATTTACTAAAGACCACCAGATGATCCAGCTCAATATTGATGCCAATTTCTTGGCCAATCGCGTGATTATGATGGGAAGACGCGAAGCAATACACCACCAGTCCTGATGCCAATTTCACGCGATATAAGAAGTGTGAACCGCGAAACCACTTACTCATTACCAAACCTTTAAATTCACTTGCGTCGTCGTGTATCACATCGTCTGGGCGAACCAATAAGTCGACCTGGGTGCCAATGGCGAGTTCGTCGCTCAAGACACCACGAATGCGGCCAAGATCTGAGTCTAAACAATCGTGCCCACACACCACCGCAGAAAGAAAATCCCCTTGGCCGACAAATCTTGCAGTGAAACGACTTTCAGGTCGATGGTAGATTTGATAAGGCGTGCCGTATTGGTGAATTTCGCCTGACTCCATTACCGCGATGGTATCGGCCATAGCAAAGGCTTCCATTTGATCATGGGTTACCAAAATCGCACTCATGCCTTCATGCTTGAGTATCTGGCGAATATCAGGCACCAGCTCTTCTCGTAATTTGGCATCCAAACCTGAAAACGGCTCATCCATTAATAAGAGCTTGGGCTTGGGAGCCATGGCTCTGGCGAGCGCCACACGCTGCTGCTGCCCACCCGACAAAGAATGTGGGTAGCGCATTTCGTAACCAACCAAACCAATCAGATCCAGCAGCTCAGCCACTCGATTGCTCACCACACGGCTGCTCATGCCCTTGAGGCCAAACGCAATGTTGTCTGCTATGGTAAGGTGCGGGAAAAGCGCAATGTCTTGAAACACCATGCCAATCTGACGCTGCTCTGGAGGCAGCAAATAGTCAACGCTGGAAATCACCTCGCCATTCAATGAAATGGCCCCAGACAAGACGGCTTCAAAGCCCGCAATAGCCCGTAACAAGGTGGATTTTCCGCAACCACTTGGCCCTAACAAACAGCCAATTTGTCCCGCGGTCAAATCAAACGACACATCATGCACTACCGCTTGCCCATGATACCCCACAGACAAGTCACGAATATTCAACTCTTGCAATGCTTTACCCGATGAAAAAGAACTCATGATGTTTCCTAAACTGCCCTTTCGCTAAGCTGGCTTTATAAAAAATACTCTAATTCAGTGCTTTCTTAATGATGTTTTGATATTGAACGATTTAACAACACCACCGGAATTAACCCCACCAAGACAATCATAATCGAGGCAGGAGCGGCGTCGACTAACCGCTCATCTGAGGCCAACTCGAATGCCCTGACGGCCAAGGTATTGAAATTAAAAGGCCGCAGAATTAACGTCGCTGGCAGCTCTTTTAACACATCAACAAACACAATTAATAACGCCGTCAACACAGACCCTTTAAGCAAAGGAAAATGCACACGCTTTAACACTTGCAGTGGGGTCAACCCCAATGAGCGCCCTGCCATGTCCATGCTGGGTTTGATTTTACCTAACCCACTTTGCACCGCACCAAGGGACACCGCCATGAAACGCACTGCGTAGGCAAACAATAAGGCGATAATGGTGCCAGAGAACACCAAGCCAATTTTATCGCCGCTGACGTCTTTCACAAGATTGATCAATCTATGGTCTAACCAAGCCAGAGGCACAATCACCCCAATCGCGATAATAGTGCCAGGCAAGGCATACCCTACGCCAGCACTAGCAACCGAGGTCGACACGCTCCGACTCGGGTGCAAACGCAAGGCATAAGACAACACCAACGCCAAGGCGACCACGATCAAGGCAGCCAAAAAGGCCAAATAAAAAGAATGCCACGCCAATAGGAGAAAATCCCAGGTTAACGGCTCGGCCTCAAACACAGACCAGTAAAGCAACACGCCCGCGGGCAAGAGAAAACCAAACAACACAGGCAAACAGCAAAACACACAGGCCGCCACACCACGCCAGCCCGATAAAACAAGCTCTCGTTGGCTCGCTTTACGCAGACCGGACGCATGATAACGCAGCTTTCGCCGTGAATAGCGCTCAGTGAAAATCAGCACACACACAAACAGCAATAAAATGCCCGCCAGCTGAGACGCTCCCGCAAGATCACCAAAACCGTAAAACGTTCGCATGATGCCTGTCGTAAAGGTGGCCACGCCAAAATATTGCACCGTGCCATAATCAGCAAGCACTTCCATCATTGCCAAGGTCAAGCCTGCAATAATGGCGGGGCGCGCCAAGGGTAACGCCAAGCGAAAAAACGCCGAGACATTTGAATAGCCCAAGGTTCGACTCACCTCTAGCGTGTTGGCCGATTGCTCTAAGAACGCCGCCCGACTCATCAAATAGACATAGGGATAAAGCACCAGACTTAACATGATGACCGCACCACCTAGGGAGCGGATCTCAAAGAACCAGTACTCGCCGTACCCCAATCCACTTAAAGCGCGAATCGCCCCTTGCACAGGGCCGGCAAAATCCAGCAAACCAGTATAGGTGTAAGCAATGATGTAAGCCGGCATTGCTAACGGTAAGAGCAACGCCCAACCTAAAACAGAGGCGCCAGGAAAGCGGCACACACTGGTGAGCCATGCCACTGGTACACCAATGCACAGCACGCCAACCGCCACACCAATCATCAACAGTAAGGAGTTGCTGACATAATCAGCGAGTACCGTGTTCCATAAATGGGTCCACACACCACCACTACCAGTAAAGACATTGGCCACTACCACCAGCACGGGTAAGGCAAGAAGCAAGGCGATCCCTATGGCCGCCCACTTCAGCCACGCAAAAGGAGAATGCGAACGCACCACTCTCTGCTTAGACATCATAATCCGCTCACATCAAACCCACGGTAAAAAATTACTTCCAACCTGCTTCATCCATCAATTCAACAGCAAGACGGTTATTATCACCCAAAACGCTTAACGACAGTGCGTCTGCTTTAAAAGTGCCAAATGTCTGCAACACTTTAGGTGGCTCTATACCCTTCACTACAGGGTATTCATTATTAACTTCTGCGTACCATTCTTGCGCTTCATGGCCGCTTAAGAAGCGAATCAATTTTACCGCATTCTCTTTATGTTCCGCCGATGCTGTCACCCCAGCACCACTCACATTGACATGCGCACCACGCTGCCCTTGCGCTTGGTTAGGCCAGAAAATTGCCAGCGATTTAAACACCGCTTGATCTTTCGCTTTGTCGCTGTTGCCCATGCGCCCGAAATAATACGTATTGGCCAGCGTAATATCACACACACCGGCCGCAACGGCTTTAAGCAAATCCGTATCACCACCAAAAGGCGGTCGAGCGAAGTTCGCGACAAAGCCTTTTAGCCATTTTGACGTCGCTTCTTTGCCATCCGCATCTATCATAGACGCCACTAGAGATTGGTTATAAATATTGCTGGAAGAACGAGCACAAATCCGGCCTTTCCATTTTGCATCAGCCAGCCCTTCATAGGTTGAAAGTTCACTGGCATCGACTTTTTTCGGATTATAAAAAATCACTCGAGCACGTTGCGACAAACCAAACCAGTAATCGTCGCTGTCTTTCAAATTAGCGGGAATCGTTGCTTCTAACTCAGCGTCTTGGATAGGTTGCAACACGCCGGCTTGTTTCGCTCGATATAAGCGCCCAGCATCCACTGTAATAAACAAATCCGCAGGGCTCGCTGACCCTTCTACCTGCAAACGACGCAATAACGCATCCGCAGAGCCAGTTACCAAGTTGACTTTAATGCCTGTGCCCGTGGTAAAACGCTCTAACATAGGTTTGATTAAGGCTTCTTTTCGAGCCGAGTAGACATTCACTTCTTCAGCAGCAGAAGCGACCATTGAACTGCCCAAAATCGAAGCCGCCAAGACCACATGAGACAAGCGAGCTTGCTGTGAAAAATATGAAACTTTAGACAATTGAAACGCCATATTTGACTCTCTTATTTTTTTCTCAATAAATAAAACATTACCAACATACAGTCGATGACAAGGCACCGAAAGTCGATAATACTCAGATTAAAACTTACTTTGTCACGGCTCTATTGGCACAATTCATTCTGGTTTGGCCTGCGTTGTTTCTCTTGCTTTCGCCTTACCTGCGTTAACCAAGGTGGTCTTAATTAAGCCTGCTTGTCGTCCATTAAGACCACGACCTAAAAACAAGATGGGGGATAAATATTGGCCAAACACCCCCGTTTGATCGAGTGTCGATAAAGTACCATAACGCAGTTTTTGCTGATCACTACCAAATTGCAAACAACGAAACCAACGGTCCCACACCGCCAATACCACCCCAAAATTACAGTCATAATGTTCCACCGCAGCAGAATGATGTAACTGATGTTGAGCTGGGGAGATAAGCCAACGTTCTAGTGTTTTGCCATAACTGATCGGCACCGGAGAGTGTCTAAGGTTAGCGCCGCAAATATTGAAGACATAGGTGGCAACAAAAACACCGCCTATCATTAATAAAGAAACCTGCCCTGGAAACAAGGTCACAAACAGCGCCACCAAACTTCCCTGCACCAACAAGGATCGACCGTAAAACAACATACCTTCCACTGGGTGCGTTCTTAATACCGTAAAGGGGGTTAACACCTTGGCGCTGTGATGCACGCGATGAAAGGCCCACAGCCATGACCACCGATGCATTAACCAATGCAACCAAAACCGCGAGAAGTCATCCAATAAAAAATAACACAAGGAAAATAGCGCGATAACACTCCAATCCGGAATCGTCATCGCCAGCGGAGACAAGCCTACCTCTCGTAATTGAAACATCAGCCAAGTCACCACCCCAAGGGTAGTAATGACCTTAGGGAATAAGAGTGACAATATCAGTCGATTACCCAACCAAAGCGCATAATCCACTCGTGCCGACGGGTGCCACCAAAGCCGCCACGAAAACAAAGCGCTCAGTCGACGGGGTGCGCCCTTTCCATATCGAAATAGAAAGAGAACAAACGCAAAAAAGAGCGCCGATGCAAAATACAGAATCGACACTCTTTTACTCGGGTTGACTAAATCACTCACTGCCAACGACAGCTCATTGATCAGCCAACCACCATAGTCCACCGTCGTCATGACAAGACAGGCACTCTAACCATCATAGTGATCAGTCGTTTTCTGCACTAGGACCAGATTTTAGTTGTTCTAACACATCGTCCATACCGCCAGTACGATCATTCAATTTCGCAGTTAACGCAAAATGGCTGCTTAGCAGGTTTTGTACTTTCAGCATATTCAGTTTGTATTCTTGCATGGTCACTGATTCAGACTGAGTGAATTCCCCTTTGCTGTTGGCTGCAACAACTTGAGCGTTGCCAAATAACACTGGGCTAAAACCAATCAAACGATCCAATTGCGACTGGGTACGCCCTAGATCTCGGCCGGCAGCTTGCAGAGACAAAGCAAAGCCTTTTAGCTCGCCCCAATGTTTTACATAGTTACGGTACGCTTTTTTCACATCACCGTTCGACTCTTCAATAATGGCGATTTTTTCCAAATCCGCGTACACGCTACCAGCGTATTTGAAAGCGGCTTCAGCAATCACTTGCTGCCAAGCTACGCCGATGACTTTCGCATAGCCTTTTAACTCTTCACGTTGTGCCGCGCTAAGAACCTTGCCTTTGGCGTCTTGAATCACGCTGCGGCCATCGTAGAAGGCCTGCAAAATCGTATGGAAATAATCTGTCTTGCCACTGGCATCAATGCTGGCAGCATAGTAGGCATGCGCAAACGCCATTTCCGTTTTTAAGTCGACCACGCCATCTTTGTTAGCGTCCGCTTTAGCGAAATAGTCTGGGTTCAATTTTACAATCTGAACCACTTCTTTTGGGGTTAATTCTAAACCATTAATCGGCGCACCAAAGTACCCAAACGCTTCATCCCAAACATGCTCTTTGCCTGTATAAGGTGCGCCCTTGCTGTAAGGTTTATCGTTTGGTTTCACATCCGCTTCGAGTTTTTCATCAAGGTAATCGTTCACCGCTTTGTTATAAAACACCGCCCCCATGGTGAATTTAGAAATCAGCTGAGTGTAATCATAACCATTAACTGGGTCGTAGCCGCCCTTTGTGTTGGCCGCGTTAGTGACCATTTGCTGTAACACTTCTGGTCCAGTTAAATTGCCCGGCCAGCCTGTGATTGTGCCTGGGTAAGCGCTCGACTTAAGATCCTTGCCTTTTGATAACTCATCAATACTCGACTGCTTGATCGCAAAGCCTTTTTTACTGACCGGATCTAAAATGCTTAGGCCTTCTGCTTTGCTTGAAAAATACGACTCCATTAGTGCCAAATCACCGCTTTTGGATGCTTTTTTAAGAGAGTTGTGCAAAGCATGACGTGCAATCTGGCCACCATAAGACACCGATGAGCTGGCGTCGCCTTGGTAATCAGGCAAAGACACAGCAAAGTCGTAAGTCTGTGCATGAAGCGACAATGCACTAGCGCCAATAAAAGCAGTGAGTAATGTTTTTTTCATAAGAGCTACCCTGTGATTTTAAAAAAGATAAGAACGGAATTTGTAATGCAAAAAACCAAAATCAATCGATATTCATTATCATTACCATTCTTTTACCCTCTTACTGACCTTACACTTTTCGATAAGTTCCAAAAAAATGCAATTTTTTTGCATGGCTTGTACACATTCGATCAAAAGCGTTTAAAAAACGATGGGGATTTGAGACAAAAACAAAAAGGCCGCTTAAGTTATCCTTAAGCGGCCTTTCCTAGATAATGGGTATCGACCCTGTTATGGCACCGGGTGCCCCTGTGAGGCAATCCAAATTCTAAACCAGTCATCGTCACTTAATAGCAACCTAGTGGCATCAACAGCGCGTTCAAGACGCTCTATTTTACCTGACCCCATCACTGGGCAAATACCCGAAGGGTGACGCAATAGCCAAGCAATCACCACCTGATCCATGGTCACATTACGGTTGTTCGCTATCGCTTGCAGCACACTTCTGATGCGCTCGGCTTTGTCGTCCTCGCCACTAAAGACAGCGCCGCCAGCAAACGGTGACCATGCCATTGGAGTAACGGCGTGTTGTTGCGCATGCTCTAACGTCCCATCTTTAAAGTGCTCTAGTGCCAGCGGCGAAAGCTCAACTTGGTTCACCACGAGAGGGGCATCAAGGCGCGACTGCAATAAATCAAACTGGGCCGCACTGAAGTTGGAAACACCAAAATGCTTTACTTTGCCAAGAGTGAAAAGGTGATCGAGCGTCTGCGCAACCTCATCGGCGTCCAACAAGGGGCTAGGACGATGCAATAATAAGGTATCAATATAGTCACATTGTAATGCCGCCAGCGACGCGTCGACACTTTCGATAATGTGCTTACTGCGATAATCATAACGATGAAGGCCAATCTCTGGACGGCGTTCAGCCGGTAAAAGCACCCCACATTTGGTAACGATTTCCATCTTATCGCGCAACGCGGGCTTCAAGGCCAACGCCTCTCCAAACAGGCTTTCGCATTGATACTTACCATAAATGTCCGCATGATCGAATGTGGTCACGCCAAGGTCCAAGCAAGCTTCAATAAAGCCCAAGCGCTCGGCGGGTGACATACCCCATTCTAGACAACGCCAGAAGCCTTGAGCGATCCGAGATCCTTCAAATCCTAATGGGTGATATTGATGGCGCATAACAGGCTTTCCTTTCTTCTTATGGTGAACATCCTGCTATTCTAAGCCATCTCACTTTTACCGCAAATGATCTCCGCTTATTTACCAGTATCGATCACATACGACTGGCCGTCAGGGAATGGATATTCATCGCAATTCGAGCCACCACCAATGCGATCCACCACCAAAAAGTCCGATGTTTGCTCTAACGCCAATAGCGGATGATGCCAAGTACCTTGGTGATAATTCACCCCTTGCTGTCCACTTGCGTAGAATAATCGCAGCTGACTAAGGTCTGGCTCATCATTCTCTCCTGGAGGAGCAACCACGACAAAATAGGGACGCTCTTGTAACGGCATAAATGCTTGCGATCCTTTGGGGTGTCTTTCCAACATGGTAATCATCATAGGAAAGCGCCTAGCCTGGCCTCGAAACACACTGATGCCTACGTGCACAGGACGGCTTCCCTGCGAGTCTTCTGCCTCTTCCATCATGGTCACCGTAGCCAGATCATGAAAACGCTGGGTCGTGCCCCCATTGATAAAAAAAGACGGCGCGGCATCGGTGGCTTCAATCACCTCGCCAAAAGGCGCAAACACTTGGGCATTTAATGGTTCAGGAATCAATCGCATCTCGCCCCCTTAGAGAACTGGCTTGCCAATCGCGCGGATACGACTGATGCCGCCATCCGGAAAGATATTAACGCGCAAATGAGTAATAGGCCCAACCTCCAACAACGCCTCTTTAAAAGAATGCTCTTGATCGGCTCCTAGCTTGGATTTTGGCAGCAACTCTTGCCAATACAAGCTTTGAGCCGCCAGAGTAGTGTCTGGCAAGTTACCCGCATCCGCGACTTGAATGGAGCAAGCGTCTGCAAAATTGCCTTTGAAAAAAGCCGTATCAATGATGATTTCTTCAATTTCACCACGATGCCCCAACGCCAATATTACCCAATCATTGCCAGGTTCTCGGCGACGACGCGTTTCCCAGCCATCCCCCATATTAATGCCTTTGCCAGGCAGATTCAGATTGTGCATAGAACCAAAATGTTCGTCGTTTGCGCAGATCGCATGACCACCGACTTCCATCGCTAAGAGGTCAAGTGATTGTGCGCCCAAGCCGCTCCACTCCACTTCTGGTTGACCGTATACTCGCAGCCGAGCCACACCACCATCAGGGTATATGTTGAGTCTAATATGGCTATACACCTGGTCACTCGCAATATCCACCAGCTGACGAGCATCCCCTTCTAACGCCACCGTATTGGTAATGGCCGTCCATTCTGTTGAGGCCGTTGGCACACCGTCACAATGACACGCTTCTAGCATAGCGGCAGGTGCGTAGTTGCCAGTAAAATGACGCGTGTCGATTTCTATTTTGTTTATGCGCCCTGGCACCGCCAATTGAACGACGCAATAATCGTAACCTTGTTCGCGTTTACGGCGAGTCTCCCAGCCGTCCATCCATTTCCCATTGTCATCGTATTTGCCTGCAATAAACACAGGGTCACTGTCTTGTAGCATCCTTTCTTTCGGAGCAAAAAAATCGTCGTTTGCAAACAGGGCTTTGGCCCCTAATCGTTCTGAAGCCAGGTTAACCCCATACCAAACAGTGGCAGATTGAGACATGAACACTCCTTACAGTGGCACCTCAGAATGCAAATGCATCGTCGGCGAATCGTGGTTAAATCAATTTCTAGATAATACATTTGTTTCAGAATAATAAAAGATAAAACTTTTGACTCTTTTGAGCACGTAATCCGTGACTAACTTAGAGTAACCCCTTCCCTGTCGCCGCGTTTTCCTTCATTATTTGTCAATTCGCGAATTAAAATGACTCTAATAATGCAAGATCAATCGATAGAACAACGAATTAAGCTTATTTACGACCAGCTTTCGCCTACTCAGCAAAAGCTGGCGGCCTGCATTCTGAATCACCAAGGTGATATCGCAACGTATTCGGCCACCGAACTGGCTAAATTGGCTAACGTCTCTAAATCAGCGGTCACACGCTTGTTACAGCGTTTGGGATATAAGGATTTCACCGAGGTAAAAAAGCAGGTTCGTGCTGCTCGCCGTTGGGGAGCCCCAATAGCGGAAAAGCAGCCAGAAAACCGTCCTCTGTCGACGCTTTTCCAAGACTATGTCACTTGTGATCAGAGCAATATTCGACGCACTTTAGAGTCCATCAATAGCCAAGACTATCAAACCGCCGTTCGTTGGATCAGCCGCGCTGAAAAAGTCTATATTATTGGCTATCGAAACAATCACGCATTGGGATTACACCTTCGCCAGCAACTTACCCAATGTCGTACTGGCGTACAGTTGTTGCCATTACCGGGTCAAACCTTGGGTGAAGAAGTCGCGGGATTTAGCAAGGACGACATCGTCATTATTATGGGCGTAAGACGACGCCCTTCTTGGTTGAAAAACCTAATGATTAGCCTGCGTAAAAAAGGCCAACTCTTGATTTACATCACCGATCATGCCGATGTAAACCCTCATGAAATTAGTGACTTACATTTCTCTTGCGTGGTTCGAGGCGTGTCCGCCTTTGATTCCTACGCCAGCGTCATGAACCTAATTAGCATGCTAGCCAGTAGTGTTTATCAAGACAGTTATGACAGCGCCAATGCGCGCATTCAAACCATCGAAGACACCTACCAAGCTCTTAATGAACTCGACATGGCCGCTCTCAATAATGGCGCCTTGATCGATGACTTTAGCGATAATGAATAAACAACGATGAGTCACTCGTCGTCATCAAACGAACATATGTAAACCTCTAACGGAATGTATAATGAACTCAATCACACTTGGCCCTCTTAAGCACGCCAATGGCGAAATCCAAATTCCAGGCTCAAAAAGCCTTTCAAATCGTATATTGTTGCTGGCAACACTTGCCAAAGGCACCACTAAAATCACCAACTTGCTAGACAGCGATGACATCAAACACATGCTAGCCAGCCTAAAACAATTAGGGGTGAAGTATTCTCTAGAAGACCAAGGCACTACTTGTATTTTGGAAGGTCTGGCTGGTCCTATCCAAGCCGATTTTGGCGATTTGTTTTTAGGCAATGCAGGCACCGCCATGCGCCCACTGACCGCTGCACTTTGCTTAGGACAAGGCGAATTTCACCTACACGGCGAACCTCGCATGCACGAGCGCCCTATTGGCGACCTAGTCGATGCACTACAAGCATTGGGTGTCGACATTCGCTATGAAGGTGAGAAAAACTACCCGCCACTTTGCATTAAAGCCTCTGGACTATCCGGTGGTGAAGTCTCTATTAAGGGCAACATTTCTAGCCAATTTTTGACCGCTATTTTGATGAGTGCACCACTCGCAAAAGGCGATTTGACGATTAATGTCGATGGCGAATTGGTGTCTAAACCTTACATCGACATCACCTTGCATGCGATGAAGCAGTTCGGCGTTGAAGTAGAAAACCAAAATTACCAAGCTTTCGTCGTAAAAGGCCAACAAACCTACCAAAGCCCTGGCGAAATCATGGTCGAAGGCGATGCCTCTTCGGCGTCATACTTCTTAGCGGCAGCGGCCATTGCAGGCGGAAAAATCAAGGTACACGGCGTGGGTTCAGACAGCGTTCAAGGGGATGTTAAATTTGCGGATGTACTCGCGCAAATGGGTGCAAAAATCACCTACGGCCCTACTTGGATTGAAGCAGAGCATCATGAGCTAAATGGCGTAGACTTAGACATGAACCACATTCCAGATGCGGCCATGACGATTGCCACTACCGCCTTGTTTGCTAAAGGCCCAACCACCATCCGTAACATTTATAACTGGCGAGTAAAAGAAACAGACCGTTTGTACGCCATGGCAACTGAACTGAAAAAGCTCGGCGCCGATGTGATCGAAGGGGAAGATTTTATTACAGTGACGCCTGTCGCTACCCTAAACCATGCGGCAATCGACACTTACAATGATCACCGCATTGCCATGTGTTTTTCACTGGTTGCGTTTTCCGACACGCCAGTCACCATCAATGACCCAGGTTGTACCTCAAAAACCTTCCCGACCTACTTTGAGTTATTCAACACAGTAGCCAGTTAACCGCAAGCCGCCCGCACCTTAGAAAGGCACGGGCGGCACGCTACTTTGGTTACAAGCAAGCAACTTTGGTTACAAGCAAGCAACGCCTACTTTTAGCTGTCTTAATTGGTTTCTGCTGCCGCTGCAATTTCATTGCGTAAGAAGGTCGCGGCTGGACCTATCGCTGTACTACGGCATTTTGCGATCACGGCGGCCACTCTGGGCATACGATCAGAAGAGTCCCAACGGGCCGGCTTTAGCTCAATTAATTCACCGCGCTCAATCTCGGCGGCCACCATCGGCCTTGGCATACTTCCCCAGCCAATACCCGCCATAATCAAGCTATAGCGCAGGCGTGATTCATTTACGCGCCATTGATTCACTCCAACAATACCGAACGCAGGCGAGTCACGTGACGATTTAGGATTCGAAACAATAATCTGCAAATGGTCGCGCAATTCATCCCGTGGAATATTGGCTGGCAGCTGCGCTAATGGGTGCGTCGGAGCGACTACCGCAACCAGATCGATGTCTTTTATGACCTCATACTCTAACTCGGCTGGTAAGTTCTTATTGCCAAAAAACGCGCCTAAATCCGCTTCCCCATTGATTAACTGCTGCACCGCATCTTGAGCCCAAGCGGCGTTAATTCGTAACTGAACCTTTGGATAGGCGACTTTAAATTTCTCTAACGCAGGAGTCATCACAGACAGGGACAAAAAATTGTCCACCACCAAGGTAAGCTCAGCTTCTACACCTTGGGTCATGGTTTCCGTTTGCACTCGAAACTCGGCGAAATCTTCTAAAATTCGGCTAATTCTAGGCAACAATGCATAGCCAGCTTCCGTTAAAGAGACCCGATAGCTAGAACGATCAAAAAGCACCACGCCACTTTGCTCTTCTAATTTTTGCACCGTGTAAGTAATAGAAGACTGCACGCGATGTAGCTTTCGTGCCGCCGCCGCAAAGCTGCCCTCTTTCACCACTGTCATAAAAACAGAAAACTGATCCAATGTTATAGCGTTCATCTTATTCATATTAATTGAATGTCTTATTCGAAAATATCCGATTTTTTTAAATGTAACGCCTTCGTATACTAGCGCCCATTGATACCAACTGAACCCACTTTTAGAGAAAAAAACATGTCTAGTACAGCCATCACACCCAACAGGGTTTCAAAACCATTAAATGCCAGCATTTGGATCTTCCAATTATTGGGTGCCGGAGTCTTTATTATGGCCGGCGTCATGAAGACCATGACTCCTATCGACCAACTCTCGGCAATGATGCCTTGGACAGGACAATACCCTCTGGCATTTGTGCATTTTTTAGGTCTCGTTGATTTTGCCGGCGGCCTAGGACTGATATTGCCATCCCTTACGCGCATTGCGCCGCGCCTCACCGTCATTGCTGCGGCCGCCTGCGTTCTGTTGCAATTGATCGCTATTTGTTTTCATTCATCGCGAGGAGAGTTCAACGTACTGCCGGTGAACGCCGTGTATATTTCATTGGCCTTGCTCGTGCTATGGGGACGAGGCAAAAAAGCGCCGATCACGCCGCGTAATGCATAACCATATTATGTTCAATAAAGGCTAAGGGATACAAGTGCTCTGCGCTCACTCTGCGATTTAGAACGTTTTGAGTGACGCGTAAGGCATGTTATCAGATTCAAAAACAGTAGAACCAAGGGGCAGTTGGCTCTACTGTCTCTAAATACGCCATCTAGGCGTGTTTTTTAATCATGGTGCATGACATCAGGGTAATTGGCTTTTAAGCACTACTATGTGTTTCTGCAAGCCATCAATTTTATCCAACAACTCAAGGCTGAGCGCCACACCTGATAAGTTTAATTCAAGCTCATCCATGAGTCGCTGTGCACGCTGCAACCTCACCACCGCTTGCGTATTGAAGTACCAAACCGAGGCCGAAGCTTGTTCAACCGGCTCAACAATACCGTATTCGACCATTTCGACAACGATCTCTGTATGCGCACCACAACGTTCGCAAACCTCCTCTAAGCTAAACAATCTATGCTCGCTTGGCGAAGATTCAATTACCACTATCTCTGACTTAGACATAATCTACCTCTCGAAAACGTGGCGTGGGTTAAAGTCTGCTTCACACTCAGACAGTTTTAGATACAACGCCTCTGCTTCACTGCTGTGTGATGAAGGCAAACTGACTTGCAAGGTCACTATTTGATCACCCGCTTGCCCCCCTTCTTTACCAGCCAAGCCTTTGCCTTTAATGCGCAGCTTATTACCGCTGTTGGCGCCTTTGGGCACTTTCAATTTTACCTTGCCGCTTAGTGTAGGCACTTCAACGGACGAACCTAATGCCGCTTCCCAACAACTGACTGGTAACGTCAGCAGAATATTTCGGCCGTCTACGGCAAAATAAGGGTGAGGGGCAAATTCAATTTCCAGCAGCAAATCACCGGCTTTTCCTTCGCCAATGCCAGCTTCACCCTGCCCAGCCAAACGGATATGCTGACCTTGCATCACGCCAGCGGGAATTTTCACCTTTAAGGTTTTGTCGCGCGGCCTTAACACGCCGTTTGCATCAGGCTCAGTCACTCGCAACGATAACTGTCGCTGACACCCCTCAAAGGCTTCCTCTAGAAAAAGAGCGATTTTGTGGTGTATATCGCGCCCACGTTGGTTCACCGAACGACGACTATTTGAATAATGGGTTGAGCCTCTGGCTTGTGCACCGAAAATTGAATCGAAAAAATCGCTAAAGTCACCACCAGCTTCTTGCCCAAAGCCTGCATGGTCACTACTCGCATTCTGCCAATCAGAGGACGCCCTAAACCCACCTTCGGCCTGATGTGTCGCCTGTTGACGCAACAGGTCATATTCAGCACGCTTTTCGCCGTCTTTTAATACCGTATAAGCTTCATTCACTTCTTTGAAATGCTGTTCAGCGTCTTTTTCTTTGCTGACATCGGGGTGATATTTTCTGGCCAGTTTACGGTAAGCGGCTTTGATGGCCGAAGCATCCGCTTGCTCAGATAAGCCTAAAACCTTGTAATAATCTTTAAACTCCATAACGTCTCACTTTCATCAAAAAGCACTCCTATTACGAACCTTAAGAAAGACATAAATTTGTCTAATCAAAACGCACTGATTAGCATACTCCTTTTCCCTCGCCACACTGGCTAATATTCACACAAGTTTGATTTAAGTCGTCTTACTATGAAATCCAAGACCCTATACCTTTCTCTGTGAATAGCGAATGACAGTCACAGCAAAACACAAGCACCCAAGAATGCCGCGCTTATAAACAAAAAAAGCCTCAGTCTTTTACCTCTGAGGCTTTATTCTTATAGGCATCGTCTATCGGTGTTGAACCGATTTTTACGCTAATAGCTAGCTTTCTTTCGGTGCTTTAGGTGCTTGCTTGCCATAATTTTCTAACGTGTCGATTTGCTTAGGCGTTAACAGTGCGTATAAATCAGCACGACTTTTAGCGTATTCAATGGTGAGTTTTTCGGTGATATTGCCACTTTCACTGGCCAATTTATCCACCTTTTTCATGTAGCCTTTATCATTGGGTGACAGGCTATTTAACTCATGGCGTTTTTCACTTAGCTTCATCTGCAACTGGCGAATGTCTTCACCGTCGGTCTTAAATAATTTGGCCACTTTCTTTTCTGTTGCGGCGTTCAAATGAAGTTTCTTTGCCATATCAGACGCCATGCTATCAGCAATCTGTTCGGTACTTGGCGCAGCGCTATGAGCTTTTGGTAATGGCGATTGTGTGTCTGCAAGAACGTTTGTCGCGGTAGCGGCCATAATCGCTGCACTTAAACCAACCACACTCAACATACCCACTTTTCTACGATTCATCATAATGCTTCCTTAAGCCCTTCTTTACTGATTTGTTGTCATCCATTATGGCGATAAATTCGCCAAACAATGCCAAAGAGCGAGGAATAAGATGCCAAACTTGTCATTAGACTGTAAATGAAAATCCGCAATAACTCGTCGCGTAGCCTTAATACCGACTGAGACTTGCTGATAGGCGAATACATACGCATTCAGATTCTGGCAAACAAATAGTCGAGTATCTTCTGCATCTGAATATGCACCGCATTTACTCGCTCCGTCATTTTTTGATCAATAGACGTTAGCAACGGCATATCAATCTCTGACATTTTTTGGATTTGTTGCGCTAGGGCATTAAGTTGATCTAATTCAGCCGAAATTCTCAGATAACTGTTTTGTGAGCGAAAATCAAACTCGTTATCACTGCCTGTGTAATACCAATCAGCAAATTGCGTTTGTTTAACATCCCTATTCAGCCCAGCAGAGTCACCTTTTAATACCGCTAACACATTCTCGGATTGCCATTGCGTCAGCTCAACAATCGCCGCTGATAAATGAGCAAATGCCATCGACTGATAAGCAGATTTTGTTAAGACAGACGTATCCTTGGCGGTATTAGAAAACGAGGTTGCCAATGCTGAACACGAATGATTGAGTGCTTGTGAGTTATGATGGAGGCCATCTATTTGTTGATAAACAAGATGAGTACGCTCGTCAATTCTCTGCACTAAAGAAGAAATGCTTTCACTAGATTGTCCTGCTTTATTGGCTAACGATCTGACCTCATCAGCCACTACGGCAAAACCTCGTCCATGTTCACCAGCCCGCGCGGCTTCAATCGCGGCATTCAGTGCCAGCAAATTGGTTTGTTCGAAGATGCCTTGAATCGTGTCTATAAAACCTTTTATCTCAATTGTAATGTCTTTTAAGGCACTCATCTCTTGTAAACTAAGTGCCGTTTTCGTCACCATATCGGACATATCTTGCGTAAGCTTGGCGATCTCCTGCTGATTCCTATTGATGTCCTCATTAGCACCCTCTGATGCACTCATGGGCTCAAATAAACGTCCGGTGATCTCATTGATAGCCACCAACACTGTCCCTAACGTGGCCTGTTTTTCACTGATAAAAGGAGAAAGATAAGCGCTCGCATGAGGCATTGCTCTCACTGTTAATGCATTGTTTTCCAACTCATCTTTCAGCAATTTGTTTTGCACTTCCAATGCACCCTTCTCATTTTTCAGCGCCGTTAGTTCACTTTCCAATACCTGTAATCGTTTCTTTGAAAACAGCATAATCGTCCTTCTTTTCATGTGATGAGCAAAGACAAAGACACCAAAAGCCAGAGCAAACCACAGCCTCCTCTGACTTTTGGTTTCCACCTTTAAGTCATTTAGTCCATGTCGGCAGCAAATAAATCTCGCTTCATATAGAACTTCACCCAAAGTGCGGCAATTAAGCAAATTACACCCAACATGCCACCGGCAATGCTGTACACGGTTTGCGTCATTTCAGGGGATGGGGAATTATTTAAAGCCACATAGACCATGGCTGAAATGCCCACTATTTGAGGCAGTGGGTAAAACGGCGCTTTGTAAGGTCGCTGGTGTTTCGGCATGCGCATACGCAGTACGATCACGTCCACATGAGCAATAATATAAGCCAATAGATAACTGGTGGTTGCCGCAATCACTAAGACAATCAAGGAGTCGATGTTAAAAGCTAAGAAAGGAACACACGCCAGCAATGCCATCATGATGATCCCAACCCAAGGGGTATTAAAACGATTTGTGGCCTTTAACACAGGGAAAGCTTGCTTATCTTGTGCCATACCATGCAGCATCCGTGGCAGTGCAGCCAAGATAGTATTAATCGTACTGCACGTTGCTGCTAACCCCATGATGGTCGCAATAAATAACCCCGCCTTCCCAAATACCGCATTGGAGTAATCTAGATATGGAATGGGTGAGCCTAGCAACGTTTCAGTACTCAGATATAAGCTTGCGCCATAAATAAAAGTCGCAAAGATAGCAAAGATGGCAAACAACGACAGCTGCATGGCGCGTGGAATATTTGTTTGCGGTTTTTTTACATCTTTTATCATTGGACAAATATACTCAGCACCAACGAATAACCACATAGCCAAAGCAATCAGTCCAATAAAGCTGCCATCTGTGACCCCATCAAATCCCCAACTTACCTGAGTACCAGAAATCACCCCGTGAGGCTCATCCAATCCAGTAATGGCTACCAAGCCCAAAATAATCAGTGCACTCACCAAAATAAATGCCAGTACATTCTGCACCTTTGCAAACACATCAGCTCCGACCAGGTTCGTAATACTCAACACAACCAGAATCGCTAAAGGGATAACCTTTTCTGGAAACACGCCAGGCAGCAATTCACCGACCATGGCATCTACCAAGAACATTTCTACTGGTATTGCTAAACTTGCCACGACCACATAGCCAGCAAAAACAGCAACAATCGCGGGGAAATGCCCAATGGCCTTTTGCGTATAAGTAGCTAATGTTCCTTCTTGAGGAAACATCAGTGACAATTCAGCAAAGCTCATGGCGTTACACTGAGAAATAAGCAATGCGGCTAGCATAGCAAACAAGAAGGTCGTTCCACCTAACCCCACCCCCTGTAAACCAGAAATCATAGCCCCTTGAACAATCACCAAACCGATGCAGATGGACATCATGGTCAGTAGGCCTATTTTATTAGACTTAGCCGTTGCTAAAGCATGGCCATGGGGTAGGTTTACCGTTTGTGTCGCGCTAAGATCTCTCATAATAATGTTCCTCTTCAGTCAATAGACATTAACTATTTCAAAACCGATCAAATCGGTAAGGGGTTGGATCAATAAGTGGTGTTGCGTTTGAGACAATGTCCGCCGCGAGTTGCCCCGCTGCAGGCCCAGTGCCAAAGCCATGTCCTGAAAACCCTGTGGCGAGGGTGAGCCCAGGCAGTTGACTGACTCGATCAATAACCGGATTCGAATCCGGTGTTATGTCAATAAGACCTGCCCACGTTTCCGCTATCTCAGCCTGATTAAAGATGGGCCAAGCATTACGGAGATTGGTCATCGCTTCGTTATTAAGAGCTGGGTTAACCTTTGGGTCCATCGTACGAATCTGCTCAAACGGGCTAATGCCATTGGCCTTCCAACGTCGTTTAAGAGATAGATCTTTAAAGAAGTAACGTCCTGCGGACACTCGTAAGAAGCTTCTTTGAGCGCGTAACTGCGCCAGGTAACGCCAACCAACCGTAAGATGGTCAAGCGTAATGGGGGCATCCAACGCGCCACGTTGAGTCACGATAAAACCGCCATCTTGATGTTTTCTAAAAGAGAAATCAGGCCCCCCTACGGCGATATCAGTAGGCCCTGTCATTGGCTTAGTTCGCATCACAGAACAAATAACAGGTAAAGTTGGCAGCGACACCCCGTGATTACCCAAAAAGCGGCGCGACCAAGCCCCACTGGCAAGCAACACTTGCTCGCAGCGTATTTCCCCTTTTTCAGTGATCACACCACTGACTTTCCCCGCGCTAGTCGACAACATACGAACCGCGCAATTCTGAACAATAATGGCGCCTTTCTCTATGGCCGCTTTGGCCATCATAGGCACGGCAATAGAAGGTTCCGCTCGGCCATCAGAGCCAGTGTAAATACCACCAACCCAGTTCCCTTTTCCGCCAGGCACACGCTGTTTAACTTGCTGAGAGCTCAACAAGGTGGAATCGAGATCAAACGATTGCACCGAATTGACCCAAGCTTCATGAAGCGCCATTTGCTCATCATCTTTTGCAAGAAACATAATCCCAGCTTGCTGGTAGCCCAAACTATGCCCTACACGTTGCGGCATCTCAGACCACAAACGATCTGCTGCCATGGCCAATGGAACATCCGCTGCATGGCGGCTAGTTTTGCGCACCCAACCTAAGTTTCTCGATGACTGCTCACCCGCTATATGCCCTTTCTCGATCAATACAACGGGAATATTTCGCTCTGCTAAAGTCAATGCTGCAGAGACACCTACAATGCCACCACCAATAATCACCACTTTCGTTTCCGTCGGCAGTTCATCCGTGGTGCTAAATCTATCGAGTGTTTTCGTCATACCCTTGTCCTGTCTAGCGCTGAAATCTAAAGACCAAGCCGGTCCAACTTAACCTGATGTACGTGTACGATTAAGCCAACTGTATTTTTTCTATTGTCGCGGTTGCGGCACCACGGTAAGCGGTGACTTCTAATTCGACCTTATATTCGCTGGACCCTAATGGGGGTGAGGTAACCGTCGTCGCGGGATCAATTCCTCTGAATTTAGTGCCAATAAAGTCCATCACGGCCATGGTGTCCGCTGGGTTTTGGATAAACACTCGAGACATGACAACATCCGCTAGGCAAGAGCCCACGGCAGCTAAGGCTGTTTCAATGTTGTCAAACACTTGTTGAGTCTGTAACAGAAGGTCGTCTGCTATTTCTTTAGTATGAGGGTTTCGACCTGCGGTATTGGATACATAAATCCAATTATCGACCGCGACAATGCGGGAATAACTGGCCGCTTCTTCGAATTTAGATCCGGTTTTCACTTTCGTAATATGCGTCATTGGATTACCTGATTTACACAGAAAAGAAACATGAAGAGCATAAGAATCAAGGCTTATGCCCTTCTGAGATTTGAGTGGACTAGCGAAGCTCTGGGGTATCCCAAAGATTCAGTTTCACGCCAATATTGTTCTCTACTGCATTACGGTAAATTTTAGTCGCCCAAGCCACGTCTTCCGTTGGTAATCCACCCACAGATAAAATAATAATTTCTTCTTCATTGTTACGGCCTGGGGCGGCACCTGCAGCAATGGCGCCTAGATCTTCTAGGCTATCCTTGTTCATCAGCCCTTCTTCAACCATGTCTAAAAAGCGGCAACCAATGATAGGAATGTACATATGGGAAGGCTTTGGAGCTTCTTCATACCATGCGTCGTATAACCCTGGATTATCCAGTACTTTGCGCACATCATCTTGTTCAAGCCCTGCGTCTAAACGGCAATAAGCTGGCATCGAAATGTACGCCCCTGTTTTAACCCATTCCCGTTTTACAATTGGGTAAGTCGATACATCCCCGGTTTCCCCTGAATTACAATAGGTCACGATATCAGAGTCCCGAACCACTTCTTCTAGGGTGTCTACCACTTGAACATTGGTAATTTGTGGAAAGGTGACATTTACCCAAGTTAAAAAGTCATCCAAACTCTTCTGCCCACGCCCTTTCACTTTTAATGTATCAATCTGCGGACAAACCGCCATGAAGGCTGCTACAGAAGTTTTTCCCATCACTCCAGGGCCCAAAAGACCAATAACTTTTGAATCCTTACGTGCTAAATGACGCGCTCCCACTCCCGGTACGGCCCCAGTACGGTAAGCCGACAACAAATTAGCAGACATATGAGCTAACGGCGCACCAGTATCAACATCGTTTAGTGTCATCATTAAAATAGAACGCGGTAAACCTCTTTCACGATTCGCTATATTTGATCCGTACCATTTCACACCACAAGTTTGGTAGTCACCTCCTAGGTACGCAGGCATCGCCATCAAACGACGATCCGGAGTGTGATGTGGCATATTAGGAATGTCTGTTTTTTCAGGAAAAGTGACCATGGCGCCATGGGAATCATTGTTGGCACCCGCCATGCGATAATCCCCCTTATAAAGCAGCGCAAACATTTCCTCCATGGTATCAACACAAGTCGGCATGTCGGTTACGCCCGCCTTGATCATGTCTTGCTCGGAAAGATAAATGAAATCAATTTTTGTATTGTCAGACATAGCATCACCTAAATATAAGATTGAATTAAATTCTGCTAATTAAGAGTAATCTTTATAAAAACCTAATATTTAACAAAGAAACCCAGCAGGCATTTCGATATTAGTAATACGGCTTTATTAGGTATTGTATTTTTGGGACATGCCTATTTATATTTTATAAAAATTATTTGGCACTTAATTTGCTAGGGTTCTTTATTGTTTTAAATAACGAGTGTGAGCCATGTCTACTCATTTATTGCTATCACATCTAAAAAGCATTCGCTCTAAACAGCCTTGGTTAGTGTTAAGTGCCGCTCAGAAGTTTTCATTGTGTCACTCGGACAATGCGTCTATTTCGCACTTTTATAGTTTTGAGGTTAGCGACCAAGAGGAATCGGTATTTGCCATACCAGATGGTTGCGTTGATATTCTGTTTGATTGCGACAGCAGCCACCCAAGTGCAGAAGTTTATGGCACACCACTGGAAGCTACCTGTATCGATTTAGCCGCTGGGCATCGCTATTTTGGGGTGCGTTTTACAGCGGGTATGATGCCAGATTTTCTGGCCACTTCGGCGCAAGAACTGGTGAGCACAAAACAGACATTATTAGACATAAATCCTGATACAAATCAGTTATTTGAAGAAATAGTAAACACAGAAAACTTTGTTCAACAAGTCTCATACTTTGAGCAATTTTATGACTGTCAGATAGCAAGGAAATGCTCCGCAACCACCGCTCAGGTGATACAAAGTATTTATGCGAATAATGGCAATATAAAGATACAAGACATGGAAGCACTGACTGGCTACACAAGGCGCACAATACAGCGCTTGTTTGTTGATGATGTTGGTGTCACACCTAAGCTGTTTAGTCGCATCGTGCGCTGCCAATCCGCAGTCTACAATATCAATCACAGCGATAACATTGAGCTTTCCGATCTTGCTTTTAGCCTAGGTTTTAGTGACCAGTCACATTTCCAAAAAGAGTTTAAAAAGTTAGTTCATGCAACCCCTATGCTTTACCAAAGCAGCGTAAAACAAGAGAGCTACATTAATAGAATTCAATACATTTAACCAACAAACGTTCCAAAAAAGAGCACAAAAACAACAAAACACCAAAACAGTGCAGACGAAAACTTTTGAATTAAAATGATTTTCACAATCGGATTTTGATTTTTTATATTATATAAACGCCATCTCTATTTTCTTTTTTATAAACCTCTTTCATACCTAATTATTTATTTTAAGCAAAAAAAGCCCCAGCTTTTTACAACTGGGGCAACACTCAACGACTATCACAAAAGAACGCTTTACTCTTGCTCATCATCTAAAACCCGCATCATCTTCAGGTTTTAGACCATTACTCGTCATTCAACTTGCTCTAAGGGAGAGAACAAGCTTTCTGGGATGAGGTTATTATAAAACGCTTTTTTGTCAGTGTGTGTCAGAGGGTTGACACCTCTTAGTAAATCTTGTCAGGCCGCTGTCAGCAAAGTTTCTTTTTATTGCTTGAATCAGCACGGTTGGCCAATCAACAAAAAAGACCTGATGCGTTTTGCTCTAAAATGCAGCCATTAATACGACATTTCTAGCTCATAAATAGCATCGTTAAAGGTTTCCATTTTTTCTTGCATCACTTGCTGGGCATCTGCCAAGCCTTTGTTATAAAAGGTTGCTGCAAAATTATCTGTGATAAAGTCCAATAAGAACTCCGCCTCAAAGGCCCCAACTGACAGGTCGAACTCCTGCTCTAAATAGGCTTTTAGCTGGTCCGTCATTTTGACTTTATCGGCGCTATCTAACGTTAATTTGCTCATTATTCTTCTCCATTAAGCGTAATAACAAGCGAACGCTCGCCACCATAATCTCGATGTTCTCCCAAATATATGCCTTGCCAGATTCCCATATTAAGAGCGCCGTTACTGATTGGAATCTGTACACTGGACCCGAGCAGACTAGTCTTTATGTGAGCGGGTAAATCGTCATCGCCTTCGTCATTGTGACGGTAATAGGACTCTCCTTCTCGCACGGTTCGGTTAAAATAATTTTCGAAGTCTTCGCGCACTGTGGCATCCGCGTTTTCATTGATGGTCAGCGAGGCCGAAGTATGCTGAATAAAGACATGACATACCCCTATTTTCATCCTTTTTAACTCTGGCATAGCGCGCACAATATCGTCCGTGATCAAATGAAAACCTCTTGGCTTGCTGGGCAGCCTAATTTCTTTTTGATACCACATAATTCCCCCTATCGATGATGACTCAAGACAAAAAAATAACCCCATAGGAATGTCGTCTGTGAGCATTCCGATGGGGTTATCTTATCTTCTCAAGTTTTCACGCCTCTTGCATGCCTCTGCTGGCATTAATTCCTTACGAGTGTGTATGACTAAGCGACGGGTCCCAGTCTTTCCAAATAACCTCACGTCCTTGTTGGCGAATCATTTTGGCAATCTCACCTACCGGGCGCTCATCACTGATTTCAAATTGCTCTAAGGCCTGTTGCGCGTCTTCGGCATACCCGCCAGGCTGTGTTTTGGATTCGGCACTCATCGTAGTGAAGCCCATCCGCACCGCATGATTTCGAAATTCAGCGGACTCACGCGTAGACAGGCTCATTTCTAAATCCGCATCAAACAAACGCCACGCCGCAATCAATTGCACCAGTTGACGATCAGAAATCACTGATTTAGGCACTATGCCGCCTTCGCAAGGACGAATGCGAGGAAACGCCACGCTAAAACGACTGCGCCAATATCGCTTTTGAAGGTGACGAAGATGCTTAGCCATCATGATGGAATCGGTACGCCAATCTTCTAAGCCCAGCAACACCCCTAAGCCGATTTTATGGATGCCGGCTTGCCCTATTCGATCTGGCGCGTCGAGACGATAATTAAAATCGGATTTATTGCCCCGTAGATGATGCTCTAAATACGTCTGCCGGCGATAGGTTTCCTGATAGACCAATACCGCATCCAAACCAATGCCTTGCAGAGTTTTATACTCTTCAGCCTCTAATGGCTGAACCTCCATAGAAAGCTGACTAAAGTGCGGTTTAATCCATGGAATCATGCGTTCAAAGTAGGGCATGGATACCTTGTTCGTCTCGCCTGTGACCAACAAAATACTATCAAAGCCTTTGCCTTTTATGGCGGCGATTTCTTTTGCGAGCTGTCCTTCGTTTAAAGTCAGTCGCTTAATCGCATTGCTCATGGAAAAGCCACAATAAGTGCATTCGTTGGCACAGGTGTTAGACAAATACAAAGGAGCAAACAAACTTACCGTATTACCAAAACGCTGTTGTGTCAGCTGTTCTGACTTTGCCAGCATTTGCATCAAATAAGGCTCTGCGGCGGGGGAAATTAGCGCCGCAAAATCCTTGATATCGAGTCGTTTTTTGGCGAGTGCGACTTTCACATCCTGCTCATTAATAGACTCATGCAATAACGCAGTTTGCTGCCACGATTGAGACGCCAGTACGGAACTAAATTGCCCTTCAACCTCGGGACTTTGTGGGCTGATATGAAGTCGTTTCACCGCGCTCATGACAAGCTACCAACAAAGTCCGTAAAAGGGCTCGACGCTTGCGCCTGCTGACGCTTTTCACCCAAGCCCGATTCATACGCCAAGCGCCCTGCCTCTACCGCCATTTTAAAGGCCAAACTCATTTGCGCCGGGTTCTGTGCTACCGCCATGGCCGTATTCACCAACACGGCATCGGCGCCCATTTCCAATGCCAACGCGGCATCCGATGGCGCGCCAATGCCCGCATCAACGATCACAGGCACCTGACTTTGCTCAATGATAATGTCCAGAAAAGGCTTACTCGCTAAGCCCATATTAGAGCCAATTGGCGACCCAAGTGGCATCACGCATTGACACCCCACTTCTTCCAATCGCTTGCACAACACAGGATCAGCGTGCACATAAGGCATCACCACAAAGCCTTGTTTCACAAGCTCTTCAGCCGCCGCCAATGTTTCTATCGCGTCCGGCATTAAATACCTTGGGTCAGGGTGAATTTCTAACTTGACCCAGTTTGTTTCCAGCGCTTCTCGTGCTAATTGTGCGGCAAACACCGCTTCTTTTGCCGTGCGAGCCCCTGAGGTATTAGGCAAAAGCTTAATACCATGCTGCTGTAACGGCTGCAGAATATTGTCACTTTGATGTTTCAAATCCATACGACGTAAAGACAAAGTCACCAGTTCACTACCACTGGCGTTAATCGACGCCATCATCGCATCGGCGCTGGCGTATTTGCCAGTGCCAGTGAATAAGCGCGATGAAAACTCATGACCTGCAATCATTAAAGATGACACATTAACCCCCTGCAATGGATTCAAAAATAAACACATTCATATCGCTTTCAAGCATGGTTGTTGCCCACACACTTTTAGGCACCACGGTTTGATCAATGGCCACCGCAATGCCTTGAGACGGCTTATCCAGTTGATGCAATAAATCCATTACCGTCTTTCCCAAAAAGGACAGTGGACTGTCGTTCACATAAAGCGTGATCTCGTTACTCATCAAAAGCCGCCTTTTCTGTTTGATACAAAGACAATAAGTCCCGTGTGGCTTGCACTGGGTTATCGGCCTTGGTGATCGCGGTCACCAAGGCCACACTGTCGACCCCTGTTTTTAACACGGGCGCCACACGTTCGGCATTAATGCCACCAATGGCCACCGTCGGATACACTCCTTTTAACAAGGAGGCATAGAAGCCTAAGCGTACAAGACCTTGCGGCTGCGACGGCATGTCCTTGGTTTGAGTAGGGAAAATATGACCCAAAGCAATGTAACTAGGGTGAATCTTCATCGCATTGGCAATTTCAAAATAACCATGGGTACTGATGCCCAGCGCCAAGCCTGCTTGACTAATGGCACTCAAATCCGCCACCGCTAAGTCTTCTTGGCCAAGATGTATCCCAAAAGCGCCATGCTCAATGGCTTTTTGCCAGTAATCATTAATAAAGACCTGAGCCTGATAACGCTTACCCAGTGCCACAGCGCCTTTAATTTGGCTGTCTAACGTTGAAACGCTAGGGTCTTTGATTCGCAGCTGAGCTGTGGTCGCGCCATTTTCGAGCACCAATTCCAGCCAAGCGAGCGAATCCACCACCGGATACAAACCAAATTTCTGCATATCGATAGCAGTAAATGACAAATCACTCACGTCCGCGGACGCCACTGAACTGAGCGCTGTGATGCTGGGCAAATACTGAGTGTGTTTCGGCCAACCTGCACAGCCCTCGAGATCACTGGCCAAATAGGTCTGGCTCATAGTGATGGCATCCAAGGTGTCATAACCATGGGCTAAGAAGCAGGCCAACGAAAAGGTACGGGCGTCTTGTTGAGTTTGCGATAATTTCTGATGATGCGCCGCAAGGGAAAAACCGCACGATTTCTGGTTCGCTATCAAGCACAGCGCTCCGCTCTGCTCATCGCTCAAAAGCCAGCTGGCCTCAGAGACAGAAAGCCAAGGCTGCAACGCAGTGTTAATGTCCGTTACTGACCCTGTGTTAAGGCATCCTACCAAGCAATCAAGCTGACGCTTGGGCGCCACAATGAGATCTGTGTTGGTTATCAATTCCGTTAAAAAACGATGGCAATTCACATTGGCATTGACCTCAGCGTTCAACACCACACTAACCGACGGCAACAAAGCTTTGATTTGCTTAAGCCATTTAGCACAACACACCACCAACTCATTTGATGGTAATGAATGCAAATAAATAACATCTGGCATCGATTGATCAAGCAAGCTTTGCCATTGGTCATCAAACTGCGCAAACGAACAAGAGACGCTTGACGGCTCGGCTTGCCGATACGTGTCTATATGCTTTACAACACACTTTAAATGCTCAGCAACCGTGGCTGACAAGGCGCGCGAACAGGCCGTAGCCTGTCGCGCGCCAACTTGCCAAATAACCGGAAGTTGATTCATAGTCGTTCCTCGGCTTACGCCAATTTATCTGTCGTTAATTTATCTGTCGTTAAGTAAACATCACTGCCTAGTTCACGAAACTGTTCTGACATTTTTTGCATCCCTGTTTCTGCCTCATGCTCAGCCGCAACAGCCGCTTGATCTTCTAAGCCTTTTGCGTAATCACGCACTTCTTGAGTGATTTTCATTGAACAGAATTTCGGTCCGCACATCGAACAAAAATGCGCCACCTTGCCCGATGCCTGAGGCAAGGTTTCATCGTGATAAGCCCGCGCCGTGTCTGGGTCCAGAGCAAGGTTAAATTGATCTTCCCAGCGAAACTCAAAACGCGCCTTAGATAAGGCGTTGTCGCGCACTTGAGCACCTGGATGGCCTTTTGCCAAATCGGCTGCATGAGCCGCAATTTTGTAGGTGATCAAGCCTTCTTTAACGTCTTCTTTATTGGGCAAACCCAAATGTTCTTTTGGCGTCACGTAACACAGCATGGCACAGCCATACCAGCCAATTTGTGCGGCACCAATGCCCGACGTAATGTGATCATAGCCAGGGGCGATGTCTTGTGTCAGCGGACCTAAGGTATAAAATGGCGCCTCATGACAATGCTCTAATTGTTCCGTCATGTTTTCTTTGATCAGTTGCATTGGCACATGCCCAGGGCCTTCGATCATCACTTGCACATCGTATTCCCAAGCCACTTTCGTCAACTCACCCAAAGTACGCAGCTCTGACATTTGGGCTTCATCGTTGGCGTCCATAATCGAGCCTGGGCGTAACCCATCGCCCAATGAAAGCGACACATCGTAGGCGGCACAAATTTCACAAATGTCGCGAAAACGTTCGTACAAGAAGCTTTCTTGATGATGAGCCAAGCACCACTTCGCCATAATGGAGCCACCACGAGACACAATGCCCGTTAAGCGTTTAGCGGTCATTGGTACAAAACGCAACAGCACACCCGCGTGAATGGTGAAGTAATCCACCCCCTGCTCCGCTTGTTCGATCAAGGTGTCTTTGAATACTTCCCAATTTAGCGCTTCGGCAACGCCATTTACTTTTTCTAACGCTTGGTAAATCGGCACAGTACCGATCGGCACAGGCGAATTACGCAAGATCCACTCTCGGGTTTCATGAATGTTTTTACCGGTTGATAAATCCATCACGGTATCGGCGCCCCAACGGGTTGACCAGACCAATTTTTCGACTTCTTCTTCAATCGACGAGGTCACGGCTGAGTTACCAATGTTGGCGTTCACTTTCACCAAAAAGTTACGACCTATGATCATCGGCTCGCTTTCAGGGTGATTAATATTGGCGGGGATAATGGCGCGCCCAGCGGCGACTTCATCACGAACAAATTCAGGGGTAATGCGTGTTTGAATGTTTGCACCAAAACTTTGGCCGGGATGCTGCTTCAGCAACAATTCGCTTTTTATCGCGTCTAGATTTTGATTTTCACGCAGTGCAATGTATTCCATTTCTGGTGTCACAATGCCTTGTCTGGCGTAATGCATTTGAGTGACACACTTGCCTTTACGGGCTTTACGAACAGTCAGCAGGTTTTGAAAACGCAGGGATTCTAGAGCAATATCACTTAATCGTGCCTTAGCAAATTCTGACGACACCATGGGTAATTCATCCGTGTCGTCTCGACGTTCAATCCAAGGAGCGCGCATGGGAGCCAACCCTTGGTGGACATCAATATTGGCTTCAGGATCGGCGTAAGGGCCTGAGCAGTCATACACGTAAATCGCTTCATTTGGCTCAAACGTTAAGTTGTCTGGGTCTGATCCGATCGGCGTATCTGTCAGATTGATTTTGCGCATAGGCACACGAATAGAGTCTTCTGAGCCGGTTAGGTAAATACGCTCAGAGGCAGGAAAAGGCCTTGCTTGCAATGACTCAATAAAAGATTTGGCGTCAAGGCGTGCTTGATCGCGTGTTTTTTTGGTGGTTTTTTGTGGTGTCGACATAAGCAGTTCCTACTAAGAAAAAAATAGAGAATTGCTTGTCTGGGGTGCTGTCTTACGAAACAAAAGCCCGTTATTTAGGCGTTTTATATCGCAAAAAAGATGAGTCCTGCGGATCTGTTTGAATGAGGAAAAATGACGCGACATCAATCGAACAAAATACACAGGAGTTCATTTGATGCAGATAAGAAAATGGAGACTTTCTTGTTTCCTACGCGGGTCTTAACCCGATCAGGTTCTGCGGATCCCGCACTAAATATGCGATCTCAGCCAAATGGCACTCCGACAAGTGCCAACGAGTATACTCAGTCTTAATCTAATGTAAACACTCAGTGCTCACATTAGATTCGACCAAACGATCAAGAAAAAACGCTACTCGCCTTGCATTTCCAAGGCCATTTTATAGAGGTGATTTTTCTTCTCTCCGGTTAATTTTGCCGCCATCGACGCGGCTTGTTTAACAGGTAAATCTTCCAAAAGAATGCCCAAGATACGCTTTGATTCAAGTTCTTTTTCGTCGCCGCTTTCTTGAATAAAGCTCAGCATGACAACAAACTCACCGCGCATCTGGTTTGCGTCGGCATCAAACATAGCAAGAATTTCTGCGGCTGTGCCCGACAAAAAGGTCTCGAACGTTTTGGTTACTTCACGGGCAAGGACCAATCTAGCATCATCCCCGTAAACATTTAAAACATCCTTAATTGAATCATAAATACGGTGCGTCGATTCATAAAAAACCACCGTACCAGTTTGTTTTTTCCATGACTCAAACAAGTCGCAGCGTGCTTTTGATTTTGCTGGGACAAACCCTGCAAAAAAGAACTGATCCGTTGGTAAGCCCGAAGCACACAAGGCAGAAATCAAAGCACAAGCACCAGGCACTGGTGTCACTGTTAAGCCGCGAGCACGCAAGAAACTGACAATGTGGTAACCCGGATCAGAAATAAGTGGCGTGCCGGCATCCGATACTAGGGCAACATTCTTCCCCTCTTCCAACAAGCTAGCGACGTACTCAGACTTGTCTTTTTCATTATGATCGTGGATCGAAAAAAGTTTGGCTTCGATGCCAAAATGATTCAACAATCGACGGGTGTGACGAGTGTCTTCTGCCGCAATATAGTCTACATCGCGTAAAGTTTTTTCAGCTCTTATACTAAAATCATCAAGATTGCCTATTGGGGTTGCAACTATGTAGAGCGTCCCCCTCACATCATCTGAACTATGTGCTACCATATTGCCTCTTTTATCTGTCATTTTATGAGCTTATGAGCCTAATTAATCTTCGCATCATATCATTAACCGTCTGTACATTTCTGCTAAGTGCTTGTAGCTCGACGAATTTAAATAGATCGCAGGGCACTTTACCGCAATATACACCGCCAAGTAGTCAAGAAAGCACCGCGCCTGACAGCATCTACCATCCGTATCAAGCGCCAAAAGAATTGGTGACCGCGTACGACAACGCGCTGCAATTTTACAAAGACGGTGAGTATCAAAATGCTCACGACACCTTGGGTGAGAAAATACTCATTACGCCCTCTCGCATCCAATTTAAGGCGTCTTTATTAGCGTCTTTGATTGCCGCAAAACTGGACGATCCCATCAAGGCCATGGCGTTATTAACACAAGCCAGCCAACTGGATTCTGCCCAAGAGCCGAGCAATCAAATTCAGCTTAATGAAACCAAAGCCATCGTGTTGGAGCACACAGGGCATTGGTCACAAGCCATTACACTTAGGCTTTCACTAGATGACTCTTTGACGGGTGATGACAAAGCGTATAACCAAGCCGCGTTGTGGGCCAGCATTCAAAACCTGACCGACACCCAAGTGCAAGGGCTCGAGCAAAGCTCGCAACCTAATCTAGAGGGTTGGCTCACGATCAGCAAAATATTGCGCAATCAAACCCTATCGATTGAACAACAACTCACTCAATTCCAACACTGGCAAGCACAATACCCAGAACACCCTGCGGCGCTTAATCCACCACTGGATTTTAAAGTGATCGCCAAGCTGGGTGAAATGGCGCCAAAGAAAATCGTCCTAATGTTGCCAATGAGCAACAAACTGGAACGTGCATCCCAAGCGATAATCGATGGTTTTTTCTCTGCCTATTACCATCAGAAAACCAAACGAGCTGATATTTCTATTATCGACACTGACAGCTACCCAAACATAGCCGATGCACTAGCGGCAGCAAACGCGCTGCATCCTGATGTGATTATTGGGCCTCTTAAAAAGAGCAAGGTCGCACGCCTTAGCCAATTAACATTGAGCCACCCTGTTATTGCGCTAAACCAACTGGGCACCAATGCTTATGTTAATAACCTCTTCCACTTCTCGTTAAGCTCCGAAGACGACATTCACGAACTGATCCATTTCGCGAAGCAAGCCGGAGCGAAAAAAGCCGCTATTTTGAGCACCCAAAGCACTTGGGCATTAAGACAAGCGGATGAATTTTTACAAGCGGCCAAGAAAGAAAACATTAGCGTTGCCGCTAACCTTTCTTATAAAAATGCCTCACGAGACCGTCAAAATACGGTGCAAAAACTGTTACTGGTGAATGAGAGCAAGCGTCGCATCGCCCTCATTCAGCGCTGGACAGGGGAACAAGTGGACAGTGTTACAAGACCTAGGCAAGATTTAGACTATGTGTATTTTGTTGGCAAACTGAGCGATGCAAAACAAGTTCGCCCTTTGCTGGATTACTACTTTGCCAAAAGCATCCCTATGCTGGCCAGCAGTACGCTTAACGATACGCCACCAGAGCGCAATATAAATTTTAGCGACATTGAGCGCATCCTATTTACAGAAATCCCGGCCATCGCCCAAAAAAGCAGCCTACTTGATGAAGTCTCAACAGACCGAGATTCTAATATTCTGCGCCGTTTGTACGCGCTCGGAGCGGACGCCTATTTACTCGCTAACCGCTACCCTTTGTTTGTACAACTAAAAAGTACGCGACTTTCTGCTAATACAGGCATTATTACCATGGATAAAAATGGTATATTCCATAAACGACCTGAGATTATGACTTACCGAAAAGGAAATTTGGTTAATGCCGTCAGTACTCAATTTTTTCACAAGGAAGAAACGGAACTCCCCGAAGAATAACGGGGAGAAAGCCGAGCAAGCGGCTGAGCTTTATTTACAGCAGCAAGGATTGCGACTGATCGATAGGAATTTCCACAGTCGCATGGGAGAAATTGATCTCATTTTCCTAGACAATGATACCTATGTGTTCGTCGAGGTGCGCTTTCGCGCCAACGCATCGCATGGCAGCGCCGCAGAAAGTCTTAATCCGTCAAAGCTTAAAAAAGTCAGATTGACCGCGGACTACTGGTTACAACAAAACAATAAATCAACAAATGCCTGTCGTTTCGACGCCATATTGTTTGATCAAGAAATAGACACTCAACATTTAACTTGGCTTAAAGCAGTATTTTAACCATTATGGATTTTCAAGAAGCGATCTACACTCAATTTGCCCAAAGTTTTGAGGCTCAGCAACAAGCACTAGAAAGCTTGCCCCCTTATATAGAACACGCGGCTCGAGTCATTTTCTCAAGCGTCGCTTCTGGCGGTAAAGTAATTTGTGTGGGAAACAGCACAGGCTCACATTTGGCTCAGTATTTTAGTACTCTGATGTTAGATCGGATGGACAGAGAGCGCCCCGGCTTGCCAGCCATCAACCTCAGCGGTGATGGCGCCGCCCTGCTCGCAATCACTCACAGCGACAGCTACCATGACGTTTTCTCTAAGCAGATAACCGCCATTGGCAACCCTGGTGATATTTTGTTTGTGATTGCCAATCGTGGTAATACCTCGCCCATCATTCAAGCCATCCAAGCGGCCCACGAGAGAAAAATGAACATTGTGGCGCTGACCAGCCCAGAAGCCAAAAACGTGTCTTCTTTGACCTCTCGTGACGACACAGAAATTAAAATCAACCTACTTGGCACCGCCCGTGTTCATGAATGCCAAATTACCGTTATCCACACCTTGATTGACTTACTCGAACGTCAACTGTTTGGTTACGACGAATAAATCACGCCTTTTTTTCAAACACAAAAACACCGCTAAAAAATACCAAAAAAAAGAGCCTCACGTGAAGCGCCCCATGTTGGTTATCCAACCACCAGGAGCGACTTCATGCGCAGGCTCTTCTTTTATCTGACATTGTCTTATTTCTGCGTTTAGTCGCGAATTCAGACTATTTGACCACTTTTAATGTGAACGCTTTCTTTTCAGGTTTCGGTGGCGTTGGCTCTGTTGGTCCTTCTGGAAACTCTTCGTCAGGAAACACAAAACCGTCGCCATTTTCTTTGGCGTAAAGGGCTAAGGCGGCCTTCATAGGAACATACACCTGCATAGGCTTACCACTAAAGCGCGCTTCAAAAGACACCGCGTCTTTGTCCATAATCAAATGACGCACGGCAGACATGCTGATATTCAATACAATCTGACCGTCTTGCACAAACTCTCTTGGTATTACAGCACCTTCGTGGTCTGCATCAACCAAAAGGTAAGGCGTCATATCATTGTCGGACACCCACTGATACGCCGCGTTCAGCAAATAAGATCTTTTAGGTAACATTACAACTCCCATGGTTCTCACCTTTATAAACAAGGCAAAACCGATATTCGATATTTTACTTTACGTCAAATTCGATCAGCGCTATGACAGTGCATAACCGATACTATCTTTTCGTTGTTCAGCAAACAATTTGTACAAAAAAGGAGCCATACAAGCTCCTTTTTCACATCAAATACCAGACAAATTAGTCTAGGCGCATTTCTTGTTCTGCTTCAGATAGGCTCTCTTTGAATGACTCACGAGAGAAAACCAAGTCCATATACTTATGCAGTGAAGCCGCTTGGTCTTTTGGAATGTCTACGCCCAACGCAGGCAAACGCCATAAGATAGGCGCAAGACAACAATCAACAATCGTAAACTCATCACTCATAAAGTAAGGTTTTTCTTCAAAAATTGGTGATACGCTGATTAAGCCTTCACGCAATTCTTTTTGTGCTTGCGCCACTGCTTCTTTGTCTTTACTAGAAAGAATCAAATCAACCAATTTCGCCCAGTCACGCTGAATGCGGTACATGTACAAACGGCTTTCTGCACGAGCAACAGGGTAAACAGGTAATAGAGGCGGATGAGGAAAACGCTCATCTAAATATTCCATCATTACGTTTGGCTCATAAAGAACCAAATCACGATCTACTAAGGCTGGCAATTCATTGTATGGATTCACATCAGCCAATTCATCTGGCTTATTGAATGGGTCCACATCAATGATGTCAACAGTAACGGCTTTTTCAGCCAGCACGATACGTACTCGATGACTGTAATGATCTTCGCCATCGGAGAAGAACGTCATTGAAGAGCGCTTAGCAATAACACCCATGTATAACCCCTATCTTAAAAACAACACAAGCCCAAAAGGGCAAACTAATAAAATGGCCAATCAACTCGTCTTGTTAAGACTCACTGACCAGTCGATAATTTTATGCAAGATCCCGCCAAAACTCTCGCTTTAGCAGATAAGCAAAAAGCACAAACAAACCAATAAAAAGCAGCACTTTCAATCCAAGAGACTCCCTGTCCGACCGCGAAGGGTCTGAAGTGTAAGCCAAAAAATTCGCGATATCATACGCCACTTTTTTAAACTCTTGATCTGTCAGTTGACCTTTTTTTATTCCATCAACAATACCACATTTTGAATCACTCAATAGAGTCGATATTGAATACTTGCCATTAAAGGCATTCGCTGCTTCCTCGCAGCGCAGCTGTCTCTCCCCCTGCAAATGTTCTAACACATTTGGCATCATGGAATCTGGAGAAACACTATTATTCACACCAAAAGGGCGCGTTTTATCCTGATAAAATCCCTGCAAGTAGCGATAAATCCAATCTGGACTATGGCGACTCGCGGCCAGCGATAAATCCGGCGGAACAACACCAAACCAAGCCTTAGCGTCCGATTTTGTCATTGTTGATGTAATTTGGTCGCCTATTCTAGCATATTTCGGCAATAAATTTTCGGCAAATAACGATTTAGGAATAGTTAAATCTTCTGCGACTCGACTATATCGTACATATTGCAATTGATGACAACCGGAACAATAGTTTGAATACAAAGCAAAACCGCGCTGTAAGGACGCGAGGTCACCGGCATCAGGGGTTATTTTATCCAAAGCCGCGGTTTCTGCTAGCGCCAAAGGCACGCTTAATAAGAAACACAACGCTAAAATAACTTGTCGCCAGATAAGCTTCATTTACTGCACCCTTTCTGGAACAGGCAAGGTCGTTTCATAGCGAGAATACCAAGGCATTAACAAGAAGTAAGCAAAATACAGCACACTACACAACTGCGCGATGCCCGTCGAAAGCGCGCTAACAGGCAGACTCCCAACCACACCCAAGAGCACAAAGCTGAGACAAAACAGCATCAAGAAAAGCTTACTTAATCGACCTTTATAACGAATGGATTTCACAGGGCTTTTGTCCAGCCATGGCAAAGCAAAAGGCACAACCACCGCAGACACCATAACCAAGGCCCCTAAAAATTTGGCATCTAAACCAAACAACGAAAAAGTCACTGCCCGCAACATGGCGTAAAAAGGAGTGAAATACCAGAGCGCAGCAATATGCTCAGGCGTCTGCAGCCGATTGGCAGGCTCCAAATTGGCCTTCTCTAAAAAGTAACCGCCCATAGTCGGAAAAAAGAACACCACAATACAAAACAAAAACAAGAACACACCGATGGCCAAAACCTCTTTGCTTACAAAGTACGGCGCAAAAGGAATCGTATCCAAAGGAACGCCGTTTTGGTCTCGGTGCTTCTTAATGTCTATGCCCGCAGGGTTATTGGACCCCACGTGTCGCAACGTGGAAAGGTGCAAAAAAACCAACAACAAAAGCAACAACGGAAAGGCAATCACATGCAAAGCATAAAAACGCTTTAGCGTTACGCCAGAGACAAAATAATCCCCTCTGACCCACTCTTGCAAACTCGTGCCCACCACAGGAATACTGCCAAAAATAGAGGTAATCACTTGCGCGCCCCAATAAGACATTTGCCCCCATGGCAACAAATACCCCAGAAAACCCTCGATCATGATGACAAAATATAAAGTCATCCCGAACAACCAAACAAGCTCTCTCGGTTTTTGATAAGAGCCATACAACAAGCTGCGCAAAACATGAAAATACAACACAATAAACAGCGCTGAGGCGCCCGTGGTATGCAGGTAGCGAATCAACCAGCCATAAGGCAGGTCACGCATAATATATTGGATCGATGCAAACGCCTTCTCAGGTGAAGGCTCATAACTCATGGCCAACCAAATCCCAGTGAGCAACTGATTCGCCATCAAGACGAGAGCCAGCACCCCAAACACATACATAAGATTGAGGTTTTTAGGCACATGATATTCGGTGAAATGCTTCTTATACAAAGACTTAATAGGAAAGCGCTCGTCTAACCAATCCACCACACCACGCAATACCGCCATTAGGCCTTAACCTCACGGCTAACGCCAATTTCAATCACCGTGTCGGTTTTATAAAAATAAGGCGGCACTATTAAATTCGCTTGCGCAGGATAATGCTTGTACGCCCTTCCCGCCAAATCAAAACGAGAGCCATGACATGGACAAACAAAGCCGCCCTTCCACGATGCATCCAAATCTTTAGCGGCGCGGTCAGGGCGATACGTTGGTGAGCACCCTAGGTGCGTACAAATACCTATCAATACGGATATTTCAGGCTTGATCGAACGATAGGTATTTTGCGCATAGCTAGGTTGTTGATCTTTTTGCGAAGAGGGGTCCACCAGCTGAGCGGTTAAACTGGCTAAATCAGTGAGATTCTGCGGGGTTCGCTTCACGACCCAGACGGGCTGCCCTTGCCACTCAACGGTCATCTGCTGCCCTAACTCTAGCTTGCTAATATCCACTTGAATCGGCGCCCCAGCGGCGCGACTCTGGCGACTGGGTTGCCAAGCCGCCACAAACGGCGTTGCAACGCCAACAGCACCCAGGGCACCTAGCGTACAGGTCGAGCCAATTAGAAACTGACGACGCCCTTTATTCACTTCATTTGCCACCAGCGCACTACTCCATCCTAAGCGAGAAACCGACCACATGCTAAGCAGTCCGTTTACTTACTCTTATAACAGGCCATTAAAAGCGGCTTTTTAATCGTTTTTTTCAGTCAAAAGCTCACAGAGTTAATCACATTCTATTCAATAAATGCGCTTAACTCTACGCCTTCTCATTTCTCTTTTTGACAAATTTAGAATAAAAAAAACGCCTGGTGCAAACACACCAAGCGTTTTGATAATCTGAAAACGAAAATTAACGTTTTGAGAACTGAGGACGACGACGTGCTTTGCGTAGACCCACTTTTTTACGTTCAACTTCACGAGAGTCACGAGTAACGAAACCGGCAGAACGTAGAGTGCGGCGTAGTGTTTCGTCGTATTGCATCAATGCGCGAGTGATACCATGGCGGATTGCACCAGCTTGACCAGAAATACCACCACCTTTAACAGTGATGTAAACGTCAAATTTTTCAGTAGCGTCAACAAGTTCAAGAGGCTGACGAACAACCATTTGAGCCGTTTCACGACCGAAGTACTGAGCAAGCGAGCGGTTGTTGATAACTAGGTTACCAGTACCGGCTTTAAGGAACACACGAGCGGTAGACGTTTTACGACGACCTGTACCGTAGTATTGAGTAGCTGACATAATGATCTTCCGTATTAAATGTTAAGGGCTTGAGGCTGTTGAGCAGCATGTGGATGCTCAGTACCAGCGTACACTTTCATTTTCTTGTGCATTGCGCGGCCCAAAGGACCTTTTGGCAACATACCTTTTACGGCGATTTCAAGAACGCGCTCAGGAGCGTGATCAATCAACTTCTCGAAATTCATAGAACGCAAGCCGCCTGGGTAACCAGTGTGGCGGTAGTATTGTTTCGCAGCTGCTTTGTTACCAGAAACGTGAACTTTCTCAGCATTGATAACAACGATGTAATCACCAGTGTCAACGTGCGGAGTGTATTCAGCTTTATGCTTACCGCGTAAACGGCGAGCAATTTCGGTAGCCAAACGGCCTAGAGTTTTGCCTTCAGCATCAACCACGAACCAGTCGCGGCGTACTTCAGCAGGTTTAGCTGTAAAAGTTTTCATCAAAAAACCCTTTCAATACGCGTGTTCAATGACACGCTATACCTATTATTATTGGTTATTAAAGCACTTTCGATTTTTAATAACGTACACTTACCTTCTAAAAAGGCGTGCGGAGTATATAACAGCACGCCTAAAGAATAAAGCCGTAAAGCACTTTTATGGGCGATGTTCTAGTGATAAATAGTCTTCAGATTGCATTTCCAGCAAACGGCTCACGGTACGATCGTACTCAAACGCCAAACGCGTACCAGTATAGATGTCTGGAATCGCAACGTCCGCAGTAATAATCACCTTCACATGACGGTCGTAAAACTCATCGATGAGGTTAATAAAACGGCGCGCCAAATCATCTCGACTGGCGTCCATCTGAGGCAAATTGGCGATCAAGACGGTCGTGTACAACTTAGCGATTTCGATGTAGTCCACCTGACTTCGAGGCCCGTCACATAAGGCTTTTACATCAAACCACGCCATTGTTTCACAACTTTTCACGAAAGGAATTTGACGCCCTTCGATCTCCACAGCGCCGTTCTCTTCAATGTGCGAGGCATCTGAAATCAAACTCATAAAGCGAGCCGCCAGCACGTCATTGGATTCAGCCGTCAGCGGGTAATGGTAAAGCTGAGCCTGCTTCAAGGTTCTCAAACGATAATCAACGCCACCGTCTACATTCAATACCTTGGTGTGCTTATTAACCAGGTCAATCGCAGGCAAGAAGCGCGCACGCTGCAAACCGTTTTTATACAAGCCATCTGGCTCAATATTGGACGTGGCCACCAAGGTGGTGCCATTTTTGAACAACACTTCCAGCAGACCGGCCAAAATCATCGCATCGGTAATGTCCGTCACAAAAAACTCATCAAAACACAAGACTTGCGCCTTTTCAGAGATTTGCTTGCCCACTATTTCCAATGGATTCTTAACGTGCTCTAGCTTACGCATCTCCTGATGCACCATTTGCATAAAGCGGTGAAAGTGCAAACGCATTTTCTTCTCAGTCGGTAGACACTCAAAAAAAGTATCCATTAAATAGGTTTTACCGCGCCCTACTCCGCCCCAGAAGTACAAACCTGTTTCTACTTCAATCTCTTTCTTCTTACGAAAAAGACCAAACAACCCACCAGAAGGCACCTGATTTTGCTTCGCTACCAATCGATCAAACAAGTCCTGAAGTGCTTCTACTGCTTCTTCTTGCGCTGGGTCGTAATGAAAATCTTCTTTTTCTAAATCCTGTTTATATCGAGTAATAGGCGTCATCGTTGCTCTTTCGTCACAATTAAATTAATAAAGCGTATTCTATCAAATAGATACTTAAACAACACCTAGCAAGGTGTTATCGTGGAGAGGATTTCGGCTATAATAGCCTCTGATTTTTGGGAGCACATTATGAACTTGGAAGAATTCAACATTATTGTTTTTGTTACTGGCGCCATTGTCGGCTTCGCCATTGCCCTTGTATTAAGAAGCATTACCTCGAAAAGCACGGAGAAAGAATCTTCCTCTAGCTCGAATGCCATTACTATCAAGTCCCTGCAACAAGAACTGGATAAGAAACAAGTCATTATCGACAATTTCTTCTCAGACAGTAATGAACATTTATTAACGGCTGAAAAACGTCTAGCAGAGTTGAGAAAAAATCTATCTTCTGGTGCTAGCCAGTTAAGCCATATCGACATACCGGTTTCGATCAACCCTCAAAGCACGCCTGTAGCAGCAGAAGAGGACATCACTGAACCGCCTCGTGATTACGCTCTTAAAAACGACGCTGAGCAAGGCATGCTGAGTGAAGATTTTGGGCTGAAGAACAAACCAGAGTCTCTCGAACCCACCAGAGCAATCTAACACACTACTCTCTATCCCACTAAAAAGAGGCTCATGATGAAGCCTCTTTTTTTTACTTTCTTTTCAGGCAACCCTAGGCTGGGTTATCGATATCAATGAATATCGCATCCATTCCGTATTCTTCTTGCAACAAGGTCGCTATTGCCTGCGCGCCAAAACGTTCCGTCGCATGATGCCCCGCTGCCACAAAATGTATGCCTAACTCGCGCGCTATGTGGATCGTTTGTTCAGACACTTCGCCGGTGATAAACACATCCGCACCCGCCAAATAAGCCTGCTCGATATAGCCTTGCGCACCACCAGTACACAGCGCTACCGTCTTAATCTCTTTGCTAGACACAGCCTCAAGCAAAACGTCTCGACCAACCGCCTTTTCCACCAACGCCTTAAAGGCTTGCGTTGTCATCGCTTGAGCCAGCTCACCGACAACCCCAATCGCCTCCTCCAACGGCAGACCCGCTTGCAATGAACGGCGCTCGCCCTGCAACCCTAATGCGTCAGCCAACCCCGCATTGTTGCCATAAACAGGATGAGCATCCAGCGGCAAATGGTAGCCAAACAAGTTAATATCGTTTTTGATCAAAGCAGATAAACGACGGTACTTCATACTGGTAATTTCGGGCGCTTCGTTTTTCCAGAAATAGCCGTGATGAACAAAAATCGCATCCGCACCGTGCGCAACCGCCGCATCAATCAGCGCCTGACAAGCCGTCACTCCCGTCACCACACGCTCAATGTTACTTTTCCCTTCCACCTGAAGACCATTGGGCGCATAATCTTTAAATCTGTGCGGACTCAACGTACTATCTAATAACCGTTTAAATTCATTTCGCAGCAAAACAACCTCTATCTATGAATCAGAAAAATCAGTGGACACCACTTATTATCGCCATTCTTCTCGGCACTTGTATAGGGCTTGCAACCTTACTCATTCAAGAAAAAAAGAAAGTGGCAGAAAACAGTTACGCAGCCCCAGTTGAAAAAGCAGCGCCCTCTGTCGTCAACATTTACACTCAAGTTTCACCCAAAAACACCCCACTGCAAGACAACCCACTCAACAACCCCACACACCCTCAAACCATCAATTTAGGCTCGGGGGTTATTGTCTCTGCAGATGGCTTTATTCTCACCAACCACCACGTCATTCAAAACGCTCAACGCATTGTGGTTGGCCTACATGATGATCGTCAAATTGAAGCAAAACTGATTGGCTCAGACCCATCGACAGATCTTGCCGTATTGAAAATAACCGTACCCAATTTGACGCCCATCAAGCTCGGCAGAAGCAGCTTAGTTTCCGTGGGCGATAAAACACTCGCCATCGGCAACCCCTTTGGCATAGGCCAAACGGTCACCTCTGGCATCATCAGCGCCAAAGGACGAAACAGCATTGGCCTTAACACCTATGAAAACTTTATCCAGACCGATGCCGCCATTAACCCAGGCAACTCCGGTGGCGCCCTGATCAACCTACAAGGTGAGCTTATCGGCATCAGCTCGGCCATCTACTCTAGCAGCGGCGGCTCTCAAGGAATTGGCTTTGCCACACCTGTTGATGATGCGGTTCAAGTGATGCGCGATTTGATAAAACGCGGTCGCGTTGTGCGCGCCTATTTGGGAATGGATGCGAAAAAAATCACCTCTACACTGGCTAAAAGCTTAGCTTTGCCGGTAGATCATGGATTAATTGTTAGCGAAATAACCAAGGAAAGCCCTGCCGACAAAGCAGGTATTCAGATCGGGGACATCATAGTCAAAATCAACAATGCGACGAGTGACAACCCATTTAAAACACGAAATTTAATTGCTTCAATGAAACCCGGAACGACCATCTCACTACTGGGATACAGAGGAAGACAATCGTACCAAGCCAACATAAAACTAGAAACTCAACCGACCATGCAAAGCATTGATTATTGAGCTAATTCCACTTTTTCTTTTAAACGCTGCAGGCTAATTTCAAAATTACGCCCCGCGATTTTATTTGCAAAAAAGGCCAAGTAAGGACTCAAAAAGCCCGTTCTTAACTGCCCTTCAATTTCCCAGTCAACATTCGTTGTGGTGTCATCGCCGCTCACGTAAATCGTGTTATGAACAAGATCCACACCCGCTTTAGGCTTAACATCAAACGCAATGGTGTTTGTGGTAACCGTAGTAAAGGTCAAACTGCCTTTGTCTGATGAATCATGGTAGGAAATCCCCACTTCATCACCCTGCTGAAAAAAACCCTTATGCAGGTTCACTTGACCACCACTAATAAACATCCAATCAGGTAACGAATCGCCACCCAACAAGGCATTAACAACCACATCGTGCGGCTTATTAACAATAATGCTGCGCTCTACTCGATAATCGGTCGGCAGAAAAAAGCCAAGCACAACAACCGCCAAGATCACTAAGGCCGAAACCCTAGTAATCTTCCGCAATTGGTACAAAGCCTTAGGGTGAGAAGACGGCTTCTTACTCACCTTTTGCCTCCGATGACTTTACTGCAGACGCATCCACATCGGCCAAAATACGATACTCTGCCGACATAGCGTGCGCTTCTAACGACTCACCACGCGCCAAAGGAGACGCTATTTTTGCCAAATCACTGGCGCCTTGTGGCGAACAATTAATCAAGGAGCTGCGTTTTTGAAAATCATAAACACCCAGCGGAGAGGAGAAACGCGCAGTGCCCGATGTCGGTAACACGTGGTTAGGCCCAGCACAATAATCACCCAATGCTTCTGGCGTATGACGCCCCATAAAAATGGCACCCGCATGGCGAATTTTTTCAGACCATTTCTCAGGCTCATCAATCGACAACTCAAGGTGCTCTGCCGCCACCACATTGGCAATGTCCATTGCCTCATCCAGGTCTTTAACATGGATGAAAGCCCCACGATTTTCTAAAGAGACTTTAATGATCGCTTGGCGACTCTGCGCTTCAATCAATCGCTCCATAGAGGCTTTAACGTCTTGAATGAATGCTTTATCTGGCGTAATCAAAATAGACTGTGCATCTTCATCGTGCTCAGCTTGCGAGAATAAATCCATCGCAATCCAATCCGGATCCGTCTTACCATCGCAAACCACTAGAATTTCCGATGGCCCTGCAATCATGTCGATACCAACCGCACCAAACACCATGCGCTTCGCCGTTGCCACAAAGATATTACCAGGCCCTACGATCTTATCGACCTTAGGCACAGTGTCCGTACCATAAGCCAACGCCGCGACCGCTTGTGCACCACCAATGGTAAACACGCGATCTACGCCTGCAATGTAAGCCGCCGCCAACACAATATCGTTCACCACACCATCAGGAGTAGGAACCACCATAATGATTTCACCCACGCCCGCGACTTTAGCCGGCATAACATTCATCAATACCGAAGACGGGTACGCGGCTTTACCACCAGGAACATACACACCCACACGATCCAAAGGCGTAACCTTCTGACCAAGCACAGTGCCGTCTGCTTCTTGATACTGCCAAGAAGGCTGCTTTTGGCGTTCATGATAGTCATGCACACGCTGAGCAGCCGCTTCAAGACTCGCCACCAGCTCATCACTCACTCTTAATTTGGCTTGCGCCATCTCTTCTCGTGAGATTTCTAATTCCGTTGCCGATTTAATCTCGCGACGATCAAAGCGATTGGTAAACTCAATAACCGCTTCATCGCCTCTTTTGCGCACCTGAGTCACTATGTTTGCAACACTTTCTTGCACAGCAACATCCGACACGGAGTCCCAAGCAAGCAAAGTCTCAAGTTCTGCTAAGAACCCTTCTGACTCTGTCGAAAACTCTCTAATATTTAATTTCAACTATTTGCCCTCGTTCTCTTCGACAGCCCCACGCAACATTTCGATGATGGGCTCAATTTGAGCATATTTAGTTTTGTAAGCCGCCTTGTTCACAACCAAACGCGTACTAATGTCTGCAATAAATTCTCTTGGCTCTAAGCCATTCGCTTTTAGCGTATTGCCGGTATCCACGATATCCACGATCAAATCTGCCAATCCCATGATAGGCGCTAATTCCATCGCACCGTACAGCTTGATGACATCGGCTTGGATACCCTGATCCGCAAAATAGGCTTTCGCCGTTTTGGTGAACTTAGACGCCACTTTCAAGCGACGCTTAGGAAGATCAGCCCCAACCACGCCCGCGGTCATCAATCGACATTTTGCGATTTTCAGATCCACCAATTCGTATAGGTTTTTTGTGGTCGCTTCCATTAATACGTCTTTACCAGCCACACCAAAGTCAGCCACACCATGCTCTACGTAGGTCGGTACATCCGTCGCTCGCAAAATCACTAGCTTTATGTGTTCATGGTTAGTATCAAAAATCAGCTTACGACTTTTATGAATGTCTTCCGCCGGAATAATATTGGCTTTTTCAAGCAGAGGTAATGTTTCACCTAAAATACGCCCTTTTGAAAGCGCAATTGTTAATGTGTTACTCATGCTAGTTTAATACCCGTGAAATTTTCGCACCTAACGCACCGAATTTTTCTTCGATACACTCATAACCACGGTCAATGTGGTAAATACGATCGATTTTAGTGTCACCATCAGCCACCAATGCTGAAAGCACCAAGCTTGCCGATGCACGAAGGTCCGTTGCCATCACAGGCGCACCTTTCAAAGATTCACAACCACGTACAATCGCCGTATTACCATTCACTTCAATGTCAGCGCCCATGCGCAACATTTCATCAACGTGCATAAAACGGTTTTCGAAAATGTTTTCAATCACTCGACCAACCCCTGTTGCTACCGAGTTCAGAGCAACAAATTGCGCTTGCATATCGGTTGGGAAAGCGGGGTAAGGCGCGGTACTGATGTTGACAGCAGTAGGACGACGGCCTTCCATGTCCACTTCAATCCAATCTTCACCACAAGTCACTTTGGCGCCCGCTTCTTCAAGCTTCGCCAGCACTGCTTCTAATGATTTAACGTCGGTATCAATAACTTTAACTTTGCCGCCAGTAATCGCCGCGGCCACCAAGAAAGTACCGGTTTCAATACGATCAGGCATCACAGGATAAGAGGTACCATGAAGTTCCTCGACCCCTTCAATGGTAATTGTATCGGTACCATGACCTTCAATTTTGGCACCCATCGCAATTAAGCATTTTGCAAGGTCAACCACTTCAGGCTCTTTGGCCGCATTTTCAAGTACGGTTTGACCTTCAGCAAGCGTTGCAGCCATCAATAAATTTTCTGTGCCCGTAACCGTTACCTTGTCAAAGAAGATGCGCGCCCCTTTAAGGCGACCATCAACACTGGCAACAATATCACCGCCCTCAACAGAAATAGTCGCGCCCATCGCTTCAAGGCCGCGCAGATGCAAATCAACAGGACGACTACCAATGGCACAACCACCAGGCAAAGACACAGTCGCTTTACCAAAATGGCTCACTAATGGACCTAGCACTAGAATGGAAGCGCGCATGGTTTTCACCAAATCGTAAGGCGCCTCTGAGTTATTCAATGTAGACACATCCAATTGAACACTCATTTTCTCATCCACCACGACGCCACAACCCATTGAGCCAAGCAGCTCTAGCATGGTGGTAATATCATGAAGATGAGGTAAGTTTTTAATCGTAATTAACTCTTTCGTGAGCAAGGTCGCTGCTAAAATAGGCAGCGCCGCATTTTTTGCTCCTGAAGCACGCACAACACCCTGAAGTCTTGTACCACCGGTAATCAGTAGCTTATCCATATGTTTCGTCTCTTCTAATTTTTTATAGCGTGCTGAATTGTTCTGGGGTGTAGGTTTTCATTGTGACGGCATGAATCGCCCCGCTGGAAATCGCGTCTTGAAGATGTGAATAAACCAGTTGCTGCCTTTTAACAGTAGACATTCCTTCAAACTCGGAAGAAACAACAACGATTCGAAAATTACAGCCTTCACCTTCGGCAGTAACCTTGCAATCATTGATAGTAGATTCTAAAAGTGCTTTCACTTCACTCGCGTTCACAATCGCTCCAATATTAAATATTCATAGATTTCATTATTCTACCTTAGTCGAGTCAACTTCTTAACACCCATTCACTCAACTCACCGTAAAAAAAATGTCTGTTTTGTTATTCACGCCTCTTGTTTGCCACAATTCTGGCAAAAAAAATCCGAAGCGGATAAATCGGCTTCGGATTTCTGTACTTCAAACCCAATAATGGCTTAAGACTTTTTCTCTAAAGACTGTTTCCAAGCGTCGATCGCGGCATCAATTTTATTATGATTTTGCTGCATCATGACAGAAAATTGTTTTCTAAAAGTCAGCCCGAAGTTGATATTGTTAATCACTACGTTGCTTAGCTTCCAACTGTCATTGCCATAATCTTCCATAAAGAAACTAAGATTCAGCGGACTGCCATCGCCCATTTGAAAGTCCACATCGACCTTCACTTCACGGCCTTCACGCTGCGGTCCCAATGGCAACACCTTGATTTTGTCAGGATCCAACTCCAACAAAGAGCCACCGTAGGTTTTCAACAAGGTATCCTTGGTTACCGTCGCAAAACGCACACGCTGATCAGGGGTTGCTCTGCGGTAGTATTTCCCCATTACTTTTTTAGAAAAATCATCAAAATCAATGACTGGCGTTAAAATCTTATCGATTCTCTGAGCCAACAGTGGCGCGTTATTCGCCAACTCTGCTTTGTCTGCAATAATGTCTGTTCGGAACGAATCAACCACCCCTATCACAGTATCACGAGCCGCTTCTTGCCCCGCCCAAACAGAAGAGGAAATCAACGCCCCCACCATCATTATTACTTTCATTACTCTCGACATACTTGTTACCTTTATTTATCAGAACCACTTGTCTTATTAAATAGGAACTGACTAATCAGATTCTCTAATACAAGCGCGGATTGCGTATCGTGAATTTCATCGCCATTTTTCAGCATTTTATCATCAGCACCGATAGAAATGCCCAAGTACTTTTCGCCCAATAGACCACTGGTTAAAATGGCTATCGAACTGTCATCAGGAATATTATGCACATCGGACTCAATATTCATGGTGACTTTGGCCATGTATAGATTTTTGTCGTAAGTGATTGAATCAACACTGCCCACAGTAACACCCGCAATGGTGACTTTAGCGCGATCGCTCAAACCACCAATATCATCAAACCGAGCGACTACTTGATAAGTGTCTTTCTTACTCGCAAACCCCAAACCACTCACTTGCACGGCAAGGTACACAAACGCTGCCAAGCCCAATACAATAAAACACCCAACTAATAATTCAGCGCGCTTACTTCTCATCCTAAAAATCTCCAAACATCGCAGCGGTTAACACAAAATCCAATGCCAAAACGGCCAATGAGCCCAACACGACCGTTCTCGTCGTCGCTTTACCAATGCCTTCCGATGTCGGAACACACTCATAGCCCTGATAAACAGCAATCCATGTAATGGCCACTGCAAACACCAACGCCTTTATCAAACCATTTACTATGTCCGTATCAAAATAAACAGACTGCTGCATCAGCGACCAAAAAGACCCGTCACTCACGCCCAGCCAACCAACAGACACCAACAAACCACCAATAATACCCGCAGCGGAAAACACCATGCTCAGCAAAGGAAGACACACCACACCCGCAATAAAACGTGGGGCAATAACGCGTCGTAATGGATCGACCCCCATCATTTCATAGCTAGACAATTGCTCGGTGGCTTTCATTAGACCAATTTCTGCTGTCAATGAAGAGCCAGCGCGCCCAGCAAATAAAAGCGCAGTCACAACCGGACCCAACTCCCTTAACAAAGACAAGGCAAGCAACTGCCCAACCGAATCCTCAGAGCCAAACTTGGCCAAAATACTGTAACCCTGAAGGGACAGCACCATGCCAATAAACGTGCCGGACACAATAATAATAACGAGCGACAACACACCCACTGAGTAAAGCTGGCGCACTAATAGATTGACCGCCTCACCAAATCGCACAGGAAGACGAAAGATACTTTGGAACAGAAAAATACCCGCTCGCCCTATCGCTTCTAGCCAATCAAAGAGCCAAGCTCCTAGAGAAATCAAACCTTTCATTGCGACACCCCTTGATCAGAACCAAGGTCCTCAGGATAATGAAATGGCACAGGCCCATCTGGCTCGCCATGCAAAAACTGCTTCACTTGCGCGTTATCTGACGCTCGAATTTCGTCCGGCGACCCTTCGGCAATGACAAAGCCACCCGCTAAAATACAAACATGATCTGCAATCGACAAAGACTCTTCCACATCATGAGACACCAATACAGACGTAATGCCGGTGGCATCATTTAACTTACGAATCAGCTCAACCAAAACACCTTTTGAAATAGGGTCTTGCCCTGCAAACGGCTCGTCAAACATCACCAACTCAGGGTCAAGCGCAATGGCCCGCGCCAAAGCCACCCTTCTTGCCATCCCTCCAGAAAGTTCAGAAGGCCTCAAGTAAGCGGCACCGCGCAAGCCCACACTATGCAGTTTTTCCAGTACGATTTTCTTTATTTCAACAGCGCTAAGTTGCGTGTGCTCTTCCAGCGGAAACGCCACGTTTTCAAACACCGTCATATCACTAAACAAAGCGCCACTTTGGAACAGCATACCTATTTTCTCTCGCACCTTATATAAAGCGGAGCGTGACAATGTGTGCACATCTTGGCCATCCACCATGATATTTCCACTATCCGGAGACAGTTGAGCGGCAATAAGTCGCAACAGGGTGGTTTTACCTGTTCCACTTGGCCCCATCACAGCCGTGATTTTTCCCCTAGGAATCGTTAAGGATACATCGTCATAGATCATCCTATTTCCTCTAGAGAAGCGAAGATTCTGCACTTTTATATACACATCTAGCACTGATTCACCTTCTAGTCCTTATTAAAGTATCGCCGGATAGTATCATCCGCCTTTCACAAAGAGAATCTTGACGCAGACAGATTCGAAATTGTTTCAAAGATCAAGTCTTGAATTTAACCCGTAAACCTCATTAAATGGGGGCTCATTTAATTTACGAGTAAATTCAAGGCTATGCTGCTGTTTTCCGCTGCTCTTATTGTGGGTTTGATCCTGCTAATCGTTAGTTCCGATAAATTCATCGAACACGCTGCACTTGTTGCTGAAAAACTGAACGTTAACCCAATGGTCATTGGTGTGACCTTAGTGGCTTTTGGCACTTCAGCCCCTGAAATGGTGGTGTCTGGCATTGCCGCTCTTGATAACGCCCCAGAAATTGCCATTGGTAATGTGCTTGGCTCAAACATCGCCAACATTGCCCTCGTTTTTGGTGTCACATTACTCTTTTCCGCCATCCCAATCGCGAAGGGACTTGCCACCAAAGAAGTCCCCTTGGTCATTGCCATCACCTTACTCGCTGGCTGGCTTTTACATGATCACTATTTAAGCTTTTACGATGGCATTATTTTGCTGGTTGCGTTTGCGATTGTGTTGTTTATTTTATTGCGCGGCAGCAAAAACCTAGAAGAACAATTAAAGGACGAATTACCCAGCGATGACGGCACCTCTACCGGGAAGTCACTGATCATCGCCTTGATCGGCTTGGCCGTCCTCATCGGCAGCTCAAAACTCTTGGTTTGGGGCGCAATCGGCATCGCGAAAGGGCTCGGCGTTAGCGAGCTAGTCATCGGGTTAACCATAGTTGCGGTTGGCACCAGCCTGCCAGAATTGGCGGCCTCCATTAGCAGCGTCCGTAAAGGCTTACACGACATAGCGATCGGCAACATCATCGGCTCCAATATTTTCAACCTCGCTACAGTACTGCCGCTGCCTGGTTTAATTGCCCCAGGCATGATCGATGCCAATGCCTCTGGCCGAGATTATTACTGGGTATTAGGCTTAACCCTTGCTTTGTCTTTGCTTATCTTTCTCTTTAGCAAATCCAAACACGTCAGCATCCCTCGCTGGGTAGGCTTCCCTCTCGTGGGGGCTTACGCTCTTTATTTAATTCTTGTTAGTACAGGAAGTGCCGCATAATGATTCAGTTAAACGCCAAAAACATCCTCATTGGCGCCGCTGTTATTGCACTGGTTTGTGGTGTTTTCTTTACCGACACACCACTCACTCGCTCACTTGTGCCGACTGAAAAGCTCAGCAGCACACCGGACTATTTCATCACCAATATCAACGCAAAAGAATACGATGAAACTGGCATGCTGCAAGAAACACTGACCGCCACACAGGCGCTACATTACAGTCAAAACTCTCGCACTTTACTAGACAATCCCACCGTAAGACGACACCAAAACGCTGGGCTCTGGCATGCCAAAGGAAAAAAAGGAATAATAGAGGATGGCAGTCATGATATCCTGTTAACCGATGACGCTGTTGCCGTTAAGCAGTCTGTAGATTCACCCGACATCATTCTTAACGCCGACAACATTCATTATTTAGACAGTAATCAGTCATTAACAAGCAGCGGTCACGCCACCTTGCATTCGACACAAGGCAAGACAACGGCAAAAACCATCGTTACTTACATTAATTCAGAAGAAGTCGTCATGACAGGATCCGTACGAGGACAGTATGAAACAACTCATTAATTTCAGCGCACTCTTGGCCAGCTTAATCATTAGCCAACAAGTCCTTGCTCTGCCTGATGACTTAAGTCAGCCACTAACAATACAGTCGAACGAAGCCTTTTTAGACCAAAAAACAGGTGAAGCGACCTACAAGGGCGATGTCTTTGTGAAACAGGGAACCATTGAGATACAAGCTCAATACCTGAAGGTCACAACCGACCCTAAAACTCGGAAATTCAGCAAACTGGTTGCCACAGGCGGACCGGCAAAATTCAGTCAGCAAATCGACTGGAGCGGCAATATGATGATCAGTCGAGGGGATAAAATAGACTATCAAGTCACCACGTCAAAATTGGAAATCTTTGGCAATGGCTACCTCAATAAGATGGACGACAAGATCACCGCCGATTACATCCTCTACCACATAGACACCGGCACCTTTAACGCCCAGAAAAAAGGCACAGGGCGCGTATCTATGACATTACAACCAGCAGACAACGAAAAAGAAGGCAAAAAGAAATAGATGGCCCTTTTAGAAGCAAAAAACCTGGCGAAGAGCTACAAAAAAAGACAAGTCGTTAAAGACGTCTCTCTTTCTGTAGAATCCGGTCAAGCCGTTGGCTTGCTCGGCCCAAATGGCGCAGGCAAAACGACCTGCTTCTATATGATAGTTGGCATGGTCGCGAATGACGCCGGCGGCATCTTCATCGACGGGCAAGACATCACCAAAAACGCCATGCATACGCGGGCGCAAAAAGGCATTGGCTACTTACCACAAGAAGCGTCTATTTTTAGAAAAATGTCCGTTGAAGACAATATTTACGCCATTTTAGAAACGCGCAAAGAGCTGTCAAAAGAACAAAAGAAAGAAAGACTAGAAGGCCTGTTAAACGAGTTTCATGTCACCCACATTCGCAGTAACTTAGGCATGGCACTCTCTGGCGGCGAACGTCGTCGCGTGGAAATAGCGCGTGCGCTTGCCATGAACCCAAAGTTCATCCTATTGGATGAACCTTTCGCTGGGGTTGACCCCATCTCGGTTGGCGACATTAAACTGATCATAAAACACCTGCAAGAAAGCGGCATTGGTGTTTTGATTACCGATCACAACGTACGCGAAACATTAGACATTTGCGACAAAGCCTATATCGTAGGCAATGGGAAAATAATCGCCTCAGGTGATGCTGATACCGTGATCAACAATGAGCAAGTAAAAAAGGTTTATTTAGGGGACGACTTCCGTCTATAGCCTCTTATCTTTGCAGCCGAAAGGGAGTAGTATGCATAACTCGTTCCAATTTCCTCTTATTAGAAGTGTTTCTTTATGAAGCAGTCTCTGCAATTAAAAATCGGTCAACAACTGACCATGACTCCCCAGCTGCAACAAGCCATTCGGTTGCTGCAGCTTTCTACGTTAGACCTGAAACAGGAAATCCATGAGTTTCTAGAATCCAATCCGCTTTTAGAAATTGATGATGAAGATTTTTCCCATTCAGAAGCGCCAACGAGAGAACAGGAAGAGGCAGCCAGTAAAAAAACCGAGGCGAACGCCAGTGAAGAAGCCCGCGTTGAGTCCGAGTGGACCGACAGCATTCCAGCAGAGCTCTCCATTGACAGCAATTGGGACGATACTTACCAAAATTCTGCCGCAGCAAGCGTCGGCTCCAGCAATAATTATGAAGGTGACAGTGACTACGAAAGTCGCAACGCCCCTGCTGAAAGCATTCAAGATCACTTGATCTGGCAACTTAATCTAACGCACATGTCAGATCGCGACATTGAAATCGCTTACGCCATCATTGAATGCGTGCAATCAGACGGCTATCTCAGTATTACGCCTGAAGATATTTGGGAATCGCTAACCAGCGAACTTGAAGATCTTGAGCTCGACGAAGTCATGGCAGTGCAACACAGACTACAACGCTTTGATCCTGCTGGCGCCTGTTCAACTGACTTACGCGATTGCCTATTAGTGCAATTAGAAGCCTTTCGCGACCACCCTCTTTATAAGAGTACCTACAACCTAGTCGATAACCATCTGGCTTTACTAGGCAACCGTGATTTTGCTCAATTAAGTCGCAAAACAAAGCTCAAAGAAGAGTCATTGAAGGAAGTGGTCGATCTGATTCAACAACTCAACCCACGACCAGGCTCTATTATTGACGCTGATGACACGGATTATGTTATTCCAGATGTCTCTGTCAAAAAGTGCAATGGGGTTTGGCAAGTTGAGTTAAATAACGACGCGTTACCGCCCGTCAAGATCAACGAAACTTATTCTGCGATGGCCGCAACAGCCTCCACCTCAGAAGACGTCACCTACATCAAAAACTCCTTGCAAGAAGCCAAGTGGTTTATGAAAAGCCTACAAAGCCGCAACGAGACCCTACTCAAAGTGGCCAGCTGTATCGTAAATCGCCAAATCGACTTCTTTGAACTTGGTGAAGAAGCCATGAAACCCATGGTACTTCACGATGTCGCGGAAGAAGTCGGCATGCACGAGTCCACCATTTCGCGTGTGACGACACAAAAGTACATGCACGCACCAAAAGGTATTTTCGAGCTGAAGTACTTCTTCTCAAGCCACGTTAATACCGCTTCTGGTGGCGAATGCTCTTCGACAGCAATCAGAGCCATGATCAAAAAATTGGTGGTAGAAGAACCCGCCAAAAAGCCCTTGAGTGACAACAAGCTAGCCACTATTTTAGCGGACCAAGGCATACAAGTAGCACGACGAACTGTTGCAAAGTACCGTGAGGCAATGAACATTCCTCCTTCTAATGAACGAAAACGATTGATTTAATACGGACAACTACTTCTTATGCCATTAAAATCATTAATAAAAGCAGACCTTGTCTTTGCAAAACAAGACGTTGTGAGCAAAAAACGCATTCTTGAAAGCGTTGCCGATGTGGCTGCAAATCGTCTCCATTGTGACAAAGAAGCAATCTACGAAGCTTTACTTGGACGCGAAAAGCTAGGCAGCACCGGCATTGGTAATGGCATTGCCATTCCTCATTGTCGCCTAGAAAGCGCCAATCACACCGCTGTCGTTATTTTGTCGCTGCAATCTGCCATTGACTTTGATGCGGTCGACAGAAAACCAATCGATTTAGTTTTTGCGTTAATTGTGCCACCACAAGAATGTGACGCACACTTATCCACGCTGGCGGAAATTGCTGAACTGGCACAATCAGAAAAAGTGTTAAACACATTAAGAGAGGCCGAAACAAATGACGCCCTCTTTATTGCACTAGATTCATTACTATAAAGGAAAGAGTATGTTGGAAGAGTCTATCACCATCATTAACAAACTTGGCCTTCATGCGCGCGCAGCTGGCAAACTGGTAGAAACAACGTCTCGTTTCTCTTCTGACATCACCATTGAAAAAGATGGCCGCAACGTTGATGGTAAAAGCATCATGGCAATGATGATGTTGGCGGCTGGCAAAGGCACAGAGATCAAAATTAAAACCAACGGGGAAGATGAAGAGGAAGCCATCAAAGCGGTTATCACCTTGATCAATGATCGCTTCGGCGAAGACGAGTAAGGATCGCCATGCCAGAACAAACCACCTTAGCCCACCTTCAAACGGTCACCGACTCCCTAGAGTCCGGTGCCACCATGCAGATCCGTTATCTCCTTAACGGTGCACTACCTGCTCAAGATGTTGCCCGTTTACTGGAATCTTCCCCACCAAAAGAACGTAAATTACTTTGGGACCTAATCGATTCCAAAAATGAAGGGGATGTTCTTCAATACCTAAGCGAAGACATTGGCGTTCAATTCATGCGCAACATGAATACTGAGCGTCTCGTTGCCGTTTCCGAACACTTTGAAAGCGATGACCTTGCCGACCTTTTACAACACCTTCCAGAAACCGTTGTAAAAGAAGTACTGGCTTCCATGTCAAGCCAAGACAGGTTACGAGTAGAAGCCCTGCTGAGCTACTCAGAAGACTCTGCTGGCGGCTTGATGAATACGGACACCATTACCATACGTCCGAACATCACAGTGGACATCGTTTTCCGCTACCTTCGTCGCCACAACAAACTTCCAGACATGACGGATAACCTACTGGTTGTTAGTCGCTCTGATCGACTGCTTGGCTCGCTGCCTCTCACCAAACTCTTGGTAGCCGATGTGAACGCCACCGTGCGCGACATCATGGAAACCGACAACACAGTGATAGACGCAGAAACGCCTGCCAGCGAAGTGGCACAACTGTTTGAAAAAATGGATTTGGTCTCGGCACCGGTTATTGACAGCAAAACCAGAAAATTATTAGGCCGCATCACCATTGATGACGTGGTCGATGTTATCCGCGATGAAGCGGAGCACTCCATGCTCAGCATGGCAGGCCTAGACGATGATGAAGACACCTTCTCCCCCATCTTAAAAACCACCAGACGACGCGCCGTTTGGCTAGGCATCAACCTAATTACCGCCTTCATTGCTTCCTATGTGATTGGGCTATTCCAGCACACACTTGATCAAGTGGTCGCGCTGGCCATTTTAATGCCCATCGTTGCCAGCATGGGCGGCATAGCAGGCTCTCAGGTACTTACCTTGGTTATTCGTGGTATCGCCTTAAATCAAATCGGTGCCACCAACACAAGATGGCTTTTAAACCGCGAATTGATCGTCGGTTTGCTAAATGGCATACTTTGGGCAACGGTTATTGCCGCTTTAACCGCACTTTGGTTTGACAACATAAAGATTGCCTATATCATTGCAAGCGCGACAATCATAAATCTCTTGTTTGCCGCCCTCACTGGCACGCTATTACCTATTTTCCTGAAGAAGCTAGGTATTGACCCTGCATTAGCCGCCAGTGTGATTTTGACAACTGTGACCGATGTTGTTGGCTTCTTAGCCTTCCTTGGTCTCGCCACTCTTTTTTTAGTATAGGTTCCCATGACAAACTTTGATCAATTTGATGACGACGAAGAAAACTTTAAAAGCAAAACGCAGATCAAGCGTGAAATGGAAGAACTCCAAGAGTTGGGCAAGAAATTATTAGGCCTCAGCAAAAATCAGCAAAAGAAAGTTGATATGTCTGAGACCCTACGAGATGCACTGGCCGAAGCGGATCGAATTAAACAGCGCGAAGCCATGAGAAGACACCTGCAATACATTGGCAAAGTCATGCGCACAGAAGATCATGAAGCCATTGCTCGTCGTGTTGCCCTGTTTGATACAACCTCTGCCGCTTACAACAAACTCTTCCATCAATTAGAGCTAAAACGCGATATCTTGATTGGAGAAAACAGCAAAGAAGCGCTGGCTGATTATTTACGCGAACACCCAGAAGTAGAAGACATACAGCAATTACGACAGCTGATTCGTCTATCTCAAAAAGAAGTGTCTCAGCAAGGTAACACCAGCAACAGAAAAAAACTGTTTCGCTTCTTGAGAGAAACAGAAGAGAGAAAATTAGGTTTAATGGAATAATATCCAGCCAAGAAATAACAACCTCATGCGCCTAACAGCCCATGAGGTTTTTTTTGCCTTTTAAAGGCGACGATGCGACATGCAAGGCATTCTTTCTCGACATTCAATTAATGACGAATCATCAATCTCACAAACAAAATACCCTGGTGCTTCTTCTAAGTGAGATAAAGATTCACCGGTAGGAGAAAACAACACACTGTGACCATAAGTCTGTCGTGTTTCATTATGCCAACCACATTGGTTCACCCCTAACACAAAGCACTGGTTTTCTATCGCTCTGGCAGCCAACAGAGTATTCCAATGCGCCTTACCCGTTACATAAGTGAAGGCCGCAGGCACCAACAAGATTTCAGCGCCCGCCTTAGACAGAGCGCGATACAATTCCGGAAAACGAAGGTCGTAACAAATGCTCAAACCCACTTTAAAGCCATCAACATCAATAATCTGTGTCTCAATATCACCAGGCTCAATAGACGCCGACTCCTTGTAAGCCCCAGCTTTGTCGTTGACCGCCACATCAAATAGATGAATTTTATCATAGCGCTTTACCAATTCTCCATCAGGTGAAAACACCAAACACGATTGACGTACTCGATTGTTCTCAACACAGTCACCATTCGGCCGGCTGGCTGAAGGGTGTGAACCGACCACCAAATAAATGGAATACTGAATAGCCAATTCTCGAACCGCGTTTAAAATCACCGCTTGCGCCTCAGAGTCGGCCAAACCACGCATGGCTTTTCCATCAAACAAAAAAACATTTTCCGGCAACACAACCAATCGAGCGCCATCTTGCGCGGCCAACCCAACCCACTTTTTCACCATTTCTAGGTTTGTAGACCAATCAGCCACACTGGTTAATTGGATAGCGGCAATACGAAGTGATTTCATTAGCGTTCCACTCTTTTCGCAGGTTTATGTTTAATTGGCGTAATAATCGGCTCATCGAAAGAACCCTGTACCTTATATTGAACACTGGTCACTTTTGAAATCTTGTCGCCAATCAGTTTATCCGTTAAGTACAAGATACCCGCCAGCTGAGGCGTTCCCCACAGTAAACCTGCCAATGGCAGAGAGCGAGTAATTGGTAAGGTCGCGGTCAACACCTCATCCAAGGTCTCATTTGCAATGTCTGCACTGCCTTCCACCGTCACTTCCGCGGTTGGCGACACTATGTGTAACGGTTTGGTTGTTTTCAATATTCCTTTGTTGATTTCGAAAGCCCCTTCAAAGCGATCGTAGGTCAACCCTGGCTTATAGACATCTGAGAAATCGAGCGTCAAACGTCGTCTTAATGCCTCAACATTGAAAATACCAAATATTTTCATGAACCCCGGCAATTCATCAACCTGAGCAAAATTACCGTCTTTTGCATCAAAAACAATGCGCCCAGATAGAGACGGACGATCAAAATAAAATGGATTACCGTACCAATTCAGCGCAACATTGATTTTATAATTTTTCGATGTCACAAAGGCCTTATCGGAGAATTTACCCGTTAGCTCAGCCAAGTCTTTGCCGTTTACCGCCATGGTTAATGTCACGCTGGGGGCGTTTTTATCGTCGCGCCACACCAAATGACCATCAAATGTGCCTTTTTTCAAACCTGAAGAAAAAGGATCCACGCGCAGCTCATTGCCCTGCTGAATCACATTTAAGTTCCAATCTCCGTATGGCGCTTGGTTAATATAAAGCTGATCAATGATCAAACGCATATTAGGGATTTGATTCGCATGAAACGGCGGCGCATCCGCCTCTTCTTTTGCTGAGGTCTTCTCTGTATTCCAATTCAAATAACCAAAATGGAAGCGCGGCTTACCCGCGTCATGGTCAAACTTAACGTTTAATTCATCCGAGCTGACCTGAAACTTCCCTTTTGCCTTATTAACGTCATAATTTAACTTAACATTGTGCAATGTATTCTGGTCATTGACCACCACCTGATCCACCAACAAATTCACTTGGCGCAACCAATCAGGCACTTTAAAACCCTCATTTGGCAGAGCATCCTTGGTCGTTTTGTTACTGACCGAAGTGCCTAACACCGCCTGCCACTGAGCCACATCAAAGGCAGCAAACTGCCCTTCAAAAGCCAAACCTGGCAGCATGTCTTTGGGCAATGCCTTATTGGAATTCAAATATAAGTCACCCCCATAAAGCGCCCCCGAACGAACCAACAAGCGCACTTTCGCTAAACCAGCAAGGCTGCCCTGCACCACGACATCCTGTTGATGCGCCATCACCTTTAAATCCAACGGCATGGCTTGCGTGGAGACCTTAGAAAAAGGCTTCGGAAAAGACGCCACCCCACCCTTGAGATCACTGTTAAGGTGCAAATCCACTTGCCCTTCTTGTGACTTATTAATCTCCAGCGTGCCTTGATAAGACACATCACCTGAGAGATTACTTAGCACCTGCTCAGGCCATTTCTGCCAGCTAGCCACCTGATGCAAATCAACGCCACCAGAAAGCTGCCCAAGTACACTAATGCGACCGTCGCTTTCTACCCCTGACGTGAGATCAAGATGGGAGTCTCCTGAAAAAGCGCGAACGTCAAAATGCGAATCCGTAATCCCTTTTTCGGTAGAGAAATGAAACTCTCCTTGCTTAACTTGTGTGTCTAGATTTACATCCCCAATGTAAATAGGGTTATCTTTAAACACCAAGGCCAATGTTGCTTTTGGTTGCAGCGTTTGATCATTCAATGGAACCGACACATCAAATTCAGCAGCGACATTGCCTTTGATGGTCCACGTTTTAAACGGCGCAAGAACACTGTCGTTCAATGGTGTAGTACGCAGCAAGTTCAAGGCTTCTGCTGCATCCCGATCGACTTTACCGGACACACTCAGCCAATCTGCTTTACCTTCTTTAATCGGCACGTTCACGGCAATATTAGACACCTTCACACCGGACAAAGAAGCCGAATGAACGTCAACATGCACTCCAGACTCATCCAGTAAAAACTGACCATTAAGCGACTTAGCAACAGGCCAGCCTTTGCTGTAATCTAATTGCGCATTACTGACATCCATTTTAAGACGCACGTCTGGAGTGGCCCCATCCGCCAATTCGGATTGAATAATAAGGTCAAGGTTATTCACTTCTCCTTGGTCAGAGAGCGCGCTGCCAATCCAATCCTTCAACTCTGTATTCAGTGCATTTTCTGGCAAATAGACAAGCCTATCAGCGATCGGGACATGCTGCCCTCGGATACTTAGAGACAACCAGTCTGGGGCATTTGGCCGAGACTCAAAACGAAATCCGCCATCGACATCCGCGCCATTTCGGTGAATTTTTAATCCGCGCCCACTCACCACCAAGGTATTTTGAACCAACTGCCAATCCACCAACCCAGAAAGCCCGCTCACTTGCCACTTATCTGCATACAAGGTTGGAAACGCCAGCTCACCACGCTGTTGCTTAAACTGAATATAACCATCACCGTCAGTGAGGCTAAACACAGCGTTTAAATGATTGACCTCAGGTATGCCTTGATAACCCGCCACTGACGCCTGTTGTAAATTGCTTAAAAAGTGATAAGAAACAGCATCGCCTTTTTTACCTAAACGCAATGCCGCATTGGAGACCACCCCTTGTGGCGCCAACCCAGAAATCAACTTTGATACATGCCATTCTGGCTGCAAAAAATGCTTGGCAATGCGATGCGCTAAACCAAGATCCACTTGATTAAACGACAGGTACGACTGATTCGAAGTCTTCAACCACTCATAAGAAAGATTGATTGGTGGGTAAACTTGACCCGTCTCATCTTTCAGCGCCAATTGATGAACATCGACAAATGCTCCGCCTCTTTTCTGGCTATAACGAACTCGAATAGACGGGGCGGATTCATAGGTTTCACCGTTATTGAAGCCCAACATCAAGCGCGATGCTTTCGCTTGCAGACTCAACCCATCTCCCACTCGATAATTTAGCCAAAGCTTGCCGGCAAAATCCGCATCAGACAAGCTTGCCGCCCAAGAAGAAGACTCTCCCCCAAAAGGAATAGAAATATTAGGCACATCTACGCTAGCGTCGACCTGATACGCGCCGAACACACCGAGCGACTGGTAAATTTTGGCATTAATATCAAATGGCGTGGCGTTACCATCGACATACACTGTCGACTTGATCCATGACGATTGCGTATGTTGAAAAATATAGGCGGAGGGAATCGAGACAGAATGATCACCATATTGCTGGCTGACCAGATCAACATTGGCATTTAACACAGAAAAACGTTGTTGCGCCGTTAGGTAGCCTAAAATACGCTCTACACCAATATCAGTCTTCACATCAGAGGAAGGCGCTGAGCCCTTTAAAGCCCATTGACCAGCACGCTCTTGCAAAGACAACGACGGCTTAACAAAACGCACATAAGTAAATTGAGGGGAGAAAGTAAGCAGGGATTTAATGGCGTCGATGCGCACTCGTATTTCAGCCACGCTCGCCGCAGGTGAGCCATTAACAGACATCACCAAGCCATTAATAGAGACAGTAGGGTCAACCCCTTCTAGGTGCCCGCCGATACTATCAAGCGTCACCTGATAGCCAGTTAAGTGACTTAAATTACTTTCTATTTGTGTGCGGTAATCATTCAAGCATGGCAACAGCAATTTAACAGACACAACCAGCACAGCAAGCAAGGCCGCCACACCGATAACGAACCAATACACGCCACAAACACATCCTTGCAGTTGCTTTTTCATCCTGAGCACCTACAACCTATTATCGAAGAACGACATCATATTGATCTTGTGTATAGATAGGGTCAACCTGAAAACGAATCGTCTTACCAATAAAGTCCTCCAATTCAGCCACTGCCACACTCTCTTCGTCCAAAAAGCGATCCACCACTGAACTGGCCGCCAATACCGTGTAAGTCTGAGAGTCATAAGCACGATCCGCTCTGAGTATTTCACGGAACACCTCATAACATACGGTTTCAGGCGTTTTGACCAAACCACTTCCCCGACAAGAACGACAAGGCTCACAAAGCGTTTGCCCCAAACTCTCTCGCGTTCGTTTTCGAGTCATTTCCACTAAACCAAGCTCGGACACTCCGGTAATCTTGGTTTTGGCATGGTCAGACTCTAAGGTTTTTTCGAGCATCCTCAGCACTTGGCGCTTATGCTCTTCGTCTTCCATGTCGATGAAGTCAATAATAATAATGCCACCTAGATTACGTAACCGTAACTGGCGACCAATCGAGGTCGCGGCCTCTAAATTGGTTTTATAGATGGTTTCTTCTAAATTACGACTGCCAACAAACGCCCCCGTGTTCACATCGATGGTGGTCATGGATTCGGTCTGTTCGACAATAAGATACCCCCCCGATTTAAGCTGAACCTTACGATCTAGCGCCTTCTGAATTTCATCTTCGACACTGTATAAATCAAAGATTGGGCGTTCACCCGGATAGTATTCAATACGCTCCGTTAACTCAGGCATGAAATCTTCTGCAAAGGACCGCAATTTCGTAAAATTCTCACGCGAATCTATGCGAATTTTCTCCGTCGTCAAACTCACCAAGTCACGCATGGTTCGTAAATGCAGAGGCAAATCTTCATAAATAACAGACGGCGCTTTGGCCACTTTAATGCGTCGTTTTACGGATTGCCACAGTCGTGTCAAAAACTTGATATCAGCCAATATTTCTTCTTCTCCAGCACGTTCAGCCGCTGTTCGAAGAATATACCCATTGGTTTCATCTGCGTCTTTTAACGCCTCAGAAATCAATGATTTCAAACGTTCACGCTCTTCTTCATTTTCTATTCTTTGGCTCACACCAACATGAGATTGATCTGGCATGTAAACAAGATAACGAGAAGGAATCGACAAATGGGTCGTTAAACGCGCGCCCTTAGTGCTAATAGGGTCTTTTGTCACCTGAACAACCAGCGACTGGCCTTCACGCAAATAATCGCCGATCTGGTCACTCGGATTGACCGCATCGCGATCGGCCACTTCAGAAACATGAATAAACGCCGCTCTTTCTAAGCCGATATCCACAAACGCCGCCTGCATACCGGGCAGCACTCGCACCACCTTACCTTGATAGATATTGCCTACGATGCCTTTTCGACTAGAGCGTTCGATATACACTTCTTGCAGCACGCCATTTTCGACAAGAGAAACTCGAATCTCCATCGGGGTGACATTGATTAATACATCTTCACTCATGGGACATTTCCTCTAGCGAATGAATACCAAATAAAGCAAGCAACTGAGAGGTCTCATAAAGCGGCAAACCAACAACAGCCGAATAAGAGCCTGAGACGGCGCGGACAAACACAGCGCCCAAGCCTTGAATAGCGTATGAGCCTGCTTTATCTTGAGGCTCGCCACTGCGCCAGTATTGAGCGATTTCAACGTCTGAGATGGCCCGAAAAGACACGTCACTCACGACATTCGTTAATTGCAAATGTTCGCGCTTTGCATCATAAAGACAAACCGAGGTCATCACCTGATGATCGCGACCAGACAACAGTCTAAGCATCGCTTTTGACTCTTCAAAATCGGCCGGCTTACCGAGAATAACCCCGTCAACCACCACACTGGTGTCTGAAGCCAACACAATAAGAGACGACGTCGTCTTGTCTTGCGATAATTTGTCAGAAACCGCCAAGGCTTTTTCATGGGCCATGCGCTTTACATAAGCGGACGCATCCTCACCTTGGTAAGGCGTCTCATCAATGTCTGCAGGGCAAATGTCAAACTCTCTCACCAATTGCCCTAACAGTTCTTTTCTTCTTGGCGATGCCGAGGCCAAAACAAGCATAAATACGTCCTAATTAAACAATCTAACGAATAGCGTAAATACGACGCACACTACGCAATATTACAAATGACCAAGGCCATAGCAAGCCGGTCACAATCGCCGGCATAAAAATCATCAAGGTCGGCTCAGCATTCCCCAGGTAATGATCCACCCAGAAACCAACCAACTGATTGATACTGACGAGCAAACAAACAAAAATACCTTGCTGCCAACGGTGGTACATGCGTAAGCGCTTGTAAAAAATCGCACACGAGAAGGCAATCAGAACATAGGTTAAAGAATGCTGACCTATGATTCCACCTTGCAGCAAATCCACCATCAAACCTAAAAACCAAGCAACGCCCACACCAACACGAAATGGTAGCGCAATAACCCAGTATAAAATAACCAACAAAGCCCATTCAGGGCGATACCAAACCAAAGATTCAGGAAGCGGCATCGCCTCTAGCATTAGTGCGGCCAGCAAGGTCACAAAAAAGACAAAAAACGATTTCATTGACGCTCCGACTTAGGCTTTTCAATTAACATCACATGACGACTGCGCCCGAGCTGCGCAAGAGGCACCACATCCACGTCTGCGTAAGGTTTACCTGGCACATGTGTCACAGCGCGCACGACCCCTACAGGATAGCCGCTCGGAAACCGCTTACCCAAACCTGACGTAGTGAGAATATCGCCTTTTTTAATATCAGCAGAATGCGGCACACTCATCAGTTTCATATGTTTTAAATCCCCGACACCACGCAACACACTTCTAAAACCAGTACGAGACAACTGTACGGGTAAAAAGTGACTGGCGTCCGCAATCAATAACACACGACTGGTATAGGCTGAGGTTTCGACGACTTGACCAAGTACGCCAGTTGCATCCAAAACCGGTTGACCAACATAGGCACCAGAAGAGAAGCCTTTATCAATTAGGATCTTATGGCTGTACGCATTCTGATCAAAACCAATAACCTCGGCCATTACAATCTTCTCATCGACTCGCTGAGAGGCGTCTAACAACTCTCGTAAGCGCACGTTTTCGGCTTGCAACGAATCCAGCTTTTGCAAGCGACTGCGTAAAATGAGTATTTCTTGGCTTAATGCCTGATTCTCATCCACCAAGCCTTCACGGCTCGCCAAATGATCACTGGTCCAATAGAGAATTTTTTGAGGGGTATTTACAACCACTTGTATCGGCGCAACAAGCCAGGTGAGATAAGGACGAATGGGGGCAAACAGAGAATAGCGGACATCCGCCACTATCATCGCGATTGATAAGATCACCAGCACAACAAAGCGTGTGCCGGATATCTTGCCATTAAAATAAAGCAAATTATTAATGGTGTAGCTCCTAGCTATTACTCATTTTCAGCAGTAAAAAGCTCTGAGGCATGTTTGTCCATCATTTCAAGCGCCATGCCGCCGCCTCGTGCAACACACGTCAACGGATCATCAGCAATAATCACCGGCAAACCTGTTTCTTCGCTAATCAAACGATCGATTTCACGAAGCAAAGCACCACCGCCAGTTAAGACGAGACCCGTTTCACCAATGTCAGCGGCTAATTCAGGTGGCGATTGCTCTAACACCCCTTTAATGGCTTGCACTATTTGAGCCAGCGGCTCTTGCAAAGCGTCTAAAATTTCTGTGCTGCTTAACGTGAAAGAACGAGGAATACCCTCTGCTAAGTTACGGCCGCGAACGTCTATCTGTAACTCTTCGCCAGTATGATACGCCATACCAATTTCTGTTTTAATTCGCTCCGCCGTCGCATCACCAATCAAACTGCCATATTGACGACGAACATAAGTTGTAATCGCCTCATCAAAACGGTCACCACCAACACGGATAGACTCAGAAGTCACAATACCGTTCAAAGAGATGATCGCAATTTCAGTCGTACCACCACCGATGTCAATCACCATAGAACCAGATGCTTCAGCAACCGGAAGACCCGCACCAATCGCTGCGGCCATTGGCTCTTCAATAATATACACTTCGCGAGCACCTGCACCCAAGGCAGACTCTTTAATAGCACGACGCTCTACTTGCGTTGACTTGCAAGGCACACATACTAGAACCCTAGGGCTTGGCTTAAGCATGCTATTTTCGTGAACTTTGGAAATAAAATACTGGAGCATTTTTTCGGTAACATGAAAGTCAGCGATAACACCGTCTTTCATTGGGCGAATTGCCGTTATATTACCAGGCGTACGCCCTAACATGCGCTTTGCATCCATGCCGACAGAAGCGACTGTTTTTTGATTGCCGTTATGACGAATAGCTACTACAGATGGCTCATCAAGAACGATACCACGGTCGCGAACGTAGATAAGGGTATTAGCTGTCCCTAGGTCAATCGACAAATCGCTAGAGAACATTCCCCTAATTTTTTTAAACATGTAATCCCACACCCTAATGAATACGATACGAACAGCGTCAAAATGTAACAATCGCTTACACATTCGGCAAGCCGATTCATCGCAAATATGCAAAAACTCTTTAGGTATTTCATTGTTTATACGAAAAATTTTGATTTCAACAAAAACGAAGGCCTTTTTCCCCCTAGCGCCTTTATAGCAAACTAACTAAGGGATACAATAGGAGCCATTTTCGACAATCAAGTATCAGGTGGAACATGTCCATAGACAAGCAAGACGTGCAAAAAATAGCACACTTGGCTCGCCTCGCCCTCACCGAGGAAGATGCCGTGCAGTACCAACATTCCCTATCCAGCGTATTATCACTGGTAGAGCAAATGCAATCGGTTGATACCGATGGCGTTGCCCCACTCTCTAATCCACTTGAAATGACACAGCGTTTACGCGAAGACGAAGTGACCGAGGTCAATCAACGCGATGCCTTTTTGGCCAACGCGCCACAAACAGAAGCCGGTCTTTTCCTAGTCCCACAAGTGATTGAATAACGAGAGCCAACCATGTTTGAACAAAGCATTGCCACCCTCGCGCAACAACTGCGCAACAAAGAGATTTCCAGCGTCGAATTGACTCGCCTATTTCTAGATCGCATTCAGGCACTCGACCCGCAACTGAACAGCTTTATCACCATCAGTGACGAACTTGCCCTACAACAAGCGAAAGCCGCTGACACCGCCATTGCAAACGGCAGTAGCAGCAGCCTTACCGGCATTCCGATTGCTCATAAAGATTTGTTTTGCACCCAAGACGTTTTAACCACTTGTGGCTCCAAAATGCTGAACAACTTCATCCCACCTTACGAATCGACCGTCACCAGCCGCATTCAACAAGCGGGTGCTGTCATGCTAGGCAAAACCAACATGGACGAGTTCGCGATGGGTTCCTCCAATGAAAACAGCTTCTATGGCGCCGTTAAAAACCCATGGAACCTAAACAAGGTTCCTGGTGGCTCTTCTGGCGGCTCCGCCGCTGCGGTTGCTGCAGGCCTTGCCGTTGCGGCTACTGGCACAGACACTGGCGGCTCCATTCGCCAACCGGCCTCTTTTTGTGGCATCACTGGCCTTAAACCGACTTACGGTCGCGTTTCTCGCTTTGGCATGATCGCCTACGCCTCCAGCCTAGACCAAGGCGGCCCGATGGCAAAAAGCGCTGAAGATTGCGCCCACTTAATGCAAGCCATGGCAGGCTTTGACGACAAAGACTCAACCTCTTCTGAAACCCCTAAAGAAGACTACCTAGCCAACTTAAATGCGCCACTAGCGGGCCTTAAAATCGGCTTGCCAAAAGAATACTTTGGTGACGGCTTAGACGCCAAGGTCGCCGACACCATAATGGCCGCCGTAAAAGAATTCGAAAAGCTTGGCGCGACCGTGAAAGAAGTGTCCCTACCAAACCTTCAACTAAGCATTCCGTCTTACTACGTCATTGCGCCGTCTGAAGCGTCTTCCAACCTATCTCGCTTTGATGGCGTTCGCTTTGGTCATCGCTGTGACGATCCGAAAGACCTGCTCGACATGTACACTCGCTCTCGCGCAGAAGGCTTTGGCACCGAAGTACAAAAACGCATCATGGTCGGTACCTATGCGCTTTCTGAAGGTTATTACGACGCTTACTACTTAAAAGCACAAAAAATCCGCCGCCTAATCAAAGAAGATTTCGTCAACGCACTCAATGAGGTTGATGTCATCATGGGACCTGTTGCACCGACTACCGCTTTCGATCTTGGCAGTAAAACAAACGACCCTGTGGCCATGTATCTGGAAGACATCTACACCCTTTCAGTGAACCTTGCCGGCATCCCTGCTATGTCTGTTCCAGCAGGCTTTGTCGACAACATGCCTGTTGGCCTACAAATCATGGGCAATTACTTTGCTGAAGCCAAGTTGCTGAACATAGCGCACCAGTATCAACAAAATACTGACTGGCACCTACAAACACCTACTATGGCAAAAGGAGCATAAGCATGAACTGGGAAGTTGTTATTGGCCTTGAGATTCATACTCAGCTCTCTACTAAATCAAAGTTATTTTCTGGTGCGGCAGTAGGGTTTGGCGCCGAGCCAAACACACAAACCACACTGGTTGACCTAGGCATGCCTGGCGCCTTACCTGTATTCAACAAAGAAGCGCTACGCATGGCCGTTATGTTTGGTCACGCAATCAATGCAGAAATCGGCATGACGTCCGTGTTTGCTCGCAAGAACTACTTCTACCCAGATTTGCCAAAAGGCTACCAAACTAGCCAAATGGACCATCCGATTGTTGGCAAGGGCTACCTAGACGTCACTCTAGAAGACGGCACCACAACCCGCGTGGGCATCACTCGCGCCCATCTTGAAGAAGACGCCGGCAAGTCTTTGCACGAAGACTTCCAAGGTATGACGGGCATCGATTTAAACCGCTCTAGCACACCACTACTAGAGATCGTTTCAGAACCCGATATTCGCTCCGCAAAAGAAGCCGTTGCTTACGTTAAGATGATTCACTCCATCGTAACCTACCTTGGCATTTGTGACGGCAATATGGCGGAAGGCTCAATGCGCTGCGACATTAACCTATCGCTACGCCCAAAAGGTCAGGAAGAATACGGTACTCGCACCGAGATCAAAAACGTCAACTCTTTCCGCTTTATTGAAAAAGCCATCTACACCGAAATTGAACGTCAAGCAGACATTCTCGAAGATGGCGGCCGCATTATTCAGGAAACACGCCTTTACGATCCAGAGAAAAACGAAACTCGCAGCATGCGCTCTAAAGAAGACGCCAACGATTATCGCTACTTTCCCTGCCCTGACTTACTGCCTATCGTCTTGACCCAAGAGTACGTTGACCAGATAAAAGCCAACCTACCGGAACTACCAAGTCAAAAAGCAGAGCGCTTCCAGAGCGAGTACAACTTGAGCGACTATGACGCCCATGTTCTTTCCTCTTCACGCGCAATGGCGGATTACTTTGAAGCCGCCAACAAGGTCAACCAAGACCCTAAACTAACGGCCAACTGGGTGATGGGCGAGCTAAGCAAGCTACTCAACCAGTCCCAATTAGACATCGCCAATTCGCCAGTGGATGCCAACGCCTTTGGCGAGCTACTTGCTCGCATTAAAGACAACACTATTAACGGCAAAACAGCGAAAGACGTACTGCAAGCAATGTGGGACGGCGAAGGCTCTGCGGATGAGATTATCGATGCAAAAGGCCTGAAACAGGTAACCGACACTGGTGCAATCGAAAGCATGATCCAAACCATTTTGGACGCAAATGCCGCCCAAGTTGAACAGTATCGTGCCGCAGAACCCGACAAACAGAAGAAAATGATTGGCTTCTTTGTTGGCCAAGTCATGAAAGCCTCTCAAGGCAAGGCAAACCCAGGAATGGTCAACCCTATCCTTGCGAAAATGCTAAAAGGCTAACCCTGATAAGCACAAATAAAACGACCCTACATTCTCGTAGCGGTCGTTTTTTTTCATCCCTAGAAAACCCAAACCATCAGCAAGGCAAAAAAAAGCACCGTAATGACTTACGATGCTTTTTATACGTTTACTGCAGATCGCTAACAATTAACCTGCTAACAAAGCCTTCACAATGATCTGATTCGCTTCCGGAAAGTCATAATCAGCAAGCTCTGACACAGCAACCCAACACACTTCTTGACCTTCCTTCCCTGTCGCCTCACCCAAAAACTGAGACACGGTATAAAAAATCAATTCAACCTGCTTATCACCATAGTCATGAGCAACCGTTTGAAAGTGCTCCGCGTACTGAACCTTGATACCACACTCTTCTAGCAACTCACGAGACAAAGCCTGCAAGGGAGTCTCATTCGACTCACACTTGCCGCCTGGAAATTCCCATAAACCACCTTGATGCTGGTCACGCTTTCGCAAAGCAATAAACACCTGACCTTCCCGAAGGATAATCCCAGCCGCTACACGCACCAACATCAGGTTCGGTAATCCGCATTAATGGTCACGTATTCGTGAGAGAAATCCGTTGTCCACACCGTATCCGAAGAATCACCGGCACCCAGATCAATTTGAATCTGAATTTCCTCTGGCGCCATGGCTTCTTGACCATGTTCTTCTAGATAATCTGGCGAACGACAGCCATCTCGCGCGATTTCAAAGCCGTTAATATGAAGCTGCACCTTATCAACATCCAATGCCTCAACACCAGCACGACCCACGACCGCTAAAATACGACCCCAATTTGGATCAGACGCGAACAACGCCGTTTTCACCAAAGGAGAGTGCGCCACTTCAAACGCCACTTTTGTCGCATCAGACTCAAGCTTAGCGCCCTGAACCTTAATAGTGACAAACTTGGTGGCACCTTCCCCATCACGCACGATGGCATGCGCCAACTCTTGCATAACTTCGGTAAAGGCCGCCAAAAAGGCTTGCGCCAAAGGCGAATTAATATCCGTAACGAGATCATTACCTGCCGCACCAGTCGCGACCGCAATACAAGAATCGTTAGTAGAAGTATCACTATCAACGGTAATACGGTTGAAGCTCTTATTCACAACAGACGATAACATCTGCTGAAGCAATGCTTTATCAAGGGCAATATCACTAAACACATAACCCAACATGGTCGCCATATTAGGGCGAATCATGCCAGCACCTTTAGAGATACCGGCAACCGTATAGCGACGTCCGTCAAACTCAAACGTCCTAACAGAACCTTTAGGCAAGGTGTCTGTCGTCATAATACCAAGACCCGCCGCCTTCCAATTATCCCCTTCAAGAGAAGACAAGGCCGTCGGCAGAGCCGCTAGGATTTTAGCAACAGGCAAAGGCTCACCAATGACACCGGTAGAAAAAGGCAAAACAGACTCTGCGGCCACACCAGCAGAGCGAGCAAGCTCCTGACACGTCAGCAAAGCATTTTCCATACCTTGCTTACCAGTGCCCGCATTAGCGTTACCCGTATTTATTAACAAATATCGAATATCAGAGCCAAGCAAATGCTTTTGACAAACACGAACCGGCGCCGCACAAAAAGCATTTTGGGTGAAAACGCCTGCAACAGCTGCCCCTTCACACAACTCAAAAACAACAAGGTCTTTTTTGTTTGGCTTTTTAATGCCCGCTTCAGCGAACCCAATCTTCACACCCTTAATTTCTGGGATATTGGGGAAATCCTGCAACCCTACCGCCATTTAACTACCCTCTACTAAACCAGACTGCCATGACATTGCTTGTATTTTTTACCAGACCCACAAGGACAAGGCTCATTACGCCCAACTTTAGGGTATTGTGCGCCATCTCCAGCAACACCATCATCAGAAAGTACCGATGTAGACTCGTGCTGCATGCTTAGCTGAGTTTTTTCTTCATGAAGTCGACGCGCTTCTTCGATTTTTTCAGATTCTTCAGGCGATTGAACCTTCACTCGCGTGACTATCTGGATCACTTCAAATTTGACCTGCTCCAGCAAATCTTGGAAAAGCTCAAACGCTTCTCGCTTATATTCTTGCTTTGGATTCTTCTGAGCATAACCACGTAAGTGAATACCCTGACGAAGCATGTCCATTGTTTGCAAATGCTCTTTCCAAAGCGTATCCAATACTTGCAGCAACACTTGCTTCTCAAAAGATCTAAGCGGCTCAGCACCGGCTGCAGACTCTTTCTCAGCATAATCACTAACAAAAGCATCAAGGATTTTTTGACGCAATGGCTCTTCGTACAATTTCGAATCTTCTTCTACCCATTGCGCAACAGGTAACTCAAGACCAAACTCATTACGAATTTTATCTTCTAGACCTTTTAGATCCCATTGATCATAAACACTTTGCGGCGGAACAAATTCATCAATTAAATTCGTTACCACTTCTTCACGCATCGCAGAAATCGCTTCTGATAAATCTTCCGACACCATCATATCGAAACGCTGACGGTAGATAACCTGACGCTGATCATTCGCCACATCATCGTATTCAAGCAGTTGCTTACGAATATCGAAGTTGCGCCCCTCTACTTTACGCTGAGCTTTTTCAATCGCATTTGAGACCATTTTATGCTCAATGGCTTCACCCTTCTCCATACCCAACGCCATCATCATTTTCTTGATGCGATCAGACATGAAGATTCGCATTAAGCTATCTTCAAGAGACAAGTAAAAACGCGAAGAACCCACATCACCTTGACGACCCGCTCGGCCACGCAACTGATTATCTATACGACGCGATTCATGACGCTCCGTACCAATAATATGCAAACCACCTGCAGCCAATACCGCTTCGTTACGCTGTTTCCAGTCCGCTTTCAAAGCATCAATTTCTTCTTGGGAAGCAGATTCACCAAGTTGATCAATCTCAACCTGTAAGTTACCACCCAACACAATATCCGTGCCTCGACCCGCCATGTTAGTCGCAATAGTAACAGCGCCCGGACGACCCGCTTCCGCAACAATTTGCGCTTCACGCTCATGCTGCTTGGCATTCAATACATTGTGTTTAATGTTTTTCTTATTGAGGTATTCAGACAACAACTCAGAATATTCTATCGACGCAGTACCCACGAGGATAGGACGCCCTTGAGCCACATTGTCTTCAATATCAACAACAATCGCCTCAAACTTATCTTCAGTAGACATGTAGATAAGGTCATTGAAATCTTTTCGCTGAACTTGTTTATTGGTCGGAATAACCACAACAGACAAGCCATAGATTTGCTGAAATTCGAACGCTTCAGTGTCCGCGGTCCCCGTCATACCAGACAAGTTCTCGTACAAACGGAAGTAGTTCTGGAAGGTCGTCGATGCCAATGTCTGACTTTCAGCCTGAATGGTAACACCTTCTTTGGCTTCTACTGCCTGGTGAATACCTTCTGACCAACGTCGACCTTGCATCGTACGTCCGGTGTGCTCATCAACAATAACCACTTCATTGTTTTGAACCACATAATCAATGTTTTTACGAAAGATGACATGGGCTTTTAGACACGCATGAACATGATGCAACAACGACAAGTTACCCGCCGCATATAGACTGTCACCTTCTTGCAGCATACCCTGCTCAACCAACCAACTTTCTACAAACTGGTGACCATTTTCAGTCAGCTCAATGCTCTTCTGAGACTCATCGAACACATAATGCCCGCTCGCCTCTTCCATAGCTTCTTCAGCCTCTTGTCGCGTTAACAACGGCGGCAAGTGATTGATCTTTCGGTACTGTTCTGAGCTGTCTTCTACCGCACCAGAAATAATTAACGGCGTTCTGGCTTCATCAATAAGGATAGAGTCAACCTCATCGACAACAGTAAAGTTAAGCTCACGCTGCACTCTATCTTCAAAACGAAAGACCATGTTATCGCGCAAATAATCGAAACCAAATTCGTTATTTGTGCCATAGGTAATGTCACTTAAATAAGCAGCTCGCTTGTCATCTCGGTCTTGGCCAGAAAACACAACACCGACACTCATGTCTAAAAACTCATAAAGCGGACGCATCCAATTGGCGTCACGCTTCGCGAGATAGTCATTCACGGTAACAACATGAACCCCTTTAGAGGAAATTGCATTCAAATATACAGCCAGCGTCGCTACAAGCGTTTTACCTTCACCGGTACGCATCTCTGCAATTTTACCTTCATGAAGGACCATGCCGCCGATCAGCTGCACATCAAAATGCCGCATTCCCATCACCCTGCGACTGCCTTCTCGAACCGTCGCAAAAGCTTCAGGCAATAAAGCGTCTAAGGATTCACCTTTTGATACTCGCTCGCGAAACTCATTTGTCTTAGCGGAAAGTTCGTCATCGGAGAGCTTGCTGAAAGATTCTTCAAGCTTATTAATTTGAGTAACGACTTTTTTAAATCGTTTCACTTCTCGGTCATTCTTTGTACCGATTACCTTTTTAATTACAGTTCCTAACATCTTGAATACAACGCAGCCAAATTAGTAATGAATAGAGTCTACCACGGTAATGTGGGACAAAACATGAAATATCAAGGCACTAAACACAAAAAAGCCAGACATTTAGTCTGGCTTTTTGGCGATTTTTAGCAATTCGATCAATTATTAAGCGCCAGCGAAGGCAGGCTCAACATACGAAATAGGTTTTGCTTGAGCTTCGTCTTCGAAGACAACATATTCCCAAGCTTCTTGCTGCTCAAGTAGTGCCAACAAAAGCTTATTATTCAAAGCATGTCCAGATTTAAAAGCCTTGTATTCCCCGATCAAACTATGACCAAGAAGATACAAATCACCAATTGCATCCAGCACTTTATGTCTGACTAACTCATCGCGGTAGCGCAAGCCTTCGTCATTCAGTACACGGAAATCATCAAGTACGATGGCATTTTCCATGTTAGCACCGCGTGCTAGATTGTTGTTTTTGAAGTACTCAAGGTCCTTCATAAAACCAAATGTTCGAGCTCGACTGATTTCTTTAACGAAGGTCGTTGTAGAGAAATCAAAAGAAGTATGCTGAACATCTTCACCAATCGCTGGATGCTGAAAATCAATAGTGAATGACAAGCGAAAACCAGTATGAGGCTCTAAAGTTGCGTATTTGTCACCGTCTTCAACTCGAATCGGCTTCTTAATACGAATAAACTTCTTAGGCGCACTTTGCGCTTCCAAGCCTGCAGACTGAAGAAGAAACACAAATGGGCTGGCACTGCCATCCATTAATGGAACTTCACTAGCGCTCACTTCGACATAGGCGTTATCCACACCCAAGCCAGCCATAGCAGAGAGTAGATGTTCTACGGTACTAACCTTCACATCTCCTTTGCATAAAGCCGTAGCGAAATTTGTTGAGCCAACTGCGCGTGCATCACCAGGAATTTCCACTACTGGATCCAAGTCTGTACGGACAAAAACTATCCCTGTGTTTACAGGAGCCGGCTTTAATGTCAAATACACCTTCTCACCTGAGTGAAGACCTACACCGGTAGCTCGAATAATGTTTTTTAATGTGTGTTGACGTACCATTAGATTCCTACACTTACATGACAAGATATATTTTCAATTAAGAAACAATATCAATAACACAATTTTTATACAATTCAACGCCTTATGCTTGCATCTTTTTTACGCAAACTAATCAGCTTGCCGACGCAAAAAAGCGGGAATGTCCAAGTATGACAATTTATCACCACTCGCTGATGAAGCAGATTCGTTCAAATCGCCCCCTTCAGAGTCCGAGCTTTTCTCAACCGCTTCTTCTCGCTTAACCGCAGAGGAAGCAGCAACAGGTCTAGACGCTGATCGCTGTTGAGGCGCAACAACTTGCTTTTCTTCAACAACACGTTCAACACTTGCCTGCACTGGTTGAGAAACAACTGACTCTCCTACAGCGGACTGCATTTCTGCAGAGGAATGCCCTTCTAAACCAGTCGCAACCACTGTAACTCGCATCTCGTCTCCAACACTTGGATCGATTGCACAACCAATTACAACAGTCGCATCTTCTGATGCGTATTCTTCAATAATCCCACCAACCTCAGTAAACTCTGACAAACCAACTTCTTCGTTAGCTGTGATGTTTACTAGGACACCACGGGCGCCCCTAAGGTTAATGTCTTCCAATAATGGGTTGTGAATAGCCGCTTCCGCCGCCACTCTTGCTCGGTCATCACCAGAAGCCGAACCTGTTCCCATCATCGCCATGCCCATTTCAGACATCACTGTTCTTACGTCTGCAAAGTCAACGTTGATCAAGCCAGGGCGCATAATCAAATCGGTAATACCCTGAACCGCATTAAACAAAACATTGTTGGCTTCACCAAACGCTTTCAGTAGAGAGATGTTTTTTCCCAATACTGGTAATAAGCGCTCATTTGGAACAGTAATTAATGAATCGACATTTTCACGCAATTCTTTAACACCTTCTTCTGCCACTCTTGCGCGACGACGTCCTTCGAAAGGAAACGGTTTAGTCACCACAGCAACCGTCAGAATACCAAGTTCACGGGCCACTTTAGCAATTACCGGCGCAGCACCTGTACCTGTACCACCGCCCATGCCTGCGGTGATAAACACCATATCGGCACCGGTTAACAATTGTGTAATTTTTTCTTGATCTTCAAGCGCCGAATCACGACCAACTTCTGGGTTCGCACCCGCTCCAAGACCTTTTGTAATCGTTGTACCTAACTGTAAAGATACTCCAGTATCAAAACCCGTTAGTGCTTTGGAGTCAGTGTTGGCGCAGATAAACTCAACCCCCTCCAACTGACTTTCAAGCATGTGACGAACAGCGTTACCGCCACCACCACCAACACCGATAACCTTAATAACAGCGTTATCAGATAAATTTTCATCGGCTAAATCAAAGACGTTCATGGGCTTATAGCTCCTTAATTAATTCGTTCTCAACGCTAACTACATGTAGCTCTGAAACCAGTGTTTTACATTGTGCCACACCTTCGCTGCACTGAAGGACGACCCGGTTTCTTTTGCTGCTAGCAATGATGTATCTCGTTTATTTTGCGTCTTAGACATAACTTGCTTAGAGGGCTCAGCAGTCTCAGCCTCCTTACTTCCATAAGCCAATAATCCAACGCTTGTTGAATATATCGGGTTATCGACAATGTCCGACATTCCTTTAGCACAATCTGGTACCGATAAGCGAACTGGCATATCAAATACTCTTTCTGCTAACTCAGCTGCCCCCTCCATAAGAGAGGTACCGCCAGTAATTACAATACCTGCAGGGATGCGCTCGGCGTATCCGCTGCGTCTTAATTCATCTTGAATTAAACTGTAAATTTCTTCATACCTTGCTTCAACCACCTCTGCTAGAGCATGGCGAGAAATTGTTCTTGGCTGTCTGTCCCCGACACTTGGCACCTGAATAGCCTGGTCGACTGTGGCGAGCGAAGACATAGCGCAAGCGTATTTCACTTTAATTTCTTCCGCATGCTGAGTCGGAGTACGCAACGCCATAGAAATGTCGTTCGTCACTTGATCCCCTGCTACTGGTACCACCGCAGTATGATGCAACGCACCATCAAGCCAAACCGCGATATCCGATGTACCCGCACCAATGTCCACCAAGCAAACGCCTAACTCTTTCTCATCTTCGCTCAAGGAAGACTCACTGGACGCCAGTTGCGATAAAATCACACCATCGACACCCAGACCACAACGTTTAATGCATTTTTCAACATTCATCACCGCATTCGCGGCGCCTGAAATCATATGCACATTGGCTTCTAAGCGAACCCCAGACATGCCTAAAGGATCTTTAATGCCTTCTTGCGAGTCAATGTGATATTCCTGCGGGAGAATATGCAGAACACGTTGATCAGAAGAAATCGGTACCGCTTGCGCCGCATCAATCACTCGATCTACATCTTCTTTTTGCACTTCACCATTTTTGACCGCAACAATACCATGGGAATTCAAGCTTCGAATATGGCTTCCCGCGACACTCACGTAAACAGAATGAATATTACACCCTGCCATTAATTCAGCTTCTTCTACAGCTCTCTGTATAGATTGAACGGTCGATTCAATATTAATAACAACACCGCGCTTCATTCCCTTAGAGCTGTGAGAGCCAATACCGACAATTTCCAAACTACCGTCAGCCAGAACTTCTCCGACTAAGCAAATAACTTTTGATGTGCCTACATCCAAACCGACTATCATTTAACCTTCCCGGCATTTTAGTGCTGTTAGAACCGCCCTCTACCTTGTTTAAAAAAGCAACAAACAGGCCAAGTTTATTTTGTTTCTTTCCAGGCAACGGCAACCCCATGAGGGTAACGCGCGTCGATGGAGCTAATTTGATCTATTCTACCCGATAAATCACTTTTATACACCGCTATAAAGCGTTGTAATCTCTCTAAAATTTCCTCTCTTCCTAACTTTACCTTCACACCATTGGTGAAAGTAATATTCCACGCTCCTCGCAGCTCTAAACTGAGTTTTTCAATGCGCAGTGACGTCGAAGACAGTACCTGACTAATCAATCCAAACTGTTCTAGTACCAGATCGCTAGTATCTTCAGGTCCGTACAACTTAGGAAGCGGCAAATCTGGTAGTGCTCGCGGCGATATTACTACCGCTCCTGTGGAAATTATTTGCCTATCTCCCCAGTATGCGAGAGGTTTATACTCTCGAACAAGTATCTGCAGCGTATTCGGCCAAACTTTACGTACCTCTACACTTTCCACCCATTGCGGCGACAGAGCAATAGACTTTATTGACACTAGCGATGTCGTCAATAAGTTTTTTCCCAGCAAAGACTGATAGTCTTTTTGCAGCGCCGTGGCAGAGGCATACTTCAACTCACCCTTCACATCTATCTTCTTGATCGCAAACCAACTATCAGGAGAATCATCCCCTTGAAATAAAGCCACTACGATCAACAATACAGCCCCAATAAGCGCGGCGAGCCTCATAATTTAATCACGCTGCGCACCATGCCATGCACTCAGTGCTATCTTTTCAACCAACCCATTGTAACTTAACCCTACATGGTTAGCCGCCATAGGAACCAAGCTATGGGAGGTCATTCCGGGCGACGTATTCACCTCTAACACCCAAAACACACCCTGCTGATCACGCATCACATCAACACGCCCCCAACCAGTACAACCTAGCGACTGATAAGCCTCTAAGGCCAAGGACTGAAGTTCAGCTTCATCATCCTCGCTCAAGCCACACGGCAACAAATATTGAGTATCTTCTGCCAAATATTTGGCATCGTAGTCATACAACTCATGGGTGGATGATGCTTTAAGACCAATAGCGGGATACACCACATCATCAATAATGGCCACCGTGTATTCAGGCCCATCCACAAACTCTTCGACTAAAATATCCGAATCAAACTCAAGCGCATTGGTTAACGCAGACAAGAGCTCAGTACGATCATTCGCTTTATTAATACCAATCGTCGACCCTTCTCGAGACGGCTTAATAATCAGCGGATAAGACATGGACTCTTCAATCACCGCAGGATCTGGTTGCCCCTCAAATGACAAGTAGGCAGGCGTTGCAATACCAATCCCCTTCCAAAAGCGCTTAGTCATGACTTTATCCATCGCAAAACCACAAGCGAAAGGAGAGCTTCCGGTATAAGGCTTACCCATCATGTCTAACAACGCTTGGATGCGCCCATCTTCCCCTTCGCCACCGTGAAGGGCAATAAAAGCCAGATCAAACTCAATCGACTGCAGCTGCTTCACTGGATCCAGCCCTTCAGCACCATATAAGTCAATGGCCACCACTTGATAACCAGAGGCACGCAACCCCTCAACAACCAATGGCCCACTTTGCAAGGACACGTCCCGCTCAGCGGAACGCCCACCATAAATCACGGCAATAACGGATTCTTTTAAACTTGATGACATTTACTGTATCCCACTGGTTGCTAAATTTTTAGAAATCAAACCAATATCACCAGCGCCTTGAGTAATCAATAAATCGTCTTTCTTAAGCACATTGCTCAAGATAGAACGTAAATCCGTCACACTGCCTACGTGCACAGGGTCTACCGTACCCCGTTGGCGAATACTGCCACATAAAGATCGGCTGTCAGCGCCATTAATCGGCGTCTCTCCTGCTGAGTAAACGTCCAGTAACAAGAGCACATCCACTTGCGACAAGACGCGCACAAAATCTTCATACAAGTCACGCGTTCGAGAGAATCGATGAGGCTGATAAATCATCACCAAACGCTTTTCTGGCCAGCCCGCTCGAATCGCTTTGATGGTGGCAAGCACTTCACTTGGATGATGGCCATAATCGTCCACAAACATCACTTCGGAACCATCCGACAAAGCCAATGGCGTTTGCTCTTGGAAGCGGCGACCCACCCCTTCAAACCCCATTAAACCAGCCTGAATAGCCGCCGCATCAACACCCAAATCCGTCGCAACTGCAATCGTTGATAAAGCGTTTAATACGTTGTGTATTCCCGGCATTGGCAAACGAATTTTTAACGGCTCGCCTTCAGGGCGGTGAGCGGTAAATTCACAAAAACGCCCAGTTTGAACTATGTCTGTCGCATAAAAGTCAGCTTCATGCTCGATCCCGTAGGTCAGCACTGGACGACTCAATGACGGCAAAATCTCTCTGACATTCGCATCATCCACACACAGCACAGCCAAACCATAAAACGGCAAGTTGTGCACAAACTCGATAAAGGTGTGCTTCACTTTTTCGAAGTCACCACCATAAGTATCCATATGATCTTCATCGATATTAGTGATAATGACGGTCTGCGGCTGCAAATGTAGGAAAGAAGCGTCACTCTCATCCGCCTCAGCAACCAAATAAGAGCTACTTCCTAATTGCGCATTCGCGCCCGCACTGGTTAAACGCCCACCAATAACAAACGTCGGCGCTTCGCCTGTGGCCGCCAATACCGACGCCATAAGGCTGGTCGTCGTCGTTTTACCATGAGTACCCGCCACAGCGATACCGTGACGATAGCGCATCAACTCTGCCAACATTTCCGCTCGGCGAACAATAGGAATGCGATTGTCTTTACCCCAAATAATTTCAGGGTTTTGTTCATTAACCGCCGTTGAAACGACAATAACATGAGCATCAAAGACATTTTCAGCCTGATGCCCAACATAGACCTTAATGCCCATTTCAGACAACCTGTCCGTTGTCGCCGACGCTTTCAAGTCAGAACCTGATACCGAATACCCTTGGTTATGCAACACTTCTGCAATGCCACACATCCCCACGCCACCAATACCTATAAAGTGGATGTTTTGAATGCGACGCATGGTCGGAATATCGTATTGAAATTTATTTACTATCATTTTATTAACCTTAAACAATGCGCAACCACATCTTGTGTTGCGGTAGGGTGCGCTATTTTCTTTGCTTGCTCACCCATTTTTTGTAAAGTCGACTCACTCTCAAGTAAGCCCATTAGAATAGACACCACTTTTTGACTTGTTAACTCTGTCTGAGGCAATAAATAGGCTGCCCCAACCGCATCAAGGTGTCGAGCGTTTGCGGTTTGATGATCATCAATAGCGTGTGGCAAAGGCACTAAAATAGACGGCAAGCCTGCTATCGCCAATTCACTCACTGTCATTGCACCAGCACGGCAGAGCACCACATCCGCCCAATAATAGGCCTGCTCCATGCCGTCCAAATAAGGTTCTACTCGCGCTTTAACACCCACCTCATCGTATAACGCTGACACGGCTTCAAAATTGCGTTTACCCGTTTGATGCCATACATCCAAACGTTGCGAGCCATCCCATTGCGCCAACACATTTGGCACAATGTCATTAATCGCTTTCGCCCCAAGACTCCCTCCCACCACGAGTAACTTAAGTGGTCGACCTTGGCCGCTTCTCGGCGGACGCACCGTCTGAGATAAAATATCAGCGCGAATTGGGTTTCCCACTGTGATGGCGTTTGGCAATGCGTTATCAAATGCTTGCAGACGAGTATTCGCCACTTTTGCCAATATTCGATTCGTAGTGCCCGCTATCGCATTTTGCTCATGAATCACCAAAGGGATGCCAAGCAATTTAGCGGCAATGGCCCCAGGTCCAGCCACAAAGCCCCCCATACCTAACACCACAGCAGGTTTGATTTTTTGCAGAAAAGCCACCGCTTGGCCAATCGCATGCAAGATTCGAAAAGGCGCAGACAACAGCCCCAAAACGCCCTTTCCTCGCACCCCTTTTATCGACAAGGTATGAATCGCAATATCGTGCTGTGGAACCAGCGACTCTTCCATGCCACCTTTCGAACCCAGCCAGAAGACCTCCATGCCTTTTTCTTTAAATTGCTGAGCACTGGCCAAGGCTGGGTATATGTGCCCACCCGTTCCGCCAGCCATAATGACAACACGCTTAGAATCACTCATCTTTTTTCTCTACTGTTCCACTCTTTTGACCAGAGTCTTTGGCTTGCGCTTCATATCGCCTATTTTCTATGTCCACTCGCGCAATAACGAACAAACTACCTAGGGTAATAATCAAGCTACTACCACCATAACTAATCAAGGGCAAAGTCAGTCCTTTTGTCGGCAGAAATCCAGTATTCACCCCAATATTGATAATCACCTGGGCCAGAATAAGAATCGAAAAACCAAAACACATATAACCTGAAAAAGGACGCGAGAGATCCATCGCTTTATGCCCTATTTTAAAAGCTCGACTAACCATAATGCCAAACAAGGCAATCAGAAACAGGCCACCTAGCAGGCCGGTTTCTTCAACCCAAACAGAAAACACAAAATCCGTGTGCGCTTCTGGTAAATAGGAGAGTTTTTGCACGCTATTACCCAGCCCCAAACCAAACCACTCACCTCGCCCGTAGGCAATGAGCGCCTGACTCAGCTGGTAGCCCTCATTAAAGGGGTCCGCCCATGGATCAATAAAGTTCATTAGGCGCTTCATCCGGTAACTTTCAGAGACCGCCACTACCCCCAACATACAAACAGCCGCAACCAACAAGAGTAAGAATTGGTACAAGGGAGCGCCACCTAAAAACAACAGCGCCATAACGGTACCCAGTAAGACCACTGAGGCACCAAAATCCGGTTCAAACAACAAAAACAAAAGAAAAATACTGCACAGGCACAAGGGCAAGAAAAAGCCCACCCAACCTTCTCGCACTCGATCGGCACGGCGCACCAAATAACCAGACACGTACACCACCATACAGACCTTGGCCACTTCGGACGCCTGTAAGTTAAACACCACCAAATTGATCCAGCGACGACTGCCGTTTACGCTCTTCCCAATCCCTGGCACCAACACCAACACCAGCAACAGAAACGACAAGCCCATCAGCAGAATCCCCCACTGTTGCAACTTATCAGTAGGTAACGAGATCATCACCCAACCGAAAACCAGCCCGATTAATAAATAGAGCATCTGGCGACCCATAAAGAAATAAGGGTGGCCATGCATGTTTTCAGAAATGGAAATCGATGCGCTCGACACCATAACAATCCCTAACGCTAAGATTGACACTACAGAAACAATAAAAATAGAGTCAACCTGGCTAAACTCTCGCCATGTCACACGATCAAAGAACTTCAACCAGGTCATAAAGCACGAACCAGATCGATGAAATGCTGCCCACGTTGCTCATAGTTTTTGTACATATCCAAACTGGCGCAAGCGGGCGAAAAGAGCACAATATCGCCCGGCGTCACTTCGCCTGCCAACGCAGCCACCACCTCGTCCAAGGTCGCAAAAAATTCGACATCAGACGATGCCGACAAGGCCTTAGCAATGACGCTCGCATCCTTGCCAAATAAATACGTTTTTTGCACCAAGTCAGAAACAGGTTTCGCTAAGGGTGAAAAATCAGCCCCTTTCCCCTCACCACCGGCAATCAAATGTATGTGTTTCTGAGAGGCGTTTCCTAAACCTTCCAACGCGGCCAGCGTGGCACCCACGTTCGTGCCTTTCGAATCATTAATATAAACAACACCATTATGGGTACGTACCGTTTCACAACGATGTGGCAAGCCACCAAATTCACGTAACACTTGAGCAACACCGTCCGCGCGAACATCCTGCCCTAACAGCTCAATCATCGCCAACGCCGCCAACACATTGGCATAATTATGCGACCCCTGCAGGGCAATATTTGACGTGTGGTAAAGTCGCTCAACCCCTTTACAAAGCCAAGCACCGTCGTCATCCGGTAGCATTCCGTATTCTTTTAAATCAGGACTCTTGGTGGTGAACGCACGCACAGGAACACCCTCAGCAAGTAAGGGCGCGGTTAATATATCTTGTTTATTGCACACCGCCGCCTTACAGCCTCGATATACTTTTTGTTTGACTCGCTGGTATTCATACAGGTCTTTATAACGATCCATATGATCTTCAGACACATTCAGCAAACAGGCCAAATCCGCTTGCAATGCATGGGTCGTTTCCAGCTGAAAACTGGACAACTCAAGCACATAAAAATCCACACCCGCGCTCAGCAAGTCCAACGCAGGCAAGCCAAGATTACCGCCTGCTACGGCGTTATTGCCACACGCTTCTAGAAGCTTAGCAACCAAGGTGGTGACGGTACTTTTTGCATTAGACCCGGTAATCGCCACAAAAGGCGCATTTACATAATCACAGAAAAGATCGATGTCCCCACGCATGGCCACGCCTTTTTCAGCAAGCGCCGCCAGCACAGGGGTTTTTAATGGAATACCGGGGCTAACATAAAGCTCATTGACGCCTAAACGCGCCAGCACAGCCAAATCGCCGGTAAAAATTCGATCCGCAGGGCAAAGCGCTTTAGCCTGCTCTAACCCTGGAGGGTTGTCGCGGGAATCCACGACAAAAAAATCAATATTCTGACTTGCCAAAAAGCGCACACAAGAGAGACCTGTCGCCCCCAAGCCAACGACGGCTCTTATCCGATCTGACCCGATCAACGACATAAAACGCTCCTAACGCACTTTTAGAGTGGCAAAACCAACCAATACAAGACACACAGTAATAATCCAAAACCGCACAATAACCTTGGGCTCTGCCCAGCCTTTCAGCTCAAAATGATGGTGTATCGGCGCCATTCTAAAAATACGCCGCTTGGTCAGTTTGTAAGACGCCACCTGCAAAATAACGGACACCGTTTCCATTACAAAAACACCGCCCATGATAAACAACACCAATTCTTGGCGAACAATCACCGCAATGGTGCCCAAGGCAGCCCCCATCGCTAAGGAACCCACGTCCCCCATGAAAATCTGCGCTGGGTAGGTGTTAAACCATAAAAACCCTAAACCGGCACCAATCAGAGCCGAGCAAAACACCAGCAACTCACCTGAGCCATGAACATAAGGAATCAACAAATAATCCGCGAAACGAACGTTACCAGTAAGGTACGCAAATACCCCTAACGCCCCGCCGACCAGAACCGTTGGCACAATCGCCAGACCATCAAGACCATCGGTTAAATTCACCGCATTACTGGTGCCAACAATCACAAAATACGTCAACACGACAAAGAAGATACCTAAAGGCAAGGCCACATTTTTAAACAGCGGCACCAACAAGGCCGTTTCGGCGGGCGTGGTCGCGGTAAAGTACAAAAAGAAAGCGGCCGCTAGACCAAACACACTTTGCCAAAAATACTTCCACTTAGCAGGCAATCCTTTTGAGTTTTTCGCAACCACTTTACGGTAGTCATCCACCCAACCAATCACGCCAAACGCCCACATAACCGCTAATACAAGCCAAACGTACTTATTAGTGAGGTCTCCCCATAACAAGGTACTGATGGAAATTGAAAAAATAATCAACGCGCCGCCCATGGTTGGCGTGCCCGCTTTACTCAGGTGTGACTGAGGACCATCGCTTCGTATTGCCTGTCCAATCTGCAAACGTTGCAACAATAAAATGACACGATTCCCGATCAACAAAGAAATCGCCAGCGCCGTTAGCACACCCAAAATGGCGCGCAATGACAAATAATTAAAAACGGTAAAAAAAGTGTGGTGCTCGCTCAAATAAGCCGTCAGCAGGAGTAGCATGAGTTAATAGCATCCTAAAGTGTTAAAATATTCACCACATTTTCCATTTTAGAAGAGCGAGACCCTTTCACTAAAATGGCATGTGCCTTATTAAGCGCCTGAACAACAGACGCCGCTTCGTTGTGTGTCTGGCAAAAAACCGCCTCGCCGCCATTGGCGCGAAACGCTTGAGCCGCCAATCCAGCAATCGGACCGACACTGATCAAACAGGAAATGCCTTTTTGTTGAGCATATTCCCCAAGTGCTTTGTGTATATCATCTTGTTGCGCTCCCAACTCACCTAATGCACCAAGAACAAGCCAAGTTTTCTCGACTTTTTGCATGGCTAATACATCAATGGCCGCCTCAACAGACGTAGGGCTGGCATTGTAACAATCATTGATTAACAGAGCCTTATTTTTTGTCAACAAGCGCTCCATTCTACCGGGCACTTGAACAGGTTGCGCTAACTTAGCAACAGCGTCTTTCAAGCTCATGCCCAGCGCCATCAACGCCAATACCACAGCCATGCCATTCGCCACCAAATGTCGCCCAGCGCCAGACACATAAACCGCCACACTCTCCCCTTGATAAGTAAAAGTTGCACGGCTCGATTCTGCTTCTAACACCAGATCGTGAGCATACAAATCGGCGGATTCAGTAAACCCGAAGGAGCAAACTCGACGCTGATTGGCCAGCGTTTTCCAATAATCAAAATAAGCGTCATCGGCATTTAAAATAATGGTCGCTGTCGCTTTAGCGGCTGAAATCAGCTCACCTTTTTCAACCGCGATCCCTTCTAAACTACCAAAGCCTTCAAAATGACTGCCACTGGCGTTCGTTAAAATCACCACATCGGCACGGATAATTTCCGCCAGCTTTTTAATTTCGCCAGGAAAGCTGGTGCCCGCTTCAATCACAGCCGCATCATGATCACCAGTGAGTTCAAGCAAGGTCTGCGGCACACCAATCTGATTATTCAAATTAGCGCGTGTTTTTAGCACATTTTTTTCGTCAAGAGATTGAGCCAGCCAATCTTTTACGGTTGTTTTACCGTTACTTCCCGTAATCGCGACAACAGTGCCAGTAAAAGCCTCTCGAATGGCGTTCGCTATGCGCCCATAAGCCGCTACAGTGGACGCCACTCTGATGTAACTCGACACCGAAATATCCTTTTCAGACAGCACGGCGATGGCGCCTTGATCCATAGCCGATTGCGCATAGTCATGCCCATCAAAGCGCTCACCTTTAATGGCAACAAACAAGCAGCCGCCATGAATCTTGCGAGTATCAGTAACCACATCCTTAATGACTTGATCTTCCCCAATAAGCACACCGCCACAAAGACTCGCGATTTGAGACAAGGAAAGTTTAATCAACATAGCCATTTAGCACCTTTGCCGCTTCTTCTTTATCGTCAAAATGATGCTTTACACCATTCACATCCTGATACGTTTCATGCCCCTTGCCCGCGATCAAAATAATGTCGCCACGCGAAGCGGTCTCAATGGCTTTTGCAATCGCACTGGCACGATCCACATCAACATTCACCTCTGACGCAGGTGCGCCAGCAAGCGCATCATTAATAATCTGCTCTGGGGATTCGGTGCGCGGGTTATCCGAGGTTAACCAAACACTGTCTGCAAACGCTAACGCCGCCTGCAACATCAAGGGACGTTTGCCTTTATCGCGATCACCACCACACCCAAATACACACACCAAACGCCCTTGAGAATGTTCTTTTAGCGCTTGCAACGCGACCTTTAGCGCATCTGGTGTATGGGCATAATCCACAACCACTGCCGGCCCTTTTTCTGACACCACCCTTTCCATGCGACCAGGCGCCCCTTGCAAGGACGACAACGCAGAAATCAATAGCGCTTTATCCGCTACGGTGGACCATAAACTTGCTAAAGCGGCCAAGGCATTTTGAATATTAAAACGCCCCAGCAGTGGCAAAAAGACCGCATCTTCACCGTTCGGATGACACAATGTAAAGTGGCAACCATTGGGCGCCAAACGCAGAGAAGTAGCATAAAAATCAGCTTGCGAATTGCTCTCACTGTAATAATAACGCTCGCTGTCTGACGACAAACCTTGCGCCATAAAAGAAGCATACGGATCGTCCAAGCAAAACACCCCGCGAGTCACCCCCGGAAAAGAAAACAACCGACGTTTTGCAGCCGCATAAGCGTCCATAGTGCCATGGTAATCTAGGTGATCACGAGAGAGATTGGAAAACACCGCCGTTTGAAACGGCACGCCATACAAGCGCCCTTGATCCAAGGCATGTGAAGACGCTTCAAAGGCCACAAAATCAATCGATTTAGACGCCATATGGATCAGCAATTCATGCAATGACAATAGATCTGGCGTGGTTTGATTCGCCTCTTGCAGCGCGCCAATCGGCCCCACCCCAAACGTACCAATCAAACCACTAGAATGACCAATAGACTCAGCTAATTGAGCCAAGTAGTAACAAATCGAAGACTTACCATTGGTCCCCGTTACCGCCACCAAAGCGGCTGGCGGAAGCCCGAAAAATGAATACAGACACGCCACAAGAAAGGCCGCTGGATCGTCCACATGAATCAGCTGCAAGCGATCATGGGTCAATGAAAGATGCCCAGGCACAACAGCCACCTGACCACCCAACTCAGCCACTTTATCTAAATAAAGCCAGCCGTGACTGGTCACCCCTGGTAGGGCAAAAAAGACCCCATTAGGGTCCATTTTTCGGCTATCCGTTTCTAAATGAGTGTAGGTCTGACTGGCGGCAGGCTCATCGACGGTAAGCCCGACTAAATTAAGAAGCTGAGCATGCGTCAAATTAGCCATATTAATTCCCTTGCGCCACCCGATATGGCGCTTTTTTTGTATCAAGTCGCACTTCACGCAACCCATCAGGTAAGTCTGGTGAAATATTTAAAATCGTCAGCGCCCCTTCCATCACACGGGAGAAAACCGGTGCTGCGACTTCACCACCATAATATTGACGACCCTTTGGATCATTGATCATGATAACCATGGCCAAGCGTGGGTTCGAAGCAGGCGCAAAACCTGCAAACATAGCGTTGTATTGATCATACTCATACCCTTTTGAGCCGACCCTGTGCACGGTTCCTGTTTTACCCGCTACGCTGTAACCCGGTATTTTAGCCGCTCGTCCTGAGCCTCGCTGCACGACAGCCTCCATCATTTTCGTGACATTTTTAGCCACTTGACGCGGAATCACTTGTTTACCGACAGGCTTGCCATCTTGTTTAAAAATACTTACCGGCACACGATAACCGCCATTAGCCAAGGTCATATAGGCTTGCGCTAACTGCAATGTAGAAACCGATAAGCCATAACCATAAGAAAGCGTTGCCACTTCAGAAGGGTGCCATTTGGGATGAGACGGTAGATTTCCCGTCGCTTCACCAGGAAAACCAATGCCAACAGGAGAGCCAATACCAAGCTCATAATCTATGTTCCAAATGGCATCTTGAGGCAAAGAAAAGGCAATTTTAGAGGCGCCAACGTTACTGGATTTAACCAGTAATGTTTCTAAGTTGATTTTTCCATAATTGCCTTCGTCTCGAATCGTAAAGCGCCCAATGCGCAAGTAACCAGGCGCTGTATTAATGGTTGATTCTGTGTTGTATTGGCCTGACATAAGCGCCGCCGATACCGTGAAAGGCTTCATCGTGGAGCCCGGCTCGAATAAATCGATCACGGCACGATTTCGTAACTCGTCGTATTCTAACGTTGAACGATCATTTGGGTTATAAGATGGTTGGTTGACCATGGCTAAAATCTCACCGGTCTTCACATCCAAAATCACCGCAGACGCCGATGTGGCTCTATGCTCAGTCACCGCCGCTTTCAGCTCTCTGTAGGCAAGGTATTGCAAACGCAGATCAATGCTTAATTCTATATTTTGACCAGGACGCTCTGGCTCATCTTCGCCGATAGAGCGCAACACATTGCCATTCAAATCTTTTAGGAAGGTGCGCTTACCAGGTTTTCCCTGTAACGCTTTATCATAAGCAAGCTCTATCCCTTCTTGGCCTTTATCATCAATGTTGGTAAAGCCAACCACTTGAGCGGCCACTTCTCCGGCAGGATAAAAACGTTTGTATTCACGGGTTTTGCTAACCCCCACCACATGAGCAGCCATGATCCGATCCGCTTCATGAGGTGCAACTTGTCGCTTCAAATACATGTAAGAGCGATTTTTGTTGCTCTCAAACTTGTCTTGCAACCAAGCACGCCCAACCCCCATAGCATCAGCCAAATGCTTGATTTGCTGACTCGGTGTTTTCCCCTGCTGTGGGTCCTGCTCCATATTCCAAAGCGCTTTTGGATTGGCAATCAAGGTCCATGTTGGCGTACTGACCGCTAACGGCTCACCACGGCGATCGAGAATCATCCCCCTTGTCGCAGGAATAGATTCACTTCTCACCGCACGCATCTCTCCCTGATTCTGCAAGAATTCTTTATCAACAACGGTCAGGTAAAAAAGACGGCCGCCTGCGACTAGAAATAATACTAGCGCAATGCCGTACACAAACCTAAAACGCCATTTTCCTGGACGGTGAGAACCGTTTTCAATATTCATGGTTTAACTATTATTAATTCATCCTGAGTGGGGGAATGCATGTGTAAATCCTTGATGGCAGCTTGCTCTAATCGACTCGGCTGAGTCAGAGCACTTTGTTCTAACAACAGCTGCCCCCATGTAACCTCATAATTCACCTCATCTTTCTTTAACGCTTGAAGATGAGAAAAATCTGTCCTGAAATCATAAACTTGTACAACAACTAAAATAGATATCATGGCTAAAACAACAACACCGAGGCTGGTAGGCCAAGGAGAAAAACGTTGCTTAATCACTTATCTTCTCCAGCACACGAAGCACCGCACTGCGCGATCTCACGTTGTCGCTCACTTCCGATTCTGAAGGTTTAATCGCCTTACCAATGGTTTTAAATTTAATGTCTAAATGCGCATTACGAATCGGCAAATGACGTGGCAATTCAGGCCCTTTCGCTTTCAATTTCATAAAGCGTTTTACGATGCGATCTTCCAAAGAATGGAAACTAATCACCACCAAACGACCACCGACTTTTAAAGACTCGGTTGCGGCTTCTAATCCGGTTTCCAAATCCCCTAACTCGTTATTAATAAAGATTCGAATACCCTGAAAGGCTCGGGTCGCAGGATTTTTTCCTTTCTCCCAAGCTGGGTTGGCTTCCGCCACGACTTTAGAAAGCTGTAAGGTAGTGATGATTGGCGTGTGGGAACGGTATTCACAGATGGCTTTGGCGATGCGTCGCGAAAAACGTTCTTCGCCGTATTGATACATCACATCGGCAATTTCTTTTTCCCCAGCAACCGCAATCCATTCAGCCGCACTCATCCCTTTATCAGGGTTCATCCGCATATCAAGCGGACCATCATTCATAAAACTAAAACCACGTTCAGCGTCATCTAATTGGGGCGAAGAAACGCCCAAATCCATCATAATGCCGTCGACTTTATCGACACCAAACACCTCATTAATGTGCTCAGCCATGGCCGCAAACGTGTCTTGTACAATCGTAAAACGCGAATCTTCAGACTCCAGCGCTTTACCAAAACCAATTGCCACTGGGTCTTTATCAAACCCCAATAATTTACCGTCGTTCAATCGGTCTAACACTAGGCGCGTATGACCACCTCGCCCGAATGTCCCGTCGACATACAGTCCGTCAGTGTTGGTCACTAACATATCTACCGACTCATTTAACATCACACTGATATGTTTTGAGGTCGCGTCTGTCATAAAGAGATATCCATCATAATTTCTGGTTGCAATTCATCGAGTGATTCTTGAGATAAGTAGTCGTCGCGCTGGGACTCCCACTCATCTTGACTCCATATTTCTAATTTCTTCCCTTGCCCAAGCAAGGTTACTTTGCGATCTAAAGCGGCAAAATCACGCAATGGGGCTGGCAATAAAATCCTTCCCGCTTTATCCACTTCTAAATCTGTAGCATGACCAACCAAAAGTCGCTGAAGCCGTCTTGCCTGTGGCTGAAAACTTGGCAACTTATCCAATTTTTGCTGGATCTGTTCCCACTCAATCAATGGATAAAGCAATAAACACTTTGACGCTGGATCAATAGTGACGACGACACCTTCCTCTTCGTATTGAGCAAGTTCATCACGTAGGCGGGCCGGAAGCGTCATACGCCCCTTTGCATCCACACTCACTTGATGAATTCCACGAAACACGGCCATATCCCACTTATCGACACTTTATCCCACAATTTAACACCATTTGCTAAAAAGAGTAAAAAAAAATGCCCAAAATAAGCAAAAATAGATGCAATGATTCCGTAAAGACGCATTAGAGGAGATTTTTCAGAGAAAAACGCACAAAAAAGACAAGCTCTGTCTCAAGCAAGGGATTCAACGCGTTGGGATTGGTATTACAAAAAAAGAAGGGGAAAAAAAGCAAGTTGGCCGATAAGCCGGGTTCTGTCGTGAACAGTCATTCATCTAATACGTACATCACTGCACGTCTTTAGCAACCTACCCGAACTCAGCGCGGGTCACGCCAATGAGTTCCTATTTGGTCTTGCTTCAAGTGGGGTTTACCTTGCCACGAACTGTTACCAGTCGCGCGGTGCGCTCTTACCGCACCATTTCAACCTTACCGGTAGTAAACTACTTAGGCGGTTTATTTTCTGCTGCACTTTCCGTAGGCTCACGCCCCCCAGGCGTTACCTGGCACTTTACCCTGCGAAGCCCGGACTTTCCTCCCCCTCTTACGAGGCGGCGACTGCCTAGCCAACTTGCGACGCGCATATTACTGACCTCGCCGCAGAATAACAAGCACTTTCTTGCAAGCGCCCCAAAAGCCCTGCAAGAAAGCCTAATAAACACTAAACCAAAGGCACTTTAAAGCAGACTTCTAAGCCGCCTTGCGGTCGGTTTTTCGCCTCGATACAGCCATTATGAGCGTGAATAATACGTTTAGAGATGGTTAAGCCCACACCAAAACCACCGCTATTTGCCTCGCGCGCTTCAGACGAGCGATAAAAAGCATGGAATATTTTTTCGAGTTTTTCCTCAGGCACACCAGGGCCATTATCACGTACAAAGATAAGGGCATTCCCCCCTTTCTCTTCCGTGGCCACCTCGATAATGCCACCCTCACCCGCGTAGAAACACGCATTACGCAGCACATTCTCAATCGCATGACGCAACTGCAAAGGGTCGCCCAATAAGGTTTTTGGCAAGGTGCCAGACTTGGTAACCGAAATGCCCTTAAGCTGACTTTCAAAACTCACATCAGCAACAATTTCATCCAGCCATTCTTGCAAGTGCACCGTTTCTTTACTCAATGCCGCCGCTTCAAGACGACTGAGCGTCAACACCTGCCCAATCAACTCATCCAACTCATGAAGCTCAGTTCGAATTCGGCAAAGGTAACTTTTCTGCGACTCGACAGCGAACTTATCTTCTGCGATCGTCAAAGCCACTTCCATCCGAGCCAGCGGCGTTCTCAATTCGTGAGAAACATCGCGCATCAAACGCTCTTTGGATGACAGCAAGGTATCAATGCGCACCGCCATTTCATTAAACTCTTGCGCCAGCTTACCTACCGCATCACTGCGCCTTGCAAGCTTATCCTCTACCCGCGCCGACATGTCCCCTTGACCAAATAGCCGAGCCACACGTTGCAGTTTCAACAATGGACCAAGCAACCAGTAAGCCAACACCCCACTAGAGACCAACAAGCCCAATAATGACAATGCAATCACCAACCCAGGCGCCAAAGAGTCTATCTCAGGGTTCGGTCTAAAAATTAATAGGTATTGGACGTTATTCGCACCAATAACCTGGATAAACTGACTGTGTAAGAAATCCGCAGCGGGACGCCCGTCCGCTCTAGCGCCTTTACTCAACGCGCTTCCTGCCGTCGTGCCACTTGTGTCGTTTTCACGGAAATTTCTTGGCAGCGGCTTAAGCAAGGGACGACCATTTTCTTGGTAAAGATAAATATTACCAGACAAGCGTTTTTCCGCTTTTTCCGCCTCCCCTTTTAACGCCGCTAAACCAAATTTTTCGTACCCTGCTACCAGTTGAACACCAATATCACCTAATAAATCAGCAGACACCTGGTTATGTTTCTGGACAAATTCAACAATTCCCAAACCAATACTTACAACCACAGTATTAGAAAGTAGAACCACCAGAAACACGCGCAAAAAAGTACTCTTCATAAACTATTAAACGCCCTGTTCACTTGCTACAAAAATATAACCCACACCGCGTACTGTTTTGATTCTAGGATCGCCATTCTCTAGATTACCAATTTTCTTACGCAAGTTACTGATGTGCATATCCAAACTACGGTCATACATTGTTAACTTTCGACCCAAGGCTTTTTCGGACAATTCTTGCTTAGTCAATACCTGACCCGGCGCCATCAACATACACTCAAGCAAGGTGTATTCAGACGTAGTCAGCTCAACCAACTCACCTTCCAAGAAAACACTGCGATCTTTACGACGCAAAAGCACACCCGACAACTCGATATCCGCCGTTGGATCGTCTTCTTTCTCTTGGCTAGCTCGACGCAAGATGGCTTTAATACGAGCCAACAATTCACGCGGGTTAAACGGCTTAGACAAGTAATCATCCGCCCCCATTTCCAAACCTAGGATACGATCAATATCGTCTCCTTTCGCCGTCAACATAATAACGGGCACAGAACTTTTATTACGAATCTGTTTGAGTGTTTCAAACCCATCCAACTCAGGCATCATGACATCTAGAATCACAATATCAGGCATATCAGCTGCCATTAACTCCAACGCTTCACGACCATTCCATGCGTGAGCAACCTGGTAACCTTCACCATCAAAGTACTCTTTGATCAAATCAGACAAACGTGCATCATCATCCGCTAACAATAACTTCATCATAATTACCTTATCTCTTTTAAATAGATTCATTCTCTTACGACGCAAGTGCGTCCGTAATATCAATTGTAAATATTACCTTAGGGATAAATAAAGACCTGCCCCCATTTTCACTCTATTTACAATTCATACTAATAAATGACTCCTTCTCACTAAAAGCAAACAAAAAAAGCCGCATCAGCGGCTTTTTTGTCTATTTCACAAGCAATTAGCTTTTGAAAGGGTCACGCAAAACAATAGTTTCGTTGCGATCGGGACCCGTCGAAATAATATCAACAGGCACACCTACATGCTCTTCTAAGAAGCGAATGTAGTCTTGTGCATTTTTAGGCAGCGCTTCAAAGTTTGGCGCACCCACTGTCGATTCACTCCAACCAGGAAGTTCAACATAAACAGGACGTGCTTGCTCATAGCCTTCACTATCAACAAGAGAGCCAACCACTGGATTGCCATCGGCGTCAGCGTAAGACACACATACCTTGATCACACTAGAACCGTCTAGTACATCCAGCTTAGTTAAGCATATGCCAGATACTGAGTTGATCTGTACTGCGTGACGAAGCGCCACAGCGTCAAACCAACCACAACGACGAGAACGACCTGTTGTTGCACCAAACTCATGACCACGAGTACCAAGGCGCTCGCCATCTTCATCAAACAATTCAGTTGGGAAAGGACCTGAACCAACGCGCGTTGTGTAAGCCTTGGTGATACCCAAAACATAATCCAGATACAAAGGACCGAAGCCAGTACCTGCAGGGGCACCGCCAGCGGTTGTATTGGAAGACGTCACATAAGGGTAAGTACCGTGATCCACATCCAACAATGAACCTTGCGCACCTTCAAACATGATGTTGGCGCCAGACTTTCTCAAGTCATGCAAAATGGAAATCGTATCCGCAACCATAGGGCGCAAGAAGTCCGCCATTTCCAAACCTTCCGCGTAGACTTCGTCGTAAGAGATAGGCTCAACTTTATGGTAGCTTGTCAAAATGAAGTTATAGTACTCAAGCACTTCTTTCAGCTTACAAGCAAAACGCTCAGGATCCAGCAAATCACCAACACGAATCGCACGGCGCGCTACTTTATCTTCGTACGCAGGCCCGATACCACGACCCGTTGTACCAATTTTTTTCTCGCCTTTTGCAAGCTCGCGAGCTTGGTCCATTGCGATATGGTAAGAAAGGATCAACGGACAAGCCGCACTCACTTTCAAACGATCAACCGCAGGCACACCCTGTTCTTGAAGATCAAGCACTTCTTTCTTCAACGCAGCAGGAGACAGCACAACACCATTACCAATGATGCACTGAACGCCTTCACGCAAAATACCAGAAGGAATCAAATGCAGAACTGTTTTTTTGCCATCAATAACCAAGGTATGACCCGCATTGTGGCCACCTTGAAATCGCACTACCGCTGCAACATCTTCAGTAAGTAGATCAACTACTTTACCCTTGCCTTCATCACCCCATTGGGTGCCTAGAATAACGACATTTTTACCCATAATATCAGGTCTCATCTTGATAGTTCTTAAAGAAAATCTATTGTTCGGCCGACACAAGCTGCCAAGCATCATCAACAAACACTAACGTAAAATCTATGGCGTCTACACAACCATCGTCCAACGCCTCAATCACTCGGTATCCCTGAGCTCGCAATGCATTCACTTTCAACCACAAATCATCACTTTCGCAGACAGGAGACAACACAGTTTTTGGCGCCACAACGTCAATATTGGCCAGTGCCACCAAGGCTTTAACATCAGTACTAAAGCCAGTTGCTGGTCGAGAACGACCAAAAACTTGTCCAATATTGTTATAGCGACCACCTCGAGCAATGGCGTTACCATGCCCTGGAACGTAAGCCGCAAAAAGCAATCCGGTGTGATAGCTATAAGACACCAAATCGCTCAAATCAAAATGCAATCCTATACTAGGATAGCGGCGAGCAACGACGGTGCTCACATTCGTTAGCAACGCCAGCGCATCATCAATCGACTGACTGATACCGCCTAACCCTTGAACAGCGGTTTTCAACACTTCAACACCGCCACACAGGCGAGGCAAAAGCACCAACCACTCAGACTGTTCTTGAGCCACGTCTAAATGTTTCACAAAAGCATCAAGCTCAGGAAGATCTTTAGCATTATAAAGTTCAAGCAGCTTACTTTCTTGATCATCGGTCAAGTCACAAGCGGCCAACACACCTCGCACGATATTAACGTGACTAAGGTCTAACACTAGATTTGATAGTCCCGCAGAAAAAAGCGTTTCCAACATCAAAGACAAGACTTCGATATCGCTCTCTAATCCACCGTGACCATATAATTCTGCACCCAGCTGTATTGGGCTACGAGTACCATCCAAGCCTGCTGGCATAGTGCGCAACACACTACCGCAATAACTCAAACGCTGAACACCTTCACCTTTAAGACAATGCGCATCGATTCGAGAAACCTGCGAGGTAAAATCTGCACGCACGCCCATAAGACGACCAGATAATTGGTCAATCACCTTAAATGTTTCGATTTCTAGGTCTGAGCCTGCACCGATAAGGAGGGAGTCTAGGTATTCTAAGAGAGGTGGGATTACAAGATGATAACCCCAACTTTCATGGAGATTCAGCAGGGTTCTTCGAAGATGTTCTATTTTAGCGGCCTGTTCAGGCAACGCCTCATCCACACCTTCAGGAAGCAACCAACGGTCTGCTAATGTCATTAAACTATATCCTCTTAGCTTCGAGTCAGTAAAAGGAGCATTAATCCAAGAAACATACTAACCACACCCAGAATACGCAAATTCACATCGGAACTCGCGAGTGCTTTCACCATGATTCGTCTCCATAACTGAGGAGCTAAAAACGGCAAAATTCCCTCGGCGATCAATAACAGGCTGACGCCAATAAGCAGCGACTGCAACAATTCCTGCATAGACTCTCTTTATTTTGACCATTAAAAAACCGGGCAGGACCCGGTTTGTGTAATAGTACCATGTTTCCTATTTCAACAAATAGGCTTCACGATCCAATATTGCTGAATAATTCATCCTTACTTAGAAGGAGTAGAACTATTCAAATACTTAAAGAACTCGCTATCAGGTTTAAGCACGAACAAATCCTTCTTACCAGAGAAGCTATCTCGGTAAGCCTGAAGACTACGATAGAAATCGTAGAACTCTGGATCTTGCTTGTAGACTTTAGAATAAATAGCAGCCGCTTGCGCATCACCGTCACCGCGAATCATTTCCGCATCACGTTGAGCTTCCGCTTCAAGAACCACACGCTGACGATCTGCATCCGCTCGGATACCTTCCGCCAACTCAAGACCTTTCGATCTGTGCTCGCGTGCTTCACGCTCACGTTCCGTTCTCATACGCTGGTAAACAGACTCACTCACATCTGGCGGTAACTCGATTCGCTTAACTCGAATATCAACAATTTTGATACCCAACTCAGACTGAGCTACTTTATCCAAATTATCGCGAAGCTCTGTCATCAACTGATCACGCTGACCAGAAACCACTTCATTCATGGTGCGCTCACCAAACTGGTTACGCAAACCTGTATCTACTCGAGAAGAAAGCACTCGGTTAGCCACAAATTCATCACCTGAAGTCGCCTGATAAAACTTAGCAACCGATTCAATTTTCCATTTAACATAAGAATCAACGATGACCGCTTTCTTCTCAAGTGTTAAATAACGCTGTGGACGAGAATCCATTGTCAAAATACGTGAATCAAATTTCTTCACATCATTTACAACAGGGATCTTAAAATGAAGACCCGGCTGAACATCCGCTTCAACAATCTCACCAAATTTAAGCACGACAGCGCGCTGAGTCTCTTTCACGACATACAAAGTCTGAGACGCAACCAAAATGGCAATCAGTGCAGCAAATAGAATTGAAAAAGAAAGTCCTTTCATTAGTTTCTCCCCTGTCTATTTACCGTCGTACCTTGGCGCTTACGAATCTCATCAATTACTTGATCCGTTATCGTGCCAATACTGCCAGAATCAAGAGACTTAACGTCTACCTTGCTTCCTGAAGCTTGATTTTTCATCAACTGATCTAGAGGCAGGTACATCATATTGTTACCGTCTTTTGTATCCACAACGACTTTATTGGTATCTTTATAAACAGATTCCATTGTTTCGATATAGAGACGACGACGCGTCACATCTGGTGCTTTCACATACTCACGGTAGAGGCGATCAAAACGATCGGCCTGACCACTCGCACGCGCCACTATTTCAGAGCGATAAGCTTCGGCTTCTTCACGAATTCGCTGTGCTTTACCACGCGCTTCAGGAATCACACCATTAGCGTAAGACTCCGCCTCATTACGAACACGCAATTCATCTTCTTTCGCTTTAATAACATCATCAAACGCTTCTTGCACTTGCGTTGGCGCTTGCGTGTTTTCAACGTTAACTTTAGAGATCAATAAACCGGTACCGTAAGCATTATTGTAATCCTGTAGACGCACCTTAACTTCTGACGCAAGCAACTCACGACCTTCCGTCAAAATCTGATCCATTTCAGAACTACCAACAACATGGCGCAAAGCACTTTCTGTCGCTTGAGCAAGAGACTCTTCAGGATCACGCACATTCAAAAGGAAATCTTTTGGATTTTCTACTGAGTACTGCACAGAAACACTTACATCAACAATGTTGTCATCAACCGTTAACATCAGCGCTTTATGATCATGAGAACGTACTTTTGTCACGTTCACCTTACTAACAGAATCTATTAATGGCGCATTCCAATGTAGACCAGGCATTACTGTTTCGTAGTACTTACCCAATCTTAGAACAACACCACGCTCTTGCTGATCCACCTGGTATACGCCTGACGCTGCCCATAAACCAAGCAAAGCGATCAACACGATGGCAACTAAGCCACTACCAAATTTTCCAGAAAAACCAGAATCACCACCACCGCCAGAACCGCCTTTACGGCCTTTCTTGACGCCTAGCATCCCCATAAGCTTTCTAAAAGCTTCGTCAAGATCAGGCGGACTTTGATCATTGCCACTGCCTGTTTGACGACCCCATGGGTCATTACTATTGGAATCCTTATCACGACCGTCGTTTGGGCGATCCCCATCTGTACGGTTTTTATCCGGATTCCATGGGTCCTTGTCGTTATTACCCGGTTCATTCCAGGCCATACTACATCTCCACTTTATTTTAATGATAATCAAATCTTGAGTTATGCAGCTTCAATCTGATCTTCAGACATTCCAGCACGCGCTAGTATTTGTAAATAGTCCTTTTTTGGCAACCTAACTTCTAACACAGATTGCCCAAATTCATCATAGCGTTCGGAGCGAACCGCTCCTTGCTCAAACAACATGGCCCTTAAGCGGCCATATTCATTTGGTAATACCAGCGTTTCATTGAGTACATCTTCCGCCAAAAGTTCCGCAATCGCTTGCTGTAATAATTCAATACCCAATCCATCGCGAGCTGACACCCACACCCGAACAGGTTTGCCATCCGCATCTCGATCTATTCGAGCTTCTGAGCCTGGCAACATATCAATTTTATTAAACACTCTTAACGTCGGCACTTCATCAGCGCCAATTTCTTTCAGTACACTTTCCACTTCCGCGATGTTTTCATCTCGTGATATATCCGCCGCATCCACAATGTGAAGCAACAGATCCGCCTCAGAAGACTCTTTCAATGTCGCCTGAAACGCTTTTACCAAGCGGTGCGGCAACTGTCGAATGAAACCAACTGTATCGGCCAACACCACAGAACCAATTTGCTCTAAGTCCAAGCGTCGTAACGTCGGATCCAAGGTTGCAAACAATTGGTCAGCGGCATACACATCCGCGCCGGTAGCACGATTAAACAAAGTAGACTTGCCCGCGTTGGTGTAACCCACCAAAGACACAGTCGGCACCGCAGAACGAGAACGCGCTCGACGGTTTTGATCACGCTGAGAATTTACCTTATCCAAACGTTTTTGAATGGACTTGATACGCTCACGCAACAAACGACGGTCTGTTTCAAGCTGGGTTTCACCTGGGCCGCCTCGTACACCGATACCACCTTTCTGGCGTTCCAAGTGAGTCCAACCTTTCACCAGTCTTGTCGACATATGCTGAAGCTGGGCCAATTCCACTTGTAACTTACCTTCATGGGATCGCGCACGCTGGCCAAAAATATCCAAAATCAATCCTGTGCGATCAAGCACACGACAATTTAAGAAATTTTCTAGATTTCGTTCTTGGGAAGGAGATAAGGAGTGATCAAAAAGGACGACTTCTGCCCCTTCTCGATCAACAATACCTTTGATTTCATCTAATTTGCCGGTACCGACAAAATATTTGGAATCAGGTCGCAGACGAGATCCGGTAACAACCGCTATCGGATCCGCACCCGCTGAGATGGAAAGCTCAACAAACTCTTCCGGTCCATAGGACACACGCTGATCGTGAAAATCCATATGAACCAATACTGCAATATCACCACTATCGGGGCGTTCAAAAAACAAATTAATATTCCTCAGTTTGCCCTGTTAACAGCAAACTATTCAGTAGCGTCTTCCGGCTGATCAGGAGAAGGGACGCGTATAGTACGAGAAGGCACAACAGTAGAAATGGCATGCTTGTATACCATTTGACTAACGGTGTTTTTCAAAAGAATCACAAACTGATCAAAGGATTCGATTTGGCCTTGAAGTTTAATACCGTTTACAAGAAAGATAGAAACAGGCACTCTCTCTTTACGTAAAACATTTAGATAAGGGTCTTGTAATGATTGCCCTTTCGACATTGGAATCTCCTTTAGCAAGCGCAAAAAATAAAATTAATCTTAGTAAAACAATACGGTAGATAGTACACGAAATCTTTCTGTATTTCCCCTATATAATCCTGCTTTCTATGTAATTCAAGGCCTGAGGAATAAGATCTTTTGCCAAACTGTCGAAAATCATCAAATCCTCCCAGCCTCGCAGCCAAGTTAGCTGCCTTTTCGCTAGCTGGCGAGTAGCAACCACTCCCTTAAAGATAGCATCTTCAAGCAAATCGTCACCATTTAAATAGTGCCATAGCTGACGGTAACCAACACAGCGCATAGAAGGAAGGTCAATAGACAAATCACCACGCCCATACAAGGATTCCACTTCTTGCAAAAAGCCTTGATCCATCATGTCGTAAAAGCGCTGCTCGATTCGTGCATGAAGCACGCTTCTTTCTTTTGGCATGACCGCCAAATTCACCATCTCAAACGGCAATGAAACAGGTGTCTGCTCAGACCACCATTGCGTCATTGATCGGCCCGATACTCGATACACCTCTAACGCTCTTTGCAAACGCTGAGGGTCATTCGGGTGAATTCGCAAAGCCGACTCAGGATCCACTCGCGCCAACTCCTCATGCAGCGCAGGCCAGCCTTTCTCCATCGCCTCTTGCTCAAGATCCGCTCTGATTTTGTCATCCGCACTTGGTAGTGGCGCCAACCCTTTTTGCAAGGCGTTAAAGTACATCATGGTTCCGCCAACCAACAAAGGCGTTTTACCCGCCGCGATAATCTCCTGAGATTGCGTCACCGCGTCCTCAACAAAGTCCGCCGCCGAATACGATTCCAAAGGGTCAATGATATCAATAAGGCGATGGGGAGCTTTCGCCAATGTGCTGGCGTCCGGCTTAGCCGTCCCAATATCCATCCCCTTGTACACCAAAGCAGAATCAACACTGATAATTTCATAACCATGATTTTGCGCCAGCTCAACCGCCAACCCAGTTTTACCAGACGCCGTTGGCCCCATCAAACACACAACACTTGGCTTTGCCATACTAGCGCCCTCGCAAAAATAGTTTATCAAGATCAGACATTGTCATCTGAGTCCAAGTCGGGCGACCGTGATTGCACTGACCGCTTCGCTCGGTAATTTCCATGTCGCGCAGCAAGCTGTTCATTTCAGCAATCGTCAATTTACGATTGGCACGCACCGCACCATGACAAGACATGGTCGCCATCAACTCATTCGCCCTAGCCTCTAACAGGTCAGACACCCCATTTGCAGACAGATCGCTGATCACATCACGCACTAAGGCTTCAGTATCCGCTTTAATAAGAATAATCGGCACTTCGCGCACCATGACACTTTCTAGACCGGTGCGCTCAACCCTAAAGCCAAACGCAGAGAATACCTCGCCATTTTCCTCTACCAGATCCGCCTCGCTTTGCGACACAGACACATTGATAGGCACTAATAACGGCTGAGTGGCGATGCTTTTTTCATAGAACGAGGTCTTCATTCGCTCATACACAATGCGCTCGTGCGCTGCGTGCATATCCACCAGAATCAAACCATTTTCACTTTCCGATAAAATATAAACACCGTGCAACTGGGCAACCGCGAAACCCAAAGGAGGAACCGTTTGGTATTCTTCTTGTACACTGCCAGCAAAACCTGTCGCCACATTCAGCGATGGCGCTGGGGTTTGCCGAATCTCACCGGTCAAAGGGTCAACCTGCTCATTACCAGCCGCCGACGCATAACCACCAGATGACGCATAGTCATTCGCATAACCAGACAAGCTTCGCATGCCTTCGAGTTGGCCCGCCACCTGATCCACTGCCACACGAGACTGAGGCGCGCGCATCCAATCGGTACTGTTCACCGGGCGATTCGCCAGAGGCAACGCGGATTGTTCGGTAATCGCCGCTTCTGGTTGCGCGACACCCTGAGAAACACTCAGACCGCCCTCACTCGCCCCTTCAGTTTCGGACTCAGGTCGCACATCCGCAATCGCCTTATGAATACGACTGAACAAAAAGTCATGCACCAAACGGCCATCACGAAAGCGTACTTCATGCTTCGTTGGGTGCACATTGACATCCACCGTTGCAGGGTCTAATTCCAAATACAACACAAACGTAGGGTGTCGACCGTTGTACAAAACATCTCGATACGCCTGCCTTACCGCATGCGCCACCAGCTTATCCTTGACCACACGACCATTAACAAAGAAATACTGAAGGTCGGCTTGAGAGCGAGAAAAAGTCGGCAAACCAATCCACCCCCACAAACGCAAGCCGGCGGCTTCCACATCAATGGTCAGCGCATTTTCAATGAATTTTTTACCCAACAAACTGGCCAATCTGTGCTCAGCATGCAACTGATCGGTCACCGGGCGCAGGTCGTAAATTTGCTTACCGTTATGGCTTAATCGAAAGCCTGTATCGTAGCGACTCAATGCCAGTCGTTTCACCACCTCTTCAAGATAGTTGAATTCGGTTTTTTCCGTGCGCAAAAACTTGCGACGCGCTGGGGTATTAAAAAACAAATCGCGCACATCTATCGTCGTGCCTTTCGGGTGAGAGGCAGGGCGCACAGAAGTGCTCATATCCTTACCTTCGGTTTCCACCCGCCAAGCCTCAACTTCGCCTTCTGCCTGTGAGGTCAAATGCAAACGCGACACAGAACTGATACTCGCCAACGCCTCACCACGAAAACCCAGCGTTCGTACGGCTTCCAAATCATCGAGTGTAATGATTTTACTGGTCGCATGACGACTCAACGCCAACGACAAATCGTCCTTCAATATACCCACGCCGTTATCACGAATTTTGATACGCCTCACGCCGCCCTGCTCAACATCGATATCAAGCTGGGTCGCTCCGGCATCCAAACTGTTTTCAAGCAACTCCTTCACCACAGAGGCAGGACGCTCAACCACTTCACCAGCGGCAATTTGGTTTGCTAAACGAGGGGATAAAAGATTAATTCTTTGCATGAACTGCCTTTTATTGAGAAAAGGCCCCTGCCAAAAGGCAGAAACCAGTAAAGATTAACTTGCGGGAATAAGAAGTTTCTGGCCAATCCAAATTACATCGTTTTTAAGCGAATTAGCACTTCTTAACGCACTCAGAGAAACATTATTACGTCGCGCAATTTGAGAAAGCGTGTCTCCCTTGGCCACAGTGTAAGCGTAACCAGCATGACGCTGCTGCTTCCATGCCACCAAGCTTCCTTTTGGTGCATTTTTTGTAAAATACCCAACAATGCCGCTCGAAATAGCCGACGCCAGTTTATAACGGTAAGTTTTGCTGGATAAATTTTTAGCCTCGGTGCCATTCGAAACAAAACCGGTTTCAATCAAGATAGAAGGAATGTCTGGGGATTTTAACACCACAAAACCCGCTTGCTGAACCGAGCTTTTATGAAGTCGAGCCACGCCTTTTAAATCATTCAGAACACTATTCCCCACATTCAAACTCATTTGAATGGTGGAGTTCATCGACATATCCAACAGTACTTCTGCCAACAACTGATCCTTATCATCCAGCGATATGCCGCCCACAAGGTCGGCTGAGTTTTCTTGTTGCGCTAACCATCGCCCCATTTCAGAGGACTTACCACTTAATGACAGCGCCCACACCGAAGCACCGTGCGCGCTCGCCCGAGTAAAAGAGTCCGCATGGATAGAAACCATTAAATCTGCATTCGCCTCACGCGCCACTTTAGAGCGGTCACGCAACTTCAAAAAAACATCCGTGGAGCGCGTCAATACCGCCTTAAAACCATCCACCTTGTTGATTCGCCTGGCCAGCTCTTTCGCAATAGACAACACAATGTCTTTCTCACGCACTCGATATTTACCAAGAGCACCTGGGTCTTTCCCCCCATGCCCTGGGTCGATGGCGATTACAATATCGCGTTTAGCGCTCTCAATGCTCGCCAAGCTTTTAACCGTTTTGGCAACTTGCTTTTTGCCATAACTAAGCTCCACTAAAATGCGTGGACCATAACCACCACTGGCCGCTAATACGGTGCTTTTCGCTCGAACTTGCTGTGACAAGTCCAACACAAAACGAACCCCATCGTTACGACGCGCGTAGCGCACTCGCATCAGCACCCCAGAGGATAAGGCCGATAAATTGTTAACGACCTTTTCACTCAATTGAACCTTACTAATATCCAACACCACGCGGTCGGGGTTAGACAACGGAAACATCCGATGCTCCGACGCAGCAGACAACTCAAAAACCAAACGGGTAACACCGGCTTGTTGCCCTACTCTAATATCACGAATTTCTGCCGCCGATACATCAAAAGACACCAACAACAAAAAAAAATGGCAGAAAACAAACAGGTAAGTGCGAAATTTATTATGCATATCAGACAGCTAGCTAGTATATGTGACACACTATAACTGCTGACTAAGTGGATCTCAATCTTAGTCAGAAGAAAGACATTAACGGGGCAATCAATTTAACGCGTTAGCCAAACCACTGAGCGCCAACTGTCCTCTCTTTGTCCCCGCCTCCACTAACACCTTACGACCTTGCGCAATGCGCTCAATAGACACAACCACATCCGCGTCAGGCAAGACACCTTGGCCCATTTCGGCCCATTCAATCAGGCACAAACCTTGATCAGAAAAATAGTCTCTAATGCCCATGTACTCTAACTCTTCAGCATCCCCCACTCGATACAAGTCAAAGTGAAACACCTCAAGCCCGGTAAACTCATAAGGCTCAACGATCGTATAGGTTGGACTTTTGACAGGCCCTTCGTACCCTAAACCACGCAACACACCTCGAACCATGGTGGTTTTACCCATTCCCAAGTCACCTTCAAGGTATACAACCACCCCTTTTTCAAAGGCTTGCGCTAAGCTCGCACCAAATGCTTCCATCGCTTCTTCGCCGTAAATTTCTTTTTCAACCTGCATTAACTCGTTATTCCTCAATAGTGTCTGATAATTCAATCCAAATACTCTAATACATCATAGGGCTGAGCACGATGAACCCCTCTCTTTCCAGCCATTTCGCCGGCGGCATAATTGTGCCAAGAAACCGCCATTAAAGCAGCCTCTAAAGGCGTTTTATAATACGCAAGTGTCGCACCCAACATACCGCTCAGTACATCACCAGATCCGCCCTTGGACAGCACTGGCTCAGATTTTCCCGCAATATAAACCTGCCCTTGGGGATTTGCTATCACAGACGCTAGGCCTTTTAACACCACCACACAAGCGTATTGCTTCGCCAACGCCACACTCGCCTCAATAGGAGAACGGTTAATGGCATCGATACGCCAACCTAATAGCCGAGCAGCCTCACCCAAATGGGGGGTAATAACAGACCCCTCGGGCAAGCTTACATCACTCAATTGCGCCAACCAAAACAACCCATCCGCGTCCAAAACCAACGGCAGGGACAACGCCATCACACGCTGAAATAACGCCTCCCCCCATTCCTCTCGACCCAAACCTGGCCCAAGCACCACCACAGTGTCTTTTCGAATACCCAATGACATTGCTCGCTCATGGGCAAGGTCGAACGCCATGACATTAGGGTTTCTAACCAGAGAAGCCGCCACATGTTCACCACGAGTCATCAAAGCAACCGTACCAGCGCCCGATTTCGCCGCCGCTTCACTGGCCATAATCGCTGCTCCACCGTAACCATGATCGCCGCCAAACACGGCCACATGCCCATAGCGCCCTTTATGGCTGTCGGCAAAACGCGGACAAGGCTTATGCTTAGCTAACTGGGCCACATCAAACCAATCAATTTGCTCGGAAAAAGAGGCAACAGCAAGAGACGAACGATCCCCCTCTGACATGGCGGACAACAAGGCATTCGACCCTAAAGCCTCATTAACCAAGCGCCCCGAGGCAATGCTTCCCAACCCTAAGACATGACCAATTTTAGGCTGCACCATGGACAGGGTAATATCCGCCGCCACGTACGCTTGCGCATAACCTGTATCGGCATCCACCCCCGTGGGTAAATCAATGGCCATTACCGAGGCACCAGCTCGCTTCGCACGATTAATCCAATCAACAACCGAACACAAAGCGTCGTCAAGCGGTAAACGCGCACCAATGCCCAGCACACCATCAACCACCACAGACCCAACGCATTCACGCAGAGCGTCAAATGGTTCGATGTCCACACCATCCGCAAGCGCCAAATCAAACGCTTTTAGTGCATCACCCCGTCGTTCGGTTTTTGCACAATCCAAAACCAATACATTCAACTCAGCTTGTTTTAATAAGCGCGCCAATAGAAGACCATCGCCGCCATTATTGCCACCACCAACCACAATGACAAAGTGCTGGGAATCGGGCCAATTTATGGCAATATGCTTAAACAGCATTTGGGCTGCACGCTGCATCACAGCAAAAGGGTCCCTCTCAGCCGCAAACAGACGCTTTTCTATTTGCCTGATGGCCGCCACGGTGAACACTGGCTGAGCAACAAAGCTTCCAATATGTTTGATCATCTTCATCACCTATAAATACACGCTAAGGTTATCTATGGATTGGCTACTTATTTCACTTATTGCGATTGCGGTTGTACTAACTGGCATTTCTAAAGGCGGCTTTTCAGGGGCATTTGGCATTCTCGCCGTCCCACTGATCTCACTAACAACCTCCCCCATGCACGCAGCCGCCATCATGCTTCCTATATTATGTCTTATGGATCTTTTTACCGTGCAAAAGTTCTGGAAAAAATGGGACACAACACAACTTAAAAAATGCATTCCACCGGCCATTATAGGCGTGATTATTGGCGGTTTAACAGCCAATTGGTTTTCTGAAGACTGGCTAAAGACGTTAGTCGGGGTCATTGCCATTGGCTTTTCCATTAACTCATGGCCAACCGAAAAACGAAAACGCACCCTTAACCCGCTCGGCTTTATCGCGGCAAACGCCTGGTGCACACTCGGTGGTTTCACCAGTTTTATTGCCCATGCCGGTGGCGCACCAATGAGCGTTTACCTGTTAAGAGCAAAGCTCGATAAAACACGCTATGTGGCCACCGCCGCGGTTATTTTCGCCACCATCAACTACGTAAAACTGATCCCATACACCTTGCTCGGAGAATTTAATACTCACACAGTGTTACTGTCTCTAAGCTTCGCTCCACTGGCCTATCTGGGTGTTCAATTGGGCGCCTGGCTACACTACAAACTGCCTTCTGACGTGTTTTTTAAGTGCATCTTTGTGTTTTTATTTTTAACGGGGCTCAAACTTACTTACGATGGCCTATCCGCCATTCTATAAAAAAGGCGCGCTGGTTAAGCGCGCCTTTCAAAAAGCAAAGCTCAGCGATTACGCGAGGCCAAACATGGTTTTTCGATAGTGCTGCAACTCACCAATGGACTCCATAATATCATCCAGCGCCAAATGTGCCCCTTTCTTAGTAAACCCTTCTAACGCCTCTGGCTTCCAGCGTCTTGCCAACTCTTTAATCGTACTCACATCAATATATCGATAATGGAAAAACGCTTCCAGCTTCGGCATATACTGGTATAAAAAGCGACGATCTTGGCCCACACTATTCCCACAAATTGGCGACGCGCCAGCGGGTAAATATTGCTCTAAAAACGCAATGGTTTCTGACTCTGCTTGCGCCATACTGATGTCTGATGACAAAACGCGTGCCGTCAATCCTGACTCACCATGATGCTGGGTACACCATTCATCCATGGCGTCCATAACGGCTTTTTCTTGATGAATAACAAGATTCGGACCTTTCGCCAGCACATTAAGATTTTTATCGGTTACCACAGTGGCAATTTCGATAATGGTTTCTTTCTCAGGATCCAATCCGGTCATTTCTAGATCAATCCACACTAAATTTTCATTACTAAAGCTCATCTTCGTCCAAATCCTTTATTATCAATGCTAAGCATTATACTCTATGCCCCTTACTATATGACCAGTCGAATCTAATGTCGAAGCGAAAACTAACCAAACAACAAACTTGGCGAATTGAAAGAATTCAAAAAGAACGCGTAGAACGCACACAAAAGCGCGATGAGCGCGCCGAAGAGGTCTTACAGTCTTCAGATCTTGGCCCAGAGACAAGCGGAATTATCTTGTCGCACTTTGGCACCCAGGTGGAAGTTGAGGGTATCCAAGAACCTTTCATAGGCGTCGCGACACGCTGTAATTTGCGCGCCAATCTAGGCCAGCTCGTTACTGGCGACAAGGTGATTTGGCGTCCAAAACAGAACGAAGGCGGTGTTGTGGTTGCGACCACCCCTCGCGTTACCTCCCTGTCTCGTCCGGACATGCACGGCCGACTCAAACCCGTGGCCGCCAACATAGACCACATTGTCATTGTGATTGCCGTTGAACCAGAAGCGCACGCGAACCTGATCGACCGCTATTTGGTCGCCGCAGAAACAGTGGGCATTCCACCGGTTATCTTGCTCAACAAAAGCGACCTGATCAACGAGAAAAACAAAGCTGGGCTCGACACACTAATGAGCACCTACGAGAAGCTCGGCTACCAAATCATTCGCACGTCAATTTCCAATCAAGCTGGCATGGAATCCCTATACGATTTTATGCAAAACAAAACCAGCGTCTTTGTTGGTCAGTCTGGAGTGGGGAAATCCTCTTTAATCAGCACATTGCTGCCTGGCGTGGACATCACGGTCGGGGAATTGTCGCAAAAAAGAAAGAAAGGCGTTCACACCACAACGGCGGCTCGCCTATTCCACATGCCTAAAGGGGGAGATCTTATCGACTCACCTGGTATCCGGGAATTTGGCTTGTGGCATATTTCAGAAGACGAATTGTTAAATGGTTTCATTGAGTTTCGTCCGCACATTGGCTATTGCCGATTTAGAGACTGTGCCCATGAAAAAGAGCCTGGCTGCGCTATTCTAGAAGCCCTTGAAAAAGGCGAAATAGAGCAACACCGCTTCGAAAGCTACCTAAGAATCAAGCAGTCCATCCGAGACAATAACGCCTTCTAAACGAAGGCGTTATGCTTTATCACCCAGCACTCCCAAGCAACCCTCTGCTTAGAAAACAGACTCAGGCGACAACTTCAAATCTGCTTGCTTAATCGTTGGGCCGTAATTCAGCTCATTGCGCTTTAACAAGGTTTTATAAGCGGAATCGGTCAGCAATGTAATGCTAATACGACGGTTTTCTGGGCTATTTGGGTCCACTCGATTGTACGGCACCGTATCAGACAAACCGATTACTTGCGCCACTCGACGATCCTCCACTCCGCCTTCTTCCAAGATTTTTCTGGCGGCATTGGCTCGACGCGAAGACAAATCCCAGTTATCCAATCCATTACCACCAAATTTTACCGAATCCGTATGCCCAGTGATCGTAATAGGATTACTCACCTTGGCAAAAATAGGCGCCATACTCAGCAAGATGTTTTCAAAGTCTGGAATAAACTGCGCACTGCCGCGCTCAAACATTGGCTTATCTGGATCATCCAACAAGGTAATCCGCACCCCTTGAGGGGTAATTTCAATGCGAATATTGTTCATTAAGGCGTTGCTTAAATTCATATTTTTAAGATCAGCCTGCAGCGTTCGATTCATTTCCTCCAGCTCTTTCTGACTGTCGTCTTTGGCTTTTTCTGTCTGCTTATTCAGCTCTTTTGTACTTCCTGGGTCAGGTAAATCAAGGTCCAACTTCTTTTCCGTACTTTTTGCCGGACTGCCGCCTAAATCAATCGGCTCAGCACTAAAGCCTGACTTTGACTGCCCAAGAGGGTCGTTAAAATAACCTTGAATCACCACCAACTCTTGAGGAGAGGCAACGTTGATCACCCACAACACCAAGAAAAAAGCCATCATGGCCAACGCAAAATCCGCTAAGGCTATTTTCCAAGCCCCACCATGATGACCGCCTTTTTTGACTTTTTTTACGCGACGAATAATGATGTCGCCAGAACCTACCGCCATAAAACAGCCTCCACTTCCATCAACCGCGATGCACTCATCGGTACTGTTTCAATTGGTCAGACAGCTCAATAAAGCTTGGTCTCATTTCTGGCGGCAATAACTTACGGCCGGTTTCAGCAGCAACCGGTGGCGCGTAACCTGACACAACAGAAATCAAGCACGACTTAATGCACAAGTAGGCTTTTAACTCATGAGCCCCTAAATTTTCCAAATGCGCAGAAGCTGGGCCAATAAACCCATAAGCAAAGAAAATACCCAAAAAGGTTCCCACCAACGCCGCCGCCACATGGTTGCCTATTTCAGTCATAGGGCCGCCAATCGACCCCATGGTAATGACAATCCCCAACACCGCGGCCACAATACCAAACCCAGGTAAGGCCTCCGCCACTCGATTCACCGCATGACTCGGCGCCAACAGCTCTTCACCAATTTGCTCGATCTCAGAATCCATAATCGCTTCAAGCTCATAAGCAGGAAGCCCAGTTAGCGTGAATATGCGGTAATTATCGGTTAAGAAGTTCACTATCTCGTGATCCCTCAACACATCAGGAAAGCGAGCAAATAATTCACTCGTGAAAGGCGACTCAATATCATCCTCAATGGCCAAGAAGCCATCTTGACGGCTTTTCTGAAACAAAGAATAGATCAACCCCAAAAGCTGGAGATAAAATGTTTTATTATGACGGCTCCCGGTAATCACCTGAGGCGCCATAGAAAGTACTTTTTTCTGCAAGGAGAAAGGGTTCGCCATCATGAATGCACCCAAAGCGGCACCACAAATGATGAGAATTTCAAACGGCTGCCATAGAACAGCCATATTACCGTGCGATGCTAGATAGCCACTTACTACACTGATAATAACAATCAGCATGCCCGCTAACGCAAACATATATTCTTCCTTAATATGACAAAGTATGCTCTTTAATAAATATACAGTATGATTAATGGAATCAAGTATTTTAGAGCTTTTAATGCAGCGACCTATGAAAGACAAGTCACCTTACGGCCTCAACAAATGGCTACGTTTTCTTAAGGATCACAAGCTACCTGTTAGGTCCGAAAACTTAGCGAGCTTAAAGAAACACATATCGCATCCAGATGCTACCATTGAAAACCTACAAACAAAAATCAAACGAGAGCCACTTGTCGCCTTTGCTCTGCTTAATCAAGCAAACAAAATCATCCCAAACAAACGCGGCGAGATAAAAAACCCTTATCACGCAGGCTCCATGCTTGGCATGAACGGCATCAAGCAGAGCTTTACAGACCTGTCGCCCTACACACACTCTAACAGCAATCCAGCCCACGTCGCCTTCTTGCAAGAGATACAAACCAGCTACGAAGCCGCTGGCATCGCCAATCGCTGGGCCAGCGGAAAAAGCACCGAGCACGAAGAGATCTTTTGGATAACTTTTTTTAGAAACACACCGCGCTGGTTAATGTGGTTTTTTGCCTACCCTGTCATGGAACGCCTACAAAGCAAACTTGCCGCAGGCGAAAACGCCGCCCAAGCAGAAATAAGCGTACTCGGCTGTCGGATTGATGAAATCACCGTGCACATGTGCAAATACTGGAACGCGCCTCGCGCTATTATAGAGTCTTTTCTAACCAGCCATGTGCCCAGCAACGAAGAGCTCAAAACATTAGCAAGGCTCAGCCACACCCCCGATCAGCTTCCAGGTTTTATCGAAGACAAACGACTAACGATCTTAGCAAACAGCCCGTTAATGTTTGTTTATTGTGCCAACAAGCTCATCCAAGAGGCGTTATTGCACGGCTGGCAAGGCAACACGCTGCATTTTTACTACCGAGTGATTGCCACCATCACCCACGATTACTTAGGCAAAGCAATCCAGAACGCCCATCTAGGTTGTGCTGAGGCCGCGACCCTTTATCTACACACCGCCAAAGTGCCACTTGCCTGTCAGCTATTATCGCCCACTCTGTACTCACCAGTTCGCACTAAAAAAGCAGCGCCTGCTCACATTCCTAGGTCTGCAATGGATAAGCTCAAAACACAACTGAGCAATCCGGCGTTAAAAACAAAAGAAAAACTGAATCTAGCCCTTAAAACCATTAAACTCACCATACCCAATGCCCAGCAGGCTATTTTACTCAAGCACACCGACGGTAAAATCAGCCCCGCCATGCAATATGGGCAAGACGTTAGCATCATCAAAAATGTAAAATGGAACATGCCATCGTCACTGTTTAAAAAAATGATCCAAAAACGTTCTGCTATTCACTGCCAAGGAAGCACATTGTCGGACTTGATAAACGACCTTCCTTATCTAGCAGACAGCCTTATTGATCAAAATGGCCATTTAATACTCGCGTCCACACCGATATCAGAAACGGAAACTGGCATTTTTTGGCTAACCACATCGAATGGCTTCAACGATAAAGATTATTCAAATTTAAAAAAGATTGTGATGCTGATTAGCCACAACCCAAGAAAGACACTTTAGACTAGGAAAAACTTGTGACCAAAGATCAACTTTTTGCGTTCGCGCAACAAATAACACCTCAAAAAACCCTTTCCAGAGTGATAGGAAAAATTGCAGAATGCGAAACATCTTGGGTTAAGAACACCTTCATTACTCAATTTATTAAAAAATACCAAGTAGACATGTCTCAAGCGATCAACAGTGATCCACTGTCTTATCGCAATTTTAATGATTTCTTCACCCGCGCAATTCGCCCTGAGCTTCGCCCTATCAGTGAAGAAAGCAACAGCATTGCCTGCCCGGCTGACGGCGCTATCAGCCAGCTTGGCAACATCGAGCATGGCACCATATTGCAAGCCAAAGGTCATCACTACAGCCTAACAAGCTTATTGGGTGGCGATGCCGCTTTGTCCGATCAATTTCTAGGCGGCTCTTTTGCAACCGTGTATTTGTCGCCAAAAGACTACCACCGCGTGCACATGCCTCTAACAGGCAAACTCACCAAGATGATCCACATCCCTGGCAAGCTGTTCTCTGTCAACAAGGTAACGGCTGAGCAGATACCCAGCGTTTTCGCTCGTAACGAACGCACCGTATGCCTATTTGATACCGAAGCAGGCCCCATGGCCGTGATTCTTGTGGGCGCCATGATAGTGGCCAGCATAGAGACCGTCTGGGCAGGCCAAGTCACCCCTTTTAACAAAAATGTGGTGACTTGGGATTACAGCGCCCTTAATGACGTAGTGATTAAGAAAGGCGAAGAAATGAGCCGCTTTAAGCTAGGCTCTACGGCCATTGTATTATTTGGCAAAGACGCCGTGAACTGGGAAGAAAGCCTGCAAGCAGAAACCCCAACCACCATGGGCATGCCATTTGGCACCATCAAATAAGCCATTGACGCTGCGACACTAGATTTTAGACAATAAAAAGCCTGCAATAAGCAGGCTTTTTTTGACTCTCAAACAGGATAACCTTGAAATAGGCTGCCTTGAAAACAAGCGTCGCGGCACAGTGTCCGCAACGCAGTAATGCTATGGCAACTCGTCTTCTAACTGCTCTTTTGGTGCAGGAATAAGATCTTCTCGGGTTACCTTCATCGTGAGTAGCAAGTTCGCCGCCACAAAGATAGAAGAGTACGTACCGATAAGAATACCGAACAAGAGCGCTAGCGAGAAGTTATGAATCGACTCGCCACCGTAGAAGAACAACACAAACAAGGTAAACAAGGTGGTTAAGGACGTGATAATAGTACGTCCCAGCGTTTGGTTGATCGATAAGTTAATCAAGTCATAAGGCTTGATGTCACGCAGAATACGGAAGTTTTCCCGAATCCGGTCACAGACCACAATGGTGTCATTCAACGAGTAACCAATCAGCGCAAGAATCGCCGCCAATACGGTTAAATCGAATTCGTAACCGAACAAAGAGAAGAAACCCAATGTAATGGTCACATCGTGAACCAAGGCAATCACCGATGCCAATGAGAACTTAAACTGGAAACGCACCGCAACGTAAATCATCACGATCAACAGCGCCAGCAACATACCTAAGCCGCCCTGCTCTCGTAACTCTTCACCCACTTGCGCACCCACAAACTCAGAACGCTTCAAAGACACAGACACATTGCCGTTGTCTTCAAGAGTAGACAATACCTGACCACCCAGTTCTGGCGTGTAAGCATTTGCCATGCGCACAACAACATCCGTTGGTGAACCAAAGTTCTGCACAACAACGTCACTGTAGCCGCCTTTATCCAGCAGACCACGCACCTCATCAAGTTGCGGTGCTTGCTGATAAGACACCTCAATCAAGGTACCGCCGGTAAAGTCCAAACCAAACTTAATACCCTTGGTCGCCAAAGAGGCAATAGAAATAAGGATCAGCGTAATCGAGAACAAGGCCACGACTTTACGCATCGCCATAAATGGAATTTTTGTCACTTTCATGGCTTTCTCCTTAAATGTACAGTTTCTTGTTAGCACGTCCGCCGTAAACAAGATTAACTTGTGCACGCGTCACGACAATCGCCGTAAACATGGACGTAAGAATACCCAGCGACAAAGTAACCGCGAAGCCTTTCACTGACCCAGTACCGACGGCGAACAAGATAATCGCCACCAACAAGGTCGTAATGTTGGCATCAAAGATGGTCGTAAAGGCACGGTTAAAGCCGGAATGAATCGCCTGATGACTCGGGGTTCCGCTCGCCAACTCCTCTTTGATCCTAGAGAATATGAGCACGTTGGCGTCCACCGCCATCCCCATGGTCAGCACGATACCTGCAATCCCCGGAAGCGTTAACGTTGCCCCTAGAACCGACATACAAGCGAGCAATAAAACCACGTTCAAGATCAAAGAAACGTTCGCAAACAAACCAAACAGTCGGTAATACGCCAACATAAACAGCATCACAACCAACAAACCAATCTGCGCAGAAACCATACCTAAATGAATGTTTTCAGCACCCAAGCTTGGCCCAATGGTACGCTCTTCTACGAAGTAAATTGGCGCCGCCAACGCACCCGCTCGAAGCAGCAATGCCAACTCAGACGATTCGCGTGAACTATCAAGACCAGTAATCCTGAACGAATTACCCAAGGTGGTTTGGATGGTCGCTAAAGAAATGATGCCTTTTTCACTGTAGCTCTTACGAACTTCTTTCAGTTTGCCATCTGTTTTAACAAAGCGAACCCGTGATTTGTGCTCAATGAAGACAACCGCCATGTTACGACCCACTGCCGCACGCGTGACTTTCGCCATCTTCTGACCACCCTTAGAATCCAAGCTAATGTTCACTTGAGGACGACCATTTTCATCAAAAGAAGAGCTCGCATCAGACACGCTATCACCAGTGATAATAATGTCTCTGTCTAAACGCGCCGTACGGCCACTGCCATTACGGAAGTTCAAGGTTTCAACATCGCCACCCTTATCATCCAATCCAGCTTCCAGATGGAACTCAAGGTTGGCGGTCGCACCGATAATACGTTTTGCTGTTGCAGTATCTTGCACACCAGGCAATTCCACTACAATACGATCGCTACCCTGACGCTGCACCAACGGCTCAGCCACACCCAACTCGTTAACACGGTTACGTAATGTGGTTAAGTTCTGCTGGATCGCATAAGACTCGATGCTTTTACGTGACGCATCTGTAAAGCCTGCGTCCAAGTAGAAGTCCGAACCGTCTTGGCGCGTACTGTAAACGTACTCATTGAATTGATCTTTCAACAGCGACTCTGCTTTATCAAGATCCGCCTCTTGCAAGAAACGAATTGAGAGCACGCCATTGTCAATGCTGACACTGCGGTAACGAACACGTTCCTTACGCAACGCTGCTTTCATTTCACTGGAAGCCACGTCCAGCTTCTGCTTAAGCGCCGCTGGCATATCAACCTGAAGCAAGAAATGCACACCGCCACGTAAGTCTAAGCCAAGTTTCGCAGGACCCGCACCAATAGACGACAGCCAATCTGGCGTCGTTGGAACAAGGTTCAATGCCGTCACATAACCATCACCTAACGCAGCAGCCACAACTGGCTTAGCCGCTAATTGGTCCTCACCACTATTGAAGCGCAAGGTACCACCAGCAGAGGTCAGCTCTGCTTTTTTCAAATTTATATGGGCGTCAGAAAGCGCCTCTCTTGCTTTTTCTAATGTGCGCTCATCAACGACAGTCGTTGTTTTTTGAGTGGAAATTTGCAACGCCGGATCATCCGGATACAAGTTGGGTACGGCGTAGATAACCCCTAACGCCAATACAAGAAGAATTAGCAAATACTTCCACAAGGGGTACTTGTTGAGCATGAAAAATCCCTTACACCTAAAATTAAGACAAACTAAAATAAGAAAAGCGCCTAAGAAAGGCGCTTTTCAGGGAAGGTTAGATGGATTTCAACGTCCCTTTAGGTAGCACAGCCGCTACTGAAGACTTTTGGAACTTCATCTCGATGTTCTCAGCAACTTCTAGTACAACGTAGTTATCATCTACACGAGATACTTTACCTAGTACGCCGCCGCCTGTTACCACTTCCGTTCCTTTTGCCAAAGAAGCAATCAAGTTTTTATGCTCTTTAGTACGTTTTGCTTGTGGGCGCCACATAAGGAAATAAAAGATAACGACAAAGCCGCCAAGCAACACTAGGTTGAAAATGCCAGCACTAGCTGGTGCTGCATCTGCCGCGTACGCGGATGAGATCAATGAGATCATGGTGTTAAACTCTCCAATGGTTTATGAAACTGTGGGCCACTCTTTTATGAGCAGCCATTATAAATTGATTATTATTCACTCAAAGGTGGCGTTTCCATGCCACGCTTCGCATAAAACTCATCAACAAAGGCGTCAAATCTACCTTCATCGAGCGCTTGACGCAATCCCGCCATAAGCGTTTGGTAATACCTTAAGTTATGAATCGTGTTCAATTGAGCACCGACCATTTCCTGACACTTATCCAAATGATGTAAATAAGACCGAGAAAAGTTTTTACAAGTGTAACAATCACATTCTTTATCTAATGGGGCTGTATCGTGACGATTTGAGGCATTACGAATGCGCACAACGCCATCAGAAGTGAACAAATGGCCATTACGCGCATTACGCGTTGGCATCACGCAATCGAACATATCGACACCGCGACGCACACCTTCCACCAAATCTTCTGGCTTACCAACCCCCATCAAATAGCGTGGCTTGTCTTCTGGCATTTTCGGCGTCACATAATCCAACACCTTCATCATTTCGTCTTTTGGCTCACCCACTGACAAACCGCCAATGGCATAACCATCAAAGCCGATGTCTACCAAGCCTTCTAAGGATTCATCGCGAAGGTTTTCGTACATGCTGCCCTGAATAATACCGAACAACGCCGATGGGCTGTCGCCATGTTCTTTCTTCGAACGCTGCGCCCAACGCAGACTCATGCGCATGGAATCCGCAGCACGCTCAGGCGTCGCAGGATAAGGTGTACATTCGTCGAAAATCATCACAATGTCAGAGCCTAAATCTTTTTGCACCTGCATGGAAATTTCAGGGCTCAAAAAGACTTTAGACCCATTAATTGGAGAACGGAAACTCACCCCTTCTTCGGTAATCTTACGCATCTCACCCAAAGAGAAAACCTGAAAACCACCGGAATCCGTTAGAATCGGTTTTTTCCATTGAGTAAAGTCATGCAAGTCACCGTGCGCCTTCACCACTTCAGTGCCTGGGCGCAACCAAAGGTGAAACGTGTTACCTAAAATAATATCGGCACCAATTTCTTCAATGTCTTTGGTCAACATCCCTTTTACGGTACCGTAAGTACCTACCGGCATAAACGCTGGCGTTTCCACTTTACCTCGAGGAAAAGTCAGCGTTGCACGACGCGCCTTACCTGATGTTGTGTGAAGGTCAAAGTCCATAAAACATTCTGGACGCTTATCTGACATACGTCTTATTCCTCACTCTGCGGGCCTTTGGCCTGCTCATTTCGCGTAATAAACATGGCATCGCCATAACTAAAAAAGCGATATTCATTTTCGACAGCCGACTGATACGCCGCCATCACGTGATCGTAACCAGCAAACGCACTGATTAACATAATAAGCGTTGATTCTGGCAGGTGGAAATTCGTCACCATGCAATCAACGGTTTTAAACTGGTAGCCTGGGTAGATAAAAATACTGGTGTCGTCTTTCATCGCCTGAAGCTCACCGCTTTGGCTGGCCGACTCCAAACTTCGCACACTTGTCGTTCCCACCGCAATCACTCGACCGCCGCGGGCTTTGGTTGCCCTTACTTGCTCAACAACGCTGTCTTCCACTTCCACATACTCAGCGTGCATGATGTGATCTTTCACATCCTCCACTTTGACAGGCTGAAAAGTGCCTGCCCCTACGTGCAAGGTAACAAAAGCCGTCTCAACCCCTTTGGCTTTGAGCTGCTCTAATAAGGCTTCATCAAAATGCAATCCTGCCGTCGGTGCTGCCACAGCGCCAGGCTTTTGATTGTAAACCGTCTGATAGCGCTCTTGGTCGCTGTCTTCGTCAGGACGCTCTATATAAGGCGGCAATGGCATATGCCCTATGCGCGCCAACACATCCAAAACCGGCTCAGCGAACGAGACGCGAAACAAAGGCCCTGATCGATCGACCATCACCGCTTCGATGGCTTCGCCTTTGTCTTGCCCAAGAATCAACTTGTTGCCAGGCTTTGGTGATTTACTGGCTCGAATGTGCGCGAGGGCTTCTTTCTCGCCCACGATACGCTCAATCAATATTTCAATTTTGCCGCCGGACTCTTTTTGTCCGAACACGCGCGCAGGAATAACCCGCGTATTATTAAAGACCATTAAGTCGCCAGGGCGAACCAAGTCTAGAATATTAGGAAACTGCAAATGCGCCAGATCCCCACTCACCCCATCAAGGTGCAGCAATCGGCTCGCGGTTCTATCCGGCATCGGATAGGTAGCAATTAGTTTTTCTGGTAAGTCAAAGTGGTAATCAGAAACTCGCATGATAAAGAAAACGACCTAGAAAAAATGACCCAGCATTTTAGCGAATTTCCACCGAAAAAGGTACGACCATAAAGAAATACCTGAAACATAATCAAAAAAAGGCGAAGTGAGTGTTGACAGGAGATTTATTTCATATAAGATACGCCTCACCTTTTTCAAGGCCAGTGTGGTGGAATTGGTAGACACGACGGATTCAAAATCCGTTGCCTTCGGGTGTGGCGGTTCGAGTCCGCCTACTGGTACCAACATAAAAAGCCCTGATCTTCGATCAGGGCTTTTTTTTCGTTCCTTAATGGAATGTTCAATAATCATGCATTAGGAACCTGCACTATGAATCGTCGCAAAAAAATCAAAGACATCTATGATAAGCGCATGAAACAAGCCAATCTGAAGGTGAATCCGAAGAAAGCCAAAGCCAAGTACATTTCGAAAGCGGAAAGAGCGAAGCTGGAAGCGGAAAGCGCGGCAATCAGAAATGGCGAAGTAGAAAACACAGAAAGCCAAACAACAGAAGCGACTGACGACAACCAAGCCTAGTCGCTCCTGTTTATTATTTTTCCTGCCTTTTCACAAAAGACAAACTAAAAACGTGCCCGGAAATGCCATTCATCGGGCGCCATTTGGTTTTTAATAGACTGACGAATCCCATAATCAATCTCCGCACTGTCTTTGTCGTACAAACCACACAGTTTTAGCGCATTATAATGGTCCACTTGCAGCCCAAGGTACTCATACACCACGCGGGCGCAGCATGGCATTCTCTCGCCACTCCCTGATACTCCCAAGCGCAAACCATTTAAACGATCGACCCGATTCTTAAACGAAGGGAACAAAATCGTTTGCGTCATCTCCACACCGGTTAACGACTCGTAATCCATCAAGAAAATGCGATCAGAAAGAAACTGCACCATCCCCTTATAAAGGTTATGAAACGGCTTGCTCCGACCTTCTTCTAACAAGCGTTCCGTTCTTTGATAAAACGCTTTACCATCGCGTTCTTCAATGCAGATCAAGGTACGCAATATATTCCCTGGGTGCGCCATCGAAAAATAGTACTCGTAATAGTACCCGTAATACTTTTCTAGGCCACCTTGACCTAGCTCACTCAGCTTATCCAGATGCGCCACTTCAACCGAAGTACGACTGCCCTGTACTTGCGACGCCGGTCGCATTTGCACCAACTGTAAAAACTGATGATGTGGCAACACAATCTCGTGATGTTCGACCCCAAAAAACTCACAAAAGCGACGCATGGTGTTTGCCGAAGGTCGATTTGTACCGCTTAAATAGCGATTAAACTGAGGCCGATTAATGCCCAACCGACGACACACTTCCGACGTCGATTTGTAATAACTGCATAACAATCGCAAGTTATCTTTAAAGTCATCACTCATAACCAATTTTACTCTCCCCAAATTTAGGGCGCCCATTCTAAAGCAAAAAAAACCAAAGCCGAACCTAAGAATAGTGCAAGTTGAATCCTTATTAGCATCAACTAGCGTCAAATAGTAACAAGTCACAAACTATCTAACAGGCATCAGCTCTTGTTCAATTAGCCCTCGCTGAATTTGAATAAAAATAGTTTATACATTCCTTTATAGGAGCACACACATGCTTTCCCTTCTAAGCGATCTTTTATGGAGTAAAATCCTAATAGCCGTTCTTATTGGACTGGGTCTCTGGTTCACTCTGGCCTCTCGTTTTATCCAGTTTCGTTACTTCGGTAAAATGTTCTCAATCCTAACGGCTCGTCATCATGAAACAGACGGTCATTTAAGTTCTTTCCAAGCACTAATCCTGTCTGTTGCTGGTCGTGTTGGCGGCGGTAACATTGCCGGTGTTGCGGTTGCGATTACCTTAGGTGGCCCTGGCGCGATCTTTTGGATGTGGGTGGTTGGCCTAATGGGCATGGCAACCAGCTTCATCGAGTGTACCTTAGCGCAAATTTACAAAAAGGCAGAGCCTGATGGCACTTACCGTGGCGGTCCTGCTTATTACATCGAAAAAGGCCTTGGTACAAAATGGAAATGGCTTGCCGTTATTTACTCCATCTTGCTATTAGCGACCTTTGGTATTGCGTTCGTCGCATTGCAATCTTACGCTGTCGCCAACTCCCTTAAAGACGCATTTGGCATCCCGCTTTCTTACAGCGGCATTGGTTTGGCCATTGTGGTTGGGATGATTATTTTTGGTGGCGTAAAACGCATTGCAAAAGTTGCGGAAGTACTGGTGCCCGTCATGGCTGGCGGCTACTTGTTGATCGCGCTTGTGGTCTTAGCAATGAACATCACCGCCATTCCTGACACCCTAATGATGATTGTAAAAAGTGCCTTTGGCATAGGCCCTGCTATTGGCGGTGGCGTCGGCGCGGCCATTTTGATGGGTGTAAAACGCGGACTGTTCTCCAACGAAGCCGGTCTAGGCAGCGCGCCAAACGTGGCGGCGGTTGCTTATGTTCCTCACCCTGCTAGCCAAGGTGTGGTGCAAGCCTTCTCCGTGTTCATTGACACCATCCTATTATGTACATGTACTGCGCTGATCATTCTTTTAGGCACAGCCTATGATCCAAGCACTGTCTCTGCGGCTGATGGCATTGCATTAACACAAGCGTCCTTGGCCACTCACATTGGTGAAACCGGCCGAATTTTTGTCAGTATTGCTCTATTACTGTTTAGCTTCAGTACCGTTTTGTACAACTACTACCTAGGCGAAAACAGCTTAAGCTACCTAACCAAAGACAAGAACAATCCTTGGTTAATGAATGGCTTTCGCGTATTGATCCTTTTCCTATGCTGTATTGGCGCCGTATTAAACCTAGGCACAGTATTCTCTTTTGCCGACTTGACCATGGGCTTACTGGCACTGGCTAACTTGCTAGCACTGGCGCTTTTGTTCAAAAAAGCACGATCTGTTACCAAGGATTACGACGACCAAGTCAAAGCAGGGGTTGCACAGCCAAGCTTTGACTCTGCGAAATTCCCTGAGCTGGATCTGGATAAAGACGCTTGGCCTGAAATCAACAAAAGTACGAAGTAATACCCCCATACCACACCTTAATTTCTAAGGTGTGGTTCTCTTTTTCGGTAATGAGGACTAGAAAAATGACGACACGCTCTGAATACGATTTACTTGGCAATATGGACGTTCCCGCTGATGCTTTGTATGGCATCCAGACTCAGCGTGCGGCACAGAACTTCTCTATTACCGGCGTTCCTATTTCACACTTTCCTGAGTTAATTAAAGCGCTCGCAATGGTCAAAGCCGCTGCCGCTCGTACTAACCAAGAAATGAACTTACTGTCTGCGGAAAAAGCCGACGCCATCGTCTTTGCTTGTCAGGATTTAATCCAAGGCGATCACCACGATCAATTTATTGTGGACGTTATTCAAGGCGGCGCAGGCACATCAACGAACATGAACGCCAATGAAGTCATCGCCAACATTGCCTTGGGCAAACTGGGCCATGAAAAAGGCGAATACAAATACCTTCACCCAAATGACGATGTAAACCGCTCACAGTCCACCAACGACGCTTACCCAACAGCGGCATGCCTTGGCATTCAATTTGCTGCCGATAACTTTGTGCCTAGCCTAGCGTCCCTTAAAGAAGCACTAGAAGAAAAAGGCAGAGAGTTCGCACACATTGTCAAAATGGGCCGTACTCAACTGCAAGACGCGGTACCAATGACACTGGGCCAAGAATTCGACGCCTTTGCGGTAACACTTGGTGAAGACATCGACCGCATCAGCGAAGCCTGCGCCCTACTTTGTGAAGTAAACCTTGGTGGTACCGCGATTGGTACAGGTATCAACACCACTGAAGGCTACGCTAAATTGGTCGTTGAGAAACTGGCGACGATTTCAGCCAAACCATTGGTGCCTGCAAGTAACCTAGTGGAAGCAACCTCCGACATGGGCGCTTTTGTGTTCTTCTCTGGCATCTTAAAACGCCTCGCGATTAAGCTAAGCAAAATGAGCAACGACCTACGCTTGCTTTCTAGTGGACCTCGCACCGGTCTTGGTGAAATCAATCTTCCTGCCATGCAACCTGGCTCTTCTATCATGCCAGGTAAAGTAAACCCGGTGATTCCAGAAGCCATGAACCAGACTGCGTATCAAGTTATCGCCTCTGATCTGGCGGTCACACTGGCTGCCGAAGCGGGTCAATTGCAGCTCAACGCAATGGAACCTATGATCATTTATAACTTGCTCAACTCATTGAAAATGCTGAAAGAAGCCTGCCATATGATGGAACATCGCTGCATTCGAGGCATTAAAGCCAACGAAAGCATCTGTGCTGGGCATGTTGAAAATAGCATAGGTATTATTACTGCACTTGTTCCTCATATCGGCTACGCTAATGCGTCTCGCATTGCTAATACCGCCCTCAATACAGGCAGCACGGTCAGAGCATTAGTGATTGAAGAGAACCTGTTGTCAGAAGAGCAGCTAAACACGCTTTTAGACCCGAAATCCATGCTATCTCCTAGTAAGGTTGGCGTATGAAATCTCAAGTTTTAATTCTCTATACCGGTGGCACCATCGGTATGGTACAGACAGACCAGGGCTTAGCCCCTGCGTCTGGCTTACAAGAACGCATTGAAATGGCGATGGGCGCAAGCTTGCCAGACTTACCAAGCTTTGAGGTACTTGAGCTCTCCCCCTTAATCGACAGTGCGAACATCACGCCGAGCAGTTGGACCAAGTTGGTGACCACCCTAGCCACTCATTGGCAGGATTACGATGGTTTTATCATTCTTCATGGCACAGACACCATGGCTTACACCACCTCTGCCTTGTCTTTTATGCTGGGTGCGTGCGATAAAAATGTCCTAGTCACAGGTTCACAAATACCGCTCGGCATGAACCGCAGCGATGCAACCAGTAACTTGCAAGCAGCCTTATCTTTGGCGTGCAGCCACCCAATCACAGACGTCAGTCTGGTATTTGATGGCAAGCTGATGCGCGGCAATCGCGTTCAAAAAGTCAGCAGCGGACGTTTCAAAGCTTTCGCCACCCCCAATGATGAGTTACTCGGTGAAATTGCCATCGACATGCAATTGCACTCCGAGCGCATGCTCGATAAGCCACAAGAGGCAAATCCGCAACCTCTCTCAGAAAGAGCTTTGACCTTCAAAGAAGGCGCGGTGGCCGTATTGACACTTCATCCGAGCCAGCCAATCTCTATGTACCGAAGCTTGTTAGACGATGAGAATTGCCAAGCTATTGTCTTGATGACGTACGGCGCGGGCAACGTACCGGACCAAAACAGCGCATTTTTGGACTTCTTGAGCGAAACCTTGTTGCGCAAAAAAGTCGTGGTTAATCTAACCCAGTGCTTGCATGGTGGTGTTTCACAAGGGGCTTATGCCGCCGGTTCCATACTGTCCACCATGAAGGTGTTGAGTGGCTATGACATGACGCTAGAAGCCGCCTTTTGCAAACTGCATTTCCTATTGGCACAAGGCAATGATTACCAAGCCATTTTAGAAAAATGGGACACCAATCTCTGCAACGAGTTTACCGTTTAATCCGTTAATCTAAAACGCATTAAAAAAGGGTTTGAAGGCAATCTTCAAACCCTTTTTTTGTACTTCACCAGTAGCATAAATGCCCAGCACCAAGATCAAACGGTGGCGGCGGTCACCAAGATAACGCTGATCACTATCATAGCCCCACCAAACCATTGACGCGCGGTAATTCTCTCTGAGAATCGGTATTTGGAGTAATACAAGGTACCTAAAATCTCCAGCTGCCCCAAGGTTTTCACCATGGCAGGATTGACCAAAGAAAAGGCTGTAAACCAACCAATAGACCCCAGACCGCTTAGCATACCCACCTTAAAACTTAATCCGGCATTCTGCTTAAACGGAGCGCATAGATTTCGTGTTTTCACGATTTGCAAAGCGCACAAAATCCCTGACTGTAGCAGTAACACGTACAAAAGCGTGACCCCTGCACTGGTCATAATAGAACCTTTTAAAGAGTGACTTGCCATCGACGCCATCACAGAAGTGATCGCAAAACAAAGACCGCTCCCTAAGCCAAACATCAAGGAAGCGTCTTGATGTACATTGGCTAAATTTTTCCATTTAATGCTCATGACCAATGCTCCGAAGACGCCGAAGGCGATCCCCCACCATGCCATCGCCGACAGCCCATAATGCAAAAGAGGCAAACCAATTAGCGCCGCCAGCACCGCCTCTGTCTTAGCCAATAAGGTCCCAAGCGCAAAGCTGCCCGACTGAAAAACACGCAACATAAAATAGGTCGCCATAATCTGCGCGAGTGCACAGACACTGGCCACGATAAAGAAGATCGATCCGGTTGGCAGCGAAACCGATCCAAACACCAAAATACAGACTAATAAGTACGCTGCCACCAAGGGCAAAGCGTAAAGAGAACGCGCCATGGTTGCGTGTAGAAAACCCGACTCGCGCGCTAACGTATTTTGATGAGCGGTACGAACAGACTGGCACGCCGCCGCAAACAAAGTGATAAAGATCCACATAAAACAAGGCATTCCTGAAGAGAAAATAAAATCGGCTAAGCATGACGCCAGAAAGGAAATTTGTAAAAGGAATTAGCCACATTAATTGGCCAAATAAGAGGGATATTGCTGTCTAATGCGGCATAGTCACACCTGATCGAAAAAAATAGACATCCGCAGGTCACAAAAAATAGAAACACCGCCCTTTAACCAACCATGGTTCTATTTTTACCGCCTCGCTTCGCCTGATATAACGCATCGTCTGCACGCTTTAATGCCATTTCATAAGACGTATCTGTGGCCAATATTTCTGCAATACCAATACTCACGCCAATAATAGAGGCAAGGCTTTTTGCAAAAAAGCGATTAAAATGAGCCTCACAACGCTCATGCAATAAATCCGCAAAGACCATCGCTTGCTCTAATTCCACATTAGGCAAAGCAACAACAAATTCATCGCCACCAAAACGACAGGCTATCGCATCGCCATTCAGTCCCGCACGGCAAATATGGCCAATCGCCATGATGACTTCATCGCCCACATAATGGCCTAAGGTATCGTTAATAGTTTTCAGGTTATCAAGATCAAATGCGACAATCGATGTCGGAATAAACTGCTCTTGCGCGGCTTTATAATGGCTTATTAGGTCCCGTTCGAGTCGCCTGCGATTAAATAAGCCCGTCAATTGATCTGTATCACTCAGTTCTCGCAGCTTAGCTTCCATATCGTGCCGTTCGGTAATATTGCTCGCCATCCAAAGCACTACCTCCTCGCCATCCACCAAGAAATCGAGTTTTTGAATGCGCCCTTCAAACCAAATTGGGTTCAGCGGCCCGTCTTCAACATCCGTATTCACTTCTTTAATGCTGAGTTCATACTCCCTAATCAAAAGCGCTTCGGTTTCTAACGCCAGTTCAATTTGCTCTAAAAACCACGCGGCCTTATCAGCCGACACCATGTCAGCAATACGCAGCCCCATCAAGCCCTCACTGCTGTGATAATAACGCTCGTCATGACCTCCAAATACAGCCACGTATTTACCACTTCGCGATAACACAAAAGCAGGGTCTGGTAAGGCCTCTAACACCATCGCCATCTGCTCGATACTAATCATACTTCTACTCCATAGAAAGATTATTGATACACGATTGCAGATACAGCGTTTGACAATCTATTTAAATGCCTAATGATAACCCATTACATTTAGCGCGTGATGATGAAAAGCACAAGCCTAAGCTGCTTATCAGGAGAAAATAACCGTCTAAATTAACAACAAATCGTTGTCAATAATTCAACAGCAGAGCAATTTATCTTCAATCAGATAAGCAATACCATGTCCGCATCATGATCGCACACAATGCGATCGTCCACAGTATATCTATAAAGAGACTTTAGAATGACCCAGCAGCCAACGCTTTTTATCTCTCATGGCTCTCCAATGATGGCTTCAGAAGTCAGTGACACTTCTGTGTTTTTGAGCCAACTAGGGCAAGAATTAACGACCCCCAAAGCGATTGTTGTTTTTTCTGCCCACTTTGATCTGAGCGCCGACATCGTTATTACTTCCGGCCAACACCCTGAAACGATCCATGACTTTTACGGTTTTCCTAAGGCGCTTTATAGCATTCAATATAAAGCGCCAGGCGCGCCTCTATTGGCTCAGGAAATTGCGTCTTATTTTGAAAAGGCTGGCTTAAACCCAATATTAGACAGCACACAAGGCTGGGATCATGGGGTCTGGATTCCCCTTAGATTGATGTACCCAAAGGCCAATATTCCTATCGTGCAAATTTCGATTAACAGTCGCTTAGGTACACAGCAGAATTACCTTTATGGTCAGCTCGTTGCGGCATTAAAAAACGATAACATTTTGATCATTGGGTCTGGCGGCGTTAGTCATAATTTAAAAGAAGTATTTAACCGTAAGCCGACCGAAAACCGCGTAGCCATGGTGACCAGCTTCACGGATTGGGTACATGAAAAACTGGTTAACAAAGACCTTGATGCCCTATTGAATTATGAAGAAGAAGCGCCTTTTGCACGCTTTAATCACCCTACTCCAGAGCATTTTTTGCCGTTAATTGCGGCGCTAGGCAGCAGTGACTTAAGCAAGGTAGAGCGCCTTCATAGCACGGTTGAAAGAGAAGTACTGGCTCTAGACACTTACCTATTCGCATAAGAGCTCAGAAAAGAATCGCCCGCAGCCCGATCATACTTCGGGCTTTAAAAACACCAGACAATAAATTACGTACAGCGCCACCACGCCCCACGGTACGGCATACCACCAAAAGCTGGCAACCGAGCCGCCTTTCCAATATTGAACCAACACAATAATGGCCGTAATAACAAAGGACAGCGGCAAAACAAAAAAAGAGGAACTTAATACCTGATCGTCAAAAGGCGTCAATGCATGATGCTGAGCCACTGCACCACCGGCAAAGATGCTCGCAATGACCATGTAACCGCCCAGCCCCAGCTGCACAAATGTCCCTATAACTACCCACATTAACGGCATGATTGATCCTTAGAAAAAGCGCGATTTCATGATGTTTTTTGTATTATCAAAGTGACATATTTCTACACCACATCCAAGCGCAACACCTTAGTCGGGCCCGCTCGAAACGAAGGCGTCAACTTGCTGGCTTCTTTCATATGCGGCGTTTCATGATGCGCATGCCAAGCGGCTTCACTGGCCCAACGTTCAGTCAGAACAAGCTGGTTCTCGTTGTCAGACACTCGATGAAGCTCGTATTCAAAGCAACCGTCCTCTGCTAGCACTAACGGCTTTAGCCTGTTAAAAAGGCGAACCTGCTGTTCTGCTTTCCCAGCTTGCACCTCTATCAAGACAACCAGTTTCACTTCCTTATCCATTTCAAACCTCTTTTTTAATGTCCCATTGCCGCCAGCTATCGCCATGCGTTAGGCCTCGCACAAAAAGCACCTTTCTTTTGTAGAAAATCCAACAAGGCTGTTTCTAAACATAAATTTACGCGATTTAACGGTCAAAGCAAGCAGCCTGTCACACCGGATATCGATGCGCTTTTCAAACAACAGATTCTCAAATAAATATATTTTAAGCGTCACCCGATTCTCTATATCGCTTCTTCAAAAATAGGCACATACTGATTTTGTTGCGCATAGAGAAATTCAAACCGCACAACAAGCGCCCTCAGGTTGGCTCAAACTGACTTCAGGTTTATTCAGTTTACAACGAGTGAAACGATTATGAGTAAGGGTCAAAACAGCAAAAAAGATTCCAAAAAGAAACCTCTGTTAACCGCCAAAGAGAAAAAGGCCGCAAAGATCACGAAGAAATCCACCATTACTAGCGTGCTGCATAGCTAAGCCGTATTCAGAGCTAAAAATCCAACTCTAGAGTTGGATTTTTTACGTGACAAATACACTATTACGCAGAAGCTTTTGCCATCAATGCCACCAAAGACTGCTTCAGCTCGTCATCCACAATATCACCGTCTTTCATAACATCGTAAAAAGAAGGAACGCTTAAGCTGCCTAATACATTCGCTTGGAAAAACGGCAAGTTATTTAACGCAAGCGCCAACACACTTTTCGCCCCACCAGGCCCAGGAGAAGTGGATAACGCAATAACAGGTTTATTTTGATAAACCTTAGTCACCAAGCGCGACGCCCAATCAAAGGTGTTTTTATAGGCCGCGGTATAACAACCATTGTGCTCAGCAAAAGACACCACCAGCAAATCCGCTTCGGCGATCTCATCCAAGAAGGCCTGAGCTTCGCTGGGAACACCAAATTCTTTTTCACTGTCTTCGCTGAACAGCGGCATAGCAAAGTCATTCAAATCCAACACTGTGACGGTCGCGCCTTCTATTAAGCCTGCAGCATAAGTTGCCAGCGTTTTGTTTATTGACTGCGCGCTCGAACTTGCACCGAATGCCAATACTTTCATGGTTGTTCTCCTTGTTTGGGTTAGCGTTTTGTTCACTTTTTTTTGATGGTACTATTTTTACACTGATTTGATGATTCAGACTATCCTTCAAAAACCTTTTGTTCGTTTTGCCATTGTTGGCAGTATTGGCTTTCTCGTTGATCTCACTTGCATGATCCTGCTTTCCCTTTGGCTATCGCCGATGCTAGCAAGAACGGGCTCATTTTGGATTGCGGCAACCTCTAACTGGGCATGGAATCGACATTTTACTTTCCGCCATGCCAACACCATGAGCCCTAAAGAAACACTGCAACAATGGGGACATTTTCTTTTTTGTTCAGGGCTGTCTTTTATTCCTAATTGGGGATGCTATTACTTTTTGATGAAGTTTGTATTACCTGACTCTCACACCCATTCTCTGCTGTGGCCTTATATCGCCATGGTGCCTGGCATCGTCTTGGGGTTGTTTTTAAATTATGCTTTTTCTCGATTTTGGGTGTTCAATCGCAAGCCTGCCTGCCCTTAGGCACAAAAAAAAGACCACTGATGAGCGGCCTTTTGTACAATGAATTATCCGTGCTTGATTTCCTTAAGAGATCCTAGCTTAGGTATTGATGACGTAAACCCAAAGCCATCGAGAAACATCAGACCTCTTGTTCTAATGGGAACAACACGGTAGCGGTACAACCTACGTCATCATTGTTTACTAAACTAAATTCACAACGATATTTCGCACAAATATCACGCACAATCATCAAGCCCAAACCATAACTTTCACCGTGCGGTTTACCATCCAAACCACAGCCTGTGTCTACTACTTTAATCTCATTATCCAGCATAATAAGCTGAATCAAGCCTTCTTCAGTGCATGCAAGCGCGTTCTTAACCAAATTACCGATAAGAATATGCAAAGCCGCAACCGGCAACTTCGTATGCACGACACCTTGCGCAAGGGTTTCTAATACCACCGACGACTTCGGCTGATAGTCTGTATGAGCACGGCAGATTAAGTTCAGCTCTGCTTGCGTAACTTCTCGGAACGAGAGGTTTTCAGGGTCCTCATCTCGGGTTAATGACAACAAGGTGGTAATGTAATCTTCCATCTCTTGGCAAGCATGTATCATGCGCACTCGCTGACGCTCAATAAACTCTTTAGAGTCTGACTTGCCCAATAAGGTCAACCCACCTCGCATGACCATCAGAGGCGTTCTCAGCTCATGACTCGCATTACGGTTAAAGGCTCGTTCGCGATCAATCAGGCTTCTAATCTGATTCTGATAACCGTTCAAGTGATCCACTAATTGATGTATTTCGCGTGTTGCTGCGCCATCAGGAATCGGAATCGGCACGAAATCCTCAGGGCTGCGTGATGCTAAGTTTTTCGACAAGCTCGACAAAGGGGCCGTCAAGCGACTAGATATACGCATTACGACCCATAAGCTGACCACCAACAACAACAGAGAGATAACCAATTGGATGGTTTGAGTATCAAACATCTTGGCTTCACTGGTTTCATAAATCTCATCGTAGTGGATCAAATAGAGGTCTCGCACTTGCCCATTGATCGTCACTTTCTTAAGCATGGAAAAAAACTCAAGATTCGTATCGGAATCTGAGTCTAGGTGATAAGGCTTATCGTCAGACACATCGTCTTCTAAAACCACCCAAGAAGGTAAGTTCTGTTTACCTAAGTAAGCCTCTGAAAACGGAGGAACAGAAACATGAGTGAGTGTCGTGCCCTGAAACATCTGGGTCGCCGTCGCAATGTCTTTATCCATACGGGTTTTGGCGTAAATCGATTCCATGTTTTCTATCATCGACACCAGCATAGAAAAATGGAAAGCAATAATCGCGAAAGCAACGATGGAGAAATAAGTAACGGTTAATTGTTTAGAGGTTCTTATCAGCTTCATTCTTCGCCTTCCGCCACTAAGCGATAGCCCACTTTTGAGATCGTCCTTAAGTAGGCGTGTTCAAACGGGCGGTCTATCAAGCTACGCAACTGATAAATATGACTGCGCAGTACTTTGCTGTCTGGCTCTTCATCGCCCCACAAAGCATCACAAATCTCTTCTTTGCTCACCACTTCCGGCGCACGGTTCATTAGGCATTTCAAAATAGTGTATTGCGAAGGGTTAAGAGAATAACGACTGCCTTCCCTTTGTAGCACTCGCGTGTTCATGTCCAAGGTCAAAGCACCGAAGGTTAACACTCGGTTGGCGACCCCGCCGTTACGACGGCGAATGAGCGCCTGTAAACGCACATCCAAAATTTCCAAGTCAAACGGCTTAATCAGATAATCGTCTGCGGCATGGGTAAAACCATTCAAAATGTCGTCTTTTGTGTCACGCGCTGTGAGCATCAAAACCGGTGTGTCTTTACCGCTTTCTCGTAATAATCGACAAACGGTTAACCCGTCCATTTTAGGCAACATGACGTCCAAAATAATCGCATCGTAATGCCCATTTTTTGCCAGCTCAAGGCCTTGCACGCCATTATTTGCGTAGTCCAGAATGTCGCCTTTGATTTCGAAATAATCGAAAATAACCCCAGCAATATCTTTGTGATCTTCAACCAATAGTAGTTTCATTCGTTCTCTGTCTCTGTCTGCCTAGCAAGGTCGCATCTGTGCTAGGCTAAATTAGGCGCATTAGCATGAAAAAAAAGTGAATCACCTTTTTACGACACCCCATTGAGTAACATGTCAGTATTCAAATCAGAGTACGCAAAAGGTGAATCATGAGTGCAGTACCCTACCTTTATAAAGCACCAACAAGAAAGCCAAAATCAGAACAAGCATTGGTTAGTGTCATCATTCCTTTTTTAAATGAAATGGATGTACTCGCGGCCTGTCATGAAAGGGTTTGTCGCGCTCTAGATGAGCTTGGTCAACACTGCGAAATCATTTACATCGATGATGGTAGCACAGACCTCAGCTGGCGCCTCGTCAAAACCTTTCGCCATACAATCCATCAAGTACAATGCTTGCGATTAAGCCGTAATTTCGGTAAAGAAGCGGCCACCAGTGCCGGGTTAAAAGCGTCCACGGCGCAATGCGCCATTCTACTGGATGCCGACTTACAAGACCCGCCAGAATGCATAAAAGACATGGTACAAGCGTGGCGAGAAGGCGCTCAAGTAGTGGAGATGCAACGTAAAGCACGCCATGGAGAAAATTTCCTGAAGCGCTTTAGCGCTCGTCTGTTTTACAAACTGATGTCGAAAATGAGCGATCAGCCGATCACTGAGAACGTCGGTGACTTTCGCCTGCTGGATCAAAAAGTCGTGTCCGTGATTAATGGCTTACCAGAGCGCACTCGCTTTATGAAAGGCTTGCTTGCGTGGCCGGGCTTTAAACGTACCATTTTGCAATTTGACCGAGACCCTCGTTTGGCTGGCACCACAAAATGGAATTACCCAAAACTGATTCATTTGGCGCTCGAAGGCATTACCTCTTTTAGTACCAAGCCTTTGCGCTGGGCGACCATGGCGGGCATTTTCACCTCCCTGAGCGCGTTTATTATGGCGTTAGTGATACTCACCAAAACCCTTATTTGGGGAGACCCGGTGACCGGTTATCCTTCCACCATGTTGATGATTTTGTTTTTAGGCGGCATTCAGCTTCTGTCGATTGGCGTGCTTGGCGAATACGTCGGGCGCCTGTTCATTGAATCCAAACAACGACCACTCTATGTCCTTATGGAAGAGTCTTTAAACCGCCCCACTTTTGCCCATCAGGAACTAGAGTATGCCCCGTAATACAAACGCTTTACCCTCTTCAAAGAGTCTCTTATTGCTGCTGCTTGGCTGTGTCGTAATACGCTTATTATCCTTGAGTCTCTACCCATTGATGGACACCACAGAAGCACGCTACGGCGAAATGGCCCGCATCATGGTAGAAACAGGAAACTGGGTAACCCCCATGTTTGATTACAATGTGCCATTTTGGGGAAAACCGCCAATGTTCACCTGGTTGAGCAGTGTCGGATTCAGCCTCTTTGGTATCACTGAACTGGCTGCTCGACTGCCTCATCTTTTGGTGGGACTAGGCGTACTTTGGTTGACCTATTTATTGGCAAAAACCCACTTCCAATCAAGAAGAATGGGACTGTTTTCGGCCAGTGTACTCGCCTCCACCTTCTCGTTTATCCTGATTTCTGGCGCCGTCACAACCGATACCGCATTAACCTTTTCCATTACCCTTAGCATGGTCAGCTTCTGGTTCGCTTGGAACAAAAAACACCCTATTTGGGGTTACCTATTCTTTGTTGGTTTGGCGCTCGGCATGCTCTCAAAAGGCCCGCTTGCTCTCGTACTGGTTGGCATCAGTTTGACGCTTTGGTTGCTGCCTAATGCCCGTTGGAAAAAACTCTGGCAAGCTCTACCTTGGGGTTATGGTAGCCTTCTGTTTTTACTGATTGCCTTGCCTTGGTATGCACTCGCTGAATATCGAACCCCCGGATTTTTGGATTACTTTATTGTCGGCGAGCACATCAAGCGCTTTGTTATTGGTGGTTGGCAAGGGGATTTATATGGCACCGCCCACGAGAAAGTCCGTGGCACTATTTGGCTTTATGGCGTAGTCGCCATACTGCCTTGGACGCCCATCATCATTGCGCAATGGGTCAGGTTGCTGAAATCCGGTCAGGACACTCAAGAATCCGCCAATGGCTTCGGTTGTTTCTTACTCTGTTGGCTGCTCGCGCCACTGCTTTTGTTTACCTTTGCGGGGAACATTTTATTAACCTATGTCATGCCTGCTCTGCCGGCTGCCGCGCTCTTAGTGGTTCATTACCATCACCAAAAAGCGCTGCCGTCTTGGCTTTATGGCGTTGGTTTTATTACCCCTGCTATTTTGATTGTGTTTATTGGCGCTCTTCATTTTCACTATGGTGACGCTCGTTCAGAGGCCAATATAATGACCAGCTGGAAAGCGCAAAAAGAACACGCCGATGCGGATCTGTTTTACTTAAGACACCGACCATTTTCGGCCGAGTTTTATTCAGCAGGTAAAGCCTTACAGCGCTCTCGAGCACTAAACTCTTGGTTGCCTTCGCAACATCAGCCTTTTTTCATCGTACAACGAACTGATAGTCAGGAAAGCTACCCGAACTGGTCTTGTTCAGAAAGAAGCCAAGTGCACAAAGAAACGCTCCTGTATTGCCATCAATAGGTTTTTAACAACCAAAAAACAGGCGTAAAAAAGGGAGCCTGCGCTCCCTTTTTTAATAAAAACAATTCATATCTAAATTGCGACAATCGAAAGTGCTGAAATTTAAAAAAACAAAAGAAAACAGTTTTCGAAAAGGTTAGTTCTCTTTTAAAGAATATTCAGAAAACTCAAATTCATTCCAATTTACTGTTCTTCGATTTTTTTCTCTTAAATGCAAAACTGTATCAAACCAATCAAGAGAAAGAGAAAAAACCTCATTGAAACCTTCGAGACGGTTTGATTCACAGAGAAATAATGGAAAGCATCTTCCAGGGTATTTTCTATCTATAGCCCCTACAAGATCACCAATTACACCAACATTAATCTTTTCATTTACATTTACTAATCTTCTATTTTGCTCATGAAACTTTCCAATAGCATGAACATAACCATCAAGCACTAAATGTAAATCAACAACATCTGAAAATCTTTCTAATACTTTTCTATCTTTTGATTTTTTCACTTTAATTTTAAATTTATTCATAGGTACAGAAAAAATTGAAAAAACAGAGCCATCTTTCCTACTCGATTCTCGACTTATGGTATTAATAGGTAAAGCTGTATGCTGAGAAAGATTTCGCAAAATACAAGCTAGAGCATATTCATTGTTATCTTCATATTCTTTTAGGTAGCTACTCTCAACAATATCAAGATAATCTTTATTCCCGCAGACTCTAGCCAAAAATGAAGTTCTATGGTCTATTGATGTCGACGATTCGTCATTTTTTTTATTCGCACGAAAATGTTTATCTAAATATAATTTTCCAAAATTCAATAAATTAAATGCTCTTCGATTTAACTCACTTCGCATCTCATGCATATGTTTATAGTCAAAAGCAAGGCTGGATGAGCCGTGAGCTGACTTCAAATTAAACTTATACAAACTTGTTTTAAATTCAATCAAACACTCAACGATCTGATCATATATGCATTCAAGATCAAGAATTCTAACAAGACCATCTCTTGCGTTTTTTACCCCTAACACTTCGTCATGAGTCAACTCAAACTTATGATTTTCTATCCCAAGTTCAGTTTTAACATTCACACCTACAAAATATTTCATTGATTTAGTCCTTTAAATATAGAGACAGCAGTATCTAATCAACACCGTGCATAAACACCACCTTTATGAATAGTACCAAGCAAGACAAAGTCTTGGTGAAGAGTAGACAACCTACTAGAAATTAAAAAATAAAACCTCAGGTTTAACAAAAAGAGATCAAAATGATAGATACTTTTTAAAAACACAGCCAATTAAAAGTAAAAAAACGGAGAATATACTATTTATGGACATAAAAAAAGGGAGCCTGCGCTCCCTTTTTTTATCCGTATTCTTCATTCACCAGATAAAAAGAGTTTTAAATGGCAACCGAGCCATAACTGGGTTCTGCATGCGCATTATTAAGTGCCGAAGAGGCATGGGCCATATACACAAAATTACCCGTTTCATTGGAGGTGGTCGCCGCTGGCACTAGGTCCACATGGCTCCACGCCATTTTACGTTCGTCTCGCGGCGAAATACCGATGTGTTTACGGTAGCAGCGGCTAAAATGCGGGGTGGATATAAAGCCACAAGCGGTGGAAATTTCCACGATCGACATATTCGACTGTTTTAATAATTGACGAGCTCGGTCTAGTCGCAAACGCAGATAATAGCGCGATGGTGAACAATCCAAATATTTATGGAACATGCGCTCTATTTGCCGACGCGACACATCCACAAAGGTCGCCATTTCATCCAGCTCTATTGGTTCTTCTAAGTTATTTTCCATCAACTGAATCACATCGACCAATTTGGGTTTGCAGCCTCCGCCATTATTCAATTGGCGCAGTGGCATACGTTGCTGATCAGACTCAGTACGAATACGTTCACAAATAAACATATCAGACACCGCATTCGAGAGCTTTGCACCATGCTGACGAGCAATCATGGTCAAAAACATGTCCATTGGGGCGTTGCCACCGGATGAAGTGATTCGATTGCGATCAATAGAAAAGAGCAAATTATTGCAATTTACTTTAGGAAAACGCTCTTGCAAGGCCGTTAAGCACTCCCAATGAACGCTGCAATTATAGCCATCCAACAAACCCGCATGCGCCAACACATAAGCCCCAGTACAAATACTGCCTAAGTGAACACCCTTGCGGGCTTTTTGCTGTAACCAAGAGACCTGCTTCGCGGTAAAGGCACGGGTAATATCTAACCCACCCACGACAATAATCAAATCTAGCTCAGGCGCATTCGCAATGGAAAAATCTGGTGTCAGGCTCAATCCATCACTCGCGGATAAAGGCTGTCCATCCTCAGAAATGAGTTGCCAGCTATACAGCTCTTCTGCGGATAACTGATTGGCCATTCGCAATGGCTCTATCGAGGAAGCCAACGCAATCATGGTGAAATGATCCAGTAGTAAAAACCCTACCTTGATCACCTTTTTTGCCTCGTGAGGAGATACTGAGTGTGTTGTCGTAGCCATGTCTGTGCCCTCTTATTTTCACTCTTTAAACTTAGGCAAAATTCAGACCAAGATTAAAGAAAATACTATTTTTATTATTTAGGGTAAAACCACATCAATATAACCAAGCCAAATGGCAGTTAAACGCTTTTTAAGCACAGAAAATCAGGCGTTTGATAAAAAGACGCATAAGCAAAAAGACGTTTCTATTTACGGCTCAAGTCATGTCAGATAAGACACCCTCCTCAACCCTTAAATAAAACGTCTTTTACGGCTCTCTTTTTGTCAGGCTAAAACGCCGTCGTTTTTCTGTTTTCGCACTGTTTTAAATCACCATTGCTCTTTTATTGATCCAGCATTTAACAAAAATAGCCTGTTAATTAAAATTCTACAACAACATTAGACTTAGGCACGGTGCAACACGACAGAACATAGCCGTCTTCTACATCTTCATCGGTGATACCACCGTTATGATCCATTTGAGTTTGGCCTGTTTTCACCAACACTTTGCAAGTACCGCAGATCCCCATACCACAAGCTTTGGGGATCATTAAATCCAGTTTTGCGGCCGCGGTGTGCAAGGTTTCTCCCGCAGAAACTTGGATACTTTTGCCGGTATTGGTGAACTCCACACGCAGTAAATCTTCTTGGTTAATCGCATCGGCTTCTGCTTGCGCGACTTCCGCTTGTTCTAACGCATCTTCCACCACATTGTCTGGGGTCGCGCCAAAGGACTCTTCATGGTAATGAGACATATCAAAACCATGTTCTTGCAGTAATTGTTTCACTGCCTTCATATAGGGCGTTGGGCCACAGCAAAAAATCTCTCGTTCCATAAAATCTGGCGAAATCATTTTCAACTTATCTTCATCAAAGAAACCGCGATACCCTTGCCATGGCAACCCGTTTTCCATGCGCTCGACAATCAAGTACAAACCAAAATTATCCAAACGCGATGCCATATGATCCAGCTCACGAGGGTAAATGACATCACGAGGCGAACGCGCACTATGGATAAAAGTAATGTCCACATCGGCGTTCGTATCAAACCACCAACGCGCCATCGACATAACGGGGGTAATCCCCACGCCACCAGACAGAAGCAGAACTTTCTCGGCGGCAAAATCAATGCAGTTAAACTGACCGACAGGCCCGTGCACTGCCACTTCACTACCAATGACCATGTTGTCATGAAGCCAATTGGACACTTCCCCACCCGGAACACGCTTCACCGTAATAGAAAAACTGTAAGGCACCGATGGCGAGCTCGAAATGGTATAAGAGCGCATCACTTGCTTGTCATTGATCTCTAATTCCAAGGTAACAAATTGCCCAGGCTTAAAGAAAAACATCACCGGTTGTTGCGCCATAAAACAAAAAGTGCGCACGTCCCACGTTTCATGAATTACTTTTACGCAACGCACATTGTGACGGCCATTAACCCAAGTTTGAGTGTTTACTGGGGCTAAGTAATCCGCGTTTACAGCAGGAGTCGAATCAGTCATAGAAAGTTCCCAATTAGTGACGCTATTGTCTGGTATTTCGCTCATTCTCGTTCGACTTTGTGCGCACCAATTAACTCTAAACGACAATAACTTGCTCATTGCAGTCAAGACCACGTAATTCAAGCCATGAGCGGTCGATTTGAATGTCACAGCATGTCGCGATTAGGCATTTTAATAAGCCGTCATTGGGAGAAGATAAGCCTAATGTTATCGCTCAAGAATCCCCCATTCGGCGCGCTTGAGTAGCAAACAAACCACCGTCAGTTTGACACCCCATGCACTATTCTTTTTGTTATTAAGGGTCCAGAAAGATGAACCAAAACGATCTACTCAATGTCCGCCACGCTACCCTTGATGAGGCTCGCACTGACATGCTCAGCGCACTGGATAAGCGCCTCAAAAACCACTCTTTGGAGGCCGCGCTCTATAACGATCCGCACATGTTTCGTATTGATATGGAAGAGGTGTTTCAAAAAGAATGGTTGTTCGTTGGCATGACCAGTGAAATTCCCAAAAAAGGCGACTACTTCACGGTTGAGGTAGGACAAAACCCAGTATTAGTGCTGCGTGATGCCGACGGCAACATAAATGCCTTCCACAATACTTGCCGCCATCGAGGCTCTATCATTTGCAGCGAGCATCGTGGCAAGGTTGCCAATCTCGTTTGCCCTTATCATCAATGGACCTATGATTTAAAAGGCAAGCTGTTGTTTGCTGGCACCGAGATGAATGAGAATTTTGATAAAACACAGCATGGCCTAAAACCGACCCATTGCAAAAACGCTGGCGGTTTTATTTTTGTGTGTTTAGGCGAGACCGCTCCTAACGATCAATTTGATGAGTTTCTAGCGTCTCTTGATGAGTACATGGAACCCTACGATGTGGAGAACACCAAACTGGCGGCGGAATCGACCATGTACGAACGCGCCAACTGGAAGCTGGTACTTGAGAACAATCGCGAATGTTATCACTGTGCAGGCAGCCACCCAGAATTATTGAACACCTTGCTCGAATGGGACGACACAAACGACCCTCGTGCCCCACAAGATTTCTTAGACCATTACACTGCGCAAGCGGCAAAATGGGACGCCGAAGGCATTCCCCATCAACACAAAAGCTTTGGTTCGTCGCAGCGCAACCGCATGGTGCGCATGCCATTGAAAAAGAACACCAAGGTCATGACTATGGATGGCAGCGCCGCTTGTCAAAAAATGCTCGGCCGAGTGAAAAATCCTGAATTGGGCTCAATGCGAATTTTGCATCTGCCTAACTCTTGGAACCACATGCAATCTGATCACTTCATTGTGTTTCGCGTGTTACCGGTGTCGGCTCAAGAAAGCATAGTGACAACAAAGTGGTTCGTGCACAAGGACGCGGTAGAAGGCGTTGATTACGAGCCAGAAAAACTGCGTCACGTCTGGGATGCCACCAACGAGCAAGACAAAGTACTTGGCGAACGCAACCAATTAGGCATTAACTCCATGGGCTATCGGCCAGGGCCTTATTCAGAAACCTATGAATTTGGCATCATTAACTTTTTAGAATGGTACGCCAATACCATCAAGAAAAACCTGCAGGCACCCTAACGATAACTGAATGTCAGGCACAAAAAAACGGGCGCTTACAGAGCGCCCGTTTTACTGTGATTCTGGTGGTTTCACGCTCACATCATGAGCCAATAATCCGCTTATGCTATGCCAGTAAAACTGACAAAACGACGCAATAGCGCTTTCACTTCCGGCAGAACGGTTACTTCATTATGCTCCATCTCTTGGCAAAGCTGCTGCACAAAAGAGATCTGTTCAGGGCATTCTTTTAACCAGGCTAAGGTCGCATCGCGCACCTCTTCTAAGCTCTGCTCTTGGCGAATAGGCGCCCCGAGCGCGATCAGCTTTTCTTTAAAATCTACTTCATCAACCAAGTCTACAATCATCATAGTTTAGTACCTAGCGAATCACTTTTTCTTCTAGTAAAAGATCAAAAATAGCGCGTGCTTTTTCTTTTGGCGTTTCGTTTTTCATCACCTTGCCAGTGCCCCCTTCGGGTTTTGCCGTGGCCGCTTTGAAGCGTTCAGCCGCGGTTTTCGCTTTCACCGTTTTTAGACGTTTCGGACGAATTTTTGCCACCGACTCTTGCCAATCTACACGAATCTGATCCACTTCACCAACACTCTCGACGCTTTCTACTGTCGCTCGTAAACCAACGGCAAAGGCACTTTGGCGAGCCGCTTCCGCGGCATGGTCCATGCTCGCTATAAACGGCAATTGAATGCTCACTGCACGGCGCTGCCCACGAGGCAAGGCCAACAGCACTTCCGCCTTGCCATCCTTAACTGCGACAATGTCCGCCACCCGCGCCACCACAGGCCAGCCTAACGCGTGCGCCAATAAATACGGCACCATACCAGATGACTCGCCGCTTTCAGCACGGACACCGGTCAGCACTATGTCGATGTTTTTCTGTTCTAAAAAACGCTGTAGAACAGGCACAGCATCGACGCTATCCTCTTGTTTTAAGACGGTTAAAGAAGGCAAGCCCATGCCTGCATATTGTCGTAATATCGGGTCATCTGGGTTACCCACATGAAGCACAGTCAAGGCCGTATCGGCCAATTTCAAACCAAGCTCTACCGCCCGTGAATCTTGTTCTGCGCGTCGTGCACGCCCCGATTGAGGATGACGCCCCACCGACACTAAGGAAACAATATTAAGCGGCATCACTGTTCTCCTGTTTTTTGCTTCCTTGCTGATTTCCATGCTCACTGGCATAAGCCTGAGCAAGCAGCATCAGCTCTGATAACACAAGGTCGCTATCGTCAATCACACTTAAATTCGCCCGCTTTACCATGTCGCAACCGGCATCCGTGTTAATGGCTATGATTTTGTCGCACTGGCCGATTCCCTGCATGTGCTGAATCGCCCCTGAAATCCCCACAGCCATGTACACGCGCGCAGTGACCCAGGTGCCAGAAGCGCCCACTTGGCGAAAACGCGGCATAAAACCGTCGTCCACCGCCACCCGACTCGCCCCTTCTGTGGCGCCCAGCGCCTCAGCGGTCTGATGAAATTGCGGCCAATTATGAATACCATTGCCCGCGGATAGGATGAACTCAGCCTCTGCTAATGGAATTTCATTAGGGTCCACCGCCACCTGACCTCGATCGAGTATGCGAGGCGTGTGCTCATGAAAAGCAGGCATTTCCAACGGCAAGACTTGGTGACGCGTTTCATCAATGGCGTTGCCACACTCTTCTAACACCATCACAATACGCGGTGTTTGTCTGGCAATATCAAGGCTGCCACCAGCGCCACGACAAACAACCTTCTCAGGCGTCACTTGCCATGCTTGTGAGGCAGGTCGCTCTCCTAAACTCGCCGCGAGACGCGACGCTAAATCCGTACCACCATGCACGCTGTCTGGAAACAACCAATGTTTTGGCGCCCAGGTTTCCTCCATCTGAGTTAACGCTGCCGCTCTCGCTTCAGGGGAAAAACCATCAAACTCATCACTTGTTCGCTGTATCAAACGATCCACCCCAGCAAGATCAAAGTGTTCCTCTTTGGTGTCTCCAAAGCACACGGCGACCACCGCGCCCTTGCCTTCCATGTCCGCTTGCAAAGCATGAGCGAGGCCTAAAATGTCTTTATCATGAACAGACAAGCGGCCGCCGACTAAATCTGGCACCACAAAAATATAAAAATCAGGGGCCGTCACCGTATGCAATGGCAATACCGTGTCCGATGACTTAGCCTGATGAGGCTGGCTGACGGCTGCCCCATTGCCCTTAAGACGATCAATTCGCTTAATGCCATTAGGGCCAATAAAACCAATTTGATGAGGGTTTTTACGGGGCAATCCACTCGGCCCAATAACATGCCCTAATCCCTCGCTGATCACCTCATGATGCAGCGGGTGCAAACGATTTCGTGCAATCCATTCCTTACGAGGATCTCGGCGCACGATGGCGGATGAAGAAGTCGTCATTAATGCACCTCCTCAATAAGCTGACCTAGCAGAATTTCAGCGATGTCTTTGACCACTGGACGCGGCTCAACCACACCTTCTAGCATCGCCGTACATTGCTGACAGCCTACCGCGACTAACTCAGCCCCAGTCTGGGTAATGTCTTCCATTCGCATGTCTGCAATACGTCGCTCCCCTGGAATATCAGTAATAGGTGCGCCACCACCGCCACCGCAACAACGGGAGCGAAAAGCCGAGCGCTCCATTTCCGCGATCTCAATGCCTAATGATTCTAGCAGTGCTCTTGGCGCCTCGTATTCGCCGTTGTAGCGTCCCAGATAACACGGATCATGATAGGTGACTTTGCCGCCTTTAAAAGCGCTCAGTTTGAGTAACCCCTGTTGCACCAATTGATTCAAGAAGGTGGTATGGTGAAGAACCTCAACGCCTTGGCCTGACCCTCCTTTAGACAAGACACCATCCACATCAAAATCACCGTATTCATTGCGCAAACAATGGTAAGCGTGAGGGTCAGTGGTGACTATTTTGCTAAATTTATACTTACCAAGCGTCGCCAGATTACGCGTCGCTAACTGCTGAAAGGTAGCGTCGTCGCCCAATCGTCTTGCCACATCGCCACAATCAAGTTCTTCGTCACCTAAAATAGCGACGTCCACATTAGCGGCTTTCATTAGAGCCACAAAAGCTCGGAGAATACGCTGACTGCGCATATCAAAAGCGCCATCGGATACCCAAAACAAAACCTCCGCGGTTTGCTTTTGTTTCATCAAGGGCAAATTCTGATCCGCCGCCCAATGCGTTCGGCTCGCTGGCGCATAACCGTTTGGATTGTCCGTCGCTATGATATTCTCTAAGATCTCAGCGCCCTTATTGGGCGTTTTGCCTTTTTCCATTGTCAGAAAGCGTCGCATATCGACTATTGCGTCCACGTGCTCAATCATCATAGGGCACTCTTCAACACAGGCACGACAGGTGGTACAAGACCATAACGTATCGGCATCAATGAGACCGGCGGTGATCACATTATCGATCCCACCTTTGGCGTTGCCCAACACTTTTGCGTCGCCCTTGCCGGCTGGATAAGGGCTGCCGGCGTAGTTTGCATCTGTGCCGCCCGCCAAACCAACCACCATATCTTGAATCAACTTTTTCGGGTTCAATGGCTGTCCAGCCGCAAACGCCGGACACATGGCTTCGCATTTACCGCACTGCACACAAGCGTCAAAACCGAGTAATTGGTTCCATTTAAAATCGCTCGGTTTGGCCACACCGTGAACATCCCCACCCAATACGGCAGGTTTTAACCCAGTAGAGCGCCCCCCCCCAAAACGCTCAGGGCGACGATGAAAAGCAAGGTGCAAAGCGCCAGCAAAAGCGTGCTTCATCGGCCCGCCCCACGTCATACCAAACAGCATTTCAGACAAACTCAAAACAATGCCGATCGACAACACCAGCGTCAGCAACCAACTGCCAGTGCCTTCAGGCAAAATGTCTGCCATAGGAAGCGTGAGCACAAAAAAAGTCAGCGAAAACATCAATAAGCTTTTCGGCAATCGCATCCAAGGCCCTTTCGATAAACGACTAGGGGGATGTAAACGACGCTTCGCAATGAACAGAGCACCCACAAACATCAGCACCAGAGACACCAATAATGCCCCCGCCAGCAGCTGGCTAGAGACACCAAACACATGCACCAAGATCACCAGAATCATCGACAAAACAAAACCACCGGCCGTCGCCACATGGCTGCGAGACATATATTTGTCCCGTTCCACCACATGATGAAGGTCCTGCAGATAGCGTCTTGGCAGCGCCAATAAACCCGCCACTATGTTCACTTTTTCCGGCTGTCCGGCGCGCCATAAATTGGCTCGCCGCACCCCTCCGACCACCGCCAACACAAGCAGCGTCGTAATTAAAACTGAAGGTAACCAGTCAATAACCATGATGAATCCTCATCAACGAGCGCTCTAACCATTAAAGATCTTTGCAAAGGCGCAAAGCATCATACAGCGCCGCATGCGTATTTCGCTGCGACACACAATCCCCAAGACGCCATAAAATCATGCCATCACTCGCCGCGTTACCCTCTGCTTCAAGCACAGGTTGAGGCTTGATATCAAACAAGGCTTCCATGTCGATTTGCCCCTTATTGCAAGACGAGGCTTTTAAGGCGTAATACAAATCCTCGTTTGGACGCGTGCCATTCTCCACCACCACTTGATCCACCACGCGTTCTTCTTGCTGGCCTGTGTATTCGTTTTCTAACACCGCCACCAGGTTGCTCCCTTCGCGGTAGACTTTTTCCAAAATCAAATCAGAAGACATGATCACGTCTTTTTCATACAGCGAACGGTAGTAAGTCGGAAAGGTGGTACCGCCAATGCCAACACCGGGCTTAATGTCATCCGTAACCAGCTCCACTAAAGCGCCTTTTGAGGCCAAATAATCCGCCGCCGACATGCCTGAAAACTCGCAAATCGTGTCGTAGATCAGCACGTTTTTACCCGGCTCTACCTTGCCACTTAAAATGTCCCAAGTGGACACCACCAAGCCTTCTTCTGCGCCCCACTCTGGGTTTTGCTCAAGGAAAGGGCGGCCACCGGTTGCCAAAATACAGACATCAGGGCTCAGGCTTTTTACCAAGGATTCATCGGCTGCCGTATTGAGTCGAATCTCAACGCCTAAGCGCTCCAACTCCATAATTAACCAACGACTAATGCCCGCAATTTGATCCCGCTGTGGTGCTTTTGCGGCCAAGGTAATTTGCCCGCCGAGCTCCTCAGCCCTTTCTATTAAGGTGACGTTATGACCACGCTCAGCCGCAACTCGAGCAGACTCCATGCCGCCAGGGCCACCACCAATCACAACCACATTACGAATCACTCCGGTGGTTTTCTCTATGGTATGAGGCAACCCCATGTATTCTCGAGAAGTGGCCGCATTTTGAATGCACAACACGTCTAAACCTTGGTATTGGCGATCGATGCAATAGTTTGCGCCGACACATTGGCGTATTTGATCGACCTGATCCATCTTGATTTTGGCAATAAAGTGCGGGTCAGCAATGTGCGCGCGGGTCATGCCGACAAAGTCCACATAGCCGCCTTCAATAATACGTTTGGCTTGGTTTGGGTCTTTAATGTTCTGGGCATGTATCACAGGCACAGACACCACGGTTTTAATGCCCGCAGCAAGGTGCAAAAACGGTTCTGGCGGGTAACTCATGTTGGGGATCACATTGGCCAAGGTGTTGTGAGTATCACAACCTGACCCGACCACACCGAAATAGTCGATCATGCCAGTGTCGTCAAAGTATTTGGCTATTTGCTTCATGTCTTCGTGGTTTAAACCATCGGGGTGAAACTCATCCCCCGAAATGCGCAAACCGACAACAAAATCTGGCCCCACTTCTGCGCGCACCGCTTTTAGCACTTCCATGCCAAATTTCATGCGACCTTCAAACGTGCCGCCCCATTCATCGGTACGTTTATTGACTCGTGGCGACCAGAACTGGTCGATCATATGCTGGTGAACCGCCGACAACTCAACACCGTCTAAGCCCCCTTCTTTCGCGCGGCGTGCCGCTTGGGCAAAGTCGCCAATGATGCGCCAGATTTCTTCCACTTCGATGGTTTTACAGGTCGCACGATGCACAGGTTCACGAATACCAGAAGGCGACATCAAGTTTGGCCAGTTTTCGCCATCCCAACGGGAGCGACGTCCCATATGGGTAATTTGAATCATGATCTTGCCACCGTGTTTGTGTACCGCGTCGGCCAGATTTTGAAAGTGCGGAATAATACGATCGACGGACAAATTAACGGAACTCCACCAGCTTTGTGGGCTGTCTATCGACACCACGCTGGAGCCACCGCAAATACACAAACCACAACCGCCTTTGGCTTTTTCTTCGTAATACTTCACATAACGGTCTGTTGTCATGCCCCCATCGGTGGCATATACCTCCGCGTGAGCCGTGCTGACGATACGGTTGCGTATCGTCAATTTGTTGATGTTTAATGGCTCGAACAACGCATCATACTGGGACATAATAGAACCCCGCCTTATTTAAAATAACGGACAACAAGTCAAAAGATTACAGTGGTGACACCGAGAAGTAGCCCACATCGCACCCTTCTTCTGCAGCACTCTGTGTTTGAATGGCTTGGCTGCGCACTGTCAGCCCTTGGCTTTTGGCCACCTGATCGAGCGCGCCAGCGAACCAGCCGGTGAACATATAATCCACCTTGCGATTCACCTTACAACCGTGTTCTTGCTGATAATGGTACACAAAGGCGGAGTTTTCTAAGCGCACCTTAGCGGTGCCGTTTGCCACATCCAAGGCTTCGGTAATAAAAAAGCCCCAGCCCCGTTGTGAAAGACGTTTTAAATAATGGTGCCACACTTCATCGCCGCTAAAGCCGTGCAGTTCAGCTTCTTTTTCACACCAAAAATACGCAGATTTATAGCCGGCTTTGTAGAGAATTTCGGCGTATCTATCTGCGCCTATTTCGGCTTCAATCGCCATATGGTTATTAACGAAAAAATGGCGTGGTACATACAGCATTGGCAAAGCATCGGTATTCCAAACACCGGTGTCATCATCGACGGCAATTGGCATTTCTGGTGCATGAGTTCCCATAATTTTTTTCCTAAGACATTGGTCGCTAAATTGATTAACTGAACATTAAAACCCTATGAACGAAATCGCTTGAACGTCACAACAAGAACCTCTTATTCTCCCCAGACGTTCTCAAGCAATGACACCCAATTCTCGCCCATGATTTTGCACACTTGACGCTCGCTGAAGCCGCCTTTCAATAAGGCCTCGGTTAGGTTAGGAAACTCGCCCACGGTGCGAATGCCTTTCGGGTTAATAATCTCCCCAAAGCGCGTTAAACGGCGTGCATAGCCTTTGTCATGAGTTAGGTATTCGAAGAAGTCTTCGCCGTGGCCTTGGGTGAAATCGGTGCCAATGCCAATGGCGTCTTCGCCCACTAGGTTGTAGATGTAACGAATCGCTTCTACGTAATCGTCAATGGTGGCATTGACGCCTGCGCGCAAAAAAGGCGTGAACATGGTAACGCCCACAAAACCGCCATGATCGGCGATGAACCTAAGCTCTTCGTCGCTGCGATTGCGAGGGTGCTCTTTTAGCCCTGACGGCAAACAATGAGAATAAGCGACCGGCTTGTTGGATTCGAGAATGACTTCTTTGGCGGTATTAGGCCCCACATGAGATAAATCACACAGCATGCCGACGCGGTTCATTTCAGCCACTATTTCACGACCAAAGCCGGATAACCCGCCATCCCGTTCGTAACATCCGGTGCCGACCAAATTTTGCGTGTTGTAGCACATTTGTACTATGCCCACGCCAAGGTCTTTAAAAATCTGTACATAGCCAATTTGGTCTTCAAACGCATGGGCATTTTGAAACCCCATCATGACCCCAGTTTTGCCCTCTGCTTTTGCCCGATGGATGTCTTTGGTGGTGTACACCTTGGTTAATAAATCGCTATTGGCTTCGATCAGCTGATTCATCTCAACCACATTACGAACGGTACCTTCAAAGTTTTCCCAGAAAGACACAGTACAATTAGCGGCGGTTAATTTTCCCTTGGCCATGTCTTCAAAGAGTTCACGGTTCCACTTCGCACAAATCAAACCATCGATCACTATGGCTTTATCATGTAGCTCTGCTGCGTTCATTGCTCTTCCTTCCTGATTAAAATCGAGGTTTTAAAGTTGGTAAACATCAATGAACTCAGTGTAATTTTTCGATTCGCGAGAGAGGTGGCTGGAAACGACTAGAGGAACACCAAAAGCGACTTGGCCAAAACGCACAACAAGGCGACTGCCCCATTAATACGAAAAAGGGATCATGAAAGGACTCTAAGGGAACGAAGAAATAAAAAATGGCCCTGTTTATCTAGCGTGATAAACAGGGCCATGGACGATCGAACAGGCGGTGTTACGCGAAGGAAATGCTATTTTTTAACCAACAACTCTTCCAGTTTTAACCCTGTCGCTTTATGAATACTGCGCCACAGGTAATAAAAAATGCCCATCATCATGATCATAGACGGAATCGCAATCATCGGATAACTGTATAGCGTCATTTGCCCTAGCTCTTCATTGAAGGCTTCGGTGCCCGCTGGGCTGGTGACTATCCATTTCGCCAAGATGTAATTCATCGTCGCGGAAAAAGCAAAAGAGGCCACGATAAAATAAGTGGCTTTCATCAACTGACGCTCAAATTGAGCGGTACTGTTGTTTTCAGCAAGCTTTTGCTTAATGGCATCGACGTCCATGATAGAGGCGTTAAAAAACAAAGCGCGCACCAAAGGGTAGCGTGTAAAAGTAGACACCCACACACCGATGCCGATCAATGCAGGGATCGCGGCTTCTTTGATCGCTAGCCATTTGTTGTCCAGTTCAAACAAACCAATACTGCCAGTGAGCAACACACTCACTAACCCCAACAAAGCGATGAAATTGAATTTCTTGTACTTGATAAGCTCAAACAGCCCCCAACCAAGTGGGAACGCAAGCGCAGCAACTAGGCCACCACTGACGCCAAGTTTGTCCTCACCGCTCATTTTCATCAGAATAAAAGAAGGCAAGATAACACTCACCATAAGGTCAACCATCGGACGTGGCTTGTGTGTGGGTGTACTGTTCATAATTTTGGGGTTCCAAGGTAAAAACAAAAATACTGTCGGACTATCATAAAGGAAAACGCATCCATAAAGGAAAACATACCATAAACCACATAGACAATATTTGTCCGCAAAAGTGCCATACTGAGACACAACAAGATGCCAAACCTCGCGCGCTTTTCAGACCCTTGCCGGTTGAAAAAAAAGAAGCCGAGATGTTTCCACCTCGGCTTCTAAATAGACGTTTTTGTTAATCAAAAACGCATTTATTTGCAGCCACACCCCTGATGTTTGTCATCCAGTGATTGCCAGTTTTTCAGTTTACTGGTGCCACCAATGCCGGAGTTAAAACTGTTGGTCGGATCTGTTTTTTGATAAAACTCACGCAAAGCAGGCTTCGCAATGTATTCGTGCCCAACATTATGTTCCGCTGGGTATTCAGCGCCACGAGCGTCATAGCTGGATAAAATCTGCTTTTTAACCGCCTTCGCATCCACGCCTTTTTTCATGATGTAATTTTGATGCATCACGTGGCAGAAGAAATGGCCGTAATACATTTTTACCGCCACTTTATCGTCGATCTCTGGCGGCAATTGCTCAAACCAATCTTGCTCATTACGCGGGAATGCCACGTCAATGGTCATGATGGAACCCAGATCTTTGCCATTCATCACATGGTAACGACCCAATGCACCACCGGTCACATAGCGGTGCAGAATCGCTTGATCCGCCTCGCGATCCGTACACTCTAGGAAATCCCCTTCGTTGTCTTTAAAGAAGTTTTCCAAGTAAGCTTTGGTTTCTGCAACACCCTCGTTGCTGGTTTCTACAATCCAATGATGTTCGTATTTGTCACGGTATTCTTCCATGCGTTTCGGCAAATGATTCGGAAACAGCTGGCTGATGTATTGCATCATACGATCTGAAAACTTGTTTGGCATAAACTTAAATTTTCCTGCCCAGCGATCGACCGCACGCTTTATGGCAAACATTTTAGGAATGTACTTGGTGCCCAATTTATCGATCACCAAGAAACTGTCTTTGCCGTATTTTTTACTGATGTCGTAACTGCTTCGGTGCATGTATTCGCCCGAAACAGGCAGGTTTTTAAAGGTCGACAACATATCTCGGCGCATTTGTTCCATTACCGCAGGATCGTTGGTGCCTATGTAGAAAACCTGATGTTTTTCTGGAATCGGGAAAGTATCAATGCGCACCGCAAACACCGCCAATTTACCGGCACAGCCTGATGCTTCAAACAAACGGCGAGCGTCCGCATTAAAGCGTGATGGCGTATCGGCGTCGACATCGCGAATCCGCTGTTGGTATTCGTTATCCGAGCCGCGTTTGTCTGGGAAATGAACGTCTTTTTCTTGATAACTTTGATTACCAAGGTTTTCTAACACTTGCTCTGGCGTATCGCCCAAATCAATACCAAGGTTGTTCACCAACTCCAGCTCACCGTCGCTTGTCACTTGGGCAAACAAGGACATTTCTGTGTACGCAGGACCGCGCTGCACCAAGGCACCGCCTGAGTTGTTACAAATACCACCAACAATCGATGCACCAATACAAGATGAACCAATCACCGAATGCGGTTCACGACCGAATGGTTTTAGCCTTTCTTCTAAGCCAAACAAGGTACTGCCGGCCAAGCCAACAATCTGCTTACCTTGATCGATCAATTGAATATCATCAATGCGCATGGTGCTGATAATCACAATCGGACGATCGTACTCTGCGCCATTCGGGGTAGAACCGCCGGTCAAACCTGTGTTTGCCGCTTGCATAATGACAATCACATCCGCCTTAACACAGGCTTTTAGTACTTTCCAAATCTCCACCAAACTGCCCGGTCGCACCACCGCATACGCATTACCACCACCAAGGCGAAAGCCCTGACAATATGGCTGCTTCTTGTCTTCATCCGTTAAGGTGTATTGACTTCCTACAATGGCCTTTAATTCAGTGGCCAAATCTAAGCTAAAACTGGATTCTGTCATAAAATGCTTCGTAACATGTTGATGGAGGGGCGATAAGTATACTCGACTCAAGCGACGATAAAAAAGTGTCATCTTCATTAGATGAGACATAAAAACCGGTTATATAGACAATTTTCTCTTACAGAAACTTTTCGCGCTTTCTCGACCTGCGCCGCAAGGTCATCGGGGACGAACCGCCATTAACAAATCTCCCACTGCGAGCACGAATTATTTGCTGCTAGAATGAAAAGAAACTCGACCCTAAACAGGCTATTTTTAAGGCGGTTCAGATATGAAATTAATAACGCATTCTCAGAAAGTGGCCCTAGCGGCTGCGATGATACTTCTGGTCGGTTGCAGCGCCTCGCCCACAGGGCGCACCCAGTTCGTTGCCCTACCCGACAGCCAATTGGATCAAATGGGCGCAGAGTCATTTACCACCATGAAAAAAGAAACCCCAGCCTCCGACGACGCCCAATTGCGCCAGCAAGTACAATGCGTGGCCGACGCGCTCATTGCCATATTACCGGACGATTACCGCAATCAAGATTGGGAAGTGGTGCTCTTTGACGACAAACAAGTGAATGCTTTTGCGCTACCTGGTTATAAAATCGGCGTTTACACTGGCCTTCTTAGCGTGGCGAAAAATCAATCTCAATTGGCCGCGGTCGTAGGCCACGAAATCGCCCATGTGATCGCCCGCCATGGTAACGAAAGAGTCTCCACGCAAATGGCCACCAGCCAAGCTCTGGCATTAGGCTATCAATTGAGTGGCGAAGAGTCGGTAGAGAAAACCGCGATTTTCCAAGCACTCGGCATCGGTGTGCAAGTGGGGATTATTTTGCCATTTAGCCGTACACATGAGTCCGAAGCGGATTTACTGGGTTTAGAATACATGGCCAAAGCCGGATTTGACCCAAGAGAAAGCGTAACACTTTGGCGCAATATGGCCGCCGCCGGCAGCAGCAAAACACCAGAGCTGCTATCAACCCACCCCTCCCATGACACCCGTATCAACGACTTACAAAGCAACATGCCGGCTAATCTCGCCGTCTACGACACCCTTGTCGCCCGCCATAAACAGGCAAAATGCTACTAACCACCCCTCAGGGTAAAACGCCATCAACAAAACGCGTTTTACCCTCATATCAAGACAGGCACTTCATACCCTCATATCAAGACTACTCTCATATCAAGACAGGCACTTCATAAAGCCAATTAAAACAAACACTTGATATTCGACTTACAAAAAATACCCTCATATCTAGACAGGCACTTCATAAAGCGAATTAAAACAAACACTTGATATTCGGCTTACAAAAAATGTAGCCAACCTCTTTGCGGCTAGGAAATGAATAAAACAATGATGTAAACGATAAGAAGAAGGAATGAGGCTAGAGCGCACATTCTCGTTGAGTGAAGTGGTTATTTGGCTGTTTTTGGCCATGAGAACCCCTCAACGCCATGCTGATACCTTGTAATTTATTCGACTATTTCAATCAGGCGAGTAGCTGAGCGCTTTTTCGATTGCGTCTGCGATGGTGCGATTCACAGTACTGGTCAATGGACGATACCTGCCCGACGACTCTTCCTGTTCTGGCTTCGAACTCGGTTGCAATACACACCCAATTGTCAGACGAGATATTCAATCGCTGTAGGATGGGAAGTAAGGAGGCATCAATCGAGCCTTTTTTGCCCTCTTTCACTATCCGCCCTGTCATCTCGATCAGCTCTAAATAATCCGCCAGTTTAAAAGGCAAACCGTTGGGCATGTCTTTTCGTGGATGACCGACAAAAGGATGCAGCGTCTTGGGCTGGCTGTTTTCTTTCACGGCAAGCACGCGCTTCTTAATACTGGTGAAATCGGAGCTTTCTGGAGTGTCACTAATACCCGACCTGACTGGATTTAAATCCACATAGGCCATGCAAGCGATAAGCGCCGCTTCGTCCAATAAAGCCTGGGATTTAAAGCGTCCTTCCCAGAAATGGCCGGTGCATTCGTCTTCTAGATTGGCTCGCCGTGCAATCGGCTCGTTAAGTTCTTTCATAAACCAGCTAATGTCTGTTAAGCGTGCTCGATAAGTTTCAGCGGCGGCTTCCACTACAGAGGTCACATAAGCTGGAAGCGTGCCGCCAAGCATATATTGCTGAGTAAAGGTCGTGCCTTTATGAAGCTTATGCCAGCGCTCTAACACCTCCACGACAGACCAGTTTTTCACAGTCTCTGAATCGATATGCAGCACAACATGAAGATGGTTACTCATCACCGCATAGGCACACACATCGATCGAAAAGACACTCGCGAGGAACAGCAAACGATGCTCAACCCAACTGCGTCTATGTTCGTAGCTCGCACCAGTAAATGGATCCTCACCGCACAAAAAAGCACGACGCACACATCGAGCCACGCAATGATAATAAGGGGTATCGTCTAAGCAAACCTGCTGACTTCTGGGCATTGGCATAATCCCGTTCCTCTTCCTTGAGAAAACAAAAATTAAGTATAGAAGAAGTCTGAAAAATAAACCGAAAAGAGCGGTAAGTACCGTGGTTACTGGCTTTTTCGTATGCCTGTCTTGGGTATTCTCAAATGAACTGTGTCACCCACCATTAAAACCCCGTAAAATCCCGATTTTTAGTACGTGTGTGCTGTTAAGTGAAATGAAATTAATAAAAGAGACTATAGAATGACCGAGCAAGTTCAAGTAATCGCAACGCACAATGGCAACTTTCACGCAGACGACGTATTTGCGGTAGCCGCGCTTAAACACATTTTTCCATCGATAGAATTAATACGCACACGTGACTTAGACGTCATAGCCAAAGCCGACATTGTGTTAGATGTAGGTGGGATATACGACGCAGAAAAAGACCGTTTTGATCATCACCAAAAAGGCGGCGCAGGGGCGCGAGAAAATGGCATCCCGTTTTCATCATTTGGACTGATTTGGCAAAAATACGGCCTAGCAATATGCGCAGGCAATCAAGAAGTCGCCAACTCATTGGATAAAAACTTAGTATCCGCCATAGACGCAATAGATTGCGGACACGTAGAAGGCGTAGCAACCGGCATTAGCCTGAGTCAAACCATCTCAATGTTTAATCCTACATGGCAAGAAGAAAGCGATTTTGATGCCTGCTTTGATGAAGCCGTTGCCTTTGCATCGCGTATATTAACTCGATTCATTGCTGCAGCAAGCGGTGGCGTAAACGCAAGAAGCATAGTCGCCAACGCCATAGAAAAGGCCGCGGACCCAAGAGTGATCGTGTTAGAACAATACACGCCATGGAAAACCACTGTCCTTAAGTTATCGCAAGACGCCTTGTTTATGGTTTACCCATCCCAAACAGGACAATGGCGCATACAAACCGTGCCCGTTGAACTTGGCTCATTTGAAGACCGTAAAAAGCTCCCCGCACCGTGGGCTGGCTTGTCTGATAAAGACCTGCAAGACGTAACCGGTTTAGACGATGCCATGTTCTGTCATAACGGTTTGTTCATCGCAGGCTGTGCCTCGTTTGAAAATACAATGAAAATGGCAAAAATGGCGTTGGATTATTAACCCATAAAAAAGACCAACATAGGACAGGCACCGTTAAACCCCAGTAATAACAAGGGTTTTGATATGCCTGTCCTATTTGACTTCTATTTTCCCCTCACCTTATTCACCCTATTCTGCTCTCCCTGCTAACCCTCTCTTTCTTGAGCAAATAAATTCAAGCATAGAAAAGAGACGAAAAATCTAAAACGCTGTTTTTATTGGGTTTTATGTATGCCTGTCTTAGATCGTTAGGTCTTTGCTGCTCTACCGCATTCGTTCTACTAAAAAGTCTACCGCCGCTTTTACTTTTGGTACTAAATAGCGCTGCTTTTGATACAGCAAATAAACCGCCATATTAGCATTTTGAGTGATGGCTAACTCATGCTCAAACTTGAGCTCTTGCAACGCCCCTGACTCAAGATAGCCATCGAGCGCCCATCGAGTGGACATTAAAATGCCCTCCCCCTTACAGGCTTTTTTGGCAAGCCACGATCCGTTATTTGAAATAGCGACCGCAGGCCCTGAAACATCATGCCATTGCTCATCTACTTTGCATAACCAAGGCGTTGGCCCTGTTGGCGTTTTAAAATACAGGCCACTATGGTGCTTTAATTCCATCGCATTCGCAGGCATTCCGTATTTTTCTAAATAACCGGGTGACGCGACAGGAATAAAGCCGTTATCCATGAGCTTTATGGCTAACACCCGTTCATTGGGCGCATAACCACCACGAATCGCAATATCAACATCGTCACGCCCAAGTGTCGATAGCTCATCGCTTAAGCTAACATCCAATACAATCTCGGGGTACAAGGCGCTAAATTCGTCAAGCAGCGGCAGCAAAATTTTGTCGCCAAAACCCACCATAGAACTGATCCGTAAGCGCCCCATTGGCGTAGTTTGATAACTGCGAACCGTCTCGTGGCTTTGCTCTAGTTGATTTAATATTTGTTGAACATCGTTATAGTAAATTTGCCCGACTTCTGTCAGTTTAACGATTCGGGTCGAGCGCTTTAATAAGGTCGCCCCCAAACTCTTTTCTAAATCGGCAACGCGTCTCGACAACGACGACGGCGGCACATTAAACATCTTCGCCGCTTTGGTAAAACTGCCCGTTTCGACGACTTTGCTGAAATAGCGTATTGCACGTAGTTGATCCACTCACTTCTCCACCAAAGGAATAGCTGGTTATCTTCGCTTTATTATTGCTTTAAAAGCAATAGTGATTCGTTTTTACCCCTATATATAAGTAGATTAAAACCAGTAATAATGACCCTAACGTAAGCACTGCAACCTTGACCCTCATCGCGTTGTGTTAAACACAGAGGCTCAACTTGCGCCCTCATGATGGAGCACTGACCTATGATTACTTTGCACGGTTTTGCGGCTAGCAACTATTACAACCTAATCAAACACCTGCTGCTCTACAAAGAGCTGCCGTTCCAAGAAAATCTTCTCTACGCTGGTAGTGACGAGTTACTGGCCATCAGCCCAGCGGGCAAAGTACCTGTCATCACCACAGCCGAAGGCCTGTATCTTTCAGAGTCGAGCGTCATTTGTGACTTTATCGAAGAGACTTACCCTGCCATTCCGCTATACCCTGAAAATGCAGGGGAACGTGCGGTTGTACGCCAAATCATGAAAGTGGCAGAGCTGTATTTTGAACTGCCTAGCAGACGATTTATCCTTTATGCCTTCTCAGGCACTGAAGCGCCAGAACCGGTTAAAGCAGAAGTACGCGAAGTATTAACACGCGGTGTGACTGCCTTGCGTCGCTTATGTCAGTTTTCACCTTGGATTGCCGGTGAGCAATTCACCATGGCTGACATCTACGTTTATTACGTTAACAGCATCGTCAGTAAGTTTGGTGCGAGTCAACTTAACTGGGACCTACTGGCAGAAATTCCTGGTATGAAAGCGTGGAACGAATCCATGAGCCAATCTGCCATTGCCCAAACAGTAGAAGCAGATCGCTTAGCAAATTGGCCCGAATTTATCCAAAAGGTAACGGCTCAGATACAAGCGGCGAAGACGAAATAGCACTCAGCGAGAAACACCAAGACCAAACTATTTATCAACAAAGCTTAACCAACACAACAAGCTGATAGCGTCGAAAATTCATCATTTTTAGGAGATTATCCAAATGACAGACACAAACATCCAACTTACGTCAACCATCAACGAAGACAACACATTAACACTGGCTCTACAAGACATCGGCATGCCACAGCCTGGTGATGATGAAGTGGTGATTCGCATCGAAGCCGCGCCCTTAAACCCATCTGATTTAGGCGTTCTATTCAGCGCAGCAGACATGTCTACAGCAACCCAATCAGGCACTCAAGAAAGCCCGGTCATTACTGCGAATGTGCCCGCTCAATTTATGCCATCGCTTAAAACGCGTGTCGGTAAAGCAACGCCCGTTGGCAATGAAGGGGCTGGCACCGTTGTCGCGGCTGGCGCATCGCCTGCCGCACAAGCATTAATGGGGAAAACCGTCGCCGTTATTGGTGGTGGCACTTATCGTCAATATCACTGTGCCAATGTACAAAGCTGCTTACCCTTAAAAGAAGGTACGACCGCCAAACAAGGCGCCTCCTCTTTTGTTAATCCGCTTACCGCACAGGCCATGGTGGCCACCATGCGCGCAGAAGGCCACAAAGCCATTATTCATGCCGCTGCAGCCTCTAACCTTGGTCAAATGCTCAACCGTATTTGTATTGCCGATGGCGTTGATTTAATTAATATTGTCCGTAAACCAGAACAGGAAAAACAACTGCGTGATTTGGGCGCCAAATACGTTGTTAACTCAAGCAGTGATACTTTCCTTGCGGACCTCACCGCCGCGATTATTGAAACCGGTGCAACGATAGCGTTTGACCCAATTGGTGGCGGTCAACTAACCAGCGACATTCTTAACTGTATGGAAACCGCCGCTGCACGCGATATGAAAGAACACACCATTTATGGTTCAGATACGTTCAAACAAGTTTACATTTATGGCGCACTGGACCGCGGCCCTATCACCCTAAATCGTAACTTCGGTTTTGCTTGGGCGGTAAATGGATTCTTATTATTCAATGCACTGGGCAAATTGGGCACAGAAACAGTCGCAGCGATGCGCAAACGCGTTGCAGAAGAAATCACAACGACCTTTGCAAGTCACTACACACATGAAGTGTCATTAGCAGAAGCATTACAACTGCAATCAATAGCGGGTTATGCGAAGCAAGCGACAGGTGAGAAATACTTAATTACACCTCAGAAGTAGTGATAATGAAACGGTGACGCTTTAGTCATTAAAAAAGCAGATACTGAATGTCAGTATCTGCTTTTTTTTGCTTGCGAACTCGTCGAATAAAAACAGAACAACAATGATAATAAAGGCTGTCTTTAGTTAATCAGCAACCCGCTTGCGGGTTAGCGCTATGCCTAAAATGATTAATAACATCGCCGCTAGGCTGTGCCATTCAATGACTTCGCCCAAAAGAAGCGCGCCGGTGAAATACGCCACAACAGGAATCACGTAATTAATGTACGACAGAAACGTAGGACCTGCCGTAGCGATAACGCTAAACAAAATAATGGTGCCATACGCCGTTGGCCCAACACCTAACCACAACATGGATAACGTAGCTTTTAAAGAATAGCTTTGTTGCCAAGGTAAATCTTGCCACAGCCACAATGGCACGACAGCAATGCTCGAAACAATCGTCATGCCAGCCGCGGTGACAACAGGGTTATAAGAGGGTAATCGCCTCACCAAAATGGCATTTATCGCATAACTAAACGTCGCGAGTAAAATCAATAGACCACTCAGTAAGTTACTGTGAGCGCCGACCAACGACGGCCAAAGTACAATCGCCACACCAGTAATACCTAGCAAAAAGCCGAAGATTTTAAAGCGATTAAGACTTTCCCCTGAGACAAAATAGTGTGCCAAAATCATGGTCGCCAGCGGCATAAATGCCATCAACAACCCGGTAATGCCTGAGCTAATATCCTTTTGCCCAGTGGAAATCAAAAAGAATGGCAACAAGTTACCCGCAAGACCCAGCAACAAAAATACTCCCCAAGCCAACGGCTCCACGGGCAAGCGCCAACCCTTAGCATACATAAAGAGAGTGAGAATAATCGCTGCAATCAAGACCCTTAGAGAGACAATTGCCAAAGGGCTAAAGCTTTCCAACGACACAGCGGTAAACATAAATGACGTCCCCCACAGCAAAATAAGCAACAGCAGAGAAAGCCAGTTTTTTAAAGTAGGTGTGTCATTATGAGCCATATGATTGATCCAATTAGCATTCTTACCGCATATATTAAAGAGAGAGTGTACCCGACAAGCCCCCACTTGTTTGATGTTTTTAATGCCCGCTTTCTTCAAGGCCATATTGAATAGCAAGCCTCTCTTTAGACACTCGGGTGCCGCTCCTGCTTGAGAGCACAAAGATTAATCGTAAATAAGATTAGAGGAAACGAACTAACACTTTGTTTTTATTGGGCTTTAGGTGTGCCTGTCTTAGTTAGGTCGATAAATCTCGTCTATTAATTCGATGTTCATTAGATATATTTTTTGATAATTCATGGAGCTTTTTATTTGAGAAAGATAAAAGGGTTTCGCCAAACCCTTTGCGGTGAGAATACTCAGACGCAATTACACTACCGGGGCCATTAAAAATTTCTTCATACGATCCATCTTCGTGAATTTTAATGCCAAGATAGTAATCAGGGACCTTTTTAAAAGTGAGGGATTCTTTGAATGTTGCTTTGATCTGTACTTTTCTACCATCCGATGTTTCTCCGTCATAATCCTTGGCTAAATATTCATACAAGGTTATGTCGTAGTCACGCTGAACTATAGCCTCGCCAATATCCCCGACTAAACGACCATCAATGGTAAATTCTTTAGCTGGAAGAGCTTCTTTAAGCTGCCTTATCCCTGAAAAAATTTGCCTTAGAGAATCTTCAATTATTTCGTGTTTTGGCATGTTATTCCTTTAGACGTTAAAACTTAAGTAGTACACATGCACGGTATTATATTCTTTTTAGCATAGTTATAAATCACTGGCCCTAAAGCTAGTAAAAACCGAAGTACTCTATGCCATTTTATTTATAGGATTTTATGTGTGTCTGTCTTAGTTAGATTTGTCTATGACACAATCTAATTCTGAGGAGTAAATAACTAGGTATAAATATGATACAAAAACCAAGCTATCAGAGATCTAAAGTACCGTATTTACTGGCTTTTTATGTATGTCTGTCTTGGTTAGGAGGCGAAGGCTAATCAATAAACTTAAAACTTTCAGCGCCATCAAAGTGCTTAACTCGCACTGATTTATATAATTCGGGGTCTGCCATACGAGTGTTTATAGCAACTCTATTTGTACCATCATCTCTTTTTTGCGTGTAATGCGTGGTGCAGCCACAATTTGGACAAACGTGATATGACCGTCGTTTATTGCCCCATAAGTAGACTTTTGAATGTTCTTGCTGCGTAATCTCTACTTGATCGGCTGTGTAATATGCCCACAAAGCACCAATCCTATGACAATTTGAACAATTACAGCTTGTTATCGTTTCAAGTAGTTTCTCAAACCTAAGAGTGATATTTCCACAATGGCACTTTGCTTCAATCATGAGATGTATTCCTGGTATTTAACGCCTGCATTTTCGGAAGATTTGTAGCGCAGTGAAAAATCAGTCCGACAAACTGCACTTGTTAATCCTGTCCTGATTGGTTGTTGTTTTTATTGGGTTTTAAGTATGCCTGTCTTGGATGGGCTCTTAAATCTAGATTACTCCCTCTTTAGAAATGTAACGCCCATATAAAAGACGCGTCATTAGGTGCGTCCAGAGGAACTAAGTATAGCGATTTTTGATGTGTTTTTTAGGGGTATACTTCAATTATATGCAACCTCTTGATCTTGGTTTCGCCCAGCGGATCAATTGACATTTCTTTTAACACAACTGCCTTTATTTCAGGCTTTGCCATTAATGATATATATTCAATACGATCCTGATCACCAACTACAGTAAACGAATAATCACCTTCAGAAATCTCTGTGCCACCGGTTACGGTAAGCTTGCCAGCGTTGCTACGTTTATTAAAATCAAATATATCACAAGGCACTTCTACTGGTGTTTTATCGATATGTGTCGGCGTATCAAAGATATTTTTAAATTCACTGCTTAGTTCTATTTCAGGGTCTTCTGGGTTTCCCATTGAATAATTATTAATATGACCCTCTTTGAGCTTATGATTTAATGCGCGCCAATGGTTTACTGAAAGCTCCCCAATTTTTACAACTGGTGCGTTATAAACCCTTACGTTATCACCATGAAAAACATTTATGGTGGCATTATCTTTTGCTTCATACATTGGTTTTTCTCCTTTTGCAGCAAGACCATAAATAAATTTTAAGAAATCCCAACCCTGCTGCGTAAGATCCCAAACGTCTTTTGGTGTATAAGCTGCAATTACAGGCAATGTATATTGAGCGGCCTCATAAATTATTTGAAGATCAGACTCTAAAGACCCGTGCTTAATATTGAATGTTTTTAAGTAAAACGAATCTCTGTCTTTCTTGGTGATTTTATGGCTACCATTGAGTACTAGATACGTCTTATCGAATATAGCCTGTACTTCTTGGAGTGAAGAAAGTGCCACCGGCAAGGGGATACCTTCGTTGAAGGCTGGCCCTTCCATTTTAAACCTAAAATCACTCATAACTTTCCTTGTGGTAGAAAACCCATAACGCATCACTAAGAGGTAAATAATAGTTGATTAAAATAAGCGACGAAGGAGAAAAAACCAACTGTTATTTGTCCTTTTGAGTGACTTGTTAGCCATTAACTCTCCGCTCTAGATAAACTTCGGTTAATTTATTACCTTTAAGGTCAAACAACTCAAATACGGGGCTCATTCCTTTTTGATACAGCATCGCTAGGTAGTTGTGCAGCATAGGGAAAACTTTGCGTAAGCCCGAAGAGCCGTTGGAGTTTGAGTCTTCAAGTTTAAAGATTAGATTACCCAAAACATTTTGAGCACTCAAAATTTTATAGCCGTGAAGCCCGAGATTGTTACCTATTTGACCAATTATTGTTTCTAAGCTGAGTTCAACATTTGTCATGCTCTTGAAATCTACCTCATGCATGAATTCAACAATAAAAAAATCCACTGCTATTTTATGCAATGCTTGCAGTTGATTCAGTTTATTCATTAACTGAATCAACTCATCAACTGTAACCTTAATAGTTTGAGAGTTGTTGTTACCATAATTGCAAATTATGACTTTGGCTTTTGAGTCATACCTATATGAAGAGTGGCTGGCAATATTTCGCCATTGATTGAAACTCACACCGAATAAATTATGTTTATATATTTTTTCAAACACTTCGATTTCTATAAGATTTGAAATTTCTTTCCCAAAAGATACACTTTCAGGTCTACCATGAATTTGAACACTGTCTAGGTTTACCAACATTTTGTAAATAAATTCAATGTGAGGAGCATGTACGCTTTCAACCGTATCACCTAACATTCTAAAGCAAGCTCTAGAAATATGACGTGGGTTATCACTTTCATCATGGTTTTGTAGAAAAAATGCATCATGCCAACAGGCTAAGGACTCATGAATACGTGGATAAATATTGTTGATAATTGAAACTGCTTTCTCTTTATCTTTTAACATCAAATCCCGGAACGATTTTGATAAATATAAAAGCGCTTCGGAAAACCAAATTTCACTTTCCATTTCAAGAATTACTGATATTTCCCAAGTATGGGTTGCCATATCTAATAACTTATGGACCATCTCTTCGTTTTCTATGAATTGATGGAGAGTTTTAAAAGTTAAATTATAAAATTCACCATCACTCATATTACTCTTGAGATCCATTAGAAAACTAACATCATCAACTGATGCTTCCGACATTGCGTGAATTTGACCAGACTCCATTGCTTCCCTTAATGGCTAACATCTTATTAGTAGGAATGCTCGTTTGCACTTTTTAAAAAACATCTCTATAACCACCTGATTTTTCAGTATTTTATAAAGCTAGCCACAAAATTAAAAACTGGCTCAACGAGCTTTCACATTACGTACTTAGTTTTTAACTAGGGAATAAAAAGAAGGTGTTATAAGAGGCTTAACCATCCGTTAGTTACTTTGCTTCCATTCCTTTGCTTACAAAATGTAACGCGAGTCGATCAAGATTACCAGACTGCTTTATCGTTTTTTGGTTTGTGGCTCTGGTTTGCGATTTGCTCCAAGTGCCTAGAGAAAGACGAAGACATTGGTATTCATCTAGTGCTGCGGCAACATGGCCATGTGAAAGCGCTGCTTTCATTGCCAGATTCCCGTCGTTCCTCCGTTCATACTGACCTACGTTCAATCGATGTTCTCGATGAGATCAGCGGCAGGTGTGAAGAAGAAGTGCCGAAGAGAAACGCTGGTTGGGCTGCTGGTGATGGTCAAGCAGTGCGGTCGAGGTCAGGTCAAAGCCCTTTTTGAAGCTGTGTTTATGGCTACAATAAGATCTGTAGGGCAAAAAGGGGTTCGACCCTGAGCTGTACATAACGTCACCGATCGTTTCGACTTTAACCGATGATTGGCTTTAGATATTCTCCAGTTACCGGCCTAAAGGCCAGCCCACAAGTAAATCGTATTCGACAAGTTTGGCGTTACCCGTCGGGGTCAAATCCTGAGGTATCCCCACGAATTTAAACATTGTGATAACTCATTTCAGCCAAAAGGCGCTGAAGCTGGTAGATGCTTCTTCGCCACTGAAATCGTAAAATCTGACATCCTGTCTGAACACCTCTTTTACCTAAGAAAAACCCCTTTAAGTCATTACAAGTAGCGTCCTTCTAGATGTTTTCTAAAATGTGCGGCATTCAGTGTTTCGCCTGTAGCGCGCTTGACCAGTTCATCCGTGGTGTGCAGCGAGGCTTGTGACCAGATGTTGTCGCTGAGCCATTGGAAGATGGGGCTCAGGTCGCCGCTTTGGATGGCGGCGTCGAAGTCAACGGTGTTGGTCATGGTGGCTTTGTATTGGGCGGCGTACATGGCGCCAAGGGTGTAACTTGGGAAGTAACCGAAGGCGCCATCGGTCCAGTGGATGTCTTGCATGCAGCCGTTTTTGTCGTTGTCTTTGGTGGAGAGACCAAGGGACGCTTTCATTTTTTCGTCCCACAATGCAGGCACGTCTGTGTGTTCGATGACGCCGTTGATCAGGTCTCGTTCGATCTCGTAACGTAGGATGACGTGAGCTGGATAGGTGAGTTCGTCGGCGTCCACTCGAATGAAGCCTTTCTCTACTCGGGTGTAGATTTTCTGTAGGTTCTCTTCGGCAAACACTGGGTCTTGATGCGCATTAAAGGCATCCGCTGACAGTCGTGATAAATGAGAAATAAACGGCTGGCTGCGGCCAATTTGCATTTCAAAGAATAAAGATTGGGATTCATGAATGCCCATGGAGCGTGCCTCGCCTACCGGTAAGCCAGCAAAGGCGTTTGGCAAGCCTTGTTCGTACCGCGCGTGGCCAGTTTCGTGCACTATGCCCATTAGCGCTTGCACGAAATCTTCTTCATCATAGCGCGTGGTAATGCGCACATCCGATGGCACGCCACCACAAAATGGGTGCACGCTTTCGTCTAAGCGACCACGAGTAAAATCAAATTGCAGCAGTTTCATGACTTCTAAGCCAAGGGCTTTTTGCGAGGCAGTCGAAAAACGCCCTGTTGGCATAATAATGGTTTCAGAGCGCTGCTTGGCTAAGGCTTTTTCAATCAACTCAGGAAGCCAGAGTTTCACTTCTGAAAACAACACATCCAATGAGGCGCTACTGGTGCCTGGTTCAAACTTATCGAGCATGGCGTCGTAAGGGGTAACACCAAGGGCGTCGCCTCGTATTTGCGCTTCTTCGCGGGACAAGGCAACGACTTCTTTCCAGTTTTTCTCAAAGCCTGCCCAATCGTTCTCTTGTCGTTGAGTGCGCCAAGCGTGCTCGCATTTAGAGCCCGCCATGGATTGTGCTTGCACTAAGGCTTCAGGAACGACCGTCGCTTGCTGCCATTGGCGCTTCATTTCTCTAAGGCTGGCTTGCTGTTCGCCGGTTAATGCTTCTTGCTCGGCCTGACCAAACCAGTCTTCCAATTGTGGCTGGGTAGATAATCGATGAACATGGACAGACAGTTCCGCCATGGCGTTTGAGCGCGCGTCATTGCCACCAGCGGGCATGTTGGCGGCGGCATCCCAACCGAGCATCGCTTGTGCGTGGTTAAAATGATGAATGGTTTGGTAATGGGCACTAAGCTGATCGTACTTTGACATAATTCTATTCTCTTTAAATTCGAGCGTTTTCTCATTCGAGTAGCGTCTGTGTTTTCATCATAATATTACATGCTCCCTGAGTGGGATAGGCTCCCATTGCCATCAAATCCATCCTATAAGTCATTATCTGCACTCATTCTTTTTCATAATCCGCCCCAACGAACTACTTTATAGAGTAGCAAGCTGATTATTTATTAAACGCTCACCGATCCATGCTTCATGATTAGAGCAAAACCAGACAGCTCAAAGAAATGAAAACAATGAGCAAAAAATACGCATAGACAAGGTGGATTTTTTTAAATATAGTGACTTTACCCCATTAAGTACTATTGTATAACAAATAGGATTTTCTGGATCAGATCATATAATAAGGATAAAAAAAATGATGACACTCCGTAGACACCTAAAGCAAATCGCAAAAGTTACATTGATTGGTGCCGCCTTCGCTGCATTAGCGACACCGGCAAGTGCAGACACTACTCTGCGTGGCGCCAGCATGTTCGATGAACAGCACGCATTCACAAAAACCTTGATGAAATTTGATGAACTCGTCACCCAGTATTACAACGGCGATGTGACCTTTGATTTACGCCTGAATGGCGAGCTGGGCGTGGAAAAAGATTATGTCACCTTCTTGAATCAAGGCGTGGCAATTGATTACACCATTTTAGCCCCATCCAACATGGCACGTTTTGCGCCTTCTATCCCCCTTATGGACATGCCGTTTCTTTTCCGTGATCTAGACCATTGGAATGCCGTGCTGTCGAGCAATGTGCTAGAACCGCTGGAAAAAGAACTGTCAGAGAAAGCCGACATTGTCATTGTGGGTTACGCAGGCGGCGGTACACGTAACTTAATCTCCAGTGAAAAAATCGCCAATATGGATGAGTTGGCAGGCCACAAAATGCGCGTAATGGGCGCACCGATTCAAGCTCAAGTCTTTAATGCGATTGGTGCAGCGCCTTCTGCGATTGCCTACAACGAAGTGTACAACGCCATTCAAACTGGTGTGGTAGACGGTCTTGAAAACGAAGCCGCCAGTATTCAGAACTTAAAGTTCTATGAAGTGGCGCCTTACCTAACAAAAACCGCCCACTCTATTACCGTTCGCCCTATCGTATTCAGTGGTAAAAGCTACCGCAAATTACCCAAAGACCTTCAAGCGGCCATCATGAAAGCAGGCAAAGAAGCCGGTGCTTTTGGGCGTGAGCTTGAGTCTCGTGAAGATGCGATCAAGTTGAAACAAATGGCAGACGCAGGCCAAATCAAGGTGTCTGAATTTGCCAATCGTGAAAAATTACTCGAAATGGTCAAACCTGTTCAAGATAAGTATGCCGCAAGCCTTAACGCGACGGATTTGCTAACGGCCATCCGTAACAAATAATACCTTGCGTTGAAAAGCCATTGCCCTCTCCGTGCGCGACCTCGTTCACGGAGAGTGTATTTTCATTCACGCATTCTATCTTGGAAGATTTTTTATGATTAAACGCATTTTGGAATCGCTGTGTAACATTCTGCGGGTACTACTAGGCATACTGGTAGGCGTCTTAGTTATTCCTGTCGTGATGCAAGTTGTCGCTCGCTACACCGGCATTATCCCTGTCTATTTATGGACCGAAGAGCTAGCCACCTTTATTTTTGTCTGGGTCGTGATGATCGGCTCTGTGATCGCCGTCTGGGACAATATGCATTTCGATGTCCAAGTCATTCCAGATAGTAGCAACCCGCTTATTCTGTTTATTCAACAGGCCATTGTTTATCTGCTCGTCGGCCTCTTCGGAATTTTATTCGCTTGGTACGGCGTCGATTATGCGAAGTTTGGCTATATCCAACACTCCGTCATGATGAACGCCAACTTACTGGTCACACACATCACTATTCCTCTTGCTGGTATTTTATGGGGTATTTTCTCCCTTTACCGTATGTACGAAGCCTTTGAGCACTATCGTGCCACTTCTAAAAGGATTGCTTCATGATTCTTACTACTGGACTCGCATGCGCACTCTTAGTGGGCGGCTTTATTCTCTTGGTGGTCGTCCGCGTGCCCGTTGCCTTTGCACTGGGCCTTGCCACCATCCCTGTTATTGCACTGGAAATTCGCTTAACCCCTTTTATCATCATCGACCGAATGTTTCAGTCGTACAATTCCTTTATTTTGCTGGCGGTGCCCTTCTTCTTGTTGGCCGCCAACTTAATGAACTCGGGGAAAATCACAGACAAGCTCATTGACCTCGCCAGAGTACTCACAGGCTGGATGCCCGGTGGTTTGGGTCACGTCAACGTCGCCGTTTCCATGCTGTTTGCCGGCATTTCTGGCTCCTCGACGGCCGATGCCGCCGGTTGCGGGAAAATCTTGATCCCTGCGATGATCAAAGAAGGCTATGACCGACGCTTTGCCATTGCCATTACCGCCTGTTCATCCGTTATGGGGGTTATTATTCCGCCCAGTATCTTGATGATTGTGTGGGGCGGCGTTATGCAAGTCTCGGTCGGCGCGTTGTTTCTGGCCGGTGCTGTCCCTGGCATCATGATTGGTTGCGCCCTGATGGCCACCGTTTATGGTTTTGCCAAAGTGTACGATTACCCGATTGCTCTGAAACCGACTTGGTCTTCGACGTTTAAAGCCTTTAAAGGCGCCGCGTTGGCCATGCTGACGCCAGTATTTGTAATCGTTGGTATCGTGGCGGGCATAGTGACTCCGACAGAAAGTGCCATTATTGCGGCGGGCTATTCCTTGTTTCTAGGCATGGTGGTTTACCGCACGGTGACGCCTCGTGAAGTGGGGACAATTTTATACGATACCGGCCGCTTCGCGTCCATCTCGCTCTTTGCCATTGGTACTGCGTCTGTCTTTGGTTGGCTATTGGCCTACTACAATGTGCCGCGCCTGATCATCAGCTTGATCACCGACATGGAATTAAGCAGCTTTGGAACGGCCTTGATCATTGCCTTCTTATTCTTGTTTTTTGGTCTCTTTATCGATGCGATTCCGACCATTATCATTTTAGGTACTGTGCTATTGCCAGTGGCCATTCAAGCGGACATATCCCCTGTGGTGTTTGCCATGATAGGCATTATTTCGCTGGCATTCGGACTGGTGACGCCCCCCTATGGGCTCTGTCTACTGATCTCCGCCTCCATTGGGGGGATGAACGTCATCAGTGTTTTGAAACAAGTGGTGATTATCCTTTTGCCTATGCTATTGATTTTGTTACTGGTGATCATATTCCCAGAAATCTCTCTCTGGTTACCAAGAACTTTGATGCCAAACACATTCAATTAGCCTAACACCCGCATCGTCTGCCTAAGCGTATGGCGATGCGGACAAGGTGTTAACCACAAATAAAACCATCGAGCAGCCAGCCAAAGGTATCAGTGAACACCCCCTGATAGGCCCACTGCCGATGTAAAAAAGAGCAGGAAACAGCATGGATTATAAAAACAAACTGGTGCGTTTCACCCCCAACCGTGTATGGCGCACCTACACTGGCGGCAAAATTCTGGACGAGCTAGAACAAAAAGCCGAGCCCAAAGATTCCCACTTCCCTGAAGACTGGATCGGTTCAACCACACAGGCGGTAAACCCAGACCGAGAAGACATAGTCGAAGGTTTGTCCCATGCGGTGGTCGGAGCAGAAAGCATTCGTTTCGACACCCTGTTAGCGCTAGACCCAAGCTACTTTTTAGGCGAGCAACACACCAAGGCCTTTGACCTTAACCCTATGTTGCTGGTGAAGTTTTTGGACTCCTCTGTGCGTCTGCATTTTCAAGCACACCCGACCGCAGAATTTGCCCGCGAACACCTCAATAGCCACCACGGCAAAGCAGAAGGCTACTACATTCTAGAGGTTCGCGAAGACATCACTGAGCCTTATGTCTATGTCGGCTTTCAGCATCCGCCTTCGCGTCGTGCTTTTAAAGACATGATAGAAAGACAAGACATTAGCGCAATGGAAGCCTGTTTTGAGAAGATCCCAGTAAAGCCCGGCGATTGCTTGTACATTCCAGGCGGCTCGCCTCATGCCATTGGCGAAGGGATTTTGATGGTTGAGATTATGGAGCCTTCGGATTGGGCGGTACGCTTTGAATTTTCCAAAGCGGGCTACACCATGCCAGAAGAAGCGCGCTTTATGAAACGTGACCTTGAATTCTGCATGGATGTGTTTGACTTCACTCAGCTGTCAGTACAAGACGCCATTAACACCTTTTATCAGCAACCTAAAATAACACGTCAGTATTCAGATCAATCGTACCAAGAGAGCTTGATTGATGACGCTGTTACCGACAAGTTCCGCGTTAAAAAATCCACCATCACAGGCTCGATAAATAAGGCCGAACAGGACTTTTACATTGGCATTGTCGTTCGTGGCGAATGCCGTATTCAAGTGGCTGATGAAGTCACTCAACTTAAACAATTTGATCGCTTTTTCTGCCCAGCCGGTATCGACAGCGTCACCATTGAGTCCTCTTCTGGCGTGGAAATTCTGGAATGCTATCCACCCGCTATCACCTAGCAAGATGGCACTGTGACCGACAATAGCTTGGCCAATAACATGGCCATTTGCTGTCATTAAGGTCATGGCAAATAACTCGCTCTTTCAGGTGCATGACGCTCATGCGCCTAATGGCGCCACTTACGAATAAAAATAATGTGTTTCATAGGGAGAACATAAGATGACAAAACCAACAATTGGATTTATTGGCCTAGGCCTAATGGGTGCGGCCATGGTCGGTCGCTTGCAATCTTTGGGTTATTCATTGACCGTGATGGGCAATGTTTCCCGTCCTAGAATCGATGCCGCTGTCGCGGCCGGTGCGGTGGAAGCAAAAACCGCCAAAGCCGTGGCTGAAGCCAGTGATATTGTGATGCTGTGCATGGACACATCTCACTCGGTTGAAGGGAGAATGCGCGGCGATGACGGCGTGATCAGCGGCTTAAAGCCTGGCACTATCGTCATTGATTTTGGCACGTCTCTGCCTGCTTCAACCCAAGCATTAGGGGAAGAAGTGGCGGCCGTAGGCGGCACGTATTTAGACGCACCATTAGGCAGAACCCCAGCTCAAGCCGTGGATGGTCTCTTAAATATCATGTGTTCTGGCGACGCCGATGCGTTTGCGAAAGTGCGCCCTGTGCTTGAAGATCTGGGCGAAAACGTCTTCCATCTAGGTAAATTAGGGTCTGGACACACCATCAAACTGATCAATAACTTCTTTGGCATGACCACCGCCAGCGCCATGGCTGAAGCTTTTGCCATGGCAGATCAAGCCGGGGTCGATCGCCAAGACCTTTACGATGTGATGTCAGCAGGACCATTACGCTCTGCGATGATGGATTTTGTGAAAGCCTATGGGGTCGACGGTGACCCAAGCAAACTGGGGTTTTCGATTCGAAACGCCTCTAAAGACGTGGGCTATTACCGCCAGATGGCAACCGATCTTGATGCCAAAAGCATTATGTCGGTCGGTGCTGACGAAGCCTTCTCCAGCGCGGTAAAACAAGATATGGGGGATAAAATGGTCTCTGAGATGGTCGATTTCTTCACCAGCAATCTCCGTAACTAATCCAAGTCCTTTCGCTGACGATCCATTTAAGGCGCGTTCCTAAAAGAAATCTGCTCAAGGAATTTAGCTAACATAGTCAGCGAATGATGACCCTCTGCTTTTCTACCTAAACCCAGCGATCTTCCATCGCTGGGTTTTTCTTTTATAAAAACCCCATGTAGACCCTATCCATTCAGCCACCTATTCAGCCACCCAAAGACGTTTTTCTGCCCTTTCTTAGAGGCCAAAAAATGCACAAAAATAGACAGATATTCGTTTCAAAAGTTACAAAAGGCCTCTTTAGTTTCATTAACAAGTCGATGACTTCCGCTTCAGAAGAAGATTGATAGACTGCGCCGCACAAATAAAACAAACAGAAAGTGAGATCTCCATGATTACAAACGATACTGTGCAGGCGCCAAATCAAGGCGCTCAAAAAGTTATCTTGGCCATTGCTGCCGCGATTATATTGTTCGCTACTTTTGAAAATAAAATGCCAGGTGGCATGATTGGCGCATTAGGTGCCATGGCCATTATCGGTTTTATCCTAAATTATATTGGCGATAGAACGCCTATTATCAGCCAATTTTTCGGTGGCGGCGCCATCGTGGTAATCTTTGGTTCTTCTTACCTTTTCCATAAAGGCGTCTTTCCTTCCCAAACCGCCGACCAAATCACGACCTTCATGAAGAGCGGTGGTTTTCTTGCCTTTTACGTTGCCAGCCTAGTCACCGGCTCGATTTTTGGCATGAGCACACAGACGCTGAAAAAAGCCGCGTTAAAATACATTCCTGTTATTTTGGGTTCTGCCGCGGTTGCCTGCTTATTAACCGGTCTTGTGGGCGTCTTGGTTGGCAAAAGCTTCTACGACTCAGTGATGCTCATTGCCTTGCCTATTATGGGTGGCGGCATGGGTGCAGGCGCAGTGCCTTTGGTGCAAATCATGTCTGGCAAAACCGGTATGGATGCGCAGACTTTAATGTCTCAAATGGTGCCAGCGCTGGCCATTGGTAATGCCATCGCCATCGTAATGGCAGGTTTGCTCAACAAACTGGGCCAGGTGATGCCAAGTTTGACGGGCAACGGCGAGCTTATTCGTGGTGCTGCTGCTGAAGTAGAAAGCGAAGAGAAAGACGCCACTATTGATCTTAAAATGCTGGCCATTGGTGCGCTCTTGGCAATCTCTATGTTCTTCTTTGGCACGCTGCTGTCTATGGCCATTCCGATGCACCCTTATGCATTAATGATCATTTCGATCGCGCTGATTAAGGTCTCTGGCTTGATGCCAAAAGCGTTCGAAGACTCTGCTCACGCTTGGTACAAATTTGTGGTGGGTAACCTGACTCCTGCTTTGCTGGTTGGTATCGGTGTGGCTTACACCAACCTAGACCAAATCCTAGCGGCCTTAACGCCTATGTACTTTGTGTTGGTGTTTGTCACTGTCTTGGGTGCGGTCATTGGCGCAGGCTTGATCGGCTGGATGATGGGCTTTTACCCAATCGAAGCGGCGATCACTGGCGGTCTTTGCATGGCAAACATGGGCGGTACTGGCGATGTTGCGGTATTGGCGGCGAGCCGTCGTATGCAGCTGATGCCTTTTGCTCAGATTTCCTCGCGTATTGGCGGTGCCTTTATGCTGATTCTGGCCACCCTTGTTGTGCAAGCACTGGCGTAATCACCGTTAAGAAGGGGGCGAGCCGCCCCCTTCTCTTATCTCTTCTTAGTTCATGCTGTATAATCGCGTCCCCAATCATTTTGACCTTGATGCACGCATGACGCTTAAGTCTTATCTTGCCCTTATTACCCTATCGACCGTTACGCTCATTGTGATTGTAGTGGGTTTGGTGCTGGGCTATTCCCTTCAAAATGCCTACTTAGAAGGCATTACTCAACGGGGTTTAGAACTCGGTCGAGTCATTGCCCATAATGAGAAGGTGATTCAAGCGGTTGAGCTAAGCAATCAAGGCACCTCAAACGACATCGAACACTACATTGAGACCCTGCGCGCTCAAACCGATGCCTCTTATATTGTTGTGGTGAACAAAAAGGGCATTCGTCTCAGTCACCCTACCCCTGAACGAGTCGGTAAAGCGTTTGTCGGCGATGACATCTTACCCGCCCTGCATGAAGGAAAAGACAACACCTGCGTCGCCACCGGCACCTTAGGTAAAGCGATTCGAAACTCCATTCCGATTCGTCACCAGGGCAAGATCATTGGCGCGATTAGCATCGGCTATTTGTCGCAATCTACCAGCACGCTTATTTACAGCCACCTTAAAGAAACCGGACTGTTAGTGGGGTTTGTGTATTTGCTTTGCATCGTCATTGCGGTTTTCTTATTGATCAAGTTAAAGCGGACATTTCTCTCGTTAGAACCCGAAGAAATTGTGCAAAAGTTCAAGGAGCAAGAGCTTCTGCTGGACAGTATCCGCGATGGCATTGTCGCCATTGATGAGCACCAACACATTACCGCCATCAATAGCACAGCGGTCGAATGGCTGGACAAAAACATCCCCAGCAGACAACAAGTGGTAGGAGAATGTCTGAGTCTGCATTCACAGCATTTGTCGCACTTTGCATTAGAAGCCAAAGGGCAAATTAGCAAACGCTCATTCAGCCTAGGGAAGCTCAATTTCATTGCTAACCTGTACCCAATGCAGCATAAAAAAGACCAGTTTGGTTACGTCATCGTGTTTTACCCAAACCACGAAGAGAAATCCCTTGAGCAAGAGCTGATTACCACCAAAAACTACGCCGATTTGCTGCGCACCAAAACACACGAGTACTCCAATCGCCTCAATGTATTATCTGGCATGCTGCAAGCAGAGCGCTACAAAGAAGCCATTGAGTACTTGCAACAAGAAAGCGATGGCTATCAAAAAATACTGCGCCAAATCATTCAATCCATAGAAAGCAGCGCCATCGCAGGCCTGATCTTGGCCAAATACAGCAAAGCCATCGACTCGAACATCACCTTTCATGTCGATAACGATTGCCAGCTTAGCGACTATTCTCCTCACACTTCTGAGAGTCTGGTCACCCTGGTTGGCAACCTGATTGATAATGCCTTGTTGGCCGCTTGGACCAACCGAGAAAAACGCAGGCCTGAAATCAGCCTGTATATTAGCGATCGCAGCGCCCACATCATGATCGAGGTAGAAGACTCAGGGGCAGGCATTGCGAAAGATCTGGAAAACCGCATTTTAGATTTTGGTATCAGCAGCAAACATAGCTCAGAACAACACGGTATCGGGTTATACTTGGTGAAGAAGATTGTAGATCAATACCAAGGCAGCTTAGACTGGGAACGCAGTGAAGCAAACACCACGGTATTTAGCGTATATTTAGATAAGCAGGCTCTCTCCCAATGAACATCATTCCTGTCATGATAGTAGAAGACGATATTCGCGCCAGCTATGTGCTTGAGAACACCATTAATCAACATCCGAATTTTGAGGTTGTGGCGGTGTGTGAAAGCCTGTCTGACGCTAAAATCAAAGCGCAGGCTTTTTCCCCAGAACTGGTGATGGTGGACATCACATTACCGGACGGCAATGGCATCGATTTAATCCGCACGCTAAAAAGCGACGGTTTTCATGGCGCTTTTATCATGACCACAGCCGAACGCGAAACCAGCACTATTGAAAGAAGCATTCAACTGGGCGTGATGGATTATCTGGTTAAACCCATTCGCATGTCGCGAGTCTTACAAGCGTTGTCAGACTATACCGAGTTGCGTCAGCAGCTTTCCAAAGCGATCAAGATCGACCAACAAAGCATTGATGCCCTATTTCGTAAGCAAACCCATTTGGACAAGAGTCGCAAAACCCCGAAAGGCATCGATCAGAAAACATTGGATGTGCTGAACAGGCACTTAGAAGAACGGCAAGAAGCCACATTTACCGCGGAGGAAATAGGCAATGCGATTCATTTAAGCCGCATTACCGCGAGGCGTTATTTGGAGTATTTAGAAGCCCAAGGGCTTGTTGAAATGAGCTTGGACTACAAAACTGGCGGTCGCCCCAAACAACGCTACACGAAAATCGTCGCGGTTTAACGCAACAAAGCATTCAACTCATCAATCGCCGCCGCCCACTCAGAGTCTTTGGACCACTCTTGGCTTAGAAAGGTCTTTTGAGAATCATTAAAACAACTCGCTTCGGTTAATTGCACCGTACTAGGCAAACCGCCGTGGGCGTCGACAAACTGATCGACATCCGCTTGCTCTTCACCTAAACCTAGTTGTGCAAATAAGCCTAAAATCGTGTGAGATGATGTATCCATAACGCGTCTCCTTTATTTAAATAAAGCGTTTAACGTTGCAAGAAAGCAAATACTCTCTGCTTTTAACATAGACTATGCGCATTAACTCTCCCATCTTTCTGGAGGAAACGAAATGAATCGAATCTGCCAATGGGCAAAAAACATTTTTCAACGTCAGACAATCACCTACCCCATTATTCTCATCGGCATTGATTACCCTAGCTTCTCATTGGCCAAATACCTTCAAGAAGAAGCAAAAGACATTCGCATAGTGGCGCTTATTGATGAAGAACCTTGGACCAACAAGACCCAAGTACATGGCATCACAGTGTATTATCCTAGCGACTTAATGACCTTGGCCGACAAGTATCAAGCGCAGCTGGTTGTTGCCATAGACGGCCAACAGCCTGAATTAACCCCTGAGTTAATAGCAGACATCTCTGCGTCCAATACCAGATTGGTACAATTGCATCACCACACAAGCAACGCAGAGCAACTCAAAACACTGTACCAAGCTTTAGAGGCGAATAGCCAATAACGAGAGACTATCGATAGACCTTGGCGAGTGCCAATTGTTGATTAGGAGCCATGTCATGCAGTGCGTTCATCATGGCTTCTTGTGACGACATAGACACCGCTTTTAAACGGTCCGATGACACTATTGCCGGTAAGGCTAAATCATCACGTTCCGCCAATACCTGCTTAAAGGCGGCCACATCGATGGCGTCTTTGCCTCGTGTGACTCGCTGCCTCTCTTCTGGGGTTAATGTCGCGACTCGGCCACCTGGCAGGTAAATGCCTCCGGTCACAAAATCCACGCCAAACGCGACCACGCCAGGTACAAAAAAGAACAGCAAACCGACCGCATCCAATAGGGCAACACCCACGTCTATCGTGCCTGTGGTCTGCCCTCTTCGCTCTGGATAAAGTAAGGTTCCACACGCACTCAACTGTGTTACTAACACGCTGGCGACGACCCCACGCACCCATATTTTTGACTGCATCCTGTTCTTTATTCTCTGCATTTCGTGCTCTCAATATCTGTTGTCCGATAGGCAGCACTCTAGCTCGAAGCGCCCACGACACGCAAACCCTGTCATATTTATTCCCTATTCCTTGCGAACTACACAGTCGTCATCAGGTCGTCCAGCTTGTCCACTATATAGTTACCGATCGGAAAAGCACTGGTCGCAGCAGGAGACGGTGCATTACACACATGCAAAGATCGTGGGCTATTCGCAAACAGAAAATCATGCACTAGGCTGCCATCACTCATCACCGCTTGAGCACGAATGCCCGCTGGGTAATCTTGCAAATCTTCCAATGTGATTTGCTCACAGTACTTTCGTACTTGGGCCAAATAACCGGCTTTAAACCAAGAATTTTTGGTCTCTTTTAGCCCTACTTGCCAATTCTGTCCGATCAAACGCCAGAAACCAGGAAAGCGCACCATGTCCCAAATATCTCGTGGGCTAATATTAATCGCGCCATAACCTTCACGCTTCCAGCCTTGCACGGCATTGGGCCCTACTGTGACCGAGCCATCGATCATTCGAGTTAAGTGCACGCCTAGAAATGGCAATTCAGGATCAGGAACCGGGTAAATAAGATGGTTTACGATTTGGCTGTGTTTGCGCGGTAATTGATAATATTCACCACGAAACGGAATGATTTGAAAATCAGTAGGAATCTTCAACATACGCGTCAGTCTGTCGGCCATTAACCCTGCACAGCACACCAGATAACGGGTATTGATTAAGTCACTGCCAACATGGATAGAGACTTTTTCATGGCTTTCTTGCAACGCTGAAACCTTGCAGCCAAAACGGATTTCGCCGCCTTTTTGCACAAACAGTTCGGCTAATTTTTGGCAAATCTCTCGATAATTGACAATCCCCGTCGCAGGGACAAATAAGGCGGCCACCCCTTTTACATTGGGTTCTCGGCGATACAGGGCATCGCGATCCAGACGAAAGACTTCCAGTTCATTTTCTTGGCAACGGGCATAAAGCGCGTTCATGCGCTCTTCTTCTGCGGCGTTGGTGGCGACAATCAGCTTGCCACATTCTTCAAATTCAATGCCGTGCTGTTGGCAAAAAGCTTTGGTTGCGGCGGCGCCTTGCTTACAGAAAGAGGCTTTTAAGCTGCCCGGCGCGTAATACACACCCGCATGAATCACACCTGAGTTATGACCCGTTTGATGCTGCGCCACTTCCTGTTCTTTTTCTAACAATAAAATCCGATACATGGGATAACGTTGCTGCAGCTGCCAAGCGGTTGATAAACCAACGATGCCACCTCCGACTACCGTAATATCGTATTTGACGCTTTCTGAATCATTCATCCACTGTCTCTTTTAATTGTTTTAAGAAAATTTAAACACGGGCTTTGTATTCGATAACAAACGCATCTGGGTCACTTTTATATCGCTCAAGACAAGACTGGCAGATGCAATCACGGCCAACAGATGACTCAGGCAAAAGGGACAACAATGAAGCAGGAACCGCCACCACAAAACACCAGCACTCACCATCTCGATCGCATAAATTTGACGCTGAACAAAAAGGGCAATTCATCATAAACCAAGCGCTCTATTTAGGTGATAAAAAAGCAAAAAAAAATCCCTGCCGAAGCAGGGATTTTACTATAGCTGTTGGTCTAGAACTATTAGCCTAAAGGCTAGTTGTCTAAGCCGATCTAACTAGAGAGTATCTAGCTAGGCAAGCAACTTACCAGCCAGTAAGTTCTTTAAGGCCAGCACCGATGTCAGCTAGAGAACGTACAGTTTTAACACCTGCGTCTTCTAGAGCAGCAAATTTCTCATCAGCAGTACCTTTACCGCCAGAGATGATCGCGCCAGCGTGACCCATACGCTTACCAGCAGGTGCAGTAACACCAGCAATGTAAGATACAACAGGCTTAGTCACGTTTGCTTTGATGTAAGCAGCCGCTTCTTCTTCAGCAGTACCACCGATTTCACCGATCATAACAATCGCTTCAGTCTGAGGATCGTTTTGGAACATTTCCAATACGTCGATGAAGTTAGTGCCTGGGATTGGGTCGCCACCGATACCAACACAAGTAGACTGACCGAAACCAGCGTCCGTTGTTTGCTTAACCGCTTCGTAAGTCAAAGTACCAGAACGAGATACGATACCTACTTTACCTGGCATGTGGATATGGCCAGGCATGATGCCGATTTTACATTCGCCAGGAGTGATTACGCCTGGGCAGTTAGGGCCGATAAGACGAACACCTAGAGAATCACACGCAACTTTACAGTCAAGCATATCAAGAGTCGGGATACCTTCAGTGATACAAACGATTAGTTTGATACCAGAGTTAGCCGCTTCAAGAATAGAATCTTTACAGAAAGGAGCTGGAACGTAGATAACAGACGCTTCAGCGCCAGTTTGTTCTACTGCTTCTTTTACTGTATTGAAAACAGGTAGGCCTAGGTGAGTTTGACCACCTTTACCTGGAGTTACACCACCAACCATTTTTGTTCCGTAAGCAATCGCTTGCTCAGAATGGAAAGTACCTTGTCCGCCAGTAAAACCCTGACAGATAACTTTAGTATCTTTATTAATTAATACAGACATTATTTGCCCTCCGCAGCTTTAACAACTTGAATAGCTGCATCTTTAAGACTTGTAGCTGCAATGATATCAAGATCAGATTTCGCTAGTACTTCGCGACCAAGGTCAGCATTCGTACCTTCAAGACGTACAACAACAGGCACTGTAACGCCTACTTGTTCTACCGCACCGATAATACCTTCAGCGATCATGTCACAACGAACGATACCACCGAAAATGTTAACCAAAACGGCTTTAACATTGTCATCAGAAAGGATGATTTTGAACGCTTCAGCAACACGTTCTTTTGTCGCGCCGCCACCAACGTCTAGGAAGTTAGCTGGCTTGCCGCCGTGTAGATTAACGATGTCCATTGTACCCATTGCTAGGCCGGCACCGTTTACCATGCAGCCAACGTTTCCGTCTAGAGCAACATAGTTAAGTTCCCATTGTGCTGCATGTGCTTCACGCTCATCTTCTTGAGATGGATCGTGGAACTCTTGCATTTTCTTCTGACGGTAAACAGCGTTGCTGTCGATGCCGATTTTGCCGTCTAGGCAATGAAGGTTACCTTCGTCAGTGATTACTAGAGGGTTGATTTCTAGCAATGCAAAGTCGTAGTCGTGGAACATTTGAGACAAACCAAGGAACACTTTAGTGAACTGTTTGATTTGAGCTGGGTTAAGACCCAATTTAAATGCTAATTCACGAGCTTGGTAAGGTTGAGCGCCAACCAAAGGATCGATGATCGCTTTGTGGATTAGCTCAGGCGTTTCCTCAGCTACTTTCTCAATCTCAACGCCGCCTTCAGTAGACGCCATGAAAACAACACGACGAGTAGAACGGTCAACAACAGCACCAAGGTACAATTCGTTAGCAATGTCAGTGCAAGATTCAACAAGAATCTTAGCCACTGGCTGGCCGTTTTCGTCTGTTTGGTAAGTAACTAGGTTTTTACCTAACCAATGTTCTGTAAATGCTGCAACTTCTTCATAAGAATCAACAAGTTTTACACCACCTGCTTTACCGCGACCGCCAGCATGAACCTGAGCTTTAACAACCCATTTGTCACCGCCAATTGTTTTCGCTGCTTCGACTGCCGCTTCTGGCGTGTCTACTGCGTACCCTTTAGATACTGGCAGACCGTATTCAGCAAAAAGCTGTTTAGCCTGATATTCATGTAAGTTCATTTGATTCTTCCGCTCATCTGAATGATTGACATAAGCTCTGTCTGTTAAGACAGAAATTACCGGCACAAGGCCGGCAAATCTAATTTTTTATTAACGCTTTTTACGGTTTGCAATGTGGATGGCATGACCATCTACTGCCAACGCCGCTTCGTGTACTGCTTCACTTACTGTTGGGTGAGCAAATACAGTCAAGGCGATGTCTTCCGCTGTAGAGCCAAATTCCATTGCAATTACCGCTTGTGCGATCAAGTCAGCCGCATGGCCACCAATGATATGGCAACCCAAGATGCGATCTGTTTCTTCATCAGCAATGATTTTAACAAAACCGTCAGTGTCGTTAGCAGCCATTGCACGACCAGACGCCGCGAATGGGAATTTACCAACTTTGTATTTAACGCCTTCTGATTTCAATTCCTGTTCGTTTTTACCAACCCAAGCAAGTTCTGGGTGAGTGTAAATAACAGAAGGAATGCAATCGTAGTTCATTTGCGCTTTGTGACCAGCAATAATGTCTGCCACCATCACACCTTCTTCAGATGCTTTGTGTGCCAACATTGGACCACGAACGATATCACCGATAGCAAATACGCCAGGTACAGAAGTACGGCATTGCTCATCAACGAATACGAAACCACGCTCATCTAGCTTGACGCCAGAATCGTCAGAGAAACAACCTTGAGTGAATGGCTTACGGCCAACCGCAACGATCAATTTGTCGAACGTTTGCTTCTGCTCTTCACCTTTTGCATCAAGGTAAGTTACTTCTACTTCTTCACCGTTGATTTGGCTGCCAGTTACGCGAGCGCCTAGGCGAATGTCTAGATCTTGTTTTTTGAAGATCTTAGCCGCTTCTTTCGCTACGTCTTGGTCACAAACGCTTAGGAAAGAATCCTGCGCTTCCAATACAACGACTTCAGAACCAAGGCGAGCCCATACAGAACCCAACTCTAGACCGATTACGCCAGCACCGATAACGCCAAGACGCTTAGGTACTTCACGGAATTCCAACGCACCAACGTTATCAACGATGATGTCACCCGTTTGTGGTGCAGGTGGGATATCAACCGGAATAGAACCTGTTGCCAAAATCACGTTTTCTGCGTCCATAACAGTAACGGTACCGTCATGCGCTGTGAATTCAACTTTTTTGTTCGCCAGTACTTTACCAAAACCTTCAAGGCTAGTAACGCCATTGGATTTGAAAAGACCTGCAATGCCGCTTGTCAATTGATCAACAATTTTGTCTTTACGATCAACCATGGTATTTACATCCATAGCCACATCGCCAACGCTAATACCGTGAACGCCGTAAGACGCTTTAGCATCATGGTATTTGTGTGAAGAATCCAAAAGCGCTTTTGATGGGATACAACCCACGTTCAAACAAGTTCCGCCCAAACGAGGCTTCTCTTCTTTGTCTAACCACTTTTCGATACAAGCCGTTTTTAGGCCTAATTGAGCCGCACGGATAGCAGCAACGTAACCACCAGGGCCGCCACCAATAACAATAACATCAAATTTAGTAGACATAATGCGTTTCCATTTATCTTGTCGAACTGCGACAACCCTCAAGGGTTGCCGCAAAATCAATTCGTACCTTTAAAATTGGTGCGAATACTTAGATTTCAACCACTTACACTTCAAATACTGAGCAAATCGCTTAGATTTCAAGTAGCAGACGAGATGGGTCTTCTAGAAGGTCTTTAATCGTCACCAAGAACTGCACCGCTTCTTTACCATCGATCATACGGTGGTCATAAGAAAGCGCTAGGTACATCATAGGTTGGATGACAACTTGACCATTAACCGCCATTGGACGCTCTTGGATTTTGTGCATGCCCAAGATCGCTGTTTGTGGTGGGTTAATGATTGGCGTTGATAGCAAAGAACCGAATGTTCCGCCGTTAGTGATAGTGAAAGTACCACCTTGCATATCATTCATACCAAGCTTGCCATCACGTCCGCGTAGTGCGAAGTCCATGATAGTTGACTCGATATCAGCAAGTCCCATCGCTTCTGTGTTACGAAGCACTGGCACCATTAGACCACGGTCAGTCGATACAGCAACACCGATATCTTGGTAACCATGGTAAACCATGTCGTTGCCATCGATAGAGGCGTTCACGGCAGGGAAGCGTTTTAGCGCTTCTGTCGCGGCTTTCACGAAGAAAGACATAAAACCAAGCTTAGTGCCATTGTGCGTTTTAATGAACAGATCTTTGTACTTCTTACGAAGTTCCATGATCGGGCCCATGTTGACTTCGTTATAAGTCGTCAATAGTGCCGCTGTTTGTTGCGCTTCAACAAGACGCTTAGCAATCGTAGCGCGAAGACGAGTCATAGGAACGCGTTTTTCGATGCGACCTTCTTCTCCTAGTGCTGCGACTGGCGCTGGTGCCGCTGCTTTCGCCGCTGGCGCTGCTGCTGGTTTCGCTTTCACTGCTGCATCGACGTCTTCTTTAGTGATGCGTCCGCCTTTACCAGTGCCTTTTACTTGTGCTGTCGTCAAACCTGCTTCAGCCAATGCTTTACGAGCAGCAGGACCTGCTACACCGTCTTCATCAGATTCTGCGGCGGCAGCGGCTGGCGCTGCGGCGGCAACCGGTGCTGCTGCACCAGTAGCGCCTACTAGGAAATTCGCTAGAATTTCGTTGCTTAGTACCGTTTCGCCTTCAGCTTTTAGAATCTCACCGATCACACCGTCTGCAGGCGCAACCACTTCTAGAACCACTTTATCGGTTTCGATATCAACGATGTGCTCATCGCGTGCACAGGCTTCACCTGGCTGCTTGTACCAAGTTGCTACTGTGCCGTCGGCAACAGATTCAGGGAAACTTGGTGTTTTAATTTGCACACTTTCTTGCGCAGCAGCAGGCGCTGCGGCGGCCGCTGCAGGTGCCGCTGCTTTTTCAGCTGGTGCAGCAGAAGCCGCTGCGCCAGATTCGAAAATAGCCAACACTTCGTCACTTAGTACAAGATCGCCTTCCGCTTTCAGTACGTCTTTTAGTACACCATCAGCAGGTGCAACCACTTCTAAGACAACTTTATCGGTTTCGATGTCGACGATATGCTCATCACGAGCACAGGCTTCACCTGGTTGTTTGTACCAAGTAGCGACGGTACCGTCTGCTACAGATTCTGGAAAAGTAGGTGCTTTAATTTCGATACTCATTTGATACCCTTATCTCTCTGACAGGCTATGGTGCTAGCCAACTAATGCGTCGTTAACCAGCGCTTCTTGTTCTTCAACATGGATAGACATATAACCAGCGGCTGGCGCAGCAGACGAAATACGGCCTGCGAAACGAATTTTCAGCTCTGGGTACAGTTTTTCCAATACTCGGTTCATACGGTGACGATTGGCATGCCAAGCACCTTGGTTTTTCGGCTCTTCTTGACACCAAACTAGGCTCTCAACATTTTTGTACTGCTCTAACTCTGACTCTAGGTCATCGTATGGGAACGGGTACAATTGCTCCAAGCGAATCACAACAACATCGTCTTTTTCAAGTTCTGTACGACGGTTGATCAAATCGTAATAAATCTTGCCGCTACATAGGACAATACGTTTTACTTTGTCTGCAACCATCGTTTCGGATGTATCAGGCAATACCGTTTTGAAGCTACCTTCTGCCAAGTCTTCTAACGTTGAGATCGCTTGCTTATGACGCAGCAAACTTTTAGGAGACATAATAACAAGCGGACGACGCATTGGGCGAATCGCTTGACGGCGTAAGATGTGGAAGATTTGCGCTGGCGTTGTAGGAACACATACTTGAATGTTGTATTCAGCACACAACTGCAAAAAGCGCTCTAATCTTGCGGATGAATGCTCAGGACCTTGACCTTCATAACCATGAGGCAACAGCATTGTTAGGCCGCATAAACGTCCCCACTTGTGCTCACCACTGGTAATAAATTGGTCAATAACCACTTGCGCACCGTTAGCAAAATCACCGAACTGTGCTTCCCAAATAACAAGCCCTTTTGGCGCTGTTGTTGAGTAGCCATATTCAAAAGCCAATACCGCTTCTTCTGACAAGTATGAATCGTACAAGTCCATAGTAGGCTGACTTTCAGATACATGTTTCAGAGGAACAAAGGTACTGCCGTCTTTTTGACTATGGATCACAGCATGACGATGCGAGAAAGTACCACGACCAGAATCCTGACCGGTAATACGCAGCGGGTAGCCCTGCTCTAACAAGGTCGCAAAGGCTAGCGTCTCAGCGTAACCCCAGTTTAGAGGTAAGGCGCCGGCGGTCATTTTATCGCGGTCTTGGTAGATTTTCTGCACTTGACGCTGAACCACAATACCATCAGGAATCACGGTCAACTTCTTAGCCACTTCTTGCAATTTAGCAAGTGGGTAGCTGGTATCACCCGCGTCTGTCCATTCGACACCTAAGTAAGGTTTCCAATCAACAAACAAATCAGATTTTGGTTCTAACACCAAGCTCTTAGCAACGTGACGACCGTTATCCAAGTCTTCACGGTTTTCGCTTACCATGCCAGCAGATTCCGCTTCGGTAACCACATTTTCAGCGATCAAACGATTTGAATAAAGCGTACGCGTCGTCGGCAACTTGCTGATCACGCTGTACATTAGAGGCTGAGTACCAGAAGGCTCGTCTGTTTCGTTATGACCACGACGACGGTAACAAACCATGTCAATCACAACATCACGGCCAAACTCGTAACGGTAATCCAATGCCAGCTGAGTAATAAACAATACCGCTTCTGGATCGTCACCGTTTACATGGAAGATAGGCGCTTGGATCATTTTCGCAACATCGGTTGCGTACTCTGTTGAGCGCGAATCGTCTTGACGGTTCGTCGTGAAACCAACTTGGTTGTTGATCACAATGTGAACCGTACCACCTGTGTGGTAGCCACGTGTCTGAGACATCTGGAATGTCTCCATAACAACGCCCTGACCTGCAAAAGCGGCATCACCGTGGATAGAGATAGGCACCACTGCTTTACCTGTTGTGTCCTTGCGGCGATCTTGACGAGCGCGAACGGAACCTTCAACAACAGGTGAAACGATTTCTAAGTGAGACGGGTTAAACGCAAGCGCGATATGTACTTCGCCGCCAGCAGTCATCACATTAGAAGAGAAACCTTGGTGGTATTTAACGTCACCAGATGTTTTAACCAGCTTCAACTTGCCTTCAAATTCATCAAACAAGTCTTTAGGGCTTTTACCTAAGGTGTTAACCAAGACGTTTAAGCGACCACGGTGAGCCATGCCAATCACAACTTCTTTCGCACCCAGTGCGCCAGAACGTTGAATTAACTCATTCACCATAGGAATTAAACTTTCACCGCCTTCAAGACCAAAGCGCTTAGCACCTGGGTAACGACTTGCTAGGTATTTTTCTAGACCTTCTGCTGCGGTTAAACGCTCAAGAAGATTTTGACGTGTTTCTTTAGAATATTCAGGGCAGGATCTTACTGATTCTACACGCTGTTGAAGCCACGCTTTTTCTTGCGTATCAACAATGTGCATGAATTCATAACCTATGCTTCCGCAGTAGGTTTTTTCAAGTTCAGCGATGATTTCGCTTAACTTCATTGAGTCTTTATTAAAGAACAAAGAACCCGTTTTAAATTGAGTATCAAAGTCCGCACCAGTTAACTGATGATAACTAATGTCTAAATCAGCCACTTTTTCACGCTTTTGCAATCCTAATGGATCAAGCGATGCGTGCTGATGACCTCGTACTCGGTAAGCGTCAATTAATTGAAGAACATTAATTTGTTTTTGTTCGTGATCAGAACCGGCTGCTGTACCTGTTGAAACAGGCATTGAGCGAAACTTGTTTTTGCCAAGTTCCAAGAACTGCTGTTGAATCACTGAATGAGGAAGATCTGTTGACTGTGCTTCGCTAACGCGAGGCAACTGATCAAAACATTTTCTCCACTCTTCCGATACTGAGTTCGGATCGACTAGGTAGCTTTCAAACAACCCCTCAACGTATTCCAAGTTACCACCTGAAAAATGAGAGGTGCCCCATAGCAACTCCATTAAACTTTCGTGCATTCTCGATCACCCTTATGTTCGAGCCAGCTACCGGGGTCCCGGTATGAATCCATCATGTTCGATCGATCACTTTATCAGGCCCGTAAGGCTGTTAAAGCCTCGATTTATTGTCAATTTGTCACCATTTCTGTCCCATTGCATTTCATACCAAACCATGTCGACAGCACACCTCCGTGACACTGTTTGCCGAAGCAATAACCGCTATGGTTTCTCTAAGTACATCCCTGCAAGCAGAGGACAAATTTTAAATTCTTTTTACTCAGTTCTCTACACCGAAAGATGCAAAAACGGCGGCATTGAAGACTAGATTCAAGCCGCCTGAGCATAATTCACTCTATTACAATAAAGTGAACCATTTATTACTTAAGTCGCTCTTTGCAAAAGCATGGTACGAATGTTACCAATTGCTTTTGTAGGATTTAATCCTTTAGGGCAAACGTTGACACAGTTCATGATGCCGTGGCAACGGAAAACACTGAACGGGTCATCTAATTCGCCTAAGCGCTCTTGTGTTGCTGTGTCACGGCTGTCTGCTAAGAAGCGGTAAGCCTGTAGCAAACCAGAAGGTCCGACAAACTTATCAGGGTTCCACCAGAATGATGGACACGCCGTAGAACAACATGCACACAAGATACATTCATAAAGGCCGTCAAGCTTTTCACGCTCTTCAGGACTTTGCAAACGTTCAATCGCTGGTACTGGCGTATCGTTGATAAGGAAAGGACGAATTTTTTCGTACTGTTTGTAGAACTGTCCCATATCAACTACTAGGTCGCGTATTACTGGCAAGCCTGGAAGCGGACGCAAGACAAGCTTGCCGTTCTTCGCAGCTTCTGAAACCGTGGTAATACAAGCCAGACCATTTTTACCTGACATGTTCATGCCATCAGAACCACACACACCTTCACGGCATGAGCGGCGGTAAGAAATACTAGGATCTTGAGCTTTCAACAAGTTCAACACATCCAGAACCATCAGATCTTTGCCTTCTGGCAGATCAATCTGGTAATCCTTCATGTATGGAGCATCGTCCACTTCAGGATTGTAACGATAAATACTAACTAACATTCCAATTACTCCTTAGTATGAACGAACTGTAGGTGGAAAAGCTTCCATCGTTTTCGGTCCAAAGTTTACGTCACGTTTCGTAACTGCTTTGCTCGCAGGATGGAACAATGAGTGTTTCAACCAGTTTTCATCATCACGCTCAGTAAAGTCATTACGGGCATGCGCACCACGACTTTCTTTACGGAATTCTGCTGGAATAGCGGTTGCTTCTGCCACTTCTAACAAGTTCTCAAGCTCAAGTGCTTCAACACGTGCGGTGTTAAACGCCTGACTCTTATCGCTAAGGTTTAGGTTTTCTACACGCTTACGGATCTCTTCAAGCGCTTTCAAGCCTTTCTGCATCATCGCACCTTCGCGGAATACGCCAAAGTACAACTGCATGACTTTTTGAAGTTCTGCACGAACCGTAGCAACATCTTCGCCGCCAGTCGAATTATTCAGACGGTTTAAACGAGCCATGGCTTTTTCAATGTCCGTGTCGTTAGCATTAAGCGTGTCAAAACCAGCGTCTAGCACCTTCTTAACATGCAAACCAACAGCACGACCAAAGACCACCAAATCAAGCAGTGAGTTACCACCTAGACGGTTCGCACCGTGGACAGATACACACGCGATTTCGCCACATGCATACAAACCATCGATGATCACATCTTCGCCTGAGTCGCTTTGCATTAGCGCTTGACCACTGATGTTAGTTGGCACACCACCCATCATGTAATGACAAGTAGGAATTACTGGAATCGGCTCTTTTACTGGATCTACGTGAGCAAAAGTACGAGACAACTCTAGGATACCAGGAAGACGTTTGTTCAACGTTTCTTCACCTAGGTGATCAAGTTTAAGCAATACGTGATCGCCTTCTGGACCACAGCCACGACCTTCTAGGATTTCAAGAATCATAGAACGTGCGACTACGTCACGACCGGCAAGGTCTTTCGCGTTTGGCGCATAACGCTCCATGAAACGCTCGCCGTCTTTGTTAATCAAGTAGCCACCTTCACCGCGACAACCTTCTGTCACAAGTGTACCGGCACCGTAAATGCCCGTTGGGTGGAACTGCCACATTTCCATGTCTTGAACAGGGAAACCAGCGCGCAACACCATACCAACACCATCACCAGTGTTGATGTGTGCATTGGTTGTAGACTGGAAGATACGACCCGCACCACCTGTCGCCAATACCGTTGCTTTTGCTTTAAGGTAAACCGTTTCGCCTGATTCAATACAGATTGCGATAACACCAACAACGGCGCCTTCACTGTTTTTCACAAGGTCAGTTGCGTACCACTCATTTAGGAAAGTAGTACCGCCTTTCAAGTTTGCTTGGTAAAGCGTGTGTAGCAAAGCGTGACCAGTACGGTCAGCCGCAGCACAAGTACGTGCCGCTTGTCCGCCTTTACCGAAATCTTTTGATTGGCCACCAAAAGGACGTTGGTAAATACGACCATTCTCTTTACGAGAGAAAGGTAGACCCATGTGCTCAAGCTCAAATACCGCTTGTGGACCAACAGAACACATGTACTCGATGGCTTCTTGGTCACCGATGTAGTCTGACCCTTTTACGGTGTCATACATGTGCCAGCGCCAATCATCATTTGGATCTTCACTTGCGATTGCACAGGTAATACCACCTTGTGCAGAAACTGTGTGTGAACGCGTTGGGAATACTTTCGTTACACACGCCGTGTCTAAACCGGATTCTGTCAATTGCAATGCGGCGCGCATACCAGCACCACCGCCACCAATTACAATGGCATCAAAAGAAATAGTACGAATATTTGCCATTACTTAAAGCCCCCAAAGAACCTGAATGCCCCATACGATGTAAACAAACATCAGTAGACCGCATAGCGCTTGAAAAAAGAAACGAATACCGGTTGGTTTAATGTAGTCGGTTGACACAGACCACAAACCAATCCAAGAGTGCATACCAATGGACAGCAGCATCATTAAACTAAAGATACGTACCCAAGTGGTCTCGAATAACGCACTCCACTGATCAAATGTTAGATCAGGGTGCAACAACAAGTAACCGATAATAAAAACCGTGTACAAGGACAAAACGACAGCAGAAATACGCTGCATCATCCAATCATAAAGACCAGAACGGCCGAAACTTGTGATTTGAGTTACCATATCCACACCCCTGCTAAAACGATTAGGACGGCAGCGATCACTAGGTTAGCGATGGCAGCTTGGCGCCCACTTTCTAATTCTTCAAAATAACCAAGATCCATAAACAAGTGTTTAATACCTGCTACGAAGTGGTACATCAAAGCGGAGACAACACCCCAAATAATGAACTTCGCTAGGAAGTTGTTTTGAAGCATATCAACAACGTGATCAAAACCTTCTTGAGACTCTAAAGAGACATCAAATGCATAAAACAAGAAGATCAAACCTACGAAAAGAATGATTCCTGTTGCACGATGGAGAATTGATACTATTGCTGTTACGGGCTGCGATATTGTTGAAATATCAAGGTTGACTGGTCTTTTTTTACTCACGACTCTTTACACCATTTTATCGATTGAATGGTCAATCACGACCCAATATCTATATGCAGATACACACTCATTGTTATAAAGTGCTACTGCATCATAGGCCTGCTTTGAAAATCCCATCGATTTGCAAACGAGTTTTGGTAAAGCAACTACTCTTTATCTCAATACGTCGGCAAATCAATGAAATCATCGGAGCCGCAATTATAGACCAGCAAAATTTACTAAGACAAATAGACAAGAGTAAGGGTTTTCAATGGTCATCATTCACAAGCTGAATGTAACCATAAGCTAAAACAATAATGGTATTAAATTACAAAAAATAATCCCGTTTTTTTTGACAAATACCTCTTATTTTTCAATAGGTTAAACGCATCGAGCGTATTTTTCAACCACAGGGAAACCACCCATTTTGTCAGATAATTACAAACAAAAGACCAAATATGCAAGTAGTTTGCAAATGCATAAGATTGACTTTTATAGTGCGTAGACAGTACTTTTTGCCCACCTTCTGGGCTAAGCGCATAATTCTGTCACTTCTTAGCCTCGGATCAGAATATGAAGGAGACCATAAATGGCCGATAAAAAAGCTCAACTTACAGTAGATGGGATCGATAAAACCATCGAATTACCTGTTCTTTCCGGTACGCTAGGCACAGACGTTATTGACGTACGCTCGCTAGGCTCAAACGGTATCTTCACTTATGACCCTGGCTTTATGTCCACAGGCTCATGTGAATCTGCCATTACTTATATCGACGGCGAGGCAGGCATCTTGCTTCACCGCGGTTACCCTATTGCACAATTAGCAGAACATTCTGACTATTTAGAAACCTGCTACCTTCTTTTATATGGAGAGCTACCAGACAAAGCTCAAAAAGAAGAGTTCGAAAGAACGGTTGGTAATCACACTATGGTGAACCAATCTATGCACAAGTTTATCGAAGGCTTCCGTAACGATGCCCACCCGATGGCGATCATGTGCGGACTAGTAGGTGCATTGTCTGCTTTCTACCAAGACCACATGGACATTAGCAATCCAAAACACCGTGAGATTGCGGCTTTTCGTTTAATTTCGAAAATGCCAACTCTGGCGGCTATTTGTTTTAAATACTCTAAAGATCAGCCAGTTATGTACCCACGTAACGACTTATCTTACGCAGAAAACTTCTTGTACATGATGTTTGCAACACCTTGTGAAGAGTATGTTGTTAACCCTGTTTTTGCGAAAGCCATGGATCGAATTTTCATCCTACACGCTGACCATGAACAAAACGCATCGACCTCTACGGTACGCCTAGCCGGTTCTTCTGGCGCTAACCCATTCGCTTGTATCGCCGCTGGCATTGCAACGCTTTGGGGACCTGCTCACGGCGGTGCCAACGAAGCAGTATTGTCTATGCTTGAAGAAATTGGCGATGTTGAAAACATCGACGAATTCATCGCAAAAGCGAAAGACAAAAACGACCCATTCCGTCTAATGGGCTTCGGTCATCGTGTTTATAAAAACTTTGACCCTCGCGCCAAAGTAATGCGTGAAACGTGTGACCAAGTATTAGCAGAACTGGGCATGTCAAATGACCCATTGCTAAAAATTGCCAAGCGTCTTGAGCAAATCGCCTTAGAAGACCCTTACTTCGTAGAGCGTAAGCTTTACCCGAACGTAGACTTCTACTCAGGTATCATCATGAAAGCCATTGGCATTCCAACCAGTATGTTCACGGTGATTTTCGCCATGTCTCGTACTATCGGCTGGATTTCTCACTGGAACGAAATGATCAGCAGCCCTTACAAAATTGGCCGCCCTCGTCAGCTGTATGTCGGTAAAACAGAAAGAAATTACCCTACTGACAAGTAGTTAATGACGACTGAGTTTGCATAAAAAAGCCGCGCTATTTCTAGCGCGGCTTTTTTTGTTTTACATTACCCTAAAAAGACTACTCGTCTTCTTCTACTATCTCGGTCACTACTTTGGCGGAACACTTAACGCACTCACCTTCAATCCAAACCTTATCCTTGTCTTGGTATTCCACAGGGTTGGTCATCCCAAGGTCCATTTCCATGCACTCATTACACCAAGTCTGACGCAAAAAATCTTGCTGCTCATCGGCAGGACGGGCAAAAAAGTCGACGGTTTGTACTGTGCCTTCATTTACATCTGTCACTATTGAACTCCATTGTATTTAAAATATTCGTCCGCAGCGGGTTCGGGCGTGCTGACGACAGGTTGTGCAATCACCGCAGGTGTTTCGCCATCAGACGGCGCACTGGCCTCTGTGTCTGACACTGTTGGCAACACAGCCACTGGCGGCGGATTCGTTACCTGCAACACACTGTTTAACGAGATGCTGTTGATGAGCTTTTGCTTGCTGCCATTGATCGCGATCGAGAAGAGCACCACGTCATCTTTAGCGCCCACAACGGACACATCTCTCACCACACCGACTCTTTCAAGGTAGGTTTGCACTGTGTTTAACGCACTATAACTGTTGATCCCAGACACCTGGACAGTCATACGACTCTCCGCTTGGTTGTTTCGAACCGCGGCATAACGAGTGGAAAACACTTTGGCCATCGCCGCGCTGGCTTGGTCTGTTAGTGCCGACAAATTATCGCCGCTCAACGTAAAGCGCTGAGAACTGCCGTCACTTAATAGCACCAGCAAGCTGCCACTCAGACTGCCCGCGTAATCTGCCACCCGAATGGCCGCCACCGCGTCTGTTTGATAGCGTTTACTGGCTTTGCTTATACTGCCTTCAAAAAAGCCCCATACATCGGCTGATGAAATGGCATTCTTATCAACCGAATCAATTAAGGGCGCGTAAATAGGCACGCCATACATGGCCGCCGACGACGCCAGATTATTAAGCAGATCGGACGGTGCGTTTGCACCTGATAATTGACGCACACCGCTGTCTTCACTCACCGCCCACACTAATACAGACGGACGATCTTCTCCCCAGACAGGCAAATTGTGTTGCGACAGAAAGCGATCAATGGATTCGGCATAAAACACCACGGTCACTTGCTTTCCTGCGACCAATTGACCATCAACAGGCAACAATTGACTTAATGCGACAACCGAATGCTGAGCAACCCAAGTCGGCGCCTCTGACTGCGCCTGCTTTAACAAGTCGCCAGTGATCGCCGCCTTGTCCCCCGACACTCGAACCAACACTTGTTCAACCGCTTGCGCAAAGGCTTCATTAAGCATTTGCGCTTCCGAATCGGTCACCGGCAATTTTATTTCAGCCCGATAAAGGTGCTTAACCGGAACCGCATTGGCGAATGACACAAAAAAAACACTGAATAAAACTATTAATATACGAAAATTCATAACCCTTCCTTCGTTTATTTGCTTATTCTACTGTCTTAATACCAAAGAACCATAGCCCTAATGCGTCACTATGCTAAAATGCATTTTTTTCCTCGTACCATGATAAGGCATAGGCAATGACCAAGTCGGATAAAACATCGATTAGTTATAAAGACGCGGGCGTTGATATCAACGCAGGCAACCAACTTGTTGAGCGCATTAAAGGCGTCAGTAAAAAAACTCGTCGCCCTGAAGTAATGGGTGGATTGGGTGGATTTGGCGCATTAACTCGTCTTCCAACCAAATACAAAAACCCCATTCTTGTTTCCGGCACAGATGGTGTAGGCACCAAGCTGCGCTTGGCTATGGACCTTAACAAACACGACACTATTGGTATTGACCTAGTGGCGATGTGTGTTAATGACCTTATCGTCGCTGGAGCAGAACCACTTCTTTTCTTAGATTACTACGCAACAGGTAAGCTAGACATAGACGTGGCAGCCAATGTGGTCACTGGCATTGGCGAAGGCTGTCTTCAGTCTGGTTGTGCCCTTGTGGGTGGCGAAACCGCTGAAATGCCTGGTATGTACCACGATGGCGACTACGACCTAGCGGGTTTTTGTGTCGGCGTTGTTGAAGAAGAAGGCATTATTGATGGCAGCAATGTAAAAGCTGGCGACACTTTAATTGCATTAGGTTCTTCTGGCCCTCATTCAAACGGTTACTCTTTGATCCGTAAGATTCTTGAAGTCAGCAAAGCCGATCTAAATCTAGACATCGACGGTGTGGCACTAAAAGACGCCCTAATGGAACCTACTCGCATTTATGTGAAATCCATTCTGAAATTAATGGAATCCGTTTCTGTTAATGCGCTGTCTCACATTACCGGTGGTGGTTTGCTTGAAAACATTCCACGCGTATTGCCAGAAAGCGCCGCCGCTCGCATTGATGCAAGCAGCTGGAAACGCCCTGCCGTGTTCGATTGGTTACAAGAACAAGGTAACGTTGAGCAAGAAGAAATGTACCGCGTCCTAAACTGTGGCGTTGGTATGGTGCTTGCTATTGACGCTGACAAAGCAGAACAAGCCTTAGCCATCTTAAAAGCAGAAGGCGAAAACGCTTGGATCATCGGTGACATTTGCGAGCGCAATGGCGGAAAAGAAGTACTGATTTCCGACCTTGAGGCCAATGCATGAGTTTTCCCATCGTTGTCTTAATCTCTGGCAGCGGTAGCAACTTGCAAGCTTTGATTGATCAAAGCTTGCAAGGCAAGCTCGACATTACGATCAGCGCTGTAGTGAGCAACAAAGCCGATGCTTTTGGCTTAGAAAGAGCCCGCAAAGCAGGCATACCGACTCATGTTTTGGATCATAAAAGCTTTGGCAGTCGAGAGGAATTTGACCAGTCACTGCAAGAAGTGATTGATCAATACCAACCTAAACTCGTTGTTCTAGCTGGCTTCATGAGAATCTTAACCGATTCCTTTACCCGTCACTACGAAGGCCGAATGCTCAACATTCACCCTTCTTTGTTGCCGAAATATAAAGGGCTAGATACGCATCAACGCGCCATCGATGCGAATGATAAAGAACATGGAGTCTCTGTGCACTTTGTCAGTGCTGAGCTTGATGCCGGTTCGGTTATCGTGCAAGCTAGAACCCAAATAGAAGCGACAGACACCGCCGATTCATTAGCAGAAAAGATTCATAAGCTTGAGCATGTGATCTATCCGCTGGCGGTAAAGTGGTTTAGTGAAGGCAGATTAACTGTCAATAATGGTAAAGCACTTCTTGATGGCCAACCGCTTCCCGAAAGTGGTGCCGATTACAAAGAAGTGCCTGAATAATGTAGGAATAAAACGTATGGGCATTCATAAGATTCTAATACCACTCATTATAAGCTTACTCGCCTTGCCCATACTTCCTGCCTACAGTGCCAGCGAAAAGTCAGACGCTTTTCTCACGCCCTATTCTGCGGTCTACAGCACCGTCTGGAAAAAAGGCATTACCGTTAAGGTAAAAGGCACACAAACACTCACCAAAGAAGCCAACGGCAACTGGCATTTTGCCTTTACCGCCGACAACCTGTTCGCGTCTCTAAACGAGCGCAGCACCTTCTCTGTCAACCAGTACCAAATTGTGCCCTCCCATTACCTGTATGAAAGCAGTGCATTTGGCAAAAAGCGCAAGGCAGAGCTTCTTTTTGATTGGTCAAAAATGCGGGTTCGCAACGACATCAAAAACAAACCCTGGAGCATGAAAATCGAGCCCAAAACGGTCGATAAGCTCAGCGTGCAATTGCAAATACGAGAAGATTTAAAGCAAGGGAAAACGAATTTAAGCTATTTAATTGCAGACGGCGGTTACACCAAGAACTGGCGCTTCAAACGTTTGCAGACCGAAACCATAGACACCACACTAGGACGTCTTAAGGCGATCAAGGTAACGCGCATTAAAGACGCCAATTCAAAGAAACAAACCTCGTTTTGGTTTGCCCCTAGCCATGACTTTTTATTGGTGAAATTGACTCACAAAGAAAAAGGCGGCGAAACATACACACTGGACATAGAATCGCTCGAGACCCCCAGCGAATCATAATTGGCCGGGGGGAAGGTTTGCGTCCAACTGCGCCTGATAATTGACGTTCAGTAAATCGCTGTCACAGTGCCACGGCACACAGCAATAACCATGTTGCCGGTAAAACGCCAACACGCTATTTTTCTCGCCGCTAGCCAAAAAATCCGTCAAGGACAAGAACGCCGATTCAACCGGCATAATCGCGTGCAAAGGATGAATACCACTGTCACTTTCTAAGCAATGTATCTTTTCTGGCTGCGCCAAGCTCGCGGCATTTAGCGCAGCAAAAGCCGCGCTAGAAATATTCGGTGTATCACAAGGTGCCACTAATAAATGCGAACTACGGGCACGATGGAGCACACTCCACAACCCAGAAAGTGGCCCTCTATTGGCGTACGTCTCGGCGTCTTTTACCCATTCATAACCGAGCGCCTGATAATCCGCAAACTGGCGATTTACGTTTAACACAACCGTCGAGGTTAACCCTGACATGGCCTGTGCTACGCGCAATATCATAGGTTTACCTTGATAACACTGTAAGCCCTTTTCCACACCCGCCATGCGCTGCGCCTGACCACCTGCCAGCACAGCACCAGATAAAGACCGCATGATTAGAGCGCCTCTTGCAATGACAAGGCACTTTTGTCCCGTTTTGACCAGATCGTATCAGCCAAGCTCAAGCAAGCTTCGTGGGATTCCACCTTGAACACCAAACCGGCCACCGACGCCAGCGTTTGCCTTACAGCTTGTTCCCCAAACGGGTCCAGGCTCACGCCTTGCCAATGCTCCGCTAAACGTGCCAAATCCAAATTGTCTTTGAGTCGTTTATGCTCGCGCTCAGCTTTCGGCCAGCTCGTCCGAGAAGACACACCTTGCTGGTGTTTGCCCAACACCACATCACGCTCTGGGTTCACTTCGGCTTCCCCATTGCCACCACGAAACACCAACACGGAAGGATCGCCTAACTGCCCAGTGGCCTCCAAATGCAAATCATCGTAGCCCTTATGAAACACCCCATGAACACTGTGTTCACCGCCAAATGGGTTCATCATACGAACCACGGTATTCACTGGCGAACGCAAACCTAACAAATATTTTAGGTCCATCATGTCACTGAGTTTGGCGTCGATGTTCGCCAGCGCAATATAGGCAAAATTACGCAGTTCTAACTGCTCATCCACCTCGGATCGAGTCTGACACAAAGGCCAATTAAAAGCCTTTAGCACCTGATCCACATAAATACGTTCTTCGCCACGAAAAGAATGACCGTGCATCACGGTTTTCACGCCATCATTCGCCAATGCCAACGCCGCCAATAAAAACCATGGCAATTCATTGCGCTTACCTGCATAACTCGGCCAATCCAGCTGTACTTTATGCTCAATGCCTCCGCGCTCGGCTAAAAAACGACGCGTTGCTCGAGTAAAGCCTACGGTTTCATCGACTGTTTCTTCACGTATGCGAATCAACATCCAAAAGGCGCCTATTTGTTCTGGTGCCACCGTCTCTGTAAGGATAAGCCACATCGCTTGTTCCGCTTCTTGTTCCGTTAAACTACGGGCCCCTTTTCTTCCACGACCTAGTATTTTAACAAATTGCGTAAACGCCTGACTCATGCAGATAGCTCCATTCTTTTCGGTATAAAGTGTTTCAATTCAGGGATGCAGGAACCACAATTGGTGCCGCATTTGAGAACCGCGCCCAGTGCTTCAACGGTCTCAGCCCCCGATGCTATGGCTTTCTCGATTTGTTTACTACCGATTTGATAACAAGAGCAGACAATATTCCCTTTATCTTCAACATTGGCTGGCAAACCAACCAATAGCGCGATGCGATCCAGCTCTGACAGCGCATCACTTGAGGCCAATTTAGACAGTAACCAATCCGCTGACACCACTTCAGGCTGATGACTCAAATACACAACCGTATCAAGCCGGCCACCAGCCAAACAAGCCAAACGCAACTGCCCCGTCATGGGGTTTGTGTATTCCAGCCAATGATTCCCCTCAACACACAGCGCTTCTTGCCATGGCGAAAAGGCTTCTTTCAACCTTGCTAGGTGAACGCCATTGGGCCAAACCACCTCATACCGAAAGCCTTGATCAGAAGGAATCACACACCAATACAATGCCTCAGGGAAGGATTGCGGCCGTGAAGACACCACCAATGCATACTGCAACAGTGGGATACGCTCCACTTGCACAACGCCATGCTTAGACTCAGGCTGGCCTGATAATGGGTCGACTGTTTGTGGAATCAGGTTGGAAACGACGGCCGCGTTAGCAAATTGCTGCGTCCAATGAATTGGCACAAATATCTGACCTTGAGCCGTGCTCTTGGTCACTTTGGCTTTTAATCTCACCTCACCGTGAGGCGAACTCAGGCGCGTTAATGCTCCGTCGATAATACCCAGTCGCTGTGCGTCTTCTGGGTGAATATCCACATAGGGTTGTGCCGTGTGTTTTGCTAACGATGGGGCATCACCGGTTCGCGTCATGGTGTGCCATTGGTCGCGGACTCGGCCAGTATTTAACACAAACGGCCATTGTTGGGTGACCTTGAGCGCAGGCAAGCTGGGTTTGATAGGGACAAATTGCGCGCGACCATCCTGAGTAAAAAAATGACCGTCGGCAAACATGCGTTTGGTCCCTTCTGGCTTGCCTTCCGGCACTGGCCACTGGGTCGGTGTGAAGCCATCGTACTGGGCTTGAGTGATATGGCGATAATGACCAATATCAAAATCCCGGGTGCCATTATTTTCAAAAGCAGACAGCCCAGCATGCTCCGCAAAAATCTCATGCACACCTTGATAGTCAAACGCCGAACCGTACCCCATGGCTTTGGCGACTTCACAAATCGCCCACCAGTCGTGTTTTGCGTCACCCGGCGCTGGCAACAATCCGCGCTGACGAGAGATCCTGCGCTCAGAATTGGTGACAGTACCGTCTTTTTCACTCCAACCTGTGGCTGGCAATAGCACATCCGCCATGGCCGTGGTGTCTGTGTGCGCCTTGCAATCGCTAACAATCACCAATTCGCACTTTTCCAATGCGCGCCTTACTTGCGCAGTATCCGGCAAACTCACCATGGGATTAGTGGACATAATCCACAGCACCTTTACTTTTCCAGCCTCAATCGCCTGAAACAAATCCACCGCCTTTAAACCATTTTGCGTGGCCATGTTCGGCGCCTGCCAAAAACGCTGCACCAGATCCAAAGCGCCCGGTGTAGCAAAATCCATATGGGCCGCTAACTGATTCGCCAAACCACCCACTTCACGCCCTCCCATGGCATTAGGCTGACCGGTAATGGAAAAAGGCCCAGCGCCTTCTTTTCCAAGTCGAGCGGTCGCCAAATGACAATTAATAATGGCGTTGCATTTATCCACCCCTGAGGAGGATTGGTTCACGCCTTGGGAGTAGAAGGTCACCGCCTTATCGTTGCTCGCCCACCACTGAGAAAGCGTCATCAAATCGTGCTCATCCACACCACAAAATGCGGCTGTGCTGGCCACATCTGGAGTGGACTCCATCGCCTGCTGCAAGGTGGCTTCAAATTGGTTGGTATGCTGGGCGACAAAAACGTCATCCACCAGCCCCATGCGAGCCGACTCCTGCAATAAAAAAGAAAAAATCGCCGCGTCTGACCCTGGGCGAATCGCCAGATGCAAATCAGCAATATCGCAGGTCGCCGTGGCCCTTGGGTCTATCACTACGATTTTCATAGAGGGTCGCTGTTGTTTCGCGGCAACCATTCGCTGAAACAAAATGGGGTGTGTCCATGCGGCGTTCGAGCCCACCATAATCAGCAAATCACAGCGCTCTAGATCATCGTAATTGCAAGGCACCGTATCTGACCCAAACGCTCTTTTATACCCCACCACGGCAGACGCCATACAAAGCCTGGAATTGGTGTCCACATTGGCGGTACCAATGAAACCTTTCGCCAGTTTATTCGCCACATAATAATCTTCTGTGAGAATTTGCCCAGACAGATAAAACGCGAACGCATCGGGCCCATGATCTTTCACCACTTGCGAAATCTTGTCAGCAATGGTGTCAATCGCGCGCGCCCATGTTGCTACTTGGCCGTCAATCTGTGGCGACAGCAAGCGATCGTCTGACTTGATGGTTTGCGCCAAGCTGCTGCCTTTCACACACAAACGCCCAAAATTAGCAGGATGATCAAGGTCACCAGACACCGGAGGAACAACCTCATTAGGGTTCGCAGGCAGGCTCAAGTTAACGCCGCACCCGACACCACAATAGGGGCACGTTGTTTTCACTGTTGTTGTCATGGCTTGCTCCTAAACGAAAAAAAGCCCAACCGCATTGATCTCAATGCGGTTGGGCTTCGTTGCCTTTTTATGATATTCGTCTGCTTTATATGACAGCCTTCATCGGCCCTCGGTGCAGTATGCTTAGATAAATGCAAAACACAGGCCAATATTTATGACTTTACGTAAAAATATAAATCACATATAAATCAACAACTTAACAATCCATCAAACCAATATAAAAAACACCAATCAAAAAGGCATCTTTTGCTTACTCTAAGTGCACCATAAAGGTGCCACGCCTGCCCAATATTAATCAGGCTGTCGAATGTAGACCTTGCCATCAACCAACTTCGTCGGCCAAGCAGGCACTTTAACGTCTTCTTCTACACACTGACCATCCAATAAAGAATAATGCTGCTTGTACAAGGGACTTGCCACCGACCACTGCCCCTGTAGGTGCGTCACTAAACCTCGCGATAACACATTGGCTTTGCCAATCGGGTCCCAATTGCCAATGGCAAACACCTGCTCTGGTGCGGCTGGCACATAAAACAAGGCCACCTGTTTGCCGTTTACCATTGCGGCGACACCCGCATCGACGACTAGATCACTTTGCTTACAAATTAAATTCCACTGCATTGCTGTTCTCCCTAGCCTACTTTTGCGATCAGTTGCTGCTTTTCTAAATCGGTTGCTGGGCGCACTTGGTTACGCTCTTCAACAAACACCACATTAGTGTCTTCGCCTTCGCTGTTCACAAATTGGCGGAATGTTTTCAGCGCCTCGTCATCTTCTAAGGTGGTTTTCCATTCGCACTGGAAGGTATCAACCACGGCCTGCATTTGCGCCTCCAGCTCTGCGCACATTCCAAGCTTGTCTTCGATCACCACGCTTTTAAGGTAATCCAAACCGCCCTCAAGTCCTTCCATCCACACGGAAGTACGTTGCAATCGATCGGCGGTTTTGGTGTAAAACATCAGAACTCGGTCAATGTATTTCACCAAGGTCGCATCGTCTAAATCCGTCGCGAACAAATCCCCATGGCGCGGCTTCATCCCGCCGTTTCCACAAACGTACAGATTCCATCCGCCCTCCGTCGCAATCACCCCGATGTCTTTACTCTGTGCCTCTGCGCATTCACGCGTACAGCCAGACACCGCAAACTTGATTTTATGAGGGGATCGAAGGCCTTTGTAGCGATTCTCAAGATCAATCGCCATGGTCATACTGTCGTTCACACCATAACGACACCAAGTACTGCCCACACAAGATTTTACGGTTCGTAAAGATTTCCCATAGGCTTGGCCCGTTTCAAAGCCTGCGTCAATAAGCTGTTTCCAGATTGCCGGTAACTGAGACAAGGTCGCACCAAACAAATCAATTCTCTGCCCGCCCGTCACCTTGGTATAGAGCTTATACTGCTGGGCAACTTCTCCCAGCACGATGAGTTTTTCCGGCGTGATTTCTCCGCCAGGAATACGCGGCACAATAGAATAGGTACCGTCTTTTTGCATATTGGCTAAGAATCGGTCATTGGTGTCTTGCAACGAAATATGTTCTTTTTTCAGCACATAATCGTTCCAAACACTGGCTAGAATTGACCCAACCGCTGGCTTACAGATATCACAACCGTGACCTTTACCATGCTTGGCCAATAAGGCTTTAAAACTTTTGATTTCTTCGACCTTGATCAGGTTATACAGATCTTGGCGGGTATACGCGAAATGCTCACACAAATCCGTACTCACCTCTACGCCTAAAGAAAGCAGCTCATTGTCCACCACTTTTTTCAGCAAAGCGGCACAGCCACCGCAGCCTGTCGCCGCTTTGGTCACGCCTTTCACATCACCGACAGACAGCGCACCCTTGCATACGGCATCGCTGATATCTTGTTTGGAAACATTATGACAACTGCAAATAGACGCCGTTGCAGGCAAAGCATCGACGCCTAAGCCCACCGGAGCATCGCCCATGGCTGGCAAAATCAATGATTGAGCTTGGTCAGGCAAATCGATGGCGTTTAAGAAATACTGCAATAAGGTATCGTAGTAACTGTTGTCACCCACTAACACGGCACCTAGCAGCTTTTTACCGTCTTCAGAGACCACCATTTTCCGGTAGCTTTGGCTCATTTCATCTTGGTAAACAAAGACCTTACAACCCTGAGACTGCCCATGTGCATCGCCAATGGAGCCAACATCGCACCCCAACAATTTCAATTTCGTACTCATGTCGGCGCCGGTGAAAGACAAGGATGCGTCCCCTAACAGGTGCCCCGCCGCCGTTTTCGCCATAGTGTAGCCAGGCGCCACCAAACCAAAGATACGATTATTCCAAAGCGCACACTCGCCAATCGCATACACGGAATCATCGCTGGTCTGACAATGGTTGTTGATGGCAATCCCGCCTCGCTCCCCCACCGTCAATCCAGACTGTTTCGCCAAAGCGTCTTGTGGACGTATCCCTGCAGAAAATAAAATAAGATCCGTTTCTAGATGGCTACCATCAGCAAAATTCATCCTGTGGTACGCGTCATCCCCATCAATGATTTCTTGCGTCACGGTATTGGCGTAGACGCTAACGCCCAACTTTTCGATCATGACTTTCAGCACTTCGCCGCCGCTTTCATCCAGCTGCACGGGCATTAATCGCGGGGCAAACTCCACCACACTGGTTTCAAGCCCTAACTGCTTAAGTGCATTGGCGGCCTCAAGACCTAGCAAACCACCACCGACCACAGTGCCTCGGGTGGCATGTTGAGCGCATGCTCTAATCGCATCAAGGTCTTCTAGGGTGCGATAAACAAACGTGTTATCACGCTGATGACCAGCAATAGGAGGCACAAAAGGATAAGACCCTGTTGCCAATACCAATTTGTCGTATGGCAGAAACTCTCCTGTTTCTAAGGTAAGCGTTTTCGCCTCTCTGTGGATCTCTGTGACTTGGCTGCTGGTAAAATAACGAATGCCATTTTCATCGTATAATGAGCCATCCGTCATGGCCAAATCGGCGGCGCCTTTACCTGAAAAATACTCGCTTAAATGAACACGGTCATAAGCCAAATGAGGTTCTTCGCCCAATACCGTTATCTGATACAGGTCCTGACCACCCTGAGCGATCAATTGCTCGATGAAATGGTGCCCGACCATACCATTACCAATAACGACTAAATGCGGCTTAAGTGCTCTGTTTGATGTCTTTGAAATCATCTTATTTTCCTCTCACCAGTATCCGTTTGCCCGTAGGCTGACAGCGTCTAGAAAGGCTTGTTTTAGGCAACTTTGGATTGGCAGTACGCTTCGCCAAAGACCAGTAAATCAAGCATGTCAGAGACATTGGTCTTATTTTGAATCAGCTGGAAATACCAGCTACCATCGGCGACGTTGCCATAAAGAATTGCGCCCACCAGTAAGCCATCGTTGACCACCAGTTTGCGATAATGATTGGATCCTACATCGTTAAATACGATGCAATTATCATCTTGATTAGGCTGAATCCTTCCAACGGAGAAAAGATTCACACCTGATACTTTTAGTTTTGTTGGTACGGGCTCGATCAAGAATCGAGCTTGATTGCCAGCCAGCACGGCAAGCAATACCTTTATTTGCGTCCAAATCGGAGCCACTAACCCAAAGGTTTGATCGTCAAATTCGCAACACTCACCTAGGGCAAAAATATCTTGGCAAGAGGTCTTCATCTGCGCATCCACAAGGATCGCTCGGTTAACTTGAAGCCCTGCCTTTTTGCCTAATGCCACTTCTGGTGTAATGCCTGCGGCCATAACCACCATCTTGGTTGCTATCTGCTCCCCATCCGGCAATTTGACGTGCGAAACAAGACCCTTTTCGTTTTGTAACAAGGTTTGTGGGCTTGTCCCTAAACGAAAATGAACGCCCATTGTTTCTAATTTTCTCTGCAACAAGCGTGCCGATTCTGTGTCGAGCTGTCTGTTTAATAACCACTTAGAACGATGAAACACAGTGACTTGATGACCTCGCTTGGCCAAACCAACGGCGGCTTCCAGCCCCAGCAAACCACCACCAATCACACTAACAGGCTGAGAGCCTTTTATGGCGGACATCAAGTTCACGTCTTGCCATTGTCGAAACCCTATCACGTTGCTTGCCTGTGCACCGTCAATCGGCAGCATGGTGGCGCGAGAGCCTGTGGCAATGATTAACTTATCGTAAGACATCACCATGCCACTCAGTAAAGTAAGGCTTTTTTTCTCAACTGAAATGCCCTGAACAGGGTCACCTGATATAAGAGTGGCACCAGATAAGACCATTTCTTCAAGGTTCACCAAAGCCATGTCGGCCGATGAAATCTCCTCCGCCAACAAAGAAGACAACATAATGCGGTTGTAACCAAGCTGCGGCTCTTCGCCTATCAAGGTAATGTGAAAGCGCTCGCTCTGCTGACGACATAATTCATAAGCGAGTTTACTGCCAGCCATCCCTCCACCGACAATCACTAGGCGCTCTTTAACAGGCGTTTTGACGACTTTATGCACTGCCCACCTCCTGCTGATTTGCCCTTGAAATATCTGTCTCTGGTACGCTTAACATTGGCTTATTCATGCGCTCGCAGCTTGCTGACACGTCTTTTTACTGGCCTTAGAGACGGAAACAATAGGCTCAACTTTGCGCTGTTTTTCATATAAGAAAGTTAGAACCTGGGCTCTGTAATTGACATATTTAGGGTCATTAGCCAAGGCCAAACGATCCCTAGGGCGCTCCAAATCCACTTTCAATATTTCGCCCACCGTGGCCGCAGGGCCATTCGTCATCATGATGATGCGATCCGACAGTAATACGGCTTCATCCACATCGTGGGTAATCATGATCACCGTGTTGTTTAGGTCTTTTTGAATGTCCATCAAAGAGTCTTGTAAATGGGCTCGAGTGAGCGCATCCAAAGCACCAAATGGCTCGTCCATTAGTAGTACACTGGGCTCCATCGCCAGCGCTCTGGCAATGCCTACTCGCTGCTTCATACCACCAGAAATTTCATTCGGTCGCTTGTCCGCTGCGTGCGTCATGTGCACCAACTCTAAATTGTGCAAAATCCATTCGTGCATTTCTTTTTTGGATTTTTTGCCTTTAAACACCCTCTTCACCGCCAGCTCTACATTTTCATAAGCGGTCAGCCAAGGCAGCAAAGAATGATTCTGAAACACCACCGCTCTTTCAGGTCCTGGCCCGCGCACTTCCTTGCCATCCAGTAACACTCCGCCCTCTGTCGCATCATAAAGTCCGGCAACAATGTTCAATACAGTGGATTTACCACAACCAGAGTGACCAATGAGAGACACAAACTCCCCTTTGGCTATTTTAAGGCTGACGCCATCCAACGCTTTAAAAGGACCATGCGCGGTAGGAAACTCAATCGACACTTTACTGATATCAAGATGGGTAGACATACTCTTCTCCTAATTAGCGTAATACTTGGCTTTTATCCCAAGACACAAAGCGTTGAACCGTTAACATCGCTCGGTCTAACAAAAAGCCGATAAAGCCAATCATCAACACCGCCACCATAATGCGCCCTAAAGAATTCGAGCTGCCATTTTGAAACTCATCCCAGACAAACTTACCCAAGCCTGGGTTTTGCGCCAGCATCTCTGCAGCAATCAATACCATCCACGCAATACCAAGAGACAAACGCAGACCGGTAAACATCAAGGGGATCGCTGAAGGAATGACGATCTTGATCACATGAGTCAGCCAACCCAGCTGCAACACTTTCGACACATTCAAAAGGTCTTTATCAACCGCCGCCACACCCACCGCGGTATTGACCAAGGTCGGCCACATACAACAGAGCGTGACAGTAAACATCGACGTTAAAAAAGATTTAGAAAACATGGGGTCATTCGTGACATAGGTTGCGCTCACGACCATGGTGACCAATGGCAGCCACGCCAACGGCGAGACCGGTTTAAAAATCTGAATGATCGGATTTAAAGCGCTGTAGATCGAACTGTTTAAGCCAATTAAAATCCCCACCGGCACGGCGATTAATGACGCCAATCCGAAGCCCGCTAAGACGGTATAAAGACTGGTGAATATTTGCTCGAAAAAAGTCGGCTTGCCAGTGTAGCCGCGAATGGTCCCAACATAACTTGGGTCTTTCGCTTGTCGCTTCGCAATGCGCACTTCTTGACGCTCATAAAACTTGGCTTCTTTTACCTTCTCCCGCTGATGATCCGCTACCAAGCTATTCCATTGCTGGTACACCACCACAGGGCCTGGAAACACGCCGAGTGAGGTGTGCACTTTACTCGCACCAACTTGCCATAAAAGCAGGAAAACAAGGATGCCAAAAACAGGAAAGAAAACCGATTTTAAAGAGAAGCCTGACAGCCACTCTTTAAACATTGCCGTTGATACAATTGATGTTTTCATAATAATCTCACTATTGCGATGTGGCTTAGATTAAACAGGCTGCAAGCCAAGCTCGCAGCCAGAGGGCCAAAACTAAATCTGGTCATCGCCTTTTAAACCTATGGTGAAACTGTCTAGATACGCATTCGGGTGCTTGCCGTCATAAAGCACATGGTCAATAAACTCATTTTGAGGCGGTTTAAAGCCATCTTCTGTTGCAAAGTCAGGGAAATCTGCGGCCGTCATGACACCATCTTCAATTAAAGACTCTGCGGCTTGTTGATAAATGTCTGGGCGGTACACCTCTTTCGCGGTTTCCATATACCAGTCATCCGATTTTGCCTCTGGAATTTGCCCCCAACGGCGCATTTGTGTGAGATACCAGATCGCATCGCTGTAATAAGGGTAGGTAGCGTGATGACGGAAGAAGACATTGAAGTCAGGGATCTCGCGCTTGTCCCCTTTTTCATATTCAAAGGTCCCCGTCATACTGTTGGCAATGACTTTTTCATCGGCCCCCACGTATTCACTACGAGCCAGTATTTTCACTGCTTCAGGGCGATTGGCGTTGTTGTTTTCATCCAGCCATTGGGCGGCTCGGATCAAGGCTTTCACCACATGGATGTGTGTATTTGGATACTTATCCGCCCACGCTTGGCTCACGCCAAACACTTTTTCTGGGTTGTTTTTCCAAATTTCATAATCTGTGATAACCGGCACACCAATGCCTTTAAACACAGCCTGCTGATTCCAAGGTTCGCCCACGCAATAACCTGAAATCGTACCGGCTTCCATGGTGGCGGGCATTTGTGGAGGTGGCGTTACCGACAAGAACGCATCGGCGTTAATTTGACCACTGACATCGCCCTTTTTAGGAGAGTAATACCCCGGGTTAATGCCCCCTGCCGCCAACCAATAACGAAGCTCATAATTGTGCGTAGAGACAGGAAAAACCATTCCCATGTTGAAGCGTTTGCCTTGTGCCTTAAAGTTCTCAATCACGGGCTTCAAAGCACTCGCGCTGATCGGATGAACCGGTTTGCCATCTGCGCCGACCGGAATATGCTGTTTCATTTGTTGCCAAACATCATTGGAGACCGTAATGCCGTTGCCATTTAGATCCATACTAAATGCCGTTACTATGTGCGCTTTGGTGCCGTAACCAATGGTCGCACCCAGCGGTTGCCCAGCAAGCATGTGCGCCCCGTCAAGCTGCCCATCAATCACTCGATCCAGCAATACTTTCCAGTTCGCTTGCGCTTCCAAAGTCACATACAAACCTTCGTCTTCGAAATACCCCTTCTCGTAAGCGATGGCAAGAGGCGCCATGTCCGTTAATTTAATAAAGCCAAATGTCAGCTCTTCTTTTTCTGGGTAACCTAGCTCGGCGTGCGCAACACCGGCAAACACCGCCGACCCGACAAGTAAGGACACAGTGATTTTTTTGCTCGCCACTGCGAATTTCGCTAAAGGTAACAAGGCTCTCTTCGGTCTCAAATTCATGATCAACACTCCGCTTAGGCGTAAAAACAAAAAAAGGCGCATGCGAATCACAATCAATGTGTTCGCAGGCGCCTTTGCCATTCTTCGATCATTCAACTCTGAACAATCTAAAATTAGGGTGATAATTAGCGCTCGTTGCTAACCTCACCAAACTGTCATCGGAAGCGTTTTTCTATCCGACTGTCTATATAACTCTCTTAATCCTAATAAAGCACGGAGCATGCCAAAAAAAATAAACCATTGATTATTAATCATTTTATTCATATTCAGCAAACAAGTGTGTCATCTAGTATCAATAAAGCAGATCATTTTTGGGCATATTTTTTCAACCCTGCACCATGACTAATCAAAAACGAAGACCATGTAACACCCCATCAGGGTGCAACTGAACGCGATTCGCTGTGACCGCCGTTAAAAACGCTTTTTCTTGCTCTTCACTGATTTTCCTACCAGCCTCTTCAGGTCGAGCTAGACCAAGCGCTTGATAGTAGAGATCTTGACGATACACCTGCTCAACAATTTGATTCAAAGGCGGAAGTTGTGCCAGTTGTTGCCATCGAGACATCTGCGCCATTATCCATAATGCATAATTAGGCAACGGCCGATTGATATCGACCCCAGAAAAGCGCTGATAAGCTTCCATTGGCCAATCAAATTGCCCTTTTGGCTTCAAGGTATTAAAGCCATACATCAGCTGCTCAGCAGAACAATTTAAATAATCTGGATGGCTCAATATGGTCAATAATTCAGCCTGATTCTGTTTATCATCGACCCACTGACAGGCACGATTAAGGGCGCGTATCATGGCTAAATACACCTCTGGATGTTGCGCCGCCCAGAGCGAATTCACCCCAAATACTTTTTCTGGCGTACTGCCCCATAAGTCGTACCCAGTCACCAATATATGACCCACACCCTGCTCGACTGCCAAACTGTTCCAAGGCTCACCAACACAATAACCATCTATCTCACTTTTTTTCAGATAATCGACCATCTGTGCAGGTGAAACAACGATAATCTGGAGGTCTTTATCTGGGTCGATCCCAGCCTGAGCCAACCAGTCACGAAGTTGGTAGTTGTGGGAAGAATAAGGGTAAACAATGGCAAAACGAAGCGCTGGATCGGTTGGCTCTTTTTTATCTAATAAGCGCTTTAAGGCCGCGCCTGAGCGGATATCTTCAGGACCATTGCTGTTGCTAAGCAGTTTTTGATACAAGGCATTGCTGACGGTAATCGCATTGCCGTTGTGACTTACTGTAAAACTGGTTTCCATCGCCGTTTTAACGGTCCCAATGCCCAAACTTGCCGCTATCGGTAATGACGCCAGCATATGCGCCCCATCCAATACATTAAACGCAACCTTATCTCTAATGCTCGCCCATGAGGCTTCTTTGGACAGGGTTACTTGAACCCCTTCAGCTGAAAAAAAGCCTTTTTCATGAGCAACAACAAAAGGCGCACAATCAATTAAAGGAATAAAGCCGACTCGGACCGGCTCGCTGTGCGTTATCACTTTGCTAGAACCAAACACGCTCATTTTGCTTCCCCCAATAATTCCATGACAGAGATGACGTTTCTTGCCACATCGATCATGCGCTGACTTCGATCCATGGCTAACTTTCTTAAAGCTTGGTAAGCCGCAGGTTCATCACAAGCTTGATGCTTCATAATTAGACCTTTTGCCTTCTCTATGACTTTTCTATCCTCAAGCTGACTTTTCACCGAGTCCAGCTCCAAGCGGAGCGCCTGAAATTCCCGAAAACGCGCAATGGCCACTTGCAACAAGGCTTTGACACTGCCACTTTGCACACCATCTACCACATAAGCGCTCACCCCTGCTCGGATCGCGGCTTCAACGTATTTGGAGTCATCTTCTTCAGCGAACATCACAATCGGTCTGGGGTTGTCTTTGGTTAAGCGAGACATATTCTCCAACATATCTCTGTCTGGCGACTCAATATCAATAATCACCATATCTGGCTGACTTTCCGTTACGGCTTGGGTCAAATTTCGCGCGTTCTCAAGACGCCGAATCACTCGATAACCGCTGTCTAACATAGCTTGTTCTACGATGGCCGCTCGGGCTGGCTCATTATCAACAAGCATGACAGTCAATTCTTTGGCTGGGGGGGTCATGTGCAGTCTCTCGAAAACAGCTATAAACACCTTAATGAAGCAATAAGTGCGCCATAATGAGACAGGAAAAGGCTAAATCAGATCGTCAGCGTGCAGAAGCCTAATGGCAACAAAGCTGGAGAAGGGTGTTTTTTTGTATGGAATTAAATACGTTAGCCGCGGATGGTGCAGCTAACACAATACAGTGATTCGATAGGGAATATCTTAGTGCGTAAAAGACGAGCCTTGCACCAAAAGAGCCAACGAAAGGCGATCTTTGGTCTGAGTTTTTTTAAATATGGCGGTAAGGTGGGATTTTACCGTTCTTTCTGTGATGTCCATTTCATAAGCTATTTGCCTATTTGAGAGTCCGTGGGCAATAAAACGCACCACATCTTGCTCTCGTTCAGACAGCGTCATGAGCAACTCAGTATCTTCAATTTGTTGCGCTTGAGGTAGCGATTGGGCAATTAAATTTTGAATAAACTGCTTACCGCCCCATATTTCACCAGCGTCGATTACGGACAAGGCTAGGGCGAGCTGCTCTTTTGCAATATAAGGTGAGCATTGCCCACTAACCCCAAGAGAAAGCAATCTTAATGCCGCATTCTGACTTGGCTGATTAGGAAAAACGACTATTTTTATCGACGGATAAGCACGGCGTAATCGCGCCACATCTTCTACTTTTTTGGAAAAATTCTCGTCTTCTAAAAACACAAAAAAGTATTGAAAGCCGCCATCTGCTTTTGCATCAAGATGAGATTGAACGTCTTGCATATCTAGAACGCGAGTCAACACAGTCCCTTTTTTTACTACTTTTCCCCAATGATTCCATACGGCGTCATCAGTATTCCAGCACAAAATATTCAAAGCGTCCCTCACCTACTTCTGTTGTTGCTATTCATTCTACTCTCGATGTAAAAAACAGACTGTGAAAATTTGTTACTCTTTCCGCTAACACAGTGCTCTTTTGTATCATCTCTCGTGCAAGGCATTTTGCTTGGCTTTGATAATCGGTTTTAACAAATAGTCCAACAAGGTTTTCTTCCCTGTGATGACATCTACTGTCGCTTGCATACCAGGAATAATAGGCAGATTTTGCTGGTCACTGCCCAAGTAATTACGGTCTGTTCTCACTCGCACTAGATAAAAACTTTCCCCCTCTTCATCTACTATGGTATCGGCACTGATATTTTCAACCGTCGCCTGTAATCCACCATACACAGAGAAGTCATACGCGGTCAGTTTCACCACCGCATGCAATCCAGGTTTAATAAAGCCAATATCCTTAGGCCTTACTTTTGCTTCTATTAATAAAGAGTCTTCGATCGGAACAATTTCCAGCAGATTCATACCAGGCGTGATAACACCCCCAACGGTGTTAATCTGCAACTGCTTCACGATGCCTTTAACAGGCGACCTTACTTGAGTCCGAGATACCTTATCTTGCAAGGAGACATTGGCTTCACGAAGCTGATCCAGCTTGCTGCGCACTTTGGTCAAATCCTCTTGCGCATCAGCGCGGAACTTTGTCGTGCTCTCGTTCAACTTGTTTTCCGCTTCTTTTAAAGCGGATCTCGCTCTGGGTAGCGCCAACTTAGTTGCATCCAAATCCCCTTTAAGTTGGTTCACCTGTCTTTCTAGTTGCAGCAACTCAACACGCGACACCGCCCCTTGCTCAAAAGCCGGACGCGTTAAATTCAACTCTTCTGTTGATAATTCAAAGCTACGCTGTAGGTTACTTAATTTGGCTTTCTGCTCAACTATTTCTTGTTGTTTTTGCGCCACCTGTTGATCGAAGACAAGTTGATTACTGCGCAGTGATGCCGCCCGGTTTTTATACAACTCCATCTCTCGACTAACCACATCCGGGTGCAGGGCTCTCATTTCAGAATCAAAATTGGGTTCTTTGCCTAATGCTTCCGCTTGTAAGCGAGTGGCGCGAGCTCGTAAATTGACCGACTCCGCTTCTTGCTCTCTAAGAGACGAAACCGCTTCGGTGTTTTCTATCGTCATCAGGATTTGACCGCGTTCAACCGTCTGGCCTACACGAGTATTGATTTCTTTGAGGATACCCCCTTCCAAGTTCTGAATCTGTTGAACTTGGCTAGAAGGAATAACCTTGCCTTCCCCGACGGTTATTTCATCAAAATCCGTGTTGTCGGCCCAGATAACGGCGGCCACCACAAAGATAAAAATAACCCATAGAATGATGCGGCCACCACGCGGGGTTTTTAACATCAGTGCTGAGTTTTTATCGTTCAAAAAACCCAAATCACTTTGTGATATCTTATTCGATTTTTTTGTCATGCTAACTAACCTTAAGCTTGCCTTGTCGAAGCGCCTCATGAACCTGCGCTTTTGGACCATCTGCAATTAATCGACCGTTATCCATCACAATAATTCGATCAACCATGTCCAACATTGACGCTTTATGAGTGATCAGTATCAAGGTTTTGTCTTTAACAACATTCATCAAACGACGCTTCATTCTTGTCTCAGTGGTGTTGTCCATAGAAGCCGTCGGCTCATCTAAAATCAAAATCGGCGGATCGAATAACAAGGCACGTGCGATGGCAATACTCTGACGCTGACCACCGGATAATTGCATGCCACGCTCACCAACAATACTGTCTAAACCACTGGGTTTGCGGTTCGCAAACTCAGACACGCCTGACAGCTCAGCGGCGCGCAAAATGGCTTCGTCTTCCATGTAAGGAACACCCATGACAATGTTGTCGCGTATGGAACCATAAAACAGGGTCACATCTTGCGATACGGAGCCAACATTACGACGTAAGTCTGTTGGGTTAATTTGGCGAACATCCACACCATCGACACGAACCGCGCCATCCATTGGTGTATAAAGCCCAGTCATTAACTTACCAAGCGTTGATTTACCAGAACCGATCCGGCCAATAATCCCCACCTTTTCACCAGACTTGATGTTGATGTTAATCGCACTGATTGCCGCTTGTTCTTGTTCAGGATAAGCAAAACTGACGGCATCAAACTGAAACGCCCCTTCAAATTTAGGACGGTGAACAAACTTCACATCATCTGGATTTTCGACTGGGGAATTCATGATTTCGTTTAACGCAGTAAAGGCGGACTTAGCTTGATTATAACGAGTGGCTAATCCGGCCACTTGCGCCATAGGCCCAAGAGCACGACCGGTTAACATAACTGACGCCACCAGCGCCCCCATGCTCATATTGCCCTCAGAAATCTGATACACACCGACGATGACGATGACGACCGTCGTTAGTTGCTGTGCCATCGAGGCAAAAGACGAACAAGATTGCGCCAATTGACGGGTTTTTACCCCCCAATCCGCAATGTTACCAACGGCATTTTCCCATTTCTGCTGCAACACACCTTCTGCGTTGTTCAACTTAACGCTCTCGGCGTTATACAAACTTTCAATCAGTACGGCATTCTTTTGCGAGGCCGTTTTTTGGCTTTCTTCAATTGAACGACGCAGCGGTATTTGGATAATCACGCTGTACATAAGAATCAAGAAGATGGTGATAATAGGTATGTAGCCAACCGGGCCACCAATCAACCAAATCACACCCACAATTAAAAACATAAAAGGGATGTCTACTAACGTAGTAATGGAAGCCGAGGTAATAAAATCTCGTATACTTTCAAATTCTTGCAGGTTTTTAGCAAACGCCCCAACCGATTGTGGACGAGATGCCATGGTAATGTTGTTTACTTTAGAGAAAATCGAAGCTGATATCAGAATGTCCGATTTTTTTCCTGCGATATCAATAAAGTACGCTCGTAATGTGCGTAATAAAAAGTCGAACATATAGACAACCGTCGCGCCAATCGCCAATACCCACAAGGTATCAAACGCGTTATTGGGCACCACTCGGTCATAGACATTCATCACAAAAAGCGGGCTGGCGACCGCAAAAATATTAATCAGCAAGGAGGCAATAAACACATCGCGGTAGATCCGCCAAGACCGCGTAATGGTTCCCCAAAACCAATGTTTCTTACTGGCTTTTTCACTCTCTTTTTCTGAGCGTTTATCAAACTGATAAATCGGTTTAACGAAGAAACAATAGCCACTGTAGGACGCCATCAGCTCAGATAATGGCAATGTAAACTCACCCTCACCGGCTTCAGGACGCATGATGGTCGCTGTTTTATCCTGTTGATTGACGCTCAACAAAACACACGCTTGCTGGTCTTTTAACAATAAAACCGCAGGCAACACCATGCTTGGTATTTTTAGTAAAGGTCGTTTAATAAATCGCGAGCTGATACCAATGCGTTTCGCGGCGCGCTTGAACAGCGCAGGCGTCATATCGTTATCTGTAATCGGCAGCCCTGCCGCGATTGAGTCGGCGGAATAAGGATTATGGAAATATTTACTGAGCAATACGAGACAATCAAGAAGCGGATTTGGGTACTCTAAGTCGCTTCCTTCTACTTGCCATTGAGGGGCTGAGGCAGGCTCATCTGTTGTCGCTTGGTGCGGCGCATCATCAGGTAGCTCTTGCTTTGCGGCAGAGCCAGTGTCTTCTTGGTTTGAGAGAGTATCAGAGCTCTGTTCTTCTTTCACATTGACGTCAGCTGGCGCTTCGTCAGAAGCAGAAGTATCACCTTGCCCTGTTCGAATGGAGTCAGACATACTTCCTTTTACTCCTTAAACATAAAAAAAACATAAACTTAGAAATCGACTTCAGATAGTTATAGTCTAGAATAGAGCTTATTAAGTAAGATAGAAAGTCAGATTCTTGAACTATACAAAATAATACAATGGGGAAACGCTGTGCTCTATGCAAAAATAAATAAGGATGGCGACATTATAGATGTAGCCACAACACAATCAAATGACTACAAGCTGCTTGTTGCGCCAGATGACCCAGTTGTTGCCGCGTTATTAGAGTCTAAATTCAAAAGCACTGAAGAAAGCACCCAAGAACTGCTGAGTGGTTCTGACGGCGACATGATGCGAATCATTGAAGACTTGATCGATCTATTGAGTGAAAAGCGCATTATTCAATTTACAGAATTGCCGATGGCTGCTCAGAAGAAATTATTGAGTCGAAAATGGGTGCGTGGCGTTCACAACGGCGGCGAAGACAGCCTGATCGACGATGAGTTTGCCAATAACGACAATGACTCCTTGATTTAATCCAGGTGAGCAGCCCGATATAAATCAACAAGTCATTGTTTATTCAGAGCCCTTGAGTGGGCTTAGCCTTATTGGCTTTACATATCTTGGGCTCGGTCAACAACAAAGCCTTGTCCTGCCGCAATATCAAACTTCGCCAATCGACTTAATTGTTGCTCGCTTTCAATCCCTGTCGCAATCACTTGAATATTCAAGCTGCTAAACATCTTACATAAGATATGCATGAAAAAGGATTCAGACTCTTTGCCCGTGGCCATCTTAGTATACGATGGGTCTACTTTCACATAATCTGGCATGAGCTGCTGTAAATAATGGAAGGTGGTAAATTGCTTACCCACATTGTCTACACCAAAACGCACATCATGTTTTCTTAGCAGTTGAGACAAGACGAACACCTGCTCTTCAGCCGCAAGTACGTTTTGCTCGGTGACTTCAAAGACAAGCTGATGACGAAGCGCGCTGTCTAACCCTTGCAGGGTATGATCCAGCCAGGTCATGAATTCAGGTTTTGAATAAGAAGATGCCGCCAGGTTAATCGCTAACGCTGGCAAGGGCGTACTTTTGCGACGTCGAATAAACTCAATAACACGTAAGATAACCACTTTATCCAGTTGATCACCAAGGTCAAACTGTTCAGCCAAACCGATAAAGTAGCCCGCATGGTATTGTTTTCCCTCGTGCTCTAGACTGGCAAACACTTCCTCATGCATCACTTTTTTATCTTCTTCAAAAAACACCACCTTCTGTTTTCTTAACAGGAAGGCTTTATTGGCAATCGCTCGCTCTAATATTTCTTTCCAAGCCAGTCGACCAATGGCCGTTTCTTGCCCTGTAATGGCATCAAAAACACGGCTGATATTCGCGCCATTGGCTTTCGCCTCCCGCAGCGCCGCGTCGGCTTGCGCCATGGCATTAGAACGACTCACCTTACCGCTTAATGAGACAGCGCCAATATTCGCAACCGCATCGCCATAGGAGATCTGGTTTGGAATCAGCGTCATCAAGCCGTCCAAGATATCATCGACGACGCGCTGTAATCTGGCTTGATCAATATTGGGAATCAAAATAATGAAATCAGCACCAGACAAGCGTGCAATAGACGCTGAAGAGGCCACGCTTTGCACCTTCTCTGCCATGATCTGCGCAGACGCACGAATAAACATATCGGCCGCTTCATACCCGCGCTCATTATTGAGCTTGCCCAGATCAGAGAGATTCACCAGCAACAAGCCATCCATAGTACGATCATTGCTGGCAAAATAAGATTTGGCTTGGCTTTCAAAAAAGTGACGATTGCCTAATCCACTAACCGGGTCTTTAAAGGCCTTAGCTTGCAACCACTGCACTGTTTCGGCTTCGGCGTCGAAGTCTTTTTCTAGTTTTTCAGTCAATCGATTCATCGACTGTACGACGGATTTTAGCTCCCGGGTTTTAGGCAACTTGTCCATCTTAATAAATTGACGTTGCTGAATCGCTTCCGCTTGTTTTTCCACTTCGGCTAAAGGCTTAAACAAATACCGCAGCGCAATACTGCCAAACAAGATGGTCATCACACCGATAATCACAAACGACAGCAATAAGTCCCTACTGGCTTCCCATAATTGGTAATAGCCGTAACCCGCGCTACCGGTAATGTACACCTGACCTAGTTCATTCCAACCATTAGAAATCACCGCATTGGCCTGTGGTACATCAAAACTGATTAACTTAATAAACCACTGTGGTACGCCGTTAATTTTGGTCTCGTTTGCACGCACAATGTCTTTGTCTGTGGCGTACACATGAATACGTACTTCAGAAAAATAGCCACTGTCAAACACCGCATTAATGGCACTGTCCACCGACGCGTAATCTTCCTTCGCCATAAAGTCTGACACAGTCATACTGAGCGAGGTTGCCGAATCTTGTGTTGTCGACTCAAGCTGATTAATCAAATAGCCTTTTGTTGTATTGAAGTTAATCCCCATCACAACCACTAGTATTACTGAAAAAATGACAACAATCGTCATCATTAACTGGCGAAATAGCGTCACTCTGATTCTCCTAGTTATTGTACGTAGCGAGTCGGTTGTTTAAATCGGTCCAGAGACTCAAGCGCGATGAACCTCCCACCAGTTGCCCGCGTCCTTTTTCTTTTGAAAGCCACAGATTTTTCGCGTTAAAAGAGTAAATAGGCAATAAATCCGGGCGCTGGGAGGCTGGTTTTAACGTTTTATCTAAATTATCCAAAAGAACAGGGATCGAGGTTGGCTTATGATAATACGCCAACACCATATGATGCTGATTGAGAGTCAGCGACTTAACGTACACTAAACGCAGTTGCTCATCTGGCACACCTAGCTCGCGCAACGCAAAGTATTTCGCAATGGTAAAATCTTCGCAGTCCCCTCCTCTTGTTGCGAGAAACTCAATCGGGGTGGCCCAATAATCTTCTTTGCCCCAATGTTTAATATCACTGACAAAGTCCATCATATTAAAAAAATTATTCACCTTCGCTAGTTTCTCGACAATCGGCAGGTCTTTGGATTCATCAATCATCGCTCGCCAAGCAAAGATCCGTTGCTCTGCACTCCTGCCATATTGTTTACCCACTTTTTGAGCGATGGCAAAATATTTATCAGAAATATCAGCATACAACCAAAATTGAGGAATAACACACAGAATCAATGACAAGCATACGACCCGTTTATTAGGCCGTATACTTTTCAGGAAGGAAAACAAAGAAACAAGCAAGCGCAGCACCTAAAGCCTTATTTAGACGCTTTAGCGGCGAATGCAGCAAGCTGTTCTGCGGTGGCGGCAGGCTGATACTTGTCTTTCCACTGCGCATAAGGCTCACCATAGACATATTCTCGGGCGTCTTCATAAGCCACTTCAACGCCTCTCTCTTCGGCTTCTGCGACATACCATTTACTCAAGCAATTACGACAAAAGTCCGCCAAATTCATCAGATCAATATTTTGCACCGACTTGTTATCGTCCAAATGTTTCAAGAGACGACGAAAAACCGCGGCTTCAATTTCAGTTTGCTTATCCATGAAAGTACCTTAATGTTTAATTTCAATAGTGGGGACCGGTTGCTTATGCTCGCTCGGTTGACGACGCCATTGCCACTTTATGGATGCGACCATGAAATCTCGAATTGGTTGCATTTCTTCTGCGGCGATTTTCTCAACGGCATAACAGCAGGCCTCTAATGTAGACAGAGCACAGGCATTTGGAGATTTACGAATTTCGTAATTAGGCGCAGGCGGAGACGCAAAATGCACACTCGGTATAGAATGAAGAAATGGCTGACTCAAATAGAATCGTTTTGCCTTTCGCCATGTTGCATCAATCAGAATAATACCCTCAATGGTCGCCGCTACGTCGCTTGTTAAGGCTTCAATCGGTTGCGCCTGTTCAGCGGGATACAGCACTCGCCATTTCGTCAGATCTAACGCCTGTAAACGCTCTGGTAACCTAACATCATCCATCCCTATGCATTCTACTTGCGGCAACACCAAGGTGAGCAAAGCCACCGTATTCTTAGCATGCTTTGCTTCTTTCGGGTCCTGCAGCACAATAATTCGCAACCCGACTTGTCGAGGCGCTGGCAATAAGTGGCAGACACATTGCGCGGCTAAAAAATGGCAGCGAGTACAGGTTTGTCGTTTACTGCTGCCCATCAGTTAACACTCATCCTTAAGACAACTTTTCTAGGTACGCTCGCACCACATTATCCCAACCTAGGTCTAACGCTTCCGCGGTTAACGCATGACCGATCGACACCTCTGTAATGCGCCCAGGCTTGCATAAGCGTTCAATGTTCAGCAGATCTAAATCGTGACCGGCATTGACACCAAGCCCTACTTCTAAAGCGGCTTGCGCTGTGTCTTGATAGCGCTGTGCAATCGCTTCAAAGTGTTCGTCTCCATAATGGTTCGCGTATTCTTCGGTGTAAAGCTCAACGCGGTCCGCACCCACTTCCTTGGCCAATGCCATGTTGTCGGCGTCAGGGTCCATAAACAACACCACTCGGATGCCTTTCTCTTTTAGTTTCGCAATCACTGGGCGCAATGCATCTTGGTCGCGGGCAATGTTCCAGCCATGATCTGATGTCAGCTGGTTAGGGTCATCAGGCACGAGCGTGCATTGGTGAGGTTCCACTTCAAGCACCACACTTAAAAACTGCTCGTCCGGAAAACCTTCAATATTAAGCTCAGCACCAGGGTAGCTTTTTAACAGTTCTTTTAAATCGTAGGCGTCTTGGTACGTCGCATGGCGCTGATCGGGTCTTGGATGAATGGTGATCCCAAACGCCCCTAAATCCAAGGTGCGTTTTGCCATCTCGACCATGTTAGGGTAATTTCTGCCACGAGAATTTCGAAGTAAGCCTATTTTATTCAGGTTAACGCTTAAGTGTGTCATTTCACTTCTCTCGATCTGTCTAAATGTATTTCATCGCATTATAAGACAAAGCCTTAGCAGACATCACTAAAATACCACATCAATTCCTCTTATCGACCCCGCTCAGCCTCCTATCCTTGTGGTAAACTTCCCGCCAATAGATAGGAGTAGCCATGCAGTACGAACCATTCCAAACGATTTATGATCGCGCCGCGTTACGACACGGTGGCCAACAAAACCTTGAACAGCAACTGACCAAACCTGCCAGCGTGGCACAACTTTACCAACAATCAGATGATCGTTGGTTGGCCGCTTTTTCGCAGAAAATTTTTCAGTCAGGCATTAATTGGCAAGTGGTAAGAAACAAGTGGGAAGGTTTTGAAAGCGTTTTCTTTGGCTTCGATATTGAGAAAATGTTACTGATCCATCATGAAATGTGGGAAGAAAAAGCCAAAGATACCCGCATTATCCGTAACTTCGGCAAAGTCATGACGATCCGTGAAAACGCCTTTATGATCCATGAATGCCAGCGTACGCACGGCTCCTTCGCCAAATTTGTTGCCGATTGGCCCACCAGCGACATCACAGGCTTATGGACCTACCTGAAACAACATGGCCAACGACTCGGTGGTAACACAGGCCCGTATACATTAAGAATCATGGGCAAAGACACCTTTCTAATGACACGAGACGTCGAAGGCTACTTACGCCTGCACGATATTATTACCACAGGAAAAGACACAAAATCCGCTCTACTGGCCGCTCAAACGGCTTTTAACCATTGGCAACAAGAAAGCGGCCGATCGCTAAATGAAATCAGCCAATGCATCGCAATGAGCGTCAATTAACTTTAAAAATCACCGTTTAGGAGAAAACATGGCCGACCTGCGCATCGATATCATTTCAGATGTTGTTTGCCCTTGGAGCTATCTAGGGTATACCAGATTGAAGCAAGCAATTGACCAATTGGGCGACGATTATCGCATTGATATTCGCTGGCAGCCCTTTGAGCTGCACCCTGACATCTCCCCAGAAGGGGAAGACAGAGAAAGCTACCTAACAAAGCGCTTTGGTAGCCAAGAGAGACTAAATGAAGCCACCCACGCGCTGCAGCAAGTTGGCATAGAAAATGGCATCACCTTTAACTTCTCTGAAAAAGATCGCCTGCCAAACACCAAGCTAGCACATCAATTTATCTTAGCCGCCAGCAAGGTCGATTTGGCAACGCCTTTGGTGCTTGCCCTTTTCCACGCGCACTTCACGCTCGGCCAAGACATTGGCAAAAAAGCCAAGCTGGAAGAAATTGCCCTAAGCATTGGCATGCAAGACAATGACATTCAGTACGCTTATCAAGAAAAAGCGCTCACTATTGTCAATAAAAAAATAGCACGCTTAAAAAGCCTGGACATCACCTCTGCCCCAACCTATGTGATCAATGATCAATACATGGTCCATGGCGCCCACGACCCAGAAGCCTTTCTAAAAATTCTTCACGACATTGCCAACAAAACACCGACAGCCTAACCTCTTTTTTGTACGAATTAGCCTTTAGGCTAATTCGTACAAAATTCACTCAAAGTTAAAATCTATCAAAGAAAATAAATAGATAAATTTTTATCCGTTGATAATCATTTGCATTCGAACTAGAATCGCATTATTGGAACATTAACGAGAGTGATTTTCATTTATGTACGTATGTCTTTGTAACGGCGTTACCGATGGCCAGATTAAACAATCCATTCAAGAAGGTGCGACGACCATGAAAGCCCTGTATCAGGAAACGAATCTGGGGAACCAGTGTGGGAAATGCTGCCAATGCGCGAAAAAGATATTAAACGATGAGCTTCTGCAGATTGCAGAAACCCAGTTTCAAGCCGCTTAATGATTTACATTTGAGACTGTAGGTAGTTTTCCAAACCAGATGAGGCAATAAGCATCTGCTGTGTTTCTAACCAATCAATCTGCTCTTCCTGCTCTTCTTGAATATTTTCTAGTGCATCTCGACTCATGAAATCGAGCTTGGTTTCGCACAATTCAATGGCGTCTTTTAGCACGACCAAGGTATCCAGCTCCAACGCCAAATTCGCAGCAATCATCTCTTCGCTGTTTTCGCCAATGCGTAACCGACCTAAATCCTGAAGATTCGGTAAGCCTTCCAGAAACAAAATTCGCTCAATCAATCGATCGGCATTTTTCATTTTCTGAATAGACGTTTTATAGTCTGCTTTATCCAGAGCACTAAAACCAAAATCTTTAAACATGCGAGCATGCAAAAAGTACTGGTTAATGCCCACAAGCTCATTGGCCAACACCTTGTTCAAGCTCGCTAGTACTTCGCGATCACCTTTCATAAAATGCTCCCTTATTTGCCCATTTGTGACTGGATATAGTTCTGCATACCAATTTTGTCCATCAAGCCAAGCTGTTGCTCTAGCCAGTAGACATGATCTTCTTCGGTATCAAACAAGAGTTTTTCTAGCATTTCGCGTGTTTGATAATCCTTTTCCTCTTCACACAAGGCGATCGCTTCACGCACACAAGCAACCACTTCAAGCTCTAGAGTCAGGTCATTGGCCATGGCAGAACGCACATCAGAGCCAACCAACAAATCACGTCGCTTCGTCATGCATGGCACGCCCTCAAGAAACAAAATTCGTTTGATCAACCAATCTGAATGCTGAGTTTCTTCTTCCATCTCATGATTTAATCGCTCGTAGAGCTTATCCATGCCCCAATCATCATACATACGTGAATGAATAAAATACTGGTCAATGGCCGCCAGTTCGTTTGCTAATAGCTTATTCAAGCCATCAATTACCTTTTTGCTACCTTTCATTTCACTCTTCCTCATTCCTATCAGGGATGTCCGTTTAATGCTTTTCGTTTAATGCTTTTCGTTTAATGCTTAGCGCCCAACTCATGAGCTGGCGTAACCACACCAGCTCATCTTTACTCTAGTTCAATTTTGCTATTTTTCAGCCACGTCTTCTACGCCACTGTCGCCTTTATTTGGCTTACCTTCACCCACTTTAACGTCGAGGGTATCAATGCGCTGGAAGCCTCTTGGCAATTTCAAACCACGACGTCCACGCTCACCGATGTAATCCTGTAGATCTTTTTCCGTAAAGGAGATAAAGCGCTTGCCTGCGTACGCCATCAACAGGTCGTTAGGCAACACACACGCCATGGAGACAAGCAACTCTTCTCGCTCTGCGGCACGCGCACTCGGAATGCTCAACATTTTATTCCCTTTGCCTTTCGCCATTTGTGGCAAAGAAGCGACATCAAACACCAGCATGCGACCTTCATTGGAGATCACCACCACGCGCCCTGATTGCGGATTTTCAACCAACACCGGCGCCATAACCTGCGCGCCTTTTGGCAAGGTCAATGTGGCTTTACCCGCTTTGTTTTTCGCATAAAGGTCTTTTAGCTGTGCCACAAAACCGTAGCCTGCATCGCTTGCAATAAGGTAATGGGCCTCTTCGCTGTCTAATACCGCTGCGACAATAGTGACGTCTTTCTCAAGGCTGATGCGCCCCGTGATGGGCTCGCCCTGTCCGCGTGCAGACGGCAAGGTGTGCGCCTTCATAGAATAGGTACGCCCATTCGATGCTAACAGCACCAACGTCTGATTTGAGCGCCCTTTGGCGCTGACCAAGTAACCGTCGCCTGATTTGTAGCTAAGCCCTTCTACGTCAAGGTCATGCCCTTTACCGGCACGAATCCAGCCTTGCTTAGAAATAACCACAGTAATAGGGTCATTGGACAGTAGGTCTTCTTCATTGAACGCTTGCGCTTCCTTACGCTCCACAATTGGGGTTCGGCGATCGTCACCAAACGCATCAATGGCTTCGCGAATTTCTTTTGAAATAAGCTTCTTCAATTTGCTATCAGAAGACAGCAAGCTTTCTAGTTGCAAGCGCTCTTTCTCAAGCTCATCTTGCTCCGCTTTAATACGCACTTCTTCAAGCTTCGCCAAATGACGCAATTTCAACTCTAAGATGGCTTCAGCTTGAATGTCGGTGAGGCCAAAACGCGCCATCAACTCCACTTTGGGCTTTTCTTCAGTACGGATGATATCGATCACTTCATCGATATTCAGAAAGGCGACCAATAAACCCGCCAAAATATGCAGTCGACTATTTACTTTATCTAAGCGGAACTGCAAGCGACGACGCACCACATCAATGCGGAAACGCAGCCATTCTGACAAAAAGTTTTTCAGCGGTTTGACTTGTGGCAAACCATCCAAACCAATCACATTCATATTAACGCGATAGGATTTTTCTAAATCGGTTGTCGCAAAAAGATGCGTCATCACAGAGTCAATATTAACCCGGTTAGACTTGGGCACTATGACCAAGCGCGTCGGATTCTCATGATCAGATTCATCTCGTAAATCCACCACCATCGACAGTTTTTTAGCGGGGTTTTTATCCTGCATTTGAGCGGCAATTTGCTCAAGAATCTTGCTACCAGACACCTGGTGAGGCAATTCATGAACAACAATCTCGCCCTCTTCTATCTCGTAGCGGGCACGCGCTTTAATTTGCCCTTTTCCGGTTTCATAGAGTTTACGAATGTCGCTACGGGGTGTGACTATCTCGCCCCCTGTTGGGAAATCAGGCCCTTGAATGAAACCAAGAAGATCATCCAATTCTGCTTTTGGGTGATTCAATAAATGAATGCACGCCTCACCCACTTCTCGTAAGTTATGAGGAGGAATGTCGGTCGCCATCCCCACCGCGATCCCCGTGGTACCGTTGAGCAATAAATTGGGGAGACGCGCAGGCAACACCGACGGTTCCTGCAAGGTGCCATCAAAGTTAGGTACCCAATCGACTGTACCTTGGCTCACTTCACGCAATAACACATCGGCGTATTTAGACAATCGCGATTCGGTATAACGCATGGCAGCAAACGATTTAGGGTCATCGGGTGCCCCCCAGTTTCCTTGTCCATCGACCAAAGGGTAACGGTAGGAAAACGGTTGCGCCATTAACACCATGGCTTCATAACACGCGCTGTCGCCATGGGGGTGAAATTTACCTAACACATCGCCCACAGTTCGAGCGGATTTTTTGTACTTAGCAGACGCCTTTAAACCTAACTCGCTCATCGCATACACAATACGACGTTGTACCGGTTTTAGCCCATCGCCAATATGCGGTAAGGCACGATCCAAAATCACGTACATTGAGTAGTTTAAGTACGCTTTTTCTGTATAGTCTTTTAATGAAAGTGTTTCATTCGACTCGAAGTTTGACAGCTCACTCAAGGAGAATTTCCTTCTACAGCGTTTTTCAGTGTGTCGTTAGTAGCACACCAATAATTGAAAAAATAGTTTGCCCGTACTATAAAGAAACATCGTTATGGCCTGCAACCTTAGCTTGGAAGTTTATCTAAGGTAGATGACTATCTCATCCATATATTGCGTTATTGCAAAGGGATCTATATGAATAAGCACCACTCCAGCTTTTCGCCTTACCCTATTCAGCACGAGCTTGGTAAAGGCGGTTGCTCTTCTATTATTCACAGGGAAGACAACATAGGCATTCGTCACGAGCATTTGTTACAAGACTCAACACCCAGCCGTTTCTACCAAGCCACCGACAAGTGCTTCCTGTTTATTTTATCTGGCGAGCTCTTTCTAAAAAGCCAACACAATGAGATACACCTTAAAAAGAACCAAGGCAGCTGGCTGCCCAGTACTGCAATCACAGTAGCAACCTTGTTATCACCAGAAGTCCGACTCTGTATTGTTACCTTTTCCACTTACCCGAAACAAACCGAGAAAGTCACTCAATTCAATAAGGTATCATCCGGCAACATCACCAGTATTGTGGAAAAAAGTGGTGTCACCATATGGCCTCTGTATCAAGGAGAAGAAGGGGTTATCGCCATTCATAGCTATCCAGCACACTATAAAGAAACCCCTTACTATCATAAGCACACTGACCAATACCTACTCTGCTTAGACGGAAAAATGGCCTTATCAATCAATAAACAGGCGTTCGAATACTGCCCTGATATTGGACAGCACCTGCCAAAGATGACACGCAAAGCCGTGTTCAACCCTAACAACAAAAGCATTACCGTACTGAGCATCACTACCCCTTACCCAGAAAAAGGCCGCGTACTCGCTCTGTAAGCGCCGCGACACTAGCGCATCACCAAGGCGGTGAGCACGTGATCCTCCCACTGGCCATTTATTTTCAGATAATGTTTAGCGTAGCCTTCTTTAACAAAATTTAATTTCTCCAGCACCGCAGCACTGCGTGCATTTCTAGGCATGTAATTCGCCTGAATTCGATCAATACGACACTCTTTTCGAAGGTATTCATTACCGGCGCTTAAGAATTCATGCATCAGTCCTTTGCCCTGCTCAGACTCTCGTAAGCTGTAACCAAGGTGACAAGACTGAGAGACCCCTCTGACCAGATTCGAATAATTCGCGTAACCCAACATACGGCGCTCATCAGGGGATAAGAAACAAAAGGCAACACCTTGATCTTTAAGGAAATCTCGGCGCATTTCACGGATCCGCAGTTTGCATAAAGCGGTAGAGTAATAAGCGTCTGTGCGCAATGGTTCCCAAGGAGCAAGGAACTCTTTTTCCTCTATTACGTAGGCTTTCAACAAGTCTACTTCTGACTCATCTAATATTTTAAGAACGCCTCGTGCGGTTTGAATACGGGGAAAACGTGATGAATGATCCGGTAAATTCGTCTGTTGAAATGAGTGACTTTCGACGACCTCAACCAATCGTAAGTGATACGAATCAAACCAAAATTGCTCAGCCAAAGACAGCGTTCGTCTCAATATTGTATTGTTCAACCAATGCTCAGCCGTGTCGCGATCTTGCCAATAAGTTAATAGTAAATCGGTTTCGCCTAACGAGCATTCTGCGGCAATGAATCCGGCTTGCTCTTTGGCCAAATCAATCAACTTATCGATCATAATCCGATAAGTCATATTCTCAAGCATAACACTGCTCGACAGTATCACAGCATAACAAGGCATACTGGGTTGAGAAGACGTCGTCATAATCATCCTAGTTAATGAAACGGTTCTTAAAAATGACACTCTTACTGTTTTTTATACGAAGCCAGCTTAAGCATGAATCTGCCGATCTTAAAACAAGGGGAAAACACACTTTGACCCAAAGAAAACACCCTCATCAAGCACCATAACAACATCAGGCTAAGACCTAAACACAGTGCCTTAGCCTGAATATCCGCGCTTAAGATAAGTAAGTAGAACCTCGCAATACTTTTTGATAGGTATCAATTAGCTTTGCCTGTTCCTGGCCATCTAGATCACTTGCAGAGACTTTCTCTTGATAGCGTTTTAACAAGGCTTGCTCATCATAGCTTACGTACTTAAGTACGTCCTGAACACTGTCCCCCATCAACACATGGTCAATTCTAAAGCCATCTTCCGTCAGATAAACGTCCACAGAGCTAGTGTCACCGAAAAGGTTATGTAAGTCACCTAAGGTTTCTTGGTAAGCCCCAACTAAGAAAAACCCCATTAGATAGTCTTCATTGATCGGAGGCGGCGGCAACGGCAAAGAAGACTCAATCCCCTGGCCATCCACATAACGATACAAACAACCATCTGAGTCACACGTAACGTCTTGTATTTTGCCTCTAAAAGACGGCGCTTGATCCAATCCTTGCAAGGGCAATACAGGGAACAACTGATCAATCCCCCACGCATCTGGCATGGATTGAAACACGGACAAATTAACAAACAGCTTTTCCGCCAAACGTTCATTCAGCTCATCGATCACCGGACGATGCCCACGGTTGCGGTTGTCTAATTTTGGCAACAAGTTACGACACGCCACGACAAAAAGGTTTTCGGCTTGAGCGCGCTGTTCAAGATTCAGCTGGCCGTGATTATAAAGAGTCAGGCTGTCATTAAAGTCATCTAACAAATCATGATAAATTTCGACCAGTGATCGAGTATCGCTTTCTTCGTTATTTTTTAAACTTTGGTAACAGTCCCAAAGGCGCTGTATTTCTAACACGCTGTCTGCATCTGGTGCTTCAATCGGCAGCAATTCCGCGCCGTGAGAAAACACATCCGCAATCATCATGGCATGGTGCGCCGTGACCGCACGACCGGATTCTGAAATCAGGTTTGGATGAGGCAAGTTGTATTGGTCACACACATTATGAAAAGCAAACACCACGTTATTCGCATACTCGCTAATGCTGTAGTTGGCAGAATAGGCACTTTGTGAGCGCGTTCCTTCGTAATCCACACCCAGTCCGCCGCCAACGTCCACCCACTTCACAGGCACACTCATTTGATGCAACTCAGAATAATAACGTGCGCACTCTTTCAGACTGTTCTGAATATCACGGATTTTGGTGATTTGAGAGCCGAGATGGAAATGAATCAACTCAAGGCAATCCAGCATGTCTAAATCACGCAAACGATCAACCGCACGCAACAGTTGCGAGGTGGTCAAACCAAATTTGGACTTTTCACCACCACTGTTACTCCAATGCGTTGAGCTCGTCGACGCCAAACGAATACGAATGCCAATACGAGGCTTAACGCCTATTTTTTTCGCTTCGTCTAAAATAAGATCCAGCTCATGCAGCTTTTCAACCACAATAAACACTTGGTGACCCATTTTTTCAGCCATTAACGCCAAGTGAATAAACTCACGGTCTTTATAACCATTGCAGACAATAATGCCGTTAGGGTTTTGGTGCATCGCAAGCACCGCCATCAATTCAGGCTTACTGCCGGCTTCTAACCCTACCGTCGACGGATTGTCAGGTTGGCAACCCGCTATCTCTTCTACGACTCGGCGCTGCTGGTTCACCTTAATCGGATAAACAATCGAATAGTTCGCTTTATAATCATAATGCTCGATGGCTTGGCAGAATGATTCCGTGATCTTTTCGATTCTTGAATGCAGAATATTAGGAAAGCGCACTAAACAAGGATAAGGAATACCCTGCTCTTTCAGGGCTTTCGAGAGTTCAGTCAAATCAATGCTATTTTCTCTGTCTGGCAGCGCAATGGCACGGCCTTGATCGTTAATAGAGAAAAAACCAGCACTCCAGTGAGTGACATTATAAAGTTCAACAGAATCTTTCACTGACCAAGGCTTCATATTGCCTCCTAAAATTCAAATAAATACATCAAAACAAATCCCGCTGAGTGACATGAAATCAGAGCCTCAACCGCACTTGCCCTTATTTAGATTGTTGTCATGAGATAATAAAAAAGCGGGGCTAAGGGGGACTCCCTCAACTCCGCTCTTTTCAGTACTGTAATAATAGCTTAAGAAACGCGTTCGCCGTGAGCTTGCTTATCAGCGTGGTAAGAAGAACGTACTAATGGACCACAAGCAGCATGCTTAAAGCCAAGTTCTTTTGCCACTTCTTCATAACGCGCAAATTCTTCAGGCGGTACAAATCGCGCCATTGGGAAATGGTGTTTTGAAGGTTGCAAGTATTGACCAATCGTCAACATATCCACGTTATGAGCACGCAGATCTTTTAACACTTCAACGATTTCTTCAAACGTCTCGCCTAAGCCCACCATCAAACCTGATTTGGTTGGCACTTCTGGGCAACGATCTTTAAAGTTCTTGAGCAAATCAAGAGACCATTGGTAATCAGAACCTGGACGCACTTGACGGTAAAGGCGAGGAATGGATTCTAAATTGTGATTAAACACATCTGGTGGTGCAAGCTGCAAGATGTCCAACGATGTTTCCATGCGCCCACGGAAATCCGGCACCAAAGTCTCGATTTCAATGTTAGGGCTCAAAGCACGAGTTTCATTGATACAATCAACAAAATGCTGCGCACCGCCATCTCGTAGATCATCACGGTCAACGGAGGTAATCACCACGTATTTTAATTTCATGTCACGAATGGCCGCCGCAAGCTCTTTTGGCTCATTCGGGCTTAATGCATTCGGACGACCGTGAGCAACATCACAAAAAGGACAACGGCGCGTACAAATTTCGCCCATGATCATGAAAGTCGCCGTACCATTACTGAAACATTCCCCTAAATTAGGGCAGTTCGCTTCTTCACATACAGAGGCTAGCTTATGCTCACGCAGTGTCTGCTTGATACGAGCAATTTCAGGAGAAGCAGGCATACGCACACGAAGCCAATCTGGCTTGCGTGGAATTTCTTCTGTTGGGACAATTTTTACTGGGATGCGGGCCATTTTATCGGCGCCACGAAGTTTTTCGCCTTGGACAACGCGTTTGCGTTCTGCAGTCATTCTATTTCCACCCTTGTTGGATAGTCGGATGTTTGTATCCGAGCTGTTCAGCAAGCTGGTTCGCCAACTGAACTTTAACATTAGAAAAATCGACCTGACTGCTCAAGCGAGCCATATCGACCATCTGAAGACCTTGATAGCCACATGGATTAATACGATTAAAGGGGGATAAATCCATATCCACATTCAACGCTAAACCATGAAAAGAACAGCCTCGGCGAACTCTTAAGCCCAAGGAAGCGATCTTTTTTTCATCTACATAAACACCTGGGGCATCTGGCTTGGCATACGCCTCAATATCATTGAGCTTGAGAGTCTCAACAATGGCATTCTCTAACACACTGACCAAATCCCTTACGCCTATTCCAAGGCGTTTGAGATCAATCAGTACATAAGCTACCAGCTGGCCTGGGCCATGGTAAGTAACCTGCCCGCCTCGATCCACTTGAATAACAGGAATATCTCCTGGCGCCAGTAGATGCTCTTCTTTACCCGCTTGTCCTTGCGTAAATAAAGAAGGATGTTCAAGTAACCAAATTTCATCTTGATCTTCTTTCGAGCGAACTTGGGTGAATTCTTTCATTCGTTCCCAAGTTGTCTCGTAGGCAATCACGCCTAAATCACGGCAAATAAGGTCCTGATTCATTTATAGAACCATCTTAACCGCTTCAAGCGCCATAAGATCCTTATGCAAGTTTGCTAGCTGTTCTTCACTCTGAGCCAAAATACGGAAGCTGTAGCTGACAAAACGTCCCTTGCTTGAGCGATTGATATTAGTCGCTTCATTGCCCATTTCTGGAGCATGCACTTGCATGCATTTCACAATATCCACATGACAGTTATCAAGATCAAGTGCCACCACTTTAATCACATAGTTGTCACATGGAAATTCAATCTTGGGCGCATCAACTGCATTTTCAGCTTGATCGCCATCTTTTGTAATCAGAGCCATCGATAGTCCACTAGATCCTAAGACCTAAAATAAATTCATGAAGAAAAGTTTGATTTTATCAAATATACGCTTAAAGAAGCCACCTTGTTCAACAGGCTCAAGCGCAACAACATTGCGTTCTAATACAACATTGCCAGCGGTACCAACAACCACTTTACCAAGCACATCGCCCACTTTGATTGGCGCTTCAATTTCAGGGTTCATTTGTAAGCTTGCAGGAAGCGAGTCCGCATCTTGGCGCGGCAATGTTACCAATACGTCATCGGTAAAACCAACTTTCACTGTATTTTGGCTACCACCCCAAACACGGGCATTGTTCACCACTTGGCCACGGCTATAAAGCTTGCGTGTTTCGTAGTATCGGAAACCGTAATCCAATAATTTCTGAGATTCGCTGGCACGAGCTTCATCTGATTTTGTGCCCATGACAACGGTAATCAAACGCGTGCCATTGCGTACGGCAGAAGCGGCCAAGCAAAAACCAGCGGCTTCAGTATGGCCTGTTTTCAAACCATCTACGGACTTATCACGCCATAACAGACGATTGCGGTTAGGCTGACGAATGTTGTTATAGGTAAAGTACTTTTCCGCGTAAATTGGGTAATTTTCAGGGAACTGAGTAATGGTCGCACGCGCTACGATCGCAATATCGTGAGCACTAGAGTAATGATCGTCTGCTGGGTAGCCCGTCGCATTGACGAAATGAGAGTCTTTCATACCAAGCAGTTTAGCGTGCTGGTTCATCAAGTCAGCAAAAGCAGACTCACTGCCTGCAATGTGCTCTGCAATCGCGACAGTCGCATCATTACCAGACTGAACAATCATGCCTTGCATCAGTGTCATTAATGGCACTCTTGTGCCTTCACGAACGAAGGTACGAGACCCTTTCATGCGCCATGCTTTTTCACTGATGGTGACTTTATCATCAACACTGATATCACCGCGAGCTAGCTCATACTCAGTGATGTAAGCCGTCATTAACTTAGTCAGGCTGGCTGGCGGTAGTTTTTCATCCGCATTGTGAGACACTAAGATATCGCCGGTGTAAGCATCCATTAGGATATAACTGCTAGCGGCAAGTTCTGGTGGCGCAGGAATTAGCGAAGGCTCTGCGTGAACGGCATTGGCTGTTATGCCAAGAAATACGGATAAAATAATTAGGAGTCGCTTCATACTCTACAACATCGTCTGGTTAAAAAAAGTTTACAAATGATACTAGAGAGAAAAATGAATCTCTAGTCTATGAAATTCGCCTTTACAGTTACATCGCAACTCGTACTGGCTTTGCAAAGCCTGCATCATAAAGCCTTTTTTGCCAATTAGACAGTTCTACATCACTGCCATAAGGGCCTACTAATACTTTATAAAGTGCATCGCTGTGCTTCACTATCTCGATATTAATTTGCGTATCAAAGACAGAAAACAGTTGGTTTTTCAAGCGTTCGGCCGCTTCCTTTGTTGAAAAAGCCCCCAATTGCAAGTGCGTAAAAACAGGCACTTTCGACACCGAACTTGAAGGTGCCGCAATTGACTTAGAGGTCAATATAACAGGGGGATTAGCCTCTTTCTTAAGGCCTGAAGAAGCGTTGGGTTCTGGCTGATAAACACCCCCTTTTGGCGGCGTTATGGCTTCGATTCTCACGTGAGCCAAGCCTTTTTTCTGATAATCCAAGCGCACCGCGGCCGCGTAGGAAAGATCGATCAATCGGTCCCCATGAAAAGGCCCTCTGTCATTCACTCTAACAATCACAGAACGCTGATTATCCAAGTTGGTGACTTTTAAATAGGTCGGTAAAGGCAGGGATTTATGGGCAGCAGAAAAGGCATACATATCATATGTTTCCCCATTTGATGTGGTATGACCATGAAATTTCATGCCATACCAAGAAGCCGTTCCTTCTGCTACGTAGCCCTTAGCAGATTTCATCACCCAGTATTTCTTACCCCAGACTTCGTAAGGGCTTTTATTGCCGCCTCGACTTTTAGGTTCCCATTTAGGCACCAAGTCAGGCAAATGGTCTACTTTGACATCGTGGTCAGGAGCGTGATCCTTAAGAATGGTATAACGCCCTCCAGCGGAGGCTTTATCATACTCAGCAGAACTCATTGTATTACCGGTGCAACCACTCAATAACACAAGGCACGCCCCAATTAATAACCATAAACCACGATGTTTAATCATTCTTTCCTATGCTCTCAGCAAGCTCCAATACTGACATGGCATAACGTCGGCTTGGGTTGTAATCCATGATAGTAAAAAAGTTCTCATAAGCCAGCCAATAAGAGGTTTCATCCTCCTTGGTGCGCAAGCCCACTAAGCCCATTTTCTTTGCTAAGAAAGGTTGCGTTGGCAACACTTTCAACGCCGCCCACTGGGCCGCTGTTTTGATGGGTTTTCTGTCTGCGTTTATCCATTTTGATACCGCATCTGGACTGTCCACCTGAGCCATTACCAAGTAAGGTTGCTCGTATTCCCAGCCATGGTGACGCAAATAATTTGCCACACTGCCGATGGCATCTGCATCTGAGTGCCAAAGATCAACATGACCATCGCCATCATAATCCACCGCTAACTTACGGTAATTGGTTGGCATAAACTGCACCATACCCATGGCCCCACTATAGGACCCCTTTGTCGCGCCAATGTTCCAATTATTTTCACGCGCCAATAATAAATAGGCACGCAGTTCATTCTGGAAGTAAGCTTGTCGTCTTGGGTAATCAAAGGCGAGCGTGGTTAATGAGGTGAAAACATCTTTCGAACCGGTAATGCGCCCGTAATAGGTTTCAACCCCTATCAAAGCCACAATGACGTGCCAATCAACGCCATATTCTTGCTCTGCTTTTTCTAACCAATGTTTGTTTTTCTGGGCAAAAGCCTTACCACTGGCAACCCGTTGCGCATTGGTAAAACGCGAGCGATATTCATAATAAGGGGTAATGGATTCTGGTTGATTGTTGGATTTTTGAATGACTTTTTCACGTATTTTTATCCGTGAAAACGCCAATTCTAGCGTATTTTTATCAAAGTGATCTTGCTTCACTAAGCGGGCAATAAAGGCTTTTACTTGCGGGTTGGCTGCATAAGAGTCTGCTTTATCTTCAGGCGCATCATCGAGCAATTGATTACTGACACCCAGCTCATCACCCAACGCTTGTTCCTTCACTTGCCCAGCGCTACTGCACCCGACCAAGCCAAGCACTAGTAACATCCCTACTGCTAGTTTCATCATCATCTCGCCCTTTTATGTGTTTGTACCGACATCAAAATTCCAAAGGTCGCCATAATTGTTATGATGGACGTACCGCCATAACTGACCAAGGGCAAGGGTACCCCAACCACAGGTAAAATGCCTGACACCATGCCGATATTTACAAACATATAAACAAAAAAGGTCAGCGTTAAACTGCCTGCTAATAGGCGTGCATAATTGTCTTCCGCTGTTGCGGAGATATACAAACCACGAGAAATCACCAACAAATAGGAAAAAATCAGAATACCGCAACCGAGCATGCCAAACTCTTCACCCAATACCGCAATAATAAAATCCGTATGGCTTTCTGGTAAAAAGTTTAACTGTGCTTGCGTGCCTTCGAGCCAACCTTTGCCATACAGACCGCCCGAGCCAATCGCGGTTTTAGACTGAATAATATTCCAGCCAGAACCTAATGGGTCGCTTTCTGGATTCAAAAAGGTCAATACGCGCTGACGCTGATAATCGTGCATAAAATGCCAAAGCACATAGCCTGCAGCAGGCGCTGACACGGCGGCCCCCAGAATATAGCGCCAACCAAGGCCCGCCAAAAACAACACAAAGATGCCCGACACGGCCACCAATAACGCGGTTCCTAAATCAGGTTGCCTAGCCACCATCAATGCGGGGGTAAAAATCAACGCTAACACCACCACCACTTCTCTAAATTTAGGCGGTAACTGGCGATCAGAAAAATACCAAGCAATCATCATTGGCATGACGATTTTCATGATTTCAGAGGGTTGAAAACGCAAGCCACCAGGCAGTGCCAACCAACGCTGCGCACCTTTCGCACCAACGCCAAACAGCAAGACACCAATCAGCAACATGGCCAAGAAAATAAACAAAGCCGGTGAGGCTCTGCGCATGTATTTAGGGGGCAGTTGCGCCAAGCCAAGACACACCCCCATACCGATACCAAAACGGAGAATTTGTCGCTCTACCATTTCCATATCTTGACCAGACGCCGAGTACAAGACAACAAGGCCACCGGCCATCAGCAGCAGTAGCGCACCAAGCAACAAAATATCGACGTGAATCAGCTTCCAAAGGCGAGCGTTCGCAAATGACAGCGCTCTTCTATAAACATTATCACTCACTTCGCATTACCTTTTAAATAGTCGTACTTTTTAGGGTACTTACCGTCGATATAAGCATCAAAAAGTTTCTTCGTTAAATCGGCCGGTTTGGCAGCCCCGCCGCCATTTTCAAAAATCGCAAAAACGGCAATCGTCGGCTTCTCCGCTGGCGCAAAAGCAATAAACAAACCATGGTCATGAAGCCGCTTCGCCAGTTTGTCCGCTTCATATTCCTCACCGTCTTGCAGACTAAAGACTTGCCCTGTCCCTGTCTTACCGGCAATGGCGTAATCCGTCCCCTGTAAGCGCCTTCCTGTGCCCTTAGGATCGGTAATCACTTTGCGCATTGCGGTAATGATTTTTTCCCAGTTGCGCTGGTCTTTTAGGATGATGTTATGAACACCCCCTTCTTTGCCCTCAAACGTCGCAGCTTTGTTGCCAATTGTCTGCGCCATGCGTGGGAAATAATAATGCCCGCGCGCCGCAATGGCGGAAACCGCCGTTGCAATCTGAATCGGTGTGGCCACCATGAAACCTTGGCCTATCCCAACGTTTACTGAGTCCCCTGGGTACCAAGGCTCATTGTATTTGGCTTTTTTCCACGCATTGGATGGCAACAAGCCGATGCTCGCACCGTTTAAATCTAGCAACACACTTTTCCCAAAACCAAAGCGTGTCAAAAAGTCATGGATCGGGGTAATGCCCATTTTATTCGCTAACTGGTAGAAATAGGTGTCCACCGATTCGATGACCGCACGCTCTAGATTAATCCAGCCATGACCGCCTCGTTTCCAATCACGATAACGACGTCCACCGGGATTAATTTGGTAATAACCACGAGCAAAATAACGTTCAGTCCATGAAGAGAAACCATATTCTAGGCCAGCCAGCGCCATAAACGGCTTAATGGTCGAAGCCGGTGGGTAACCACCACGTAAAGCACGATTAAACAAAGGAAGGTCTTTTGAGTTGCGCAATACGGAATAGTCTTTATAAGAAATCCCCCTAACAAACAAATTAGGGTCAAAGCCGGGCTTGGAGACCAAGGCTAAAATACCGCCAGTATTCGGATCTATGGCCACCACAGAGCCTTTGTAATTACCGAGTAAGTCGTAGGCGTATTGCTGCAAACGCGCATCCATATACAAATGAACGTCTTTACCTGGGACCGGATTCTCTCGCCCCAGCTCATCCATGATACGACCGCGCGCATTCACTTCGACTTTCTTAATACCTGGCTTACCAAACAAGGTGCTTTCGTAATAGCCTTCGACCCCAGTTTTACCAATAAACAGAGCGCCTTGGTAAGCCTGCTTATCCACTCTTTCTAAATCTTTGGTCGTAATACGCCCAACGTACCCAACGGCATGAGCAAACGCTTTGCCATAGGGATAATAACGAGTGAGCTGAGCCTCAACCTGTACGCCATCTAACTTATAAAGATTCACGGCAATACGCGCCCACTCTTCATCGGTTAACTGGGATTTTAAGGTAATGGATTGATAAGGCCGACGATAGTCTTTCAGTTTTTCATCAAACTGATCCCATTCGTCCGGACTAATATCGATCAACCCAGAGAGAATTTTGCGCAGCTGAGGCATGCTTTTAATGCGCTCTGGCGTCACCGTCAAACTGTGAATAGGACGGTTATCGGCGAGCACCACGCCATTGCGATCATAAATCAACCCACGTGGTGGTGGCTCAGTGACCAGCATCACACGGTTATCATCGGCTTTGGTTTGATAAAGTTGGTAATTTAAGACTTGGAGGTAAAACAAGCGAGCCATCAAGACGCCCGCCAAGAGCAACACTAAAAGGCCCGCAATAATAATACGCGATTGTGTCAGTGTTTTTTCTTGATTGTAATTGCGGAAGTTCTTATATCGACGGCTCAACGAACGATCCTCTATCTATGGTACGGATGATTATTCATCAAGGTCCAAGCACGGTAGATTTGCTCAGCAAGAATAACCCGAACCATAGGGTGTGGCAGTGTCAAACGAGAAAGCGACCAGATTTGATCGGCTTTCGCTGTACAACGGGGGTCAAGCCCATCAGGGCCACCCACCAACAAACTGACATTATAACCTTCCATGCGCCAGCTCTCGGTCTGATCTGCCAACTGATGCGTTGACCACTCTTTACCGAGGACCTCCATTGCGATTACCTTATCTCCCTGAGGAATCGCATCGAGCATCAGATCACCTTCTTTGCGAATTGCTTTAGGTATATCGGTGTTTTTCCCGCGTGGTGACATTGGGATTTCCACCAATTCTAAAGCAAAATCTTTGGGCAATCGCTTGGCGTAATCGTCATAGCCTTGCGTTACCCATTTCGGCATTTTAGTGCCGACAGCAATCAGTCGAACGCGCATTGCAAAACCTTAAATCGATTCTGGTTTAATGTCCCAAAGTTTTTCTAGGTCGTAAAAAGCTCGCGCTTCTTCGGTCATGACATGAACAACAACATCATGAAGATCAACCAACACCCAGTCGCTTCCTGTACCGCGTCCTTCAAAACCTAAAGGCTGAAGACCATTAGACTTTAGATGCTCAATAACATTCTGCCCCAAACCATTCACATGACGCTTAGAGGTACCGGTACAAATAACCATGAAATCCATCATGTCTGTGTGTTTTGAAACATTCAACACAGTGATCTTATCACCTTTGACATCTTCCAGTGCTTCCACTGCTAAAGCTAAGATTTGATCCGCTGTGAGATTAGGCTGACTCATAAAGTTACGTTATCCTGATATAATTGATTTTGTATTATGTATGTTTGTACGGGTTCTGGTAGCAGATACGCAATGGATTCCTGTTTTTTACGCAGGGCTCTTATCATACTCGAAGAGATCTCCAGAGACGGTAGCGTTTCTAACCAAATAAAACCTGAGGGCGCGCATTGTAACTCATGCGATGAAGCGGCACGATAGTTTTCGCAGAAAGCGCTTAATTCCGAAATCAGATCCGGCTCCCAGCCCGGTCGAGACACCACCAAAATATGCGCATACTGGATCAATGCCTGCCAATCCGCCCAAGTTGGGATCGACAAAAAACTGTCCATTCCCAACACCATGATCAAGGGCTCATCTGGGCCAATCTCAGAACGAATGTCTTTTAAGGTATCAATCGAGTAACTCGGCCCTTCACGCACAATTTCTCGTCGATCAACGGACAAACGCGAATCGCTCGAAATCGCCATTTCAACCATTGCCAGACGCTGTGCCGCGGTAATGCTAGGCAGACCTTTATGAACTGGCTGAAAACAAGGAACCAAACGCAAAGACTCAAAACCAAAACGGTCGAGGATTTCTACCGCCGCCCTCAGATGCCCATTATGTATCGGGTCAAACGTCCCTCCCATAATGGCAACGCCAGAAGCTCGCCCCAGATGCTTGGTATTAATTGTCACGGGTGTGGCCATCCCCTAGCACTATGTACTTCTGGCTGGTTAAACCAATCAGACCGACCGGTCCACGGGCGTGGATTTTATCGGTAGAAATACCAATTTCGGCACCCAACCCATATTCAAAGCCATCCGCAAAAGCGGTCGAGGCGTTCACCATCACAGAAGACGAATCCACTTGCGTCATAAACGCACGGGTCTTAGAGTAATTTTGAGAAATAATGGCATCGGAATGGTGAGAGCCATAATGATTGATATGCTCGATGGCTTCCTCCATGTCAGCCAGAATTTTAATCGAAAGCTTAGGAGCAAGGTATTCGGTAAACCAGTCTTCTTGTGTGGCGACTCCGATCGCTATGTCTGACGCAGCAGACCCAGCTACAATGGTTCGAGTGGCGTCACAACCAACCAACTCAACCCCTTTCTCATGAAAGGCCGACACCAATTTTGGCAAAATCTGCTCAGCAACCGCTTGATGAATCAACAAAGACTCCATGGCATTACAAACACCGTAACGACGCGTTTTGGCGTTCAACGCTATATTAAACGCCTTATCCAAATCTGCCTCATCGTCGATATAAACATGGCAATTACCATCTAAGTGCTTAATAACAGGCACTCGAGCGTCTTTACTAATGCGCTCTATAAGCCCCTTGCCGCCACGAGGAACAATCACATCTACGTATTCAGGCATGGCGATCAAACGCCCCACGGCATCACGGTCCGTCGTATTTAATACCTGCACGGCACTTTCTGGCAAACCAACGGCCTTAAGACCCGCTGTTACCGCTTCTGCAATCGCTTGGTTCGAATAAAACGCTTCTGAACCACCACGTAAAATAGTGGCATTGCCTGATTTCAGGCATAAGCTGGCGGCGTCAATGGTGACATTTGGTCGTGACTCGTAAATGATACCGATCACACCCAATGGCACGCGCATTTTTCCTAGCTGAATACCCGATGGGCGATACAACATATCGGTAATCTCGCCAATCGGATCCGGTAACCCAGCCACTTGTTTGAGCCCTTCAATCATGCCATCGATGCGCGCATCACTGAGCAGCAAACGATCCAATAAGGCAGCATCTAAGCCCTTTTTCTCACCATTTTGAATGTCTTTGGCATTTTCTTCTATCAATCGAGGTCGTGCCTTTTCCAACGCGTCCGCCATGGCTAATAGCGCATTGTTTTTATGCTCTGTGGACGCTTTAGCAAGCAAGCGCGATGCCGCTCTCGCTTGCTGACCAATCTGATTCATATAGGATTCTAAAGACATTTTTAATCTCTAATTCGGTTAAAAAGTAACGCTCTAATCGCAGAAATTTATCGTCCGCGCAGCTCTCTTGCCAGTATACTAACACAAACTATTTAATCCTTTAGCCTTGAATTCGATGAAAAAAAGGAAGCAAGCTTGTCTGCTCCAACGCACTTTAACCTAACCACAATTGGCCTAGTCCACTCCTGCTACAAAGAAAAATTTGGCATTCCAAGACAACCTGGGCTTGTCACTGAGGCAACCGCCAAGATCGAACTACTACCGCCTTTTAACCGCTTGGATACGCTTGATGGATTAAGCGATTTCTCTCACATCTGGGTTCAGTTCATTTTTCACGCCACCATGACAGAAAACTGGAAAGCCAAAATACGGCCACCTCGACTGGGCGGCAAGGTCAAAATGGGGGTGTTTGCCACTCGCGCGACACACAGACCCAACCCCATTGGGTTGTCGGTTATAAAGCTTGGCAATATTTACCAAGAAAAGGGCAAGGTTTTTATCGAGCTACTTGGCGCCGACTTACTCGATGGCACCCCAGTACTCGACATCAAACCTTATATTCCCTACGCCGATAGCATCCCCGATGCCCAAGGCGGCTTCGCCCCACAAGCAGATCGCACCAGTGAGGTTGTTTTTTCTGAGCTAGCCGATCGCCAGTGCAACCATTACCAATCATTGCATCAGCGAGATATTAAGACTTTAATTAAACAAGTCATCGAGCAAGATCCTCGCCCGTCCTACTTACAACAAAAAGACGGCAAAGAGCATGGCATAAGATTATGGGATCTGAACATTAGATGGCGCGCTCATCCAGAGTATTTTGAAATACTCCATATAGAACAAACCGAATAGGGAGAGCAGGTATGAATAAAAAAGACTTTCTAAAGACCTATCAAAACATAGACAAATTGAAGCAAGCAGACGTTTCAAACAGCGAATCAACGCCGCCACTGTATCGCTCTCCTTATGATGAGAAGCTCATCAAAGACATGCATTTTGCTAAATTTCAGAAGAACCTTCAGCAAACACAAGAAAACAACTCACTGAAACAATTATTAGAAAAAGAAGACTGGGACGAAGAGGACACGAAAACACTTCTCAAATCGCTTCGATGAAGCGTCACACAGAGTCTATACCCACAGTTATCCACATGTTTTATGTATAGTTTTCTTGTCAACGCGTTATCGTAAATTTGACATAAAAAAAGCGGGCCTAAGCCCGCTTTTTAATAGCCAATGAAAATCAAAACTTAGTTTTGGTTTTCTAGTTGAGCTTTGATCAAATCACCGATAGTGGTAGGACCGTTCGCTTCAACTTGCTGTTTCTCAGAATGAGATTTAAGCGCAGCTTTTTCTTCAGTAGCATCTTTCTGTTTGATAGAAAGTGTAATAGTACGAGCTTTACGATCAACACTGATGATCGCTGCTTCTACTTTATCGCCTTCTTTCAATACAGTTGTTGCATCTTCAACACGCTCACGGCTGATTTCAGATACTTTCAAAGTAGCTTCAACGCCTTCAGCTAGAACAACAACCGCACCTTTTGCATCTACAGAAGCAACAGTACCGTTTACGATAGTGCCTTTGTCGTTTTCAGCAACGAAACCAACAAATGGGTCTTCTTCAAGCTGTTTAACGCCAAGAGAGATACGCTCGCGTTCTGCATCGATAGACAATACAACAGTCTCAAGAACATCACCTTTCTTGTATGCACGAACCGCTTCTTCACCCGTTTCTTCCCAAGATAGGTCAGACAAGTGAACAAGGCCGTCGATGCCGCCGTCAAGACCAATGAACACACCAAAGTCAGTGATAGACTTGATTGCGCCAGAGATTTTGTCGCCTTTGTTGAAAGATGTAGCAAACTCTTCCCATGGGTTCATGGTGCACTGCTTGATACCCAAAGAGATACGACGACGTTCTTCGTCGATATCAAGGATCATAACTTCAACTTCATCACCGATCTGAACAACTTTAGATGGGTGGATGTTTTTGTTAGTCCAATCCATTTCAGATACGTGTACTAGACCTTCTACGCCTTCTTCAAGTTCAGCGAAGCAACCGTAATCAGTCAAGTTAGTAACTTTAGCAGTTACTTTAGTACCTTCTGGGTAACGTGCTTTGATAGCAACCCATGGATCTTCACCCAATTGTTTAAGACCTAGAGACACACGGTTACGCTCGCGGTCAAACTTAAGTACTTTAACGTCGATTTCATCGCCAACAGCAATGATTTCACTTGGGTGCTTAATGCGTTTCCAAGCCATGTCAGTGATGTGTAGAAGACCATCAACACCACCAAGATCAACGAACGCACCGTAGTCTGTAAGGTTCTTAACGATACCTTTAACTTCTTGGCCTTCTTCTAGAGAAGCAAGTAGTGTTTCGCGTTCAGCGCTGTTAGTCGCTTCCATAACGGCACGACGAGATACAACAACGTTGTTACGTTTTTGATCAAGCTTGATAAGTTTGAACTCTAGATCCACACCTTCTAGGTGAGACGTGTCGCGGATTGGGCGAACATCTACCAAAGAACCTGGCAAGAAAGCACGGATGTTTGCGATATCAACTGTGAAGCCACCTTTGACTTTACCATTGATAACACCATTGACGATGGCGCCTTCTTCGTAGGCTTTTTCAAGAACAGCCCAAGTTTCAGCACGTTTCGCTTTTTCACGAGACAATTTAGTCTCACCGAAACCATCTTCAACAGCGTCAAGTGCAACTTTAACTTCGTCGCCGATGTTAACATTGAACTCACCACTTTCCGTTAGGAACTGAGCACGAGGAATTACGCCTTCAGATTTAAGACCTGCATGAACAGTTACCCATTCGCTGTCAATATCAACAACAATACCAGTAACAATTGAGCCTGGCGCCATTTCGACGGTTAACAGGCTTTCTTCAAACAGTTCTGCGAAGCTTTGAGTCATTGTATTTCCTATATAGTTGACCAAAAAATTTTGGTCTTATCCGTATCACCAGCAAATACGGGTCAATTTTTATGATTATTGCGATGGAAGCGTTGCTGGTCTCCCACCGACTTGAATAACATTTAGACTATTCTAGCACATTTTACACGCACAAAAGAACAGGCTATATCAGACCAGCCTTCACTGATTCAGCAAAAACGATCTCAACAACCTCTTCAATAGAAAGATCTGTACTATCAATAACCAGCGCACCAGCGGCTGGAACAAGCGGCGCTATGGCTCGATTCGCATCGCGCTCATCTCTTTCTTTAATAGATTGTACCAATTCTTCTAGATTAACCGCCTCACCTTTTTGTTGCAATTGAAGTAAGCGGCGCTGGGCACGCTCTTCTGCAGACGCGGTTAAGAAAATCTTAATGGGCGCATTCGGGAACACAACAGTGCCCATATCTCGACCATCTGCAACTAGTCCTGGTGCTTGAGCAAAAGCGCGCTGACGCAACAACAAACCCTCACGCACTTCAGGAATCGCCGCTAGTTTGGACGCATTGTGCCCTACTTCTTCGGTTCTGATCGCTTGGGTGACGATCTCACCCTCTAACACGATTTCGACTTTACTTTCTTCTGATTGCTCGAACTGAATATCTAAATGTTCAGCCAACACTTTCAGCGTGTCCGCGTCTTCTACTGACATCCCATGATGAGACACCGCCAACGCCAACAAACGGTACAGCGCACCACTATCAAGCAAATGCCATCCCAGCTTCTCTGCGACCAACTGACTGACAGTGCCTTTACCGGCACCACTTGGACCATCAATCGCGATGACTGGAGCTTGATTTATCATAAACATTCCTCTTAATTTCTATTGCACTACTGCACAGTGAAAACCCAACTGCGCCGCAACACTCCCTAACTCAGTAAACTCTTCTAATAATTTTTGGCAATCATTCACCTTGGTCACTTCTCGGCTACGCAGCCCCAGCGCCAACATAGCCAATGCCAAACGATAATCACCAGCACAATCAACCTCACCACCAAGCGGAACCCCACCAGTGATCGACAAGTTGCCTGAGCTGTATTCACAAACGATGCCAAAATGTGTCAGCGCGTCCACCAAAGACAAAATTCGATCTTCATAATAATATGGCAGATCCGATAAGCCTCGAATAACACTCACTCCGGAGGCATAAGCCGCCGCAACACACACAAACGCTAACTCATTGCGCAAACCATAAACATCCGCCGCCGCTAACTCAAAACAAGACAAGGGCGCAAATGACACATCCAGTTTACCGACCTCAAATCCTGCCGATTGCTGCTCTGCAACTCGAATATTGGCGCCAATGCTTTGCAAAAAAGACACATAAGGCGACGCCATTTCACCGACAAACGCATTCTCTATGGCCAACCTAGACCCTGGGGACAATACGGCAGACAGCGTCAACCACGCGGTTTGGTTAACGTCTCCGGGCAGTTCAATGTCTGCCCCTTGAGGCGTTGCAGGCACAAGACTGACAACACTACCGTTAAGCGAAACATCCAAACCGAAGCAGGAAAACAAGGCCTTCACCTGTGACACACCATATTTGCACGCCTGTAACTCGGCGCCTTCTGGGGAATACAACATGGCCAGCAGCGCGGCAGCATGAAGCCTTTTCGAGCCACTGTTTAACACCAAGGACACTCGCTGAGAGGTGGATGGCGCCAAAGAAACAGGCAAGCAGTCCGCTGTGGCGGTCATTACATGACCCCCCATAGAGCGCACCAAGTTAAACAACGCCTTCATCGGTTGGTTCAATAATGCCCCTTCACCGACCAAGGTAACGGGGAAATCCTGTCCAGCCAACACTGGCAACAGCAAATGCAAACTCACACTAGACTGATGCACATTAATCGGCGCTATTGGTGCTTTTAGCCCTTTTAAGCCAACCCCATGAACACGCAATTGGTCTGCAGCCACCTCTTCAATCACCACCCCCATATCTCGAAAGGCCTGAACCGTAACACGAACATCACCGGTTAGATCGACGTTGCGTAAATGACTCACCCCATGAGCAAGACAAGCTAGCGTAATCGCTTTATGTGACAAAGACTTGTCGCCGGATAAAGAAACACGGCCTTTTATGGAAGACGCGGGAGCAACACTAATAGAAACCGGACGAACTTCTTTAGGAACAGCAGAGGTTCGCTGTTCCAACAAACGAAGAAAATGATCACGAGCGGATTTCGCCCGAGTAAAAACACCAAACATACTGGCGCCATCACCCTGCTCAATAGCCGTTCTCATCACCGCTAAACGCTCAGTAAAATGATCTAACGTTGCCAGTGTCGCTTCTTTATTAGATAAGAAGACATCACGCCACATAACAGGATCACTGGAGGCAATACGAGTGAAATCACGAAAACCGCCTGCTGCGAATTTAAACACATCCTGACTTCGATCACTGTTCGCCAGCGCATCCACCAAGGTATACGCCAATAAATGCGGCAAATGACTGGAAGACGCAAGCACATGATCGTGATGTTCCACATCCATGCTCACCACATCCGAGCCCACAGCGGACCACAATTGATGCAAACGATCCAGCAGCGCCGGATTACTGTCGACCAAGGGAGTCACAATCGCCATGTGCTTTTCAAACAACTGGGAATTGGCCGCCAACACACCGCTTTTTTCCGCACCAGCAATAGGGTGACTCGGAATAAAATTAGCAGGCACTTCACCAAATACTTTTTTAGCCGCACTCACCACGCTGCCTTTTGTGGAACCCACATCCGTCAGCAAGGTCGTGTCTTTCAAATGCGGCTGTATTTCTAATAACACAGATTCCATCGCCCTAACTGGGGTCGCTAAGACAATCACATCCATGTGCGCAATGTATTCTGCCGTCAAGGCGGCAGGGTAATCAATCACACCTGTCGACACCCCTAACGCCAACTCGCCCTCTCTACGGTCGGCACCGTAAAGAGTGGCTAAGCCTTTTTCTTTTAGCGCTTTGGCGAAAGATCCGCCAATCATGCCCAGACCAACAATCAACACATTACCGAACGGCTTTCCCTCTCGCTGAGAGTCGAGCACGTTTTCTGAGTCATTTCTATTCACAAACAACACCAATTATTAGACTAAAGAACGGCAACCGGGTAAGAGCCAAGCACTTTTACTTCAGAAGCTCGCCCTCTCAACTCCGCAATAACCGCCTGACAGGCTTCATCTTGATAATGGCCGACAAAGTCTATGTAAAAGATATAACCCCAACGACTCATTAACGAAGGTCGTGTTTCAAGACGCGTCATATCAACACCATGGCGCTCAAACGCTTCCAACAAGCGGTACAAAGCACCCGGCTCGTTTTTCGCACTGATCAACAAGGAAGTCTTGTCCTTACCACTTGCCGGCACATCTTGATTACCAACAATCAAAAAGCGCGTCGTGTTATCAGGACGATCTTCAATATTGGCAGACACCGTCATAAGACCATACAATTCACAGGCTACTTCGCCAGCAATGGCAGCCACTGCGCGACCGTTTTTGCCCGCCTCAGCAGCAAGACGCGCCGCTTCAGCATTAGAACTCACCGCCACACGCTCAGCATGCGGCCAGTAACGATCCAGCCAAGCACGGCATTGCGCCAAGGATTGTTGATGAGAATAGATATGCGTTACTTCGTCTGCATTACTGTGTGGACTCACCAATAAATGGTGATGAATACGCACTTCCACTTCCCCACAGATTTTCAACTGCGAATCTCGAAAGCTGTCTAAGGTGTGATTTACCACACCCTCGGTGGAGTTTTCTACCGGCACCACTCCATAATTGGCGGCCCCCGATTCCACCTCGCGAAACACTTCGTCTATCGCGGCCATCGGCGCACTAACAATAGATTTACCAAAATGCTTCAGCGCCGCCTGTTGCGTAAAGGTCCCTTCCGGCCCTAAAAACGCAATGCGCATCGGTTTTTCCAGCGCCAAACAAGAAGACATTATTTGGCGAAAGATCTTCGCCATTTCTTCGTTGCCAAGCGGCCCTTCATTACGTTCCATCACGCGACGCAACACTTGAGCTTCACGCTCCGGACGATAAAACACCACGGCATCGCCGCCTTGCTCAGCCAGCTTTACTTCCGCTACTTTTTGAGCACACTGCGCCCGCTCATTTATCAAAGCCTGAATTTGCGAGTCAATGGAATCGATCCGATCTCTCAGCAAAGGCAATGTTTCAGGCACAGACTGTTTCGTATTTGCCATAATAATTATCCGTGACGCTGTTCAAAAGAATGCATGAAGTCGATCAAGGCTTGCACCCCTTCCATCGGCATCGCGTTGTAGATACTCGCGCGCATTCCGCCCACAGAGCGATGCCCTGCTAAGGTTCTCAAGCCTGCCGCTTCTGATTCTTCCAAAAACAACGCTTCAAGAGAGTCGTCCGCCAACACAAAAGGCACATTCATGCGTGAACGGTAAGCTGGGTCAATCGGATTAGAATAGAAGCTGCTTTCGTCAATCGCACGATACAGTGCTTCGGCCTTACGAATATTGGCTTGCTCAATGGCCTCTACGCCACCTTGATTTTCCAACCACTCAAACACCAAATCCGCCAAGTAAATGGCGAAGGTAGGTGGCGTGTTGATCATGGAGTCGTTTTTCGCCAAGGTCGCAAAATTCCACGTCGTCGGTAAAGTCTCCGCACTGCGCGCCAACAAGTCTTTACGCACAATACAAATCACCACACCCGCAGGTCCAACATTCTTCTGGGCACCCGCGTAAATCATGCCGTATTTGCTAACGTCTATTTTACGAGACAAAATCGTCGACGATAAATCCGCCACAATCGGCAACGAGGTTTCAGGCAACTCGGAAAATTCCAAACCACCAATGGTTTCATTCGGGCACAAATGCAAGTACGCCGCGCTTTCATCCAAATCAAAAGAAGAAAATGCTGGCACAGTTTGGTAATTCTGCGCTTTAGAAGACGCAACCACATTGATCTGGCCGTATTTTTTCGCTTCTTTAATCGCCTTGGTGGACCAAGCGCCCGTATCCAAGTAACAAGCCGAGTCAAAACCATTCATTAGGTTGGCCGGAATCTGTGCAAACAAGGTAGACGCACCACCCTGTGCAAACAAGATTTCATAGTCATCACTAATATCCAGCAAACGCGCCAGACGCGCTTTCGCCGAAGCAAGAATAGACATGAACTCAGCACTACGATGGCTCATTTCCATCACGGAAACGCCAGCGCCATGCCAATCCAACAATTCAGACTGCGCTTTCTTTAGAACTTCTTCAGGGAGTGCAGCTGGACCAGAACAAAAATTATAAACTCGGCTCATCCTGTTTTTTACCTCTAGTATCCAGGATCTAACTTAAACAAAAGCGACGCACCAAGGTGCGCCGCTCTTATTACTCTTCGTCTTCGGTGGTATCAGGCGTCTCACCAGAAGCAGTAGTCGGCGCTGCCGCCTCATCTGCTCCAAGCTCCTCGCCGTCTTCCACATCACCTTCATCGTCTTCAACAACACGAACCACACCCACTAGGTGCTCATCGTTTGTTAAGCGAATCAAGGTAACACCTTGTGTGTTTCGACCTTGACAAGACACTTCGGTGACTCGCGTACGAACCAAGGTTCCTTGATCTGTGATCAAGATAATCTCATCCGTTTCGTCTACTTGAGTCGCACCAACCACTGGGCCATTACGCTCAGAGACCTGGATACCGATAACCCCTTGACCACCACGACCGTAGACTGGGAAGTCGTCGATCGAAGTACGCTTACCATAACCATTTTCACACGCCATCAAGACGGCAGCGCCTTCTTGAGGAACGATCAAAGAAACCACTTTTGCGTCTTCGCCTAAACGAATACCACGAACACCGGCGGCGGTACGACCCATGGCACGCACGTCGCCTTCAGAGAAGCGAATCGTTTTACCAGAGCTCGATACCAACATAATGTCATCGTTGCCAGTCGTTTGAGCAACACCCACAAGAGCATCACTGTCATCTAGACTCAAGGCAATCAGACCCGTTGAACGAGGGCGAGCAAAATGCTCCATTGCTGTTTTCTTAACAGTACCGTTGGCTGTTGCCATGAAGATGTAGCTGCTGGCTTCTTGAGCCTCTTCATCCACTTCTGCATCCGCGTCTGATTTTTCCGGTGTTGTTAATGGCAATAAAGCCGAAACATGTTCACCTTCTGCAAACGGTAACAAGTTTACAATCGGACGGCCTTTCGAGTTACGGCTGGCCGTTGGAATTTCAAACACGCGCAACCAATACACTTTACCAAAGTTAGTAAACAGCATCACAGTATCGTGACTGCTTGTTACTAATAGATGGCTAATATGGTCTTCGTCTTTCATGGCTGACGCAGATTTACCGCGACCGCCTCGGCGCTGAGCTTTGTATTCTTCTAATGGTTGAGATTTCGCATAACCGGTATCCGAAATCGTCACAACCATAGGCGCTTCATCAATCAAATCCGCAATCGTCAAATCTTGACGAGACGTTAAGATTTCAGTACGACGCACATCACCAAACGAATCACGAACTTCTTCTAGCTCTTCACGAATGACTTCCATCAAACGATCAGGGTTAGACAAGATTTCCAATAGTTCAGCGATCAACTCAATCAGCGCTTTGTACTCCGCCATGAGTTTTTCGTGTTCTAAGCCCGTTAAACGGTGCAAACGCAAATCCAGAATCGCTTGCGCTTGGTCTGGAGAAAGGTGGTAAGCACCATCCACAAAACCATATTGCGCATCCAGATCATCAGGACGACAAGCATCAGAACCCGCGCGTTCTAACATCGCCATCACATTGCCTGGCTGCCAAGATTCAGCAACAATTCTTTCTTTTGCTTCCGCCGACGTTGGCGACATTCTGATCAACTCGATAACGCGATCGATGTTGGCAAGAGACACCGCCAAACCTTCAAGAATGTGACCACGCTCACGCGCTTTGCGAAGCTCGAAGATAGTACGACGAGTCACCACTTCACGACGGTGTTTGACAAAGCATTCAAGGATTTGTTTCAGGTTAAGCAATTGTGGACGGCCATCGACTAAGGCCACCATATTGATACCAAAAACAGATTGGAGTTGTGTTTGAGTGAAAATATTATTCACCACTACGTCTGGGTTTTCACCGCGACGCAGTTCAATCACAATGCGCATGCCGTCTTTATCAGACTCATCACGCAACTCACTAATCCCTTCTAATTTTTTCTCTTTTACCAGCTCAGCGATTTTTTCAATGACTTTCGCTTTGTTTAACTGATAAGGAATCTCAGTAAAGACGATGGCTTGGCGATTGCCCTTTTCCATGTCTTCAAAGTGGTGACGGGCGCGCATGTAAATACGACCGCGACCTGTTTTATAGGCCTCCACGATACCGGCACGACCATTAATAAAGGCCGCTGTCGGAAAATCTGGACCAGGAACATGCTCCATCAACTCATCAACAGTAATGTCAGCATTATCAATAACCGCTAAGCAGCCATCGATTACTTCACCTAAATTGTGAGGAGGAATGTTCGTTGCCATGCCCACCGCAATACCGGCAGAACCATTCACTAATAAGCCTGGTACTCGGGAAGGCATAACCGATGGCATAAATTCAGTGCCATCGTAGTTAGGAACAAAATCGACCGTTTCTTTTTCAAGATCCATCAATAAATGATGGGCGATTTTGGCCATACGAATTTCGGTATAACGCATTGCGGCGGCGCTATCGCCATCGACAGAACCGAAGTTACCTTGTCCATCCACCAAGGTGTAACGCATGGAGAAAGGTTGCGCCATACGAACAATAGTGTCGTAAACAGCCACATCACCATGTGGATGGTACTTACCGATTACATCACCGACGATACGCGCGGATTTTTTGTACGGTTTATTCCAATCGTTTTTCAGTTCATTCATTGCGAACAAAACACGACGGTGGACGGGCTTTAAACCATCTCGTACGTCTGGTAATGCACGCCCAACGATTACACTCATTGCGTAATCTAGGTAGGAACCCTTTAGTTCGTTTTCGATACTGACGGGAATAATTTCTTTGGCTAATTCACCCATAGATACAACCGATCCTTATGCCTCGGAGTCTGACAGACGCCCTGATATCTTTTTATAAGCGCTGCATTGTACCATAAGGAAATAAATAACACCCCTGCGACAGTATCTTTTGTTTGCTATTTGATGACTCTACCGAGACACTCAATCTGACAAAATTTATGACACGATTCAGACGATTAACTGACAAAGAAACCACGAGCAAGCCAAGTTTGCTATTGGTTGCCTGTATTGATCTCGCTATAATGCAAAGAACACTTTGGCCAATCCGCCATAAAACGGCAGCATCTATCTAACTCAACACCCTAGATGCAGACAACGCCCTACAACACCATCGGAAATTAACCATGACCAATACAAAAGAACAGCACAACAATGTAGATTTTACCGAAGTGGCTAAATTTGAAGCGCTAGCCAGCCGTTGGTGGGACACTGAGAATGAATTCAAACCTCTGCACGACATCAACCCATTGCGCGTTAACTATATTAATGAACGCGCAGGTCTGTCTGGAAAAAAAGTCATTGATGTTGGCTGCGGTGGCGGCATTTTGTCAGAAGCCATGTCCAAACTGGGTGCCGACGTTAAAGGCATCGACATGGGTGAAGCGCCTCTCGCGGTTGCCAACTTACACCTAGAAGAGTCCAAACTAGACATCGACTACGAAAGAATCACCGCCGAAGAAATCGCGGATCGCGAAGCCGGCACTTATGATGTAGTGACTTGCCTAGAAATGCTTGAGCACGTGCCAGACCCAGCGTCCGTCATCAAAGCCTGCATGACTCTGGTCAAACCTGGCGGTCACGTCTTTTTCTCCACCATCAATCGCAACCCGAAAGCGTACCTTTTTGCGATTGTAGGCGCCGAATACATTCTAAACATGTTGCCAAAAGGCACCCACGATTACGCCAAGTTCATTCAACCTGCTGAGCTGAACAATCACGCAAGAAAAGCAGGACTAGAAGTCCTACACATGACCGGACTTACCTACAACCCAATCACTAAACACTATAAGCTTACAGACAAAGATGTGTCCGTGAATTACATGATGCATACCCAGAAGCCGAGCATGTAAGCCATTAAATAAGAGAGAAGGAGGCGTTATGTTTGATTATCAAGCCCCAGAGCAACTACTCAAAGACAAGATAATTCTGGTCACTGGCGCTGGAGATGGCATCGGCAAAACCGCCGCCCTCACCTACGCCCAGCATGGCGCCACTGTCATATTATTAGGCAGAACCACAAAAAAACTAGAAGCCGTTTACGACACCATCGAAGCGAAAGGCTACCCACAGGCTGCCATAGTCCCACTCAATTTAGATGGCGCCAGCGAGCACGATTTTATTGAACTGGCAGCCACGCTAAAAAATGAATTCGGACACCTAGACGGTATTTTACACAACGCCAGCCTACTAGGTGAACGCACCCCACTTGAAACCTACGACGCCGAGGTCTTTGATCAGGTCATGAAGGTTAACGTGCTTAGCCAATTCATGCTAAACCAAGCCCTTATGCCACTATTAAAGGCGGCCCCCAACGCGTCAATTGTGTTTACAACCTCCAGCGTTGGTAGAAAAGCCAGAGCTTACTGGGGCGCTTATTCGGTGTCGAAATTTGCCACCGAAGGCATGATGCAACTGCTTGCTGACGAATTAGAGAGCACCTCCAACATTCGCTGCAACGCCATCAATCCAGGGGCAACCCGCACCACAATGCGCGCGGCCGCTTACCCGGCAGAAGACCCAGAAACCCTTCCCTCTCCTGAGGAAATAATGCCGGTTTACCTGTATTTAATGGGCGCCGATAGCGAAGGCATCAATGGCAAATCATTAGACGCTCAAGCCAAATAAACTACCGCGCAATGGTTTTCCACCATTGCGCGCCACTCAAACTTTCGGCTAGTATCGTGACATGACAACAATACCTAAGACATTGATCACTGCGCTTTTTTTTCTCGCCACTCTCGTCGGCTTTCACCCTACCGCTTTCGCCGCCACAGTAACCAGCAACCCTCATAAGCCTCTTGAAAAAGCCATTAGCGATCACAACAACTACAGTTTAATAACGCTAAAAAATGGCCTCAATGTCATCCTTGTTAGCGACCCACACGCAGAACGATTTGCCGCTTCCATGGCCGTAAATGTCGGCAGTTACCAAGACCCTAAAAACCAACAGGGATTAGCGCATTTTTTAGAACACATGCTGCTCTTAGGCACCCAAAAATACCCTAATGCTGGCAGCTACCAGTCCTTTATTAGCCACCATGGCGGCAGCTACAACGCTTACACCAGCATCAACTCCACCAACTTTTTCTTTGATATAGAAAGTAAGCACTTTAGCGGCGCATTGGATAGATTTTCACAATTTTTCATTGCCCCACTGCTTGACCCGAATTCCGCACAACGGGAAAAAAACGCGGTTAACGCCGAATACAAAGCGAAATTTAACAGTCAACGCCGTCGCCTCAATCAGGCCTTTAAAACATTACTCAACCCAGAACACCCTCAGAGTCAATTCACCGTCGGCAGTTTAGACACACTGAAAGACCGCGAAAATAACCCACTGCACAAACAACTACTGACGCTTTATAAAGAAAACTATGTGGCCAACAACATGGCCTTGGTGTTGGTTGCTAACCTGCCAATGGCAGATCTTGATGCATTGGCCACCAAATACTTTTCAGCCATCCCTTCTGGCAACATAAAACCAAGACCAAAAGCCCCATCATTACTCAAACCCGGGGCACCTCAACTGCAGTTCACTCGCCCCAATATAGACAGCAACACGCTGTCATTTTGCTACCAGATTGACAGCCAAGAAAAACACTACAAGACACGCCCAGCTCGCTATTTAACCTATATTTTAGGCAACGAAAGCAAAGGGTCACTGTACGCCACACTTAAAAACGAAGACTTAATCAACAGCTTAAGCAGCGACATATCCCCTGACTACGAGCACAACGCGCTATTTTGTACCGACATTCGACTGACCGACCAAGGCACGCACAACATAGACAAGGTTGCCAGCACCTTCTTCGCTACGATCGGCACCATTAAGTCAGCCCCGATTAACCCTGTTTATCTCGAAGAAGAAGTCACACTAAGCAAACTGACCTATGACTATCACAATTACATCAGCCCACAAGCCTTAGCCAAGCTACTGTCTTCTAGGATGCTGTCGGTGCCACCACAAGACGCCCTTAGCAGCTTCAAAATAGAGAAAGTCGCCAGCAACAAAGACATCACCCATATTTTGAATCAACTAACCGATCAAAACCTATTGGTCCAATTATCCACCCAACACACACTACCCAAAAAATGGTCAAAAGACCCCATCACATGGCACACAGAACCCTGGTACCAAAGCCAGTACAGCAACACCCAATTTAGCGACTATTTTTTGAACATGGTGCATTTCTCCACCAAAAATACGGCCATCACACTTCCCAAAAAGAATCCGTTCATCCCAACATCACTCAGCATGGTCGATGAGCAAGATAAGACGCCACACATCATCCTCCAGAAAAAGAATTTCACCTTTTGGCACAAAGCGGACACCAGCTTCCAAAAACCAACCAGCATTAACTTTCTCGCCATTCAATTTGACCACGCTGCCGATACCGCCAAGCACAGCGTACTCAATCATTTATGGACTCGAACCGTAAACGACAGCATCAGCGAGTCCACTTATGAGCCCTATATTGCAGGCCTTGGCTACAGCCTCTACCCTCACCTTAATGGCATTTCTTTTAACACCACAGGCTATGCAGACAAACAAGGCGACTACCTCGTTTGGCTGGTCGATCAGTTTTTTCTATTCAAGCCTACGCCGCAAGACTTTCAGCGCATCAAGGCACAGCTAAAGAAAGATCTCGATAACCAAAAGAGCCGCCAAGCCTATCAAGGCGCCAACATTGCACTAAGCTCCTTGATCACCAAGAACAACTTCACCACCAAAGAACTGCTTGCGGCACTTAAAGACAGCACCATTGGGGACCTTCAAAACTACATCAAGAACGCCAAAAGCCACTTCGAAGTCGTCGGCTACAGCACTGGCGACGTGTCAGAAGCAAACGCCATGAAGCTTGCCAGCACACTGCATGAGCGATTCATCAACAGACTCGCCCCTCACTTATCGACCAAGGTAGAAACCAAGCAACTGGCCGCACAAGAAAAGCTCGAGTACCGCTTCCCATCTATCAGCAAAGACAGCACAGTCCTTTACTCCTTGATAGACACAGGCCCGCAGACAGAAAACAAAACTGAGTACGAATCCACTCTGCAAAAGTCCTACTTTGCCATCTTGTGCAACATACTCAACAGCCGCTTTTACAACCAGCTGCGCACCGAACAACAACTGGGCTACATTGTCGGCGTGCAAGACCTCAGTACACGCAACACCCCTATTCTCGGCTTTCTCATACAGTCCCCTGATAAGGACACCAACACCTTGGTCAACGCCATTGAATCCTTTATCAAAGAACAAGCCATATTGTTGCAAACACTGCCCAAACAAGACTTTCAGAACACCAAAAACAGTCTACTGAGTAGCCTAAAAATGGGCGCTAGAAATCTAGACGACAACGCGTACGATGAATGGCATGAAATCGCCAAATACTCACAGGATTTTGATCACAAAAAACAAGCTATTAAGGTCGTAGAAGGGATCACGCAAGAAGGTTTTATTCAGTACATTAAGCAGAAAATAGAACAAGGCAATACTGCAAAAATACTCATTCACAATAAAGCGCTAGATAAGACACTAATACAGAAAGGACACTGGATAAAAGCTCACCCAGAAGGCAACAACTTGACTGGACACTCGTTAAAAATAGAAGCTCAACACAACACACACACCCTAGCCGCCAATTAGTTTTTCCAGTTTATCTTCTTGGCTTTCACTCGGCTTCGCTACATTATTGGAAGCCTTCACCGCTGGTGTTTTAGGCTTTATTTCTGAGAACTCTCCGGTATCTGGGATTAGATTTTGTGAATTCGAGTCATCTTGAGACTTCTCTAGCTTATTAAGCTGATCGCCAAAGACACCTATTTCCGGCATCATTCGCAGGCGCTTTTCTTGAATATCATCAGGGATATGACCAGTAAACAAAACCGTAAAGGGTGCATCTTTAGTACGCTTATTCACCTCATCATAAATCGCTTTTTCTCTTTTGGCGATCTTCTGCTCTTCAAGATAAGAGCGATCCGCCCCCGTCGCCGTCACCACCACATTAGGCCCCAACAACGACACTTTACTTTTTTCAGCAGGAATAACAGCAACCTCATCTGGAGAATTAAGCACCACCTGATGACGACCATGGATCACCTGATTGCCATAGATAATATCCACCGGTTGAATTTCCACTGTTTGAGCCTGCACCACTAAAGGCAGCACAAACATAACCCCTACTATTTTTTTCATAACCACCCCAAAGATCGAGCCTCTAACTATAAGAGATAATCAGCCATTAAAAAAGGAGGCTAAACACTGCTTAGCCTCCTTTTTGTAAACTAATCGCTGAGCGTATTACAAAGTAATAACATCAAACTCAACCAATGAATCCACATCCGCTTCGTAATCAACGCCATCTACACCAAAACCAAACAGCTTCAAAAACTCATCTTTGTAAAGCTGATAATCGGTTTCAGCAAATAAGTTTTCATCGGTAATTTGTGGCCATAGATCACGGCAAGCTTGCTGAACATCGTCGCGCAGCTCCCAATCATCCAAGCGCAAACGGTTCGCGTCATCAACCAATTCAGCTGGGTTATGGTTATTGTACAAACGCTCAGAGAACATGCGGTATATCTGATCCATACAACCTTCATGAAGGCCTTTTTCGCGCATCACTCTGAAGACCATAGCCAAATACAAAGGCATCACTGGAATAGCCGAAGAAGCTTGAGTCACAACCGACTTCAAGACAGCGACGTTAGCACCACCATTAAGCACAGACAGCTGACCGTTAATTGCAGCAGAAGCACGATCTAGATCTTCTTTCGCTTTACCTAGAGCACCGTGCCAATAGATAGGCCATGTAATATCAGAGCCGATGTAAGAATACGCAACGGTACGCACACCTTCAGCCAATACGCCCGCTTCTTGCAACGCAGACATCCATAATTCCCAATCTTGGCCACCCATTACGGTCGTTGTCGCCGCAATTTCTTCTTCTGTCGCTGGCTCAATTTCCGCTTCGATAATCACATCTTTATTCGTATCGATCGCAGTAGAACGGTAAGGCTGACCGATCGGCTTCAAAACAGAACGAATGACTTCGCCAGTTTCTGGCATTTTGCGCACTGGCGACGCCAATGAGTAAACCACCATATCGATTTCACCAAGGTCTTGCTTGATCAACTCGATGACTTTGTCACGCGCTTCATTTGAGAAAGCGTCGCCATTAATGCTTTTGGCGTACAAACCTTCTTCTTTGGCTGCTTTTTCAAACGCCGCCGCATTGTACCAACCCGCAGTACCCGTTTTCTTTTCTGTTGCTGGTTTTTCAAAGAAAACACCGATTGTCGCCGCACCAGAACCAAATGCCGCTGCAATACGAGAAGACAAGCCATAACCACTAGAAGAACCAATGACCAATACTTTTTTAGGGCCATTTTCCACTTGGCCTTTTGCTTTCGTAAAAGCAATCTGCTCTCTTACGTTTTGCTCACAGCCTACAGGGTGAGTGGTGGTACAAATAAATCCACGAATCTTTGGTTTAATGATCATATTATCTTCTCAACGTCATGTTTTGCTTACATCCTACCTAACCAGAAAGCACCTTTCATCAGGCAAGACAAATCTGCGCACAATGATACAATAGCTTATCCTATATGTCCTCGCTCACTTTCAATAACCGGACATTCGTTCCCCATTTTCTGCAAAGAGACACCTTGATGCATCTACTTGTTATTGGTTATGTATGGCCAGAGCCAAACTCCTCGGCGGCCGGCAGTCGCATGATGCAATTGCTCCATACTTTTCGAGACGCCAACTGGCAAATCACTTTCGTCAGTCCAGCACAACAAACCGAGCACATGACCAAGCTTGACGAGCTCGACATCGCCTGCGAGCACATCACGCTAAACGACGCCTCGTTTGACCACTATGTCAGCTCATTGGCACCCGATGCAGTGATGTTTGACCGCTTCATGATGGAAGAGCAGTTTGGTTGGCGAGTTGAAAAGTTCTGCCCCAACGCATTGCGCATTCTAAACACCGAAGATCTTCATTCCCTAAGGGAAGCACGCCATCAGGCACTGAAACAAAAGAGAAGCTTCCAGCAAGCAGACCTGCACAGTGATTTGGGCATTCGAGAAATCGCTGCCATTCATCGCTGCGACCTAACATTAATGATTTCCGAGTTCGAAAAAAACCTACTCGTAAATGAATTTCATGTGCCTGAGTCTCATGTTTTTCACCTTCCCTTTATGCTGGAAAGATCCACTGAATATGGGGTTTTACCCACCTTCGAAGAACGCCAACACTTTATTACCATTGGCAACTTTAGGCACGCCCCGAATTGGGATGCCGTTCTGTATTTAAAACAACAAGTGTGGCCAAAGATACGCAAAAAACTCCCCACCGCAGAGCTGCATATTTACGGCGCCTACCCGCCTCCAAAAGCCACCCAACTGCACAACGAAAAAGAAGGTTTTCTGGTAAAAGGCTGGGCCAAAGACGCTCAAGACGTCATGAAACACGCCAGAATTTGCTTAGCCCCATTGCGCTTTGGGGCTGGCATTAAAGGCAAGCTTGTCGAAGCCATGCAAATGGGCACACCCAGCATCACCACCTCAATCGGCGCAGAATCCATGTACGGGCACCTGCCTTGGAATGGCGTCATCAGTGATGACATAGAAGAATTTGCGGCCGCCGCCGCAGCGCTTTATCAGGACTCTGCCAGCTGGCATCTGATGCAGAAAAATGGCTTTTCCATCCTAGACACCCTTTACGATAAAGCCGTCTGGGGACCGCGTTTTTTAACAAGGATTGAGCGACAACTTGCCCTAAAAGACACCCTAAGGGAAAAACATTTTTTGGGTAAAATGCTCAGGCACCACAGCCTAAAAAGCACCCAATACATGTCTCAGTGGATAGAGCTAAAAAACAAGAAAGAAGAAGGTAATTAACACAAAGAACCCATGAAGCGAGCGCTCACAGGCCTGAAAAACATTGACTAACTAACGAACTGACTGGTCTGTTCGCGCTCAGACACTTTGACCAACACCGCTCTTTGCTCTTCTGCCGTCAATCGCCCCCAGGTACTGATTTCTTTGCCAGTACGGTAGCAACCAACACAGACGTCGTCATCGTTAAGCAAACACAAATTCACACAAGGCGATGCTACTTTGGCGTTTTTAGTCGCTTTTTTTGACATGACTCTCTCCTTCGGCATCCTTGTCAGCCGCTGCCTTCATGGCTTTCTGCTCAGCATTCCATTCGCGCAGCTCTTCATAATACGTATCCCAAACACAAGGAGAGCACTCACTTTCACAGCATTCCCAGTCTTCTGGAGGTGTCGGACGTTCGGACATTTCATTACCCATACAAAAGCGTTAACACATTGAAATTAAAGTCATTGCACTTCTTAGAGTCGTCCCCCTAAGAAGTGCAATAATATTGATAAGCGCTTAATACTCAGCGTTATGATAAACACGCTGAACATCATCAAGATCATTCAAAAGGTCAAGAAAACGATCAAACTGCTCAACATCTTCACCTTCAATGGCCGTCAAGTTTTGCGCAACGAATTGAATCTCGTCAACATCAAATTCAATCTCACCAAAGGCGTCAACCAAAGCCGCTTTGGCTTTGCCATACTCTGTGTTTGGTGCAAACACGGTTACCTTGCCATCTTCTAGCTCGATATCAGTCACGTCCACATCGGCCATCATTAGCGCTTCTAAAACAGCCTCTTCGTCTGTGCCGTCAAAAACAAAAATCGCACTGTGGTCAAACATATGACTCACACTGCCTTGGCCACCAATCTTGCACTTAACCTTGTTAAAACAAGTACGCACATCACCAAAAGTACGGTTTGGATTATCAGACAAGCAATCCACGATCACCATGGTATTGCCCGGCCCAAACCCTTCATAACGAGCCGTGTCGAAATCTTCTCCGCCACCGCCTTTCGCCTTATCAATCGCTTTATCAATAACATGGGTTGGCACCTGATCTTTTTTCGCTCTTTCGATCATCGAGCGAAGTGCCAAGTTACCATTTGGATCAATACCACCGGATTTTGCGCAAACATAAATCTCACGGCCGTATTTACTGTAAACCTTGGCTTTTTGATCAGACGTTTTTGCCATGGACTCTTTGCGGTTTTGAAAGGCTCTGCCCATTACATTTTCCTATTCTATGCGTTCTTAAAAGCAAGATTCTAACGTGAAGGACAAAAAGAAGGAACTGCTAGAGTGCCAGATTCCTCCTTTTAAGTGCATTTTGAAGAACAGATGGAAGCCAACACAAGGCGAGAAAATACGATAAGAATCAATTTCATAACCCGCTCAGGCAAGCACGGGAAGATTTCGAGCGGCCAATACAGCAAGGGAAACCGTCGCTAAAACACAAAACATTTCTTTATTTGGCGCGAAAACAGCAGAAAATCAGCAAATCCTCATTGTTTACACCACCCAAAAGTAGCGCACAAGATCCTTGAAACTGTATGATAAACATTCTATAAAAAGTCTTTATATTATTAATCTAGATGCGGTTATTTTAGCCAACTCGTTGCGGCTCTTGAAATACAAATGAGTCCACCTACCACAGGATTTCACTGACTCCACTATGAGAATTACCAAGAAATTCAAAATACGCCATAAGCTGTTTGCCGTCTTCGTGCTCAGCAACATTTTAGTGATTGTGTCTATGTGGCAGGTTTTTCAATGGAGCTTTGACCGTGGTTTTGTGTCTTACGCCACAGAGCGAGATCGCGATTTCCTAGAGCAAATGGCGAACAGAACCGCCAACTTGTATATCTACTACGATGATTGGTACTTCTTGATTCAAGAAAGCCAAATGGAAAAAGACTGGCACAAAGAACGCCTTGAGAACCTGAGAGACTTGGTGCCGCCTCCTAGCACCCCTAATTTGGACCTTATCTATCCATCTCAATACTATCGCCAGCGTTTCCTATTGTTTGATAAAAATCAAAAAAGCATCATAGGTGATACGCCCTTTGATAAAGCGGAAACCCACGCGGTTATCGTCAATAAAAAAGTCGTCGGCTATATTGGCTTACGCTCTATGCGCGCCCTAGTACAAGACCAAACCTTGCGATTTGTACGTCAGCAAGGGGAAGCCTTTTTATTGATCTCTGCCTTTATGCTGGCAATTGCCGCTTTGCTTACTTGGCCTCTTGCTCAATGGCTAAGCCGACCATTATGTACCGTACGTGAAGCCACACGTAAACTGTCAAAAGGTCATTACGATACTCGCATTAAAATTCACGGCTCAGACGAGCTTGCGGATTTAGGAAATGACTTCAACCATTTGGCCATCACGCTGGAAAACTCTCGCGAATCCAGAAAACGCTGGGTTGCAGATACCGCGCATGAGCTAAGAACGCCGGTTGCCATTTTAAGGGGCGAAATTGAAGCCATGCAGGATGGCATCATTAAAGTATCGCCAGAAAGTCTTTCTTCTCTACAGCAAGAGACGATACATATAACGCGTCTAATTGATGACTTAAACCAGTTATCCATGCATGATGTAGGCAATCTAAATTATGAAATGGAAGACGCGGATTTAAATGAAATCCTAGAACAAACAGTCCAATCTATGACACTGAGATACAATGAAGCGGGTCTTGATATAGAACTTGATATCATCAAGAAAGCCCCGATCATGATTACCGGTGACACAGATCGATTGCACCAGCTCTTTGCTAACTTAATGAATAACTCATTAAAGTACACAAACGCACCAGGAAAACTTAGTATAGTATTATCAAGAGAAGATGATACGGCGGTTGTGTTGTTCGAAGACACTCCTCCAGGTGTGAATGAAGAAGAGAAAAATCGAATTTTCGAACAGTTCTATCGAGTCGAGAATTCACGTAATAGGGCAACAGGTGGTAGAGGCTTAGGGCTTGCGATCTGTACCAATATTGTAGATGGCCATCAGGGCAACATTAGTGCCTATCACTCGCCACAGGGTGGTTTAGGAATAAGAATAGAATTCCCTTTAAATTAATATGGAACAAAAAGCATTATGAGCAAAATACTAATTGTTGAAGACGAACCAAAATTAGCTGAGTTAGTCGGCGCCTACCTAGACCAAGCAGGCTATGAAAACCACCATATTGATCGTGGCGATCAAGCGGTAGATTACGTGAAAAACAATCACGTAGATTTAATCCTTTTGGATCTTATGCTACCAGGCCTAGATGGTATCGAGATTTGCAAACAGGTACGTCAATTCAGCGGCATCCCAATCATTATGGTGACCGCAAAAGCAGAAGAAATTGACCGTCTAATCGGCCTAGAAATGGGCGCAGACGATTATGTATGCAAACCTTTCAGCCCACGCGAAATCGTTGCGCGCGTTAAAGCCAACCTTCGTCGCGTTGAGCTTGACCAAACTGAATCACCAAGAACAGATGGTTTTGACCTAGATGTAGATCGCCTACGCGCCACTTATAAAGGTGAGCTAATCGATCTAACGACCGTTGAATTCCAATTACTGCAATTGCTGATCAAAGAACCTGGTCGCGTTTTCGGCCGTGATCTGATTATGAAAAGCATTTACGCAGACAGCCGTGTAGTAAGTGACCGTACCATTGATAGTCACATCAAAAAACTGCGCAAGAAAATCTCTGCCGTTGCGCCTGAGCTAAACGTGATTCATTCTGTCTACGGTGCGGGTTACCGATTCGAAAACAACGATTAATAGACACTGTAACTCTGTTTATCTATAAGGAATGACGTTGGATAACTTTTTAGACGTACTTGGTTTTTCTTTTTCTATCACCATGCCAATTTTTTTAATTCTGGTGCTAGGAATTTTTCTTTACCAAGTACAGCTGATCAATGATAATTTCATTGATGTTGCCTCTAAATTGGTTTTCAACGTCACTCTTCCTGCCCTACTCTTCATCAGTATTTCCAAAACCAAATTAAGCAGTGACACAGATTTTTCTCTGGTCATTTACGCCATGCTTGCCGTGGTTGCGACCTATATTCTATTAGAAGTTATCACCAGTAAGATGATTCCCGATAAGGGAGATCGTGGCGTGGTTATTCAAGGCGCTTTTCGCTCTAATATGGGCATTATTGGTTTAGCCTATTGTGTCAACGCCTATGGCGACAGCGTGTTTTCTGTGGCTTCTATTTACCTTGGCGGTGTAACCGTCCTTTATAATATTTTGTCTGTTATTTGTTTAAACAGATCCATGGATGCCAAAAAGAGCATTGCTAACACCTTAAAAGGCATCGCAAAAAACCCACTTATTCTCGCCATTGTGGCCGCATTAATTTTCTCTGCCACTGGCCTAACGCTGCCTTCTACCCTGCACAAAGCAGGTGATTACTTTGCGCAAATGACACTGCCTCTGGCTTTGCTCTGCGCGGGCGCCTCGTTGAGCTTTAAAGCCATGCAAAAAGACATCACGATTGCGATGATATCTTCTGTTGGCAAGCTCATCTTTATCCCTGTCATCATCACCTTCGGTGGCTATCTGCTCGGATACCGAGGCATGGAACTTGGCGTGTTATTTTTGATGTCGTCTGCGCCATCCGCCTCAGCAAGCTACATCATGGTCAGAGCCATGGGCGGCAACGCGACCTTGGCGGCAAATATTATCGTGATCACCACCATTGCCTCTCTATTAAGCACCAGCATAGGCGTCACCGTGTTGCGCAGTTTAAATCTAATGTAAGAGCGCGTAACGCCAGTGTGACCGGCGTCATTTCAGGCGCGATAGAAAATTAAATTATTTTAATGATAATCACTTGCATTTAACCTAAAAAACCTCTTTAATGATAACCATTATCAAGACAGAGGTACGACATGCAGCACGTTAATTTACATGAGGCCTATGACTCACAAGGTGACACCATCAGTCATCTATCTGACATTATTGGTGGTCACAAACGTCATATCAGTCTGTTACCCAATCTAAAGGTTATTGACCAACACCTATCCTGTCATAGTGACACTCTGTTTACTGAACAAGCTCAACAAGGGCTCTATTTTTCGCTTGTGGGCACAAAACCTATTATTGATAGCGACGATATCGATAGCATTCAAATCAGCTATCAAGCTCAAGACATTGTTGGTGATTTTGCGATGGCGGAAGGCGAAGAAAAATCGTTGTTCCAAATCCACGTGACAACAGAGCTGCTTGCCAGTTTATTTAATGAAACAGAAGAGCAAGTTATTCAGTACTTTAGCAATTTATTTGCCAGCATTAATCAAGACGGCCCTCTTATTAGCCTGCCTGTAACGGAAAAAAACCGAGCGGTTTGCCGCCTAATGCTTGCCTATCAAAGACAAACATTAAGCCTTATTGGTCACGTGTACTCTTGTATTTTCACGTTTGTCGATCAACTTAAAATGCTCAACCATTTATCCCGCTGTGAAGATTGCCAACAAAAAGTCTTTCAAGCACAGAATTTATTAGAAAGTCCTGATCACGGTAAGCTGGAAATAGATCAGCTGGCCCATCGCGTAGGCTTAAACAGCGAGGCATTAACCCTTGGATTCCAGCACCTAGTAGGACAATCCGTTGAACGCTATGGCATGCACAGTCGAATGCAATATGCCGCGGCTATGTTGCGCCAAGACCCTCATTCAAAATCGTCCGTTGTGGCCAAAAGCGGTTTTACTGAATCTCAGTTTGAAGCCGCTTTTGTCCAGCATTTTGGCGTTAGCAGCCATCAATACGGGCAAATTCACTAGTAATAGGAACATTGAAAAACCATGGATCAGCCGTCAATCGCCTTAATATATGGCACAGATACCAATAACACCGAGGAAGTTGGTACAAAAATCGTTAATCAATGGAAAGAACTGGGCATTGATGTAGAAATGCACAATGTTAAAGACATCGAAATCAATCAACTCGAAAACTACGAGATGTTGATTCTCGGTATACCAACATGGGATTTTGGAGGCATTCAAGAAGATTGGGAAGAGTTAGGCGATGCGCTTAGTGAACTCTCGCTTGCTGATAAAACCATCGCCCTTTATGGCCTCGGCGACCAATTTGGTTATGGTGATTATTTTGTCGATGCCATGGGCTGGCTCTACGAAAAATTAGCACCAACCCAAGCCACCTTTATTGGTGAATGGCCAACGGAAGGCTACGAATTTGAAGCCTCTAGAGCCTGCATAAAAGACAAAGAACACTTTGTCGGTTTGGCCATAGATGAAGATCAACAGTTTGAACTCACTGATCAGCGCATCGAACAGTGGGTTATCCAACTTTACGCAGAAAGAGCGGTTGAAGCCGCATAAATATCACCTGACTGGCACATTGGATATAGGTTCACGACTCAAGATTTGGACGACTGCACATTCGCTGCCCCGAATGACCAAATTTCACCTCATCTAATGGATATTTATAACGCTCGCTCATACAGCGTGAAGCACGTGACCACTCCTTCTTTCTCTCCTGCTTGGGGGGTGGTCACGCATTTCTATTTTCTAGCGCGATTCGCTATGATGGGTACTCCTTTTTTGAATAGACCATCATGAACCTGCAACTTTCTGACATTATCTTCTTCTTAATCATTGCGATGCTTTTCTATGGTTGGTGGCGTAACAGCACCATCAGAGAACGCGCCATCATGACGGCAAAAAGTCACTGCCAAGAACTCAATCTGCAACTACTCGATGACAGTGTCGCTGGTGACGGCTGGAAGCCATGCTGGGCAAATCATCAGCCTTGTATAAAGCGCACCTATCAATTTGAATTCTCTTCTACTGGACGTATGCGCTACCAAGGTCGTATTGTTTTTGTGGGCAATAAAATAGCCACTATTTGGTTAAGCCCCCACGATATTTAACCCCTAAAAAAAGCGTTATATATTCTCGATTGTTGCGACAATTGAGCCGCACATTGTGTGTTTATTAAAATAAATTTTTCCATTTAATTGCAAAGCAAGATAAACAAGAAATAGAATGTAAATGAAACCTTACTTTGTTTGCATGATTCACAACAAACTAGGCTTTAGCTTTACCCCAATATTAGGCTGTGTATCAGCGCATTATTGGCTCATAAAATATAATAAGAAATATAGGTATCATTTATGCTGTCAAACCTAAGTTTTCGCACCAAGCTTATAGCCCTGCTGTCTGCAGCGATTATTGGTTTTGTTATTGTTACCGTGGTGGCTTTACAAGGATTGAATACCCAAACTTCTGCATCAGAAAGGTACGAAGTATTAACACGGGTAGACAAAGACTTGGCAACCTTGGTTATTACCTTAATGGAAGAGTATGAAACGCTTTCCTCACTCAACGACAAGTCGCATAAGTCCTTCTTAAAAACACTCGACTCTGAGTCTATCGAGTCAATGAAAACCTTAGATGACAACATACAATCCGTGTCCTCAGAAGAGGCAAAAAACCTTTTACATCAGGTTAAAACAACCGTAGATGCTTATAACAGCACCTTAAAACAACTGGTTCATCAACAGCAAGTCGTTGGCTTTAATGGTTCCGCTGGCCTCAAAGGCAAGATCTCGGATTTGGGTGTTCAAGTTACTGATAAAGTCTCTTTTCTAAGCCTAGTAAAACAAGAATTCTTACCGGTTCGCGAAGCGGAAAAGAACTTCATCTTTGAACCGACAGCAGACAATAAAGCGGCGTTCATGGAGAAGTACAACAAGTTCCACAAACGCATCGTCGATTTTGGTCTAGAAGAGCGCTTCGGTGAAGTTATCGAGCAGTACTTTGCTGCCATACAAAATTACGATCAAGCCAATAACACCCTAGTGTCTCTTCAAAAACAGTTTAAAACGAACAAAGAAGCCTTTCACGATGCTCGCTTAGCCGCGGCTAACTTTATGCAAAGCGCGGTGCAAGAGGCTCGTTTACAAGCCTCCGCCAGTTCTGAGAAAGCCAGCGCAGGTTTAATCATAGTGAGCATTATTGTTGCCATTGTCGCCGCGCTAATGATGCTAGGCATTGGCCGCAGCGTAAACAAAACACTCAATCAAATTATTCGAGATCTGGGTAAGGTAAAAAGCGGTGACCTAACAGCCCGCCTATTCGTGAATAGTAAACGCAATGACGAATTTGATTCCTTGTGCAGCTCAGTCAATGAAATGACCGATGGCCTAGGCTCTGTGATTGGTGACGTGGTGCACACCACACGAGATGTGTCCGGCATGGTAACCGAGCTAAATGACTCAGTGAAGAACATCGCCGACAGCAACCGTTCGGTCAGTGAACAAACCAACTCTTTAGCCGCTGCGACAGAGGAAATCTCCACAACCATATCCAGTATTTCCATTACCACCGACGAATTAAGCAATCAGTCTCAGGATACCTATGAGTCTGCTAAAGTCGGGGCAGAAACCATCAAGGGCGCATTGTCGAATTTGGCCAGCACCATTAGCATTGTCAATCAAACGGGTGTGCAGCTCAATGAGTTAGGTCAGCTATCAAAAGACATTGATAATGTCATTGGCATGATCAACGACCTTGCTAGCCAAACCAACTTGCTCGCACTGAACGCGGCCATTGAAGCGGCACGTGCAGGGGAAGCGGGTCGAGGCTTCTCCGTTGTGGCCGATGAGGTTCGCTCTTTGGCAGAGAAAACCGTTGATGCAACCGCCAAAATCACCGACATTGTCAGCACGATTCAAGGCTCCACTCAAACCGCCATCGAAACGATGCAAAGCGGCCAAGAAAGCCTCCATGCTATTGAAAGTTTCAGTGAAAAAGCCGAAATCGCCATTCAGGAAATCGAGCAAAATGCTCAAACCAGCTCAGCCTCCTCCATTGATATGGCACGCTCTATTCAAGAAGTAGCGAAAACCGCCGTGCACATGAGTGAAGAAATGGACCGTATCGCACAGCAATTACAACGCGATAACAGCTACATCAACAGCATAGAAGACAATACACGTCACATTCACGACCAGGTCGCGAACCTAGACAGCAAAACAAGCGTGTTTACCACCAAGTAGTATTCGAGCAGCCACAACCGGCTTATCCACTATGTCGTGATGACAAAGGCGCAATAAAAAAGCTGACTTAGTAAACTAAGTCAGCTTTTTTTGTTTTACTTACCAAGCCTTTAAATCAAAGCATTGATCTATAGACGGGCTTATAAATCCGCAAATTCTTTTTCCCAACGTTTCGCTTCTTTCTTAGAAGGTCCACCTAAGGCATTCACCGCGGTACGCATGCGCGCACGCGAAAGGTCAGGCCCTAGAATCGCCATAGAATCGAAAACCGAGACAGATGCACTGGAACCCGAAATAGCCACAAACAAAGGCGCAAAGAAATCTTTCGGCTTCACGTCCATACTTTGAGCAAGAGATTTCAAGGTGTTGAAAATCTCATCTTTTTCCCAAGTGCGTAACGCTTCAAGTTTCCACAAGGCAAACTGCATGGCTTTGCGCAATGTTTCTTCTTCCATTTTTACCGTCGAAAAATCTTCTTTGGTAATCGGCAACATACCTTTTAGGAAGAAGCCTGCAACATTCGCTACGTCGGAGAAGGTTTCTACGCGAGGCATGATCAATGGAATGATTTGCATCAAATACTCAGGGTTTAACGCCCACTCAACGTATTTCTGTGCGAAGGTTTCAGGGTTTAGATTCTCACGAATCCACATACCGTTTAACCAGCTCAGTTTTTCAACATCAAAAACTGGCCCGCCCAAAGACACACGTTGGATATCGAATTGCTCAATCATTTCATCCAATGAGAATTTTTCACGCTCATCAGGCATAGACCAACCCATACGACCAAGATAGTTAATGACAGACTCTGCCATGTAACCCATGCGTTGGTAGTACAAGATACTGGTTGGGTTTTTGCGTTTTGACAACTTTGACTTATCTGGGTTACGCAACAATGGCATATGGCACAATGTCGGCATGTCCCAACCAAAGTATTGGTAAAGCAAAATGTGTTTAGGCGCAGAGTTAATCCACTCTTCACCACGAATAACATGGGTGATCTTCATCAGATGATCATCCACTACGTTCGCAAGGTGATAGGTTGGCATACCGTCGGCTTTCAGCAAGACTTGCATGTCAACTTGAGACCAATCGATCTCAATGGTGCCACGCAGCATATCTTGAACAACACAGGTGCCTTCTTCAGGGATTTTCATACGAATAACGTAGGGAACGCCGGCGTCTAGCTTTGCTTGTACTTCTTCTGCGCTCAGAGCCAAAGCTCGACCATCGTATTTTTGCGGTAGGCCTTGCTCTTTTTGCTCGATGCGCATTTGATCAAGCTCTTCAGGGGTTTCAAAAGCGTAAAACGCATGGCCTTTTTCCACCAACTCTAAAGCGTATTGACCGTAAATATCACCACGCTCACTTTGACGGTAAGGACCATATTCACCGCCAACATCTGGACCTTCAGCCCAATCAAGCCCTAACCAACGAAGCGCATCTAGAATCATTTTTTCTGATTCCGGCGTACTACGAGTTTGATCCGTATCTTCTATGCGTAAAATAAACTTGCCGCCCATTTTGCGAGCAAACGCCATATTAAACAGAGCGATGTAAGCTGTGCCAACATGTGGGTCGCCTGTTGGAGACGGTGCAATACGAGTTCTTACCTCTGACATATCAATCTCATTTATCCAGTTCGTGAAATGCGGCTATTATAATCTGCTTGGTGCCATGGGGTAAGTGCGCTTTCACATCTTTTCCAACCTCATGTTTGACCCTGACCAAACAAACCCACGAAGTCTGCTCTTTTATAGCGCCTAGCGCCGTCTTTATTGGTGCAATTCTTAATCAGCACGCCCAACATCAGGCCAAAAACCGCCCATCACTGCTCTGGCCTATTTATTGCTGGTTAGGAAACAGCTCAACCGTGACGTAACGGTATTGGATACCTTATAAGGATTGCAATTATGCTATTGAAGCCTGGCACCTTGCTGATGACAGCACTGCCCTATTTTGGCCGCCAAACCTTGCTCATCGTACTGGCCTGCGGCACCCTCTTCCTCTGCTTTACGCCGACTATTCCTACGCTGTTTGTTGCTTTGTCGGTCTTATTGCTGCTCTACTTTTCCCTATCGGTCTCCCAGATAACAAAAAACAGATTGCAAAAGCTAGGACAGGCTCTTGAGGTAAAGGATCAGCCTAGCGTCATACCGCTTATTCATTCAGACGCTGAATTTAACCGCTTAGCCCACTGCATTAACCCTTTGCTGCGCACCTTAGAGCGCCACCAACAGCTGTTGATCAGCTGTTCACAAGAAACCCGTTACACAGCCACCGAACTGCAAAACTCATCCACCCATGTGGCGCAAGGCGCAGAAGAAGAATATCTAGCCATTGACACGCTCGCAGCCACCAGCCAAGAGATGAATAACAAGATCTCCACCATTGCCGAGCGCATTGCACAAACATCGCAACTGGCCGCCAATACTAAATCGCAATCTGAAAAAGGGCAGGACGCACAAACTCAATTAAAAGAACGACTCACTCTGATGCAAGGCAAGGTGGACAGCAATCAATCACAAATGGCTTCCTTAAGCGAAACCGCCAGTAACATCCGACGCTTTGTTGAAACGATTGAAACCATCACCTCACAAATCAATCTACTGTCATTGAATGCGGCCATTGAATCCGCCCGGGCAGGGGAAGCCGGCAGAGGCTTTGCGGTGGTGGCTAACGAAGTACGCACTCTCGCAGCCAATACGGAACTTGCCACCCAAGACATTGCCACGTTAGTGGATTCCATCTCAAAACAAGTGAATGCCTGCGAACAAACCAGCGATGAATTAATCGCCTACGCCAACAGCGCCAATGCCAGCGCAGAAGAAACAGATAACGCACTGCAATTGATTTACCAAGCCGCCCACGAAACACAAGATGACATTAGTGTCTCAACGCAATTAATCTCAGAATTTCGCCTCTCAAACGCCGCCATGAGCGAGCGTTTGCAAAGCATTGCCTTAATCAGTAAACGCCACAGCAAAGCCAGCCAAGACACCAAAGACATGGTCAAATATTTAGAGTGGCTGTCCTCACGACTTGAGCAGAAGGAACTCGCGGAATGACTTCAATCCTCTTATTTATCGGTTTATGCGTTGGCGTAGTTGCCTTAGCCATAGCGCGCCATTATTACTCAAAGAAAAGCGCTAAACGGCGTTCGTACCAAGGTTTAGAAGGCAGTAAACAGCTCATCGAGTTAATCAAGCTCACCCAGCAACATCGCGGCATGCATTCTGGATTTTTAAATGGGCAAACCGAGTTTTCAAGCAAATTAGACTCATTAAAAGCCGACATTAGCCATCGCTACAACACCCTACTCCGGCTCGAAGAGACACTTAATTACCCCAAACAATTAAGTTGCCAGTTTCAATACATTCAATGGCAAAAGCTCATCCGAGATTCAGCGCTTAGCAGCGCACAAAGTTTTCAAATTCACTCACGCCTTATTGCTAGATTGCTCGACGGCCTTTGGGATATGTCCGATGAATTCGCGCTAACATCAAGCCAGGATGACACTGTGCGGGCCTTAGCACAGCAATACATTAAAACCCTGCCGAATATTGCCGAAGCGTTAGGACAAATTCGCGCACTGTCTGTGCAAGTGGCGGCCAAACACACCCTAAGCTCCGATAAGAAACTGCAGCTGCTTTTTACCTTAGGAAAAGTCGATGCTCATATTGACCATCTCGATCAAAGCCACGCCTTACAAGACAAGCAAAAAATCAGAGATTTTGTTGAGCAGATTCGCAAAAAGACAGACAGCAAAGAGTTGGTTAATAGCCAGCCAGAGGCCTTATTTAAAGACGCCACCTTAATTATAGATGACGTGTTTGCACTTATTTTTACAGGGGTAGACACATTGCAAAAGAAAATCCACTTGTCCTAAAGACTCAGCCTGTGGATTGCTCATCAGAGCCAAAAAAATGCTCGTTTAGGCTGGCTGGTAAGCCAGTTGAGAAAGGCGCACGCCGATTTCAACATCGACTTTTAAGGACACCAACTGGCGCGATAATAAGCATTGCTCATAATTATCAGATAAAAGATGCTGAATGCGGTCCGAAAAAGACGTCACATTTTGATAAATACTTTCTATGGTTGAATGCGTCTTCATGATCGACATGGCGGTTTTCGGGCCTATGCCTTTCACCCCAGGAATGCGGTTAGTGGTGTCTCCAACCAAAGCCCAGTAATCCGTCAGTTGAGTGGCTTGCACCCCGTATTTCCCTGGTACCCAAATTTTATCGTAACCGAGTTTGGCAAAATAATCGTATTGCAGAATATTCTCGTTATCGAGCAACTGAGTAAAGCCTTTATCGGTCGACACTATGTAGGATTTTACCCCTTGGTTCGCCGCTTTGACGGCCAAAGTAGCAATCAAATCATCCGCTTCCCAACCTGCTAAGCGCAAACAATGAATCTTGTTATAACGAAAGACGGTGGCAAAATCAGGCAATGACTCCAAAAGCGCATCGTCCATGGGCACTCGACCTAATTTATATTCTGGGAAAATTTTATGACGCCAAGTTTGACCACTGGCATCAAATACCACAACAATATGAGACGGTACGATTTGTTTAATGAGTTTAATCAAGGCATCAATGGAAACACTTTGTGTTCGCTCTACCCTGCGCGCCAGATCTTGTTCTGATTCCAGCGCCGCATAAAGGCGACGAATCAAATTTAATCCATCAATGATCAGTAATCGTTTATCCACTCTAGACCCTTTATTTACACGCTGTGATATTAATGCCATATTTTGCCATTAGATTAACATGCCAAGACAAGTAGAACGACACAACGACGCTTAATCATTGAAGACAAGAAGGTTTTTATGAAAGGTTTGACGGTATATTTCTGCCTACCTCTGCTGCTAACCAGCATTCAGGCTAGCGCACAGGCATCGCCACTTCGCGCTGTTATCGACACCAACAGCAGTCAAATTGTTGAAAACATCTCCGCGAATCAAACCCCCAGTTTATCGGTGACACCCGGGAGTTTACTGCCCCTCACCGCCAACTTCTCACCAATCACACAAGTTCGAGCGGCGGACTACCGTGATTGGTCTTCACAAATCGGCCAGCAAGTGACGGTCGAGAACAAACACAGAGAGTTATCTTATACTGGGAAATTGCTGGCTCTTGAGCCGCAAAGCGACACCTTTTCTTTACTCATAGAGAAGAAAACCGTCACTTTGCCCATCAATGATTTTTACTTGATTCCGTCCCACGCCCACGCCACGGACAAAAGCACCAAGACTCAGTACCCAAGCGTTGTCAGCTATCAATCCAATGACTTGTCCTGGAGCCCGAAGCGCACTCTTATTTTTACCGATGGGTTTGTTTCTCTCATCAATTCCGCCGAGCTCCACAACGCGGCAACGCACGCAATTCAGCTCAAAAACAGCGTGTTACACTATTCTCCGGCGACACCAATGAGAGCCAAAGTAGAGCAAACCGCCTTGCGCATGAGCGACAGCAGTAGCGCGGATTACACAGACAACGAAGTGACTTTCCCGCTCAAGAGCGCACACCTGAAAGCCAACTCAGACACCCTAGTCAAACTCATTCGCTTGCAATCGCCTATTGATAAAAACGAACATACTGCCACTGTCTATACCGCGTTTAATCGCGCCGCTGACATCCCTTTATCCTTTGAAAATACGCTAACTTTTACACTGAGCGCCGACGCCTTTCCTGGGCACTACCAGACGTTTTGGCAACGCGATGGCTTACTGATCCCAAGCAACAACACCCACCTAGACATTGCTCGAGCGAAACAACCGATCCAAGTGGTGACCAACAAAAGCCTCGATATCACAGGGCATTTATCGCTAGTGAGCAGCACATCGCAAAAATTACCCAGCAAGCAAACTTGGAAGGTCACGCTGCAAAACCACTCAAATCAGGCGAAAAGCTATGTAATTTCACACACAATGCGCGGTGTCATTAGCCATGTAGAGGGTCCGAATGTCAGCCAAAAAACAGCCAGTAGCGTTCAAATAAAAGGCAAAATACCGGCCTTAAAAACGCAAAGCTTCCAATACCAAGTTGAGCTAAAAGAATAGAAAAAGGGTAATAAAGACGAGATGATGCATTGAATTTTCACAATCCGCGACGCACTAAGTTTTTTGATTATGATATGGTCACGGGTAATACCAGATATAACATTTACCCTACTGCCATCTTATTGTGCCCTAGGGTAATATAACTATATTTCATACTAAGAGCCCACGATAACCCATGAAAAAGCATATTATCTCATCTTTTATAGCCGCCATGACCATAAGCAGCGCCACTGTTCATGCAGAAAGCTTATATGACGTTTATAAATTAGCACTGCAAACGGATCCTGGTTTACGCGCGGCAGCGGCGACTTATAAAGCCCAAGGCGAACAAGTCACCGTCACAAAAGGTAGCCTATACCCTAATATTTCTTTGAGTGGGAGTTTGGGCTATGCAAAGGACGACAACCCAAGCACAGACTACAACACCAAAACAGGGGCCGTATCACTGGACCTTGATTACCCAATCTATTCCCCTGCACTCGATTACGGTGTGGATGCGGTTGAATTGACTTACAAAAGCTCTGGAGTCACCTACGAAAACACCAAAGAAGATTTGTCTTTGACGGCGTTGACGGACTACTTCAATTTGCTGATGGCACAATCCACACTGAACACCACCCTTGCTCAAGTAAAAAGCAACAAGAGCGAATTGGATCAGGTTCAGAAGCAATACGATGTTGGCCTAGTGTCTATTACTGACTTGCAAGATGCGCAAGCAGAATATGACGCAGTAAAGGTAACCGAGCTGACCAACCGCGCGAATGTTGCTTATGCTCAAAAGGTGCTGTTGCAGTTAACCGGTCGTGTTATTACAGACATTCCTGAACTTTCAAAAGATTACCCGATCCAGCTTGATCCAAACATGTCAGTGGATTCTCTGATCCAAAAAGCGGTCAAGAACAACAAAGAGTTGAACATCCTTGATCTTGCGGTACAAAGTGCCGATAACAACATCGATCTAAAAAGAGCCAGCGGCCGCACGCCTGTTGTGTCTATCACAGGATCATTATCTCGTTCTAACTATGACTACAGTGAAGACGTATCATCCGGTGATGGCAACTACGATAATGCCACCGTTGGCTTAGCGCTTAGTATGCCACTTTACAGCGGTGGCTCGATCAATGCGTCCATTAGACAGGCTGCGGCAGAAGCCGAGTCGAGCCGAGAGTCCCGCGATGACTCATTGCAAACCATTGAGCTAAACATCCGCAGCTTGGTTCTTAACTTGCAAACGTCTGTGGCACAAGTACAAGCACAGAAAGTACTGATCAAGTCTCGTCGCAGTGCATTGGAAGCCAGCAAAGCCGGCTACGAAGTAGGAACACGTAACTTGGTTGAGTTATTAGACGCTCAATCCAACTTGTTTGATGCGATTGACGCCTTACAACAATACCGCTACAACTTCGTCTTGCAGCAACTTCAATTGCTTGAAGTCACAGGTGAGCTAACAGAAGACAAGATCAAAAGCCTAGACAAGTGGCTTGTCAGCAGAAGCTAATCGCTGCGCGCTAAAAACCACCCGCTAGCACCATAAAAAATGCCGAAGCGTGAACTCATTCACACTTCGGCATTTTTTTATCAAGGACTCGCTCTTAACGCGCGATCAACTTAGCACGCTTAGTAAAGCGCGCCAGCACCTTATAAAGCCCATGAGCGTCATGGCTACCAGCTAATTCACGAATGGAGTGCATACCAAAAGTTGGCAAGCCAATATCGATCGTCGGCACACCGATTTCTCCAGAGGTTATCGGCCCAATCGTGCTGCCACACGCCATGTCGCTGCGCACGACAAAGCTCTGTACTGTGTAGTTTTCTTCAGCGGCAATATCCCGGTACACACTCGCCGTTTCGCTGTTGGTGGCATAACGCTGATTCGCGTTAATCTTGATCACCGCACCTTGGTTAATCATAGGAGCGTGATTTGCATCGTGCATGCTAGCGTAATTCGGATGCAACGCATGCGCGTTGTCTGCAGACACCAACATCGAACGCTGCATAGCCTGTACATATTGCTCTGGATTTGGCGATAAGCGACGCAGTACATCTTCCAAAAACGGCCCATTCGCGCCACAAGCAGACAAACTGCCAATCTCTTCATGATCGGTACAAATCAACAAACTTGGACGCTGATTATCTGAATCCAATAACGCTTGCATACCAACAAAGCAACTCAGCAAATTATCCAATCGAGCGGAGCAAATGTACTCTTGATGCAAGCCCACTAACGACGGCTTCTGAGTATCGTAAAGGCTGAGCTCAAAATCCAATATGGTTGCCACTTTCGCATCTGGATGCTGCTTCTCAATTTGAGTTTTCAGCAAAAGTTGCAGATCGAATGTGTTTTCTGCGCCACATAAAATAGGCAAAATTTCGTTTTGTGGGTTCACAGAAAACGCTTCATTGGCTTTTCTATTCAAATGGATGGCCAGATTAGGAACCACAGCAATAGGGTCTTTAAAGTCCACCAGACGGCTACTAATGTCACCGTCTTGGTTTTTGTAACTAACGCGACCTGCGATCGACAAGTCACGGTCTAGCCAGGTGTGCAGCAACACCCCGCCATACACTTCCACACCCAATTGGTGATGGCCATGACGCTGCACATGAGCATTCGGTTTCAGCTTTAAGCACGGACTGTCTGTATGCGCCCCTATCATTCGCCAGCCACTTTGATGAAAATCCAATTGCGGACTCGTAAAGGCAATCAGTGACGAGTCATTACGGGTCACAAAATATTTTCCACCTTCATCAATCACCCAACTATCTTCTTCTAATAGTTCAATGAAACCCGCATTGGTTAATGCTTGGCGCATGCTGTCTGTGGCATGAAAAGGAGTGGGAGAATCTTGTAAAAAAGATAACAAAGTATGATTAAAGCTAGAATATTCCATAATTTCCTGAAAGGACAATACCTTAAAAAAGTGACTTTTTAGCAGTTAGGCTGGCCTTACTGCTCTGTGTCTAATATGATTTTACTCAATAACGTAAATACAGACCAAGAGAACCCACACCGGATGAATTATAAACACCTATTGTTTTGCCTTTTCACGGGTCTAATCTTTGCCTCGACGCAAGCATCTGCCTACACAGAACTTCAACCGCCACATGAGTACGACACAGTATCCAAAGAACTAGTGAGTATGCTAGAAAGCGAACATTATGACAAACCTACGATTGATGATCGAATTTCAGAAGAAGCCTTTGATTATTACTTGGACTCTCTCGACCCATCTAAAAGCTTTTTACTGCAAAGCGATGTGGATGCGTTATCACAATACAAAGACAGCTTTGACGATGCCTTACGCAATGGCGACACACAAGTGGCTTACACCATCTACAACCTCTATTCAAAGCGCATCGAAGATCGTCTAAACAGCGTTGAAAAAGACATTCCAAAAATCGTCAAATCCTTTGACTACACAAAAAAAGAGTCACTGAATAATGACCCTGATAAGTTAAAGTGGGCAACCTCTGAAAGCGAGCTAAACGAATACTGGCGCAAGCGTTTAAAAAACCGCGCTTTGGTGCTTAAGATGAACGGTGATTCCGAAGAGAAGATCATCGACACATTAGAACGCCGCTATAAAAACCAGCTGCGCCAAGTAGACCAAACGAACGCCGTGGATGTTTACCAAATCTTCGCCAATTCGATTACCGCAACATTGGACCCTCATACGTCTTATTTTGCGCCACGCGCATCAGAAACCTTCAACATCAACATGAGCCTTTCTTTAGAAGGGATTGGTGCGGTACTGCAGGCCGATGACGACTACACCAAGATAGTTCGTTTGGTTCCAGGTGGCCCAGCCGCCACTCAGACCGACCTAGCCCCTAACGACAAAATCATTGCCGTTGGCCAAGAAGGCAAACCCATGGTCGATATTGTTGGCATGCGACTTGATGATGTGGTCGAAATGATTCGCGGTGAGCGAGACACCAAGGTAAATCTGGAAGTGATTCCAAGTAAAGGCGATGGCCAAACCAGTAAAAAAATCACCATAGTCCGCAAAAAAGTAAAACTGGAAGACCAGTCTGCGAAAAAAGACATCATCCACATTAAGCGTGATGGTAAAGACTACAAGGTAGGCATTATCCACTTACCTACCTTTTATTCTGATTTTGCGGCCATCCAACGTGGCGACAAAAACTACAAGAGCTCCACTCGTGACACTAAGAAGCTGATCGAAGAATTGCGCAAAGAAGGCGTGGTCGCGCTTATCCTTGACCTTAGAAACAACGGTGGCGGCTCATTGCAAGAAGCAAACTCACTAGCAGGCCTATTTATTCCATCTGGCCCTGTGGTGCAAATTCGCGATCAAAAAGGGCGTGTTACGCCACTTGGCGACAGCGACGGAGAAATCAGCTACAGCGGCCCTCTTGCTGTGTTAACCAACCGTATGAGCGCATCCGCGTCTGAAATCGTCGCAGGGGCTTTGCAAGACTATGGCCGCGCCTTGATCCTGGGCAGTCAAACCTTTGGTAAAGGCACAGTCCAAGTACTTCAAGACATGGACAAAGGCCAACTTAAAGTCACTCAAGCGAAGTTTTACCGCATCTCAGGTGAAAGTACCCAGCACAAAGGGGTTATCCCAGACATTGCCTTCCCTTCTTTGATTGACGACAAACTGGTCGGTGAAAGCGCATTAGACAATCCGCTACCATGGGACAAAATCCATGAAACACGCTACCCAGTCTATTGGAACATGGAGGCCTATGTACCACTGCTTGAGCCACGCCATAACGCGCGCATCAAGAAGGACCCAAACTTTATTGCGGTGGTAGATCAAATCAAAGACTACAAAGCCCAAGCAGAAAAATACAAAACCATCTCTTTGAATGAAAAGGTTCGCGAAGCACAAGCCGCGGCGAATAAGAAAAGAGAATTGGACAGAGAAAACACGCGTCGCAAAGCCCTTGGCCTAGAGTTGGTTAAATCAGTCGATGACATCAAGCCATCTGACAAAGCCGATGACGACGCTTATGCTCACGAAGCATCAGAAATTTTGCTGGACTTCATTGCCATTAACCAAAAAGCAGAAGCCGCCGCTAAGGCACAGCAAGCCGCCAGCCACAACTGATCTTAATCCTGGCGGGATTACCCAAAAAGGCAGTGTGTTTTCACACTGCCTTTTTCTTTATTAAACGCAAACTCGTGGCTTTGGTCTTGGACTGACATCAAAATTCCCACATAATAGCGCGCTGAAATTCATAATAAGGCGATACAGGGATTACCCCCCTGCTCAACGCCCCGTTTTATTCTACTTTTTGATTGTATGTACGGAATACCATGGCAAAATCGTCCGCCGATAGAAACACTATCGACTTATTTGGCTCTCCTCGAGGTCGACCTCGAAGCCAACCGTTGAATCGAAAAGATCAACTAAAAGCAAACAAACGCATCCAACGCGAAAAAGAAAAAGCCCTTGGGCTGAAACGGTTAGAATTATTGGTTGATGAAGAAACCATCACCAAGCTTGACCAGCTCTGTGAGCTAAACGATGTAAAACGCTCTGAATGGCTAACCATGCAAATTGCCTTGTCTTTTTCAAAGTCAAAAACAGGGAAGCTAAAAAAGCCGACCCGCTAGCCAGCCTGCGTCTGTAACAAGACTTTTCGCTGACTATAAACCCACGCATAACAACTCGATTAACTGACTTACTATGGCCAAACTGTACTTTTATTATTCTGCAATGAATGCGGGAAAATCCACCATACTCTTGCAGTCCGCTCACAATTACCAAGAACGCGGAATGGAAGTCATGTTACTGACGGCCGCTATTGACGACCGTTATGAAAGCGGGCAAATTGCTTCTCGTATTGGCATTAATGCAGAGGCTCAAGTCTTTACCAGAGAGTCCGATCTTTGGTCGCAGATCGACGCACAACATCAAGCAACCAAGCTAAGTTGTATCTTGATCGATGAAGCTCAGTTTCTTACCAAAGAACAAGTGTATGCATTGTCTGATGTGGTTGACTCGCTGGACATTCCCGTCTTGGCGTTCGGTATTAGAACCGATTTCCAAGGGGCGTTATTCGAAGGCAGTAACGCCCTACTCGCTTGGTCAGATAAATTAATCGAGCTGAAAACCGTTTGTCATTGTGGCAGCAAAGCCACTATGGTGATTCGCCTTGATGAACAAGGCCATCCAGTAAAAGAAGGCGCCCAGGTAGAAATTGGTGGCAACGACCGCTATTTGTCCGTTTGTCGAAAACATTTTAAAGAAGCCGTGAGACGATAATTATGTGGTTCAAGAACGCCCAGATTTTTCAATTAAAAGACACAGAGTCACTCGATACGAATGAGCTCATTGATAAAATTCCTGAGTTCCCACTAAAAGAATGTGGCTCACAAGAAGAGTTTTCTTTCGGCTGGCTGCCATTAATTCGCAACAGCGAACAATGGAGTCTGGCCAGCGACCACTGCTTGTTATTCCGTGCAGGCAAAGAAGAAAAAGTATTGCCAGCGGCGGTAGTTCGTGAAGAACTGGAAGCCAAGGTGGCCGAAATCGAATTAATAGAAGGACGCAAAGTCGGTCGTAAAGAGAAAACCGACATGAAGGACGAATTGGTCTTCACGTTGCGCCCTAAAGCGTTTTCAAAACGCACAGACGTTTGGGCATATATTGATTTAAAAGCCAAAATCTTAGTTATCAACAGCACCAACGCAAGCATGACCGAATTGCTTTTCAAGCACCTGCAAACCACGCTAGGTAGCTTCCCTATGTCTCCGCTGCAAGCTCAAGTTTCACCGGCGTCTTTGATGACCGACTGGCTGACCAAAAATGAAGTGCCTGCTAGCCTAGAAACCGGCGACGAATGTGAAATTCAAGACGGTTCAGAAGAAAAAGCGACGATCCGCTTTAAAGCATTAGAACCACTATCAGAAGATGTAACACGCCACCTAGAGCAAGGCATGGCGGTAAAATCTTTAGCCCTACGCTGGACAGACAAACTGACCTTTGTATTGCATGAAGATCTGACCTTACGCAAAATCAAATTTGATGATGCGCTAAAAGAAGCGGCCTTTAATGACTCTCAAGGTGGCGGTTTATCCGACATGGATGCCAACTTCTCCTTGATGTCGCTGACACTGCGCGAGTTCTATGCCTCTTACTGCCTTTGGTTTGAAATCCCAGAAGCATAAAACGTGCCTGAGTTTTAACCACTCCCCAACGTTTTCCACAGATATCGTGGATAACACTGGGGAGAACATTCGGGAAGCCAGATAACATGCAGATCCCCAGAATAAAGTTAGACACAACAGACGCTATTGAGTGCTATTAAACTCAATCTGGAAACCATATTGATGAGCGTTTTATGACAAAACTTCAGCAAGAACAAGCTATTGCCAAAAGAGTTACCCTGATGGGAGCAATTTGGGATGCCATCTTAGGCGCCGCGAAAATTGTTGCCGGTTATTTCTCTCAATCCCAAGCACTGATTGCCGATGGCATACACTCATTGTCCGATCTAATCACCGATGTGTTTGTTTATTTCGCGTCTTCTAATGCGCGCCAAGGGCCTGACGAAAAACACCCATACGGACACTTACGCTTTGAAACCGTGACCACGGTCTTTTTAGGCATGGTATTGGTCGCGGTCGCGGTAGGCATTGCCTATGAATCACTGGATAACCAGAAAGAAGCGCAATTCACCTGGTATGGCATGGCGGCGTTGCTGGCCACCATTGGCATTAAAGAAGCCATTTTTCACTATACCAAAAAAGCGGGCGAAGAAATCAGCAGCAAGCTGTTGATTGCCAACGCTTGGCACAGTCGCAGTGATGCCCTGTCTTCGGTTGCTGTGTTAGTCGGCCTCATTGGGGTGTATTTCGGCTACGGATGGGCTGATATGCTGGCGTCCATCGTGGTGGCTTTATTGATTGGTAAGATGGCGCTTAGCATGATCTGGGAGAGTTTAAGCGAATTGGTCGACAGCGCCCCAGACCCAAAGCTTATCGCCAAGATCAAAGAAACCGCAGACAGCCTAAAAAATGTCATGGCGCCCCACGATGTGCGGGCACGCTCGATGGCGGGTAAAATTTACCTTGATATGCACATTCATGTACCAAGCCATGCCAGCGTCAGTGAAGGGCATTTTCTGGGTGAACTGGTGTCTTACACCATTCGTAAAGCGCACCCGCAAGTGGTCGACGTGTTAGTACACATTGACCCAGAAGAAGACTTCGACGAAGTGTTGTCGGCTGAAGGCGCCAAGCCTGAGTACCTGAAACGACCAGCAAGGCACCAAGTATTGGCGGATTTACGTTTTTTATTGCGTCAGCACACGGCGTACTTAAATATTGATCAGACTCGCTTGCATTATCTTGCAGACAGCTTAGACATCGAACTGGTGGCCGATTCTAGTAAATTGCCAGAAGACGCGAACCTGCAAAAAGTGACGCAGGCTATCTATCTTGATATTCAAGCGGCACCTTATGCTAAAAAGGTCGACGTGCTTTGGTCTTTTCCTAGAAACGATACGAATTAAGCGTCTTCCGATTCGTCACTCAGAGCGTCATTCAGGCGCTCTGCGGGCAGCGCCTTGGTGGTTTTTGCGCCCATCTGTTTCAGTTTTTCAGCGCGCGCCAATAAGTTCCCTCGGCCTAAGCTCAGTTTTTTCAACGCCGCATCATGACTGCGCCCTACCGCGTCTAACTTGCTACCAATGTCATCCATATCCTGCACAAAAGCAGCGAACTTGTCGTACATAGCCCCTGCTTGACGGGCAATTTCAATGGCGTTTTGGCTCTGCTTTTCATTGCGCCAAATGTTCTGAATAGTCCGCAAAGTGGCCAACAAGTTAGATGGCCCCACAATAATAATATTGTGCTCAAACGCTTCACTAAAGAGACCGTTGTCCGCCTGTAACGCCAGACCAAACGCCGCCTCGATGGGAATAAACAGGAGCACAAAGTCCAACGAAGTAATGCCAGGAAGGTCATGATAAGACTTAGCGCTAAGCTCTTTCATATGACGGCGTACCGCTTCGAGGTGCTGTTTTAACGCCCGATTTCTTGCCTCATCGTTGTCCGCTTCCATATAAGCAAGGTAGCTCACCAACACCATTTTAGAGTCCACTACGATTTGCTTACCTTCAGGAAGATGAATCACCACATCAGGCTGCAACCGTCTTCCCTCTTCTGTTTGCAAGGACATCTGTACATCGTATTCCCGGCCTTTTTCTAGCCCCGACTTTTCTAAAATACGCTCCAAGATGACTTCACCCCAGCCACCTTGCAGTTTGTTTTGCCCTTTTAATGCCGTCGTCAAGCTCATGGCATCGTCACTGATCTTCTGATTCAGTTGCTGTAAGCTTTTGATTTCTCGAACCAAAGAAAAGCGCTCTCTGGCCTCTTCTTGATAGCTTTTGTCCACGCTTTCTTGAAACTTCTGAATTTGGCTGCCAAGCGGCGTCAGTAAAGAACCCAGTTGGCGCTCGTTTTCTTTTGCCAAATGCTGCCCTTGCTGGCTCATAATCTCATGGGCCATTTGTTTAAATTCGGTTTCGTTCTGTTTCTTCTGCTCACGATAAAACGCTTCTTTTTCCTGCCAAACGCTTTGCGCTGCGGCAAATTGCTGTTCTAACGTAATGGATTCTTTTTCGAGATAGTGAATCTGTTCCTTAGATTGCTCAACGAGGCGCATTAACTCCTCATTTTGTTGCTGCATTTTTTCTTGTGTATGGTGCCACTGACGACGCATAGCCTGTACAATAAGGCTGGCAAGGCCAGACAGTAGAATCGCGCCCACACAAAAGCCCGATAACGCCCAAACCGATTGTGAAAGCCAATCTGTCATATGAATTAAAACCCGCTATTTTTATAGTGAAATCAATCACTCTTGAATTCAATTGATAAGTTTACATGGATTACTACTTAAGCCCAACACACACGCAACGCTTTGATCTTGAAATTAAAAATAGCCAGTTCATTACGCGAGTAAGTCGAACTCAAGGCCGTGATGCCGCCAAAGCCTTCATAGACGAAATACGCGCCCAGTACCCAGACGCGAATCATCATTGCTGGGCCTTTGTCGCGGGCGCCCCCAACAACGTGCATTTGTGGGATCAAAGTGACGATGGCGAGCCCAAAGGCACCGCCGGAAAACCCATGTTAAATGTGCTACAGCATTCAGATTTTGGCGAAACGACGGTCGTCGTTACTCGCTACTTTGGTGGCATTAAACTCGGCGCTGGCGGGCTAGTAAGAGCCTATAGCCAAGCCGTACAAGAAGCCTTAACACAAACAGAATATGAAAATGTTTACCCGCGCGTCCCTGTTCAACTAAAAATCACCTACTCTCTATTGGGTAAGGTCGAATATTTTTTAGAGCAAAGCGACATTGAGGTAAACAACAAAACCTACACCGACAGCATTATCATTGATCTTGCTGTTATAGAACGCACTTGGCCTGAGCAGAAACAAGCACTGACTGACTTATGCCAAGGCAGCTTAACGTTAATTGAACCGGACAAAGAGTAACTATGTACCAAACTGGACAAAGATGGAGTAGCCGCAACGAGCCTGATCTTGGCGTCGGCATGATCATTGAAAAACAAAACAAATCCTTCTTGTTGCATTTTCCCGATGCAGAAGCAGATCGCCAATACTCAAACGACCAAACCAGTCTTGTACGCCGTACACTCACACCTGGCGACCAATTGTCTTTCAAAGATGAAACCTTCACGGTACTGGAAGTGGAAGAAATTGACGGGCTCATCGAATACCGCATTAGCGACGATGACGATTGGCTGGAAGAGTCTCTTATCCAATTTCCACGTAACGACAAAAATGAACTGGATTCCATTTTAGCCTTGTCACCTGCCCGTCGCATGTGGTTTGACTTACGCCGCCATACATTGGAGCACCAAGCCGCCAACGCTGCGTCCCAAGTGCGTGGGTTAATGGGCTTAAAAGCAGAGCTTTTGCCACACCAAATTTACCTAGCGCACGACATCGCAAATCGCCCACAAGCACGCGCCCTCTTATGTGACGAAGTGGGCATGGGTAAAACCCTAGAAGCCGGCTTGATCTTGCATCAACGCCTATTAAACGGTCTGTGTAAACGCGCCTTGATCCTCACCCCAACCAACCTGCAACACCAATGGTTGGTTGAAATGCTACGTCGTTTCCATCAGCCATTTAGCTTGATTAACGACGCTGTGTATGAAGATTTCATGGACGGTGACGACAACCCATTTGAACAACAACCCTTTGTGATTGCCCCAATCGATTGGGCAAGCCAGCACCCGAAAGCCGCCCAGCACATGCTAGACGCAGAATGGGACATGGTGATTGTGGATGAAGCGCATCACCTAGCGTGGCACCCAGAAACACCGAGCATCGGTTACCAGGTGGTTGCCCGCCTTGCTGAAAAATCAGAATCTTTGTTACTGCTCAGCGCAACACCAGAGCAGACCGGCGAACGCGAACATTTCTCTCGTTTGCAATTACTGGATGCCGATCGCTATCACGATTTCGAGCGTTACCAAGCGCAACAACAGGCATTCAAACAAGCCGCCAGCTTAGCGGAAGCCTTGTTGCCAATCACCACACAGGATGACAACGCTGCAGAGCACGATTGGCCGACCACATTTGGCGACTACCTAGAGGAAGTAAAAGCCAAAGAATGGTTCACCAACCTAACCGATGGCAACCCTGAGCAACGCGCCGAAGCGGCCAAAGAAGCCATTAGTTGGCTGATTGATCGCCACGGTACTGGGCGTGAAATGTTCCGTAACACCCGAGCGGCTGTCGGCGGCTTCCCTAATCGAGCATTGCACAGCTACCCGCTTGAAAATAACGAGTTTTTTGCCTCTGCAACACACCATGTTCAGCCTGAAACAGACGTTCAAGATGGATTGTGGGAAAAAGACCCGCGCTGGAACTGGCTAAAAGAGTTCCTAGAATGCCAAGCAGATAAAGTATTGGTGATTTGTCATACCGCTGACATGGCCCAATGGCTAAATGACCAGCTTACGTTTGCCGGCTTCCAAAGCGCCGATTTCCATGAGCAAATGCCATTGATCCATCGCGATCGCGCGGCCGCTTATTTTGCTGACGAAGAAGGCGCACAAATTCTCGTTTGTTCTGAAATCGGCAGTGAAGGTCGTAACTTCCAGTTTAGCCATCACCTAGTGATGTATGACTTACCTGAACACCCTGACTTGCTTGAGCAACGTATCGGTCGTTTGGACCGTTTAGGACAACGTGAAGACGTGCAAATTCACGTGCCTTACCTTGCCAACAGTGTGCAAGAACGCCTATTCCATTGGTATCACGATGCACTGAATGCATTCTGCCGCACCACAGGCGCAGGCGACAAAGTGGAAGAAGCCTTCCGCGATAGCCTATACGCTTATCTGCATGGGCAAGACGATGACACCACCTTGCTTGAAGAAGCCAATGTGTATCACGAAGCGTTGCTGAAGCAGATGGAAGAAGGCCGCAATCGTCTATTGGAAATGAGTTCTTGTCGCCCTGAACGCGCTCGTGAATTGATCACACAGATCAATGACCAAGCCATCCACGGCCTGCATAACTACATCGAAGACGTGACCCACGCTTTTAACATTCACGCCGAATGCATGAACGACAACCCTGAGCAAAGCGCTTGGTTCATTCGTCCATCAACCGACATGATGCTAGAAGCTCTGCCTGGCATCGAAGAAGAAGGCAAAATGCTGATGTTGGATCGCCGTCAAGCGAGCCAGCGTGAAGATGTGGCCTTTGCAACGTGGGAACACCCACTGATCACCATGCTAATGGACGAAGTCCAAGGCTTTGATTCAGGCAAACTCACCTCCGCTATCTTGCCTATTGCCGCCTTACCAGAAGGCACAGTCTTGGTCGAAAGTATGTTTGTCATCGAAGCGACAGCACACCCTCGATTGAAGCTGGCGCAATCACTGCCGATGACGCCAATGTGGCAATTGTCTGATTCCAATGGCAAATTCCTGCACCAGCAATTTACCGCGGATAAGTGGGCTGAAAAACTAAAAGGCGTGCCAAACCGCGTTGCAGAACAATGGGTTGCTGCCTTGCGCAAAAATCTGATCGAAGTATTACAAACTCATCAGCTCAACGCTCAAGACCAAGCTCGCCCTATTGTGCAGGCGGCAAAATCGTCTTATCAGCATCGCTGTCAAAGTGAAATTGAGCGTTTAAGTGAACTTAAAACATTCAATTCTGCGATCACCGAAGAAGACATCGAACGCCTAGAAACAAACATGCAAGAAGGCTTAGTGCGCATTGATGAACACCAAATCCGTTTGGATGCGATTCGAATCATTCTAACCACTAAACCGGAATAGCCATTCGTGCCAACGCCATCATCTAGACGAGCACCAGACTCTACCCTAGAGATACTCTATGAAGACGACTGGTTTGTTGTGATCAACAAACCAGCGAATTGTTTGTCTGTACCCGGTCGCGGTCCAGACAAACAAGATTCTATTTTGTATCGTGCTGAGCAGCAGTTTGGTGAAGCCTTTGCCATTCATCGATTGGACGAAGCCACCTCAGGATTGATTCTGGTGGCCAAAACCCACGAATGCCAAAAGCGCATGTACGCACATTTTCGTGAACGAGAAGTCAAAAAAGAATACCGCGCCTTGCTGCGCGGTAAACTTTTAGGCCAACGAGGAGAAGTGCGCAAACCGTTACGTTGCGACTGGCCAAACCGGCCAAGGCAAATCGTTTGTACTGACGAATGGAGTAAAGATTCCATCACCTTTTGGGAGCCAATGGCCTACGAAGGCAACACCACTCGCGTTCGGCTAACGCCCTACACGGGTCGTTCCCATCAACTTCGTGTGCACATGCAAAGCATCGGACACTCGATCATCGGCGATGAATTCTACGACCCAGAATACTCCGAAGCCGACCCTAGATTACTGCTGCACGCGTATCGCCTCGAATTCCGCCATCCTTTTACCAAAGCCTGGCTCGCCTTCGTCGCACCCTGTCCTTTTTAGCCCGCGGTCCCACCGGGGCGAATGACCGCTGGGCTATTTATTGCGGCGTATAAATGGTTAGTAGTAACATGGGCGCGCAAATGACTCACAAGCGCATTAGCGCCATACAAGGAAGAGTAACGATATGAGCGATCTGTATACGCAAATGATCACGGTCTTTTTGGGCTTTTTCGCCATTATGAACCCTATCGCAAACACCGCCGCCTTCGCGGGCTTAGTCGGAGACAAAAGCAAAGCGGAGCAAATTAAAATCGCCGCGAAAGCATTGGTCATCACTTTCATCGTCATCTTGTCTTTTGCCCTACTTGGCAAAGCCATCTTTCATTTATTTGGAATCACCATTTCTGCGCTGAGAATAACCGGCGGTATTTTAGTGTTTCTCGTCGGCTATCACATGCTGAATGGACACACCTCTAAAATGCATTCTGCACAAGAGCATGACGAAACAGACATTGCTGTGTCGCCTTTGGCCGTGCCACTGCTTGCTGGTCCTGGCACCATTGCAACGGCAATGAATTACTCTTCGTCAGGGGGGGTATCAGGCATATTAGTCACCCTGTCTGTGTTTGCTGTTTTGTGCATCATCACTTTTTTCTGCTTTATTTTTAGCTCGCGCATTCTGGCACTCATAGGCAAAAGCGGCCTTGATATCGTCACCCGTTTAATGGGGTTAATTCTCGCGGTCATCGGCATGCAAATGGTGATTGTCGGCGTCACCGCCGTGGTCAAAGCCATGAACTAAGCAACTCAATGCTTTGCCTTCCTCAACCAAAGGGTCATCAGACTAGGAGGCATTTCCCTTTAAAATCCTAAGCACTTTATGATGACTACATCCGTTGCGTTTAAAGGGATTTGACCTCGCAGGTTCCAACAACCTGATACACAATCGGCGTTTCTCTTCGAAACTGCCGCCTGCCTCATCGAAAACACCGATTATTCTTATCCGCAACCGACTGAACTCCTAAGCCTGCATGAGCACAGAGCAAGGGGTCATTTCCCTTTAAAATCCTAAGCACTTTATGATGACTACATCCCCTGCGTTTAAAAGGATTTGACCACGAGTATTTGCCGCGATCTTGGGCAAACGTGACGACAAATATTTGTCTTCTTTAAAAAGTATTTGAAAGGGTATTTTTAAGCTCAATACAACATGACAAAAATAGATTTCATCCATGAAAGTCGACATAAACTTTTCTATAACATGCTTGTATTGCAGTAGAGGGGTGGTCGCTGATTTATGTTTTAAGACCCGATAAGTCTAGGATTTTCGAAGGTGTCTAGGTGAGTGACCATAATGGCGCTGAAATGCATGAAGTGCGTGATATAGAAGAGATTAAAGTCTTTGATATTTATGAGGCTTCAGCGGCCCGCTTGGTCGACCAAATTCAAACAGACATGAAGATTAAAGCCAGTGTCGTCAGCAAAGAAGAGCTACCTAACACCGTCGCTTGGGCCGATATTGTCAGTTGTGCCACATTAAGTGAAGAGCCGTTGGTACTAGGAGAATGGGTAACACCTGGAACACACGTTGATTTGATCGGTAGTTTTACCCCTAATATGCGAGAAGCCGATGATTCTCTAATGCAAAAAGCACAGGTATTCGCCGATTTCAAAGAAGCAGCACTAACTGAAACGGGCGACTTTATTGCCCCAATCAAAAGCGGTGCAATCACAGCGGACCATATAATAGGTGATTTTTTCACATTAAGCCGTGGTGTTCATGCTGGACGTCAACAATTTAACGACCCAGAAAATGATATCTCCGTATTTAAAGCGGTTGGCTCCTCCATTGAAGATCTTGCCACTGCGATGTTATGGTTTGATTCAATTTAGCGAATAAGTTTTCACAGAATTGCCTTTTAAAGTGCAAGGTCAAACTTGCACTTTTTATAAGGCATTCTCTATAAAATAACGCCATACAGATCAATCATTTATTTTTTAGGAAAGGATCATTTCTAAAAAAGAGATTGGTTTCTACAAGCCAGATCTTAAATAAAAGCTGAGCTTTTTATAATGGTAGCAGCATAAATTCAGTGTTGAACATTGCATCACTTGAAAAGAGAGCGAACATTGCCTAGGGAAGGTATGACTATCTGCCGCCTTTTTTAAGGCCTACAGCAGCAAGGCTTAGGTTGATTTTATTCACTGACTGTCCCTCTAGAACGTCAGCAAAAAGGCATCTATAGCAAGCAATCGGTGCTCCACAGACGCCCGACTCTTGTTCTTTACCCTCTCTATACCAATTCTTATCAAATTAAAGTAATGGGCTGGCGAGGTTATGAGGTAAGATGTTGGCACTTACATTGCATTTTGTTGCTGTTGATCACGGTAATAGGTGCCCCTATGATGTAAATTAAAACAACTTAATAACAGATCGGTGTTTCCTCACCGCTTTGAACACGCTTCATTACACCACTATTCCGTACGCTAAAGAGGCACTTCTAAACAAAGTGCTTGTTGGTTACCCCATGGAACAATGACGTTATTACACACTAAGAGACAGGCGTTTTATGACAGATAAGCACTTTATTTTTCAACGAATTCAGAACTTTGCAGGCGAAGGGTTTGACCCCACTGCGGATGACCAGGTAGCGACTATGCTGCGCTCAAAATTTAATATCTACCTACCTCAAAGAACATCCATCGATAAGTCCCTTGAGTCCACCAGTAGTGATCACGAAATCATTAATCTGATTATTCAATATCGAACCATGAGCGCTTAACACTTTTCCCTATTCTTTTTCACGACTGCCCTTAACGCTTCTTTTTCTTGCCAACAGGCGTCTGTGACCTATCAGGGTTCGCGCATTACAAACACGAGAGCGGGCTTTCTTGCCAAACTCGATTCGCCGCTTGGTGCAATAAACTGTGCCGCCACGCCACTTTTTCTTCTTGCCGGTCATAGCCACCACCAATCACACAGGCAACAGGCAAGCCCAGCGCTACACAAGTGGCGATCACGAAGTGATCTCGCGCCAGCACCCCCTTATCGGTTAGGTTGACATAGCCTAGCCGGTCCTCTTTGTGCACATCGACACCGGCATCATAGAAGATAAAATCAGGCTGATGTTGCGCTAATAAGTTCGGCAGCGTGCTTTTTAAGATGGCTAAATATTGCTCGTCATCTGCCCCTTTGGGAATGGCGATGTTGATGCCTTTTGTTTGTTTCACACTAGGGTAGTTTTCTTCGCAATGCCAAGAGATTGGTATGATGTCAGTCCGATCTTGAAAGAAGGCAACGGTGCCATCGCCCTGATGCACATCGCAATCCAAGATCAGCACTTTTTTGGCTTTGCCTGAGTTCACCAAAGCCAATGCCGCGACAGCCAAATCATTAAAAATACAAAAGCCTGCACCATGGGAAGGGTGCGCATGGTGTGTGCCACCCGCCAGGTGACAGGCCAACCCATGTTGCAAGGCCAACTCACTGGTAAGTATGGTGCCAGAAACCGCACGCAAGGTACGCTCTACTAGCCACTCAGACCAAGGCAAACCAATTTCTTTGACTTCTTGGACACTCAAATCGCCACGAATAAAGCGCTGAACATACCCTTTATCATGAGCCTGCATCAGTGTGGTTAACGATAAGGGTATGGGTTGATGCTCGTTTTCAGCGCTCAAAATACCTTGTTCACGCAAGGTCTCTGCGAGCAAGCGAAATTTGTGCATCGGAAAACGATGCCCTGCCGGAAACGGTATGCTGTAGTGAGGGTGAAAAACCAGTGGCATTTTAGCCGGCGTTACCGCCACAGCACTGGCTGTAGAAAGCGAATCAGTCATAGAAAAACACAGAAAATTAAAGACATAGAACAAGCATGTTAGCAGTGATTATTGGCTGCGCGCCACTATGACCTTGCGAATCGCCGCGTTAAAGGATTCCACCAAACGAGGAGGAAAGCCTTTGCCACTTTCAAAGTTAACCTGTTGAATCGCTCGCATCGAACTTTTTCGATATTCGCTGCCCGACTTCCCCCAGACAACGTCAATAAACATCACAGAAATGGCCAACAAGAAGGCCCCTTGAGGAATTAAAGGCCCCACCAATCCAGCCGGAAAACCGCTGCCATCAAAACGTTCTTTATGGGTTTTCACCATGGCGACTGCGGCATCCCAGCCAAGGTGTTTGTCGAGCAGTTTGGCGCCGACCATAGGATGATTTAATTCTGCCTGACGCTTGGCCTCCTCGTCATCTTGGCAGTTCAACACCACCGCCATCCCCATATTATGCATGTAGGCTGCGGCACTGAGTTGAGCGGGATCTTCTGGTGTTTGGCATTCTAGATTGATCAATTGGCTCAGTTTAAGAATGCGTTCACTACGCTCCTCAGAGTAACCTAGCAAACGGTTTAGCTTGGTGCTGAATAATCGAAATTGCTCGATGTCTGCTTGCTGCACAGCGCTGTAATTGACCTTCACCAAAAGCGACGTCGTTTTTGCGCCGATCGGTGCATCGCTTAACTCAACCGCGATATCTTCTAATAAAGAACGAGCAAGGCTTGGTCGGTTGGCGTCGTTTTCACAGCCATAAATAGCGTCCAGTCCTGACTGTAACTTTTCCAACACCAAACGCTCGGCGCCGTGGTATTGATACAGATCTTGCAATAGGCAACCCACTTGCTCCAGCACCACATTGATCACATCGCCTAAGTCATAGTGATAAGCGATATAGCCGCCCCGCATGCCATCCACAATTTCTTCTAAACTGTGAAGGGCCGCCACCAAAGGATCCAGAAAACAGACAGAGCAGTTTCCTTTCATACTATGAAGCGAACGAAATAACGTATCGAGTTTGTCGAAAGAAAAGCCGTCATCTTCGATATTATTGATGATGTTTTCGATTTCTTGTTGGGCTTCTTGGTAGCACTCTAGTAAGTCATCTTTGAGCTCTTTTTCCAGAGCAGAGAATTCTGTGCAGGCAAATTGACTCATAGTGTCCATCCATTACAAAAAAGCGCGCTTGTTTGAAACCTGTATGTCGCCTTCAAACGATTTCGCGCATGACCTATTCCATGGCTTAATGCCCTCATTGTAGATAAAATACCATGGATCGTGAAGCACCCAACTGTCTCGCTATGACACTGAGGAAAATATGTCTCAATATTGGCTAATAAAATCCGAGCCTGATGCGTTTTCAATAGATGACCTTAAACAACAAGGACCGTCCCCATGGGATGGTGTTCGAAATTACCAAGCTCGCAATTTCATGAAGGACATGAAGATTGACGATCTTGTCTTTTTTTATCACTCCAGCTGTAAACCCGCGGGCATTGCGGGCATTGCTAAAGTCACTCGTAACGCGTATCCAGACCACACCAGTTGGGATCCGAACAGCGCATACTACGACCCTAAATCCACGAAAGAAAGCCCTCGTTGGTTTATGGTGGATATTGAACTCGTTGAGAAATTTCCTGTACTGATCCCATTAAGCAGTCTAAAACAAGACCCTGAACTGACCGACATGGCGCTGCTGAAAAAAGGGAGCCGCTTGTCCGTCATGCCCATAGTAGAGTCTCATTGGCAACATATACTCCAGAGCACACGCTCAGCCTAACCCATGATGCTGGCTTAATGATAACGCCTTTCGCGCTCTTTCAGTGACACGGCGGTATCAAAGTAATAACGGGCAATAACCCCCAGATAATCATTGTCTTCGCCCGATCGAACAATGATCCCAAGGCTCGCTAACTGGCGGTATTTCTCTGGCTGATAGTAGGTTTCAAGACGCCAAGCAGACTCATCGTTATAGCGCTCACGATAGACAGAAACACGCTGATCGTCGTTCAGGTAATAACTCATACCAACACGAGTACTACTAAGATTGTTGAGTGTACTGTCGTATGAGGTGTAGTTCCCGGTGAGCGTTACAGCGTCCCAGAATGCATCCGCCATGGCGCGCCCCACCACACTGCGATCGGTTTCTTTGTTGTCGTCTTTCGGCTTGAACTCAGACACGCCAACACCAATACCTAATCGACCGTATTCATTTCGAGCAAACCAGTTAGAAGCCAGTTCCGACTGCGCAAAACTGTCTTCTGAGCGTCCTGTCATCAGGTAATTACTATTCAACAGAACTTGTGTGGAATACACATCCGTTAACGGAATATTCAGCACGACGTCCAAATTAAACAGCGCTTTACTGTTTAATAGCCCGCCTCCGAGCCCCAATTCAAAATTGGGGGATTCGTCATCTGCCCATACGGACTCACTGAAAATGTTTAAAATAATGAAAATTGAAAGCAGGTACTTCATAGGGTCTCCTTGCCCAGACAGCCCTATAACTGTGGCATTGTCAGGTAAATAAAGCAAAGTCGATGGCGCTTGTGAACAAACTATTTCGACTTTAAATGCGCGGAATGTTCGACACCTCTGTGATTCAGACTCAATCCCCAATATAATGGGTACAAAGTCGATAAGACGAACACATTTTAGGTTTATAGGTTACATGGCAAAAAAACTTTTTATCCAAACTCACGGCTGCCAAATGAACGAATACGATTCTTCTCGTATGGCAGATTTACTCGGCGAAAGTCATGAGATGGAGCTAACAGACAATGCGGACGAAGCAGACGTTCTGCTTCTAAACACATGCTCCATTCGTGAAAAAGCGCAAGACAAGGTATATCACCAACTTGGCCGCTGGAAAAAACTAAAACAGAAAAACCCAAACCTCGTCATTGGTGTGGGCGGTTGTGTAGCAAGCCAAGAAGGCGATGCTATTCGCAAGCGCGCTAAACACGTTGATATGATTTTTGGCCCACAAACGCTGCATAAGCTACCAGAAATGGTCAATGCGGCGGGCAGCCATATTCCTATCACTGACGTCACTTTTCCAGAAATTGAAAAGTTCGACCACCTACCAGCGCCTCGCGTTGACGGCGCGGAAGCCTTTGTTTCCATCATGGAAGGCTGCAGTAAGTACTGTACTTTTTGTGTGGTGCCTTACACTCGCGGTGAAGAAGTCAGTCGTCCGTTTGAAAGCATCCTAGTTGAAGTCGTTCAATTGGCTGAGCAAGGCGTTCGAGAGATTCACTTGCTGGGTCAGAACGTTAACGCATACCGTGGTGAAAACGAAGATGGCGACGAAACAGATTTAGCGGACATTATCCACGCCGTTGCTCAAATTGACGGGGTTGAACGTATTCGTTTCACCACCTCGCATCCAGTGGAATTCACCGACAGCTTGATCGAAGCCTTCCGTAACGAGCCTAAGTTGGTGAGCCACCTGCATTTGCCGGTACAAAGTGGTGCCGATAACATTTTGAGCGCCATGAAACGCGGCCATGATCGTCAATATTACATTGATAAAATCAACCGTATTAAAGAAGCACGACCAGGCATTAGCTTGTCTTCTGACTTTATTATTGGCTTCCCTGGCGAAACCGACGATGACTTCATCGACACAATGAACCTGATACAAGAGATTGGTTTCGACCATTCTTTCAGCTTCGTTTACAGCCAGCGCCCTGGTACGCCAGCGTCTAACTTAGAAGACGACACGCCTGAAGAGGTGAAAAAAGAACGCCTTTCGATTCTACAGCGTCGCATCAGCCAGCAAGCTTATGACATTAGCTTGGCCATGGTTGGCGAGGTTCAACGCATCTTAATCAGTGGTTATTCCCCACGCGATCCAGGCCAGCTACAAGGCCGCACAGAAAATAATCGCATTGTGAATTTCCGCGCGACGGACTCACAATTAATCGGCAAATTTGCCGATGTGGTGATCACAGACGCTTATCCAAACTCCCTTCTTGGGGAATTGATTGGCTCTGAACTCGACACTGATTTTGTTCTTCATTAAGTAAGGTAACTCTTGGAAACCACACAGACAACACAACAAACTCGCTTAGCGCCTGCCCAAGCTTCTGCTTTGGCGGCGTTATGCGGTCAGCTTGATGAGAACATTAAGCTGATCGAAGCTCGTCTTGATGTCACTATCCGCTATCGCGGTGAACTGTTTGATATTTCAGGCGATGACGCAGAACGCGTTGCTGCCAGCAAAACCCTGATCGAAAACTTGTATCGAGAAGCCCTCGCGGAATCAGCGCTTAGTACAGAAACAGTGCATCTCTATTTGCAAGAATCTGCGATTGAATCAATCACCAAAAGCAGCAAAAGCCAAAGCGATCAACTGGTCATAAAAACACGTAAAGCCTTTATCAAACCAAAAGGCAAAAACCAACAAGGTTATGTCCGCGAAGTTCGCAAAAATGACATTAACTTTGGCATTGGACCCGCTGGTACAGGTAAAACGTACCTGGCAGTGGCGTGTGCAGTTGAAGCGTTAGAAGCCGATCGTGTAGAACGTATTATGCTTGTTCGACCGGCAGTGGAAGCAGGCGAAAAACTGGGCTTTTTGCCTGGTGACTTATCACAAAAAATCGACCCTTATCTACGCCCACTGTACGATGCTCTTTACGAGATGCTCGGCTTTGAGTTAGTGGACAAGCTGATCGAGAAAAACGTCATTGAAATCGCGCCGCTTGCGTTTATGCGCGGTCGTACGCTAAACAATGCGTTTATCATTCTGGATGAAAGTCAGAACACCACCCGTGAGCAAATGAAAATGTTTCTTACGCGCATTGGTTTTGGCTCTACTGCGGTTATCACAGGCGACACCTCTCAGGTCGATTTGCCGCGTGGAACCTCCTCCGGCCTTGCCCACGCTATGCATGTATTACGTGGCGTCAACGGCATTAGCTTGACTCACTTTACCGCGGCCGATGTGGTTCGTCATCCTCTGGTACAACGCATCGTTGAAGCTTACGAGCGCTTCGATGAAGAAGAGGAAGTCGAGAAAAAAGCCCGCACCGAAGCCCGTTTAAAAGCGCAAGCTGAACACAAGAGCAATACAGAATAATGGCCCATTTAGAGTTAGATCTACAAGTTGCCACAGAAGACACCGACACCCTACCCAGCCTTGAAGATTTTTCTCGCTGGGTACAGGTGGCCTTGCCGACCATTGGTGACGAATTTGAAGTGACTATTCGTCTTGTTGACGAAGCAGAAAGCCAATCACTCAATAACGAATACCGTGGCAAAGACAAACCCACTAACGTCCTCTCTTTTCCATTCGAAGCACCTATGGATTTAGATGTGCCCCTGCTGGGTGACTTAGTCATCTGTACGCAAGTGGTTAACCAAGAAGCAAAAGAACAACAAAAACCTCTTTTGCATCACTGGGCACACTTGACGATTCATGGCATATTGCATTTACGTGGTTATGACCATATAAATGATGATGAAGCAGAAGAAATGGAAGCACTGGAAGTGCAACTACTCGCTTCCCTAGATATACCCGACCCCTATTTGATAAAAGAGTGAGTTCACAACCCCATGAGTGAAGACCGATCGAGTAACTCCAACGATCATAAATCTTGGTTTGAGCGATTAGCGCAAGCGTTTCATGACGAGCCTCGTAGCCGAGAAGACATCGTCAAGCTACTAGAAACGGCGGTAAAGTCCGATGTTATCGACCGCGATGCCTTTACTATTGTAGAGGGTGCTTTAGAAGTATCTGAAGTACAGGCCCGTGACATTATGATTCCACCTTCTCAGATGGTGATCATCAAATCCGAAGACGATCCAAAAACCTCGATTCGAAAAGTCATCGATTCTTCCCACTCTCGCTTTCCTGTGGTGGGCGAAGAGCCGGATGAAATTCTGGGTGTACTGCTTGCGAAAGACCTATTGCCTTTGCTGTTTAAAGAAGAAGACATTGTGCTGGACGACATTATGTCGCGTTTACGTCCGGCCAACTTCATCCCAGAAAGCAAGCGCCTCAATGTATTATTGAATGACTTTCGAACCAAACGCTACCACATGGCCTTGGTACTCGACGAATACGGCAGCGTGTCTGGCTTAGTCACCATCGAAGATGTGTTAGAACAAATTGTTGGTGAAATCGAAGACGAAACAGACCGCTTAGAAAACGAAGACATTCAAACCACGGAAGACAGTAATGTGTTCCTAGTACCAGCCTTGTGCACCATTGAAGACTTTAACGAATTTTTCAAAGTGGACTTGAGCGAAGAAGAGTTCGATACCGTTGGAGGCATTCTGGTACAGCAATTTGGCCATGTGCCCGTTCGCGGCGAAGAAATCACCTTCAACCAGCTGCATTTCCATGTGCTGAAATCAGATGGTCGCCGAGTGAAAACCATACAAGTCTCCACCCCTACAGAAGAATCAATGGAATAATATGTCCGACCGCCTCCCCGACTTAACCACTAAAGCGGGGCGGAAACGCCCTTCTGCGTTAAAAAACCGCTCACCGTATATTGTTTTTATTATCGGTTTATTGGCGGGTGCTTTGGGAGTAACCAGCTTTGCTCCCTTCAATTTTTGGCCTAGCTACTTTGTCACCCTGATGGTCTTCGCGACCTTAATTTTGTCCAGCTCGACGGCAAAATCGGCGTTTTGGCGAGGCACCTCGGTTGGCTTAGGTTTCTTTGGCGCGGGCGTGTCTTGGGTCTTTGTCAGCATTGACACCTATGGCCAAGTGGGCGACATTGCTTCTGCTCTGATTACGTTTTTATTTGTCTTAGTCGTCACGCTTTTCTGGTCCGTATCCGGCTGGCTGTCTTGGCGCTTAATTCAACGTTTTAAACACATCTCACCGGCTTTGTTGATCGCCTTTAGTTTATTGCTTGGCGAATTTGCCCGTAGCCATTTATTCACCGGTTTCCCATGGCTCTTACCTGGCTATGCCATACAGGAAACTTGGCTGTTCGAATTACTGCCAATTGGTGGTATTTGGCTGACCAGCGCTGTGGTGGTACTGACCGCCTGCCTGATTCCCGGACGCTTGTTTAGCAACCATAATCACATTGCTTTGATCATGGCGGTGCTGTTCACCTGGTCTGCCGGTTTGTATTTGCATTACTTCCCTGAAAAATGGGTCTCGCCAACAGGCTCAATCAAAACCACCTTGGTGCAAGGCAATGTTCCACAAGAACTAAAATGGCAACAAAGTACCGCCGCCAGCTCATTGGCGTATTATGAAAAAGCCACCAGAGAACATTTGGACAGTGATTTGGTCGTTTGGCCAGAAACCGCCATCACCTATTTTTATCACGAAGTTCGCCCTTTCTTAAGCCCATTAAGAAAGCAATTGGCAGACACTAAAACCACCTTAATTACTGGTGTGCCGGATTACCAAGCCGACACAAAAACCTACTACAACGCGATGTGGGCGACGGGTAATGGCTTTGGTCTTTACTACAAACGTCACCTAGTACCGTTTGGCGAATACATCCCTCTCGCGTCGATCGTGGGGCCTATTTTAGACATCTTTGGCATGCCGATGTCGTCTTTCTCTCCAGGAGACAGCAACCAGCCAACACTGCAAGTGGGCGAATGGGCCGCGGCGCCTTTCATCTGCTATGAAATTGTGTACCCAGAACAGGTTCGCCGTTTAGTTCGCGACAGTGACTTCCTAATCACCATCAGTAACGATGCTTGGTTTGGCGCGTCCATTGGTCCGTGGCAACACTTGCAGATCGCGCGCTTTAGGGCCAAGGAATCAGGGCGCTACTTGATTCGTGCGACCAACACAGGTGTGTCGGCGATCATTGATCAAAATGGCGACATTGTGGCCGAAGCGAAACAGTTTAAAAGAACCACTCTCACCTCCACCGTGAAGACCTTTAGTGGTATCACGCCTTATGTCCAATGGGGTTACTGGCCTGTGCTCTTACTGCTGCTGATCACCTTTATCCTCTCTTATAGCAGCAACAAGGCTTTGAGCAAAAAACGCATCGACGAGAAGAAGAGTCTATTGAAGAAGCGACTTTACCAATAAGTCGCGCTTTCATCGCAAGTAAAAAAGGAATTAGGTTACTTGCGATGAAAACATTAGGTCTATCAAGCAATTAGATAGGGTAAGAAAACCACCTGTTTAATGGGTCGACAACAACCCGTAGTGGCACACTTCACAGGTTTCTAACGGGCCATCTTGCGCCAAGGTATTATCGTGGCCACAAGACATGCAGTGATACACACCCGCTTTCGCTTGCTCTCCGGCCACATGACACTCTTCGAGTGGCACAGGATTATTGTTCGCGTGATTGATTAACCACAACAAGGCGGCGTCTTCTTTCTCGTCCAGCTCTTCGACAAAATCATGACCTTCGTCTAGGATCAAATGCCAATTGGCATCAACCCACGCTTCGGTATAGCCCATCTTATCGTGCCAATAAGCTTTCATAAGCGACACGTCGTCTAATAGCCAATCCTTAGCCCCTTGCAATGTCTTACGAGCTTCTTCAACCAAATCCGTGTTGTTTTGCTCATTTGCGTGATCTTTTTTCATTGTTTTCATAACTCCTCTTCTATGTGCCTTCTCATTAGAGCTCCATCTCTATAAAATAGCGAATATTCTTAGACTCTGTTGGGCTCTACGCAAACATTTAGTGCATTTCTTCTCTTTTCCTTAGTTAGAGAGGCAATTGTGTAGACAAGGCCAACCTAACGCCTATTACGGGACCATAAAACATCATGCAAGAACAATATAATCCTCAGCAGATTGAACAAGCTGCTCAATCATTTTGGGATGAAAACAAAGTATTCAAAGCCGTCGCCGATGCCAGTAAAGAAAAATTCTACTGCTTGTCTATGTTCCCTTACCCAAGTGGCCGTTTGCACATGGGCCACGTACGTAATTACACCATTGGCGATGTGATCTCTCGTTACCAGCGTATGCAAGGCAAAAACGTTTTGCAACCAATGGGTTGGGATGCTTTTGGTCTGCCAGCAGAAAACGCAGCGATCAAACACAAAACCGCACCAGCGAAATGGACCACAGAAAACATTGCCTACATGAAAGGCCAATTAAAAGAACTTGGCTTTGGTTATGACTGGGACCGTGAAGTAGCAACTTGCACACCTGAATACTACAAGTGGGAACAATGGTTCTTCACTCAATTGGTAGAAAAAGGCTTAGCGTACAAAAAAACAGCGGCCGTTAACTGGTGTCCTGAAGACCAAACGGTTCTCGCAAACGAGCAAGTAGAAGAAGGTGCTTGTTGGCGTTGTGGCACGACCGTAGAGAAAAAAGAAATTTCTCAGTGGTTTATCCGTATTACGGATTACGCAGAAGAATTACTGAACGACCTTGACCAACTAGATGGCTGGCCAGAAAAAGTAAAAGCCATGCAGCGTAACTGGATTGGCCGCTCTGAAGGTCTAGAATTCAGCTTTGCCGTAGAAGGTAAAGAAGAGCGCTTATCTGTTTATACTACTCGCCCAGACACCATCATGGGGGTCACTTACGTTGCCGTAGCGACGCAACACCCATTGGCATTAGAAGCCGCTGAAAGTAACCCAGCGCTTGCTAACTTCGTCGCCGAAAGCAAATTGATGTCGACCACAGAAGCCGACATGGCCACGGTTGAGAAAAAAGGCATGGACACTGGCTTTAAAGCCATCCACCCTATTTCTGGCGACATAGTGCCTGTTTTCGCGGCCAATTTCGTGTTGATGGAATACGGTTCGGGCGCGGTTATGTCGGTACCTGCTCATGATCAACGCGACTTTGAATTTGCGAAAAAATACAATCTAGAAATCAAACAAGTCATCCAGCCTGCGGGCGAAGAAACAGTGGATCTTGAGAACGCAGCTTTCACCGAAAAAGGCGTGTTATGCAACTCAGGTGAATTCGACGGTTTGGCGTTTAAAGACGCGTTTGCTGCGATTTGCACTTGGATGGAAGACCAGGGTATTGGCGAGAAAAAAGTCAACTATCGCCTACGCGATTGGGGTGTAAGCCGCCAACGTTACTGGGGCACACCCATTCCGACTATTAACTTGAAAGATGGTTCTGTCGTTCCTGTACCAGAAGATCAACTGCCTGTTGTCTTGCCGACAGACGTGATCATGGATGGCGTTAACTCTCCAATCAAAAACAACCCTGACTTCTCGTCTATTATGTTCAACGGCGAAGAAGCAGAGCGCGAAACCGATACCTTCGATACCTTTATGGAATCCTCTTGGTACTTCGCACGTTACTGCTGCCCAGATTCAACAGACGCCATGCTGACAGAAGAAGCCAACTACTGGCTACCTGTTGACCAATACGTTGGTGGTGTAGAACACGCTATCTTGCATTTGTTGTACTCACGTTTCTTCCACAAGTTGCTGCGTGATGCCGGCTTAGTAACGTCTGACGAACCATTCAAACGCCTTCTAACCCAAGGTATGGTGAATAAAGACGGCACCAAGATGTCTAAATCCAAAGGCAACACCGTTGACCCTCAACAAATGATTGAGAAATACGGCGCGGATACCGTTCGCCTATTCATCATGTTTACCGCACCACCAGAGCAATCTCTAGAGTGGAACGACGCGGGTGTGGATGGCGCATCACGTTTCTTACGTCGCTTGTGGGCTTTGTCTTACCGTCACACCAACGCAGGCGAAGTCGGTACATTAGACATTGGTGCACTGAATGGCGCGCAAAAGTCACTGCGTCGTAAAACTCACGAAACCATTCAGAAAGTCACCGACGATATTGAACGCCGTCAAACCTTCAACACCGCCATTGCCGCTGTGATGGAGCTGTGCAACGAAATCAGTAAGTTTGAAGACAACTCGCCATTGGGTCTGGCTGTGGTTCAAGAAGCATTAGAAGCGGCAACCTTGTTGTTGTCTCCTATCGTGCCTCACATTTCTCATCAGCTTTGGACAGACCTTGGTCACACGGACAACATTGTGGATACCGCTTGGCCAACACTGGACGAAGATGCCTTGATCAAAGACGAATTGACCATTGTCGTTCAAGTATTAGGCAAGAAACGTGCTGAGTTAACCGTGTCTGCCAGCGCAGACAACAAAACGATTGAAGCTGAAGCATTGGCTCACCCAGGTGTGGCTAAGTTCCTTGAAGGAAAAACGGTTCGTAAAGTCATCGTTGTTCCCGGTCGCTTGGTTAATATTGTCGCAAACTAATGCGCTTAACAGGGATGGCGCTGCCATCCCTTTTCATTCTTGCCGAATAAGAGATCATGGCCATGCTAGTATCATTTAACAAAACGACCCGTTATTTTTTCCTTGCCCTCATCGCCATGAGCGTTACTGCTTGCGGCTTTCACTTACGTGGACAAGTCGCAATACCACAAGCACTGAAAACCATTACCCTAACCTCAGACGCAAAATCCAATACCTTTAATACTTCGTTACGTATTGCCTTGTCGCGCGCTGGCGTTAACGTGGTCGACCCTAAAGACGCTGGTGATGATGTATTAGAACTCAAAGTAAACGCCATAACGACTTCGGATACTGTGTTGGCGCGTAACTCGTCAAACGACATTACCCAAATCGAGCGTCGCATGAGCACCAGCTATTTTATTCGCCAAGAAGATGGCAAGTCGCTGTACGGTCCTCGTACCGTCAGTACTAGCAAAACCTTGTCGAATCAGAACTCAGAAGAAAGTACCAAAGCGGCTTACAATCAATCAAAAGAAGAAGACATGAGCGAAGAGCTTGCCAATCAATTGATCTATGATTTAGGCTACGCGCCCCTTAAATAAGCTCGCCAACAGGCTAATCACTGATGAAAGTAAGAGCAGATCAACTGCCTCAGCAGCTTAATAAAAACCTCGCACCCCTGTATATTATTTCGGGGGACGAGGTGTTACTGATCCAAGAAGCCGCCGATAGCATTCGTCGTGCAGCGCAACAAGCAGGCATCAGTGAACGCCTTAGATTTGTCGCCGACGCGCAATTTGATTGGCAAGATGTGATCAATGAAAACCAGAGTTTGTCGTTGTTTTCCAATCAACGTTTGTTTGATATTCAAATAGATAAGATGGGCGAGAAACACACCAAAGCCCTCGCTCAACTGGCGCAGTCTCTCACCCCTGATAACACCATATTACTCACTTTACCCAAGATAGACGCTCGCACCCAAAAGGCAAAATGGTTCACACAACTGGAATCCCAGGGCGTGTTTGTCCAAATTTGGCCAGTGGACGCCAGCCGCCTGCCAGCGTGGGTTCAACAACGGGCTCAAGCGCTCGACTTATCCTTGAGCCGAGACGCCGCAAGCATCATTTGTGAACGCGGAGAAGGCAACTTATTAGCCCTTTCCCAAGAGCTTGAGAAGCTGGTATTACTGCATGGCGCTGGCACTAAAATAGACGCAGAAAAGGTCGCCGAGTCGGTGGCCGACAGCAGTCGTTATTCGATTTATGATTTAAGCGATCGCTTATTAATGGGCAAAACCAAAGACGCCATGCATTGCTTAAGCCAGCTCATTGGCGAAGGGGTCGAACCCAACATTATTCTCTGGTTGTTTAACCGCGAGGCACAAACCCTTGTGGATTTATTACACGCCATGAGATCGTCCAGTTTACGCCAAGCCTGCCAAGCCCAAAGAATTTGGGATAAGCGCATCCCTTTTTATGAAAGCGCCATGTCTCGTCATAACCAAGGCACGCTGCCCTATTTGCAAAATTACCTAGCCTTGATGGATCAACGCATCAAAGGCCTCGACGGCCCTGATTTAGAAGTGGGATTTCGCAATTTGGTCATGATGTTTTGTGGTTTCAAGCCCGTTATGACTGAGTTAGATCTGCCCGCCTACTAACAAGGCGGTGCGATCTAACGTCTTCGTAATCAGACTTCTTTGAGGCTTTTATTTAATGCCTTTAAACGCGTAAAACTCAGTATAATGGCTAACATTGTCGCCGTTACAGCCACCCAAAGGCTGACTCTTACACCCTGAGCTTCCATCTGTAGATGCGCCGATTCACCATGGCTAGACAACGCATACTGCGCCAAAATAACCCCAACAAGAGCCCCGCCTAAACACTGTCCAAAGGTTCTCATAATTGCCAGTACGCCTGATGCGTAACCGCTGTTTTCCCGCGACACATTCGACAACAACTCACGATTATTCGGGCTTTGAAAACAGCCAAAGCCAATACCACACAATAAGCTGCGAAAGCCTATGTCCCAGATGGACGCGTTGGCTGGCAATAACGCCAATAATGCGATGCCCAGCATAAAAATACACAAACCAATCGTTGATACCAAAGCCGCAGAATAGCGGTCCGCAAACTTGCCCGCTTGAGGCGCGGCTAAAATAATGCCCACAGGCCAAGGCGTAAAAAGCAATGCTGAGGCAAATGCACTGTAGCCATAGACATTCTGAAACAGAAAAGGCAATGCAATAAAAATGATCCCCTGACTGACAAAAGAAGACAGCGACGTTAAAGCCGCCAATGAAAAGCGTGTCGATGAAAAGATAACCAAAGGCAGCAGCGGTTTCGCCACACGCTTCTGTCGTCGAAAGAAGAGTACGCCAGCAACAACAGACACCACGGCATAGAGTAGAGCAGTGAATAAGGTATCCGTCGATATGCCGCCCTCGCCCGCTTGGGAAAAACTATTGGCGGTCATAATAAAGGCCCCCAGCATAACGGCCGACAACACGCCGCCTAGAACATCAAAAGACTCACGCTCATTCGTTTGCTTGCGAGGCATCGCGCGCTGCGTGAGCAACAAAGCCGTCAGGCCAAACGGCACATTAATCACAAACAACCACTGCCAGCTCAATGTTGAAATCAGTGTGCCACCAAATACCGGGGCAATGGCCGTTATCGTGGCGATCAATAATGCATTCGCGCCGAGTATTCGTCCCAACAAACGATTGGGAAAAATAGACCTGAGTATCGCGGGAGCAATACTTAATACCGCAGCAGCACCAACACCTTGCAGCAGGCGCATGCCCACCAGCATAGGCAAGGACGTGGATAAAGCACAACCTAATGACGCCAAGGTAAACACACTCAACCCCATGGTAAATTGCACACGAAAGCCTACTTGCTTAACAAACGCCGCAAAAATGGCCAAAAACATCGCCGTCGACAACAAATAACTATTGGATATCAAGACCGCATCACTGGACGAAATGGCCAACGAGCGAGCAATCTGTGGCAAAGCAATATTGACCATTGAGCCATCAAACACCGCCATGGACGTTGTCGTCATTACCGCAAGCATTGCTAAACAGCGCTCTCGCCCCTTTAAACCTTCATCTCCAGGCTTGTCTGAAAATAATTCCATATAAACCATAGCTCCCACGCATGCCTTGTATTTGAACTCATTGTAAATGAGTCGCAGTATAAGCGCTCAAGAAGCAACTCAAAAGGCTGAATTCAAACCGCAGGGTAGCGATGGACTTCATTTATTCTCTTAGCCTGTTATCATGCGCCATTCTCATGCACCACTTTTACGACACTCTTAAGTTACTAGGCAGAATAGAATGAACGATGAATCCATTATCTTAGAAGAACTCAATGTCTGGAACACGCCTTTGTTTGTGAGCCAGCTACCAGACCATGAGTTTTTAAAAGAGGCACTGCTGGATTTGATCTATCAACAAAAAGCCGCACAAAAAACGGCGATTGATAGCCTAATCGCCCCAACAGCAAAACACGCCATGCACGAAAGTACGTTGGATTTTCTAGATCAAGAAGACCCGACTGTGATGGAAACCAAACGTATTTTAGAAGAATTAACGTTAGAAGTGGCTGCCAGCTTAAACCATTCATTCTGGCCTGAAGACGCCAACGCAGACGCACACATTATTGAGTCTTGGTATCACGTCACGCAAAAAGGCGGTTACCATGATGTGCACTCGCACCCAAACTGCTCTTGGTGTGGCATTTATTATCTAGAACCTGGCGATGCGTCGAGCGCAGGCAATGGTGGCTTAAATCGTTTTTATGACCCACGCGTCAACGCCGAACATTATGCGGATCCAGGCACCGCCTACTTAGGCGCTCAAGGGGTATGGGACTTTACACCTGTCGAAGGTCAAATTGTGTTTTTCCCTTCGTATTTGAAACACTCGGCTCTGCCCTATTTTGGCGACAAAGACCGAGTAGTGATTGCCTTTAATAGCATCATAGAAGTGTATTAATAAGGCGCCTGCGTTCAATCTTCTTGGCCGCAGGTGTAGGTTTGCACTAACCCCTCTTTACCCCAAGACTCTAAACGCACCTCAAAGCCCCAGAGTCGACGGAAATGCTTCATGACTTCGACCGTGTCTTCATTTAACGGACGGTCGCCATCCATCACATGACGCAACACCAAGCTTCTGTCTTCGTTAATATTGACTCTTTGTACCTGAATATTCGGTTCGCGGTAACTCAGGTTATATTGCTGAGACAAACGCTCTCGTAACTTTTGATAGCCTTCGTCATTGTGAATTTCTTTAACCTCAACAAAGGGGTCCAGCACGTCGTTTTCCATGCCAAAGAAGCGAAATTCACGCATCAACTTAGGTGACAAATACTGCAGAATAAAACTTTCGTCTTTAAAATTGCGCATGGCAAAATCCAGCACCTCAAGCCAGTTTTTGTCCACGATATCAGGGAACCAGCGACGGTCTTCTTCTGTGGGCTTTTCACACATTCGCTTAATATCAGAATACATAGCAAACCCCAGAGCGTAAGGGTTAATGCCCGAATAGTAAGGCGAATCAAAGCCCGGCTGATACACCACACTGGTGTGTGATTGCAGAAACTCTAAGATAAAGCCATCGTCCACCAGCCCTTTGTCGTACAAAGTATTCATCAGGGTGTAATGCCAAAACGACGCCCAGCCTTCGTTCATCACTTGGGTCTGGCGCTGAGGGTAAAAATACTGAGCCATTTTACGCACAATGCGAATCAACTCTCGTTGCCAAGGACGCAGTAAAGGCGCGTGTTTTTCTAAAAAATAGAGCAGGTTTTCTTGCGGCTCAGAGGGAAAAATCCGTTCTTTTCGAATCGCCGCCTCCTCCTTATCCAACGTAGGAATCGTGCGCCACAAATCGTTTACCTGTTGTTGCAAAACACGCTCACGCTCCTCCTGTCGAGAACGTTCCTCTTCTGCTGAAAGCGGCACCGGACGCTTATAACGATCCACCCCAAAGTTCATCAAGGCATGGCAAGAATCCAGCGTGAGCTCCACTTCTTCTATGCCGTACTTCTCTTCACATTCTTGAACGTATTTTTTAGCAAAAACGAGATAATCAATGATCGCCGTGGCATCGGTCCAGGTTTTAAACAGGTAATTACCTTTGAAAAAAGAGTTGTGCCCATAACACGCATGGGAGATGACCAAGGCTTGCATCATCATATTGTTCTCTTCCATCAGATAGGCAATACAAGGCGATGAATTGATCACGATTTCATAAGCCAGCCCCATGCGGCCACGCTTATAGTTTTGCTCGACTTCTAAAAACTGCTTGCCATAGGACCAGTGGTGATACCCTAACGGCATACCAACGGACGCATAGGCATCCATCATTTGTTCAGAGCTGATGATTTCAATTTGATTTGGATAGGTGTCTAAACCAAACTCCTTGGCTATTTTACCTATCTCTTGCTCGTATTTTTGCACCAATTCAAAAGACCATTCTGGCCCTTCGGATAAAAAGTGACGCTTCGCTTTACTGGCCGCTTGACTCATTTTGCCTCCTTTGGAACAAGTCCCGGAAAACAGGGTAAATATCGCCAACATCGGTTATATGCCGCATTGAAAAGTACTTAGGATGCGCGTTTTGCACCTGTTCATAGGAGTACCACAAACTTTGATGCTCTCGTGGGGTAATTTCTATATAGGTAAAATACTGTACTTTATCGACAATGCTGTCTTCTAAAATCTTACGACAGGTAGTCGAATCGTCATCCCAATTATCGCCATCTGACGCTTGAGCAGCATAGATGTTCCACGCATCCGATGGGTAACGATCCGCAATAATTTTGTCCATCAAGGTCAGGGCACTGGAGACAATGGTGCCGCCGGTTTCACGAGAATAAAAGAACTCCTCTTCGGTCACTTCTTTCGCGCTGGTGTGATGACGGATAAACACCACGTCTATTTTTTCGTAGTTCCGACGCAAGAAAAGATACAAGAGAATAAAGAATCGCTTGGCAATATTCTTTGTTTCTTGGGTCATTGAACCAGACACATCCATCACACAAAACATCACCGCTTGGCTGCTGGGTTTGGGCTCTTTTATATGATGGTTGTATCGCAGATCATAAGTATCCAAAAATGGCGTACGCGCGATTTTCTGCTCCAGCAAGGCGACCTGTTCTTCTAGCTCGGCCATTCTTACCTGATCGCGCAACGACACATCCAATGCCATCAGGCGCTCGATCTCGCCCTCAACTTCTTTAAGCTGACGCCTTGCCCCACCACTCATCACAATGCGCCGTGCATAAGCATTACGCATAGACCGCACTATGTTTAATTTAGACGGTGTGCCATCACTGACAATGCCGGCGTGCTTCAAAGAATACTCTTTGATTTCCTTAAGCTCTTTCTTCAATAAATTAGGCAACGCCAAATCTTCAAAGACGTAATCGAGAAACTCTTCTTGGGATATTTGGAAGACGAAGTCGTCTTCCCCTTCCCCCGTATTACTCGCATCGCCATTACCGGCACCACCCGCGCCACCGCCACGTGGTTTAGGTATGCGGTCACCGGTTGAAAACTCTTTATTACCAGGATGAACAATGGAGCCCTTTCCACCAACACCATGACCAAAAGTTGGCTCATGTATGTCTTTTTGTGGAATCGTAATTTTCTCACCACGGTCCAAATCCTTAATGCTGCGCTCGTTCACCGCCTCCTCAACGGCTTTACGAATGTGCTCACGGTAACGGCGTAAAAATCGTTGCCGATTCACACTGCTCTTATGCTTTCCGTTTAGGCGGCGGTCAATAATGTATGACATACCCACCTCCTTTACTGATCAGACAGTACATCTTAGTCTTTCGCATAAACACCACCCGCCTCTTCGTTGGTACGACATCAATATGATTCTCTATTGAGATTTACGGACGCGTAAGTACCACTCAGACAATAAGCGAACTTGTTTTTCGGTGTAGCCGCGCTCTACCATGCGCTTAACAAACTCATTGTGTTTGTTTTTGTCTTCACTAGACGATTTCGCACTGAATGAAATAACCGGTAATAGGTCTTCCGTGTTAGAAAACATTTTACGTTCAATCACGACTCTGAGTTTTTCATAACTTAACCAGCTTGGGTTTTTGCCATTGTTGTTGGCTTTGGCTCGAAGCACAAAGTTCACCACTTCATTTCGGAAGTCTTTAGGGTTACTGATGCCCGCGGGTTTTTCGATTTTTTCCAGCTCGTCATTGATAGACGAACGATCCAAAATATCGCCGGTTTCAGGGTCTCGGTATTCTTGATCTTGAATCCAAAAGTCCGCATAAATCACATAACGATCGAAGATGTTTTGACCGTATTCTGAGTAAGATTCCAAATAAGCGGTCTGAATCTCTTTACCAATAAACTCCACATAACGAGGGGCAAGGTATTCTTTCAAAGCTCGTAGATAACGATCGTGACGATCCTGATCGAATTGCTCTTGCTCAATTTGTTGCTCTAGCACATACATTAAGTGCACAGGGTTAGCCGCCACTTCCGTCGGGTCAAAGTTAAACACTCGTGAGAGAATCTTGAACGCAAACCGCGTCGATAACCCATCCATGCCTTCATTCACCCCTGCGGCGTCTTTGTACTCTTGTAAGGATTTCGCTTTAGGGTCGACGTCTTTCAAAGACTCCCCATCGTAAATGCGCATTTTCGAAAAAAGACTGGAATTCTCAGGCTCTTTTAGGCGGGACAACACAGAGAACTGTGCCAGCATTTTGAGCGTATCTGGCGCACAAGGAGAATGATGCAGCGAGCTGTGTTCCAGCAATTTCTGGTAGATGTGCATCTCTTCCGTTACTCGAGTACAGTAAGGCACCTTAACCGTGTACACCCGATCAATAAACGCCTCATTGGTTTTGTTGTTCTTAAAGGTTTGCCACTCAGACTCATTCGAGTGAGCGAGAATCAAACCATCAAAAGGGATCCCCCCCAAACCTTCGGTGCCGTTATAGTTACCCTCTTGCGTCGCGGTTAACAAAGGGTGAAGGACTTTAATTGGCGCTTTAAACATTTCCACGAATTCCATAATGCCGCGGTTACCGCGACACAATCCGCCTGAATAGCTGTAAGCATCAGCGTCATTTTGTTCGAAATATTCCAATTTACGAATGTCGACCTTACCGACCAAGGCCGAAATATCTTGGTTGTTTTCATCCCCAGGCTCGGTTTTCGAGATAGCGATTTGATTGAGCGCAGAAGGGTAAATTTTCACCACTTTGAACTCTTCAATATTGCCGTTGAATTCTTTTAGCCGCTTCGTCGCCCAAGGAGACATGGCGTTTTTTAGGTAGCGTTTTGGAATGCCGTATTCTTCTTGAAGAATGTCACCGTCTTCATTGACGTCAAACAAGGCCAACGGCGATTCAAACACCGGGGAGCCTTTGATGGCGTAAAACGGCACTGTCTGCATGAGTTCTTTTAATTTTTCCGCGAGAGAAGATTTACCGCCCCCCACAGGCCCTAAGAGATACAAAACCTGTTTCGATTCTTCCAGGCCTTGAGCGGCATGAGTTAAGAAAGCCACAATTCGTTCAATGGCTTCTTCCATGCCATAGAAATGCTCGAATGATGGGTATCGCTTGATCAATTTATTGGAAAAGATTCGACTCATCCGCGTATCGCGGGATGTATCAATCACCTCAGGTTCACCAATGGCCATTAAAAGGCGCTCAGCCGAAGAAGCAAAAGCGGACGAATCCTGTTTGCATAAAGTGAGGTACTCAGAAAGAGACATTTCTTCTTCTTTTTGAGCGTCATAGCGAGATTGGATATGGTCAAAAATACTCATTACAGCATCCTCTCAGGGTAAGTTGTAGCAAGGTTATTGCCGTTAAACTCACGGGCGTTACCTAAATTTTCCGGCAGAAAGAAACTGGGTATATGTATTAGGTTTAGCATAGTCTCAGCCGTACTCAAGGCTTTTAATGCAAAGTCTCATTTCATAATATCCTTACCAAAACAAGATATTAGACAAATAAGTGTATGAAAATTAAGCGCTTTCAATCGCTCAAAATACGCTCAAACAAAACATTAAAAATAACAAAATTCATATTTCAATCTTAAATCGTCTGTTTTCCTTACCATTGCGCTTTGAGATCACGCCAATGGCAAGTAATTCGCACAAGTTTCCAATCAAGCATTCACAACGCCTCAACACTTGTAGTAATTTAACCAGTATCGATTTTTGATTTGATTAGGAAGGTTTATGCTGTTTCAATTTGATCAACTCAGTGGCACTGACCGCTATCACTTGATCACCCAAACCGTGACCCCAAGACCCATAGCTTGGATCATGACACGCAATGAAAATCAGTCTTATAATCTTGCTCCTTTTTCTTTCTTTTCTGCCATTTCTCCCGATCCTGCGCTTCTTGTTGTTTCTATCGGTAACAAAACAGCCGATCTTCAAAAAGACACTAAGCACAACCTAATTCGAGAGCAGGAATGCGTTTTGCATATTCCAAGTGGCGAGCAAATTGAAGCCGTTAATCGTAGTGCCGCGACCTTAGCCTACGGCGAATCAGAATTAGACGATGGCGGATTGACACTGGTCGACTTCACACCACACTTGCCTCGTATTGCAGGGGCAAAAGTCGCCATGCACTGTCGTCTCTATGAAATGCACCCGATAGGCACATCATCATTTAACGCCTGTTATTTGGAAATTTTAAGCTTACATGTCGATGACGACATTCTGAAACAAGAAAACGGGCGCAACATTATCAACAACGCCCAACTCAATCCGTTAAGCCGTCTTGGTGGAAACGATTACGCACTCATTGGTCAAACACTGACGATCAAACGCCCTGAATAAGCGCAAAAAGAACCGAGGTAATAACGATGGACATCACCGAACAAATACAAGCCATGCCTTTTATGGCCGACACCAGCAAAGAACTGCACGCCTCATTGCTTGATATTGCCAGCATAAAAACCCTTAACTCAGGCGAATTATTGGCCAAGCAGTTTGAAATTGGTCACTCTTTGTATTTTTTATTGGATGGGGAAATCGCCATTTCCATCCCTCTAAAAGAACAGGGTAAATCCTATAATGTCGGTTTGCTGAGCACCAAATACACGCCCATTGGATGGTCTGCTTTTCGCCATCCTTCGCGCTATGCCACCACCTTCCAGGCGACCAAATCCTCTGCCGTGCTGGCACTGCCTATTGTGGCATTGCAAAAAATATTAGACAGCGACCTCGACTTCGCGAATATTTTCTTACGCTTTATCTACGAACAATCACTACCAGTCCTCACCAGCATACATAACCAAACACGCCCTTTCTTTTCCAATGAATCGTTGGCGTTTGAAGAAACACGGCCTTTTGTTAACCCAGACCAACAGACGCAATCGCTGAAAGAGTCGACAGCGCTGCTAAATTACGCCCCTTTTTGTGAAACCTTTACCCAAGCAGAAATTCACGCTCTGGCCAAACAGGCGTCGATTTTGTTGGCTCACCAAGGCGATATTATTTGCCAACAGGACCAATACACTGACGGTTTGTATTTCCTAATCAAGGGTAAAGCGGTCATTAGCTACCAAACAGACAATGGCGACATCATTACCACTCGTTCTATTGCACGCGCAGGCACGCTACTGGCTTGGTGTACCCCAGGTGATGAACTAAAAAACCGCACCTCTATTATTTCCTCTCGTGATAGCAGTATTCTGTTTATCCCGAAAGACAAGCTATTGTCTCTTTTTGACACCATGCCAAAACTGTCGGTGAAATACCTACACCGTTTAATCTGGTTGGTCGGCACTCATTTACTGGCCGCCCGCATGCGTTATTTGTCTCAAATTGCCAACGATGAAGCCCTTGCCGTAAGCAATGTCATCGAACAAAACGCCGCGGTTCTACCGGTGAGCTCGCCTCTTTATAAAGTCAGTGAATTGTTAAAAAGCGCCATCACCACCGCCTCTGCGTTTGGCGTCTTGTACAAATGTCTGCATTTTGGCAGCGTCCTAGAAAGAACCATTGCTGGCATGTGCTTAGACATTCTCAAAGACCTACAACGTGAGAATGCCTTTTATCGTCATTTGCAAAAAGCCTACGACAACATCAATAGCTTGCCAAAAGACACCCCAGCACTGGATGTCAGACGATTTGGAACAGAGCAATTCAAGCAAGCTTTTCAGCAAGTGCCTTATGTGATTAAGGGCTTAGAAAACCTGCCTAAAAAAGCAGGCAGCCTGTTTATTTATAATCATTTATTAGGCTCGCCAACCAACCGCTTACCCAACGGTTTCCGCTTCTCTATCGACGCCCAATTTATTAGCGCCATGATCATAGATAAAGAATATGGCATTTCAGGGCAACGGATTGTGCGTCGCAGTGGGGAGAATGAATTCTGGCGTGACGATTATTATGAGCGCTTTGATAATGTCTTTGTCGATAGCTGGGAAACGCTGAGTAAGGACACTCCTGAATACCAGCAGTTTATTGAGCAGTCTCAAGACACCTTACGTAAAAACTACCCGCTAATGATCTCTCCAGAAGGCAAGAGTTATGGCACGCACCAATCACCTGGTACCTTTTTACCGCACGCTTTTGAGCTGGCGAAATCGATGGGGGCAGACGAACCTTGGATAGTGCCTCTCGTGGTTGCCAACTTTGACCGTCGTGCGGATCACAACATTTACACCGTGATCATCAAACCGGCGTTTAAATTGTCCGACCGAGTTGACACCCAAGACCCTAAAGCGCTGGACGCCTTTTTAGCAGAATACCAAGAAGAATACCGTGGTTACGTGAATGAAGCGGTCGAGCTATCAAGAGAGATCCGCCAATACCCGATTCTCAGTGGACGCTCTGGTTATCGCTCCAATGTAATGAGTCTAAACCAGTTGGATGTGGAGTTTGAGTCTGATGTACGAGAACTAGAATTCCGTACTGCGCATCAGGATTACAAAGATCGCCCTGTCGCCTTTTATGGCTCATCGACCATTCGTCTCTGGCACGATTTTGATGAACATTTCCACCCTAAGGACACCATTAATCTAGGCTTTAGCGGCGCCACCTTAGAAGCCTGTGTGTACTATTTTGAGCGCATCATTTTGCCTCATAATCCACGCTCTATGGTGATTTACGCAGGTGACAATGACATAGGAAATCATTGTGATAGCAACAAGGTAACTGAGCTTTACATCGATTTACTGCAAAAAATCGACCGTTACCTGCCCGGCATCCCCGTAACCTTGCTAAGCATCAAGTGCAGTCCTGCACGCCGCGCGATGCGTGACACCATAGAAAAAGCCAACTCACAGCTGGAGCGCTTGGCGATCACACGACCCAATACTCGCTACCTCGACCTATTCTCTACCTTGCTGGATCAAGAGGGAGAGATTAAAGAGAACTGCTTTGAAGGGGACAAATTGCACATCAATAGCAAAGCGTATGACATCTGGACAAAACACCTAAACAAAGAGCAGGCATTTATTTTCCAAGGATAAATTTCCAAGGATAAATTTCCAAAGATAAAGAGACCATCAAAAAAGGGGCGCCCAGTGTTGTTCACTGAGCGCCCCTTTCTTATGGCGACTATTAGCGATTGACGCCCACCGCTTGATGCAGCAATTCGCTATCATCCAATAATGACTTTCAACGCCAATAAAATCAGCAAGCACCCCATGACTCTATCGACCCATACCTGATGACGGCGCAACCATAGAAGCACTGGCCCACCAGCAAGCAGCAACGCCACTAAGACATACCAGCCACCATCGATGAGCACCACGGTTGCCCATAATTGAAACTGCACTAAGGCGTCCATATCAGCCTGAATGTATTGACTAAACAGCGCCAGAAAAAACAACCCGGCTTTGGGGTTCATGAGCGCCATGAAAAAACCATCTCGCGCCGATTCCCAATAGGAAGACTTCACCCCAGTGGCGTCTATGTCGCCACTTTTGCCAGCGTAGCGAATGGATTTAATCCCTAACCAGGCCAAATACAAGCCGCCAATCACAGACAAAATATGAAACGCAGTGGGGTGTGCCGTTACCAGCACCGCCAAACCTTGCATCGTCAGCAAGGCCCAAAAACCAACGCCGAGGCCATGAGTGATTGCCGCGACCACACCATGCAAAGGCGCTTGAGATAATGTCACTCTTAGTATCACGGCCAAACTTGGGCCAGGCGAAATCGCCCCCATAGTACAAATTGCGGCTAACGATAGCCAAGTTGCTAAATCCATTTGAACACTCTTATTATTAACTTTTAGGGTTGTGACAGAAAACGAAAATACACAGGCGGATTATTTTGCCCGTATTCACCTCTAAATCCTAGATAATTAAGCACGGAGTCTTGACCTTCTAAGACAAAAACGGCAGCATGATAACCATCAACTTACAGAATAGATTTACTAATAAACACTATGCTTAATGTCATCTTATCAAAACACAACGGCGATAAACGTAAGGCTAAGAAGCCCTGCAACGCTGACGTGTGGATGTAAGATAAAAAATTCCCCGGCAGCATTTCTCGCTGACGGGTTCACTTTCTCTTCAGCGACATGCTTACCTACTATTAATGAGGCAACAGTATGTTCCACGGTGCAATAACCGCTTTAATTACTCCTTTTCGTGATGGTCAATTAGATGAAGACGCTCTGCGTAACATTGTCCGCTGGCAAATAGACCAAGGCATCGACGGACTGGTTCCTGTTGGTACGACTGGCGAGTCCCCTACTCTAAGCGAACACGAACATAAGCGCGTCATCGAAATTACCGTAGAAGAAACCAATAAAGCCGTCCCAGTATTAGCGGGTGCTGGATCGAACAACCCAGTCGAAGCCGTCAACTATTCTGAGTTTGCCTACCAAGCAGGCGCCGATGCCACCTTACATGTGGCAGGTTACTATAACCGCCCGAATCAAACGGGTTTGTACGAACATTTCAAATACGTCCATGACAACAGCAAACTGCCTATCGTGCTTTATAACATTCCTCCGCGCTCTGTTGTTGGTCTTGAAGTCAGCACCTTAGTTCGTTTAGCAGAATTACCACGCATTATTGGTGTCAAAGATGCGACCGGTGACCTAACACGCCCCATCCGTGAACGCGCTTTAGTCAATAAGCCTTTTTGCTTTTTAAGCGGTGATGATGTGACGACAGTGGCGTATAACGTGGGCGGTGGTAACGGTTGTATTTCCGTTTCTTCCAACGTAGCACCGAAGCAAGTTGTTGAATTACAACGTTTATGTCGCGAAAACAGATTCAGCGAAGCGGCTCAACTGCAAGACAAGCTGTTTAACTTGCACAGCGCTCTGTTTATTGAACCTAACCCAGCGGGCGCTAAATACGCCATGTCATTGCTTGGTCTGTGTTCTGAAGAATGTCGCTTACCCATTGTGCCACTGCAAGACAGCAGCAAAGCCAGCATTCGCCAAGCTATGCTTGATCTAGAGTTGATCTAATCCAACGCTCTTAAGGCAACAATCTCACTGCATAAGCCAGCCTGTGACCAGGCTGGCTTTTTTATTATCAAAAAAATCATTTTTCACCATAAAATATTGATAAAGTATCTGCAGAGGAAACAGGGGATTTCCCCAAGGGACTGAACGGCTAGTATTTCGTTTACATGATGCATTGCAAGGAGAGTTGAATGTCTAAAGTACATTTTGTTGGTGGTGAAAAAGGCGGCGTTGGCAAATCCATGACCGCGCGCGTGTTAGCCCAGTATTACATTGATAATGAACGGCCGTTTCTCGGCTTTGATTGCGACTCTTCCCACGCGACTTTCTCGCGGTTTTATCAAGATTTCTCCTCCCCTATTATCATTGGTGAAGAAGACAGCCTAGATGGCATGTTAGCGGCCATTGAAGAATACCCAGATCGTGACCTCATTATTGATTTGGCCGCCCAAGCCGCTCAACCGCTTGGCGTTTGGATCGAAGAAACAGATGTCTTTGGGCTGTTGGATGAAATGGGTTATCAGGTGTGTTTGTGGCACGTAATGGACGATGGCGCGGATTCAGTCGCCCTGCTTGAGCAATTATTAACCCGCTATCAACAACCTTCGGTTGATTTTGTCGTGGTGCAAAACTTTGGTCGTGGCAGTGACTTCTCTCGCTTTCAAAAATCAGACACCTACAAGCAAGCCATCGAACGCGATGCCTTAATTCTGGAACTCGCTAAACTTCAAACCAAATTAACGCAGAAAATAGACTTTAATAGCAGCAGCTTTTGGTCAGTGGCCAATGACCGAAGTATTATGAATATCGCAGAGCGTCAGCGAATGAAAGTCTGGCTGCGCAAAGTCTATGAAGAACTCGATAAAATAGGCTAATTCAAAGCGCTCTCTTTTCAATAAGCCATAAAAAGCCAAGATCCACTCTCGCGAATCTTGGCTTTTCTAACTCTAGCGAACCCTGCACTTCGTCTGCTACAAGATGCCGTTGCTCGCTATTCAGTCTCTAAAAACATGCCCTTGTCTGGGCAAGATTATTCCTGCACGTCCATGTATTTGTTTGCCCACACACGGTTTTCTTCTAGCGTTGAGTAACGCGTCGACAATTCTGAAGCGTTTAGCGTGCCTTCGGCAATGCCTCTTTGCTCACGCAAGCAGTCGTACGTCGCCTTGATCGCGGCAAAATACGCGGCATGACCATTAACAATAATGCGCACACCATTGGCAGCAAGACGTTCACGATCGCGTAGCTCTGGGTTGTCGTAAGACACCAACATAACAGGAATGGTCAAATGTTGAGTGATTTGCTCAAGATGATCAAAGTCACGAATACCGACCATACAAATACCATCAACCCCAACCGCTTGATACGCCGTCACACGCGTGATGGTTTCTTCGATGGTTAGTTGGCCGGCATTCGTACGAGCAATGATGCTCATCGCAGGATCAATACGCGCATCCAATGCGGCTTTCAATTTGCCTACCGCCTCTTCTAGCGGAATTAAATCCGTTGATTTATGACCGTATTTGGCAGGCAAAAGTGTGTCTTCAATCGTCAACGCAGCAACACCCGCTCGCTCTAGTTCGGTGATGGTACGAATGACATTCAAAGCATTCCCGTAGCCATGATCTGCATCAGCAATAATAGGCAAACGGGCAACACGACCAATACGAGTTGCTTGTTCAGTGAATTCACTCAAAGTGATCAAGGCAAAATCGGGCGCGGCCAATACTTGAAGTGACGCAACAGAACCGCCAAGAATACCAACTTCAAAACCAAGATCCGCGGCAATGCGTGCCGACATAGGATCGAAAGTAGACGCTGTGTAGTAACATTTATTGCTTGCTAATAAGGCACGAAAGTCATTTCGTAGATCGTGCTGGGAAGGTGTTGCCATGTATTTACTCCTGAAATGTCACTAAATTACATATGACTAATTTGGCGAGATTATACTCGTCTTAGGAATAAGCTTCATCAGTAACCAACCAATTGGTTATGTTTTGTAACTAAATGATTACTATAACGAGCGTGTATAGTATACGCTGTGAGCACGGATTATCAGGACTCTGTAAAGAATGGGGGATAATATTTATATCCACAAAAAAGCCGACGTAAACGTCGGCCATGGTATTGCTTAGTATCCACTCAATGCCATTACATGGCTTTAAACTGAGGAATAATATGACGACCATACTGGGCGATGATCTCTTCTTCATCACCACTGTCTAAATAGATATTAAACTGCGTGGTGCCGGCTTCTTCTAGCGCTTTGACCCGTGCGATATGATCATCCACTGTGCCCAGTACACAAAAACTTTTCACAATGTCTTCGGTAATGAAATCCAAGAAAGGATTATCACTCTGGCCGTGTTTTGAATAATCGTAACCACGACGTTTTTCAATGTAATCCGTTAAACTCTTCGGTACTAATCCAGAGTCATTACCGTATTTTTCGACAATATCAGCCACATGGTTACCCACCATCGCAGGAAACCATTTCGTGTGTTCAATGCAATAATCTATGTCGCCAAAGTAGGCTGGCGCGGCCGCCTGTACTTTGAAATTCGACATATCACGGCCTGCTTTTTCTCCGGCACTAATCGCTTGATCTTTGAACCATTTTACCAAATCAGGATCACCAATTTGCAGGATCAAACCGTCACCCACCTCGCCCGCTGTCGCCAGCGCTTTAGGCCCATATGCGCCAATCCAAACCGGTAGTTCATAGCCAGTTGCCCAAGGTAATTTGACTGGCTCTGGGCATTCGCCGTATTCCACCTCTTCTCCACGTACCATGGCTTTTACCTTGGTGGTGAATTCTGCAAGACGCGCCAATGTTGCCGGTTTTTTCCCCATCACCCGCATCGACGAATCACCACGGCCTAGACCAATGTCGAAACGACCGTTACTTTGGTGCGCCAAACTTGCGTACAGACTTGCAGACAATGACCAATCTCGAATATTTGGGTTGGTAACGCAAGGTCCAAAACGCATGGTTTTGGTGTGCTCCATGCACATCGCCATCGCCACAAAGGATTCACGCCACAAAATATGTGAATCATAAAACCAACAGTAATCAAAGCCGGCCGCTTCCGCTTGACGGACTAAATTTCGAGCTCGATCTGGGCTGACAAACCCTTTAAAGGTAATACCGAATTCCATGCTGAGTTCCTCTTATGCTTGTGATGTCTTTTAATATTTTTATGGTTTAAAACCGTTCAATAACGGGGTCTAACGTCAGTCAATACATTCAGTGTTGTGGAGGGCAAATCCGTATACCGGCATGACTAAACGGCACCTCTTTTGAGATATTCAAACGAATCAAAATAGGCGTAATTGCTTCGATGCAGCGAGCACTTTCCGCCAAACCGGCGTTATAGGCTTTCGTCCCCATGGTATCGATCAGCGCCATAACCTGTTTTTTCGACGCCAAGTCATTACCGCAAACCAAAATATCGCAATTAATAGGACGCGATAAATCGTTCAGAGTGATCGCCGACACATTGTGTAAGGCGCCCACCACAGGAACCGAATCCCCCAATAGAGCTTGCGCATGTTCAGTGACAGAACCGGCGGCTGGCATTTCTACGGCTTTCGGGTTGCCAGGGGCCAAAGGCACCACTATGTCCACCAGAATTTTCCCTGTTAGCCGTGGTTTGAGTGTATTCAAGGTGGCATCGTGTGCACTGTAAGGCACAGACAAAATCACCATGCTGCTTGCTGCTTGAGTCGCCGCTTCCATAGACAGGCCAGTAATGCTGGCTGCATCCCCCCCAAGCTCAGCCAATTGAGCCACCAGCTCTTCGGCCAAGGCGTGCGCTTTTTGTGCGTCACGAGAGCCTAATACGACGCTCGTTCCTGCCATTGCAAGGCGCAAGGCGAGACCTTTCCCTTGTGGGCCAGTGCCACCGATAATGGCGACTTTTTCGCTTTCTCTACTCATTCTATTCCCCTTTTTATGCAGCGTTTCTTATGGGTGTTCTAGTCATTTAGCGTTCACTTATTTAAAAAGATCTTCATTTTGTGCACGGATAAGATCGCGGCTCTGACTGTCTGTTTTTGGCCAATCAAGACCACGAAACACAATCACCGGCGCTTTCGCACTTTTTTCCATCAATAAACCAGAGGCCGCGGCCAGCTCATCCGCAAACGCCGGCGCTGTCACACTAAGCGGGCGCCCAAAGGCGTCCATTTCCCCTTCCATCTTCATCACCCCAGGCACATTAGCGAGACCAATGGCCACGTTGGTTTGACCTAGACGCCAAGGTCGTCCAAAGGTGTCGCTGATCACAATGCCCAGATCGCATTGGAAATGTGCTTCTAATCGCTGACACAATAATTGCGCGCTGCGATCGGGATTCTCAGGCAATAAAATCAATTGTCCTGGGTGGTCCGCATTGGATTCATCCACCGCCGCATTGGCGCAAATGTAACCATTTTTATGCTCTGCAATGAGCACACCTTCTTGCTGGTCTGGACGTTTAACCGCCCGCACTATGCGTTTTGACTGAGATAAAATCACCTCAACTTTACGAGGGTCTTTATTGACGGTTTTAGCTAACTCGATGGCGTCTGCGCTTGGTGTGATCTGATCCAAATAGGCACAAGCGCCTTCGCTTTTGGAGACCACTTTGTGCGCGATCACTAAAATATCCCCCGCCACCAAGGCTTTTTGTTGCGCCTGAAAGGTGTCGATAATGACTTGCGCAAGGTCATCCCCTTGCTGAAAATCAGGCAAGCCTTCAAGGCGAAACATGGTCATGGACTCAGGCATAGCGTCGCTCCTTTATAAAGGGTGTATCTGCTCCCCGACGCCACGCAGAAAAGCGCTGAGGCTGCTGAGCAATGGCCCTTTCGAGGTCATCACTTTGATCAATGTCTTGTGATAAATTCGGTAATAAAAGCTGGCAACAAGCGAGGCCCTGTAACCCAGCTTCAGCGTCATGTTTTGCGGCGGATTCTGTGCCATAGCGAAACGCAATGGCATCAGGCGGAGATGTCGCCAACGCATTGGTGCCACCGTCTTTGGCCTTAGCGATAACCACTTGATGGCACCTTGCTGCTTGCAACAAGGCACTAAACTCCCCCTGATCCAATAAGGCGATGTCGCTCGGTATAATAATTTGATGGCTGAATCCGGCGTTTTTCACCCATTGGCAGGCTTGCGATAACGCACCATTCAGACCTTTTTTGCCGTCTTCACGCAGGGTGTTTGCCCCATATGATGCGGCTAACGACAACATCTCATCGGACTCACTAATCACCATCATATTGAGCGCTGGAAAGTGACGACGAAAAAACATCAAGGTATTCGTGAACATACTGATCGCCAACTGCTCACGCTCGCGATGAGACAAGCAGCCCGCTAACCGCTGTTTCGCATGGGCTGGGCGTTTCATTGGAATAACCACACACAGTTTGCTCATTAGGCTGCCCTCTGCTTACGTTGTTGTTCCGCAAAAGCCACAGTGTTGGTCAATAACGCGCATTTATCGTCGCGGGTTTTCATCAGCGTTGGCGTCACCAAGACATCCAGACCTTGATCCTGCAACCAAGGCAACTCATCGCGGTCCGCATCATCGATCACCATGGCATTCAATAACGAGCCATAGCATTGATAAATGCCTTTTGAATCGGTGCTTTTCCCCATGCTTTCCAGCATTTTATCCGCAGGCCCTTTAACGGTTTTACCTGCGATCAAGGGGGAGATGGCAATCACATACGCGGTGCTTTTTTCAATCGCTTCTTGGAGCCCCGGAGTGGCCAAAATGGCACCAATACTAACGATGGGGTTACTCGGTGCGATCACGATCACATCGCTCTTAGCAATCTGAAACAAGGCTTCCGAAGTGGCTCTGGCGATGTTTACTCCCTTATATTCCACCCCCAACACCTTAGGCTTGCATTGCTCACGTACAAAATATTCTTGAAACGACAACCAACCCGATTCGGTTTTTACTTGAGTTTGCACCACGTCATCCGTTGGCAACAAAATCGGCATGGTGACACCGTGACGTTTCGCCAAACGCTGAGTAATGTGGCTTGCTCGAACCCCTTGTTTGCGTAATTCGGTGCGGTAAATATGAGTGGCCAAATCCAAATCCCCAAGGGTCATCCAGGCTTCTTGGCCAAGGGCACTCAATTCGTTTAATACTTGATAGGACTCGTTTTTCCTGCCCCAGCCTCGCTCCCGGTCGATCTGATCTCCTAAGGAATACAGTAATGTATCTATGTCTGGCGATACCCATAAACCATGAAACGCGTCATCGTCTGCAACATTGCCAATGATGTGAGTCGTACTGGCATAGACACTGGCAGCCAATCCCTCTGCCGCTTTTGCTCCCCCCACACCACCAGCCAATAAAGTAATGGTCAAATCGGACATTAAGCGACTCCTTGAATGGGGATGCGTCGAATCACTGAGGTGTCTAATGCAAAGGTTTCTAATGGTTCATATAGGGTATTGCGTTGTACTGCCTCTAAACCGGCCGAGTGAATATTCGCCACCATGTCTTCAGGCATGACTTCTTGCCCATGCGTCGCCCCTGCCGCCCGAGAAATACTCTCGTTCATCAAGGTGCCACCCAAATCATTCGCCCCAGAACGCAGCATTTTCGCCGCCACATCCGGCCCCATTTTGACCCAAGAGGCTTGAATATTATCGATGTGACCTTGCAGCATTAAGCGCGCAATAGCGTGCATTTTAAAATGCTCATCCCGCGTCGGACCTGGGCGGACGACATCTGGGTTATCGTTATATAAGCGAGTTTCATAATGGATAAAACCCAATGGCACAAACTCCGTAAAACCACCGGTTTCCTTTTGAATATCACGCAACAATTCAAGATGGTTAGCCCAATGGATCGGCTGATCCACATGGCCATACATGATCGTTGAGGTGGTTCTCACCCCCACTGAATGAGCGGCTTTAACAATGCGCACCCACTCTTCTGTGGTCAGCTTATTTTTGGTCAATTGTTTACGAATTTCAGTGTCTAAAATCTCCGCGGCTGTGCCTGGCATGGTGCCCAGCCCCAGCGCTTTCAGTTCGCTTAAAAACGCCTCAGGCTCCAGTCGAGCTTTCTTACAGCCATACCAAATTTCAAAAGGTGAAAAGGCATGAATATGAATATCTGGCACGCGTTTTTTCACCGCAACAATAAGATCACGGTAATAATTCGCATCAATATCTGGGTGCAAGCCGCCTTGAATACAGACCTCAGTCGCACCACGAGCCCACGCTTCTTCCGCCCTGTCTGCCACTTGTTCAACCGTTAAAAATTCCGCGTCTTGATCGCCTTTTTCTTTGGCAAAATTGCAAAATCGGCAACCCATATAGCACACGTTAGTAAAGTTAATATTGCGTGTAATAACATAGCTTCCGGTGTTACCGACTCTTTTTTGGCGAACTTGATCGGCGGTATCTAACACCGCTTGCGCTTCTTCACCTTGCGTCGCAAACAACACACAAGCGTCGTCAACCGATAGCTCATTACCTTGTAAACACTGGGCTAAAATCTGTTGTACTGGCGCACTAACCGCTTGGCTAAAAAAAGCGGGCGCGCGGCGGCCTTGATAAGTTGACTGTATTGGGTTCATGCTGGAACACCTCCTGACTGAACATAGGTAGAGTGCGCAGCCTGCCCTGTTAGCAGAGCGATTTTGTGCGCCAAATGAGTGGTGAGATAGCCTTCTTTTTGCTGATAAAAACGCTCGTAAATGGTCAATCGCTCAGCAAGGGAATACCCCAAACCTTCACACGCTTGCGCCACACTGCTGATCTGAGGCCAGGCACGCTCTGGGTTAATGAAGTCTTTTGTTAAAGGGGAAATGCCACCAAAATCATTAATACCCGCACCGACATAACAGCCATATTCCCTCTCTAAGTTAGGTGGTGCCTGAATGCTGATTTCAGCCGGTAGAATAAGACGCGCCATCGCGATGGTGCGTTTCATGTCGTCTAAGTCGGGTTCTTGGCAACCCGCCATTGTGGTGCCTTCTTTGGCACGAAAGTTCTGGATAATGACTTCTTGAATATGGCCATAAGAAAGGTGACGGTCACGAATGGCGATCAAGCTATTCACCCGGTCTTGCCAGGTTTCCCCAATGCCAATCAAGATTCCTGTGGTAAAAGCGATGTCCAGTTTTCCCGCCTGCTCTATGGTGTCGAGCCGACGTTTCGGCGTTTTATCCGGACACGAGTAATGGGCTTGGCCTTTTTTAAGCAAATCGTTGGAGACATTTTCCAGCATCATCCCCATGCTCGCCGCCACAGGCTTGAGGTGCTTTAATTCGTCGTATGACAAAGCGCCAGCGTTCACATGAGGCAACAACGAGGTGTTCGACAAGACATTTTCACATTGGTCATGCAGGTAAGCTAATGTGCTGTCGTACCCTAACGCCGTCAGCAGCTCGCGGGCTTTTTGATGGCGCTCTTCCGGTCGCTCTCCCAAGCTAAATAAGGCCTCCTTACAATCTAGTTGCTCCCCTTCAAACGCCGTTTTAAGCACTTGAGATGGGGTCATGTAATTCGCATGAGGTGAATCAGGGCCTTGCACAAAGGTGCAATAACCGCACGCATCACGACACATATTCGTTAGTGGGATAAAAACTTTTTTAGAATAGGTAAGCTGTTTGCCCCAGTGTGCATCGCGTAGCTGAGCCGCTTGCTGGCAAAGCGAATACAAGTCTGGTCCAGTGACAAACTCATAAGACATAGCTTCAGAAACAGAAATCATATTCACTCTCCGGCAAACCTAAAATTTATTTTTTACCATTTGGTATAAAAACTAATATCAAGAATATCAAAGAGAGTAAATTGTTTTTTTTAGTGCAGAGACGCACCAATAACCGACCTCGAAACTAAAGTTTAGTTAACTTTAAAGTTAACTAAACGGTTAAGATCATGAATAGGAAAGGTTTTTATTTTTTAATCTATATTCTTAAGGGGAGATACACTGCATTTAAACAATAAAAAATCTTAAATTAATAAATCTATTTTTTATTATGTGCACCAAGAGCGCGCACAACAAAGTCGGTGACGGCTTTCTCTGCTCGTTCAAAGTCGGGTTCGGTCAAATCACTTTTCCCTAATAAAACTTCAATCTGAGTTGAAAAATCCGCATAAGTTTGCGTCGCGGCCCAAATGGTAAAAAACAAATGTTCAGGGTCAGTTTTTTCAATTAATCCCTTATTTATCCATGAGTTAACCAATGCTACATCGCGATCAAACTGAGGTTTAAGATGGCTTATTAAGTAATCCTTTAATACCGGAGCCCCACTGATGATTTCATGGGCGAAGACTTTGGAACCATTGGGGTAGAGGCGTGAGATCTGCATTTTTTCTCGCACGTAGCTGCGGATCACCTCTTCTGGGGTATCCCCATGATTTTCAAGAAAGGAGAGTTTTTCGATCCATATGTCGAGAATCTCTTCTAGTACTTTTCTATATAGTAAGTCTTTGTTTGGAAAGTAATAAATAAGATTTTGCTTGGATATTTTAGATATTTCCGCAATGCGTTCCATAGAGGCGCCGCTAAATCCTTTAGACGCAAATACAATTTCCGCCGACCGTAATATACGTGACTCTAATATCTTTCTATTAACCGACTGCTTAGTATATTTTGGCTTTTTCTCAATCAAAGTTTACCCCTACCTTATTTGACAACACTTATAAAAATAACTATCTATAATCTTATTTACTTCATTCTACCTTTAAAGTAGCATCGAAAATCACTTGAATTATCATATCATTTTAATTGCTAATATTAAAAGTTGGCCTGCTAATTGCTTTCTGTAAAGTCTAATACACTTTTTGCCAATCACGACTCAACGCTGGATCATTATATTCTTTCTTCGATAAAAAAGAGTATGTGATTCACTTTGTTTCGATAACTTTTTTACCTTTTGGTAAAAAGAATGATTTCAAAGAGAGATACGATACCTAGGAGAAAAGTATGCAAGATCTACGCATTAATGAGCAACGTCTTTGGGACACCTTAATGGAAATGGGTGAAATAGGCGGCACCGAGAAAGGTGGCTGTAACCGGCTTGCTGGCACCGACTTAGATAAGCAATCACGTGATCTTTTTGTGGCTTGGTGTAAGGCCTGTGGCTGCGAAGTGAACATTGATAAAATCGGTAATATTTTTGCGCGCCGACCAGGAAAAAACAACGACTTACCTGCAGTAGGCACTGGCAGCCATCTTGATACTCAGCCTACCGGTGGTAAATTCGATGGTGTTTTTGGTGTCCTTTCTGGTGTTGAAGTACTGCGCACCTTGCATGAAAACAACATTGAAACACCCACGCCAATGGAGTTCTCTGTTTGGACAAACGAAGAAGGCTCCCGCTTTCAGCCTGCCATGCAAGGCTCAGGTACCTATGTTGGCCGCTTTGACCTTGAAACCGAATTAAACAAAACCGACGTCAATGGCATTCGACTAGGTGACGAACTAGAACGCATTGGTTACTTGGGAGACATGGAGCTGGGTAGCCGCAATATGGGGGCCTTTTTTGAAGCCCACATAGAGCAAGGCCCTATTTTAGAAGACGAAAAGAAAGCCATTGGTATCGTTCGTCTTGGCCAAGGAATTCGCTGGTACAACATTGAAGTCGTTGGACGCCCTTCCCATTCTGGCACCACACCAATGCACCTTCGTAAAGACGCTATGCTAGCGGCGGCGGCCATAGTGACAGAAATGAATGCCATCGCCGATCGCCATGAAAATGGTTTGGGCACAGTCGGCTTTATGCAAGTCTGGCCAAACTCGCGCAACACCATTCCTGGCAACGTAAAATTTAGCGCCGACCTTCGCAACCCTCGTCCTGACGTACTGTTAAAAATGCATGAAGAGTTGCTCGCCTTTTGTGAAAAAATCGCCAGTGAACACGAATTAGACGTCAACATTGACCCTTTCTGGTATTTCGCCCCAGTAGAATTTAATGCGTCCGATGATGTAAAAGCCGCCACCGAAAAACTCGGCTACAGTCATATGGACATTTACGCAGGGGCTGGCCATGACGCGTGTTACATGGCGGACCTAGTTCCTACCGGAATGATCTTTACACCTTGCTTAAATGGCATCAGCCATAACGAAGCAGAATACAGCTCACCAGAAGAATGTGGCGCTGGAGCAAACGTATTGCTGCATACCATGCTCGAAGCCAGTGAACGAATAGCCAAGCAACATAACGCTTAGCACTCATATGTAACCCGTAATGAAGCGCATAATTTGACCCAATGACCTAACACTGATAATCACAAAAGAAGAGGTGAAGCATGACCAGCAAATCTGTCCAGCAAGGTGAGTTTTACGAACTCGAGGTCGATAGCGACCTCAAGCAAAGCCCGGCCTATAACGATGACTTAGCCCCAACTAAAGTGCATGAACGCACCTGGAACAAATGGAATATCACCGCTTTATGGGTGGGCATGGCGATCTGTGTGCCCACTTATACACTTGGGGGTGTACTCACCGCGTATTTTGGCTTATCCGTCATGGAAGCCTTATTTACCATCTTGGTGGCGAACATAGTTCTGCTCGTTCCTTTGACCTTGAATGCTTACCCAGGTACGAAATTTGGCATTCCCTTTCCGGTGCTACTGCGCTCTTCCTTTGGCATAGTCGGCTCCAACATTCCTTGTTTGATTCGAGGCTTAGTCGCCTGCGGCTGGTTTGGCATTCAAACCATGTTTGGTGGCCTTGCCATTCATCTATTCTTATCCGCCGTGTCGTCTAGCTGGGCAAGTTTAGGGGGGGTCGGCGAAGTCATTGGCTTCTTCATTTTTTGGTCATTAAATATGTACGTGGTCATTCGCGGGGCCGAGTCAATCAAATGGCTTGAAACATTGTCTGCTCCCCTGCTATTAATTGTCAGTATTGGCTTGATGGTCTGGGCCGGTGGCAAAGTGTCTTTTACTGAAATCCTAGCCACCCCTGCTTCACGCCCTGAAGACGCCAGCTTTTGGAGCTATTTCTTCGGTGGTTTAACCGCCATGGTAGGTTTTTGGGCCACTCTGTCACTCAATATTCCTGACTTTAGTCGCTATGCTAAATCGCAAAAAGATCAAGTTCTTGGGCAAATCATTGGTTTACCGATCACCATGTTCTTCTTTGCGGCGTTAGGCGTTGTGTTAACCGCGGCATCTTCTACCTTAGTTGGCGAAACCATTTCTGATCCTATTTCTTTAATCGGTAAGATCGACAGCCCTTTCTGGGTCGCCATCGCCATGGTGTTGATTATCATCGCTACCCTCTCAACCAATACCGCGGCGAACGTTGTCTCGCCTACCAACGATTTCCAAAACATTGCGCCTAAATACATCAATCATACTCGTGGTGCATTGCTCACAGGGTTTGTCGGCATTGCCTTAATGAGTTGGGAACTGTTGAAAAAAATGGGTTGGTTAGAATCCGACGTCAGTGTCGAGAGCATGTACTCCAATTGGCTGTTAGGTTACTCCAGCTTACTGGGGCCTATTGCTGGCATCATGATTGTCGATTACTTCTTGATCAAGCGTCAACATCTTGACCTTGTCGCCCTGTATACCCCAAACAGCCTGTACCCTGCCTTTAACAGTGCTGGTTTGATCGCCTTTGCGGTTCCTGTGGTGATCACCTTGATTGCTCTGAATGTCTCTGCTCTAGGTTGGTTCTACAGTTACGGTTGGTTTACCGGTGCTTTCACTGGCGCCATTGTGTACTTCATTATCGCGAAAGCACAACTTTCTACCGTCAGCCAAACAAACGCCGTATCGCCTTAAAGGGGATCTGACATTTCTTTGGTCATAACGCAACGTGTTCAGAAGAGTAGCGTGCGCGCAGCTCTTCTGAACACGCTCTATTTAGCCGCTGTTTCATCAGCAACAGGTCACATAACACGCTCAAAATACCAATAAGACACACAACAAAGGACAACATTATGAGCCTATTCATAAAAGGGGGGACAATCGTCACCCACGAAGAAACTTACCAAGCTGATATTTTGTGTTCAGGAAACAAAATCGTCGAAATTGGCCAACAGCTCACGCCACCTCAAGACGCAACCCTTTTAGACGCCACCGGTAAACTTATTATGCCAGGTGGTATTGACCCTCATACTCACATGCAACTGCCTTTTATGGGCACGGTCGCCAAAGACGATTTTGCTTCCGGCACCCGAGCCGCGTTAGCTGGCGGCACCACCAGTATTATTGACTTTGTTATTCCTAACCCTCAGCAATCCCTATTAGAAGCGTATCATCAATGGCGTGAATGGGCCCAAAAAGCCCACTCAAATTACACCTTTCATGTGGCCATTACATGGTGGGATGACAGTGTCGGAAAAGAGATGGAGACCCTGGTTAAGCAATATGGTGTCAACAGCTTTAAGCACTTTATGGCGTACAAAAATGCCATTATGGCGACCGATGACATCTTGGTGGCAAGCTTCACCAAGTGCCTTGAATTAGGGGCCTTGCCTACCGTTCACGCAGAAAATGGGGAGCTGGTGTACCATTTACAAAATTCTTTAATGGAACAAGGCATTACTGGGCCAGAAGCGCACCCATTATCACGACCTTCTTCGGTTGAAGGAGAAGCCGCTAACCGTGCGATTAGCATCGCCAACACATTAGGCGCGCCACTGTATTTGGTTCACGTTTCAACAGAAGAAGCGGTCGACGCCATTCGTTACGCAAAAGACCACGGTCATACGATATTTGGCGAGGTGCTAGCGGGGCATTTGACCGTGAACGACAGCGTTTACCAAAACCCAGATTGGGCCACGGCGGCGGCGCATGTCATGAGCCCTCCTTTTCGACCTAAACATCACCAAGATGCCTTATGGAAAGGCGTGCAAGGAGGCACGTTACAAACCACAGCCACTGACCATTGCGCCTTTTGCAGTGAGCAAAAAGCCATGGGTAAAGACAACTTCACGCAAATCCCCAACGGCACAGCTGGCGTCGAAGAGCGCATGATGGTGCTATGGGAAAAAGGCGTCAATGAAGGCAAGATCACCCCCAATGAATTTGTTGCTCTTACGTCGACAAATAGCGCTAAGATTTTCAATATTTACCCAGATAAAGGCTGTGTTCGCGTTGGGGCCGACGCTGATCTGGTTATTTGGAACCCGAACGCTGAGAAAACACTATCAGCGAAAACTCACCAATCAAATATTGAGCACAGTATCTTTGAAGGCATGACGATTCATGGCATTCCAGAAACCACCATCTGTAATGGTGCTCTTGCTTGGCATGAAGGTAAATTGCTGGCGCAATCTGGCGATGGAAAATACATAGACAGACCAACCTATGCGCCTTTTTACGAAGCGCTCAAAAAGCGCCAACAGCGAGCGAAACCGCAGTGCGTGCAACGCTAACCAGCGCATAAGCAAGACTCTAGAAACAACAAAGGGCACTGGGTAAGTGCCCTTTTCTTTGCTTAACCCGTTATCGGATAAAAGCTTAACTAAGCGCTTAACCGCCATTGTTGCGCCTGCTTAATGGCACTTTTTAATAATGGCCATTGCAACAAGCTCTGCTGATATTTTCCTGCATCGCCGGTTAAATACACACCGTATTGTTGCAACCGATACGCCAAAATGGCGTAACACGCATCCACCGCACTAGGGCGCTCAAACATAAATGGCCCTTCGGCTTGAGCAAATATCGCTTCCACTCTGAGCAACTCGCCTTGCACACTGCCTGGAATCACCTCTAACGGTGTTGAGTTGGCGGAAGAAAATGGGCACTGCTGACGTAGCTGATGAAAACCAGAGTGCATTTCTGCACACAAACTGCGCGCAATGGCTCTGTCTTCTAGAGAAATGGGATACAAGGCGCCTTTTGTCAGTTCATTCAGGTATTCAATAATGGCCAGAGAATCGTGAATGACAAGAGAATCGGTTTTCAGAGCAGGCACCAACCCTGATGGAGAATGCTGATAAAGGGTCGTTTTATAGTCTGCTAAAGACAGATCAATCACAGTTTCTGTCAAGTCAACATTGACCATTTTAGCGCACAGCCAAACCCTTAGTGACCACGTCGATTCCATTCCAACCACAAGCTCCATAGCACTCTCCTTTTTTATTATTAAGCGGACATATTGATCTACAATGCCTTCTCAATATACTCGCCTCAAGCCCTGCCTGGGAATAGCCAACGACATAAAGAACAAAAACACCCCGCTCTATAGCCGCATTATTCCTTACTTAACACCATCAGCCGTGCGCCTTCGCCGTAGCTTTCACTGACCGGAACCTCTTTTACTTGAAAACCATAGCGGGCCCAAAATGGCACTGACCCTTGCACGGCAACCAGCATAAAACGGCTATACCCCATTAAAGACGCTTGCTCGAAAAAAGCACTTAGCAAGGCTTTTGCAATGCCTTTCCCCGCCGCCTCTGGTGAGACCGCTAAATCGTGGACAAACAACTGATCACCAGCGCAAGCCTCAGGCAACGCATCGTGTAATTTTGGCGCTGCAGACGATCCCCATGCGTGGGTCAATAAATAGGCAACAATGCGCCCAGTCTCATCGCGATACTGAAAACAAGTGTCTGGAGAGGCCTGCCATTTACTTTTCAGTACTTCACACTCTTCATGCAGAGACTCAACATAAGCCGCTTGTTGGATCCGCTGAATATCTGACCATGAAGAGGCATTTAATACACTAACCGCCATACAATTTTTCCCGTTAATACGTAAACATTAAAGCGCGTCTGTAATGCTTTTTGCCATCGGGTCTATGACTTTTTGGAACCAAGTAGACGCCAACGTTTGTACCAAGGCGGAATAACCATTCTCGCTCAATGTTTCTTTTACCATAAACCCATGGGAACGAATAATTTGCCCAGTTTCAGAGAACAATGTCCAACGTCCAGACACATACACCTGACCATCTAACCCTCCATAAAAGGCGTCTACCTCTATGCTTAATTTAAGCAGATTCGACACCTGAGTATTGTGCCCTTTATACCAGTTTGCGGCCGGTAAACGCTGAATTAAGCCCTGCATCGTTAAGCGATTTAATTGCGAAGACAATGGCTCAGCCCATAAATTTTGTTGAGAGCGGTGCACTTCGCCTTGCTTAGACAGTAAAACGATTTCGCTGCCTGCCAAATAATCTGCCACCTGAATTGGCATGAGCTGAATATTGACCTGAGTTTTAGGATCACTGATCACCATTTTAGGCGTGTTGTCCATCAACAAATATTCACTACTCGGCAGCGCAGTGCTGGCACACCCTGCCAATAACCAAGATAAACAGATGACCATTAAAGCCGATAAATACTGACGTTTCATATCTCTTTCCTTTTACTGTGCGGCTTTAGGTTGTATATCTGGCTGCGATTTTTTATCAAAAATTAAGGTATTTGGGTTATTTCTCAGCTGTCGCAATAATGGCTGAAGCTCGTTTAACGACTTTTCCAACGCCGTTAGATTGTCTTTTATCGGCAACCCTATTTCACCATTTGTTTGATACGCTTCTAGAATACGTGACACTTGATTCAAGGTCGTCATTACCTCTTTAGGCAATTTCTGTATCCCTGGCTGATTTATCAACTGGTCCACTTGTACAGAAACGTCTTTCATCGAGGCCAAGGTATCGTTGGCATTGCTCATGGTATTTTTAATGCTCTGCAAACTTTCATTAACGGGTGCTTTCGCCAATTTATCGAGTATCTCAGTCACTTTCTTTTCGATGCTTGAGAAGCCAGTATTGGTCACAGGAAAGACGTCTATGCCCGCCACTTTTTGTGCTTTCTCAATCTTAGCATTAGGGTAATAATCGATATTAATCGCCTTAGCACCGGTTAAAAAGTTACGCGTTTTCAGCGTCGCTCGAAAGCCACTGTCAATTCGATCTTGAAGCAAGGCTTCCCATTCTTGTAACGTGAGGTCTTTGTCCCCATTGTTCAAACGCTGAGGTTCAATACGAGCCAATACAGGAATCGCAGACTGCTTCAATGACGTTAACGCCACCATAGAAAGACCTGTGAAAGGCACTTGCTCAACGGTACCAATGCGGATGCCTCGAAACTCCACGGGGGCACCAGCCGCCAAGCCACTGATGTCAGAGTTGAATAAAAAGACATACTCAATAAATTGATTAAAATACTGATTTTGCGCAGCTTCTTTGGATTTATACAAATGGAATTTGGCTAAATCTTCCACCGCTTTGCCTGTTCTCTGATGATGAACCAAGCCAAAACTGATGCCCCCAGATAATAAGGTTTCCAGTGAGTCAACGCGTACTTCCACCCCTTGGGCCGAACTTTTTAATGCAATGCCTGGGGTTATCCAAAATTCGACGGCGCGGTTTACCAACGCATCGTATGGGGCCTTGATAAAGACTTGGTAAGTAATGGCCCCAGCTTTCGTGTCAAAACCCACTTTTTCAATATAACCCACGTCGTAACCACGAAAATGCACAGCGGTGCCAACGTCCAGTTTTGAGTTGTCTGTGCTATCGAGTATGACACGCACCCCCTTGTCTTCTGTCGTCGACAGGGGCGCTTGTTCAAGCACATGAAATTGAGACTTGATGTCCCCATTAGAGCCGGGCTCCATATCAATATACGCTCCGGATAACAAGGTGCCTAAACCGCTGATGCCTTCTTTGCCAACACGAGGTTTGACCACCCAAAACTTAGCGTCTTGGTGCAACATATTGTCGGTGTCTTTGTTCATCCGCACAGAAATAATCGCCGTATTGTAATCTGCACTAAGGCGAATGCGAGTCACGGTACCAATATCAACATTGCGTGCTTTGATCTTGGTTTTCCCGGCTTCCAACCCTTCTGCATTAGAGGCGATCAAGGTGATTTCTGGGCCTTCACTCGACCAATTTTGATACACCATCCAACCCGCTACGATTAGGGCCAATAAAGGAACAAGCCAAATCGAATTGAAGCGTACCTTGCGTACCGACTGGCTGTTCTCTTGTAACTCACTCAACGTTTATTCCCCTTGTTCATTAGTAACACTTGCTCACTATTAATGACTGTTGCGCCCTACTTGCCTAACTCGCGCGCTCTTCTTGGTCCCACAACAGCCGTGAATCGTAGGACATTGCGGCCAGCATGGTTAAAATAACCACCCCAGCAAACGACAACGCCGCCGCGCCGGGCACCACCGACATAAGCCCGCCCATTTGCACCAAACCGGTCAATGTCGCCACCACAAAAATATCAATCATCGACCAGCGGCCCACACACTCTGTAAGGCGATACAGTTTCAATTTCTGTGTCGTTGAATGGCGAGAAGAAAAACGCAACTGCCAACATAACCACCCTAAAGAGAGAATCTTGGCAATGGGAATGAACACACTCGCCAATAAAATAATAATCGCAATAGGATAAGAGCCCATTCCCCAAAGCTGGAACACACCGCCTAAGATGGTCGAGGGCTCGCTGACACCAAAGAAGGTGGTGTCCATAATAGGCAGCAGGTTTGCAGGAAGGTACATCAATAAGGCGGCTATCAATAAGGCGATTGTCATTTGTACGCTGGCGGGTTTTCGACTGTGAGTTTTGTGCCCACAACGACCGCAATGGCCCAACTCATCGGCGACCAGCGCACCACAAAAATGGCACCCAACCAACCCTTGAGATAATGCAGAGCCACCACTAAAAGGCTGAGGTTTCGCCGCACCAGCCACTTGATTCCAGAGCCAGCGGCGATTCATTAACGAAACGGTTTTCAATAAACACAGCACGTAGCCACAAAACGACCAAAAAGATAAACCAAAACCAATATCCGCCATGCTTTGCATTTTTACCAATGCCACAAGCACACCGACTAAAAACACATCCACCATTAACCAAGGTTGAATGACCGTGGTAATGCGTGCGCACAAACGCTGCACTATTCTGTTTCTTCTTTTTTTAATAAGCCAAGCCAGCATCACCGCACTGAGTAAATAACACGCAGGCAACACCAAAAGCACAAACACCAATAATGCGCCTAGAAACGTAAAATGCTGATCTAATAACACAGACATGCTTTGCCAAAACGTCACAGTGCGACCTATTCCTGAGGTAGAAAAACTCAAAAAAGGAAAGCTCAGCGACAACACCAACATTAATAAACCCGAGCCACCATAGGCCAAGATTTTTTCCAGTCTTTTACTCGGCAAGCGCACCAATAGATGATCGCAGCGGGAACAGCACAGAAGATCACCAGACGCCATGGGGGGAATGTCATTCACCCAGTCACACTCATCACAGACTGTGGCATATTCGTTAAATTCTGAGCGACTCATACCCTTCCTAAAAAATAAAACGCGTTCAAGGTAATGTATTCCATCCAGTGAGATGACAGCAAGTTATGAAAGATAGTTCGAAAAACACACATATCTAAAAGCAAAACGCGACGTTAAAATGGCATTTTAAACATCGATCAATTCGCACACACTTTCTTTTAACTTTTTTGATACTTTCCTCACAAATAGGTTCATTTTTTTCACAGCGTAAATTAGCCTAAAAAAAAGGATGCGTCTTGCACTTTGTCTGCAAAAAAAGGAAACAAGGTCACAAAATCTTTTCAATTCTTGGACGCCAAAAACTCACTATGAAAATATGAAAGCTTTATCATAAGGCTTTATATTAAAAGAGATTCTCAAGGAGTCAGAGGCTCATAAAAACCACAACATTCAGAACCAGGTTTTATACTCAGTACTGTCTGTTTATTTAGAGCTCATTTTTTTTACTATGCATAATTCGACATCTATTAAATTCTTTTTCATTGTTGCCTCTCTGCTATTAAGCGCCTTTGCGCAAGCAGAAAATGACGTGGCAACCCCTAAACCAGAAAACCTTGTGGTGACCCCACAAATAAAAGACACACAAGACGACCTCGTTAAAACAACAGAGGACGCAACCACGTCAGCAAAGAAAATAGAAAAGAAAGGCGCCCAGTCTTCTGCTGAAAAGGATACTAAGTCAGTTAAGGAGACAGAAAAAGACGCGAAGGAAGATTATCCCTTTTCTTCCCAAACTGTGATCGATATTGCAAGAAATCTGGCTAAATCTCCCATGGTTGCCCCTGATGTCGCACCTGAAATGCTAACCAACTTAGACGCAGCAACCTATCAAAAAATAGATTTTCAGCAAAACAAGGCCGTGTGGGGGAATACACCGACGCCGTTTTCCATCCAGCTGTTTGCACCAGGCTATTTATACAAAGATTTGGTGTCTATCGATGTGGTTGAAAATGGTCGCGGCTTTCCTCTAGAAGTTTCCGCGTCGTCATTTACCACACCGACTCAAGAAATTGACGACATGATCGCTAAAGCAGGTAAATACGCGGGGCTGCGCCTTCATTATCCACTCAATTCAAGCGACGAAAATGATGAGTTCATCGTCTTTCAGGGCGCCAGCTATTTCCGCGCTATTTCGAAAGGACAGAGTTACGGATTGTCTTCTCGCGGTTTGGCGATAAATGTGGCGCAACCGATGGGAGAAGAATTCCCACGCTTTAAACATTTTTGGATCGAGCGCCCTTCTGTCACACAAAAAGCCATTGTGGTTCACGCTCTGCTCGACAGCAAAAGTGTCACCGGTGCGTTTCGTTTTGGCATCTACCCTGGGGCTCCAACACGAGTGGATGTTCAAGCAACCCTATTCCCACGCGTTGATATTAAACATGTGGGCTTAGCACCGCTGACTTCCATGTTTATGTATGACGGTTCTTTAGACATCTCGGATCGCCCTGATTATCATCCAGAACTCCATGACTCAGATGGCCTACAGATCCAAACGGGCAACGACGAAATGTTATGGCGCCCTCTGAACAACCCTAAAAACCTGCAAATCAGCGCCTTTGTTGACACCTCACCAAAAGGCTTTGGCTTGATTCAACGCCATAATAAATTCAGTGACTATCAAGACTTAGACAATGACTACCAAGATCGCCCATCAAGCTGGATTAAACCGCTGAACGATTGGGGGGCAGGTCACATTGAATTAGTAGAGATTCCTTCTAACTCAAAAGACAACGACAATATTGTTGCCTATTGGCAGCCAAAAGATGGCCTTAAGAAAGACACGCCATACACTTACTCATACCAACTGACTTGGCCCAATGACACGCCGACTTTGGCCGGAAAACCGCATATAGTGCGCAGCGCTAAAGAAGTGTCACCTGGGAACAACTACCGTGAAATATTGATTGATTACAGCAACCTAGCAATCAAAGACATCAATAAAATCACGGTAGACACGAGTACTAGTCGGGGAAAAATCGTAAAAACCCGCGTGGTAAAAAATCCTCACATTCATGGTGTTAGAGCCTACGTTACGTTTGATCCTCAAGAAGCTGATGTTGCAGAATTGCGCGTACAGCTGAAAGAAAATGATCAATCAATTGCTTCTACATGGTTATATCGATGGTTGAAACAAAAATGATGACTCCCCAAGAACGTCTAGCCTTGCCGCACGAAGCGCCACTAGATATGCCGCGCCATGCGGTGAATGAGCCTCGTCAGAAGGCTAAAAAGCTGGTTAAGCCTTTCCTGCTGCGCACCTTGTTAGCTCGCTTGTGCGTGATCAGCATTACTCTTGGCCTCACCTGGTACGGTGCGACAGAAATGTACGCCGTACTAAATACCAACGCCATTGCAGGCTTGCAGTGGGCATTTTTAGTGCTGTTTTGCATTAACTTCACTTGGATTTCATTTGCCTTTTCCCAAGCAAGCATTGGCTTTTTATGCCGCCTTTGGCCATTTTCTCGCAAAGTGAAAGAAGCAGAACCTGAAGGTGTCACGGCCATTTTATTGCCGGTTTACAATGAAGATCCGATTCGAATCCGCGCCAGCATTGAAGCCATGCACGATGATCTATTGGAGAAAGCCCCCGGTAAATTTGCCTTTTTTATTCTCAGTGACAGCAACCGCTCAGACGCCTGTATTAAAGAAAAACACACCTTCTATCCGTTACTGAACCATGAAGATCAAGGCTGCCCTATTTATTATCGCCGTCGTCATAACAACAACGAGCGTAAAGCCGGTAACATCGCCGAATGGGTGACTCGCTTTGGCGCACGCTATGAAAGTATGATTGTGCTAGATGCTGACAGCTTAATGAGTGCCGACTGTTTGATTAGTCTGTCTCGCCGCATGGCCGCTGAGCCTGGTCTTGGCCTCATACAAACTCTGCCAACCATCATCAAAGCGAATACCTTATACAGCCGCATTCAGCAGTTTGCTAACCAGTGTTTCGGGCCGGTTTATGCCTCAGGCTTAGCCGCATGGCATGGCACCGCCTCTAACTTTTGGGGGCATAATGCCATCATTCGCACCAAAGCCTTCGCCGAAGCGTGTGGTCTGCCTATTTTAGAAGGCAAAGCCCCATTTGGTGGCCATGTGATGAGCCATGATTTTATGGAAGCCGCCATGTTACGTCGTGCGGGTTGGGGAGTGCGTTTTGACATGGATTTGGAGGCCTCTTATGAAGAAGCGCCGCCATCATTGATCGACGTTATGGTGCGGGACCGTCGCTGGTGTCAGGGCAACCTACAACATAAAGCCTTCCTGTTGGCGCAAGACTTTCATTTTGCGACACGCGTGCATTTATTTTCGGGTATTTTCTCGTACCTAAGCGCTGTCTTTTGGTTTTTACTGATCGCCGTAGGGTTTGCTCTTGCCGTGCAAGCACACTTTGTGCGCCCAGAGTATTTTTCTAACCCTTCCCTGTTTCCTACTTGGCCTGTGTTTGATTTCCAAAAAGCCTTGTTATTATTCGAGCTGTCTATGGCGCTTGTCTTGGCGCCCAAGGTCTATGGCTGGTTAAGCGCCCTTCTCTACCCTAAGCGCTGCATGTCATTTGGTGGGCCCATATTATTGACGCTAGACACCTTACTTGAGGTGGCCTTGTCTGCCTTGTATGCGCCCATCCTGATGTTCTCTCAGTTCTTGGTCGTTTTTGATGTGCTAAAAGGCCGCGATAGTGGCTGGAAACCTCAATCTCGAGACGATGGCGCCACCCCATGGAAAACCGTTGCTCGCGCCCATTTGTCTCATACTTTGTTGGGAGCAGGGTTAGCCAGTGCCGCGTTATTCCTGAGCCCTGCGCTGTTTTATTGGTCCTTGCCCATTACCATAGGCTTGGTGTTTTCTATCCCTCTGTCCTGGTTAAGCGGTGGCGAAAAACGTGGCAACCTCTTGTCCAAGTTTATGTTGCTTCGAGCGTCTCAAGAAAAGCGCCCAACGGGCATAGTAAAACGACTCAATGAAAAACAAGCGCAGGCCATTGAAGATGACAGCAGTGCGACACAACCGGCGTTGCAACGCTTTATCAACGATGTGAACTTTTATCATTGGTACCTTGCTCAACTACCACAAGAAGAAGAAAACACCCTGTGTCGTAGTCGTATTTGTGCACAATGGCAGATCGAAAAAAGTGCGAACTTGGAGCAGCTTACCGAGCACCTTCAAGAAAGCGAATGCTTGGCTATTTTGAAACATAAGTCTTTGATGCTGGCCATGGGGAAATACCTACCTCAAGCCTAGCGCTTCGGCGCTATGACTGGCTATTGTCAGTCATAGCGCCCTACTTCCTCTCCTATCATTGTTCCTCCCCTCGCCATCTTTGTTTATTGTTTTTATCCCTTCGTTCTCACATATGTGCTTGTCCTCACGGCTTTTATTTACCCTATTCTTCACGCTTAGCTAGCTAATTTAAAATATTAGTGAGATAAATAAGTGTCGTAAGTGAGCAAGCTGAGCCATGCTTATCTTGTTAACTTAGTAGAAAAATCAATAATAAACGACTAACCACACTGTACTTCACCACTCTGTTTGTTAGTCCTACAGCAGGGAATGTCTATGTATGAGCTGATTCAATTGGCAGGCGCCATTACTTTATTGCTTTGGTCTATTCGCATGGTCCGCACAGGGTTCGAGAGAGCCTACGGAAAAAACTTAGAAAATGCCGTCCGCCTGATGACACGCCGCCGTCTGCAGACAGCGGTATTAGGCGGTGTCGCCGCCGCGGCTTTACAATCAGGAACCGCTGTCGTGCTCTTGGCTGCAGGCTTTGTCGCCACCAGCGCATTAGGGCTTATTCCTGCGCTTGCCTTAGCCGTTGGCGCCGAAATTGGCTCTAGCCTAATGGCGATGCTATTGAGCTTTGACCTGTCCGCGCTCTCGCCTTTGCTGCTTTTAATTGGTTACGTCAGCTTTCAAAAATCGTCCAAACGAAAACACAAATACTGGGGGCGAATTTGCTTAGGCCTTGGCCTGCTTTTGCTCGCCTTATCCTTGATTGCAAGAAGCACCGCCGACATGCGTTCCGGCAATGGAATGACGTACCTGACCAGTATTTTGGCTCATGACACCCTGCTCACCCTGTTTTTGGTGGCGCTCTTTACTTGGTTGGTGCATTCCAGCCTCGCCGTTATTCTGATTATTGCGCACCTTGTTACTGACGGTGCCATCTCTTTAGAAATGTCGATGATCATGGTTATAGGCGCCAATATTGGTGGCGCTCTGCCGGCATTAAGTTCAGGCTGGGGACTCAGCGCAAAAGGCCGCTTGGTGATCATTGGCAACCTGGTGATTCGTACCTGTGCGGTCATTATTGGTTTGCTGATTTACTACCTTCAAGAATCTGGCGGCCCTTCGCTGGCCGACATTGGCTTAGATTCCCCTATGGCCTTCCATGTTCTTATCAATGCCATTAACGGCGTTCTGTTTCTGTCTATGTTGCCTTTCTGGGCGCAATTATTAAAAAAATACGTCTCGCCGAATGACACAGAAAACGATACTCACAAGCCTTTGACCTCGGTGTATTTGTCACAAGATGATATCCAACACCCAACTCGAGCCATTGCCAATGTCACCAACGAAACACTGCGCATTGCCGACATCGCTTATCAAATGCTAGAAAGCACCCCCAAAACCTTTACCAATGGCAAACACATTAATCGAGTAAAAGAACTGGACGATGACATTGACCGAATACACCGTGAAGTGACTTACTATTTGGCGGCCATTGAAAACATTAAGAGCGCATCAGAAGAGCAAAGCAGCTGGCAAGATGCCTTTAGTTTCGTCACTAATTTAGAGCACGTAGGCGACATAATTGACGCCAGCTTGATGGTACTGGCACGGAAAAAACACAAAGAACACATTCATTTTTCAGAACAAGGAGAGCGAGAATTAGACACTTTATTCTCTGAATTATTCGAGATCTTTCGTTTGGCACAAGCGGTTTATGTGTCAAAAAGTCCAGATTTAGCGACCGAGTTGGTCGATGCAAAACACGTCTATCGCAATAAAATCGCGGTTTGTCGAGAACAGCATACGCGTCGGATTCGAGATCAAGTGCCTGCGACGCTTGCGTCCTCACAAATTCACATGGATATTTTGCGAGACTTACAGCGTTTATGCTCTTTACTCGTCTCCACCGCCTACCCTATTTTAAAACGCCACAAACAAGAAAAAGGCTGACCTTAGTCAGCCTCTCTGTTTAACGAGACGATTTTGGTTTGCGTGGAGCGCCTTTGCCATTTGGCTTAGACCCAGCGGGTTTTGAAGCGCCAGGTCTGGAACCGGCAGGCTTGGGTCTTTGTCCTGGTCTGCCCCCTTTGGCTGGGCCATTTTCCCCAGGACGCTTATGTTTGGTGTTCGGCGTTTTAGAAGCACCATTCGGACGATTAGGCTTACCACCAGGTTTGCCATGACCGCCTGGAGAGGCGCCCGTTTTAGCTCTAGGGCCGGGGGTTTTCTTCGTTTTAGAAGAGGATTTTCGAGCACCAGAAGACGTTTTTTTAGCCGGCTGGGATGACTCAGAAGACGAATCCTCGATGGCTTTAGACAGCAGTTCTACTTCTTTTTGAGTAAAGTCCCGCCACTCACCCACTGGCAAACCTTTTAAACCAATGTGCATGATACGAATGCGCTCAAGCTTCATGACTTCATAGCCAAAATGCTCTGCCATACGACGAATCTGACGGTTCAAGCCCTGTACCAGAGTGATGCGAAACACATTATTAGATTCTTTTGATACTTGGCACTTTTTCGTCATGGTGCCCAAGATGGGCACGCCATTCGCCATACCGCTGATAAAGTCATCCGTGATGGTTTTGTTCACCGTCACCAGATACTCTTTCTCGTGATTATTGCCAGCGCGCAGTACTTTATTGACTAGGTCGCCGTTATTCGTCAAAAAGATAAGCCCTTGGGAGTCCTTATCAAGACGACCAATCGGGAAGATACGCACACCGTGTTTAACAAAATCGACTATGTTATTACGCTCGGCACTTTCCGTCGTACTGACAATGCCAACGGGCTTATTCAACGCGATCAAGACAAAGTCTTCCGCATCTTGTGGTTCGATTAATTGCCCATTAACTCTGACCGTATCGCCAGGTGCAACCTGATCCCCTATTTTTGCTCGCTTGCCATTAATAAACACATTGCCTTGTTCGATAAAGCGATCTGCGTCTCGACGGGAGCAAATGCCACTTTCGCTAATGTATTTATTTAAACGGATTGTGTTTGAAAGATTCAGCATAAATAGTTGTCTTATAAATTCTTAATAATCACTGTGGAATGGGGTCAAAGTAACGCCAGTACACTCTACACCGCCAGTCTAACAGCGCAGTGGGAAGAGATAAAATTTGCACACGGATTATAGGGGATTGAGGCGTAATAAACTGTATAAATGCGTTTAAAAAAGCGTTCTTTTCATCGCGACTATTCACTTTTTTTTGTTCATAAGGGCAATAGACTGGCGTCAGTGCATAACGATCCGATGAAGAGGCCCAGCATGTCAAAGACAATACCATCCTACAACCCATTACAAATAATACTGCACTGGCTTATTGCCACCTTAATCGTCGCTAATTATTTCATTAGTGATCATATGCCGAGTTATTTTGATGCTCACCAAAAGGACAGTAACAGCCCAACAAACTGGGTAGAAAACTTCCATATTTATGTAGGCCTTAGTATTTTGGCCTTGGTTGTGGCTCGAATTATTGTCCGCGTTATCAGCAAACAGCCTGAGAAAATAAGCACAGGCAACGCATGGCTAGACACGCTATCACGCTACTCGCACAAGCTGTTGTATTTGCTCATGTTGCTTGTTCCTGCTTTGGGCGCCCTCGCCTGGTATTTCAACCTAGATCAACTAGGGTATGTCCATGTTGTTACCATAAACGCCATGATGATTATTGTGCTTTTACACGCCGCGGCCGCCCTCTTTCACCATTACGTCCTTAAAGACAGAATATTAACTCGCATGCTCGGACGTTCATGATAATGGCTTAATCAACGCATTATGATAGGGATAAAAAACACAAAAAGACTCGCCAAAGTGGAGTTAGCTTGAGGCTATTGGTAAACTGCCCGCAGATTTAATTTTGAATGGACATTTCATTTCATGCTAACGGCAACCAAGTCACGAATTTCTCTTCCCGCAGCGTTACGCGTTGGCGCCTTGTCACTGGCTACGGCGTTAATGCTAAGCGGCTGCAGTCAACCACCTAAGATCGAAAAAGTCGAAGGGTACGCTCAAGGCACCACTTACCATATCAGTTTTTGGTCCGATTCGTCGGTGCCAGTGGCCGACGTTAAAACGAGCTTTAACAATACGCTAGCGCAAATCGACAAAGAGCTGTCTACTTGGCGTAATGACTCTTACATTTCAGAGTTTAATCACAGCAGCTCTACCGCATGGCAAGCCGCTTCAGACGATTTTATCGCGCTGATCCATATCGCCAAAGACATCAACCAAAAATCTGGCGGTTGTTACGACCCAACCATAGGCCCCTTATTTGATTTATGGGGCTTCAAAAAAGAATCGCTCCATGTGCCAAGCCAACAAGAATTAGCCGCCGCCAAAGCGGATCTTGGTATGGACAAGCTGGAAGTCGACGACACCGGCAAACGCATTCGTAAAACCATCCCAGCCTTGCAAATCGATTTCTCCTCCATGGGCGAAGGCTATACCATCAGCAAGCTGAGCCAGGTCTTAGAAGCCAAAGGCGTGAACAACTATTTGGTTGAGTTTGGCGGCGACATGAAAATCAAAGGGCACAAGCCAAACGGCGATAAATGGCGTGTCGCGGTTGAGCGTCCGATCTCAGACAACGGCAATCCGACCCCTTACCAAATAGTCACCATCAATGATGAAAGTGGCGTTTCTCTAGACACTTCAGGCACGTATCACCACTATTTTGATGATAATGGCAAAGAATACTCACACATTCTTAACCCCAATACAGGGCAGCCTGTCGCCCACGATTTGGTGTCGGCTTCTGTCTTTGGCACCGACCCAAGAGTCAGCGATGCGTGGGCAACCACCATGTTGTGTCTTGGTCAAAAAGAAGGCGCTAACATTGCCAAAAAAGAGAACTTAGAAGTGTTCTTTATCGAAAACAAAGCAGGCAAATTGGTCAACTCCAGCAGCCAAACGTTAGCAGACTCTCCTCGCGTGACTTTCGAAAGCGACAAAAAATAGCACAGTGAATTAGCGCTATAGCGTGTTTATTTACTCAAAAATGCAACGCAAAAAAAATGGCCGCAATACGCGGCCATTTTTTATGCGAAACAACGCTCATCGCGTAACATTACTCGCCAATGTGCCAACCGTTGGTAATCGGGTAACGACGATCGCGACCAAAGCCACGCCCTGTTACTCGAACCCCTGTCGGCGCTTGACGGCGTTTATACTCGTTAACATCCACCAAACGCAGCACCCGATACACAGTATCACGATCAAATTGATTGGTCGCCAAGATCGCTTCAGCGCTTAAGTCTTGTTCGATGTACATGCGCAAGATCTCATCCAACACATCGTAGCTTGGTAGAGAATCTTCATCCTTTTGATCCGGTGCTAATTCCGCAGACGGCGGACGAGTAATAACACGCTCAGGAATAACATAGCCCAGAGTATTACGGTAACGACACAGCTTAAATACCAAGGTTTTAAACACGTCTTTCAAAACAGAATAACCGCCCACCATGTCACCATATAAGGTCGCATAGCCAACCGCCATCTCGCTCTTGTTTCCTGTGGTTAACACCATCAAGCCTTTCTTATTCGATATGGCCATGAGCACCACACCGCGCGTACGTGCCTGTAAATTCTCTTCCGTCGTGTCTTTTCCAAGCCCTTCAAATTCTGGCGCCAACACATCACTAAACGCAGACACCATAGGTTCGATCGGCAATACACTGTATTTCACGCCTAATAGCCTTGCTTCTTCTTCTGCGTCATGCAAGCTGATAGACGAGGTGTAGGTGTATGGCATCATGACCGCTTGAACACGGTCTGCACCAATCGCATCCACCGCAACGGCCAATGACAACGCAGAATCAATGCCGCCACTCAAGCCCAACACTATGCCTTTAAAACGGTTCTTTTCAATGTAATCACGCAAGCCCAACACCATGGCTTGATACACACTGGCTTCAACATCTAACGCGGGCGCAATCGGGCCAGCGACAGGCTCAACCTTGTTAGGCTGGGTCTCATCAACAATGAAGTCGACACAATATAAACCCGATTCAAACCAAGGGGCTTGTGATACTTTTTCGCCTTTTGCGTTCACCACAAAAGAGCCACCCTCATACACCAACTCATCTTGCGCGCCCATGTAATTCACATAGACAATCGGCAAGCTGACTGCAGTGGCGCGTTGGTGTAATAACGCTTCACGCTCGCCCATTTTTTCAATGTGGTAAGGCGATGCGTTCAGATTAAGAATCAATTCGGCGCCAGCCGCCTTTGCTTGAGCAATCGGCTCTGGGTGCCAAATATCTTCACAAATACTTAATCCGACTTTCACGCCTTTAATATCAAGAATGCCCGCTTCACGGCCTTCGCTGAAATAACGCTTATCATCAAACACCAAAAAGTTGGGCAGTTTTTGCTTAGCGTATTCCGCCAACATGGCGCCTTGATAGATAACCCCTGCGCAGTTAAATAATTCACCATCAATGCGTCTTGGGTAACCCACGACAACATAAATGTCATGAACCTCATCTAGAATGCGTTGCAGAGCAGATTCGATGCGAGGGTCTAAACTGGGACGCAGCAATAAGTCTTCTGGTGGATAGCCTGTTAAGGTTAACTCAGGGAAAACAATCACATCCGCTTGTTCGTTATCGCGGGCTTTGTGTGCCGAATCGATCACAGATTGTGTGTTTTTTGCTATGTCGCCGACCAGCATATCCAGCTGGGCCATTGCTACTCGTAATGTCATACAGTTGCTATCTCGTTAACTCTGTTAGAATATGCCTTTATTGTCTGGAATTACCCAACCTAGGTAAAGTATATGATCGTCCGATTGATCGTTTTTATTGCTATTTTCGCAATTGGCTGGTGGTTATACCGCCAAGTGCTCGCTTTTCAACGCGCGAAGCTATCAAATAAGCCTGATTCTCCTGCTAATACCACGAAGCAGGAAAACCAAGAAAGTATGGTTCGCTGTGAACAATGCAAAACCCATGTGCCAAAGTCCCATGCGATTCATGACCAAGATGCCAATGCTTTTTGCAGCAAAGAGCATTTACAAGCGTTCCACAAAACGTCGTCTTAAGTTATTAAAGAGCGCCTACTGCTGATGACCTTCTAGTTGGTGGTATTAACAAAACCTCGACTGATGAGTCTGTGTTCTTGCCACCACCAGCAATAATTTTGCTGCTGGTGGCGTGCGCACAAGCGATAAAAACGCCGATTTTCATCATGGCTGTAATAACGCCACTGATACATCAGAACATCTTCGCCATGACGCCAGACATTCGCGTTGGCCATGTAGGCATTGGACGTTAATGGGCAAAATCCTTGGCACAGACTTTCTGTCGCCAATGAAAAATCAACCGATGCGACCAGTGAACCCTCAAAAGCCTGCCACAACTGCGTGCTTTTGGTGAGCGAATCAAGCGTCGAACGAAACACAAAATGCGCTTCTAAGCGCTGCTGATAAGCCAATGACAACCCAGCGACTGTGATCAATAACACCAAAATAGGCAGAGAAACCCAACCCTGTAAAGACCTGTGTTTTGTCATCGCCATTCAGCCAAATCCATTAAGCACAATGATTTGATTAGCCACGCCCTGACAAGGCGCTAGGTATTCCCAGCGCTCACCGCGTAACGTCTGATATTGCCGAGCCAACGGAATCTGTGTCGCCGCCTGGCATGGCTCTAACTCATAGAGGTATTCCACCCACAAGGCTCGTACCTTGCTCAACGAATAGCTCCCATAACGAGAGTCGATGGTGTCCACCAAGCCATCCTGATCCTCATCCAGCAAGGGCGACACTGATAAAGCCATCACCCCCGACCAAAGCTCTAATGAATTGCCACTTACTGTCGGCGTACGCCACAACGCTTGCTGACCGTTTTTGCCTTCCCCCACATACCAATAAAATGGCATTCTGGTTTCGAGTATTCCCGTTTGCTCAAGCACTGAGTTGCCCAATAAATCAAATCGCACCGCAAGATCCGTCGCCTGCGTCACTTGCGCTTGCACACTGGCTTCACAACTTGCAACACGCACTAACTCACCGACGTTTAAGTCACAATCATTGCTGGTGATAAGAGGCGCTTGAATGGAGTCTAATGACACTCGGCACGCGCCGTAATCCATCCCCTCTAGCCAATCCGATTGACTCGACATTGAGCGCTGAGATAAACGCACAGGCACATTTTGAGCTGACCCTATGGTGAGGCTTAGTGTGCTATCAAGGTAACACCCTGCGGGCAACAATCGCGCCCAATGGGCGGTGAATTGCGCCCCCAATGCCGTTTGGTATTTGGCTTGGTCAAGATACGTCAGGATAAGAGAATGGCGTTTTTGGAGTTGCCAAAAAGGAGACACGAGCAAAGGCAAAAGGATTGCCAACAGCGCACACACCAGCATTAACTCTAGCAAGATACTGCCAGCTAACCTTGATTGTGGAAGGGGTTTGCGCTGCTCATTCATCCGCTGGCACCAACGCTTGCACCTTGGCGGAAACCCTGTGCTGGGTGGCGCCAAACCAGGTTGAAAACTCTACGCCTGTGCACGGCTCACAGACCGGATAACGCCCCTGCCGAGAAGAGTAGACAGAGTCTAACCAAGCCTCAGAACCCGTAAGCTGCACCATTAAGGCTTGCTTTGCGGCATTGTCACGCAGCTGACGGACTTGCTCTCCTTGTTGCAGCGTTTGCCATTGCCTTGCAGATTGACGCTCTAGCACAAGCATCACCACCGACAGCAATACCAAAGCCAACATAATCTCCAAAGTGATCCAACCACCGCTGGAAGAGCGCAACGAAAGAGAACCGCGACTCATAAGCAGGCCCCATCACTGTCACTCACATCCACAATATCTGAGGCATAAAAACGACCGCTTTGATTAATAACCAAGCGGGTGTGCCAATCGAGGTAACAGAAAAGAAAGGTGCCATTTTGGTAGCTGGATAAGCCCGTAGGCAGAAACGTTATGCGAGATTTATTGGCGGGAAAACCTTGCCAAGCAATATTGACTTCATGATCAAAGACAACCCGGCGATACAGGCCACCAAATTGCTCTGTCTGCATCACGACAAAGCCGTCCGACCAGTTCCCCCTGCAATCTGCACCACCACAGACATAGCTGCTATCGCCTGACTGTATGGCCAATAAACGCGCCTCTTGCAGGGCATTACTCAGATTTTTAACATCGTCTAGTAATACCGCTTTGTCTTCATTTCTTTGCGCTTTCTGGATAATAAACCCAGAGCCGATAACCGCAAGCAAACTCAAAATAGCGAGCACACACATCACTTCAAGCAGTGAAAAGCCTTGTTTGTTTTGCATAGAAACCTCCCTGTTTCTAGCCTTTATACATTCAGAAAGCCACGACTACGCTGACAACAAGATCACACCATCCTTAGTGTTTTGCTGCTTACTCAGTCTTGCTTCCTGTGTTCTTATTACAGTCCACCTCAGGCGAAAAATCTAGTTCAAAGCAAACCATCGATTAATATGATTCGCAATTTGTCTTGGTTTTTGGAACGGCAATGAATGATCGCACGCGCTCATCACCTTATGTTGCCAGCCAGGAAACTGCTCACTCAGCTTTTGATAATGCTCTCTTAATTGCTCACTGCTGAGCTCTCCAGAAAACAAAAACACCTCTTTCGCAGAGCGAATCATGGCGTCTCTGTGCTCCGGCGCTTGCGCTAACACATCCACATGATTGGTGACCGCGTCTAAGGCATAAGAAAAACCATGGGGGCGATGCGCCAACCGCGATTGCGTGGTTGCCTCAGCCACCGGATGCTTACGCCGATTTGGCGAAACGCCGTCCATAAAGTGCGCGACCCCTTGCTCAACATCACCGGTTTCACGAATGATGCTCGAAGCTTGACGGTACTTTTTGCGCACTTCGCTCAGCGCATTCAAATCTTCTCGATCCAAGGAGGCGGGCTCCATCAACGCCATTTTGACTGGCAAATGTCCTGAGATCACTCGGCGATGGTTTAGGTTCAACGCAATTAAGCCGCCTAATGAATACCCCACCACATCAAAATCCTGCCAATTAAGATGCGCCAACAAGGCTTCTATATCATGAGTTAACTCACTGATGGTGACAGGGGCTTCTTTGCCATGCAGATGAAACGATTCCCCCATGCCCTTGATGTCAGGCACCAGCATCCAACGCCAATTTGTGAAATAAGGAAGTATCGGCGAGTAGGTAATTTCGCCCGCCACACCTGCGCCATGAAGCAATAAGCAGTGGCGATCTGTGGTGGCGTCTTTATTTTCATAAAGGCGATAGGCAATACGACTGTTAAATAAACTAAGAAAATGTACGTCAGACACTTGTAATAACCCTGTGGTCGCCCTTATTAAAGGACTACAATTGTAAACTTTTGAAATCGTGGTTCCATTATGCCAGAAATAAAACGGATAACACTGCCCTATCAGGCTTCTTTACTTTCTCTATACCAAGCCCTACGGGCGCTGCCTTATCCCGCTTTATTGGACAGCAATCACCACGCCTTCCCTGACACTAAGTTTGATATCTTGGTGGCAAACCCACTGGCGCGAATCTATGCCAAACAAGGTGCCTACCATATTGAGTGGCGTGACGACCAAGCTGACACACCGCTTTATACGTTAACCGACAGCGATTCCCCTTTGTCGACACTTGAGCAATTGTTGACGCTCAGCACGCAAGAGCCATGGGCGAAAAATGCCCCCAAAGATCTGCCTTTTACCGGCGGTCTACTGGGCTATTATGGCTACGAATGCGGCCATTATGTCGAAACGCTGCCCGATAACGTGCTGCACGACATCAGCTTGGATCAACTCAGTGTTGGCCTCTATGGTTGGAGCATTGTTTCCTCCCATACCAGCAGCACAACCGAGCTTATTATTACGCCTTGGTGTTCAATTCAAGAAGAAAAAAGTCTGCTTACGCAGATCAATAAGGCGCTGTCTCTCAACCCGCCTGCAGCGCTCAACAGCGACCCTATTGAACCGCAAAGTCGCCCGCGTTTTGTGTTAAAAACGCCCTTTGTTTCTAATATGACGGCGCTTGAATACAAAACCAAATTTGACACGGTGAAAGACTACATTCTCTCTGGAGATTGCTATCAGGTAAATCTGGCCCAGCGTTTTTCCAGCCATTATGCTGGCGATCCCATGGACGCCTACCTGCGCTTACGAGAAGTTTGCCCAACGCCCTTCTCAGCGTTTATGGAGATGGGTGAACAACAAGCCATCTTAAGCCACTCACCGGAACGTTTTTTGCTGTGTGAACAAGGACGGGTCGAATCCAAACCGATTAAAGGCACCATTGCCCGCGGCAAGACACCAGCAGAAGACAAAGCCAACGCAGACACCTTACTGGCCTCCGAGAAAGACCGCGCCGAAAACCTGATGATTGTTGATCTATTACGCAACGATCTGGGTCGCACCTGCCTTACTGGCAGCATTAAAGTGCCCAAATTATTTGCCTTAGAAAGCTACGCCAACGTTCACCATCTGGTGTCGACCGTGGAAGGAAGAATTGAAGGGTTGGATCAATCCATTCGCGTGTTCCATGAAAGTTTCCCAGGCGGCTCAATCACAGGCGCGCCCAAGATTCGTTCTATGGAAATTATTGACGAGTTAGAACCTCACGAGCGCTCTGTTTATTGCGGCTCCATTGCCTACTTCAGCGTTAACGGTCAAATGGATTCCAGCATCACCATTAGGACCTTGGTTGCAGACCGTGGGCGCATCCATTGTTGGGCTGGCGGTGGGCTCGTTGCTGACTCTAAATATCAAGAAGAGTACCAAGAAACCTTTACCAAAGTAGGTAAATTAACTCATACTCTTGAACATGATTTTTTAAAATAGGCCGTAGTATGTCCGACATTGTGCAGTTTTTAAACGCTCCTCCTATCTCAACCAACTTAGATGAGATACGCGCTGCGCTAGACACGACACAAGAAGTACACCCTATTTACAACCCAGATAAAGACCTGTCTCCTAGCGCCTACAAATTAAAATACCGCTCTGCGGCGGTATTGATTCCTATTTGGCGTTCACCCGAAGACGATCAACTCAATGTGCTGGTGACCAAGCGTGCCTTACACATGCGCAATCACCCAGGGCAAATATCGTTCCCAGGTGGTAAACATGACCCCGACGATGCCAGTATTCAATACACGGCGTTAAGAGAAACGCTTGAGGAAGTCGGCTTGGCGCCAGACTGTTTTGATCTGATTGGTGAGCTCGGCGAATACTGTACAATTTCTGGTTATTGCATCAAACCCATCATTGCTGAAATGACCCGCTTTAGCGAAATGAGCTTGTGTGAAGATGAGGTAAAATCGGTCCATTGGGTGCCCTTAGATTATTTATTAGACCCTGGTAATTACCAGTTTAAGACCAAACAATTGGGGACGGTTGCACGAGGGTATTTTGAAATAAACTACCAGGGAATTCGCATTTGGGGCGTCACAGCGGGCATTTTGTACGGCCTTTATCAGACCCTATCCAACCATATACGCTAAGCCATTATAAGGTTAGTGTGCTTTCGTCTTTTGCATCGCTGGCGCAAATTGTTATGGTACAGCCAACATAAATTTAGATAGTGGTAAAACAGACTATGTCTACTTTCGACTTAACGTCTTTCGTTGCTAATAACGTTGAAGACGAAGCGCAAAAAATCATTCATAACGCCATGAAAGAATTCGACAACATCGCCATTTCATTCAGTGGCGCAGAAGATGTTGTATTGATTGATATGGCCGTCAAAGCCAATAAGAATGTGAAAGTTTTCTCCCTAGATACTGGCCGTTTGCACGCAGAAACATACCGTTTCATTGACCAAGTTCGCAAACACTACAATATTGAAATCGACATTCTGTCCCCAAATAACGAAGCGCTTGAAAACTTCACTCGTGAAAAAGGCTTATTTAGCTTTTTTGAAGACGGCCATAAAGAGTGCTGCGGCATTCGTAAAGTTCAGCCATTAAAACGCAAACTTGCGACGCTGGATGCATGGATCACAGGCCAACGTAAAGACCAAAGCCCAGGCACTCGAAATGTATTGGCATTTGCAGAAGTCGACTCAGCGTTTAGCTCCGATGAGAAAACACTGTATAAATTCAACCCATTGGCGAACTGGTCTTCTGAAGACGTCTGGAACTACATTAAGATGTTTGATGTGCCATACAATGAATTGCATTCAAAAGGCTTTGTCAGCATTGGTTGCGAACCTTGTACCCGTGCTGTGCTGCCTAACCAGCATGAACGCGAAGGTCGTTGGTGGTGGGAAGAATCTGAGCACAAAGAATGTGGCCTACACATTGGCAACTTGATCCCTACTGCTCAGCAATAAACACAGTATCCATTAAGCCGATCAACAGGCTGGATTATCCCGCCTGTTGATCTCTCTCTTGTACGACCTCTTGTTGCCACTTCTCCATAAAACGCTCATAGCACACTTCCAAATTCAAAATGTGCTTAAGCAGGACTTCGCCCGCACACGTCAATTCGGTCGTTCTACCGTGCCGAATCACCAATGTTGCGCCCAGCCCTTGCTCTAACTTTTTGATATGCTGGCTCACCGCTGGCTGAGTCAATCCTAACTGCTGAGCGGTTTGTGTGAAGTTTCCCGTCTCAACCAATGTTTTAAACGTGATTAGATGATGCGTATTTAACATAACGATTCCTTATAGTTAGGGACATTATGACGAAGCCTTTTCGTGGGCACATTGACCTAAGTCGTGTTTTAATGAAAGACTGATAATTCCTTACATACGTAGAGTATGAGCATGACGATAGAGCAAGATGAGATGATGCCTTGGCACGAGAGGCAATCCGGTCACCAACAATCTCGTGAAAATGACTACCGTACGCCCTATCAACGAGATCGGGCGCGTATTATTCATAGCGCGGCGTTTCGTCGCTTGCAGTCTAAAACCCAAATACTGGCCATCCGCCAAAACGACTACAGCCGAACACGCCTGACCCATTCATTGGAAGTGGCGCAAATTGGCAATGGCCTAGTGCACCAGTTAAAGCACAGTGCTTCACCGGATGCGCCTTTTCAAAAATGGCTCGCCGATGCCGCTTTAATCGAAACCGTTTGCCTGAGCCACGACATAGGCCACCCACCTTTTGGCCATGGTGGTGAAGTAGCACTCAACTACATGATGAACAAAAATGGGGGCTTTGAAGGCAATGCTCAGTCCCTACGCATCTTAGGCAAGCGCGGCTCCTATTCGCCAACATACGGCATGGATGTGACCCGTCGCACTTTATTGGGTATTTTAAAATACCCCGTTTTACACCATGATGTGGTCGGCACTTACCCAGCGAAGCCTGCACGCTTTAGACAATTTAAAGCCAGCCATTGGGCACCACCTAAATGCGTCTATCAAGAAGAGCAAACACTCTTAGATTGGGTACTCGCGCCCTTTAGTGAGACCGATAAGGTCGCTTTGCAACACACCACTCGCGCTACGCCAGAGAGCCATGGAAAATCGAGCCATTCAAGCTTTGATACCAGCATCATGGATTTGGCCGACGACATTGCCTATGGGGTACATGATCTAGAAGACGCCATCGTCTTGGGCATGGTCACTAGAGAAATGTGGTCAGAACACCTAGAACCGCAACTGGCTAACCTCCCATCGTCCTTTTTGAGCGACAACCTAGACACCATTAAAACTCAGCTTTTTAGCCGCCAAAGTCATTTACGCAAAGAAGCCATTGGCAGCCTAGTCAGTTGGTTTATCACCGCGTGCCAAGTGGTTGAAGACAAGCGCTTTGAACATCCACTATTGCGCTTTCAAGTCACGCTTCCAGACAGCCAACGCCAAGCATTATCGCTCTTGAAAAACTTTGAAATGGCGCACATTATTCAGCGCCCAGAAGTGCAAATGCTGGTCTATAAGGGCCAGCAAATGCTACTGGAAATGTTTGAAGCCCTCGCCGCAGACCCAAGCCGCCTGCTGCCGAGAGAAATTGCCAACGAATGGCAAAAAAGCATTAACGAGGGCCATGACGGGCTGCGTATTATCTGTGATTACATGGCTTCCATGACCGATGATTACGCCAGCCGCATGTACAACAAGCTGTTTGTCCCCAGTTTAGGCTCTGTTTTCGAACCCATGTAACGCAAGCCATCAACCCACTTTCTTATGGCTTATAAGAAAGTGGGTTCTTTTTATCTAGGCCTTTAAAATGAACACCATTGATAGACAACAACTGATTCGCCAATTTCCATTGCTTGAGCAACTCATCCACTTGCAAGAAACCCATTGGTTTAACCCCAATGTCACCAGCCTGAAAGACGCTTTACCTTATGTTGGCCTCAGTGCACAAGACATCCAAGAAGCCAGCGACAGATTGGCTCGATTCGCTCCCTATTTGGCCCAGGTCTTCCCAGAAACCGCAGAAAGTCATGGCATCATTGAATCTGACGTGATCGAAATCACCGCCATGAAAGCCAAGCTTGAAGAAGAATACCAAACCGCCATCAGCGGCTCGTTGCGACTAAAAAAAGACAGTCACTTGCCGATTTCCGGTTCCATAAAAGCCCGCGGAGGCATTTATGAAGTCCTAACCCACGCCGAGCAATTAGCCATTAAGGCGGGCTTGCTGTCCGTGTCAGACGATTACCGTAAGCTGGCTTCCCCTGAGTTTAGACACTTCTTCCAGCAACACAGCATTGCGGTGGGATCGACAGGAAATTTGGGTATGTCGATCGGCATAATGAGCGCTAAATTGGGCTTTTCGGTGGCGGTGCATATGTCGGCCGACGCTCGCCAATGGAAAAAAGACAAGCTACGAGAACACGGTGTCACCGTCGTTGAGTACCTCCAAGACTATGGCGTGGCCGTGGAGCAAGGCCGTCAAGAAGCCGAAAATGATCCCTCCTGTTTCTTTATTGATGATGAGAATTCACACACCTTGTTTCTAGGTTACGCGGTCGCAGGAGAGCGTTTAAAAAAGCAGTTTGACCAGCAAGGCATCACAGTAGACGAGCATCATCCACTGTTTGTCTATTTACCTTGCGGTGTTGGCGGCGGCCCTGGTGGCGTGGCCTTTGGTCTAAAGATGGCGTTTGGCGATCACGTCCATTGCCTTTTTGCCGAACCAACTCACTCCCCTTGCATGATGCTTGGAGTGCACACCGGACTGCATGACCAGATTTCAGTGCAAGACCTTGGCATAGATAACATCACCGCAGCAGACGGTTTGGCGGTGGGTCGTGCTTCTGGGTTTGTCGGACGTGCAATGGAACGCCTACTCGACGGTTATTACACCCTATCCGATGAGCGCATGTATCGACATTTAGGCGACATGGATGCACTCGAAAACATTCAATTGGAACCCTCTGCTTTGGCGGGCATAATGGGGCCGATTCTGGTATCAAACGACGCGGACTATCGACATCGTTTTGCACTGGACGATGCAACAATGCGCAACGCAACTCACCTTATATGGGCCACAGGCGGCGGCATGGTACCAAAAGAGGAAATGGCGTCGTATTTAGCCAAGGCGCTTGATGAAAAAACGCGTAATGAGAGCGCGAAAACAACGAAATGAGGTAACCGCTGAAAAGCGGTTTCTCTTTATAAAGGCAGCCATGAAAAAGGAGCGACTCAGGCGGTCACTTATTGCCCAGCGCCTTAGCCACACAAATAGCAGAATGCGCGTCATTCGCAGCATACAAAATTTGACTTGTCTTCAGCGGGTAAGCGCCCCAATTTGAAATTTGGGCGCCTTTTCTGAGGCACAACTTAAGCACCATGGCCACCGCCGCGCGGGCACCAATGGTGTTTTTCTCGCCCACCTTGTTCTTCAATATGACCGACAGGTCTTGCGTATTCGCAATCTCTATATCAAGTTTGTTGCGCAACGCCTTGTTGTCGTCTTTGATGCCGAAACCGACTTTTTGAATGCCTTCATTACTCAACAACACCCTAGCGGCGTCGACGGCAAATGGAAACCGTGTTGGAAACAAATATGCGCAAGATTCCGTTGCTAACTGAATTAACGCAGGCCCTGGGCTTTCTTCTCCCTTACGAAAGATGGGCTTTGTTTCTGTGTCAAAACCAAGGCAAGTTTCATTTGCTAATGCGTTCAACGCTTGGTCAGCGTCTTGGGCGTTTTCAATGATTTTAATATCCGACAACCCCAAGCCAATATAAAAAGGCAAGGCTTTGATCTGTTCCTTAGTTGGACGTTCCATATTGGCTCTCTTTCGTTATGCATTTGGATTTGTGCTCAATAATAAACAACATCCGCCATCTGATAACACAGTCGCAACAAGGTGACCATGTTATAGTCAGCCACTTAATCTGTGCTGTCGCTTAAGGTCTGACCACTGTATGGCAATGTCTGAATACCCTTCAAAGCTGAGTTTACCTCAGACCAACCCCGGCGTCGTTACTGTGCTGGACTACCTGATCATTAAATTCCCTTATATTGACGAACAAACGTGGCGACGGCGCATGGCGGCAGGTAAGGTACATTGGCATGATGGTAGCTTGATTAGTGCAACAACTCGATTTCAGCCACAGCAAAGGGTGTATTATTATCGAGAAGTAGACAATGAACCTCAGATCCCGTTTCAAGAAACCATTGTTTTTCAAGACGAACATCTTTTGGTGGCTTATAAACCGCATTTCTTGGCCGTTACCCCTGGTGGCCAATTTGTGAATGAGTGTCTGCAAAATCGCTTACGTCGCCGCACTGGCATTCACACACTACAAGCCCTTCATCGCTTGGACAGAGTCACGGCCGGCTTGGTGATTTTCTCGATCAACCCGGACTCTCGCCACCCTTATCATCAGCTATTCAAAACCCAACAGATTCATAAGACCTATCAGGCCGTTGCCAATATTCACAGCGACGAATGCCTTGTAGGCCAAGAATGGGTAATGAACAATCGCATAGAGCCCAGCGAGCCACGCTTTCGGATGCAGGTGGTTGAGGGCGAAGCCAACAGTCGCTCGGTGATTCGCTGCCTACAACAAACCACCCAGCAAGCCTTGTTTGAATTACACCCTGTCACCGGTCGCACCCACCAGCTGCGGGTTCACATGCAAACGCTAGGCTGGCCGATTTTGCATGACAAGTATTACCCTGAGTTACAGCCGCTCAGTGCGGACAACTATACGACGCCATTGCAACTGCTCGCCAAAGAGATCCAGTTTATCGACCCTCTTACGCAGCAACCAAGACACTTCTGTTATCAGGGGCAACTCACACTAGCTCCCCCTAACCGCCAATAATGTGCTTAAGCTATTTCTCAAAGAGCGGTTTCTGCGGCCAAATATCGTCAAACTTAGCCTGAGTTTTCTGCTGCTTGGCGGCAAAGCTTTTTACCATATCATTGGGTCTAAACATGCCCGCTTGCCAAGTCGCCATGTATTTTAAACTGTCTTCCACACTGTGATCGCGGCTGTAGTTAATCATCTCTTTGCAACCAGCTACCGCCAAAGGCGAGTTCCTCGCGATCAATTTTGCCACCTCCAACACCTCTTCAATCAAGCTTTCGTGATCGGGGTAAACGGCATTGATCAAGCCCATTTCTTTGGCTTCTTGGGCACTAAACTTACGTCCCGTATAGGCCAATTCACGCACCAATCCCGGCGGGGCTAAGGCCGGAAAGCGCTGCAAGGTACCAACATCCGCGGTCATCCCAAGTTCTGTTTCTTTAATGGTAAAAAAAGCATCCTCTGTGGCATAACGACAGTCTGCTGCACACACCAAATCCAAAGCACCACCAATACAGCCCCCATGAATCGCCACCAAAACAGGAATGCGTATCTCTTCAAGCGCAGACAAACTCGCTTGAAGCTGCATCACCACACGCCGTAAATTTTCCGCCATTCGGCCAGGGTCGCCCGTCAAGGGAACCGCATCGCCTCCCATAAACACACCAAGATCCATACCGGCACTGAAGTGTTTTCCGGTCGATGAAATAACAATCACTCGCGCCAGCGCCTCATCGTCTAACGCTTTCACCAAACGGGGAAGCTCTTGCCAGAACGCCTTATTCATGGTGTTCAGCTCATTTGGACGAGACATCTGAATGTGCGCAATATGGTCTTTAATATTGACCTCAAAACACGTGAATTTTCGCTCTAAAACAGCCATGACTCTCACCCTTTATTTATCATTTTTATAAGTTAGGCCATTGCCTATTAAACAACCAAGACACATCAAATTAGCAAGCTTTGACCGTTAGAATCAAGTCGCTTGCACACCACCCTCCGGCGCTGAACTTTTCTCATCCTCATCCGGACGAAGTTTCATTATCATTTGCGGCAAATTATGGTTGAATTGCCTCCTCTTAATTTGGGCCGACACAAGACCTCTACAATGAAAAATCTAACCATACTCGATGGCGGCATGGGCCGTCAGCTTAAGCGCATGGGCGCGCCTTTTTCACAACCATGGTGGAGCGCCGCTTCTCTGATAGAAGCCCCTCATTATGTGACGCAAGCACACCAAGAATTTATTGCCGCCGGCGCCAACATCATTACCGCCAATAGCTATGCCTGTGTGCCATTTCACCTTGGTGAAGCGCTTTATCAAGAACGTGGCTGCGCTTTAGCCACATACGCCGCCGCCCTAGCGAAAGAAGCCGCCGACAAGGCGAAACAAAACGTATTGGTCGCAGGGTCGTTACCACCTCCGTTTGGTTCCTACCGTCCTGATTTATTCGATAGTAACCGTGCATTCGACATTTTAAATGACTTGATGCAGGCACAGGACGATCATGTGGATCTTTGGCTTGTTGAAACCATCGCCAGCATTGAAGAAGGCCTTATCGCGGCCAATGTGCTAAAAGGCTCAACCAAGCCTTGCTATTACGCCTTTACATTGAGCGATGAGGTGAGCTCATCGGCCAAGTTACGCTCAGGTGAACCTGTGAGCCAAGCCATTGAGGCCATTCTCTCGCAAAACATAGCGGGCATTTTCTTCAACTGCTCCATCCCTGAAGCCATGGCACAAGCCATTCGTGACACCACAGAGGCATTGGCGACACACAATCGCTCCATTGATATTGGCGCTTACGCCAATAGCTTTACCCCCATATCGAAAGACCACCAAGCCAACGACAGCATACAAGACTACCGTGAGTTATCGCCTGAGGAATATCTCGCGTTTGCCAAACACTGGTATCAGCTTGGCGCTCGTATTATCGGCGGCTGCTGCGGCATTGGGCCTGAACACATTGCTCTATTAAGCCAATGGCAAAAGAGCATAAACAACTAACACCATGGTTAGACGCCTCTTTGCTATTGAGTTTGATCACTAGCAAAGAGGCAGCAATGGCAAAGCCTCTCAGCAAGACGCTGTCCAACAAGCATGGACCCGCTTCAAGACCAAGATAGCCAATGATATAGATATTCAGGCGGTGAGCTCGTAAGGCATAATGTGACTGGCGTGGCCAATAATCACAACATCAGCGATGACAAAACACGCCCTTAATGACTCGATGGATGAGCAGTACCCATGATACCTTCAACTCAATTTCCGATGATTGCCGCCTTTGCTTCGTTGCTGTCTTTACAGGTTGGCGCCGCCTTTGCGAAAACCATTTTCCCTCTCGTCGGCACCGATGGCGTCGCCGCATTGCGTATCGGCATCAGCGCACTCCTTTTTGTTGTCCTTTTTCAGCCATGGAAAGTCAGGCTCAGCGTGTCTCAATGGCCGAGCATTGTGATCTACGGCGCCATGATTGGACTCATGAACCTATTAATTTATCGCGCATTTCTGTACATCCCTGTCGGCATCGCCATTTCCATAGAGGTGCTGGGGCCGCTTGGTATTTCATTGCTTTCTACTAAACGTAGAACGGACATTATCTGGATATTCTGTGCATTGATTGGTGTGCTGTTACTGCCATTTAATCAAACCGATACCACGTTAAATATAACCGGTGTGATTTACGCCGTATTGGCGGCCATCTGCTGGGGTTTGTACATCAAGACGGCAAGCACAGTCTCACAAATTGGCAGTAAAGGTGTGGCAACGGGGATGCTGATCGCCGCGCTGTTTATGGTGCCTATTGGCACAGTTCAAGCGGGACTCTCTCTCTTTACTCCAAATGTTCTTATGCTTGGTTTAATCATTGCCTTGCTATCCAGCGCCATCCCTTTCTTGCTCGATATGTACGCGCTAAAACGGCTGCCAAGAAGTATTTTTGGGGTTTTAATGAGCGCATCGCCTGCGGTTAGCGCCATTGCTGGCGCCATCATTCTTAACGAGCAACTAAGCGCATTGCAGTGGCTGGGCATTGTGGCGATCAGTCTAGCCTGCATTGGTGCAAGCCTTACTAAAAAATCATAAGTCACTGCTTGTCGCGCTCGCCTCCCTCTTTGAGGCCTTGCCCGCTCTCATTTTTCAAACAAAAAAACAGAGCGGGCGCCGATGAATCCCTTCTTTATTTAAGCGCCACCGATAACAGATCAAAAAACAAGCAATTGTGTCACATTTAATCTCTCGTCCCTATGGTAGACTAGCGACTCCACGGAACCTGCCAACCTCAAAAAAGCCAAACAGCGCGCCGTTTTTTAACTTAATTAAAAGAGCCATATATGCAAAATTTAACGCAAGACGGACAACAATTAGTTAATAACCTTAGCCGTAAGTACAACCTGAGTTTCGATGCGGTGATGCACATGCTGATCGCCGTCAATAACGGGGCTGGTAGCATGGCACAATTCAATTGCCCAGAGTTAGGCGGCGGCGGTCAATGGATGCGCGGTGGCATGACCATGGTAGGCGACATGTTCAATTATGGTTTGAAAAACACCGTAGACAACCTTTGTAACGAATTGGCCAATGGCCTAGTCAACTTTCAAGTGTTTGTTCCTATTCCAAAAGGCACGCCCGGTAGCAACCAATGGTGGCCAGGCGATTTAGGTCAGCCGTTTAGCAGTGGCGCACAAAACAATATTCGCTACGCAGTCTTTCCCAACCGTTTGGCGGTGGAGCTCAATGGCCAAGTCACCGTTTACAACACACTGGACAACAATATTGGCGGCGTTAGCCAGCAACAAGGTGGCGACTCATCTCTCACCTTCAGCAGCCAATACGGCACCATCGCGGTCAATAGCTTGCCCATAGTGTCAGGAGTAGGCATAGCGCCTGCACCACAGCGTAATTTCGCCGAACCGACACAGAATAGCTATGCGCAGGCGAACAACAACCAAACAAGCAGCCAAACCAATAATGCTCCACAAAGCAACACCAGCCTTCCGAGTAGTACATCGATTGATGAGACCTTACAAATCATCGAGAAGCTGGCCAAATTAAAAGACGCTGGCGCCATCTCCGAAAACGAATACAACTCGAAAAAGACAGAACTGCTTAATCGTATCTAGTCGCTATTAAGAGATACGAAACCACTCCCGCCCATTGAGTTTTCAATCAGCGGGAGTGGTTTCACACTCTCTCATGCGTGTCGTAAGACCTTATCGAATTAAGCCGAGAATGGAACGAAACTCCGGAGCTCTGCAGTCTTTTACCAGTTCGTACAGACACATTTCCAAGCCCGTTATCGCCACCCCTTTATTCATCAGTGCGGTTATCCCAAGTTGCTTATTGGTCTGCGTTCGGGAAGAAACACAATCACTGACCAAGTGCACATCGTAACCACGATCCAACAAGCCAATGGCGGTTTGATAAACGCATATGTGCGCCTCAATGCCACATACTAACCAAGTGGTTACCTGTGATTCTGCCTGCACCGCTGCGCGAAACTCGGTTGCTTCACAAGCATTGAAGGTAAACTTTTCGATTGCCTCCAATGGGGCAAGTAACGAGTGAACTTCTTCTATCGTCGAGCCTAATTTATCCGGATTTTGTTCAAGGTAAATAATCGGGAGAGCGAGCGTCTGGGCAGCCTTAATCAGCTTTTCGCAATGGGAAATAAAGGATTCACTGTCGTGAACTAGGCGAGCAAGCTTACCTTGAATATCCACCACGATAAGGCCCGTCGTGTCTTTTGCTAACATGAACACCTCCTAAATATTGACCAAACCTAACGCCAATCTGCACGCTGTAATCCATACACAGCATGATCAAGCACTCGACCATTCACGTTTTCGGCTCGTGTAATCATACCTTCAAGCTTGAAACCTAAACGTTCACACACTCGGCGACTGGGCCGATTGTCTACCGCCGCTGATATTTGCACTTTCTCCATATCGAGGTCAGTAAAGGCCATCGTTATTAGTTTAGTAACGCATTTAGAGACAATCCCTTTACCTTGATAATTAGCGCTTAGCCAGTAACCAATCTCCACCTTTTTCAGATCATGATCGATGCTGTTAAAGCTGATATTACCCACTAAGGTTTCATTATAAAACATTGCACAAACCAGTGATTTTCCATCGGCGTAGTCGCGCAAAGAGCGACTAATAAAATTCAGAAAAAAACCGTCATCATGAGCCTGTGGCGGCCAAGCCAACCATTCCCCCAAATAGTCACGCTCTCTCGTCACAATATCAAAATATAAGGGCGCGAATGTGCGGTGAACCAGAGCCAGTTTTAAGCCTTTTTCAACCTCCAATGTAAACATAATTTCCTATTACGTTAGGCAAGCTTTGCAATAAATCAGTTAGTCTTTCTGCGTTTTGCGACACTCAAAGACAGTACGAATCATTTTAAAACGACACCGATGAAAAGCTAGAGAATAATTAGGAGAGTAATAACAGGAAAGCAGTAACAGGAAAAAGGGAGAGGTAAAAACGACGTTACCCATGTCGTCTGGGTAACGTGCTTTAGCGTGTGGTTAGGCGTCTTGCAACTCTTTTAGTAGGTCGTGAATTTCCGCTTTGAGCTCTTTGTCGATGATTTTATTGCTGTTGATTTTGGCTTTTTCTAACGAGGCAATGGCCCCGGCCGTATCGCCAAACTCAACTTGCAGGCGGGCTGTGGAATAACCAATAGAAGACAAGTAGTCTTTTGAATTAATCGCTTCCGCTTTTGATAAAGCCTTATGGTAAAGCGCAATGGCCAATTCAATGTCATCAGTAAAGTCAGCAAGCGCTTCCCATTGAACCGGGTGATCCTTGTCGGTGTTGTCGTGTTCGTCACAGATTTTTTTCAATTGCGCGTAGCAAGTATCAAAGCCTGCTTGATCTTGTTTATTTGCACAAGACATCAAATCACTGGCAAGGGAAAAGACTTCTTTATAAATTTTCGTGTTCATATGTCACTCTAAGGTATGCGTTCAAAGGGAATTGTCGCCTATGGTAATTTTAATCGCGTCGTTATGACAGTTCTGTTGTGACAAAGCCCACTTTTCTTTAAAAAGCGTGCCACCCACAAACACGATGACGTTAAGATTCGACGACGGCGCTAGCTTGGTTCGCTAAATTCTTTGCCAAAAAGATGAATGTCTTCTTTGACGCTGCCATATTGCGCAATGTTGGGCAATAACCCCCACTGCTCAAACCCTTGCTTTGCAAAAAAGCTTTGGCTGCGAACGTTACTTGCGTAGATAAACGCAATCAGATGAGTAAAGCCAATGTCGTCTTGGTGCTGCGACAAATAATGAATAAGCTGTTTCCCCAACCCTCTGTGTTGATGTTCAGGAGCAACATAGAGGCTAAATTCGGACGCTTTATCAAAGGCAGGAAGACCATAAAAGGGCTCAAGAGAACACCAAGCAAGCACCTCCCCATGGGCTTCAATCACCAACATTGGGTGCTTGTCTGTAGCGGTTTCAAGCCATTCCATTACGTCAAGCAGACTGATGCAGTCTTGTCGATTGGCGGTGACCGCAAACGGATCACCTTGCTGAAAGATGGCTAAAATAGCCGGGGCGTCGTCTAACACAGCGGCACGAATAAAATGACTTTGCTTTGTATTCATACCGCTATGGTCTCTTAGACGGTCGTTATTGAGGCTTGCAACCTAGCCTTGCTCAAGCAAACTGCGCAAATCAATCAAGGCCGCGTTAGCACGAGAAAGGTAAGACGCCATCACCAAAGAATGGTTCGCCAACACCCCAAAACCACTGCCATTTAGAATCATTGGAGACCACACACTTTCCTGAGTGGATTCCAGTTCTCGAATAATTTGACGCAAGCTAACAAGCGCATTTTTATCGCGCAGTGTCGGAGCAAAATCCACTTCTACGGATTTAAGAATGTGAATCAAGGCCCAGCTTGTACCACGCGCTTCATAAAAAACGTTATCGATCTGACCCCAAGGAGTCTTAACGTATTTATAAGCTTCTTCATTGTTATTGTTGCTCGCATCCTGTGCGCTCTTATTACCGGCCAAATCTGTGTTCTCGCGCACTTTCACCACACTGGCAGATAAACGCTGAGACAGGCTGCCTAATCGCGTACTAACATCAGACAACCAATCCACTAGATTGTCTGCACGGGCATAAAATTTCGCGGGGGCTTGTGAAGAATTTCCCGCCAAGCGATCCATGTATTCTAATATTTCTTTGTTGCCACGCAGGTACTCGCTTTCACTAGACGGCAATGCCCAGCTGTTGTTATCGAAGTTAAACTGCGGCTCAGCGACTTTTAGGTTCACATCTTCGGTAGATTGAGATTGCGAACGGCTAAACTCTTTACGCATCGCGCGGGCTAAATCCCTGACTTGTACCAAGACGCCAAATTCCCAAGACGGCATATTGTCCATGAATATACCTGGCGGCATCACATCATTCGAAATAAATCCGCCTGGCTTATTAAGTAAGGTATCCACCATTTCATGCAATGTATTGGCGGTGGTGTAACCCACAACCAATTGCTTGTTTTCCCCCAGATCATCGCGCGCTTGCGCCGTCGCTTTGGCTTCTGCAACCACATCAAACTGGCTCGGTTCATTGCTCCAATACATGCCCAACACAGAGAGCAAAATAGCCAACACACACACCAACGCCAGCAACCATTTCCACAAACCAGGTAAATGGGAGCTACCTTTCCAAAACTGCAATTTACTTAATAAACTCGCCATCATTATTTCACCTTAATTCTGTTGTAATTCGACCATGTAATCTGAGCGATGATAAATCATAGCCCGCACACGAAAATCAACCACACGACTGTTAATAATTTGATAAATCAATCGCGCTTCTTTGTCATTCGGCCAATAAATGGCAATGTCATTTTTGTCTTTTTTTACCTTATCGATGATAGGCTGCATTTTCTCAACAATCTCATCGTCACTCAAACTAAATAGCGTCTTTGGCAAAAAGTATTGCCCAGCTTTTGCTGGCGCCGTCGTCACTGCTGTCTCAACGGCGTGGCCGTTCTCCTTTTGTGATGACTCAGCAGATGGCTGAGCCGCCTTTTGACGCGCTACTGCGGCCGCTCGCTGTGCTTTTAAACGGGCAATTCGTTGGTCCATTTGCGTAATAGTCGCATCTTCTGGGTTAGCAGAACGCGCGGACGCCAAATAACGAGTCGCCATTTTATAATTACCCTGTTGCGCAGCATTCCACGCCCACTGGGTGTAAGTATCGACAATCTCGGCAATCCCTACTGTCGCAGAGTAATTACCTGGGTCGCGCCCTAACACCGCTTGAAAATACAAATTAGCATTGTCTTCTACAGGCGTAAGCAAACGCTTCTCCGCCAGCGCTTGTTGACCCTGTTTGACCAGCTTGTCAGTAAGACTCTCATACGCCGTCATCGTTTTTTTAGGTAAAGCCGCCGCTTGTGTGACTGACGTGCGAGGCGGCGTTGTTGATTGTGATGATGCCAAGGTCGGCGCGGACGGTTCTGCGTCAGCCATCGTTTGTGATGAGTCTGATTTTTTCACATTTGCCTGACACCCTGCTAGGAAAATGACAGCAAACAGTAAGGATATCGTTTTAATGCTCAATTTAACCCCTTATGACTAGCAACTTTTTGACGGCTTGATAGTCTATATCCGCTATTCGCGTGATGGAATAGATTCACGCACTCTAACTTATTTTACGAAAGATTATTATGCGCACATTGATTGTATTTTTTTTGCTATTGGTTAACAGCACGGCCTTTGCCTTTACTTTTGCCCCCACTAGCAAATCATTAGAGCCAACCTTTCTTCCCGTTGAGCAAGCATTCAAAGTGTCTATTGATGCACCTCAAAATGGCATCATCAAAGCCAATTGGTTTATTCACGAAGGTTATTATCTCTATCAAAACCGCCTGTCTCTTTCTGGTCCGCAAGCCGACAAACTGCATTTCGCGGCGCTGCCGAAAGGAGAAGACAAAACCGACAAATACTTTGGTGATGTCATTGTTTACAAACACCAGCTATCGGTTCCTATTTATTATGACATTACCTTACCTGCTGGCACCAAAATCAAGGCCGCCTTACATTATCAAGGTTGTGCTGAAAAAGGCCTCTGCTATGCGCCACAAGTAGAGCCAATTGAATTTACCGTACCGCCCGTAGAAAAAAAGTTCACGACAACTACCGCTGAACAAACAAAGCCTAGCATAGACAGCAAAAAGACGTCATCGTCTGCGTCACAAACGCCTGATTTTGCGCCTTCAGAAGCCTCCTCCATTAGCCAATTGCTTGCATCAAGCAGTCTGTGGACCGCTATTGCCGCGCTCTTTGGGTTTGGGCTTTTGCTCTCACTCACCCCTTGCGTATTGCCTATGATTCCAATTGTTAGCGCTATTGTGGTGGGCACTCGGCGCTCAAAACTAGGGGCTTTCTATTACAGTGTTGTCTATGTGTTGGCCATGGCTCTGACGTATGGTGCCATTGGTGCCATCGCTGGCGTCTTTGGTACCCAACTCAACCTGCAAGCGCAATTGCAAAGCCCTATTTTACTGGGCATTAGTGCCGCTCTCTTTATTGCGCTGGCGCTCGCCATGTTTGGTGTTTATGAGTTGCGTCTGCCCTCTTCTTGGCAAAATCGACTGCAACAAAGTGGCAAGTCTGAAACAAACTCTAGCGTACGCACTACTCTAAATACGTTTATGGCTGGGGTACTGGCGACGCTGATCGTTTCACCTTGTGTCTCGGCTCCCGTGGCAGGCATCTTGCTTTATATTTCCAGCCAAGGGGATATTTGGTATGGCGCGCTTATGCTGTTTGTCATGGCGTTAGGCATGGGGATTCCTTTGCTCTTGGTCGGACTTTTTGGCCCCAAAATACTACCCAAAAATGGCCCTTGGCTGCACGATACCAAAGTCATTATGGGCTTTGCCCTACTGGCGGTGTCGATTTGGCTCGCCACCCGTTGGCTACCCGCTATGACACACCTTGTGTTGTGGGGCGCGCTGGCTTTTGCGATCAGTGCCTATTTCTTACATAGAGTCACCACGTCTTACTCTCACCCAGTGCGCTGGTTCTTCGCCCTATTCTTTGGCGTCATTGGTGCGTTCGAAATGTACGGCGGAGCCACTGGTTCAAGCAACCCTCTAAAACCCATTGCTGCCAGTCAAGGCATGGTCACGACACTGTCCGCACCTATGTTCAAACAAACCATCGGTGGATTGGATGAGATCCACGCCTTGGTAGCCGCCGATGACAACAGACCCATAGTGTTGGATATTTATGCGGATTGGTGCATTAGCTGCAAAGTCATGGAAGAAGAGATTTTTAAAGCCAACGACGTGCGCCCACTGCTGCAAAACGTTCAGCTTGTGAGAGTAGATGTGACCAAAAACACGCCAGAGAACAAAGCGCTGATGGCGCATTTCGCTATTTTCGGCCCGCCATCACTGATTTTTCTAGACACTAAAGGCAATGAAAGGAAAAAGTTAACCCTCGTGGGTGAGCCGACTAAGGCTGAGGTTTTAAATCGTCTACACTTTGTAACGAAAAGCGATTAAGTGAAAAAAGGCCGGTCGGTTTACCACTGGTTAAATATAAAACAGGAGTGCCAGTTTTCGGTTTTTTTACGTCATAACTGGACAATTTCACGGTTTTTAACGATAATTTCTCGCCACATGACTCTGACCCCTTCCCTTTGGTCATTTGATGTTAGCAGGTTGCCAGGACGGCTGTTTTGCAATCTCTTCATTAAAGATCTTTATTTTTGCCAGAGCGTGCCGAATTAATAATGATTAGCCTTCATAAAAGCGCTAAACAATTTAGACCGAAAGAAGAGAGTAACAATGGATATTCGCAAAATTAAAAAACTAATCGAGCTTCTAGAAGAATCTAACGTCTACGAGATTGAAATCAAAGAAGGCGAAGAAGCCGTTCGCATTAGTCGTGGCGGCGCTCCCGTTGCTATGGCGCCACAAATGATGGCAGCGCCAGCACCTCAAGCTGCGCCAGCGCCTGCACCAGCGTCTTCTTCTGCCGCACCAGCAGCCGCACCTGAAATCGCAGGCCACACAGTAAATTCCCCAATGGTTGGAACTTACTACAAATCTTCAGCACCAGGTGCTAAAGCCTTCATTGAAGTCGGTCAAAAAGTCAACGCTGGCGATACTATCTGTATCGTTGAAGCCATGAAAATGATGAACCAAATCGAAGCTGACAAGTCTGGTACTATCGGTGCCATCCTTGTAGAAGACGGCGAGCCAGTTGAATTTGATCAACCTCTCGTTTCCATCGTTTAATCCACAGCAATAGGTTTCATCATGCTCGATAAGGTATTGATTGCAAACCGAGGCGAAATCGCGCTACGTATTTTACGTGCGTGTAAAGAACTCGGTATCAAAACCGTTGCGGTTCACTCTAAAATTGACCGCGACCTACTACATGTTCGCCTAGCAGACGAATCCATCTGTATCGGACCAAATCCTTCAGCGCAAAGCTATCTGAACATTCCTGCGATCATCAGTGCCGCAGAATTGACAGACACTTCTGGGATTCACCCAGGTTACGGCTTTCTAGCTGAAAACGCAGATTTTGCTGAACAAGTTGAACGCTCTGGCTTCGCCTTCATTGGACCTAAAGCTGAAACGATTCGCCTTATGGGTGACAAAGTTTCTGCGATTAAAGCCATGAAAGAAGCTGGCGTTCCTACCGTTCCAGGCTCTAACGGCCCAGTGCCAGAAGACCCAGAAGAATGTGTTCGCATTGCTCGTGAAATTGGCTTCCCTGTGATCATCAAAGCCGCTGCAGGTGGTGGTGGTCGTGGTATGCGCGTTGTTCACAACGAAGGCAGCCTACTTAAAGCCATCAGCGTGACGCAATCTGAAGCGGGTTCTTACTTCGGTGACAGTACGGTTTACATGGAAAAATTCCTACAAAACCCACGTCACGTAGAAGTTCAAGTACTTGCTGATGGCCAAGGCAACGCGATTCATTTATACGATCGCGACTGTTCTTTGCAACGTCGTCACCAAAAAGTATTGGAAGAAGCACCAGCACCAATGCTGAACGAAGAATCTCGCCAAGCCTGTTTAAAAGCGTGTGTTGATGCTTGTATCAAGATCAACTACCGCGGCGCAGGTACATTCGAATTCCTATACGAAGATGGCGCTTTCTACTTCATCGAAATGAACACTCGTGTACAAGTAGAGCACCCTGTTACAGAAATGGTAACGGGTGTCGACATCGTAAAAGAACAGCTTCGTATTGCCAGCGGCATGCCTTTGACTCTTAAACAAGAAGACATCAAGCTAAACGGCCATGCAGTAGAAGCACGAATTAACGCTGAAGACCCTAAAACCTTCATGCCAAGCCCTGGTAAAGTGAACTACTTCCATGCGCCAGGCGGTAACGGTGTACGCGTTGATTCTCACCTTTACAGCGGCTACTCAGTACCACCAACGTACGACTCTATGATTGCAAAAATCATCTGTCATGCGCCGGACCGTACTATGGCACTAAAACGCCTTTCTGGTGCACTAGATGAAACCTTCATCGATGGCATCAAGAGCAACATTGACCTGCAAAAAGATCTCACAAACGATGCGAACTTTATTGCTGGTGGCGTTAACATCCATTATTTGGAGAAAAAGCTCGGCCTTTAATCGCTGACGCTTTTACCCCTAGCGATCGTAAAAATCGCTAGGGGTAATCATTTTCTACTCGCGAACCTTCCCCAGCTTCGTTATTCTACCCCTTGATTGTTTATTTTCGGATTCTTGTTTTATGCCTTGGCTTCAAATACGTTTAAATACCACACCTGAGCACGTCCCAGCCTTTGAAGATACTCTGCTAGATTGCGGCGCAATCGTGGTGACCTTTGAAGACGTGCATGACGACCCAGTCTACGAACCAGACCTGAACACCACACCATTATGGAAGCACACCCAAGTCACTGGCTTATTTGAAGCAGATGCTGACCTTGAGCACATTCGCCCAGCCGTTGAACACAAAGCCGCTGCATTAGGCGACGCTGAGTCACTTGAGCTAAAAATTGAAATCGTAGAAGACAAAGATTGGGAACGAGAATGGATGGACAGCTACCATCCCATCAAATTCGGCGAACGCCTATGGGTATGCCCTAGCTGGCGCGAAGTGCCTGATGAAAATGCCATCACGCTGATGCTAGACCCAGGCTTAGCCTTTGGCACAGGCACTCACCCAACCACAGCGTTATGTCTACAATGGCTAGACAGCATTGACTGCGAAAACAAAACCATCATTGATTATGGTTGTGGCTCCGGCATTCTAGGCATTGCAGGGCTATTGCTTGGCGCGAATAACATGGTGGGTATCGACATTGACCCACAAGCGGTTCAAGCCACCCAAGCCAATGCAGAACGCAACCAAATAGACCCAGCGCGCATTGAAGTAAAACTGCCGCCTTATGAGTCAGACTTACAAGCTGATATCGTGGTAGCAAACATCCTAGCGGGCCCTCTTGCTCAATTGGCTACAACGATCACCACCCTAGTGAAACCTAACGGTAAACTGGCGCTATCCGGCATCCTTGCAAATCAAGCACAGGAAGTCATCGAGGCGTATCAGGAATGGTTTACCATTGAGTCAATTACAGAAAAAGAAGAATGGGTACGCATTGTTGGCGTAAAAAACGCTTAAAACAACATTGCTCTTTGTGAAAGTTCGATAAGGAAGGCCGTAACGCAATGACCGATAGCTTAATTACTCGTTGTCCAAAATGTTCCACTGCATTTCGTGTAACCGATGATGTATTAAGCATGGCAAAAGGAAAAGTGCGTTGCGGTCAATGTTTCCATATTTTTGATGCCATGGAAGCCGCTAACCCCTCATCCCATGGCTCTATCGCCACGCCACCCCCAGTCACGGAGCATACCGCGACAAACGACACAGCAACCAAGGCGGGCTACAGCGAGACACAAGACCCTATAGCCAGTGCATTTGATGACACTTTTGCAGAGCAGCCAGACACATCGGCGAAAAACACCATGTTGTTCACCTCGGCTGATGATGAACCCGTCAATCCGGAATGGCTGCAAACCTTATTCGACGAAGACGATCTAGCCCCAGGCACACCAGACGATCCATTATTCGACGCGCCAAAACACAACAAAACCTATTCCGCCACACCACAAAACAAGGCGACCAAAGTCAGCGAAAGCACGTACGCTGGCAATGAAACACCACACACGCCTCAAGCCAAATCATCCCCCAAAAAGCCTGTCACAGACAACAGTGACCCGGCACCGTGGGAATTAGAACTGGCCGAGGTAGAAGCCGCTCTTAGCGCGTCGCCAAGATCGCAGCCCATCAAAAAAGAAACCATAGAGCACTTTGCGACAACCCAGAAAGAGCCTAAGCAAGATGCCAAGGCCAATGAGCCAGAACCCGATTATATGGTGGCACTGCATTCACTCGCGCAAACCGCAGCGGAAGTAGAAGCCCCGAATCGAGTCAGCCAGCAAAACAATGCGCTTAACCAAATCACCAGCCAAGAATACCTAGACCCCTTGATTGGCGAATATGAAAAAGAGCAGAAATCCAACAAAAAACCTCGCACTTTCCTGTGGTTTTTAGGCGCGCTATTGGCCCTATTCGCACTGGCGACACAAGTAACAGGGCACTTTTTTGCGCAAGGCAGTCAGTCGGAAAATTTTCGCGTTTTTTACCGAACTTTTTGCACCTATACTGGCTGCACACTCCCCACGTTTGTAGACATCCATGCCATTAGCATTCAACACGTGCGCATTCAAAGCCACCCGACTCAAACCAATGCGTTGTTAGTCAACGCCATTATCACTAACACCAGTCGCTACGCTCAACCCATGCCCAAAATTGCCCTGGAGTTTTTTGACCTTAATGGCGCACCAGTGGCCGCCCGCCTCTTCGCCCCTAAAAACTACCTAGACAAAGACTTCCTCGACATCACTTATATGCCACCCAACACGCCAATTCATCTGGTGATTCCGATCCGTGATCCAGGCGCAAGAGCCGTCACTCACCAACTCAGAGTTTTCCCAGCAGAGACTCGCTCTTACTAATTTGGGGTTATTTTGATCTAGCGGCAAAATAAGCACAATTTTTAGTCAATTTTTGTGCTGTCAAGACTTCAAAAATGCCTATCGACTAGGTATTATGCACGCCCGCTCGACGTTGTCGCCGATCTTTAAACATCCGATTCAGTATTCAGGAACAACATGGCATTTGCTATTGGTTCATATTGCGTTGACAAACCCGTTATTCTTGCCCCTATGGCAGGTGTAACAGATTTGCCTTTTCGCCGTCTTTGCCATGATCAGGGTGCCGGTTTGGTCGTCTCAGAAATGGTGACGTCTGATGTTCGTCTTTGGAACTCAACGAAGAGTCGTCATCGTTTAATTCATGATGCCGAAGTCTCGCCAAGGTCAGTGCAAATTGCTGGCGGAGACCCACTGATGATGGCTGAAGCCGCTCAACAAAATGTTGAGCTTGGCGCACAAATCATCGATATCAACATGGGCTGCCCTGCTAAGAAAGTCTGCAACAAAGCCGCAGGCTCTGCTCTGTTGAAAGATGAAGTGTTGGTTCGAGAAATACTAGAGTCGGTGGTAAATAGTGTGTCCGTTCCTGTGACGTTGAAAATCAGAACAGGATGGAGCCTAGACCAGAAAAATGGTCTCACCATAGCCAAGATGGCAGAAGACATTGGCATTAAAGCATTGGCCGTTCATGGAAGGACTCGTGAATGCAAATTTAAAGGCCAAGTCGAATACGATACCATCGCCGAAATTAAACAACACCTTACCATTCCGGTGTTTGCTAATGGCGATATCAAGGACGCGAAGACCGCAAAGTTTGTGATGGATTATACCAAAGCAGATGGCGTTATGATTGGACGTGCCGCACAAGGACGACCATGGATTTTCCGGGAAATAAATCACTATTTACAAACCAATGAACTGTTAGCGCCTCCTTCTCTTTTAGAAGTGCAACAGTTAGTGATCAGCCATGTGAATGCTCTTCACCAGTTTTATGGTGATTATCTAGGCGTGCGCATTGCACGCAAACATGTTGGCTGGTACCTGCAAACGTTGGCGGACAAAACACAATTTCGCAGCGAATTTAACCGTATTACTAATACGCAAGAACAGCTCGATCAATTGAACGAATTTTTTGTTTGTCATATGGCAAACGAACCTTGTACTTAATAGACAACGATTTCATAGTCTCGGCTGATTTATCCTCATCCGTGGTCTATGCTCAATGCCTATTACTAAATGGTTAGCTTTAAACTAGAAGGTTACTCTGTGGTAGAACAAACTCATACTCAAACGTTTCAAGCTGCTTCTTCAGAGCAGTCACAAACCCTACGTGACAATGTTGAAAAGGCACTGCAAAACTATTTCGCTCACTTGGATGGGCAACCAGTGACTGACTTGTATCAGTTAGTCTTAGCTGAGGTTGAGGCACCTCTGCTAGAGTCTGTCATGAGCTACACAAAAGACAATCAGACAAAGGCGTCAACTATCCTTGGCTTAAACCGAGGTACGTTGCGCAAAAAGTTAAAGCAGTACGGCATGCTTTAACCATTGAAAAAAGGGCGGTTTCGCCCTTTTTTCGTTTTACCTTCCCCTTGTTTATTTATCGTTAATCAATTGCGAGAACCATGATGGCAAATCACACTACTGTTACTCCAATCAAACGAGCTCTAATCAGCGTTTCCGACAAAACAGGCATTGTCGAATTCGCACGCGAACTGACCGCACAGGGCGTCGAAATTCTTTCTACTGGTGGCACTTACCGCCTACTGCTTGAAAACCAAGTAGCGGCAACGGAAGTGTCTGATTACACAGGCTTTCCTGAAATGATGGACGGCCGTGTAAAAACCTTGCACCCGAAAGTACATGGCGGCATCCTTGGTCGTCGTGACATCGACGGCGCAATCATGAAAGAACACGGTATCGACGAAATCGATATGGTGGTCGTTAACCTATACCCATTCGAAGCAACCATCGAACGCCCTGACTGCGATTTGCCAATGGCCATTGAAAACATCGACATCGGCGGCCCTACTATGGTTCGCTCTGCTGCGAAGAACCATAAAGACGTCGCAATCGTTGTTTCTCCAGCAAGCTACGACACACTGCTTGCTTCGCTAAAAGCAGATGGCGGCTTAACCTACGACCAGCGTTTCGACTTGGCCGTTCAAGCCTTTGAACACACGTCTCATTATGATGGCGCTATCGCTAACTTCCTTGGCAAAAAAGTGGCTGGCGGCAGTGAAGATTTCGCTCGCACCTTCAACTTGCAATTCAACAAGCAAGAAGAAATGCGCTACGGTGAAAACCCTCATCAAAAAGCGGCGTTTTATGTAGAAGCCAATCCAAAAGAAGCGTCCATCAGCACCGCGAAGCAAGTTCAAGGTAAAGCCTTGTCTTACAACAACATCGCCGATACAGATGCCGCTCTAGAATGCGTTAAAAGCTTCGACAAGCCAGCCTGTGTTATCGTTAAACACGCCAACCCTTGTGGTGTCGCGACGGCTGAAAATCAGCTGGCAGCGTACGAACTGGCCTTCCAAACTGACCCAACGTCTGCTTTCGGCGGCATCATTGCTTTCAACCAAGAATTAGACGCTGCAACGGCTCAAGCCATTGTTGACCGTCAATTCGTTGAAGTTATTATCGCGCCAAGCGTCAGCCAAGCGGCAGCCGATATCGTTGCAACTAAGCAGAACGTACGCCTGCTAGAATGTGGCCAATGGTCAGCGAACAAACCCGCTGCCCTAGACTACAAACGCGTTAACGGCGGCTTATTGGTTCAAGACCGTGACGACGGTGTCATCACTCTTGATGACCTTAAAATCGTGTCTAAGCGTCAGCCAAGTGAAGCAGAACTAAAAGATCTATTGTTCGCTTGGAAAGTCGCTAAATTTGTTAAGTCTAACGCCATTGTTTACGCGAAAGCAGAACAAACGATCGGTGTGGGCGCTGGCCAAATGAGCCGTGTATACAGTGCAAAAATCGCTGGCATTAAAGCCGCAGATGAAAATCTAGAAGTGGTTGGCTCTGTTATGGCCTCTGATGCTTTCTTCCCATTCCGCGACGGCATTGATGCCGCAGCACAAGCGGGCATCACAGCGGTCATTCAGCCTGGCGGATCTATGCGCGACGCTGAAGTTATTGCGGCTGCCGACGAAGCTGGTATGGCCATGGTCTTCACTGGCATGCGTCATTTCCGTCACTAAAATAGACGTCACTATTTAGCGAATAGCCAGTGGAGCGATCCACTGGTTTACAATAGAAAGGATGAAATAATGAAAGTTCTTATTATTGGTAACGGCGGCCGTGAACATGCTCTTGCATGGAAAACCGCAGAATCAAACGATGTCGAGAAAGTCTTTGTTGCTCCAGGTAACGCTGGCTCAGCAACCGAAAACAAAGTCGAAAACGTTAATATCGGCGTGACTGACATCGCCGATCTTGTTGCCTTTGCAAAAAAAGAAAACATCGACCTGACCATTGTTGGTCCAGAAGCACCGCTTGTTATCGGTGTGGTTGATGCTTTTGAAAAAGAAGGTCTTGCGATCTTCGGCCCAACCGCCGCAGCCGCTCAATTAGAAGGCTCCAAAGCCTTTACTAAAGACTTTTTGGCTCGCCACAACATCCCAACAGCGGCTTACGGCAACTTCACTGAGATCGCACCTGCGGTTGCTTACATCAAGCAACAAGGCGCGCCTATCGTGGTAAAAGCCGATGGCCTAGCCGCTGGTAAAGGCGTGATTCTGGCTCAAACAGAAGCAGAAGCCATCGAAGCCGTTGAAGACATGCTACAAGGCAACTCTTTTGGTGACGCTGGCAGCCGTGTGGTTATCGAAGAGTTCTTAACTGGCGAAGAAGCAAGCTTCATCTGCATGGTTGATGGCGAAACGGTTCTACCAATGGCCACCAGCCAAGACCATAAAGCGCGCGACAATGGCGACTTAGGTCCAAACACTGGCGGCATGGGCGCTTATTCTCCTGCCCCTGTTGTTACGCCTGAAATCCATGATCGCATCATGAACGAAGTGATTATGCCAACCGTGAAAGGCATGAATGCAGAAGGCAATCGCTATCGTGGTTTCTTGTACGCTGGTGTCATGGTTGCCGCGGACGGCACACCAAAAACACTGGAATACAACTGTCGTTTTGGCGACCCTGAAACGCAACCTATTATGATGCGTTTACGTTCCGATCTAGCAAAAATGTGTTTGGCGGCCATTCATGGCGAGCTAGACAGCGTGGAAGCAGATTGGGACCGTCGTGCCAGCCTAGGCGTTGTACTGGCGGCGGGCGGCTACCCTGCTGACTACCCGAAAGGCGACGTAATCTCTGGTTTGGACACAGCACTGCCTGCACACCAAAAAGTCTTCCAAGCGGGCACCGCATTGAAAGATGGCAAGGTCGTTACAAATGGCGGTCGCGTATTGTGTGCCGTTTCTCTTGGTGACACAGTCGCTGAAGCACAAGCAGGCGCGTACGACGTAGTGAAAACACTGTCTTGGGATAAAGCTTATTTCCGTACCGACATTGGCCACCGCGCCATTGCCCGCGAACAGAAATAACCCCAAGCGTTACGAATCCATTACGCAATAAAAAGGCCTCATTTTGAGGCCTTTTTAGTTGGTGAATTCGTTTACTGTTTTATCTGTCGCTCTTTTTTGTCGAGCCACTGTTTAAATGTGCGACCAAGCTCTAGCACAATCAGCCCAAATATCACGCCCGCCACCCAATCCAGCGCAAGCAAAAAGCCCACAACAATCAGCATTCCATAGCCATACATCAAGTTAGTACGTGTTTTTGGCTTGTGTTGGCGAGTGAACCAAGTAATGCACAATAACGCTAAGCCGAACCAAACATAATACTCGACCAAAATTGGATATAGCATTTCATCCCCTATCTAGTTAATAATAATAGCCTTACTTCAAATAGGTTGGGCTAGCTTTTTGTTTTCACGACTAATTCTACTCTTTTTATTGTGCGCAACCAATTACTCATGGGCAGCCAACGACATTGCTTTGATTGATGATAATCACAGCGATTTTAACGTGGCCAAGAGTGCGTACTACATTATTGATGAAACTGGGCAGCTTTCTATCGACACCATTTCATCGGAAGAATATGCCTCGCATTTCTTGCCGGTGAACGACCGTTTTCTACAACTTGGCTTAACCAAAGGCAATATTTGGTTACGAACCGAAGTGGCGATTCGGATCACTAAAAATGAGCCTGTGTTACTCGAGCTGAACGCCCCGCGTTTAGAGTACCTGAATATCTATATACCCAGTCTCTACGGAAACCAAGCTCAGGCCAGATTAGGCGAGGCTCGCCCTTATAGTAATCGACTGATTGAGCACCCCAGCTATCTGTTTCCTATGCCCAGCACCGCACCGCCTGTTTTTACCGTGTATATAAAGCTGTCATCCCATTTACCGGTTAATGTACGCATTCATCTTAAAACCCTCTCACAGGTCTCTCTCGACTCCCAAATAGACTTTTCTTTTACCGGGTTACTGATGGGAATTTTGTTAATCCTGTTCTTGAGCAATATATTTTTCTACATCAAAAGCTCTCACCCAATGTACATATTGTACAGCCTACTATTGCTCGGAATTGCCTTATTGCACCTTGCTTTACATGGTCAGTTGTATCAGTTTTTTCCGAATCAAATCGGCATTCAAGAACGAATCTATAATTTTGCCGCGCTCTCCTGTGGCGTTGCCATTACTTTTTTCTCACGGCTATATTTAGACACCAAGTCGTATTTTCCTACACTAGACAAGGCAATGATTGCTCTGGGTGTCACCAACGCATTGGGGACTATTTTATTCACTGTGTCGCCTCAGCTCATCAACATTTTCTTTTTGTCGTTGATGACATTTTTCACCTTGTTTGCGCTCACCACATTGGCCATGTACGCGTTCTTTAAAGACACGCCGTTTTCTGGCTATTATTTGATTGCCCGCCTCGTTCTCTTCATTGGTTATTTTATTTGGACCATGTCAGCTTATGGCATTCTTCCAAGCCCGACCGTGTATGAATGGGGATTGACCATTGCCATTATTATCGAGGCCATGATTCATTTTACCGGCATGATTGCGCAGCTAAACCCATTGCTCAGAAATCACGCCAGATTGACTCGTCACTCACAAGCCAAGCTCTTTGACCTGCTCTCGGACCTCTCTAGCCGCTTACGTCGCCAATTGAATGTAATCGATGGCAGTTTTACACAAATAGAAAAAGCCATTAAAAACGAGCGCAACAAACCCTTGGTACATAACGGCCAAGTTGCCAATAACAACCTACAAAAACTGGCGGAGCGCCTTGATTACTACATCAGTGCGGAGCAAAACCACAGTCACGTATTGGCTGAGCAATCGTTGCCTCTGTTTCTAACAACGATTATCGACGAAGCCTACAACACCTTCCAACAGCTAGACCAAGACAACGCCAGCATCGAATTCGTCGTGAAAAACATTCATCACGTTGAACTCCTGCACGACGCCGAGCTTATTCAGCACCTTATTGAAACCATGCTTTTGGAGCTCAAATACTTCACCGATCAAACACTAACCTTAGAAATCACTCGCCATGAGCTAAACCGTGAAGGCATTACTACTCTTGAGATACGCTGCTCCCCACTACCAACTCGTGTCTCCACCCATGATAGCTCAGTGGATTTAGGCATGAGTTACATCATGCTGTTAATCGAGCAACTCAATGGCAGCATAAAAACCATCCAGCAGGGACAATTTCGCGCCTTAAGCATCTACATCCCAATCCACTCCCATGTCAGACACATGAATTTGGAGCATGAAGAAGAGGTGTACTACGACCTAGTGCTTTTCGGGCAACATGATAAAGACCTGCAGCAAGCCTTTAATATTCTGCAAGCAAAACCCTATAGCATTGAACATTTCTCCCAGCTCGATGAGCTGCTAGCGTCCTTGGAAAAACCCGACACCCGACGCAACGGCAGTGTTATTTTAGTGTTTGATAATGGCGGTCATATTCCACACATCACCTACCAAAAACTCCGTCCGCTGATGAGACCAGAAGACCAATGCCTACTGATTACAAATAATGTTAAAATGTCGCGCGATTACGCAAAGACCATTGGCTTTGATGAGTTATTAACCTGCAGCGAACTAGAACCAGAGCTGCTACAGCAATTGTTACGCCTAACTCGCAAAGGTGAGAGGTTAAGAACCACTTTATTGCCTCGAATCAAACCTTTGCTCAATGAGCCTTGAGAAACCCACAAACGCCTTAAATAATAGAAACAAAGGGAATAATATGGACTGTCTATTTTGTAAATTAGTCAAAGGCGAGATACCTGCCACTATTTTGTACCAAGACGATGATGTCATTGCCTTTGAAGACATAATGCCTCAAGCACCGACGCACTTTTTGGTGATTCCTAAGCGCCATATTAGTACGTTAAACGACTTGACCGATGCCGATGCTCCCATCGTAGGAAAGCTCCCCATCGTGGCCACAAAAGTCGCCAAAGAAAAAGGCATCAGCGATGCAGGCTATCGCGTAACAATGAACTGCAATGAGATGGGTGGCCAAACGGTTTACCACATTCATATGCACGTCCTAGGTGGCCGCGCCATGACCTGGCCACCAGGTTAACGACAGGAGGTTAGATGTTTTCTTTTCTAGATAGAACGGTGTTGCAATTTGATCGCGCCCTACAAACATTGGTCCCCCATGCTGCCCGTGCCATGCGAGTATCACCGGCCGACAACGAGGAAGAAGCACCACTAAGCGCAGCCGAACGCAAACATTCGATTGGCTTAATGCGCATTAATCACACTGGCGAAGTCTGTGCACAAGCGCTGTACGCAGGCCAAGCCAGCACAGCAAAATTGGATGCCGTCAGAGAAGAAATGGAACACGCGGCAGAAGAGGAAGTGGATCATTTGGTTTGGTGTGAAAAACGACTCTATAGCCTAGGCAGCCGCCCAAGTATTTTAAACCCGCTGTTTTATGGTGCGTCTTTTAGCATTGGGGCCGGTGCCGGCCTGATCAGCGACCGCTTAAGCTTAGGCTTTGTGGCCGCCACAGAAGACCAGGTGTGCCTGCATTTGGACAAACACATGGAGGCGTTACCGGCTCAAGACGCCAAGAGCAAAGCCATTTTGACACAAATGCGCATTGACGAAGCCAAACACAAGCAGGCGGCATTAGCGTCAGGTGGTTATGTTTTTCCTAAACCGATTATGGCCATCATGACCCAGGTTTCAAAAGTCATGACAACCTCTACTTACAGGATTTGATTATGAACCGTGACCTTCACTCCATTAGACGCGATTATCAATTTGAAGACCTACTCGAAGACAGCGCGGGCGACAACCCTTTCGCTTTCTTCGACCAGTGGCTTGCTTTCGCCATTGATGAAGGCGTCGATGATCCAACCGCCATGATGATCAGCACAGTCGATGCCCAAGGCCAGCCCCACGCCCGCATCGTATTGCTAAAAGATCGAAATGAGTCAGGTTTTACCTTTTTCACCAACTACGACAGCGACAAGGGTCAACAGCTTGCACACAACAACAAAGCTTGTTTGACCTTCTTCTGGCCGACACTATCGAGACAAATTCGCATTGAAGGCGAAGTAGAAAAAGTCGCTCGTGAAGTGTCTGAGACCTATTTCTCTAGCCGCCCTCGAGGCAGTCAACTGGCCGCTCGCACGTCAAAACAAAGCGCCATTATTAAAAATAGAGAAGCCTTGCAAAAAGCCTTTAAAGCAGAAGACGATGCTTTCTTAAACCAAAAAGTAGCTTGCCCAGAAAACTGGGGCGGATACACATTGAAACCGACTTTCATTGAGTTTTGGCAAGGCCGCCCTAGCCGACTCCACGATCGACTCTGCTTCAATAAAACTGGCGACCAGTGGACACTTGTGCGCAAAGCGCCATAGTTCAGTACAAAGTGATTAAAATAAGAGGAGTCGAAAGGTTAAACTTATGCGCTCCTCTTTTACTTTTCTTCTTTTCGGCAAACTATGCTGCCACAGCACCTGAGTAGATGGCGCCATCACCAACCAACTTTCGTTCGCCAACCACCGCTCATGCTTCACCTTGTGATTGCCTTTTAATCGAAACAAAAACGTCCTTTCTGCCCCTAGACTTAGCATAGTCACCACTGGCGCTGGCCCAAGCGTTGCTTCGCTGTCGGAATGCCAGCCCATATAATCATCGCCATCCTGATACCAATTGAGCAACACAGAGTTAAACCCTTGACCTGACAAACGCTCCGCTTCTTGTTTCGTACTCAACAACCAGTCAGGCCACCCTTGCCCATAGTGGTCTTTGCCTGAATAACGATAACAAAGGCCATGATCCCCCAAGAAAGCGACTTTTCGAGGCACACTGACCTCACGGCCAAACAGAACGAGCCGTTCTTGCTCCCACGCTAAACGCGTTTTAAGGCAAGGCAGCAGATCAGGAAATCTTGAGCTCGAATTTGAGTATCGGTATGATGGCCGACGTCTCTTTGTCATATTTCCTTTGGACCCCAATGTCAGCTGATCCTGGTACGTTAAAGATTTCACGTAGTACATTCCTTGATGCGTATCGAGGTTTTGCGGTTTTGCTTATGATGATCTTTCATCTTTGCTGGGATTTAGGCAATTTTGGCTTTATCTCATTCTCTTTTGCAGACCCGTTTTGGATCGACTTTAGACGTGTCATAGTCACGTTATTTCTGACCGCCGTTGGCTGGTCTGCGTACCTATCTAATCGCCAACGACTCAGGTTGATTATTTGGCCACGTGACGCCAAAGTACTGCTGGCCGCGGTGCTGATTTCCCTTGGAACCTATCTGGCACTACCGAATAACTGGGTGTTCTTTGGCATTTTACACTTTATTTTTCTAGCCACTTTTTTGGTACGGCCGTTAAGTCGCCGCCCTATTCTATCAGCCTTAATCGGCAGTGCTATCCTTGTCATCTACAGTGAAACCTCTTGGTTGCATTTCCCTAATGCGCTTCCTACCATCGTACATTACTTAAATTTGCCCCACCAAACACTGGACATTCTTTTTCCATTGCCGTGGATTGGGGTGGTTCTCATTGGTCCCTTGCTTGGTTATCTAAATTGGCACAAGTGCACCATTCCAAACCACTTTTTGGTTCGCGCATTGAGTGCCATGGGACGCTTTGCCTTACCTATCTATCTGTTGCATCAGTTAATTTTATTTGCTTTGGTGGCCCTCGCCAAAATAGTGCTAAGCCATTAACCCTGTTCGATGTTTGGGCAAGAAAAAAGGCTATTTTTTTTTCGTAAAAATAGTTAAAAAAAGGCAAAAAGCATATTGCCTCCCACCAAGTTTCCGCTTCCTAAGGCGAACCTAGTTAGTAGACACTTACAGCAAGCAACAGCCCTCAAGTTGGAGCAATTATCAAGTCTTGATTTTAAAAAAAAAGAGCACTATTGTTCGCACAGTCAGGTGATAAAAACACTATATGTAGTGTTCTAACAAGCAAGCTAACACTAGATACAGTAAACACCTCTTAAATCACAGAATGCACTAATGGGAAGTTAAGGCATGAGCACTCTCACAGTTACTAAGCGTAACGGGCAGACCGAAAACATCAATCTTGAGAAGATTCATAAAGTCATTACATGGGCCGCTGATGGCTTAGACAATGTCTCCGTTTCCCAAGTCGAATTAAAAGCCCAAATTCAGTTCTTTGAAGGGATTCGAACCACTGATATTCACGAAACTTTGATCAAATCGGCGGCGGATCTAATCTCGGAAAACACCCCAGATTACCAATATCTTGCAGCGCGTCTTGCTATCTTCCATTTGCGTAAAAAAGCATTCGGCGATTTTGAGCCACCGCATCTTTATGATCATGTACAAAACCTTGTTGAGCAAAAACGTTACGATGAGAATCTGTTAAAAGATTATTCTAAAGAAGATTTTGAGCAACTAAACAGCTTCATTGATCACTCTCGTGACATGGACTTCTCTTACGCTGCCGTTAAGCAACTAGAAGGGAAATACCTCGTTCAAAACCGTGTAACTGGTCAAATCTTCGAAAGCCCACAGTTTATTTATATTCTGGTCGCTGCGTGTTTGTTTGCAGGCTACGATAAGAGTGAGCGTTTGTTATTGATCAAACGTTTTTACGACGCGGTTTCTAAGTTCAAAATCTCGCTACCAACACCGATCATGTCTGGCATCCGTACGCCAACACGTCAGTTTAGTAGCTGTGTCTTGATCGAATGTGGCGACTCGCTGGATTCTATCAACGCAACCTCTAGCGCCATCGTTAAGTACGTCAGTCAACGTGCTGGTATTGGTGTGAACGCTGGTGCCATTCGCGCTTTGGGTAGCCCAATCCGTGGTGGTGAAGCTTTCCATACAGGCTGTATCCCATTCTACAAACACTTCCAGACAGCGGTAAAAAGCTGTTCACAAGGTGGTGTACGTGGTGGTGCTGCGACTGTTTTCTACCCTATCTGGCATCTAGAAGTAGAAAGCCTGTTGGTATTGAAAAACAACCGTGGTGTGGAAGAAAACCGTGTTCGTCACCTAGATTACGGCGTTCAGTTTAACCGTTTGATGTACCAACGCTTGATCAAAGGCGGCAACATCACCTTGTTCAGCCCATCCGATGTGCCTGGTCTATACGATGCCTTCTTTGCTGACCAAGAAGAGTTTGACCGTCTATACGTTCAATACGAACAAGATGAGTCCATTCGCAAGCAAACCATTAAAGCGTCTGAACTCTTTACCTTGTTTGCTTCTGAGCGTGCAAGCACTGGTCGTATCTATCTACAAAACGTGGACCACTGTAATACGCACAGCCCGTTTGACCCAGCCGTTGCGCCGGTTAAACAAAGTAACTTGTGCCTAGAAATCGCGCTACCGACAAAACCATTAAATCGCATCGACGATCCAGAAGGCGAAATCGCCCTTTGTACTCTGTCTGCCTTTAACCTTGGCGCGTTGGACAACCTTGATGAACTAGAAGAGCTGTCTGAACTGATCGTTCGCGCATTAGACGCTTTGCTTGATTACCAAAACTACCCAATCCCAGCCGCACAACGTGCGACTGAACTGCGCCGTACTTTGGGTGTGGGTGTGATCAACTACGCATACTACCTTGCGAAAAATGGTGTGCGTTACTCGGATGGCAGTGCCAACGAATTGACTCACAAAACCTTCGAAGCGATTCAGTATTACCTACTAAAAGCTTCGAATAAGTTGGCGAAAGAATTCGGCCCTTGCTTGGCGTTCAACGAAACGACCTACGCAAAAGGCATTTTGCCAATCGATTCTTACAAAAAAGAAATCGATAACATCGTTTCTCCTGAGCTTTACTACGATTGGGAAACATTGCGTAGCGACATAGTGACGCACGGTTTGCGTAACTCAACACTCACGGCGCTGATGCCTTCTGAAACCTCGTCTCAGATCAGCAACGCAACCAATGGCATTGAGCCACCACGTGGTTTTGTCTCTGTGAAAGCCAGCAAAGACGGTATCCTGAAACAAGTGGTACCTGAGTTTGATCGCCTAAAAGAGCAATATGAGCTACTATGGACCATCCCTTCAAACGATGGTTACTTGCAGCTTGTGGGTATTATGCAGAAGTTTGTCGACCAAGCGATTTCAGCAAACACAAACTACGATCCACAGAAATTTGAGTCTCAAAAAGTGCCAATGAAGGTAATCCTGAAAGACCTTCTAACCGCTTACAAACTGGGTGTTAAAACGCTTTATTACCATAACACCCGTGACGGCGCGGACGATCAGCAAGACGATATTGATGACTGTGCTGGTGGTGCTTGTAAAATTTAGGTCTGATATTTGTCTTACAGACCCTGCGTTATTGGTAAACTAATACCGTTGAAATAGCGCAGACACGAGCCCCATCCTAGATGGGGCTTAGTTGTGTAAAGCGAAACAGAAAATTAATCACTCTCTAAGGCCTTCCTCTCTAGAATGCCTGACGAATTTAAGGAATCCCCTGAGCAATGAGTTACTCGACTTTTAACCGCAAGCAATTCGATAGTATGAAAGAACCTATGTTCTTTGGTGAAAATGTCAATGTTGCTCGCTACGACCAGCAAAAACACCCTATTTTTGAAAAGCTGATTGAAAAACAATTGTCTTTCTTTTGGCGCCCAGAAGAAGTGGATCTTTCTAGCGATCGCAAAGATTTCCAACGATTGGCAGAGCATGAACAACACATCTTTTTGAGCAACCTGAAATACCAAACCTTGCTAGACAGTGTGCAAGGCCGCTCACCGAATGTCGCGTTATTACCGATTGTTTCTCTACCTGAATTAGAAACTTGGATTGAAACATGGTCTTTCAGTGAGACCATCCACAGCCGTTCTTACACTCATATTATTCGTAATATCGTCAATGATCCGACCGTCATTTTTGACGACATTACCGTCAACACGGAAATCACCAAACGCGCAGACAGCGTCTCTGTCTACTACGACCGTTTAATTGAAATGGTGAGTTTGTACAACACGCTAGGCATGGGCACGCACCATATTCCAGGCAAAGGCAATGTTGAGATCTCAATGCCGACGCTTAAAAAAGCCCTCTATCTAACCATTGCGTCGGTAAACGTTTTAGAAGCCATTCGTTTCTACGTGAGCTTCGCGTGTAGCTTTGCGTTTGCCGAACGCACACTCATGGAAGGCAACGCTAAGATCATCAAACTGATCGCTCGCGATGAAGCCCTTCACCTAACGGGCACTCAGCACATGCTGAACCTAATGGCATCAGGCAAAGATGACCCAGAAATGGCTGTTATTGCAGCAGAATGCCAAGAAGAAGTTCGCAACATCTTCATAGAAGCCGCCGAGCAAGAAAAAGAATGGGCAAGCTACCTCTTTAAAGATGGTTCAATGATTGGTTTGAATGCACAAATTCTTGGTCAATATGTTGAATACATTACCAATGTGCGCATGCAGGCAGTGGGTCTAGACGCTTGCTTCGGTACTAAGCACAACCCAATTCCTTGGATCAATGCTTGGTTAGTCAGTGACAACGTACAAGTGGCGCCACAAGAAGCGGAAATCAGCTCTTACTTGGTAGGTCAAACAGACAATAACTTAGACGATTCAGACTTCGATGACTTCGACCTCTAAACAAGGTACGCCGTCTAAAGACCAAGTCCATCGAGTGTTATTGGGCAAGCAGCAGTTTCTCGTCACTGAAGACGAGCCTTTGCTCCCTCAGCTTGAAAGAGCCGGTATTCACATAGAATATCAATGCCGCGAAGGTTACTGCTCATCTTGCTCAATCAAACTCTTATGGGGTCAGGTGGAATACCCATTTGAGCCCCTCGCTTGGGTTCACAGTGGCTACATGCTTGCCTGCTGTGCAATCGTAAAAAGCGACATTGAAATCGCGTTTTTCCACGAATAACCCCCCATAAATAAAGATATTCTGGCCATTGCATTGTCAATGGCCAGCCCTTCATCGCACTCCCCCTAGAGCAAGGCACACATAGCGCCTAAGACAAAGTCCGGTAACCTGCGTAGAGACGAGTTGCTGTCGTTACCCAACACGCTGCCCCAAATACATAAGCCAACACTGAAAAGTAACTAGGTAGCAGACAAATAAGCACCAAGAACAAGATTGTCTCTGTGCCTTCTGTTAAGCCTCCTAAAAAATAAAGCGACTTGCGACCATAGTCTAAACGCTCGATATTGCGTTTTTCCGCCATGATAGCAAAGGCTAAAAAGCTGCTTCCCGTGCCCATAAACGCAAAAATCAAAAAGCTGGCGGCCAAGGCATTTTCAGCAGGGTTCATCAACGCGAAACCAAACACCACCGCGGAATAAAAAATAAAATCCAACGTAATGTCTAAATAACCACCCAAATCGGTTGGTCCTTGAATACGCGCCACCGCGCCATCCAATCCATCCATCGCGCGATTGAACACAATCAACAACAGCGCCACAAAGGTCATCTCAAAATAGAGGGCTGGCAAGACTAAAATGCCAAACAGAAAACCGACCACGGTAATGCCATTGGCCGTGACGCCGAGTGCATCCAAGCCTTGCGCTAAGCGGGCTAATGGTTGTTTTAAATTTCGAATAAAAAAGGTATCTAACATGAAAAAAAGTGCCTTGTTTGAATGGAAGCGAACAGTCTAAAGACTTGTTACAATAGGTTAAATTCGATGTTGAACAATAAGGTTATTATGATACACGCAAAACAATACGGTGAATCTGGCCCTGCCCTTGTCATCATTCATGGCCTTTTTGGCAACGCAGACAACTGGCACTCTATCGCGCAATCTCTTGCTGAACACTTTACTGTGTATTGCTTAGATTTGCCCAATCATGGTAAGTCCTCTGCGTTAGAAGAAGCCAGCTACCCTAAAATGGCCAGCGCTATTCTAGCGTGGGCCAATTCAACTCAGCTGTCCTCCTTCTCTCTTCTCGGACACTCAATGGGCGGAAAAGTTGCCATGCAGATGGCCGCCATGGCCAAGCCAAACCAAGTGACAAAGCTGATTATCGCAGACATTTCCCCTGTGGATTATCAGCCAGGCCACACCGACATATTCAAAGGCCTAAAAGCCATTGACCAAGCAGACCTTCAATCGCGCAAACAAGCCGACACCTTATTGAGCCAATTCGAACCAAGCCTGCCTATTAGACAGTTCTTACTGAAAAATCTTACAAAAACAGACAAAGGTTTAAGTTTGGTACTCTCTCTCGATAACATCGCCAACAGTTACGCCACGATTCTACAAAAACCAGAGATTACTACGCCCATCGATACGCCAACGCTGTTTATCAAAGGGGAAAAGTCGAACTACATAGTGGCCGATTACCAAAGCGCCATCATGGCACTCTTTCCTAACGCAGAATTCAAAATGATCCCAGACACAGGCCATTGGTTGCACGCCGAAAAACCCGCCGTATTTACGGGTTTGGTAAAACGTTTTTTAAGCAAATAACCGCCCATAAAACGCCCTGTTCTCAGGGCGTTTTAATAAGCGCAATAAAGGTGGTTTGTGTTAGCGACTAGGAGCGGCCTTAATCAGGTCATCGTCATGAAGATGTGTCCATTTGCCTTTCGGCTTATCGAGATATTGAAAGTGCTCATTGGTAAAAGCCCCTTGAATACAAACATAACCTCTTGGCAAACTCGCGACGACTTCTCCCTTTAACACGTCATTCCATACAGTCGGCCCAGTGGTGTTATAAACGCCTTTCTTTTTCAATATTCGATAACGATTAATGTTGGAGACAATTTTATCGATAGCACATTGGTAGTGATGATTGTTCGGTGTGGCCGCTAAAAAGAAATTGGTGAACTCTGTATTGTTCTTCTTAAACTTAATATACAAGGCATCGTGATCTTCTTTTAGCGTTTGGCTAAGCGGCCACACAAGTGATGCGTCTATGTCCATGTACACACCACCATTGACGTATAAGTTCACGGCTCGCCACAGATCCGCCTGCGCAGCGCCGTCATTGAGTTTTAAATAGGCTCGGTACACTTCAACAGGAGCCTGCTCTTTCATAAACCTCTCCCGCGCCTCTGTACTGACATAACGGTAATCGTAATCCAGCGACATCATACGATTAAAAAGGTAGTTCACATAGACGGGTAAGGTACAGCGATTGGAATAATTAGTCTGCCAAATAACCTTAGGAATAGCGGATCGGTTATGAGTGGTAATCTTGGCTTTAGAGTAGTCAGGGAGGGTAAAACGCAGGTTAGGAAAAATAAAATGGAACGGATAAGAGAATATTTTCACCAGATTACCGCACAAACGAATACTGCGATTAGCGACCATTTTGAAGGAATTATTCATTAGATGATGTACCTATGTCAGTCGTGCTAAACATGGGCATTCTGTGTCAACCCACACTTTATATGGTCGATTAACACAGAGTATCAATACCCGCTTAACAACATAGGTAACACGGTTTTCTTACAGATTAATGAAAAGTCCATAAGCGAGAATCTAGATAAAATCGCTTAAGACTGTCGCAGCCTTGCAGCTCTTCGCACATTCACTTACTTTTGGCGCGATATTCATCCGCGTAATACGTGCCTAACAGTCGAATTTCTTCTGAGAAAAAACGCAATTCCTCCAACGCACTTTGCATCGCAGGGTCTTGAAAATGCGCTTCCACATCGACGTAAAACTGAGTCGCCGTAAAATGCCCATTCACCATGTAACTTTCCAATTTCAACATGTTAATGCCGTTCGTCGCAAAGCCACCCATGGCTTTATACAGTGCCGCCGGAATATTTCGCACACGAAACATAAAAGAAGTGATGTAAGTCTGTTGCGCTTCAAAAACCGGCATTTTCTGCTGCTTCGCAAACACCAAAAAACGCGTCGTGTTGCCTTGAGTGTCATTAAAGTAGGTTTTTAGTATATTTAGCCCGTACAACTCAGCGGCCAGCTCTGAGGAAATAACCGCTAAGTCTGCTTCCTCTTGTTCGGCAATGTGCTTTGCCGCACCGGCGGTGTCGTACATGGCAAGATTTTTCGCCCCCAATGCTTTGATATTGCTATCACATTGCGCCAGTGCTTGCGGGTGGCTACCAATCCGTTTTACCTGCTCCAACGTCATCCCATGACGTGCCATTAAACAATGATTGACCGGTTCAAAGTGCTCTTTCACCACATACAACTGAGTGCGCCTCAGCTCACGATAAATTTCTTCTACTCGGCCTGCGGTGGAATTCTCGACGGGGATCATGGCGTAATACGCACTGCCCTGCTCGACCATTTGCAAGGCGTCTGCAAAGGTGGCACAGTTAACGCTCTTCCAGTTCGGGAATGTTTGTTTACAGGCTAGATGAGAGTAAGCGCCCGGCTCGCCTTGATAGGCCACAACCTGAGTCGCATCAAAATGAGTAATCTGTTCTGACATGGTATATTCGTTTTTATGTGAGTAGGAACCACCACTAGACCGCGTTTTAAAAGACAAAGCAACCTTATGATAAAAACCCTATTTATTAAGTTGATAAGAGGCTATCAGTTCATTATCAGCCCCCTGCTTGGCAATAATTGCCGATTCTACCCAAGTTGCTCTCGTTATATGATCGAAGCCATTGAACGCTTCGGCATCATAAAAGGCGTTTACCTAGGAGTAAGAAGATTGGCCAAATGCCACCCGTGGCATGAAGGTGGTATGGACCCTGTGCCTCCTTGTGCTCACTGCCAAGAAGAGCAAGACAAAAAGTAGTGTTACGGGTGACCGATCTGTAATTTCAAATCACTGGCCACCAGCACCGCTTGCGTACGATTATTAATCTCAAGCTTACGGAAGATCGCTGTTATGTGCGCTTTCACCGTCGCTTCAGAAATCGACAATTCATAGGCGATTTGTTTATTCAACAACCCTTCATGAAGATAACAAAGCACCTTGTATTGCTGCGGCGTTAACTCCGCCACTCGATGCTGCATGCTCAAATCAGGTTTTGGTTGATCTTGTAATTCAGATTCTAGATAGTCAGGAAGCCAAATGTCTCCCGCTAAAATGGCGTTAATGGCATTGCTATAAAGAACCGGTTCACTGGTCTTAGGAATAAAGCCCAGCGCCCCCGCTTCGATGACTTTTGCCACCATGCTCACATCATCACTGCCAGAAATCACAGCAACAGGAATATCAGGAAAGTCGGTGCGAATTCGAATAAGCCCGAATAAATCACCACTGCCGGGCATGTTTAAGTCCAAAAGAAGCAGATCCACATCCTCCATTTGCCGTAAACAGCGCAATGTCGAATCCAGATCATAAGCTTCTTCAATGGAAATACCTTTCATTTCTGCCCGCAATGCGCTGCTTAGTGCACTGCGAAACAGAGGATGATCATCTGCAATAATAAGTGAAATCACTAACGACTCTTTTTTTAAGTGTTATTAAGATTTCATATTTAAACGGTTATCGATCAAATCATCAACCACACTTGGATCCGCCAAGGTACTTGTGTCACCTAATTGGTCCTGTTCATTGGCCGCAATCTTACGCAAAATACGACGCATGATCTTACCTGAGCGGGTTTTTGGCAGCCCTTTGGTCGCCCATTGAATGAGGTCTGGTGTCGCAATTGGACCAATTTCTTTGCGTACAAACTGTTTTAATTCTTTCATCAGCTCATCGCTTGGCTCAATCCCATCCACCAAAGCCACATACACATAAATGCCTTGGCCTTTAATATCGTGTGGGTAACCAACGATGGCCGCTTCTGCGACAGAAGGGTGTGCAACTAACGCGCTTTCAATTTCGGCCGTACCCAAACGGTGTCCAGACACGTTTAATACATCGTCCATTCGACCGGTTATCCAGTAATGACCGTCTTCGTCTCGAGACGCCCCATCACCGGTAAAATACATGCCATCAAACGTACTAAAATAGGTTTGCTCAAAACGTTCATGGTCACCATAAACGGTGCGCGCTTGGCCAGGCCAAGAATCGGTAATGACCAAACCACCATCGACTCTGACACCTTGAGCGTCTAACAGAACACCTTGTGCGTCCACTAATGCAGGCTGCACCCCAAATAAAGGCCCAGTACAAGAACCAGGTTTGATGTCGGTTTGAACGATACGTGGCGTCATCATCATGCCACCGGTTTCGGTTTGCCACCAAGTATCCACCACAGGGCAAGATGAACGACCAATTTCTGTGTAGTACCAAGACCAAGCTTCTGGGTTAATCGGCTCACCCACACTCCCCAGAATACGCAGAGAGTCTCGTTTACTAGAACGGGTGGCTTCATCGCCTTTTGACATTAACGCTCGGATCGCTGTCGGTGCCGTATAGAGAATAGACACATTGAATTTATCAACCACACGGCCAATACGGCCAGAATCTGGGTAAGTCGGTACGCCTTCAAACAAAATGCTTGTCGCCGCGTTGGCCAAAGGTCCGTACACAATGTAGCTGTGTCCAGTGATCCAGCCGACATCCGCTGCACACCAATAAACATCATCGGGTTTAAGGTCAAACACCAATTCGTGGGTCATTGAGGCATACACCAAATAACCACCGGTTGTATGAACGACCCCTTTCGGTTTGCCTGTTGACCCTGAGGTATAAAGAATAAACAAAGGGTCTTCTGCGTTCATCGGCTCAACAGGGCATTCGGTGCTTTCGTTTGCCACTTCCACCGCCCAATCCAGATCTCGGCCTTCAAACCAAGGCACATCTTTATTGGTGTGACGATAGGCGATGACTTTTTCTACTGATGGGCAGGCGTTGTTTTCTAGCGCCATGTCGACGTTGTGTTTTAAAGGAATAGTATTGCCCGCGCGGCGACCTTCATCCGCTGTAATGACCACTTTTACTTCACAATCATTTAAACGGTCGGCAATGGCGTGGGCAGAAAAGCCACCAAAAATAACGGAGTGAATCGCACCAATACGAGCACACGCTAGCATGCTGTATACGGCTTGTGGGATCATCGGCATATAGATAGCGACACGATCGCCTTTCTCTACACCTTGACGTTTTAACACATTGGCTAAACGGCCGACTTCATCGTGTAGCGTTTGGTAGGTAATGGCCGTTTTTTCTGAATTTTCTTCATCGCTTTCAAGGTAATACGCAACTTTATCAGCGTGCTTTGCTAAATGGCGATCAATACAGTTGTGGGCAACATTTAGCGTGCCATCCTCAAACCATTTTATGCTGACATTACCACGTTCGAACGAGGTGTTTTTCACCTTACTGTAAGGGGCGATCCAATCTAAACGCTGTCCTTCTTTCGCCCAAAAAGCCTCTGGGTTGTCGATGGATTCTTGGTAACGCTTTTCGAATTCTGCCTGGCTGACAGTGGCATTGTTGGCCACTTCTTTAGCAGTATCACTGTATAATGACGTCATAACTCGCTCCATTTTTAAAGTTGTTTTAAGGATGCTTAAGCTACTATAGCTTGCTGAATTCTATGATCTATTCCACTTTAGTCTTAGCAATGCTTATTTCATTCGCCCAGCTCTGACAAAAAAAGGCAAGCTCACTTGCTTCTTATGGGAAGGGTCCGTCCATACGGAGCGCAGCATTTGATTCGCTTCCACCAAGAAGTCATCGCCTTGATCTTGAATACGCAATTGGGCCGCGGTCCAAGAACGAATAAAGTCCATGGTTTGAGAAACAGACCAATTACAATATAAATCAAATTGAGGCACTTCAATCGCCTCAAAGGGGAAATGGATGTCTTTGTATTGATTCCACAGTAAGCGACTTTTGACAGGCCAGTAAGAAGATAACAAGGGCAATACATGCTCAGAAATCACCAAATCTTCTGGCTCCCCCAAGGTAAACCAGTTGTACCCCCAACACACAAACAAACCGCCAGGTTTGAGAACCCGTTGCACTTCTTGCCAAAACAAATCCAAATCAAACCAATGCAAGGCATGCCCAATGCAAACCGCATCGAAATAGTTATCAGGGTATTCGGTCTTTTCAGAAGGAAAAACGCGGTAGTTTACTTTTCTGTGGGGGGTGGCCTCAGCGATTTGCGACTCACTAATGTCTGATGCTTCTACTTTGTCAAAATACGCAGCCAAATCAATAGAGGCTTGGCCGGTTCCGCAAGCGGCATCCCATACTACCCCTGCGCTGCTGACTTGCTGAGAAAGCCAATAATACAGCTCGGCAGGGTAGGTCGGTCGTGCTCGCGAATAAATGCTTGAAGATTGCCCATCAAAAGAACGCATAAGAAATACCCTATTCAAATTATTTTGCTATCTCGACGACAATGACTTCCTGTCAAGGGAGCGCAATACCTTGTTATTTTAATCAGCAAATAACGTCTATTCCTGCAATACATTATAGGAATTTAATACGCTTTTTGCTTCCTCAACACCCTTAACGCGATACGCCTGAATACCCATTGATTGTGCCATATCAATGTTTATTTGATTGTCATCAATAAACAAAATTTCGTCTGGTGCAACCTGTAATGCATCAAGCACGTAATCGTAAATAGCGCGATCCGGCTTTACCGACCCTATCAAATGAGAAGCAAAATAACTGTGAAAATTTCCAGCAAGCCCCATTTCATTCATCAAGCGGGACCAGTGGGCAGCATTGGTGTTCGATAACACCGCTCTGTGGTAGTGTGGCTTTATCGATTGCACTAACTCTAATGCCCCCGCAAACAACCCTTTTGGCCACGCTTGAAACGCCTGTTTAAAAACAGCGGATGCCACGGAACTGCCCACTTCGTCTGGTAATCGCTCAGCAAATTCATCAAAACTAATCCGACCAGAATCAAACGCAGCCACTGTGGGAGAACGTAACCATTTGAGCCAAACCGCGGCCTCTTCTCCTTCAGTATTCAGCATTTCGTGCATTTGACTCACATCGCCGAGGTCGACTAATACCCCTCCTAAATCAAACAACACCACACTGATATCTGCATTTTTCATAGACAATCCTCTTACTCTTGGTTATAAAAACGGAATAAATGTGCAAGAATGAGCCTAGACTCGCGCAATATTACGATTTATCTTTGAATTATTTTTACAAAACACGGTCAACTTAAGCCGTTAGTCACTACCCTATCATGATTAAGCATTCTGATTTATTCAGGATTAACCATGATAGTAATAACAAAATCACCAACAATAATAAGCTATGACACTCTCTCCAAGGAGAAAAATAAAATGAAACCGGGATTCTTAACAAAAACAATTTTCGCCACTGCGACAGCCGCTACCATTGCCTTAACAGCAACCAGTAGTTTGGCCGCCGACAACAGAAACTACATTCTTGCTACTGCCTCAACGGGCGGTACCTACTACCCTGTTGGTGTTGCGATCGCGACACTGAGTAAAGTAAAACTAGAACCTAAATTTGGTATGTCTTTGTCTGCTATCAGCTCTGCTGGATCAGGTGAAAACATCAAGCTGCTAAGAGAAAGCCAAGCACAATTTGCCATTTTACAAGGTCTCTATGGCGCTTGGGCATGGAATGGCGAAGGCCCACTAACACAATCTGGTAAGCAAACGGAATTACGTTCTGTTTCTATGTTGTGGCAAAACGTTGAGCACTTCTCAATCAAATCCAATCTGGTCAAAACCGGTACGATTGAAGACTTAAAAGGCATCGAAGGCACTAATAATAAGTTTTCCATTGGTCCAAAAAACTCTGGTACAGAAGGCTCCGGTCGTCAGATCTTTAAAGGCCTAGGCATTCAACCAGACAACTTTAGTTTGGCTTACATGGGCTACGGTGCCAGCGCTGACGCCATGCAAAACGGCAACATCGAAGGCATGAACACGCCAGCGGGTGTTCCTGTTAGTGCGGTAACCCGTTTGTACGCGTCTCTTGGTGGCGATAACGTCACTGTGTTGGATTTCACCGATGAGCAAATGAAAAAAGCCAACGGTAACTACAACCTTTGGACGCGCTATGTAGTTCCTGCGAACACTTACCCAGGCCAAAGCAAGCCAATTAACACCATCGCTCAGCCTAACTTCCTGGCCACTCGTGCCGATGTTTCAGACGAAGACGTTTACCAGCTAACAAAAGCCTTGTATGAAAACTTGGGTTACCTAAGTGCGATTCACAAAGCGACAGCGGTTATGTCCCTTGAAAAAGCCATTGCAGGGTTACCTGTACCGCTTCACCCAGGCGCCGCACGTTATTACCGTGAGCAAGGAATCAAGATTCCTGCTGATTTAATCGCTGAATAATCGAATCGTTCGTAAGTATCGCTCCCTAGTAGGGGGCGATACTGCTTTCTGCTTTCCTCCTGTTTGTACAAAGGTAGCTGTTTTATGACCGCTTCAAATGACTCGATAGACTCCTCCGAGACTGATATTGATTTAGAAGAATTCGAGACCAAACATCGTTCTGGTCAATGGCTAACACGTTTTGTTTTTGCCTTATCTATTTTTCTTGCCGTTGCCCATATCTACATCAACACAATAGGCACCTTGCCTGAATTAAGAATATCTGCTTTTCACTTTGCTGGATTTGGTGCCTTGTGTGCGCTCTTGGTCCCAGCCAACCCGAAATGGCGTGATAGCAAGATCGCCCTCTTTTTCGACATCCTGATTGTGCTCGCGCTGGTCGGGATGGTGCTTTACATCGTCTTTTTCGAAGACGCGTTATACGCCCGTGGTGTCACCTTCGACACCGGTGATTGGATTGTTTCCAGTATTGCTGTTTTGCTGTCACTGGAACTCATTCGACGCACCAGCGGTTGGTTCATTCCGTTTTTAATTCTGGTCGCACTGACGTACGTTGTGTTGTGGGGCAAATGGATCGGCGGTCCTTTCTCCTTCCCTGGTTTGAGCCTTGAAACATTGCTTTATCGCAGCTTCTTCAGTACCGATGGCATGTTTGGTTCTATCTCCCGAATATCGTGGAGCTTTGTCTTCATGTTCATCTTATTTGGCGCGTTTCTTGTCAAATCAGGTGCCGGTGACTTTATCATTGCGCTTGCCCGCTCATTGGCAAGTAAAATGATTGGTGGCCCGGGGTTTGTGGCGGTTTTAGGTTCTGGTCTAATGGGCTCGGTATCCGGCTCTTCTGTGGCCAACACCGTATCCACTGGGGTTATTACGATTCCATTGATGCGCAAAGCAGGCTTCCCAGCTCGCTTTGCGGCAGGTATTGAAGCCGCTGCCTCCACGGGTGGACAATTAATGCCTCCCATCATGGGGGCAGGCGCGTTCATCATGGCGTCGTACACGCAAGTGTCTTACGTCACCATCATTGGTGTGGCGACCATTCCGGCCATCTTGTACTTCCTATCGGTTGGCTTTTTCGTTCGCGTTGAAGCAAAACGACAAAATGTCACCTCAGTGGAAGAAAATGGTCCGCCGATTTCACAAGTACTAAAAGAAGGCTGGCACAATATCTTGCCATTGGCGGTATTGGTAACGCTATTGGTACAAGGCTTTACTCCAACCTATGCCGCTGGTCTTGGCATCATCGCCGTGATTGTCTCTTCATGGCTTTCTAAGAGTCACAAAATGGGCCCTGTTGCCATCCTAGATGCGATGGCTCAAGGCGCTCGAAATATGTCGACAACCGCCGTATTGCTTATCGGCATCGGTTTGGTGGTTAATGTCATCAGTACCACAGGCGTGGGCAACACTTTCTCAATCATGATTTCAGATTGGGCGGGCGGCAGCTTATTCCTTACCTTGGTACTGGTTGCTATTGCGTCGCTGGTCTTAGGCATGGGGCTTCCTGTCACCGCGTCTTATATCGTTTTGGGCACCCTGTCGGCACCGGCCATTTTTAACCTCATCGCAGAAAGCCAATTATTGGAAATGATGAGCAGTGGTAACTTGCCACAAGCCGCGACCGCTGTCTTTATGCTAGTGGACCCAGGTGCAATCGCACAACTTGCTCAAGGCATGCCAATGGATCAAGCGGCTGCGCTGTTAGCGCAAGTGCCTGCTGACTTTAAGAGCATGTTGATGGATCAAGCGCTGGGCGCTAATAACGTCGCCATGATTTTGGTGACCGCTCACATGATCATCTTTTGGTTGTCTCAAGACAGTAACGTGACGCCTCCGGTGTGTTTGACGGCATTTGCCGCTGCGGCAATAGCCAAAACACCTCCGATGCGTACCGGTATGATGGCTTGGAAACTGGCCAAAGGCCTCTATATCGTGCCTTTATTAATGGCCTATACACCATTGATTGGCGGCGACACAGAAACGCTCATTCGTCTCACCTTGTTCGCGATCTTTGGTCTGTATGCGTTAGTGGCCGCCATGGAAGGTTACTTAGAAGACAAACTCTCTATCCCGTCCAGACTATTGGCCTTGGTCGCGTCTGTCTTGATGTTGTGGCCAAACTTAGACATCTGGCTACAAATAGTCGGTTTGGTCATTTTCTTAGCCTTGTTTGTCATTGGCAACAGAACATACGCAAAAGGCAGTGTGTTAGCTAAGTAATAGAAAAATACTGTAAAAGCCGATTTTTGCTGTTTATCCAATCCTTTGGAAAGCGTGAAAATCGGCTTTTTTATTGGCTACTAGCGCCGCCCCTCTTCGGATAATCCAGCCTCTTATTCTGACTTGTCATTTGAATTTCATAAAATACCTATTTACTGATTATCATGGCACCCCTTACTATGCCTTTCATAGGCTTATTAACTCTGCAAAAGGACCGCAAGTATGATCAGGGCACACTGCTTTACTAGGCTAAAACTCACGCTGACATTTATTCTCAGCCTCATTGCATTCTCCGCCAACGCGGCGACAAAAAGCATTAGCTTGAATGTTTTTGCCATTCCTTCTCAACCCATTATAGATTTAGTTCAAACCACCAGTGATTCACTCAAAAAAGAGGGAATTACGACGTTTTACGAAAAAGGCTTTCCTGTTCACGCCACTTTATATCTCACTGACTTTCCAGAAGGTTCTGAAGGCGCCATTTTAGAAGAAGTGAAAAAAGTGGTCGCTCGTTTTCAGCCATTCCCCATTCAAGCAAAAGGCTTAACCGTTACCCAAAGCCATTGGGCCTTTCTCGATTTGGTCCCCTCAACTAGGCTACAAAGACTGGCGGACGAAATCACCTTAGCCATAGAGCCACTGCGTGATAAACAGGCCACGCTGCCAACTTGGGTGAAACACTTTCCAAATAAATTGGCCGCCTTCAAACGTTATGGCAGCCCAAACGTCTTCCAAAATTTTCAACCGCATTTAACCTTACTTGCCAATGAAAAAAGCCCTAAGCTAGCGCCATTTAATATTAAGATGAAAGCGAATCCTCCCCAAGCAAAAGGCCAAATCATAGGCGTTGGCATAGGTATATCTGACCAATGGGGACAACAGAAAGACGTCATTGCTCATTACTATTTCAACTAACGCTGCGCGGTTAAAAACGAGAAAACGGCCGTTTTGATGTTTCTCGTTTTAGCGCCTCAAGCTGTCTAAAAAACAACCACAGCTTGTTGTTTTATCAGAAAAAACGTTATTTTTATCAAGAAACTCCGATTTGCTTTTTCATTTCCATTTTTCATGCTAGATTGCTACCGCTTTTCTCGTTTGCAAGCCAACCCATTAACGCGTTTTTCCTCAACGTTGTCGGCTTGCTAATAGAAGGACTTAGGATTATTAGCACCTAATAAGACTTTGCGAAAATTATAACAATGCTTACCAAGCAATCACTTTGGAGAACATCATATGCAAGCATTCATTGATTTCTTAAATGGAGTCATTTGGAGCCCAGTATTAATCTATCTGTGCCTTGGCGCTGGATTATTCTATTCCATACTTACTCGCTTCGCCCAAGTTAGACATTTCAAAGAAATGTGTAGCCTACTGCTTAACTCAAATCAATCTGACAAAGGCATTTCATCATTTCAAGCTCTAGCGGTTTCTTTATCTGGCCGTGTGGGTGTGGGTAATATTGCAGGTGTTGCTGCTGCCATTGGTTTTGGTGGCCCTGGCGCCGTATTTTGGATGTGGGTTGTTGCTTTCTTAGGCGCTAGCACGGCGTACGCGGAATCTACATTAGGTCAACTTTACAAAGTCAGTGAAGACGGTCAATACCGTGGTGGTCCAGCGTATTATTTTGATCGCTGCCTTGGCTGGCGCTGGTTGGGCATTTTATTCGCCCTGTCTTCTATTATTGCATGTGGTATTTTCTTACCAGGCATCCAAGCCAATGCTGTAGGCAACGCCGTAGTAGAAATTTTCGGGCCAGGTAACATAGTATCAAGCTCATTCGGTGACGTTAGCTCAACCAAATTGGTGGCTTTGGCGGTGATTTTGTTGGTCTTGGCCTTCATCATCTTTGGCGGCATCAAGCGAATTGCCAACTTCACACAAATCATCGTTCCTTTCATGGCATTGGGTTACATTGTCATGGCGTTGATCGTTGTCTTTCTAAACATTCACCAAGTGCCAGATATCTTCAAACTGATCTTCTCTGACGCCTTTACTGCTCAAGCAGGCTTTGGTGCGGCGATCGGTTGGGGTGTAAAACGTGGTGTTTATTCCAACGAAGCAGGTCAAGGTACAGGCCCTCACGCCGCCGCCGCTGCAGAAGTAGAACACCCTGCACAACAAGGTCTTGTTCAAGCCTTCTCTGTGTATGTGGATACGCTGTTTATCTGTACGGCAACCGCATTGATGATCTTGATTACCCAGCAATATAATATTCAGGGTAGCCTACCTGATGGTCAGTTCATCGTTCAACACGTTGACCCATCAACAATCATTTCTTCTCCTGCCTTCACACAAATGGCTTTAGCCAGTGTATTTGGTGGTGTTGGTCCAGTGTTTGTTGGCGTCGCGCTCTTCTTCTTCGCCTTCACCACTATCTTGGCTTACTACTATATTGCCGAAACCAACGTAGCCTACCTACGCCGTGCATTAAAATTCAACATTCCACTAACCTTAGTGAAACTCTTGATCATGTTCATGGTGGCATACGGTACCGTTAACACAGCAGGTTACATTTGGAACCTGGGTGATGTTGGCGTTGGCTTAATGGCTTGGATAAACATTGTTGGTATTTTGGTTATCTTCTTCCTCGCGAAGCCAACGATGAAAACCCTTCGTGACTATGAACGTCAAAAAGCCGAAGGCGTTGAAAAATACACGTTTAACCCGAAAGCCCTTGGCATTAAAGGCGCTGATTTCTGGGAAGAGCGTTATGAAAAGCAACAAGCAGAAGATGCGAAAAACAAATAACGTCTATTGCTAATACGCTTTCTTGATAAGAAAAACGGCCAATCGTTTCCGATTGGCCGTTTTTTTTATCCCTCGCCTTACTGGCTGATGGCTTGCCGTAAAAGCCAGCGCATCGTGTTAACTCATGGCGTCTTCTGCTAACCACTCTGCCACTTGTTTTGCATAATACGTCACAATCAACGAAGCCCCTGCCCGTTTAAAACCAACCAGAGTTTCAAACACCGCTTGTTGCTCATCCAGTGCGCCCGCCAGCGCAGCAAACTTGATGCCTGCGTACTCACCGCCAACTTGGTAAGACGCCAGTGGAAGATGTGTCTCTTTGCGTAAATTGGCCAACACATCCAAATAGGGTGTACCTGGCTTAACCATCAAGATATCAGCGCCCTCTTGTTCATCCAATAACGCTTCTTGCATAGCTTGACGGCCGTTAGCGCAATCGAGTTGATACGATTTTCTATCGCCATCCAGTTCGCTTTCGACCGCTTCGCGAAAAGGTCCATAAAAAGAGGAAGCAAATTTCGCCGAATGGGCCAAAATGCCCACATTTTTATAGCCTGCGTTGTCCAATCCTTGACGAATAGCCAGCACTTGTCCATCCATCATCGCCGATGGTGCCAGCATATCCGCGCCAGCCTTAGCCGCGGTAATACACTGTTTTACTAGGTTGTGAACGCTTGAGTCATTTTCCACATCGCCGTTGTGCACTACGCCACAATGACCGTGATCTGTATATTCACAAAAACAAATATCAGGAATCACCACCATCTCTGGGCACGCTTCTTTGATGGTTAAAATCATCCGTGCTAACAAACCGTCGTCTTGCCAAGTGTCGCTGCCTAGTGCGTCTTTGTGATGACTAATACCAAATGGCATAACATAGCGAATCCCCAAGGCAAACAAGTCCTTTGCCTCTTGTGCTAAATCCTGTTCCGGTAAACGCAAAATACCCGGCAACTTCGTCAGAGGTATCGCCTTATTAATGTCTTCTTCGATGAACAAGGGGTAAATTAAATCGCTCAAAGAAAAGTCATGCTCGCGCACTAAATCCCGCATGGCAGGCGTGCCCCGAAGACGACGTAAACGTTTTAATGGACCAACAGAAACAGCAGATGACATGAACATTCCTTACTAATAAGCGCGTTAAAACACGCATTCAAAAATCGGTTGGAATAAAGGGTACACCCCAAAGAAGGGCACAGGCTACGGCAAGCAAAAGAGATTCATGGAATAAACACATTTCTATGGCTTGCATCAGAAAACATGGAAAAGACACAGAATGTCATGACCCTAGGGAGAGCCCAAGAGCCACTTCTCAACATAAAAAAACGGGGCGTCATCACAATGACGCCCCGTTTTTTTATAGGACAAGGGGTTCTAACGCGCGTTCTAGCGCTTTATAGCAGGGTCACACCCGCTACTTCGGTCACACTTTTAGCGTCAGCTCGTTCAATAATTTTAACCAATACGGACTGGATCGTTTCGTCTTCGCGCACATCTGTTTCGCATGAGAAACGTTGCTCTTGTGGCGCGTCGCCCTCTTCCATCACAAAGCTAATCGCCACTTCTGTTGCCAACTCTTTTGTCTTACCAAAATATTCTAATGAAATAGCGGGGTACCCTTTGAAACCTTTTTTTACTTGTTTCGCGATACGTTTTTGCGCTTTATCCACGTGCATGTTGAACCCTTTTTATGGCTGTATTTAGTTTCATCAATGATGGTTTATAATGCTGATTATAACGGCAGAGTCGCCTGTTTATGCCCAAAAACTTTTCACACGACAATCAGAAGATAATAATCTCTGATTCATGCCTGTGTTAGCAACTTTATTTGCGCCTAAAATAACGTTTTTCTGACTGTCATTGGCCACTTATCAAGGTATTCTCATGTTCAATAAACTCAGTCACTGGTGGGAAGCGCGTCACATCGATCAGCTTGAGATCACGCCAGAGCAATGGGAAGCCGCTGTCGCTAGCTGGCCTGTAATGACACGCTATCAAGGTGAAGAGCGCGACGCTTTACGCCAACTGACCCTGCGCTTTCTTGTCCATAAAACCATTTCTCCTGGCGGCGGAGCAGAGCTAACCAATGACATGTGCTTGCGCCTTGCGACCATGGCATGCGTGCCCATCTTGCATCTAGGGCTGCACTGGTACGACCATTGGAGCACGATCATCCTCTATCAAGGGGACTTTATTCCAAATCGCCCTTATCAAAGTGACGATGGCGTCGTTCATAGTCAGGCCCCTGGTTTGAGTGGCGAAGCTTGGCTCCGTGGGCCTTTAATACTGTCATGGGAATCGATTTGTGAGACTGGCGCCCATGCCAGACACGGCCATGCAAGCAACGTCGTGATTCATGAGTTTGCCCATAAACTGGACATGCTACGCGATGGCGCCAATGGGGCTCCACCGATGCACCCAGACATGCGACCAGGTGAATGGCATCACACCTTTAGCGCCGCTTGGGATCGTTTATCCAGCGACTGGGAACATCATCGCCCACTGCCTCTTGATGAATATGCGCTGACCAATCCTGCTGAATTTTTTGCGGTGTGCAGTGAAACCTTTTTCGAAGCGCCTCACAAAATGAAAAAACACATGCCTGAGGTGTATCGCCTGCTGTGTCAGTTTTATCGACAAGACCCTAACGCGAATAACGCAGCCCAATAGACTGAGTCCGTAAGCGGTTTGGTATTGAGTTATCTAGGGCGATGGTGTTCGTAGGGGAAAAAGCCAGCGACATGATGTCACTGGCCTGACACGGGTTAGGCCTGATACGGGTTAGGCTTGAGTCGCTCTCAACATCCAAGCGGTTTTTTCATGGGTTCGCATACGATCAGAGACCAAAGAAGCTGAAGATTCATCGCCCGCTTCTTGAGCCACTTTTAACACCTTGCGAGCGGTTCTGATGACTTGTTCGTGGCCTTTGGTTAATAGTTTAACCATCTGCGCAGAGCTAGGAACACCCTCTACTTCTTCAATAGAAGTCAGTTTGGCAAATTCTTTATAGGTAGCAGGCGCGGGCACATCAAGAGTACGAATACGCTCTGCAATGTCATCTACCGCGGTTGCCAACTCTTGGTATTGCTCTTCAAACATTAGGTGCAGTTCGCGGAACTGAAGGCCGGTCACGTTCCAATGGAAATTATGAGTTTGTAAATACAAGGTATAGGAATCGGCTAAAAGACGCTTTAATCCCTCTGAAATTTCAGATCGATTTTCTTTATTAATACCAATATTAATGTCTGTCATGTTATTACCTCATTACTAACATCGTGATACGGCATTGATTAAACGCGCTAACAAAACCCAATCAGCCGTTTTTAAAAACAGCGTATTCCACGATAAAATTCATTCGTTAACATGAAGCCTGAACCCTTCTCTCTCTTTTGATTCATTGGCGATTACAAGGCCAAAAGCCTGCTCTATTTTCGCTCAGTCTGTGGGTAAAAAACCAAACACAATTTAAACCGCCCTAAGGCTTCATTCTCAATACGACACAGTTAATCCGTGTGGCATAACTATATTATTACAGAAAAGAAGAGGTCTTCGAAATGGGTTAACTTGTAGCAAATGAGGAGATAACAGCAAGAAAGCTGACAGCATGACTTAAGACAATTTCCAAGCATGAATAATACATCATGCTATTAAAGAGCGGTGCCAGCCCGAAAACCCTTCCAACTGGCAGCGACTTATTTTACGTTGAGTATTGGCGGTTAAAAAAGCCAATATTCTTTAACATGCCATGAGCGTCATTTAACGTTTTATCTTTTCTAATGCGGTAAATAACATACGTTTATCGGACTCACTTATGTAGTGGTTGTCCAAGGTGTCTTTAAATTCTGGCCAATCATTCTGAGTAATTTTATGACCTGATGCCAAATAAGTGGATAAGTTTTTATTCAGCTCATTATTTAATTGAATTAGGGCTGGTCGAATAACGCTTGTTAAATCTCGAGGTTTAGAGTCTGTCGGCTTGCTCAGCAAGTCGGCACGGTAGCGATATTGAATCGCTTTGGCGACACTAATTTGAGCGGCGGTAAAATTTTCTATACTGGCTTTATTAAGCTGATACTTTTGGGCCGATTCGCCCGCCTTGCTAATCACAACCGCTTCACGAGATAAGTCTTCAATGGCTTTATGATGTTGAGCCTTGTACAAAGCAACATCTTCCATGTAACTCAATCTTTCGTTAACGGTTTGAAAAAGGCTAAGTGAGGTAGGCGTGGCCGCAAAACACGAAAACGATGCCATTGACATACACACCAGAAGAGACTTTTTTAACATAACAAACATCCTATTTTTATTGGTTTAAATAACGCCATCAGACTTAAAGAACAAGACCTTAACAAAAAACGTGTCCTTGTTAACGAGTGCTCAAAAAACACAGTAAAAATCTCATAATGGCGGCCTCAAAACAACCAAAGCCATCTCAAAAAACGGGGCGAACCGAACGCTCCGAACGGTCTGTAAAAGACACCGCCAGTCATAGCCTCAAAAAACATTCGCTGCTAGCACTTATACAATTGGCGCATTACCGCTAGAATGAGCACAATTTGATACCATTCCTATTTATTAAGAAGGCAAACAAGCTACTCGCATGAAAATACTTATTAATCTAATCCGTAACCTGCTAGGCGCTATCATCGCAACCATTGATCTTGTCACCCGAGGATCAAAAGTAAAGCGTACGCCAGAAAAGCAACAAGCCGTCAATATGGCTGCAAAAGACCTAACGCTTTACCAATTCTTCGCCTGCCCTTTCTGCATCAAAACTCGCCGCGCAATATACAAGCTGAACCTGCCAATTGAAAAGCGCAGCGCATCTGAAGGGTCTCCACATCGCAAGGCGTTACTAGAAGGCGGTGGTCGAGTCAAAGTGCCTTGTTTGCGCATTGAGCAAGATGGCAAAGTAGAATGGATGTACGAATCTTCAGATATCATTCGCTATCTAGAGAAACGCTTCGCCTAACCTTAGAGTAAAGGGCGAAACGAAAAAGACACTGGGCAATGCCCAAATAAAAATGGCCGCTGTAGACAGCGGCCATTTTTTTATCTGTATTTCCTAAGAGACAAGGCGCTAGCCGATTAATTCTTGTAACGCCGACATAGCCGCTTCAGCTTTGTCTTTCTGGACAAAAATATGGTCATGATAATACGCAGCAACAACATTTGCGCTGATGCCTTTCTCGGTAAGTTTTGCAGCAATGGCGGCGGTTAAACCAACGGCTTCTAAGCTTGAATGAACCGTTAACGTAATTTGTTTGTAGACACCATCGCAATCAAAACCCGCTTGCTTAGCCGACGCCAACGGTAGGATCAGCGTTAGCCCTTCTGCTTCGCGAAATGTCGCCACTGGCAACAAATCTTTATAATCAAAGTCAGCGTCTTTGCTTGTACAAAATACAAATTCTTCTGCTTGTAGCTTAGGTGACATGCTGCTTAACAGCCCATTAAGGTCCATCATACCGGACATAAAAAAACTCCTTAAAGGGGAAAGGATTGTAAATTCTAGACTTTAACACAACCCACGTTTGATGGCAGACCCCAAATCATGCCGCTCTCCTTTAAACCCCATAAACAAAGGGTCAACAACAGCGCTTACATTGACTTACCAAGGGTGCCTTTTTGATTCTCAATATCATGTCTTATTTTGCAAGAATCAGGCAACGATAAGAGGCGTTTTACGTTATACTGCGCGCTACTCTCCTTATGACAATCTGTCCGAGCCTCTATGCCATTTTCAAAACTAGGGTTATCCAGCCCTCTTGTAAAAGCCACCAAAGCACTGGGTTACCGCACCCCTACCGAAATTCAGCGACAAGCCATTCCGGTTATCCTTGCTGGTAAAGATCTAGTCGCAACTTCGCAAACCGGTACCGGTAAAACGGCGGCGTTTGTTCTACCGATTCTAGAAAAGCTGAATAAAGAACGCACCCTACGCGGCAAACGCGTACACGCCCTTATCCTGACACCAACACGTGAATTATCCGTGCAGGTAGAAGCCAATATTGCTCTGTACAGCAAAAATTTAAAGCTCACGTCTATGGCCGTTTACGGTGGTGTGGATATAGAGCCACAAAAGCAACGCCTAATTGAAGGTGTTGATATTCTGGTCGCGACGCCTGGTCGATTGCTTGATTTGGCGCATCAACGTGCGATTCACTTTGATGAGCTTGAAGTATTAGTGTTGGACGAAGCCGATCGAATGATCGACATGGGCTTCTCAGACGATCTGTATAAAATATTAGATCGCCTACCTCAGCACCGTCAAAATCTCTTTTTCTCAGCAACCATAACAGACAGTGTACGCTCACTTTCTTACGATTTTGCTGACAGCAAGGTCAGTGAAGCCGCAACAGAAATCAAAATTTCACCGCGTACCAAAACAGCACCAACCATCAAACAGTGGTTAATCACGGTTGATAAAGACACTAAATCAGCATTGCTTAGCCATTTGATCAAGGAACACCAATGGGATCAGGCGCTGATTTTCATTGAGAAAAAACACGGTGCTGCCAAGCTTGTTGCTCAACTTGCCAAGCGCGGCATAGTAGCAGACTCGATTCATGGTGATAGAAGCCAAGCCATGCGTGAAAAGATTCTGGCTGATTTCAAATCCGGTAAATTAAAATACTTAGTCGCAACCGGCGTTGCCGCACGCGGTATCGACATTGGCGATCTAAGCCGTGTTGTTAACTACGATTTGCCATTCAAGCCAGAAGAATACGTTCACCGTATCGGTCGAACTGGCCGTGCTGGTGCAGACGGTGAAGCCATTTCTTTTGTTGCTATGGGTGACTTTAAAAACCTATGCGCGATTGAAAGCCGTTTGAAACATGTTATCGAACGTGAAGAAATCGATGAATTCCCGGTTCGAAAAACAGTACCCGTTTCTGTGTTGAATTTTGTTCGTAAGAGCAAAGCGCCAGAGCGAAAAGGCCCATCGAAACCAAGAACAGGCACAAAACCTAAACATCCGATTAAGTCAAAAAGCGACGCGCCACAAAAAAAACGCAGAGCGCAGTCATAAGAGTAAGTAACTCAGCCGCAAACACTGGCAGACAGATTTCGTAAAGATCGTTTCTCGGAGTAGAATGTAAAGAGGCCTCATGGCCTCTTTTTTATTGCGTATCGACGGCTGGCTAGGATGGAGTTTATGCAAATAGCGGAATCATTGATTGATTGGGTTTATGTCCATTGGGTTACCAATGTACTGATCTTACACATCAGCTTATCTTTGCTCACTTCGCTGCATGTCTTACTGTTTAAAGAAAATGATCGCACTTCATTGGCTTGGATTGGTTTAGTCATCTTTTCCCCCTTTATCGGCAGTATGTTCTATTGGCTCTTTGGTATAAACCGCATTAAGCGACTGGCTCAAAAAGAGCACCCTCAGACACTCAAAGAGGACTTTCGTAACCAAGCTTCCGCCCTTGATTTTCACTCTTTGCCTGACACTTGGCACTCCTCCATTACGGCAGGGTACGCCATTCACCCAGTTAGTTTTGTCGCACACAACGCCATTACACCGCTAATTAATGGCGATACCGCTTACCCGGAAATGATCCGCTCCATTAAGAATGCCCAGCACTATGTGGTGCTCTCAAGCTATATTTTTGACTACGATTCATTAGGTCGACAATTTGTTAAGGCGCTGGCCGAAGCCCACCAAAGAGGCGTTACTGTCAACGTTCTATTGGACGGCATTGGGGTCGGCTACAGTTGGCGTAAATCGGATCGGGCCTTGAAAAAAAGAGGGGTAAACACCGCCCGTTTTCTACCCGCGGTTTCTCTAACGGGCATTCGTTTTATTAATCTAAGAAACCACCGGAAAATACTCTGTGTGGACGGCGAAGTTGCCTATATTGGCGGCATGAATGTCAGTAAAAACAATCTGGTAAAGGCCTCAAAACACCCCATTGATGACGTTCATTTTAAAGTAACGGGTCCTGTCATCGACCAAATAAGCAAAGTCTTTGTGGAAGATTGGTTCTTTGCCACAGGTAAGCGCATCCAATTTCCTTTGTTTGATCTGCATAAACCTCGGCCAGAAAAAAGCCACCCTATCGTGGCTCGCGTAGTACAAGACGGACCAGATGAATACCATAATAGAATACGCTGGACACTGATTAACGCCTTAGTTTGCGCGCAAAAAAGCGTCAAAATCATCACCCCCTATTTTATCCCAGATCAAACCCTGATGACGTCGCTTCACGCTGCCGCTTTACGTGGTGTGGCGGTCGATATTATCGTTCCTGCCCACAGTAACATCCCTTTTGTAGACTGGGTCATGGAGGCCAACTTTTCGCGAATACTCGAACACGGCATTCGCATCTACAAAAACAAACGCCCCTTTGATCACAGCAAAATTGTCATCATCGATGATGTTTGGTCTTTTATCGGCTCCACCAATTGGGACGCAAGAAGCTTAGAGTTTAACTTCGAGATTAATTTAGAATGCTTTGACAGCACGCTCAATGCACAATTAACCCAGCTGTTTAATGAAAAGCAAAAAAATGCAGAGCTGGTTATAGAAGAAGAAATGAGCCAATTGCCTATTTACAAAAAAATCCGCAATAACTTGTTTCGTTTGTTTTCCCCCTATTTATAAAATCATGTAGGACAGAACAGAGTAGCAACAAACCGCTAGCGTATTTATTTGAGGTTTTATTCCATGATTACACATCGTTATCACACAGTTGAATCACTTACCTTAATGGGAAATGCGCCTGAGCAAACACTGGGACCGAACATCGAACTGCTGCTTTGGAATGTGTTTAAATGCAAGAAAAAAGGCTGGCAAAAAGATTTTTCCAGCCTGATTCACAACAAAGATTTGGTGCTTTTACAGGAAGCGGTTTTAAACTCCCCATTCGATAACCTGTTTCATAAATCATCTCAGCATCAATGGATTATGGCGAGCAGCTTTCGGAACGTAAAAACCAACATAGAAACTGGGGTAAAAACAGGCTCCTCTGTTACCGCCAAATCTCAGTATTTTTCTGCATCTGACCATGGAGAGCCGCTCACTCAAACCAAAAAAATGCTGTTGGCCATCGAATACCCACTGACTCAGCGTGAATCGGCTCACAATGAATCATCCCTCTTGGTGGTCAATGCGCACCTGATCAATTTTGTTTCCATCGAAAAATTCAGAGCCCATCTCGAACAAATATCACACACGCTACAAGACCATAAAGGGCCCATTATATTGGCTGGGGATTTTAATACTTGGAACAAAAAAAGGCTGTCGGACTTTAATAAGCTCGCCGCCGCTTTTGCATTGGGAAAAGTAGACATGATTCGTCAACCTAGGTTGAATCACCTGTTCCGACATCTCGATCATGTCTACTGCCGAGGCCTAGACGTAACTCATGTGCAGGTCCACACCGACATTCATTCATCCGACCACTACCCCATCAGTCTGTCACTGCACCTGCCTAACTAGCAGACGTTAAAACACACGACTGAAGGGGCAATTGCTCAGGGCCATAACGCCATGATAAGAGCACTTTTATCTCAGAGCACTCAATGCTCCCATACGATATGATTGACCTCCAGCGGCGTGGATATACCTTCTCGACACGGTATGATTCGCAACGTGTAATTCGTTAAGGCGCGCGACGCAGGCACGGTTAAACGATACAAATGAGCGCCTTTGCTGTCATCCGGTAGGCATTCACACACCATCGTCTGTCGTAGCGCTTCCTTGCCGTCCACACCGTCGGCATAGAGTTCAACACTCACGTCCTGTGGCGCTAAACCATTAAGCAAGACGCTGGCAGAAAAGAAGTACTGCTGATTTTCTTGTCTAGCCATCACCCCGTCAATGCGCAACCCAGCCCACTGCTGATCAAGCGTTTGCTGCCAATCTGCGATTTGTTTGGCGAGTGCGCCATTGTCGGCAGCACGCTCACGAAAAGCCTTCGCAGCCGGAAGATAACGCAGCTCTGTGTATTCACGAACCACTCGATTAGTCGAAAAATGAGGCGTTAAATGCGCCATGCTTTCACGCATTCGTGTTGTCCATTCGATCGGGATGCCTTGTTCATCCCGTTGGTAAAACTCAGGAATCACTTCCTGTTCGAGCAGGTCATAAAGCGCCTCGGCTTCAATCGCATCCCAATCAGGATCATCACCGTGCTCTTTACCATCCCCCAGTGCCCAGCCAATATCAGGGCGATACGCTTCAGCCCACCAGCCATCCAGCTCAGAGAGGTTAATGGCCCCGTTTACCAACACCTTCATTCCACTGGTGCCACTCGCTTCCCAGGGCCGCTGCGGGGTGTTTAACCACACATCAACACCCGCCACCAGATGACCACTTAGCAACATATCGTAATCGCTCAGAAAGATGACGTGTTGGCGCACCTGTGGCTGGCGAATAAAATCTATCCACTGCTTAATCAATGCCTGACCAGCCTGATCCGCTGGGTGTGCTTTCCCCGCCATAACAAGCTGCACAGGCCGCTCTGGGTTGGTTAATATGCGCAGTAAGCGAGCGGGGTCATGCAGCAATAGATTCGGTCGTTTATAGGTCGCAAAACGTCGAGCAAAACCAAGCGTCAGTACTTTAGGGTCAAACAAATGCTGCGCTTCTTCCATGTCCGCTTGAGGCGTTCCCGACGCCGCCATCTGACGCACTAGATGCTCGCGCACGTAACTGACAAACGTCTGGCTTGCCGCCGTTCTAAAACGCCACAACTCAGCATTCGACACGGCTCGAATGGATTGACCTAGCTCGTCTGTGGCGCCAAGCCAACGGTCCTTGCCACAGGCTTTCGTCCACAGTTCATCTGCGCTCGCCGAGTCCCAACTTGGGGTGTGCACACCATTGGTAATATGCCCTATGGGAATCTCGTTCAAGGGCCAACGAGGGAACAAGGAGGCAAACAGTCGCCTGCTCACGTCACCATGCAACGCACTCACGCCATTGACGGCACCACTGCCACGAATGGCCAAATACGCCATATTGAAGTCAGCGCTAGAATGGTTCGCATCCACCTGCCCTAACGCCAATAAATCAGGGGTTGAAATGCCTAACTCAAGGTTGGCGTAGTCGCCGAGCCACTGCTCAATCAAAGCGGGCGCGAAATGGTCAAAGCCCGCGGCGACCGCAGTGTGAGTGGTAAAAACATTGCCTGCTCGCGTGGCGGCCAAAGCCACCGCAAAAGACTGCCCACTCTTTTTCATAAAGCAACGCGCACGTTCTAAGATGGCAAAAGCGGCATGCCCTTCATTTAAATGACAAACCTCCGGCTCTATTCCCAATGCATTCAACAAGCGCCAACCGCCAATGCCCAACACCAACTCTTGCATCAAACGCAGATCCGCACTGCCACCATAAAGCTCACTAGTGATTGCACGAAACGGGGCATAATTTGCGGTGTCGTTGCTGTCTAGTAAATAGAGCTTTGTTCTACCAACCTGAACTTGCCAAGCACGTAACCAAATAGGATGACCCGGTAGATCCAGCTTTATGCGTAACCATTCTCCATTCGCATGACGCAAAGGTGAGATTGGTAATTGCCCTGGATCGTTATAGGGATACACGGCTTGTTGTAGACCATTTTGATCGATTATCTGACGGAAATACCCTTGCTGATAAAGCAACCCCACGCCGATGACAGGCACCCCCAAATCATTAGCGGCTTTTAGTTGATCCCCAGCAACATTGCCCAGACCACCTGAATAAATAGGCAGCGCGTCGCTCAACATAAACTCCATACTGAAGTAAGCCACCGCATTAAGCGCCGATTTAGGGTGATTTTGTTGAAACCAGGCAGGCGTTTGTTCCGCCTCACGTTTCTTTTTCACCAGCTTATCAAGCTGCGCTCGATACCCTGGATCGGCCAACAATGTGCGAATTTTCTCCCGCGATACGGTTTGCAATAACCCCCAGGGATTGTGTGTGAGTGCCCATAACTCAGGGTCAAGCTGTCGCCATATGTCGTCGGTGGCATGATTCCATGAGCAACGTAAATCGAGAGCTAACTCGGCTAACTGATCAAACCCTTCCAATTCGGTTGGAAAAAGAGCGGTCAGTGGTGAGCTACAAGGTGTTTGTGTGTCCATATCGCTTCCTGCTTGAATCTATTGGGGCATTGTTTAGCGCAATGTCATCGAGGGATGGGCCGAATTTGACGCTTACTTGCTAACCAAGTGAGGACATCATTAACCGGCCAACCAGCCTAAAACTACCAGCTGGATAAATCATTGAAAAGGCATTATGAAGGGAACATTGACTTGCATTACATCGACAAAGGTAAAGTGCTACAAGGGGGATGATAAATCATGAAAAATGCGGAAACTGTGCCAAAGTGGCGATAAAAAAAGGGTAAACGAGCGTTAACCCTCTTTCGAGCAGCATACAGATCATATGCCAATATTGTGCGCTTAGTTAAAGACAGCAACGTCTCAATACAACAGCGTCTCAGCCAAAAAGCCCACCACCATAAAGGTGGCTCAACTGGCGCTTAAAACACCTTAAGCAGCTCGGCGTTGGTTGGGTATTCTTTTAGCAAGGTAACGAGTTTTTGCGTGCCATCAAGCGGTTTTAGGTTGGTAAAAGCACGGCGCAGCGTTCTGACTTGTTCAAGGTTGTTAGGGTCAATTAATAATTCTTCGCGTCGGGTGCCGCTTTTGGCGATGTCCAACGCGGGGAAAATTCGATGACTTGCCACTTCTCGCGACAGCACAACTTCCATATTACCGGTGCCTTTGAACTCCTCAAAAATCACCTGATCCATGCGGCTTCCCGTGTCTACCAACACAGTCGCAAGAATCGTCAATGAGCCACCGTTTTCAATTTTTCTGGCCGCCCCGAACAGTTTACGAGGAATCTCTAACGCGCGCGCATCAACACCGCCCGACATGGTTCGACCACTGCTGCGTTGGCCTGCATTATGGACTCGTGACAGGCGCGTCAAGGAATCGATCACTATCATCACATTCTGACCTTCACCGGCTTGCGCACAGGCCATGTCCAATAAATCGTCAGCGATACGCACATGCTGAGCATGGCTATTATCGGACGAAGAGGCATGCACTTCAGCGGACACACTGCGTTTAAAATCGGTGACTTCTTCTGGACGTTCGTCGATCAGCAAGGCATACAATTTAATCTCTGGGTACGCGGTACTCACAGCCTGACAAATATGCTTTAACAGGGTCGTTTTTCCTGATCCAGGAGGTGCAACAATTAAGCCTCGTTGCCCCATGCCTATCGGTGAAATCAAATCCATTGCGCGGACCGACAATTCAGCAGAGCCTAACTCCAAACGAATACAAGGAGAAGGATGAACCGCTACGCCATTAAGAAAGCGTTTTTGCGGATCATTCGGATACAGATCCTCAAGGCTTTCTTCTGCTGGGTTAAGGTCTTTGGCTCGCTTACCCTTCAAACTTAATATTTTTCTGGTCATAATCGGATTAATTGCTCTAAATAATAAAATAGTGAAGCGACTTTTGATTGTCTGATTATCGTTTAAGCAGACACAAAAGACTGAACTTCATGAGGCGTTAAATAGCGCCATTGACCAAGCTCAACATCCAAGCGAACTGTGCCAATTTGCTCTCGATGCAAGGCCATTACACGATTGCCTACGGCGGCAAACATGCGCTTTACTTGGTGAAACTTACCTTCTGTTAGCGTCAGCAGCACGTCTTTTGGCGCGATCACTTGTAAGGTGGCTGGTAAGGTAAGCTGGCGCTCTCCTTGCAGCTGAATACCCTGTGCAAATTGCGCGCTAATTTCCTTTGCCCGCTCATCTGATAAGGCTTGCGATAAGGTCACTCGATAGACTTTGCAACAGGCGTTCGTAGGTCGAGTTATATTAAAAGACCAGCGACCGTCGTCGGTCATTAACACCAACCCTGTGGTGTCTGCATCCAATCGCCCGACGATGTGCAGCTCGGAGCGTTTCTCAATCTCCAAGCCATTAAACAAAGAAGGGTAAGCTTCATCAATGTTCGAGCAAATCGTGCCGGCGGGTTTATGCATCAGCAAATAACGAAACGGCCGTGGCTGTAGTCTAACACCCTTTAAGAGAATCTGATTATTCTCATGCACTTGCTGGGCTTCTTTTGTTACGACCACGCCATTGACGCTCACCTCACCCTGATGAATGCTGTGCAACACATCCTGCTTACTAAGCTCGGTACTTTTAGCAATAAACTTATCAAGGCGCATAAGACTCAGACCAATACTTGTCGCGTGCTCGCAATGTACTCATGCACTTGCTCTTCAATCTCAGGCGCGACCATTTCTTTGGGTCGGCAACTATTAGGGCAAGCCAGATTCGGCGTAGTGCCGAACAATCGGCAAATCAAAGGTCGCTCATCGTATACTTCACAGCCATTTGGCCCTAAGTGTACACAGGAAAAATTTTCTAAGGCGGCGTCATGCTCTGCGTCTGTTTTCACTGGCAGGCGTGACATTTCTTCTGACGAGGTGGTCACAGGGCCGCAACAATCATGACAGCCTGGAGTGCATTCAAAAGAGGGAATATTACTGCGTAAACGCGCGATGATATCTCGGTTAGTATTCATTTACTGTCACCTTTTATGTGGCTCACTGCACTGTTATTTTGTGTTCATCGCGATGCATTGAGCCAATGCTTGGCTAAGCCTACCCAGATGTTTCTTTAGGGTAGGCTTGCGCTATTATTTTACTAATCGAATGCCTGAATATTGCCATTGGAAATGTGGGTGGAAAAAGTTTCGATAGGTCGCCCTTGAATGCCCTTCAGACGTGGCAACAGACGCCCCTCGCAACACCATTTGATTGACCATAAACTTGCCATTGTATTCTCCCACTGCCCCGTCACTGACGCTAAATTTCGGATAGGGTTGATAGGCAGAAGAAGTCCACTCCCAACGCTGCCCCCAAGCAAACTGCGACGACGCCACTTCCCATTCGAATTCCGTGGCCAATCGCATTTTTTTCCAGCTGGCAAACGCACTCGCTTCATAATAGGAAACATGGGATAGCAGCGCATCTCTATCCAACGGTTTTAACCCTGCTAAGGTGTAATAATGCCATTGGCCTTCTATTTTGGTCCAATACAAGGGGCTGTTGATTTGATGCTTACAACGCCATGCCCAACCTTCATCAAACCAATAGCTAAAGGTGTCGTATCCCCCAGCTTCAATAAACTCAATGTATTCACCATTGGTCACTAAAGAGGCTGAAATCTCAAAATCTTGCACATACACCTTATGCCGTCCTTGCTCATTATCAAAGCAAAAATCGTCACCAGCATAGCCGACTTCGTAAACCCCTTCTTGGATCGCTATCCAGGACTCACTTGCCGCTTGGCTGTCGTTATGACCGGCCACCAGATTGCTGTCCTTTTGGTATACCGGGTACATAGGGTTTAATGACAAGGTGTATTTTAAATCGGTCAACAACAACTCTTGATGTTGCTGTTCATGGTGAATGCCCAGTTTGACCAGCTCTTTTACTTCTTCTGATGCCTCGCCCTTGAGCAAACCTTGAATATTCTCATCCACGTAATGGCGATATTGGTACACTTGATCCACCGTGGGGCGCGTCATTAATCCACGCTGAGCACGTACCGCCCGTTCTCCCACACTGTGGTAATAACTATTAAATAGAAAGCCAAAATGCGCATCAAACACCACATAATCCGCCATATATTTGGTCAGGATCATTTCTTCAAAGAACCACGTTGTATGCGCTAAATGCCATTTTGGAGGGCTCGTAAAATCCGCCGCTTGTGGAATATAGTCTTCAGTGTTCAACGGTGCGCAAAGAGATTCAGTCCGCTCTCGTGTGGTTTGATAGTGGGCTAATAACATGGTCTATACCTTGGAGATTATGGGTCGCTTCAGGGAGGAGATGCCTGAGGCATTCAGCGCCTAAAATAAAAGGCGCCTATTATGCCTAACATTCAATTTAAGAGCGACCTTAGCCAGATCCAGTATTGACCCATTGACTGGCCAGAAAGTCTCTCTTACAGGCAAGAAAAATGAGGCTAAACGGACGCTTTTAGCGGACCATCGAGCTCAATAATTTGTTTTACAATATCGCCCATGGTGGCAGCGACTATGTCTGCTTGACGATATAATGGGTGGTAAATCGCTGGCGTACGTGCGATATACGCCGCCTTCATGCCCACCGACAAAGCGCCGTGGGTATCCCAATCATGAGTCGCCACCAAACGCAAAGACGACAGTGGTTGATCTAACTGCTCAGCAGCAAACTGGTAAGCTTTTGGATCAGGTTTAAAGCGGCCGGTACTTTCAACAGAAATAACCTCATCAAAGCATTCTGATAATCCCGCATTGTTGATCTGCATAGCAATTAAATCACGCGATGAGTTTGAAAAGGCCACGGTGCGAAAACCGGCGTCTTGTAATTGGCGCAAGGCAGGTTGAATGTCTTCGTGAGCTGGCAGATTAGCAAAGCCCGTTAGAATCTCGTCGCGCATCTGGGCGGATAAGGTAATGCCTTTGCGGGTCGCAATGCTGTCCAACATAACACGAGCCAAGGAGGCAAAGTCGGTCTTAACATCGGTAACAACACAGACGGTTGACGAATGCAGCAGCATTGAAAACCATGTTGCCATCACACTGTCATCGCCAAAAGCCGCCACAAATTTAGGCTTTAACGCCGTTAGGTTGAGCACAGTTTCATTGATATCGAACAATATTGTCTTTTGTTTCATAGCAGTGTCTCGTTTTTCATTGTGATAAAAACAGCCAATTCAGAATGTAACACCACCTTAACGTGGATGGCTTAGCCGTCCGTTTAAAGTACGAAACATACCATTTATCAAGACTGAATATGTGCTAACACAGTGCTAAAAAACGTCAAACATTGCCACAATGAATGCCAGTCAACACTGACGACAAAAAAGCCCCTTTTCTAACATTAGAAAAGGGGCTGCGCGCAATTAATGGTTCAACGCTAGTCAAGCCATGGCGGCCGGTGATCAAGCGCCCTGTTTGGCCGCAAATTTACGCATAAAGTCAGCCAGTTTTTGGGCCTCTTCTACGGTCACGCCGTTGTATAAGCTGGCTCTTAGGTAGTCGCCCACCCCAAACGGCGTTAAGGTGCGTAATCCAACCATGCCCTTTTCCCAACTGGCGATCAGAAAAGCATTGGTTGCCTCTTCATCACCGCCTTTAATATTAAAAGGCACATTCATTCGACTGCGTAACGCTTTGTTTTCTATCGGTGTGCCATAGAAGCCGTTTGAACTGTCAATCACATCATAAATCGCTGCCGCTTTGGCGATAGAGCGTAATTCTATTTCATACACACCACCTTGGGCTTCGATCCAATCCATAACAAAGCCGACCACTTCAATGTTAAAGGTCGCTGGGGTATTCCATAAGTTTCCAGCCTCGCTGTTGGTGGTGTAATTAAACACGCCAGGACAAAGTGGCGAGGCTTTACCCTCCCCTAGCAAGTCTTTGCGAATCACCGTCATGGTTAACCCTGGATGACCTATGTTCTTAGAAGCACAGGCAAACAACACGCCCACACCGCAACCATGCCAATCAATTGGCTTGGTAGAAAAATCTGAGCTGGCGTCCACCACCAAAGGAATGTGTTTGCGTGAAGCTGGCAGGGTCGGCAAACGATGCAACTCAATACCGTTAACCGTTTCATTGGAGCACAGGTAAACATATTTACTGTTAGGGTCGATGTTTTCCTCAGTCAATTCAGGAAAGCCAATATAGGCACCCGTTTTAGGGTCTCGCCCATCAATGGACTGAACATGGCAATAGCGCTTGGCCTCTTCAGCACCCCGTGCAGACCAAGTACCGTTCACCACATAAGTCGCCACATCGGTTGGCTGATAACAAAGGTTTAATGGCAGGGCTGCAAACTGCCCATGGCCACCACCATGAGTAAAAAGCACTTCATAATCATCCGGTATTTCCATCACTTCTCTGGCTTTCGTCACCGCGTGATCCAGTATCTCTAAAAACTCAGGAGCACGGTGCGACAAGGCCAGCGAGGTCAATCCAGGTTGATTAAATAAACCGGCAATCCTCTCTTCCACAGCCTTTGGCAAAGACGTAGGACCTGGACTAAAGTTAATCACTTCGCTGTGAGGCGCCGTCGAGTTAAGCGAACCAAGAAGCGCTGGATGGCTATCTGTATTCATGCAATTTCACCTTTCACAAACAAGTCATAATCGACGTCTTAGCAAGGCGTCAATCCTAGATATGGCAGCATCGCCGAAATAAAAGCAGCAGGCTTTCAGAAAAGAAGCAAGGAAACAGTGACGCTTCACTTCCCTCTATCGGCAATCAGAGTACGACCATGCCTATTGATTGCTTAGTACCAACATCAACTTTCGTTGGCACCAAAAAGAAGAAGATTTAGAGCGCCGTTAACAGGCTAAAAGAAGGCAAAAAAGAACACATAAAGAAGCGACTAAAACGTCGGGAACTGGACGTTAAAGCCTTTTAGGGAAGAGCTTTCTAAGTAGCGAGAGAAGTAATCGACAAAATCCTGATCAACCACTTCTTTCTTTATTAAGCTGGCGTTTCGAATGTACAAGCGGCCATTTTTTTGGATGGCGATGGCCTGATGAGTGATGTTCATATTGGTGCCGATCCACTGTTTTACCGAATAGTCAGGTCGCACCATGCTAATGACACTGCCAGTGGGGATACGATTTAATAAATCGTAATTGATCGTTGAATTAGCCAAATGTTGCTGGATCATCAACTCACGCAAGGCGGATTTTTTGGCTTTCGCGCTAAGCGCTGTGTTTGCTTGTAATTGCTCCCGTTGATGCGCTTGCTGGGCTAACTCATCACTCGACAATTGTTTTTTCTGAAACACCGCCGTCAGAGGAACATAAGGGGTCGTTACTGCTTCAGGCGCAAACTTTTCACCCTCTTTTCGTAACGCCGAAAGACGCTTTTGTTTCGCCTCGGGGGACAATTCAAGCCCTTGGATTCGGCTTATCGACATGCGCTGATACCAGGCTTTCTTATCAATAACCGTGTGCGCAAACTTAGTCGTCGCGCCGCCAATTTCCTGTGTCAGATCGGTTAACATCCAGCGGTTATTAGGCAGCCAATCGGCGCTTGGGAAATGATTACGAGTAACAAATGAGACTTGCCCATTTTTATAGCGGATTTTTTCTAGATTGGGCAAAAACTCATCCACAGATTGAGACAGTGCGCCAGCCAATACCGCTTCTACATAGGTTGTGCAATCAAACACATCAAAACGGCTTAACGGGTCTTGATCGTAACGCCCTTGCGCACCTTCCCCTAAATTGCCATCCACATAGGGCGCACCAAGCAGCACCTGACTGAGGCGCGCAATTTTTTGTGCCGTCGGTATGGCCGCTGCCGCATTACTTTCTATGACATGGTTAAACTCAGTCTGACGGTTTTGAGGCGTCAAACCAGCATGACTTTGCGCGCTCACCGAGGCCGCTACCAAAAGTAGCCAGCCACAACCGATGTTAATACTTCGCTTTTTCAACAAACTCTCACCAACATAGAATGGAATCCATTAAGCCTATCGTAAAACGCAGCCGATGAAAGCAGGCTTTACATTTTTCTGGCAATCGGAAGCCTCAATTGACGCCCCCTATCTTGACCATAAAACTCGCCCACAAGAGGGGGCATTTGTCATGGTTTAGGCAATAAAAAAGCCGATCAAATGATCCGCTTTTTGGTGTTCTTCTCTTTTGGCTTCTGATTACAAAACGCCTAGTGGTTTATTGCTTTGGCTGCCAAGGATCAAGATGTGCTTTGCGCATTTTGTCTTTCTCGGCGGCCGATGCCCCCCAGTTGCCATCGTAAACCTTTCCTTCCCAGTCACCATAGGTCGGGTTAGGAAGCATAATAAATTTCGTACCAAACAAGGCTTTATTTTTTTCTACTGCCGCGTAACTTTCCGTTAAGCTTTTGGTTTTAAAGGCGCTAGAAAAATCATTAAGATTATCGCCCATAAACAAAGCAATGTCGTATTTCTCTGCCACTTTAAGACGACGTGCTTCTTTATCACTGGTGGTGGTTCTAAGCATCAAATGGGCATCGTCCACATCCGGAAAACCCAATTCCGCGAGGTTTTTACGCGTGCCTTCCAAACCCACCATTTTACGGTTGGTAATATAGAAAACCTCCGCGCCCTTGTTCGCCGCATAGTTCAAAAACTCAACCGCACCAGGTAGCGCCTTGGCTTCAGCGGCGTTCATCCATTCGCCCCATGTTTTGCCTGAATAACCTTCATTTCTGCCCACCAACCAAGCTTCATACGGGCTGTTATCTATAATGGTTTCGTCGGCATCCACCACAATGGCGATTTTTTTATCGCCTTTGTGGGTACTCGCGAAATGATCAAAACGCATTTGCGCTAAATTAAAAGCCTGATAAGACAAGGCCTTAAATTCAGCAGAGGCCTGCATCCATAAGTTGGCCATGACCAACTGCTCATTTAAATTCTGGGTAGTATAAGGCGTCTCATCGGCCCAAGCCGGTAAGGACACACTCCCCGCCAACAAAGCCGTCGACACCACCAATGTACGTAATTTAGCAGAAAACATCTTCTCACTCCCTTAAGTGAATAGCCTAAAAAAGATTTATACAGTAAACCAACAGAGCCTTTCTAACGCGTCATTAGCCGTTATCATTACAAGATTTTAACCAGAAGGTCAAAAAAAACATCTCCCGCTATTGGCCTTGCCCAAACATGCGTCGCATCCGCAGACGAAGCACGATTAAGTGCCTGATGGTTAACATCAACAGAGGCCCCTTGTGGTGAAATACAGCAAGGAATTAATGAAGTTCAATCCCTTTCAAACGTAGGTTCCAGCGCCCTTTATGGCTTCTTTCACAAGCCTCTTCCGAGTCAAAACTCACAGACTGACGGCTGTTTTTAATGACGAGATTCGCCCCTTTTAATTCATCTTCAATACACTGATAAAAGAGCACGTCACCCTGTGTCGATAATAACTCAGCCACGTCGGCTTCTTTCTCAAACACACAAACAATCTTAAGCGACTGTGGGTAGCGATTAAAATCCACCACATGCGTCAGCCACACAAAGCCCTCTACCTCACCGAGTAGATGATCACAAACCTTGGTGAGCGCTTCTCTTAGTGCCTTGTCTAGTTTCTTATCCGACTTTTTCATTTACCACCCAATCAAGGCATTTGCCGACTTGAAAATATGCATTTAAATCAACTAATTACTTTTATATCTTAGCCACTATTCTATTACTCACCTCTCCGAAAGAACAGTTACGCTCGCGAGTAAAACCCTCTTTATGCGCCTGTTTGGTGCCTCTTTCAGTCAATGCTTAAGCGGCGACACAGCCATCAATGAAAGACAAAGAGGTGTGTTTTGTTGATCGACGTTATAATGACATTCTATTGCGTTATTCAGACCAGATTTTTCTCTTAAAATGGCTTATTATTCGCACTCCGGCTCACCATGGCCTCACTCATTCAAGACCTATTTTTTTCTATGATTAGACTTTCGAATATCCAGCTACCTTTGGATCATAATGACACCGCTATAGAACAAGCCATCTTGTCCACATTGGGCATCACAGCAGATCAACTTGTTCGCTTCTCTATTTTTCGCCGCGGCTATGACGCCAGAAAGAAAGCTTCTATTCTTTTGATCTATACCCTAGATGTGGAAACTCGGATTGATCAAGCCTTGCTGACTCAATTTGCAGACCATCAACAAATCAAAGAGACACCAGACCTTAATTACCATCCTGTTGCTCAAGCGCCTGCCACCCTCACTGAACGCCCTATCGTGATTGGCTTTGGTCCTTGTGGATTACTAGCAGGCTTAGTGCTCGCTCAAATGGGTTATAAACCTATTATCTTAGAGCGCGGTAAAGAAGTTCGCGAACGCACCAAAGACACCTTTGGTTTTTGGCGCAAAAAAATCCTTAACACCGAATCCAACGTGCAATTTGGTGAAGGCGGCGCAGGTACCTTTTCAGACGGTAAGCTTTATAGCCAAGTAAAAGACCCAAAACAGTACAGCCGAAAAGTACTCAATGAATTTGTCGCCGCTGGCGCCCCAGACGAGATCCTTTATGTCAGTAAACCGCATATTGGTACCTTTAAACTGGTCGCCATGGTTGAGAAAATGCGCGCTCAAATTATTGAGTTAGGCGGCGAAATTCGCTTCAGCGCTCGAGTCGATGACATTCATATCGAAGACAACCAAATCACTGGTGTCACACTCGCCGATGGCGAACGCCTCAATGCCAAACACATTGCGCTGGCAATTGGTCACAGTGCTCGTGACACCTTTGAAATGCTTCATGAAAAAGGCGTTTACATTGAAGCCAAACCTTTCTCTGTTGGGTTTCGAATCGAGCATGAACAAAGTGCCATCGATAAAGCCCGTTTTGGCCCTAATGCGGGCAACGAAATTCTGGGTGCGGCGGATTACAAGTTGGTTCATCACTGTAAAAATGGCCGTTCTGTTTACAGTTTTTGTATGTGTCCAGGCGGCACTGTCGTTGCGGCCACGTCAGAAGAGAACCGCGTTGTTACCAATGGTATGAGTCAGTACTCGCGTAATGAACGTAACGCCAACAGCGCTGTGGTTGTGGGTATTGACCCATCTGATTACCCAGGTGGGCCACTGGCTGGCATAGAGTTCCAACGCAAATTAGAAAGCCATGCGTTTGTCATGGGCGGCAGCAACTACGATGCCCCCGCTCAAACCGTCGGAGCGTTTTTGAAAAACCAAACACCAGAGGAACTGGGCACTGTCGAGCCTTCGTTTAAACCTGGCATCAAGCTTACCAACCTAGCCGACGCCTTGCCTGATTTTTGCATCGAAGCCATTCGCGAAGCGATTCCAGCCTTCAATAAAAAAATCAACGGCTTTGCCTTTGAAGATGCTTTATTAACCGGGGTAGAAACCCGTACTTCTGCACCGATCAACATCAAGCGAGATGACAGTTTCCAAAGCATCAGTACCAAAGGTCTGTATCCAGCCGGAGAAGGCGCAGGGTACGCCGGTGGCATTATGTCTGCCGCCATTGATGGCATTAAAATCGCCGAAGCGATGGCGTTGAGCATCAATCAAGCGGAAAAATAATCGCGTTTCACGTCACTCCAGAAGCGCCCGCTTCTGGAGATCGTTTTGCTGCTATCCATCTGTATCCAACACATAAGCCTAATTGATAGACATAAAAAAACGCGCTTTAGAAACCATCCAAGAAAGTTGGATTTATTTCTAAACAGCGCGTTTTTTTATACGACAACGATTATTTCAACAGGTTATCGATACTGTACTAAGTCATTACAAAGGCTGCCCATCGTATTTACTAACCAAACAATCTTGGCCTTTTTGCTTCAGCATATTACAAAAATCGACACTATAAGCACGGTCCAAGAATGGCCCTACTTTTAGCTGATACATGGTGCGTCCATTGATGGATTTCTCATTCACATGAGGCACTAAATTAACATAAGTATCAGGAGATCCGTTGCTCAATACCTGCCAACCACGTGCGGCTTCACCACGACTGCCATAAGCGGCCAACTGAACACCGTAGCTTTTATCTTGGGAATGAGAGGCAGATTGAACCGCAACCGGTGTCACGACATTTTGTTGCGTGTTGTTGTAGTTTGGCTGAACCGGAGCTGGCGCCGTGTTCACCGCAGGTGCGGCCGTTACAGCAGGTGCAACGTTGGCAACCGCCATTGGCGCGCCATCCGCAGTATCCATATCATTTGATGCCGCTGGCGAAACAATAGACTGACCAGTATTGCCAGCGTTAGATTTCTTAAGTTCGGCAATTTCCGCTTCTAATTGATCAACACGATCAAGCTTCGTTTGCATGTCTTGCAACTCAGTATCGTGTGTCTTCACTTTGTCTTGAAGGTCTTGATAAGTCATAAAGGTATTTTTACCTTCAAACACAGAACAAGCACTGAGCGACAAAGCCACAGACACCAACAAGAGTTTTTTTATTATACCCATTTATCCAATCCTCCGTGTACAGCAATAAAATAGAGCTCAGCTAACCGTTAAGTAACCAGCTTTGTCCCCATAACAGTAATGCGTATCTTGACGCCTTACCAACAAAAACGAAAGGTAAAAAATACCTTATTGGCGTATGAAATACACCTGCAATCAAGGAAATAGCATCACCAATGATGGGTAACCACGTAAATAACAGGGTCCAGCTTCCATATCGATTAAAAAAACGCTCTGCTCTTACGCGATTTTTAACGCTCACCGGAAACCACTTGCTGCCCTCATAACGAACAAGGTAACGCCCTAAATACCAATTTGTCAGTGCCCCTAATGTATTTCCCGTACTGGCCCAAAACCATAACCAAACCACCGCTAAGCTAGCGTCACTGGCGTAATAGAGCAACAGCCCTTCGGAGCCTAGAGGCAACACAGTCGCGGATAAGAATGACACTGTAAAAACAATAAGATAATTCAACAAAGACTCTAAATGCCATCATCAAGGAAAGTCGTTAAGTCTACCTTGTTTCTCGCTAAAAAAGAGCCTTCTTAAAATGCGGTATTACAAAACCAGCAAAGCGGTTTTCTAAATCTCTGTTTTGAAAAGCTCAAAAAGATGCGCAAAGCCCGACTGATTCCTTTTTCTGTGATCTAGATCAATGTTTTAGATTCGAGTTATGCGCATCGCGACCGTAGAATAAGGAAGATATTTTCTAGGGAAAAGCCTATGTTAAACCGGATTAATAACATCAAAATACGTTATAAGCTATGGGCAATTATCGGTCTTATGTCGATCGGCACAACGGCCTTGATTCTCGTGTCATTAGGCACTCTTTTCCAAAGTAGCATTCACGATAGAGAAAGCCATACACAAGATGTACTGAGTATTGCGCACTCTATTATTTTGCCGATTTATCAGGCTCAACAAGCCGAAAAAATAACCGCACAGCAAGCCAGAGAACAGGCAATGCTCGCCCTATCTCACATTCGCTACGGGGATCAACAAGGCCTCTGGGTTCTCGACAGCAACCATGCACAGCTGATCGCCGCCGATAATTATGCCGGTAAATCTGCGCCTAGCTCCCTTATCTCTGCCTTTTCGAATGCTCAGCCGACCCTAAGCAAAGACAAGCGTTCTGTGCGAACTTTTCGCTTTGACTATCAAGGAAGTGATAAGCAAACCCACCGAGTGATCGCCAGCGCCTATGTTTATGCCCCATGGCAACTCACCTTGGTGGCGACTGAGTCAATGGACACCGTATGGGAAATGTTCCTCAACGCCATTATCAATTACGCCATTTTAGTGGGCGTGCTTACCGTGGTCGTCGGCGGCACAGCGCTCTACATCATTCACTTAGTGACGGCGCGCATCACCAGCCTGTGTAACACCATGAGCGCGGTGAAAAAATCGGGCGATTTAACACGCCGTGTGGAATTTAATGGTCATGATGAAATGGGCGAAATGGCCGCCGCCTTCAACAGCATGATGGGCGACTTTCAATCCATTGTCGGCAAGGTCAGCAACTCCAGTGAAACCCTAGATAACATTGTCGGCCAAACCAATCATTCCACACAAAAAACCGTTTCCAGCGTAACGGTACAGCTCAATGATACCGAGCAAGCAGCGTCACTTATGCAAGACGTTCTCATGGCGGTAGAAGCCACCTTAGCCATGGCAGAACAAGCCAGCCAAACAGCCCAACAACTAGGCCAGCACTCAAAACAAGGCTTAGGGGTCATGGACAAAGCACAGCAAGAGATCCAACAGCTTTCTTCAGAAGTGGGCAATGCGACTAAGCAAGTGCATCAACTAAGAGCCGATGTGACCAACATCAATGAGCGCTTAAGTATTATTTCGGAAGTCGCCGATCAAACCAATTTATTGGCGCTCAATGCGGCGATAGAAGCGGCAAGAGCGGGCGAGCAAGGTCGTGGCTTTGCCGTGGTCGCAGACGAAGTGCGACAATTGGCACAGCGCTCTCAATTGGCCGCCACCGAAATCGGCACACTCATCGACGAGCTGACCCAGCAAACGCTGGTTTCAGTGCGGGTCATGGAAACAGCGCAAAATACCGCCAATGAAGGGGCCGAAAAAACCGCAGAAGCGAGTCAGGCATTTACCGACATCGCCAACGGCGTATTATCCATCTCTGATCTCAACAGCCAGATAACAGAAGCCGCCAACCGTCAGCACCATTCGTCTAACACGGTGAACGCCACGTTAGAAAAAATTGCGCAAGTGTGCGAAACCACCACCGTAAATTCTCACGACATTCAAACGTCTGTGGAAAATTTACAAGAATGCGCGACACAATTACGTGGTCTGGTGAAACAGTTTCGTATCTAGGTCGCAAAGCGCTCTGTTTGCTTGTTATTAGAGCCACAGAGCGCTTTGCCAAGCCAAATTGGGCACTAATCTTGCTTTGTTTTTATCAACCTAAGCAACTGAACTGAGAGCAAAACCCTGATTAATTCACGGCCATCCTCAATCAGGGTAACAACATAGAAGAATAGAGAAGAAGTTATTTTACTACTTTATCTTCATCGCCAGTCACCATATGCTTAGAGAAGAGAAAGGACGGTCCTGTTTCTTTCAGACCTCCATTATTGTTTCACGCCATGCATTACACACCATGGCAGTTTTAAAGCGTTTTCGCTTCCGAGGCATCGACATATGGCGTTTGATACACAAGAAAAGCTGGATTCTCTTTACCAACACATTCAAGCGGTCATCCTTACTCGACAACACCCAGTGACTGGCTTATTTCCGGCCAGCACCAGCATTAACAATCACGGCAACTACACGGATGCGTGGGTACGAGATAATGTCTACAGTATTCAAGCAGTGTGGGCATTACACCTCGCCTATAAGCGGGCTTCAAACCCCGATAAACGCGCCCATGAATTAGAACACGCCTGCATTAAAATGATGCGCGGTTTGCTGTTCGCAATGATGCGCCAATCCCACAAAGTAGAAGCCTTTAAACACAGCCTTGACCCCAAGGACGCATTACACGCCAAGTACGATACCAAGACAGGGTTAGAAGCCGTCGCGGACGACGCTTGGGGACACTTGCAAATTGATGCCACCAGCTTTTATCTACTGATGTTGGCACAAATGACCAAAGCGGGCAGCAAGATCATCTTCTCTCGCGATGAAGCCAATTTTATTCAAAACCTTATTTACTACATCTCTCGCACTTATCGCACACCAGATTATGGCATTTGGGAGCGAGGCAATAAGGTCAACAATGGCAAAGCCGAAATTAACGCCAGCTCCGTTGGCATGGCAAAAGCCGCGATGGAAGCCCTAGACGGTTTAAACCTCTTTGGCGAAGACGGACCAGAATGGTCAGTTATCCATTCGTTTGCCGACGCGGTCGCGCGTGCTGGGTCTGTTTTACAATCGTTGCTGCCAAAAGAGTCTCGCTCTAAAGAAGTCGATAGCGCACTGCTCAGCATCATCAGTTTCCCCGCGTTTGCCGTCAACGATGAAAAACTGGCAAGGCGCACACGACAAGAGATCCTCGATAAACTTGGCGGTGAATACGGCTGCAAACGTTTTCTATTGGACGGTCACCAGTCTGTTCTAGAAGACCAAAGCCGCATTTATTACGAGTACAATGAGTTGATCAATTTCGAGCACATTGAATCGGAATGGCCGCTTTTCTTTACCTATTTATACATTGACCGATTGTTTGCTCGTGACTGGGAAAGCGCTAACTTTTACCGCTATAAACTCGAAGGATTGATGATCGAAAAAGACGGGCAAATGCTGCTTCCTGAGCTGTATTATGTGCCAGAAGAAAACATCCTAGCGGAAAAAGAAAACCCAGGTTCCCAAGCGCGCGTACCGAATGACAACCTTCCTCTCGTGTGGGCTCAGAGCTTGTATTTGGTTGGAAAAATGCTCGATGACGAGCTTATTAAAACCGATGATCTCGACCCCTTAGGGCTGCATAAAATCCAGTACCGCCCAAATAAAGTCACAACCTCTATGGTGATTTTGGCACAGAACAACGCCGTCAAAGAAAAACTACTCGCGGCTGGCTGTTTATGCCAAACGGTAGAAGAAATCGCGCCATTAAAAGCCATTAGTGCCAAACAATTGGTCGAGACCTATCAACACCTTGGCGTGTCATCAAGCTTAGGGTTAACTGGCCGCCCTGATCGCGCATTAAACAGCTTAGCGACGTCTCAGCCTTTCCATATTAATGAGGATAATTACCTTTGTTTGTCGTGGATTCAGAACGAAGACAAAGACTACCGAAAAATTGACCCAGCCTTATTCCAAACACACATTCGCAATGAACTCAGCATTATTGCACAACACTGGTATTACCCAGCGAATGCGGTTTTTACCATTCTCATTGATGATGCTCTGAGTGAAATGCTGGGCGCAGATGAATTATTTGAGTTTATTCGTCAGCTGCAAAAACGCGAACTAGAAGAGTTTCGAGTCATCCCACAATCGGCGAAAAACGCGTTCAAATCTGGGAGTCGTAGAACCATTACCATCACCTCCCCTGAACGCTACGAGCTTGGCACCACCTTGCCCGTTCATCAAGCGCCTTGGCAACTTGCGACACAACCGCAGGACTACGACAGCAGCAAGATGCACACCATAGACACAGAGCAATTATTGACTCGCTTAAACGAGCGCCCTTCTCTTGAGGAAGCCATTGATTGCTTGATTGAACTCGGTGCTAGGCGCGCGCTGATGAATACCGTACCTGACTCAACCCCTGCGGTCACCGCTTACAAAGTGCTGAAATCTGTGTACACCCAAGCGCTCTTAAGTGGCAACTGGAAAGCGTCTCGCTTGTTATTTTCTTTGATGCTGAAACCTTCTACGGATCTGGCAACCTATATCGCAGACATTACGGTGCGTCAGCGACTATTGGTGCTTGGCGAAAACCCAGAAGACGAAACCAACATCTCCTTACCGTTGCATCAAGATGACATTTTGGCTTTACTAAAATCCACCTCATCTTCTTCTCTTAGCATGGTGCTTAGCTATGAGCTGATCGCCATTGCCGGTACGCTGATTAAAGTGCATCCAGACTATTTCGCCGGCGTAAGAACCCTACGAATCCACAGTTTGGCGATGCTTTGTGCGCGCCACTTTGACCCAGAAGAGAGTGCACCTGTCTTTGAAACCCTGTCCCATGTGTCGCCGAACGAACTCTATAATGTGCTCACCGACGTTCTGCAACAAAAACACATTGAATTCACTCAGGTTGCTAATAATGTCCGCTACCACCACAATGTGGATGCCAATGATATGAAAATGAAGGATGTGGATTGGTTTGACTGGCGAGAAGAGCAAGGAATGATCACTAAACTGCCCGAGTCGATGCTACAGCAATTATGGGAAAGTCTGCATCATGTGGACTCCATTGTGTTTGGCGATGTTCAGAGCAACACCACGCTCGATTGCAAACAAACACTCAGTTCCATGACACCGGGTGAAGATACTTTTGCGGTGCTCATCGAGTCATTAACCTTCGACATTCACCCTAGCTGGTATAAGAGTTTAATTTTTGAAGGCCTGTACGCCTACATTCAATTTTGCCAGCAACATAAAAACTGTCGATTTGAACACGAAATCAATTTGCCTGTTTTGGTCTCTCATGCAGCGCTCGATCATGCCAAACAGTACCGAGTGGACCACCCTAAAGACAATTTAGCAGAAGCAGCCTTAGATGAATTCGCGCAATTGACACTCAGTAAGGTTAATCAATATTTACGCTGGGCGGTCAGCAAACTACACAGCCGTCAACACCAAATACAATCTGATAAAAAACACTAAACCCTGGTTGGAGAAGTGAATGGATCTGCTTAAAAATGTTCTTATTAATGATGTTTTGAACGCGCGTTGTGCCGACCCATTTGGTTGCTTAGGCTTACATCAAGAAGACAATAAAAAAGGACTTTCTCTCACTGTGTGGCGCCCAGGCGCCACCGCAATCAGTGTGTTAGAAATCAGTAATGATACGGTATTGGGTGAGATGTCCCTAGTAAGCCAAGAAGGCTTGTTTTATTTGCACCTACCAAAGCAGAAAACACACTTTCATTACCGACTCCAAGTGGCCTATGGCGATGATGTGTTCACCATCGTCGACCCATACCAATTTGCCAGTACCACGTTTTCAGACCCAGAACACCATCAAGCCTGTCTGTACAAAAACCAAGGGGCTATCCAGCTTGGCGCCGAGATAAACGCCACACTGACGATCAATGGCACCCGCTTTGCCGTCTATGCTCCAGCGGCTCGTTCGGTCTCTGTGGTGGGCGATTTTAATGGCTGGGATGGCAGCGCTCATCCGATGTCCAGCAGCGGCGATGGCATCTGGCGTTTGTTCGTGCCTGATGTCAATCATGGGGTACGTTACAAGTATGAGATTCGCGCCAACAATGGTGACTTATTGCCCCATCGTACAGACCCCTACGCACAACGCATTGAGCAATACCCGTCGTTCGCCAGTGTGACCTGCTTCGACCACAAACATCAGTGGCAAGACAGCGCATGGACCACTCGTCCGGTTGAAGACATCTATGAAAAACCAATGAGCATCTATGAGCTGCACCTGGGCTCATGGCGTCGTAAAGCAGACAATAAGCCACTTACCTACTTAGAACTGATTGATGAATTAGTGCCTTACGTCGAAACAATGGGCTACACCCATGTGGAGCTACTGCCCATTACCGAATACCCATTTGATGGGTCTTGGGGCTATCAACCGGTTGGCTTGTATGCGGTAACCTCTCGCTTTGGCACAGCGGAAGAATTCAAAGCCTTGGTGGATGCACTGCACCAAGCAAACATCAGCGTCATCATGGATTGGGTACCGGCGCATTTCCCTGACGATAGCCACGGGTTAGCCAACTTTGATGGATCAAAACAGTACGAATACCCAGACCCGAAAAAAGGCTGGCACCCTGAGTGGAATTCTCTGATTTACGATTTTGGGAAAGAACATGTGGTGAACTACTTAATCAGTAACGCTGTGTACTGGTTAGAAGAGTTCCACATCGATGGCTTACGTGTCGATGCCGTCGCCTCCATGCTCTATCTGGATTACTCCCGTGAAGAGGGCGAATGGATACCGAATAAAGATGGTGGCAATCACAACTATGAAGCGATTGCGTTTTTGCGCCGCTTAAACGAAACCGTCTACCTCAATCACCCTCGCTGCTTTACTGTGGCAGAAGAATCCACCGCCTTCCCTGGCGTCTCTAAACCCACCTATATGGACGGCCTTGGCTTTGGCTTTAAATGGAATATGGGGTGGATGAATGACTCACTTGAGTACATCAAAAAAGACTCAGTACACCGCAAGTATCATCAAGGTGAGCTGACCTTTAGCATGGTATACGCCTACGATGAGCAATTTGTATTGCCGCTTTCTCACGATGAAGTGGTGCATGGTAAAGGCTCTATGATAGAGAAAATGCCCGGCGATCCATGGCAGAAATTCGCTAACTTGCGAGTGTTTACCGCCTATATGTATTTCCACCCGGGTAAGAAACTGAACTTTATGGGCAATGAGTTTGCACAAGGTCGAGAATGGAGTCATGAACGTTCATTGGATTGGCATCTTCTTGATATTAATTACCATCAAGGGCAGCAGGCGCTTAGCCAAGATCTCAACCACTTGTATAAAAATGAGTCTGCGTTGCACCTGGATCATTCAGGCCTTGGCTTTGAGTGGATCAGCTATGACGACAGTGCCAACAGTATTTTGGTCTTTGTTCGCAAAGCGAAAAACAACGCCGAACACGGTGTTGTGATCACCAACTTTACGCCAGTTCCACAAGGCAGTTACCGCATTGGTGTGCCTGAGTCTGGCCGCTATCAAGTGGCGTTTAACACCGACGAAAGCAAATACCAAGGCAGTGATTACCTGCATTATGAAGGCTTAACCAGCGATCATATATACACAACAGAAGCGGTTTCTAGTCATGGTAAGGCACACAGTATCGTGGTGAAAGTACCGCCACTTTCTGCGGTCTTTCTAAAATGGCTCGCCTCTTAATTGATCGGGCTTTTGCAATTCAAAGTGCGCACTATCTAATGAACACAGCGTAGTGACTCGCCCGTTTATAACGGGCGTTTCTTCATCAAGGAGACGTTATGGACACCTATACCGTTAACCACGGTCAGCCTTTTCCATTAGGGGCAAGTGTGACAGACAAAGGCGTTAATTTTGCCGTTACTTCAGAAGACGCCACAGAACTATTGCTTTGCCTTTTTGATGAGCAAGATAATGAGATTGAGCGCCTGCCCTTTATTGCCAAAGAACGGGGAATTTGGCATATGGAAGTGTTGGGGATAACCGAGAATCAGCGTTATGGACTGCGTGCCAAGGGACCTTTCGACCCAAGCCAGCAGCAACTCTTTAATGAGCACAAATTACTGATCGATCCCTACGCGAAAGCACTGAGTGAAAAACTTGTCTGGCATGCCGATCAAGCAGCGCTCACGGTAGAAGGCGACCCTCACCTTACAGATTCCGCCTACTGTGTGCCTAAGTCGATAGTCAAAACCGTTGCGCCAACTTCGCAACGCCCAGCGCGCGTTAACGTAGAGCCTCCACACCGAGCCATTTATGAATTGCATGTGAAAGGTTTTAGTCAGCAACTGCCTATCGATGAAGCATTAAAAGGCACCTATTTAGGCGTCATTTCAGACCCAGGCATCGCCCACCTTCGCGCCTTAGGCATTACCACGATTCAAGTCATGCCCTGCTTTAGTTTTGCCAATGAAAGACACTTACAAGAACTCAATCTGAAAAATTACTGGGGCTATAATCCCATTAGCTTTTTCGCAGTAGAAACCTCTTATGCGCACCAAGACGCCATCGCAGAATTCCAAGCCATGGTAGACGGCTTACGTCATGCGGGTTTTGAGGTCATCCTCGATGTGGTGTATAACCACACCGCCGAAAGTGAGTTAAACCAATCCAGTGTTTGCTATCGCGGCCTGGATAACGCCCATTACTACCGTCATGCAGACGGTGAGTATTTGAATTACACAGGTTGCGGCAACTGCTTTGATACGTATCACTCCGCCTCCATTCGCCTCATCTGTGACAGCATGCGTTATTGGGTAGAGGTCATGGGAGTGGACGGTTTCCGCTTTGATCTTGGGGTCGACATGGGTCGAACAGACCACGACTTTTCCCCTAAAGCGCCCTTGTTACAGGCCATTTTACAAGACCCTATTTTAAGCAACAGCTGCTTAGTCATGGAGCCTTGGGACATAGGACCAGACGGCTATCAGGTCGGACAATTTCCGCGCGGCTTTTTAGAGTGCAACGATCAATACCGTGACACTATCCGACGCTTTTGGCGCGGTGACGAAGGGCTTACCCCTGTTTTCGCCACCCGCTTGATGGGGTCCCGGGATTACTTCCACAAAGGCCGACGCAGCGCCCTGCACTCGGTGAACTATATTACCTATCACGACGGTTACACACTGAATGATCTGGTGTCTTATCACCGCCGTCATAACCTGGCCAATATGGAAAACAACCGTGACGGTCATGGCGACAATATCAGTCAAAATTTCGGTCAGGAAGGCCCAACAGACAACGCCGACATACAAAGTAAACGCCTCAACCAGCAACTTTGTTTTATCGCCACCTTGCTGCTCAGCCAAGGAACGCCTCACTTTCTAGGGGGAGACGAACTGTCTCATAGTCAACAAGGCAACAATAACGCCTACTGTCAGGACAATGAGATAACCTGGTTATCATGGCAAGAAAGCAGCGCTCGAAACGCCTTGCAAGAGGCCATTTCTAGCCTAATGACGATTCGTAAAGCCTACCCTATATTAGCGGAGGTCTACCTTGAGGATGACCCGCTTTATCAGCACCTTGAACCCGATCACATAGAATGGCTCAATCAGTTCAGCCAACCCATGTCTGAACACGACTGGGCAGAAAGCGAACGGGATTATTTGGCTTTAACCCTGACCTCTGCTGATTTATCAAATCGACTTTGGTTGGTCTTCTATCGAGAAGACCATCCGCTCAATGTGCCGCTACCCAGCAATGCAAGCACGCTCGATGTGCTTTACCAAACCCCTGGAATGAGCATTGAGAAGGACACACTTGTTTGTGAGTATAGAGGCGTGCTGCTGGCCAAACTGGTTTAGCCACCTCGTCATCAAACAGCGACGGCAAGCGCCCGCTTATAAAGCGGGCGTAAAGCCGACTCGAAACCCTCCCCAATGCTGACCATTGACATAAATAGGCACCGACAAATCATGGAGAATCTCGCCCGTGTCGCGCTTATACGTTTGCAATAAAAAGCTTTCTTGGTGGGCACCACAACGACGACCTGTCGGATCATCAAAAATACGACGACTTCGGTTATTCGCCAAATCCGTATCATAGTCTCCGGTCAGCGGCTGATTGAACTTGTTATTGTGGGTCGGAAAATAACCGTTCACATCCACTGCCCCGGCGAAAATCACCTCACTGTGTTGTTCGATTACCTTTTCTTGATACTGAGGAAAAGTACGATCGGTAAAGTCGTTATAAGGGGTGCTGAACTTTTGTGGGCGCGTGTTTTCAATGGCTTGATATTGTTTAGAAAACACATCACTTTGTGACAATTCGCCCTCTGCAATCGCGGTTTCAAACAGCTGCCCTATGTGTTTAGCGGTGGCTTTCGCCGTGGCCACTAACTCAGAAAAGAACAACGATTGATCGACTTTATCCAACTCTCTGAACACCACTTCAGCACCTGAGCTCAACCCAGAAGCTTCGCCAGATAACTCTTCACTGCGTCCATTAATACTGTGCAGAGCCTCGCTGATACGAGAAATAGACTCATTAATCTGCAGACTTGTTGCGCCCAAACTTTCTCCAGTATTTTCTACCTCAGAAAGCACAAGTGACGCATTTTGCACCTCACTTGTTAGCGCCATAAAACGCTCTGTTTCCCCTAACAGCGTCTCAGCAAGCGATTCACTCAAGGTTTTCAATGCCGCCATTTCAGTGTTAGTGAGTTGGCTGTTCTCTCTAACGTCTATCAATAAGGTGGATATTTGCTCGGTGGCGTCTGCTGTTTTCCCTGCAAGCGCACGCACTTCGTCTGCGACCACCGCAAAGCCTCGACCTTGCTCGCCCGCTCTGGCGGCTTCAATCGCCGCGTTTAACGCCAATAAATTGGTTTGCTCAGACACCCCTTTGATGACATTGGTAATGCTATCAATGGCGTCTGCACTTTGTGTTAATTGGCTTAACTGCTCACTGGCGGCCTGTACTTTTTGCGTTAGCTCGCTGATTTGCTCAGCGCTTTTTTGCAGGGCGGATTGAGCAACTTGACTGGAGCTGGCCGTGTCGCTCATGGTGTGGGCAACCTGAGTCAAATTCTTGGATAAATTCACACTGGTATCAGACAAGGCTTGTGACGCCTGGGAGATTTGCGAGCTGTCGTCGCTCGTAAAGCGAATGTCTTTATTAAGCGTATCGACAAAATAGGACACTTCAGCCGCCCCCATTGCCATTTTCGAAGTGGCACGCGTTACGCTTTTGCTCACCTGAGCATAGTCGATTGCCGGCGTGTCTTTGCGCTCTATTGATGCCTTCTGCGGGCGCGACCGCAGCAAGATGGAAGACAGCAAAGCAAGCGCGCAAACAGCACCACCGACCAAGCTGTATAGCAGAGGTATTGCGGTTTGAAAATACCCAACCACAAACAAAATAAAGAGAGCACATAGGCTCCCAAACTGCGCATAAGCCATAATTCTTCCCTACCGTTTTTATTATTAGAATATTGTCTTATCCTAACCCTAGATAGGCATAAAGTCTGAAGTCTACTACTAAAGTAGTAGGTTATTTAACAACACCAACGGCTCGCCCTGAGCACTTGAGGGCTCCTCTCTTGTCACACCGCCTATCTGCTTGCTAAAAATCATCATTTCAACAAACCGTCCCCAAACAACAAGAAGACTATTTTATTCTCATATCTAATTATTAATAAATTAAATAACCTCTAATCGGTGAAAATAGCACATAAAAAGCAAAACTTTTTTGATCATGAATGGCTACACTAGACATAAGCTCACAAGGCGAATAACTCATCAAAACAACAAAAATGCCATTGCGCATGATCTGCCAATGCGCGGAATTGAGGATTGAATTATGCTTACTGACAAGACTACGCTAGACAATTTTTACCTTGAACTTGGCCAACTGACGCCAGACAGTGTTAATCACCTCACGTCGTCATTTAGCAACTTGCCAGCGAGCCCTTACGCTGATGGCGCGTTTCGACTTCGCCGTTACTCGCGCTTTGTAATGAACAACCACCGTCTATCCCGCCTTTCTGCGCAAGCCTTTGTACAAGATGAGAGCATTAATCACTTTCAAGGTAATGTGGTTCGTGTTTATCCGGAAATTGAAGATCAAACATTTGAAGACCCAGCTTTTGTTGAGCTGTTTGATCACTTTCAAAAAATGGCGAATGTCCAAGACGACACGCCGATTGAGGTCCATCAGATGCGTATTTTTGCCGATCATAAAAGAGCGGAAGTCGCACCAGAAGGGGTTCACCAAGACGGTTTTGATCGCATCGGCATCTATGTCATGCAGCGCCATAATATCCAAGGTGGCAACATCAATATCCATCTTGATAAAAAAAGCCCTGCCATGATTAGCCACGACTTTGACCAAGGCGAGTTTGTGGTACTAAATGACCGCAAGTTTTTTCACAGCGCTCATCCGATTAAACCCGTCGATGGTGACTTTGGTTATATGGACCTTTTTGTTCTGACAGCAAATCTCGTTCATTAATACGACAACACCTTTGAACGCACCTCATCATGGAGAAAAAAATGCATCATCTAGACCAATGCCGCGCTTTATTTCCGGCGCTAAATTACCAACATAACGGTCAATCCGCCATTTTCTTAGATGGTCCTGGTGGCTCCCAAGTCAGTCTCGGTGTACTGAACGCCATGCAAGAATATCTTGGCCGTTTTAACGCCAATTTAGGGGGTGCGTATTTCTCAAGCAAAGAAACAGAAAAGGTGATGCATCAAGCTCGCTTGGCCGCCAAAGATTTGTACAACGCAAGCAGCGAACAAGAGATTATTTTTGGTGCAAATGCCACCAGCATCAACTTTCACATGAGTCGTGCCATTGCCAGAGAATGGCAAGCGGGCGATGAAATCATTGTCACGAACCTAGACCATTACTCGAATGTGTCGCCGTGGGTTTTATTGGCTGAAGAAAAAGGCGTGCTTGTTCATTATGTGCAGGTCAACGAAACCGATTGCACCCTGGATCTGGCTCATTTAGAAAGCCTGCTGAACAGCAAAACACGCCTTGTTGCGTTCACTTGCGCCTCTAACGTGACCGGCTCTATCGTGCCGCTTAACGAGGTCATGACGTTAATCAAAACACACACAAACGCCATCACTTATTTAGACGCGGTGCATTATGCTCCGCACCACGCCATTGACGTACAAGCGTTGGATTGCGACTTTCTAGTGTCATCGGCCTACAAGTATTTTGGGCCACATTTAGGGGTCTTGTATGCCAAAGCAAGTACCCTCTCTCAACTCACGCCTTATAAAGTGGCACCGGCTAAAAACATCGACCCTAATCGCTGGGAAACAGGCACTCAAAACTACGAAGCAATGGCAGGTTACCTTGCTTGCATCGATTATTTGGCGTCGTTAGGTGAGCAAGAAGGTGACCGACGAGCGCGCTTATTGTCTGCTTTTGAACAAATCAAAAAGCACGAAGAAGTCCTAAGCCAAACACTTATCCAAGAGCTAACGAAAATCCCCAGTCTAACGCTATACGGGATTGAATCATTAGATCGTTTATCAGCGCGTACCCCAACCATTGCCTTTCGAATAAAAGGCATTGACCCCCGTGCCGTGTCTGAATTTTTTGGTGAGCAGGCGATTTGCCTTTGGGATGGCAATTTTTATGCGCAAGGTCTGTATGATCAATTGGACATTACCGACAAGGGCGGCGTGGTTCGCGTAGGTTGCTTGCATTACAACACCCAAGAAGAAGTGCTGATATTCTGCCAAAAACTGCAAGCGTTAGTCGGCTAATCTAGACCATTTAAGCTTGGCATCAAACGCGTCATGACTCAGCGTTTGATGCCATCATTTAGTCATTTTGCTCTAGTATCAACTGCCAATAACCAACACTGATCCACTGCTGGAATTTAAAGCCTACCTCAGAAAATTCACCTACTTTTTCAAAGCCCAATGCCTCATGCAGCGCTATGCTTGCTTCATTTGGCAGCGCAATCACGCCCAAGACACTTTTAATGTCTTTTTTATGCAGCAAGGCTAATAAAGCTTCGTATAAGATGGTTCCGTAGCCTTGCCCTTGCACTTCTGGCATAAGGTAAACCGTCGCTTCCACGGTAAACCGATAAGCACTGCGATTGTGCCAGGGTGACGCATAGGCATAGCCCAACACCTCCCCTTCTTCGTTTTCCAGCACCAGCCATGGCAGGTCACGCTGAATCACTTTTTCAACCCGTGAGTGCATCTCGTCTGGGGTAGCGCACTCCTCTTCAAAAGTTACTTGGGTATTTTCGACATAGAAATTATAAATCGCCGTAATTTGCTCAACATCAGAGAATTTAACTTTCCGAATTTCCATCATGCCTCCAAAAAACCACTCAAATAAAATGCCATTTAAACGTTAAATCATAGACTATCGTGGGACGCCACTAGCCACTGTGGCAACGCAAACACTTGCTGACTGGTCAGTGCGGCTTGCACACACTCTTCTAAACTGCCAAAACGCACGCCACACCCTGAAATACCAGGCCCATAATGTGCGTACTTAGCGGAATTTGTCATCATGGTGTGCTCTTCTGTCGGCAAAATGGGCTTATCTATCATGCACCAGCAGGTATCTGTGATCCACTCCACACCAAACTCCGTCAAGGTGGAGACATGGGCTTGCGCGTGCTCATAAATGACTCGACTGCACGTGATCACCAGACGCGTCTCTGGTGCTTTTTCTTTGCCTAACACCAAGCCCGCTAAGCGCTCAATTTCACTGAGTGAAAAATGCGGATTGCCCAAACACACCATCGCAATGCGCTCCGCGTCAGTAGAATTCAATGACCGCCAAATCTTGGCCAACTCAGTGCCATCGACCGCCATTACTGGCACTTCTTGCGAAACAATGACAGCGTCGAGCGTCACAGCCTCTGGTGTCACACCTACGATATGAAACATGGGCGCCGATGACGTGGTCGCAAACGCAGCCCCCAAGGCTTTTAAATCATCAAGCGTCACCCCCGCCGTTGCTAAACCGACAACCGCAGGAATACGACCATGACTGTGCTTGCCAAGCCAGTAGCCTAGCAAAGGGTAAAAAGCTTCATCGGCCTGCGCAGGCTTCTCTACCTTTACCACATAGCGGGCTTTTCGTTCGCTCTCTAGATGACAACCAATGTATGGCGCTCGCCCCGTAATGGCCATGCAAATGTCTAAATAATCTGGGTATTTTAACGATCGAGCGCCCAACACACTGTTGGCAAACACCACCGCATTGGATTCTGCCCAAGCAATTTGCGCCCCTTGCTGTGGCGCGCCTTCCAATAAATACGGCGCACAGGTATAAGTCGCCGAGCACCCCATGTTCAAATAGGCATCAGCGAGATCATTGGCCGCCTTGGCAAACTCCGTAGGTACAGCTTGTTGTTGCCAACGCTGACGATCCACTGAAATTGAGTTTAACGATGTTGGTACCGAGACCTTTGCGCCCCATTCCACCAAGGTTTGAGCAAAGCGCAGCCCGGCTTCCCCCGTGTAAATGCACCCGTCTATGTGGGCTTGAGAAATATCCAATAAACACGGCGCTCCTTGCAGCTCTGCCATGCGGGTAATAATCCGCATAGCGGCTTGATGCGCCTTGCCATGCTCACCCTGCAAACACGCGAGGTCGAACTCAGACAATCGAAGTGAAGAGGGTCGAGCAGGATTATCAACCTCGGGCAGCGTCTCACTGGCGCTCCATTGGTCGCCCGATACAGACAGCCAAGTCACTTGTTCTAGCGCATTAAAGTCCGCACTGGAAAGCGCGATAACAGGAATAGAGCAAGCAAACATTTCTTCTGCCACCAAGACGCCCAAGGTCAAAATGTCTTCTGGCTGATTAATAATAATGGCGGAAGGCGCTAAGCCTTTTAACATCAGCTCCATCAGCACGCCGCTGCCGGTACAAGACCCACGCCCGCATGGAATGGCTAAAACATTGCCAGCCAAGCGTTGACCAGATAACGGATGATGACGATCTATGACCTCACTGGTGTGTGGGTCTACGCCTCCCCAAAGGCTTAAGCCTTCATGAGAAAACAGCACATTACCATCCCCTTTCCCATGGATAAGCACTCGTTGCGCGCGTTTTATAACGTCATCAGGTAACATTTCGTGTCCTTTCTTTTAGTGACCTTATGACCAATCTAGCGATTATCCGTTTTCTATACAAGACACATCACAAGGAATTAGCCCATCTGTCATAAAGACACTCTCACACTCTCCTACCTACTCTCTTGTGACGTCTTAACAGACTCAATAGGTGTCTTTTTTAGCCCCCGAAAAGCCTTCTCTTTTGCTTAAAAAATAAGTACGTTTGAAAATTAAAAGTAAAGCAAACCCTTATTTTATGGGCAAAAATTTACGGTTTTGTTATAGTTATTCGTTAGCACAATATAAAAGGTAGCCTACCGGTATCATGCCAATTAGATCTTCATTTGATTCATTGCCCACTTTTTCGCTTCATCCCGATCAGTTTCAAATACTGCATTCTGCCCAGTGTTTTCGTGAGCAGTTACTTGATGCCATTAAAAACGCCAAACAGCGCATTTATTTAACCGCTCTTTATCTGGAAAATGATGAAGCAGGACGCGAAGTATTGTCCGCCGTTTATCAAGCGAAGCAGCAGAATCCAAACCTTGATATTGCAATCTGTGTCGATTGGCATCGAGCGCAACGTGGTCTTATCGGCGCCGATAAAAGCACAGGCAATGCGGCTTTCTATCAAGAGTATGCAAAGCGCTATGAACATAAAATCTCAGTGTATGGGATTCCGGTACGCAACCGAGAAGTCTTTGGGGTGCTGCACTTAAAAGGTTTCATTATTGATGACACTGTCATTTACAGTGGCGCCAGCTTAAATAACATCTACCTGCATTACCAAGAACGCTACCGTTTTGACCGCTATCATGTGATCGAGAACGCTGCTCTGGCAAACAGCATGACGGACTTTATTCGTCAAAAAATGATCGACCACCCTGCTGTGCACGATCTCTCTCAAACAACCCTTCCGACCACCAAAGAACTCAGAGCGTCCATTAAACGCTTTCGTTTGTCCTTATCAAAAACGAGCTACTCAGTCGCTCATGAAGCCATAGAAAAAGGTCAGGTGGCCATCACACCACTACTGGGTGTCGGTAAACGAAACAACAAGCTAAACCAGACCATCGTCCAATTACTGGCTTCTGCACAGCAAGAGATTTACCTCTGTACGCCGTATTTTAATCCACCAAAAACCGTCATTAGAGAAGTAAAAAGAGCGATCAAACGCGGTGTAAAAGTGCATGTTATTATTGGCGATAAAACGGCGAACGACTTTTACATTTCGCCAGAGCAACCTTTTAAAGTCATTGGCGGGCTGCCTTACCTTTATGAAATAACGCTGCGTCGTTTCGCCCGTGCCAATGAGAGTTACATCCAATCTGGCGATCTTTCCATTCACCTCTGGAAGCACGACACCAACAGCTACCATCTAAAAGGCATTTGGGTCGATCGACAAGCCATGCTGCTCACAGGCAACAACATCAACCCAAGAGCCTGGACATTAGATCTTGAAAACGGTCTTTTTATTCAAGACCCTGAAGGTCTACTAGAAGAAAAATTCAGTGCCGAATTCGATAATATACTGACCCACACAAAACGGGTTGAAAGCTACCGCCAGCTTGAAAGTATTCGACACTACCCTACTAGGGTGAAGCGATTACTAAGACGGGTTATTCGCACCAGAGCCGACCGTCTGCTAAAACGCATTTTGTAATACACGAAGAAAACAAAAAAGGAGCCAATAGGCTCCTTTTTTGTTTTTGCTCACGTTACAAGCCAACAATCGCTTTCTGCGATACCTCTTTTACGAATACATGATCACCTTTGCCTGCCCGCCATAAAACAAGCCAGCCATACAGCACGTCCATAGAAGACATTTTGCTCTTCAATAAACTTATACCTGTTTACATAAAGTTACATTGAAGATGCTAATGAAATTCATTATCATAAACACCACTTCCAACCACGGTCATTCTTAAGGTGATACTTTCATGGGACAATCCAGCTGCACGCGACGCGTATTCAACACTCTTATCACAAGCCTCTGCGCGATTACCTCTCACATCGCACTGGCTGACACCTTTCCAGTCACAGTTACCGATGTCGCAGGCCGCACTATTACCATCAATAGCCAACCAGAAAATATCGCACTTTCCACAGGTCGATTAATGCCATTGCTTGAAATTATGTATCAGAAAGATGCCATCAAACACCTTGTTGTTTGGCGTGATGATATGCGCCTATCCGCTCCAAGCATGTATTCCAACTACACCAAAGTGTATCCTGAACTTAAAAACCTAATGAAAATAGGCAAGATTCAAACCAGCGAATTCGACACTGAACGTTTTATCAATATGACCCACAAACCTGATTTGTTTGTCGTCGACCTAGCCAACATCAAAATAGCAGAAGAAAAAGGCCTGCTTAAAAAGTTAGACAAAGCAGGCATTAAAGTACTCGCGGTCGATTTCCGAGAACATCCGATTAAAAACACGCTACAGTCTGTCACAAGCCTTGCCACCGCTTTAGGGCGAAAAGAACAAGGCCAGCACTTTGCTGATTACTACCAAGAACACATCAAAGCCATTACCGACACTATTGCCTCTTTGCCAGAAAGCGAAAAGCACAAAAAAGTCTTTATAGAGCGTGCGGCTGGTTATAACACATCATGCTGCCGGACTTTTGCTACGGGCAACATGGGGGCTTATATCCCTTATCTAGGTGCGACGAATATCGCCGAAAAACCATTAAAAGGCGCTGTTACTGGCCAAATGTCGGCAGAAAGCATCATAGTAGATCAACCTGATGTGTACATTATGCAATCGACCGGATGGATTGATAAAGACGGTAATGCCACCGCTGGCATCCCTTTAGGGTACGGCCCTGTCCACAAGGATGGCATCAAAAAGGCGACCAGCGAATTAATGAACAGGCCTTTTATCAAAGCCACCAAGGCGTATCAAAATCACGATGTTTATTCGATCTACATGCCTTTTTACAACTCACCTTATAACCTAGTCGCCATTGAATACTTTGCGAAATGGCTTCACCCTGAGCAATTTAAAGACCTTGATCCTGAGCACACGTTTGAAGAAATGAATTTACGCTTTGGGCATCGTAAAGTGGCCGGCATATTCGGGCAGAATAACACTGAGGCCATGCAATAATGAGTGACATGGGTTTCGCTTCAGACGCCATAGAACACACCAACGAGTTGGCGCAAAAAACACACAATGCAGAGTTAAGTTCTGCACTCGCGCTGCATCACTTACGCCTGAAAAGGAAAAAACTGGCCCTTTGTGTGTTTTTCTTATTAAGCATTGTGGGGCTCATTGCAGACATTCTTATCGGCTCCCATGGGCTCACTTTCACACAAGTGATTCACGGCATTTTCTTCCCAAGCTCCAGCGACATTGCCAGTCGAACGATCATTTGGGACATTCGCATGCCGATGTCTCTAATGGCGCCATTCGTGGGCGGCGCCCTCGCCATTGCTGGCGCTCAGATGCAAACCACATTAAACAACCCATTGGCTGATCCCTACACCTTTGGCGTTTCGGCGGCGGCTGGCTTTGGCGCGTCTCTGGTCATCACAAACATTATTGCTGTGCCATTTATTCCTCAGCAATATCAAGTGGCGGCGATGGCCTTTGTCATGTGTTTGTTAACCACCTTTATGATTGCTGGCATTTCGTCCATCAAACGCATATCCATTGAAGGCGTGATGTTGTTTGGGGTGGCTATCATGTTCGCCTACGAAGGCTTGTTGACCATGATGCAATACATTGCGACCGAGACACAGCTGCAAACCTTAGTGTTTTGGCACCTGGGCTCATTAGATCGTGGAAGCTGGGACAAAATCGCGATCTTAGCCATTTTGTTGCCCATCGTTTTGGCCATCATGATGAAGGACTCATGGAAACTGTCATCCTTAAAAGTCGGCATAGAACGAGCAGAATCCATGGGCATCAATGTTAAGCGCCTGCGCATTAAAACACTGCTGCTGGTGTCATTAATCACCTCGTTGTCCGTCGCGTTTGTTGGCGCCATTGGCTTTGTTGGTCTAGTCGCTCCGCACATTGCGCGCATGGTTTTAGGTGAAGATCAGCGCTTTTTCTTGCCCGCTTCTTTCTTACTCGGCGCGGTATTGCTTGAGCTTGCTTCCATTGCCAGTAAATCAATTATGCCGGGCATCATATTGCCATTAACCGTGATGATGTCGATGGTGGGCATTCCCTTCTTTATCTTCTTGATCATCAAAAAAGGAGGAAAATTCTAATGACGCTTAAAATCAACCGTCTGTGTGTTTCCTTTGGCAACAACGTCATTTTAAACAACATGAGCATCCCAGAAATCTACCCTGGGGAGATGGTCTCGTTAATTGGCAAAAATGGCGCGGGCAAATCAACCGTACTCAAACAAATCACCAAACGCATTCGCCTTGATACTCAGTCGGTTTTGTTCGCAGGAAAGCCATTGGCGCTGGACGACATTGGCTATCTGCCACAAGACCATCGTGTCGCCGCCAATATCACGGTACTTGAGCTGCTGATCACAACGATGCACGTTGGCTCAAATTCGCTTTTCACGAAAGCCAACAGCGCAGAAAAGGTGCTTGCCTTATTGGAAAGTATCGGCATTATGTCGCTGGCGAATAAAATCTGCGCAGAGCTTTCTGGCGGTGAAAGCCAAATGGTAGGGCTCGCGCAAGCCGTGATAAACACGCCGAAAGTATTGGTGTTAGACGAACCCACCGCCGCCCTCGACATGCACAACCAGTTCAAGCTGCTAGAGTTCGTTAAATGCTACACAAAACACAATAACGCCTGCGCCATCATGGTTATGCACGACCTGAATTTAGCCATCCAGTATTCTCACAAAGTCGCAGCACTGCACAACGGCGAGTTATTTGCCTATGGCGAACCGAGACATATTATTGACCAGCAACTCATACAAAACATCTTCAACGTCAATTCACAAATCATCCAACTGGATGACTACCCCATCATTGCCGCCAGACTGTGATTACCTAATGGAACTTATCAGGACACCCATGCTAAGAACCCCGAAACTTATCAGGACACCCATGCTAAGAACCTCGAAAACACTAGCTTCTTGGAGTGTATGTCTTGTCAACCTGGGCTCTCACAATCGCCCAAACGGAACTTATCAGGCCACCCATGCTAAGAACCCCGGAAACACTGCCCTCTTGAGGTGCCTGTCCTGTTAACAGTGGTCCTGTTAACAGTGTTTGTGCCTACAAAAGGTTTGTGGGGCAAAAAAGGGGTTCGACCCTTTAGTCAGCAGCAACTTATCAGGACACCCATGCTAAGAACCGCGAAAACACTGACTTCTTAGAGTGCCTGTCCTGTTAACAGTGCCTTTGTGCCTACGATAATTAGGGTCAGAGTTAAATTAAACTCAAACCACTTCACTTGCAACAACCGTACACCGATAGCCTGCTTTGCTGTCGCCTCGTGCGGTGACTTTGTCGATGGGCCAATTGCCTTTCATTTCGGGCGGGATGATGTCGTTTTGGGTGGCTATTGATAAGGAATAATTAAGACAGCAATCCGTAATGGATTGCTGTCTTAATAGGTTATTGTCGATCTTTGAAGAAAGCTGCAATGGAGTCGATCGGCATCCAAAATTTAGAGGTGTGTTCTTCCCTTTGAAGGAAGATGAAGCCGCGATTCTGGTAAAATGTAACGAGGTCATCGTCTTCGGCGTCTACGAACAGTCCAACGACGCCCATGTTCTCATTTATTAGCAGTGTACGCCGCATTGCATCGACTACCATGATTTTGGCGATGCCCTGCCCTTGGTAACCTTTATCCCCCCCCATTCTGGCTAATGTCACGCCGGGCAATGGGTTAGGGTATTTCTTGTACATTCTATGAGGTACAGGAACTTTGACCTCAATATTGCTGAGCGAGTAGAAGCCCGCGATGTCTGTTTCATCGCTCCCCTCCAGAACAAACGTCCTAGATAGGTTTCGTTTTGCTGCACTGTTCGCAGACTCTTTTAGAAATTTGTTAATTCGCTCATTGCCACAATCAAAACGTTTTCGATTGTGGCTTTCTTTCAAAGGTGACAGTGCCATTTTCATAACCCTTTAGCGCTTTATAAGCGTCATCAAGATGTTGAATCTCTGGCGGATTGTCTAATGCTTCAAAAAATCGGTTAGCTCCTTCCATAGACAACATTAGCAGTCTATTTCGTTCTACCACTTCTTTTGCCTTATCTAAGGCTGCATCAATCATAAACTGAGACATTGAGGCACCGGATAACTCCGCCGCATTAGTAATGATCTCTTGAACATCTTTTGGGGCTCTGGCAACGAGCCGCACATTTTCTTGTACATGAGATATAGTCATAGCATTCTCCTTGGCCTACTTATAATTCGGCCAAAATTTTTGTATTTTTCTCTGTTTCGTACTAACTCCGTTAACTGTTAAGTTACTGCTTTCACATTTTGATTTTTCATTTTTTACCCCTTGTAAGTTAAAGAAAAGCAGAAAAAACACTGCTTGATGCCATTATGACACCACGCTCACACCAGTGCCAACGTGTTGCCAAAATGGCACCATTCAAACCACTTCACTCGCCACTACGGTACACCTATACCCTGCTTTGCTGTCGCCTTGTGCGGTGACTTTGTCGATGGACCAGTTGCCTTTCATTTCGGGTGGGAAAGTGTCGTTTAGGGTGAGGATACCTTCGGCGACGAGGTTTGGGTTGCCTGGTAAATCTAGGGAAACTTATGGAACTTATCAGGAAATTTATCAGCAAACTTATCAGGACACCCATGCTAAGAACCGCGAAAACACTGGCTTCTTGAGGTGCCTGTCCTGTTAACAGTGCTGGCTTCTTGGAGTGCCTGTCCTGTTAATCTGGGCTCTCACAATCACCCAAAGGTACGGCCCAACCGAAGCTGGCCCAACAAAGACCCATCATAACAGGCGAACTCCGGCCACAAAAAAACACACAGTGAGTGTTTTAGGTCACTATGTAAAACGAGGTTCGAATCCCGGCACTGGATTTTGCCAGTGCAAGGAGAATGTTGGATCAAGATTCGAGTGGGGTTATGGAATAGGTGTTGTTTTAAGAGTAGATCTGTTTAAAAATGATTTTTTAGGATCATCATTGGATTAGAGCATTACATGGCAGTACAGATAAATAAAAAATTATATAAATTGTTTGATGATTTAATTGAGCAGTATGCACACGAGCACAAATCCTTTCAAGAAGACTCACGTGAACACATCAAAAAAAGTGACTTTAAAATTGGAGGCATCATCGAACCATATTCTAGAGAAAAAGCAATAGAAATAAAGGAAAGAATAACGAGAGGAATACCTACAGCACCTCAGTTATATAAAAACAAGAACACAGTCAAAATAACCAACCAGATTTCGGAAATATTAAAAAAAAGCAACCAAATATTTATTGAGAAATCAGAGATCAACACATTAGTCGACTACATTGCTTTTGATCTTATTAATGAAAAAATACATCCAAATTTAATATCAGAGAACAAAGATAAAAATTCATCATTAGAAAAAATCATCACCAATAAAATAAAAGAACAAAAGAGCAGCCTTTCTAATTACACCTTCAAATTTCCATTACACACAATTAGATTAACAGAAGAAATAAAACTAAGCAAAAACATTAAAATCGATAATATTTCCGAAAAATATTCAAAAAAAGACTATCTAGACAGATATAAAAATAGCAGAGACTTCGAACCTAACCGCTACATAACAATCTTTTCCGACATTAATACATCATTTAAATATGCTGAAAAAAGAGCTTTAAAAGCAAGTAATTTCTCACTTGACGCTCTTCTGGTTTTATATGGTTTTTTCTTTGGTAACAATAATTTCTTAAACCCTATCATCAGGAGTGAAACAAAAAAACCACACACTTTCAATTTTTTCCTTTATGAAAAAAATGGAAATAAAATGGAAGAGTCTGTGTCATATAAATTTAATTATAACAATGACTCATATGATAAATTCTGGAAAAACCTTAATACCTTTTCAACTGAAAACAAAGAAACTTATGATTTATTATTTAGCATAGCAGATAAGATCATAAAAAATGATAGCTTTGAGAAATCAATTGGAGAATTATTTACAAGATCATTTAAATGGTTTTCAGACGCAATCGATGAAAAGGATAAAGAATTACAAATAGTAAAACTAACAATCTCCATTGAAACACTAGTAAACTTTGACGATGAGAGCAAAACAACTGACAACTTCAAAAATAGAGTTTATTTAATAAATCATTCTAATAAAAATAAAAAATCAAATCATACTAAAGAATATGCAGCAACTCTTTATAATGCCCGAAGCCGCATTGCCCATGGCGACTCTTACAATAAAAACTTTAATTTTGATATTGTTAATTTCACAGCAACTACTCTCTTACTTGCATTACAAATTTTTTCTCATTTCGGTAAAAAAGGGCTTAATGAAACAGGCTTTAAAAGAAAACTGCCTGATTTTATTGATAATCTCAAACCACCTAACTAGAAACCACAGCATACCTATACCCTGCTTTGCTGTCGCCTCGTGCGGTGACTTTGTCGATGGACCAGTTGCCTTTCATTTCGGGTGGGAAAGTGTCGTTTAGGGTGAGGATACCTTCGGCGACGAGGTTTGGGTTGCCTGGTAAATCTAGGGAAACTTATGGAACTTATCAGGAAACTTATCAGAAAAACTTATCAGGACACCCATGCTAAGAACCGCGAAAACACTGACTTCTTGGAGTGCCTGTCCTGTTAACAGTGCAAGAGGTTTGTGGGGCAAAAAGGGGTTCGGCTCTTGATTCAGTAAGCGGAGCAGTTTATTGGAGGGAGGTTTGTGGCTTGTAGATACAAAAAAGCCTCGATGTCGTGAGCAATCACAATATCGAGGCTTTCTTAGAATTTGGTAGGGCTAGGCAGATTCGAACTGCCGACCTCATCCATGTCAAGGATGCGCTCTAACCAACTGAGCTATAGTCCTAAAAGTGCTGGCTATTATACGCAGGAGTTTGGCTTTGACAAGCCTTTGACGCATTTTTTTGAAGTGTTTGTTTTATCGAGAGAAAAGTCCCTCTCTGTGATCAAACAGGGATCAGCAATTCGTGCCCAACCACCTCATCAATTAGATGATAAGGTACCTTGTATTCCTTACCCCGAAACTTCACTGTGGCGAATTCATAACACATCGAAATCACGGTACAGTTTACGATGACACCATTATCAATCACTCGAACAATGTTGTAATTACGAAGCGTAATAGCCATAGTATCCTCTTGTTTTTTATCTTAAGTGTCAGGTATTTTGCCTGCTTATCTTAAGCTTCACCGACATCCTTTAGTTTTCTCTGTAACTGGTGTATCTGGTCACGGTAGCCCGCCGCCAGTTCAAATTTCAAACTCTCAGAGGCAATGACCATTTCTTTTTGTAGTTGTATCATGGCTTTACGCACTTGCGCTACGTCTTCCATGCTCTCTACTTGATAGTCTTTCGCGGTTTCTGCCACTTTCTTCGCTTGCTTGCCTCGACCTTTGCCCGCGCCAGGGTTATAAGCGCCTTCTAGAATGTCTTCGACGGATTTCGTGATACCGGTCGGTGTGATGCCATGCTCTTCATTATAGGCTTCCTGTGTGGCTCGACGGCGAGTGGTTTCACTCATCGCGCGCTCCATAGAACCTGTGATTCGATCCGCGTACAAAATGGCACGACCGTTAACGTTACGAGCAGCACGACCAATAGTCTGAATCAGCGAGCGCTCTGAACGCAAAAAGCCTTCTTTGTCGGCGTCCAAAATTGCCACCAAGCTGACTTCTGGTATGTCCAAACCTTCTCGTAACAAGTTGATCCCGACAAGCACATCAAACTCTCCCAAGCGCAAATCACGAATAATCTCTACCCGCTCGACGGTATCTATATCCGAGTGCAAATAACGCACCCGTACACCGTGATCGTTTAGATAATCGGTTAAATCTTCAGACATGCGCTTGGTTAAAGTAGTCACCAACACCCGCTCACCAATAGGGGCACGCTTATTAATTTCAGACAGTAAATCGTCCACCTGTGTTGCCACAGGGCGCACTTCTAATATGGGGTCAACCAATCCAGTAGGACGCACAATTTGCTCAACTACCCAATCTTGGTGCTCTTCTTCGTATTTGCCAGGCGTCGCCGAAACAAAGATGGTTTGAGGTTTAATCTGCTCCCACTCTTCAAAGCGCATCGGTCGGTTATCTAATGCAGACGGCAAACGAAAGCCGTATTCAACCAGATTTTCTTTGCGCGAGCGGTCGCCTTTGTACATGGCGCCAATTTGCGGCACGGTCACGTGAGATTCATCGATTATTAATAACGCGTTAGCTGGCAAATAATCAAACAGCGTTGGCGGCGGCGATCCCTCTTCTCGACCCGACAAATAACGTGAGTAGTTCTCGATACCTGAACAATAACCAAGCTCTTGCATCATTTCTAAATCATAACGAGTACGCTGTTCTAAGCGTTGTAATTCGACCAATTTATTGAGCGATTTAAGCTGTTCTAATCGTTCATCTAACTCAACCTTGATGCGTTCAATCGCCGCTACCACGGTTTCTTTTGGCGTCACATAGTGAGTCTTAGGGTAAATCGTGACGCGAGGCACTTTTCGAATGGTTTTGTTCGTCAGCGGGTCGATCATGGACAAGTTTTCGACTTCATCGTCGAACAGCTCGATACGAATCGCAGTGTCTTCAGAATCCGCAGGAAACACCTCAATCACATCGCCGCGCACGCGAAAGTTACCGCGCTCTAACACCAAATCATTGCGGCTGTATTGCAACTCAGCCAAACGGCGCAGCACGGCGCGCTGATCAATCCGATCGCCTCGATCCAAATGCAGCATCATTTTTAGGTAAGACTGAGGGTCACCCAAACCATAAATAGCGGACACAGTCGCTACAATAATAACGTCTTCCCGCTCTAATAAGGCTTTGGTCGCTGACAAGCGCATTTGCTCTATGTGCTCGTTGACTGAGGCGTCTTTCTCGATGAAGGTGTCCGACGCCGCCACATAAGCTTCTGGCTGATAATAGTCGTAATAGGAGACGAAATATTCGACCGCATTATTGGGGAAAAACTCTTTGAATTCGCCGTACAGTTGAGCCGCTAGCGTCTTGTTGTGAGCCATGACAATAGTAGGACGTTTCACTTGAGAGATAACGTTTGCCACTGTGTAGGTTTTACCAGACCCTGTCACACCAAGCAGTGTTTGATGCGCTAAACCCGCTTCCACACCCTGTACGAGTTTTTCAATCGCTTTAGGCTGGTCGCCCGCTGGAGCATATGAAGAAACAACTTGAAATTCTTGTGACACGATTTTCTACCTAATGGAGTGACAAACAACGCCATAGAGTAGCAAATTTTTGGCTTCAAATCTGATTATAGTGAGAAAATGCAGAGAAAATAGCGGCGCGCCAAATATCACAAAAAAGGCCACTATCCCCCCTAAACAAGCAGCAAAAAGCCAAGTTAATCTAGGACCCACTTGGCTTTAACATGCTCATTTAAATCGCTGGCAATTAAACGCGCCACTTTGCCACACAAGGCACAGTGTTTATCGGCTCGCGCTATTCTTTGGCGTCTACCATTGGCGGCTCGACAATCTGAATAAAAGCTTTGTTTCGCTCAACCAAAGCGTCTCCCAGGCCTTTTACTTCTGTTAATTGATCAAGGCTTTTGAAAGGGCCATTTTCACTTCGATAAGCAACAATAGCGTGTGCCTTTTTGTCACCCACTCCAGACATAACCGCAGCGATTTGATCCGCCGTTGCCGTATTAATATCCAGCGGTTGAGCCGCAAAAAGAGCCAATGGAGAGAGCACCAACATCACAAGAACGCAGCGCAAGAAAGTACGAACGTATTGAATTGAAGTCATCATAAAATCCTTTTTAATGAATGAAGCATGGCATCCTGCCATTAAAAAACCGTGACCTACTCTTGATGAATAAGAACGGTCTATTTTGATCAATAAGAACGGCATGTTGTTATTTACAAAAATAAATCGTCTTTATCAAAAAGAACAAATCACGGTTTTAGAGTAAGAGCTTTTAAGCGTTTTCGCAAGTAAACAGCGGCTAAGCGAAAACACCCAGCTCTTTATTTACTTGTGTCAAGACAGCGACTGGGTCTGCTGCTTGCGTAATAGGACGACCCATTACCAAATAATGACTGCCTGCCGCCATTGCTTCAGACGGTGTCATAATGCGCTTTTGATCGCCTTGTGCAGAGCCCGCTGGGCGTATCCCTGGCGTTACTAGCACAAAGTCTTTACCCAATTCAGAAGACAACATAGACGACTCTTGCGCCGAACAGACTACGCCGTCCATACCTGAAGACTGAGCCAAGGTAGCAAGACGTTTTACATGCTGTTCTGGGGTCAAATCGATCCCTACTTCAGCCAGGTCCGATTGATCCATGCTGGTTAATACCGTTACGGCGATCAACAAGGTTTTATTATCAGCGCGCTGCGCCAATGCATTCGCTGAGGCTTCCATCATACGACGACCACCAGACGCATGAACATTCACCATCCACACTCCGGCATCCGCCGCAACACTCACAGCGTTCGCTACGGTATTTGGAATATCATGAAATTTCAGATCTAAGAAAACGTCAAAATTTAATTTATGAAGCGCCTCTAAGATGGCAGGACCTGCGGTAGTAAATAACTCTTTACCCACTTTCACTCGGCATTGACTAGGGTCAAGTCGTTTCGCCATCTCAATGGATTGCGCCATGGTTGGGTAATCTAGGGCAACCACTATAGGGGATTGGCAGCTCATTCAAGGTCCTCTTTTTTCTATATTAACTTGCTCAGCCATTGCCGTTGATGGCAATAGCAGCAATAGGTTTGATCACTAAGGGTATTCTACTATTTTTTACGTGGGAAAAGGCTACTCGCCTTCCAGACCATGAATCGGTTTTACCACACCCCAGTTTTTGCAGCTTGGGCATTGCCAATGCAGTTGATACCCAGAAAAACCGCACTGACGGCACTGGAACTGAGGTTTTACCTGAGCCAACTGATCAATCAATTCGTACAAAACTTCAAGATGTTGCTGATTCTGTCCACGAGAGTCTTTCATTTGCAGGTTAATCAGCTCTCGAAAACCCTTTAATGTCGGGTGCGAACGAAGCTGTTCAACCAAAAACATCTCGGCGTATTCTTTATCGTCTTCCATGTAATGCTGAGCCAGCGCCAAAATCAACGCTGCCGATGGCTTCTTCTGATTTTGCTCTTGCAAAAACTTAATAAAACCACTGCCACCCCAAACTCGCTGATAACAATCTTTTAATTGCGGGATGATAATGGAAATGAATTCTGGGTCTTGCTCCGCGACCTGCTTCAGCTCTTTGATCGCATCGCGATAACGCCGTTGGCTGCTCAGCACATTCGCGGCACCCACACTGGCCCGCACGCAGCTGGAGTCGACACCTAGCGCCTGCTTATAATGCTGAAAGGCCTCTTTCCACAGCTCTTTTTTCGAGAAGATTTCAGCCATCTCACAGTGAAAGTGCGCTAAGCGTTTGATTTCTTTCTTCGTGGGGGAATCTTTAATCAGCTCACTGCTAATTTGAATGGCCTTGTCCCAGCTTTGCTCAAACTCATAGAGGTCGACCAGCAAGGTTAGAATTTTCGAATGAAATTCGCTTTTCTTAGACGCGGTTGCCATATTGAGCAACAAACGACTTGCTCGGTCTAATAGGCCCGCCGACATGAAATCGCTGGCCAATTCAAGCTGCACCATGCGCATTTCACGCTGTGTGATTTCTGGACGGGCAAGTAAGTTTTGATGAACGTTGATGGCTTTTTGAATTTCGCCTTTTTTGCGAAACAAATTGCCTAACGTTAAATGGATATCAAACGTATCGGAATTGACTTCTAGGGAATCAACAAAGGCATCAATGGCCTCAGAATGCTGATCATTAAGTAGGTGATTGAGGCCGCGAAAATAGTCTGGCGGCACGCTTTTCTTCTCGCGCTTAGACTTTTTAGCTGGGTTTTTCCGCCCCATTGCCCAGCCTAAAAAAAGCGCAGCAAAAAGAACAATAAACAACCCGACTTCGGTCAACGCCGTTACTCCTTCCCTACTGACAGTTCTTGAGCAAGAGACGCTTTGCGTAAAGTCTCTACCTCATGCTGTACTTTTTCGAGGCGCTTGTTAAGCACTCGAACTTGACGCTCAGAACGAAAATACGTAACAGAGCTCACAATCAGAGCCACGCAGGCACCAATAGTAAAAGAGAGAAGTGTGTATAAAGCGACACTCAATTCAGGTCCTTGCCAAAAAACCAAATCAAGATGGATAAGCTGGGGGTTTTTGATGGCGAAAAACACACCAACGGCAAGGAAAAAGACAATCAGAATTGTAAAAACAACTCTTTTCAGCCATTTAAGCATAAAACAACCCACCAAATTAGAATGGCAACATTATGCCGTGATAGCTAACAAATTTCGAGGCATAAGACGTAAATTAGTTAAGTTCGTTTATCTCGGCATCCGGTAGATTCACCAATTCGCGCAATTCTTTTCCAGGTTTGAAGTGCGGAACGTACTTTGCCGACAGCTCAACAGACTCACCTGTTTTCGGGTTGCGACCCACTCTCGGTGCACGGTAATGCAATGAGAAACTGCCAAAACCTCTGATCTCTATACGCTCACCATTCGACAGAGCATCAGACATATGATCAAGCATTGTCTTAATAGCTTCCTCAACATCCTTCACTGGCAAGTGAGATTGCTGATCAATTAGCAGTTCTATCAGCTCAGATTTTGTCATTCTCGTCTCCGCGACTATATTTTGATCACACTGTAAGACTAGCTAAATCTAGAAAGAAAGCAATAAGTTATAAAGCTTTCGGTCGAATTTAAAGCATTTTTTCTAAAATTTTTGTAAATAAACACAAGTCGATTGCCTCGATAACTGGCGTAGACCTTAGCGAGCTTTTATAATGTCGTCCATATTTAACACCATTGGAAGATAAAACAATGAGCTATAGTAAAATTCCTGCCGGCAAAGACCTACCAAATGACATCAATGTCATCATCGAAATTCCAGCGCAAGCGAGCCCTGTGAAATACGAAGTAGACAAAGACATGGACGCGCTTGTTGTTGACCGCTTCATGACAGCCCCTATGTTCTACCCTGCTAACTACGGCTACGTAAATAACACTTTGGCTGATGACGGCGACCCAGTTGACGTTCTTGTTATCACACCTTACCCAGTAGTCGCAGGTTCTGTTATTCGCTGTCGTCCAGTAGGCGTGTTAAACATGTCTGACGAAGCTGGCATGGACGCAAAATTGGTTGCTGTTCCTCACGAGAAACTGAGCAAAGAATACGGCCACATCCAAGATGTGAACGACATCCCACAATTGCTACGTGATCAAATCGAACACTTCTTCGAAAACTACAAAACGCTTGAAAAAGGCAAATGGGTAAAAGTAGAAGGTTGGGCAAGCGCTGAAGAAGCGAAGAAAGCCCTAGTTGAAGGCGTAGAAGCTTACAACGCTCAGTAATTCACTGTGAGTAACGTGAGACGATTCGCATCTCAATCACCTTGTTACTGATCTAAAAAAACCGATCCTAGGATCGGTTTTTTTGTGTTCTCAATTCAGTAACCCGCTATTCTAAATAGCCAATTATTCTAGAGAGTCTAGGAAACGTTCGGCATCCAGCGCGGCCATACAACCTGTTCCGGCTGACGTAATGGCTTGACGATAAATGTGATCACTCACATCGCCCGCTGCAAATACACCCTCGATACTGGTTTGTGTGGCATTGCCTTGTGAGCCTGTTTGCACTTTAAGGTAGCCGTCTTTCATCTCTAGCTGACCTTGGAAGATGTCTGTGTTCGGCTTATGGCCAATCGCAACAAAGACACCAGCAACCGCTAGATCTTTCTTCTCACCGGTTTGGCTGTTCTTGATACGCACGCCCGTTACGCCGTTGGCATCACCTAGAACTTCATCCAATTCTGAGTACCATTCGATTTTCACATTGCCGTTTTTCGCTTTTTCTAGCAATTTATCCGACAAGATTTTTTCAGAGCGGAATTTATCTCGACGGTGAATCACGGTCACTGTTTTCGCAATGTTCGCTAAATATAGAGCTTCTTCAACAGCGGTATTACCACCACCGATCACAGCAACGTCTTGGTTACGGTAAAAGAAACCATCACAGGTCGCACAAGCAGAAACCCCTTGGCCCATGAATTTGGTTTCACTTTCAAGACCAAGGTACTGAGCGCTGGCACCCGTTGAAATAATCAGCGCATCACAAGTATAAACACCGTCATCGCCTTCTAAACGGAATGGACGGTTATTCAAATCTACTTTGTTAACATGATCAAAAATGATTTCAGTCTCAAAACGCTCAGCGTGCTTACGCATGCGTTCCATTAGTTCAGGACCTTGCACACCTTGATCATCACCTGGCCAGTTGTCTACGTCTGTGGTGGTCGTAAGCTGACCGCCCATTTGCATACCAGTAATCATTACAGGGTTTAAGTTAGCACGAGCCGCATAGACAGCGGCGGTATAACCTGCGGGACCGGATCCCAAAATCATTAATTTAGCGTGTTTCACATCGCTCATGTAATTTGCTCCTGTAAATAAGTGGTTTCTGACGTTTTTTGCCAGATAAAATTCTTGAGGCGAATTCTAACGAATCTGCGCCAAAATGCTTAGCGAAAAATATTAATAACTAAAATAGGGACCTTCTATGGCTTTTCAAGCGCGGCGTTTTCCCACCTAGGCCGTTTGGCTACCGCAAAATGCGCATTCAGGGTCTTGGGTTACACGCATTTCACGCCACCGCCCTTCCATGCCATCAAATAACTTCAGCAAGCCATGCTCTACTCGGCCGCAACCGCTGGCGATCTTGAGTGCGTCCAATGCCTGCAACACCCCCAAAGAACCCACCACAGGCCCTATCACGCCACTTTCGCTGCAACTTAACTGATTGTCAGACATAGAAGGATAAAGGCATTCATAACAAGGAGATGCGTTCTGATCATAGAGAAAGCTAATCAATTGCCCTTCCCAACGAATCGCCGCGGCGCTCACTAACGGTGTCTTTGCGTTGAAGCACGCACGGTGGATACTTTGGCGAGCTTGATAATTGTCTGTGCAATCCAATACCACACTCGCTTTGGTCACAGCCTGAGACAACGGATCCCCTGCTAAATGCTCCGTGATGGCTTGAATACGACTTTCTGAGTTTTTTGCGAGCAATTCCACCTTTGCCGCCTGAGCTTTGTTGCTCCCAAGGTGGCCTTCGTTATAAAGCACTTGTCGCGGTAAATTACTGAGCTCTAGATGGTCGCCATCTGCTAGTATTAATTCACCCACACCGGCACTCGCTAAATAGGTGGCAGCAATATTACCCAAGCCTCCCATGCCGATGACCAAAACCGTCGCACTCGATAAGGCAAGCTGCCCCTCAATATCAAAGTTAGGCAGTAAAAGTTGTCGACTGTATCGATCTAGCTGTGATTCGTTCATTTTTCTCTTACATTTATTTTAGATAACTGCCCGAATGGTCAATGTTTTGATAAAATAAAACCATTAACTTATCAGCGGACAAAAGTATGAAATTCCCAGGTAGACGTAAAATCAAACACTATTTTCCAGTTTCTGAAGCAAAGCCTATTTTGCCTACCTCTGAAGTTCGCCCTGATAAAGACACCTATATTGTCGGGCTAGACGAAACCATTGTCGATGTTATTGCCAATATCTCTGACGATTTTTTAACGACCTTTAACATTCAAAAGGGGTTATCCAATCTGGTCGATGTGGATACCGCATCAGCGATCTACAAAGAGCTGACCGCTCAGCAGAGTATTTCTGATCATTTTGCTGGCGGTACGATCGGCAACACCATTCACAATTATTCGGTTTTAGCCGATGACAAATCCGTACTACTCGGCGTAATGTCTGCCAACATCGCACTGGGCTCCCCTGCTTATCACTACATTTGCCACACCAGCAGCAAGGTCGATATGAACCACTTGCAAGGAGTAAATGGTGACATTGGCCGTGGCATCACCCTTATCACTCCAGATGGCGAGCGCACCTTTGCGATTGCACCTGGCGATATGGACGAACTGAGCCATGAGCATATTCCGGAAGACATTATTGCTGGCGCGGCGGCCTTTGTGAGCTGCGCCTATCCACTACGTCACCAAGGAAAACCCATTAAACAAGCGATGCTGAGCGCCATGGCATACGCCAACAAGCATCACATTCCAACGGTGTTAACGCTTGGTACAAAGCACCTCGTCGACGACCATCGCGATGAGCTGCTTGAGCTGATCAAACGTGATGTCAATGTGTTGGCAATGAACGAGCTGGAAGCGGAAGCACTCACTGGCTTCTCAGACCCGTTGCAAGCCGCCGATGCGATTCTCGACTACGTAGACATGGTTCTGCTCACTGCAGGCCCTGACGGTTTGTATTTGTGTGGCCATACAGAAAACACGCTAAAACGAGAAACCACCAACCCGATAAAATCCGCCGATGTTGCAGATTTCAATCGCTGGGAATTCAGCCGTCCAATGATGCGCCAAGCCTGTGAAAACCCGATTAAGGTATTTTCTCACATTGACCCTTACATGGGTGGCCCTGAGAAAATCCGTAACACCAATGGTGCTGGGGATGGCGCCTTATCGGCGTTACTGCACGACATTTCAGCCAATCATTTTCATCGTGAGGCGCAACCTAACTCCAGCAAACACGCGGCACCTTTCCTTGCCTACTCATCTTTTGCCCAGATTTGTAAATACGCAAACCGTGTGAGTTATGAGATTCTGGCGCAAAGCGCACCTCGTCTTTCCCGCGGCCTACCCGAAAGAGAAGACAGCTTAGAAGAAGCCTACTGGGATCGCTAAACAAGAAAAGCAGACACAAAAAAACCATGCTCAGCATGGTTTTTTTTGGCTCATATTTCGAGCTTAATCGTGATCTATTCGCTTACATGGCTTCGATGCCAAGCGCTTCATTGCGCTCAAACATGCGATCAAGTTCCAGCAAAATAACCAACTCATCGTCTTTTTGGTAAACACCTTGGATAAACTTCAGTGCTTCGTCATTACCGACGCTTGGGCTCTGCTCAATTTCACCTTGGTAGAGGTAAAACACTTCTTGAACAGCGTCCACTAATAGACCAATTTGCTCTCCATCATGCTCAATTATGATGATACGAGTATCATCCGTAATCGTGCATTCTGGCAAACCGAAACGGACACGCGTATCCACTACAGTAACCACATTACCACGTAGATTCACTATGCCTAACACATAAGAAGGCGCACCAGGCACTGGAGCTATTTCACTGTAGCGAAGCACTTCTTTGATTTGTAAAACATTAATGCCGTAAGTTTCATCGATCAATTTAAAGGTAAGATATTGTAGCAATTCACCTTTTTTGCTTTCCGCTAAGGCTTTTCCAGATTCTTTCATAGGCGCCAATTCTGACATGACTTACATCCATATTCGATTTTATTAAAACAATAACGCGGAGCCATCTTATCAATGACTCCGCGTTAAACCTAGCTCAGAGAGACTCGACTATTAACTGTCTTGTTCAATACCAACAATCGTCCAGTTGCCTTTCTCATCCGACATGTTCTTTTCCAAATGCCAAACTTCATTGGTATCAGAAGTCTGATCACCTTCTTTGATCCAGCCTGAGAATTTTAGCGAGATGGACGCAATAGAGCCAATAAACTCACCACGTACAAGCTCAACCATCAATGAAATCACTTCAGTACGAGGCATATTCTCACCATGCTTCGCTCTTTCTTCTTGAAGCATGACAAAAAGGTCTGCACTGACGTAGCTGCGAATTTCATCAAAGTCGTTATTGTCCCATGCTTTTTGCAAAGCGATGTAATGGTTTTTCGCTTCCGCAACAAACGCTTGTTCATTAAAGCCCGGTGGCAGTTGAAACTCTGGCTGACCACCAAAACCTGGCACGCCAGACATAGGCGATGGCGTAAACTGATCACGCGTCGAAGTCGGTGTTTCACGGTTCATAGTAGTACCGTAACCAGCGGCTTGAGCCTGTGCTGCACGACGCTTTGGCGCGATGAAAAACTTATAGATCAAGAAGCCAATCACTGCGAATAATAAAATGTCGCCGAATGAAATGCCGTCAAATGCGCCACTGCCCATCAAGGCAGCAAAAATACCACCTGCCAACAAACCACCCAGTAAACCGCCGCCTAGGCCGCCAAGAAAACCACTTTTCTTAGGCGCTGTGGTATTCGTCGCTTTAGGGATAGTAGATGTGTTGCTGCTTTTAGATTTAGAAAAAGAAAAACTTTTCCCGAAGCTCTTACCGCCGCCAAATTTTTTCGCTTGAACGTCAGCACTAAAACCACCAACCCCCATCGCTAAAACAAACGCCATTAACATGGCATATACAGTCGATTTCACAAAACTCTCCAATTTATTTGAAATTTACAAGACCCACGGCATTGCGAAGGTCTGAAATGAATCCACGCACACGAGCTCGTGCTTTTTCTGCACCAGCTTGAAGAATTTCTTCAACCTGAGCAGGATTCGCCATCAGTTCTAGATATTTTTCACGAGGCTCAGCTAGTTGACCATTGATCAACTCAAAAAGTTCCTTCTTCGCTTGGCCCCAAGCAATACCATCTGCAAATTTCTGACGCATTTCAGCGGTTTGTTCCGGTGTGGCAAACGCTTTATAGATATCAAACACAGTAGAGTCGTTTGGATCTTTCGCTTCGCCTGGCTCTAATAAGTTGGTTTTGATTTTATTAATGCCTTTTTGAAGCTTTTTCTCAGTATCAAAAAGAGGAATCGTGTTGTTGTAACTCTTACTCATTTTGCGGCCGTCTAAGCCTTTCAAAATCGAGCCTTCTTCACCAACAACCGCTTCAGGTAAGGTAAAGTGCTGGCCGAACAAGTGGTTAAAACGGCCTGCGATATCACGCGCCATTTCAATGTGCTGAATTTGGTCACGACCCACAGGCACTTTATTGGCATTAAACGCCAAAATATCCGCCGCCATTAACACTGGGTAGCAGAACAAGCCCATGGTGATGCCAAAATCAGGGTCTTGGCTATCGGCAAGATTGGCGTCTACTGCCCCTTTGTAGGCGTGCGCTCGGTTCATCAAACCTTTTGAAGTAACACAAGTCAGTAGCCAGTTCAGTTCAGCAATTTCTGGAATATCGGATTGACGGTAAAATGTCGCTTTGTCTGTGTCCAAGCCACACGCTAGCCAGGTCGCGGCAATCTCTTGGCGAGATTGTTGAACACGTGCTGGATCTTGGCATTTGATCAAAGCATGGTAATCCGCCATAAAAAAGTAAGCATCCGTGTTGTCTTGACGGCTTGCTTCAATTGCAGGACGAATAGCACCCACGTAGTTGCCTAAGTGTGGTGTACCTGAAGTTGTAATACCGGTTAAAACAATTTCTTTTGCCATTACTGCTACTACTCTCTTTCTACTGTATTTAGTGTCGAAATTTACGCTTACCCTACCATAAAAGAATCACAGCAAGAATCTTACAAAAGCCTTATATTGCCTTTCTAACGTATTGGACAATGAAGTTTTCTATTAATGGTGCCAAATATTCTATTATCAAGCGCTTAGCCAAAGTTCATCCGGCAAACCTGAGTTACGCTGAATCCGAGATTGAGCGGCCGCAGTCACCAAATGCGCGGCGCCCCACAGGGTAAAATCCTGCTTCGCCCGAGTGATTCCTGTGTAGATCAACTCTCGCGTTAACACAGGCGATGGCGTCAATGGCAACAACAAGGCAACACGCTCGAACTCCGAGCCTTGTGATTTATGAACCGTCATCGCAAACACCACTTCAAACGCACTCAAACGACTTGGTAACAAGCCCGTAAATGAGCCATCTGGCTGCATAAACCAGACTCGTAAACGCTGAGATTCATCCGGCATGCATAAGCCAATATCACCATTAAACAACCCTAGGCTGGCGTCATTACGCGTCAGCATGACGGCTTTTCCTGGGTACCAAACATGCGGATCTTTGACTCGCCCACGCTGATAAAAATACAACTCAAGCTGTTTATTCACTTGCTCAACGCCGAATTCACCCTGACGCACAGCGGTCAGGATTTGATAACGAGAAAAAGCGGCATAAAGCGACACTATGTCCTTTTGCTGCCGTACTGCGTCCCAGTAGTCATCATAGCCCTTGGCTAAGGTCGCGATGTCCGGCTTGGTTTGCTGTTCGGTGGGCACCTGCCAATGCACATCACGAGGATTGTTTTGCAGTTGATAAATGGCATCTTGGGCGTTGCCTGCGTTCATGGCTTTGGCTAAATGCCCTATCCCACTGTTCGCGTCAAAACGATAACTGGTGCGCAATAGGGTCAATGAGCGACTGATCAGCGGCGCTTCAGGGTTCGCAAACTGACTCACGTTTTCGCCCGTTAAGCGGGTCAAGCGCTGCGCCCAATCCGCCTGAAAATAGGCACTTTCAATGCCTAACGACAAATCCCCCAACACACTGCCCGCTTCCACCGAGGCCAACTGATCTTTATCGCCCAGCAAAATAAGCCGCGCGTGCGGTGGCAAGGCGTCAATCAGCTTCGCCATCATAGGCAAATCCACCATGGACACTTCATCCACCAGCAACACATCCAAATGCAGCGGATTGTCTCTATTGTGCTTAAAACGACTGCGGCCGAAGTCACTGCCGAGCAAGCGATGCAGTGTGCTTGCTTGTTCGGGAATGGCCGCTTTAATGTCTTCTTCTAGAGGTAACGAACGTTTGGCATTTGCAATCGACTCAGTCAAACGTGCTGCCGCTTTTCCGGTAGGCGCCGCCAGCTCTATTCTTAATACCTTGCCTTGCGCCGCCGATTGCGACACCAACAAAGCCAGAAGTTTGGTAACTGTGGTGGTTTTCCCTGTACCTGGACCACCACTAATCACAGAAAATGGCAGACTGGCCGCATTAGCGACCGCGACTTTTTGCCAATCTACCGTGTCTGATTTGTTGGGAAACAATCGATCAATAATCGCCGCGTCAGGTTCAAAAGGCGTCGCGCCAGCATGGTGTTTAAGATAAGAAAGCACTTGCTGCTCGTATTGAAAATAACGATACAAATACAAGCGAGTGCCACTTAATACCATCGGTTTTTCCGTCAATGGCAGCGCTAGGCTCACCAACTGACTTTGCTTTAGCGCATCGCACCAGTCTGCAACCGAATGCACACCGCTCGCGGCCAATGCCGCTTTTAATTCCGTGACAGCCAAGCCTTCTGGTGGCTTTTTCCAAAGTGACACCAAGTCGATGCAAATATGCCCAGCCCCCAAATACGCACTGCACAAAGCCCCCGCGATATGCACCGCATCATTTGACTCGTTCACGTGGTGCGCCAACTGTTCGATCCACTGGCGGTCAATCGCCCGCAACACCCCTTGCTCTTGCCATGCCATTAAAGGGGGATTGGAGGTTGGCTCTGCCTGCGCTAATAAATCCAATTGATTAGAAAAGTCCAAGCTGCCCTTCCTCCTGCGATAGTTCACCGGCAAACAATTGATCCAGTGCTTCAACATGCGCCTTAGACAAGCGCGAATTGAAAATACCGGTCTTTTGCCCTGGCGTCATACCCCGTAAAAATAAATACACCACACCGCCAACGTGGGTGTCGTAGTCATAATTTGGCAGGCGCTGTTTCAGCAAACGATGCAATGCCAAGGTATAAAGTTGATACTGTAAATCGTATCTGTGGTCCGCAATCGCGTGCTCAATCGCATCGTTTTGATAGTCCGTGAAATCATCACCTAAATGGTTCGACTTATAATCCAGCACGTAATAACGTCCTTGCCACTCGAAAAGCAAATCGATAAAGCCTTTGAGCATTCCCTTTAACGGGCGATCTTGAATACTTGGCGCCGACCGAGAAACCCTATCATGCTCACGAGCAATGCGATCTAACTGCAGAGCGTTCATGCCATTCACCGGCATAAAGAATTCCAGCTCCTTGCGACACGCCGACACAGGAAGATCCCCCAGACACACGCCTTCTATCAATTCAGTATTAACAATGTCGACCAACCAATCGTTCAATACAGAACGCCACTCACCAAACCCTTGGCGCTCATAAAATGCTTCCATATTGGTTTGGTAGCTCAACTTCAACAAGTCTCTAAAACTGGGGTCATTGACGACGTCTTGAATGCCTTTACCTTCAAGCGTGTCATGTAAGAAAGTCCCAGGCTTAGCGCCACGCGGAAAACTAAAGCGGTTCTGCTCTGGTTCTGCCGAAGCATCAACCAGCAAAGACGCGTCTTCTAGTGCCTCTTCAAGGGGGTCTTGAAGGCGCGTCATTTCATCCAAACCTGGCAGGCTTTCATCGTTTTGTTCCGTGGCTTCCACCACCAAAGAAGAATAACTGCCCACCCACCAATCTCGCTCCACACGACCATTAAAGCGGCGTGCTTGAGGTTCGTTATGGCGAACTTCGAGCATTTTAAAACGTGGTAATTCGGGTGCTTCATTGGGCAAGTCCACCAGACTCATTTTCCCGTCCAGATGACGACCCACTAAGCGCCCAATAGTCGGTACTAATCCCCCTGCCTCAAGGGACTCACCTTCACATAGCAAGGCGCCAACACCGCTCAAATGCACATCACAAATCGCCTCTCGGGATTTGGTCGCTCCCTTGCCAACTTCCATACAACCAATAAAGCAGGCTTCTTTTGATCGTGTTAACGCCACATACGCCAAGCGAATTTCCGCGGCGTACAATTCTTCTTTATGGCGTTCAGATTCTTCTTCGTCTGGGTCGATGGAGATCCACAATTGTTGCTGATCGTCATGATAAAGCGCGGATTTGCCTCGATCTTGAAATGGCGTCAAAGCAAACGGCAAATACACAATCGGGTATTCCAATCCCTTACTTTTGTGAATCGTCACAATACGCACCAACTCGGCGTCGGTTTCTAAACGAATTTTTTGTTCGTCACTGTCGCCATTGGGGTTTTGAATGGCCAAACGCAAATAACGCAACACACCTTCTTTGGAGTCCAGTTCTAGGGATTTTTGCTGCAGTTTTTCGGTGAGGTGCAAAAAGTCAGTTAACTTACGCTCGCCGCCAATCTGTCTCAACATATGAGTGGCGAGATCCACGTCCGTCATAAACTCGCGCAACATGGGCAACAAACCTTGGGTTTCCCATAATTCCAAATAGTACTGGAAAGACTGCACCCATTTTTCATACACCACATCATCGTGATTGAGCGTATCCAGCTCTTCTAATGACCACTCCACTAGACTGGTCGCTAACGCCGAACGCATCTTACTTTCTTGGGCGTTGGACAAAATCGCCGTCAGCACAATTAATAATTCTCGCGCTTCGACGGTTTCAAACACCGAACCTTTATCACTCAAGTACACACTGGGAATGCCACGCTGACGCAAAGCATCTTTCAGTGCATTGGCTTGGCTAAAATTGGTCACCAGCAAGGCCACGTCTTTTGGCCGCACACCGCGCTCACCGATCAATGCCTCTCCACTTTGCCCTTCTAACAAAATGCGGTGCAAATGCGCGGCGCACGCCTCGGCCATGGCAGCACGGTATTGCGCACTCGAAATCGGCTCATCGCTTTGCTGATACAAAAACTGCAACGCCGGTTGTCCCGTTCCATGACGAGAAAATTGCCCAGCCACGCCGCGGTCTTGCACTTCAACAAACGGAATACCCGCCACACGAAACGGCGCCTCATGGGTGGTAAACAAGGCATTCACTGACTGAATCATGGCCGCAGATGAACGGTAATTGGTCGCCAAGGAATACACGCTGTCGACCCTTTGTTTGGCGGCCAAATAGGTATAAATATCCGCGCCACGAAACGCATAAATGGCTTGTTTTGGGTCGCCGATCATAATCAGCCCCAATTGGTTTTGCGTTGTATTAGCTGGCTGGTATACCGTTGAAAAAATTCGATATTGCACAGCGTCCGTGTCTTGGAATTCGTCGATCAAAGCAATCGGATACAAGTGACGAATACGTTCCGCCAGCTTACCTGCTTCGTCTTGCCCTAACGCCACATCCAATGAGGTCAACAAATCGGTAAAGGTCAACGACTGGGTGCTGCGCTTCCACTGTGCCATGCGTTCTTGGGTTTTGACCCAAAGTTGCTGCAACAAGACGGCCTTTAAGCGCCCCGCGTCAGGAAAGGATTCTCTTAGTGCTTGTACCGAGGCAAAAAACGGATGCGCTGGCAGCTCGCCATTTTTACTCAAACGCGTGGCGTGCTCACTGGAGTCGAATTTCTCAAGGCTTTTGTCCAATTCAAAACGCGTCGAATTGGCCCATTGGGTCATCGCCAGAATGTCTTTTGACGGATCTTTGCGCCAGAAAGTACGCTTAATACCGCTTTGCTCTAGCGCCTCTATAATGTCTTGGGCTTGCTCGCGCCAAGTGGCTCGCACTTTTTCAATGGCTTGCTGAGATTCGGCTAAAGCGGTTTCCCAGTCGTAATTGGGCGACACCAATTTTGCGTCTGGCTGGTTTTGCAATAACGACAAATCTTTTTGCAAGGCGTCCGGTGAAGACCAAATGGGCTTAATTAACGCCGCTTTACTGTCGTCTAGCGGGTAAAACTCACTGCGCCAAACGTCTTTCACCGCCATCGACAAGGGGGCTTGTTCATCGGTTTCTATGGTCTGTTGAAACAGCATGCGACTTTCAAACGCATTCTGGCTCAGCATACGCTGACAAAAGCCATGAATGGTAAAAACCGCCGCTTCGTCCATTTGTTTTTCGGCGTAGAGTAACTTTTCAATCGCGTCAGACTCTTGATCAGCGTTCATACCCGCTAACCAGTCTTTTAGAAATACGTCGTTTGTTGTGCCCATCATCAAGGCTTTACGGGCCACTCGAATACGGCCACGAATACGCGCTTTAAGCTCAGCGGTGGCCGCTTCGGTAAAGGTCACAACCAATATCTGATCGACGGTCAGCGGCTGCTCTAAATCTCCAGGCTGCCCCGTCGGCACCAATAAGCGCAAATACAAATTGGCAATGGTATAGGTTTTACCTGTCCCTGCGCTGGCTTCGATTAAGCGTTTTCCAAACAAGGGAAAGGTCAATGCATCCAGCAATTGCACCGATGCGTCTGTCGTTACTGGGGTCACAGCAGAGCCTGCTGTCTGCGTCATGTTACTCATTCAAACAACTCCAAGTGGCGGTGCATCGGCAGCCAAATCATTTCACATAACTGAGTAAATCGGTCTCGCTGCTCAAGCAAAGAAGGGAAATAGCGTTGCCAATAAGCATCCTCGACCTCGCTGCTGCTAAACGCACTGCTGCTGTCTTGGTAAATTTTAAGCGCTTGCTGCCATGCAGCCTCTTCGTCTTCAGCGGTTTTTGAGGAGCAATAGCTTTTACACCAAGCATCAGCGCTTTTCGACGGCAGAGGAATCGGCTCACACAAACCTTGTTGTAGTAAGGTGGTGATTTGCGATAAATGCGTTTTGGCTTCATCGGGGGCCACTATGATGAAGCCATGCTGTGTAACCTTGCCGTTTTTCGCCAAGTTCACAAGATGATGCTGCTTTGGCGAGCCTTGTGCGCACAGCGCCAAATGCTCTATCCAGGTTTGCATTTTTTGATGGGCGGAAAGATCCCCAATACGATACGACAAACGCGTCGTTGGAGTGTCTAATGTTAGCCAGCCCTGCAAAGCAATCGCACCGATGTTAATGCTCACTTCAAGCGGAGCGCAAGCTTCAAGGGCGTAACCTTGTAACACCTGAATAAGCTGACGACACTGATCTTGGTATTGCTGCAAAGATAACCGACCAAAAGCGCCATAAGGCAACACCCCCATCAAGGGCAAGCGCTTAAAAAAGGTGTCTTCATCGCCCTGCAGCAAAGCCTCAAGCATGTCTTCTCGTAGCAAATAGCCTGATAAGCCTTCTAAGGTAAACGGCTCGTCTTCAAACTCTTCCTCTTCACGTAAGCTCAAAAAGGCTTTTAATCGACGCTGGGTAAAATAGCGTGCCGGATTGCCAACAAACCGAGATAGCTCTTCAAGAGGCAGCTCAGCCCGTGTGCTTTCTTGCGCCGCGAGAGGTGACATTAATGGCTTATCCACTTCGATCTGAGAGGCCAATAGCGCGGGCAACCATTGCTCGCTGTAACTGTACAAACGCGCGTCTTGCTGATAGTAGCTTTCATTAAAAGGCTGCAACGGATGCTCAACAATCAGTTTTGCCAAAAACGCCTCTTGTGCCTCTTCAGGCGGCAATATTTCATCCCCGACAAAGACACAACTTTGCGCCATGTATTCGAGCAATTCACTGACTAAAATCGATGGGTTCTTCTCGCTATTATCTCGAATGCTCTTGCCGACGTAACTCAGGTAGAAGCATTCTCGCGCCGACATCAAGGCTTCCAAAAAGAGGTATTTGTCGTCTTCACGGCGGCTACGATCACCGCTACGATAATCCCCTACCATCAGATCAAAGCCCATTGGGGCGACGCTTCTCGGGTAATCCCCTTCATTCAAGCCCAATACACAAATGACTTTAAACGGCACCGAGCGCATCGGCATCAAAGTGCAAAAATTGATTCTTCCCGCAAGGAAGCGTTGCCCACCTTGGGCTTCTTGCAACATGGGGGTGAGCAACTGTCGAATGACCTGCTGCTCTAATTTGTCCGTAAAATAGGCGTGCTGCCATTGCAAGGTTAAGGTGTCTAATTGCTTGCTCAACAACGCAGGAAAACTGTCGTCTTCCTCGACCAAAAAGAACTGTTCACTTAACGAGTAAAGCATCTCAACCCATTCTTTCGGCGTGAGCGACGCTTGCAAACCTTGTTGCGCTTTATTAATGGCCGATAAAAATTCGGCTAACTTACCAGCAACCGCCGCTTCTAAGCCTTCAACGTCGCCATAGCTTAACGTGTTTTCCCAGATGTGATCGTGACCCATGGCGTAACCCAATAACATACGACGCACGCCATTTAGCCAAGTATGTGACTCTTGAGCGGGTAATGAATGGTGCTCCGCCGTGTGAGCATCTAGCCCCCAACGGATACCCACCTCAGTAGACCATTGTCGAATGCGCTCTAGCTCTTGCGCGGTCAGCTCGAACTTCGCCAATACCGCCGGCACTTCCAGCACACTGATCAACTCAGACAAAGTGAAACGACTGTCGCCCAAGCCTAATAAATACAAATAGGCATCGACAATTGGGTTTTCCATACCACCGGATTGGTCAATCAAGGCAAAGGGGATTTTTTTGCGCCCTTGAGCACCCGCTTTTGTACCGCCAAAAACAGCTTTAACAAACGGGCTATAGGTGTTCACATCGGGCAACATCACTATGATGTCTTTCGGTGTCAGGCTAGGGTCGCGCTCAAACATATCCAACAACTGATCATGCAAGACTTCCACTTCACGCAGCGGACTGTGACACAAATGCACTCGCACACTGTGATCATCGAGCACAATAGGATGTCGATACTCGGCGCTCTCAATCTCAGGATTGCGTTCTTCCGCCGAGCCGTGGTTTTCCAGTGTCAGTACATCTTGCTGAACCCACTGCAACAAACCATGATTCGGCTCGCTATGGTAATCCTCAAAGACTTCCAATTCGCCATCGGCCATTTCTTGCAATTGAGCAATATAGTCACGGCCCAATCGTCCCCAGCTTGCCAACAACGGGTTCGCATCCAAATGCAGGGTATCCATGCTGAGCCCAGGCTTTAGGGTTTGACGCTTAATAATGCGGCCAAGGTAATGTTTGTCGACCACGTCTCCCCAGTAAAAGCGGCAAGGGTTTTGCAAAAAGAGATGCATCTCAATCCAGCCAGACGACGCCAATACACGCAATGATTCCAGTGTGTTTGGCGGCAAAGAAGACACCCCAAAAATAAAAATTCGCTTCGGCATATCAGCAGGGCGAGTTTGTGACTTAGTCGCATCGGCCAGCGCTTCTATCAAGTTGCCACGATGGTATAAGGACTCACCTTGTTGGCTAATGTCTGCCACTAAATCCTGCCATAAAATGGCTTGCCATGGCTGCTGGTCAAACAAAGTAGCTAACTTTTCATCATGAAGGTCACCGCTTTCCCATGCTTTAATCCAATCGGGACGGTACACCAAGTATTGGTCGTAAATATCCGCAATGCTGCTACACAACTGAAAACGTCGAACTTGGCTGTCGTCGTCTTGTAAGTACCAACTCAACGATTGAAACGCTTCTTCTTGTAAGCGCGCGTCCAACAGGCGCATCAAACGCCATACTAAAAAGGGCTTGTTGAATTCACTCTGCCCTGGGATATCCGATAAGGTTTGCGCAAAGCTGTGCCAAACAAAAGTAGAAGGCAATGGAAAGGTTAACCCAGCGGCAATGCTATGAGACTGGGCAATCGACATTTTAAGCCATTGCGCCATGCCAGGGTTTTGCACAAGAATGTGTTCGTCTTCAAAGGGGTTTTGCGGCGGAGAAAGCGCCAATATTTTTGCCAGCAGAACCGCTAAGTCTTCAAGGCGGTTGCCTGTATAGAGCTGAAACATGCACGAATCCTTGTTGTCGGCAATGAAAGTAAGAAAAAGCAGACAGCGTTAAGCCTAACCTTGGAGGCGTCAAAAAAGAAGAATATATTGGTTTAGTTTCGATGTGAGTTCAAGATTATGGTGGAGCTATGCGGGATCGAACCGCAGACCTCTTGCATGCCATGCAAGCGCTCTCCCAGCTGAGCTATAGCCCCAAATGACGTTGGTCTATTTATTCAAAAATAAATAGCACAGCCACTGGACAGAAAAGTCCTGAGAATGTTTTGTGGTGGAGCTATGCGGGATCGAACCGCAGACCTCTTGCATGCCATGCAAGCGCTCTCCCAGCTGAGCTATAGCCCCACAAAACAGCGATGGATTTTATTGGCGCTCGGGAATGCTGTCAACCTTTTCGTGACGAGTTTTAACTAATTGATTATCGAATACATTTGCCAAGCAAAATTACCACTCAGATAATATTGTGGTGAGCGCTCCATTTGTGCTTTTATGATCATTAAATTTCTAGGATAAAATAACAATTACCAGCATTATGTAGTAATCCAATGGGATAAAAGAAAATTATGGTCGATTTTCCTGATGTTTTAGACGATTTAATGATGGCACAACAGCCCATCTTCAAAAAATCTAAAGAGCTGTTCGGCTACGAGTTACTGTTTCGAGGGCAAGACAGCCAAAACGCTAACGTTTCAGATGGCGAAGCGGCGACCAGCCAAGTGCTAGTGAACCTATGCATTGGCATTACCCAATTAGAAACTCAGCTGCGCAAACCTTTTTTTATCAACATGACAACCGAACTCATGTTGTCAGACGCTTTTTTTCCCATCGCACCAGAAACCATGTACATAGAAATTCTGGAAGATCAGCAACTCACCCCGCAATTCATTAATGCCATTAAAAAATGGCGACAGGCCGGCTATCGGTTTGCACTAGACGATTATCAATTCGATAAAGAATATGAAAACCTGCTCCCTTGGGTTTCTATTGTCAAAATTGATGTGCTGCTCACACCACCAACAAACCACCTAGAGCAAATCAAAGCACTGAAGGCCAAAGGCCTCATTCTTGTCGCCGAGAAGGTCGAAAACCAAGCCATGTTTGATTACTGCTATGAGATGGGGTTTGATCTCTTCCAAGGTTACTTTTTACAAAAGCCTGAAATCATCAAGGGCAAAAAGATAAATTCAGCCGCACACAGCGCCATTACTCTCGTTAATGCTTTACAAGACAAAGACATAAGCATCGATACCGTGACAGACATGGTGGCACAAAACCCAACCTTGTCTTTTCAACTTTTGCGCATTTTAAAAAGCCCAGTCAGTGGCATACCCAAAGCCGTCGACTCCATTAAAGAAGCGGTCATTTTCCTCGGTCTAGTGCAACTAAAACGCTGGGCATTATTGATTACCCTTACGTCAACGTCTGTACAACCCAAATCCCTGTTTAAAATATTGCTCACCCGAGCCCGTTGTTGTCAGCTCATTGCTGAAATGGACAATAAAGCCATGGCAGATTCGGCGTTTATTACCGGCGTCATGTCTGGAATTGATGCCTTGTTTGCCATGGAGAAAAGCGTCATCTTAAACCAGATATCTCTCAGCTCTGAGGTTATGGACGCGATTTTGAAATCAGAAGGCACTCTTGGCACCTATCTAAAACAAACCATGAACTTTGAAAACCAAGACTGGCAGCAAATTCAGCAGATCAAGCCAGAACAACGCGCCAAGCTAAATCGCGCTTTTTTAGACGCCATGTTGTGGGCTGATGAGGTACTGCGAGAATTAAAATAATTTTTTTTTCGTTAATTGATTGACAGGAATGAAAAAATCCATAGAATACGCAACACCTTTTTCAAGGCCAGTGTGGTGGAATTGGTAGACACGACGGATTCAAAATCCGTTGCCTTCGGGTGTGGCGGTTCGAGTCCGCCTACTGGTACCAACATAAGAAAGCCCCGTAGCAAATGCTTCGGGGCTTTTTTTATGCCTGTTATTTATTCTCTTCAGACAAATGCTCTAGCACGTAATCTGGCAAGTCCGCTTCATCAGGAATCGGTGTAGATAAACCTTCTTCATCGATCGCGACAAATTTAAAATTGCCTTCTGTTACTTTTTCTCGCTGCCCAATACGACCTCGTCTTACCCATGCTTCAACACGAATATTCATAGAAGTACGGCCAACGGAATCCACATGCGTATAAATGCCTAGGATATCGCCCACTTTCACAGGGCGAATAAAGCTCATACCATCAAGCGCCACGGTCACCACTCTTGATTGCGCTCTTTGCCCCGCACAAATACCAGCGGCTATGTCCATTTGAGAGACGACCCAGCCACCAAAAATATCACCCGCTGGGTTCGTGTCACTCGGCATAGCGACTGTACGAGTTGTTAAGCGCCCCTTTACTTTTTCTTCAGTTGCCGACATACAGCACCCCTTTAAAATAGATATAACAGATAAAAAAATGCCGTGCTTTCTTGCCCGCTTCTATTGGCTTGCTGATTAACCGCCATTTTTAGCCTTGACTTGAAATACACAGCATATATAAAAATTATGAACACAAGGAGTCATGGAACCATGATCCAGTCCTCCGCGCGCCACACCGCTAAGAAAACTCGACTCGTAAATAATTGATTAACTTCTGAGGTGAACGAACATCTTGCAGAAACGATAACTTAAGATACGCTTCAATAGCATGAATATTCGAGTCCGTTAGCCACTCTCTTTCGTCGTAGAACGCTTGGATTAACGCCAATATTTCAAAGCCATTCTCTTTATCAATGTCTTCGTTCGCACTTTTTGGCTCAACAGGGTTCCACTGGTAGGTCCCTTTTAAATCACTGCGCTTAACTTGATAAACCATTTATACCACTCCCTTTCCCAGGATCTTCCCCTAAGACTAGCCGTTATTTAAACGCTTACTCAGGGGATTCATTTATACAGGGAAAGACTATTAGAATTGGACAAAAAACTGTCATCTATAGGTGAAAATCAACCTAATGAACTCGTTAGTAAACTGAACACTACAAAATAGTAGAAAACACAAAGAAAGGAATAAGCCACACTCATCGCCACAAAACAGCAAGATCAATAAAAACTAATTCATTAATATCAGTGAGTTACTGAAGGCTCCCCTTCTCGTTAAGTAGTTTGAAAACATGATATAGAGTTACACCAAAACAGCCAAGATAAAGCCGCAAATCATTACATAAAAAGCGCGACGACAGCACTTGGCGACGTCGCGTTGGGGATCATATCGGCATCAACGCCATGGGGGTCCGTAACACTTACAACCCCATCTCACTTAATTCAGGATGATCGAGCGGACGAGCGCCTAATGGCCAATGAAATTTTCGCTCACTTTCAGAAATAAGCAGGTCATTAATGCTGGCATGGCGCTCCTGCATGAGTCCCTGCTCATTAAACTGCCAATTTTCATTACCATAAGAACGGAACCAATTGCCTTCATCGTCATGCCATTCATAGGCAAAGCGCACACTAATACGGTTGTTATCATAGGCCCACAACTCTTTTACCAAGCGGTAATCATGCTCTTTCTGCCACTTGCTTGTAAGCAGCTCTTGGATCTGCGCGCGACCTACAGGAAATACATCACGATTTCGCCAGCGGCTATCTGGGGTATACGCCATAGACACCTTGACTGGGTCTTTTGTATTCCAAGCGTCTTCTGCCATACGTACTTTTTGTTTGGCTGTTTCTTCCGTATAAGGCGGAAAAGGGGCTTTAGCTTCTTCACTCATTGGTTCACTCCTAGATAGTAGAACGACTTGTCTACATAGAGAATAGACAAGTCGTTCTACTTTTGCAATGCGCAATCCCCTCCCTTAAGCCCAAGCCCTCGCCTTATAGAGGCACAAAGAGAGAAACCATCAGCGCTACAGCCTAATACCCTCTCACTAGATCAATTTGATTATTCAATTCACCCTTGCTGACAAAGCTCAATACGTTATCGGCGACTTGTTCGATGATGGTGGGAAGTGAGGCGTCGGAGGCTAAGTGCGGGGTGATAATGACCCCTTTCGTGGTCCACAATGGGTCTGTGGCTGGCAGGGGTTCTTGATCAAATACGTCTAGTAATGCTCCTCGCAAATGACCAGAATCGATCGCGTCAATTAAGTCACCCGATATCAGGTGACCACCACGACCAACGTTGATGATGTAGCCACCCTCTGGCATCTTATTAAACAAGTCTTTGTTCAGTATGCCTTTTGTCGCTGGACTTAAGGGCAATAAGTTCACCAGTAACTCCGTTTCTTTTAGCAGCTCAGTTAACCCTTCTGGGCCATGGTAGCAGCGGATACCATCCAGATTTTTAGGGCTTCTTGACCAACCAGATACGGTATAACCAAATTGCGCTAATCCGCGAGCAACAAACTGCCCTAACTCGCCTAATCCTAATACGCTAACACGGATGTCAGACGCTGGGCGCTGGCGAAAGCCTTGCCATTTTGACTCGCTTTGATTCGCACTTATCTTGTCAAAGTTACGCTGCACTGTCAGAGCGCCCCACAGTACGTATTCCAGCATGCCTTGTTTTTGATGGTCATCTACCACCCGACATACAGGCAAGCCTGACGTTAACAAAGTGGTCCCGAGATGATCCACGCCAGCCGCCACAGAATGCAGGCATTTTAAATTTGGGTAGCGAGTTAATAAGTCTGCTTCTGGATGCCAGCAAAGGGCCATGTACGCCTGCTCTGCTCTGTCATCACCAGCCACTAACACATTGATTTCTGGACGACGTTCTAAAAAAGCCGCTTTCAACCTAGCGGTGTATTTCTCATTGTTGGTTATTAATAAAAGGTCATTGCTCATAACGAATCTCGTACTGTGGATAGGCTGACTGTAATTTTCAGCCATCAGCCTGCCATATGAGCGAATACTTTTACAAACCCTCTCCTATCGAAAGTGAAAAATACCTTATTCATCGACACTTTTTGAGCATTTAACAATGTTCCCAACTATTCACCCGCAGCGGGATGCATTACACTCTTCGCTAAGTATTAACAACGCCTTAAAGAGCTGTAAGATCCTGTTATAAACCTCAGGAAAGGCGAAAAAGCCCTCTAATCTCGACGATTCAAGACATACCGTAAAGGACCCCATGCTGTGAAAAAAGTATTTATTGATGGTGAAACTGGCACCACTGGCTTACAAGTAAGAGACCGTTTGGTGAACCACCCAAACATTAGCATCATTAGTATTGATCCAGCGAAAAAGCGCGATGTAGAAGAAAAGCGCCGCCTGATGAAAGAAGCAGATGTGACCGTACTTTGCTTGCCTGATGACGCGGCAAAAGACAGTGTTGTTTTGGCCAAAGAAGAAGGCTGCCGTATTCTGGACGCAAGCTCAGTTCACCGTGTGGCAGATGGTTGGGTGTATGGCCTACCAGAGTTGGATGTCACTCAACGCGCTAAAATCAAAGACGCGCAGTTTGTTTCCAACCCCGGCTGTTACCCTACTGGGGCGATTCTATTGCTAAAACCTTTGGTCGAAGCGGGATTGTTGCCTGCATCTGGCGATTACTCCATTAACGCTATTTCTGGTTACAGCGGCGGTGGTAATGCACTGATTGACCGCTATGAAAACACAGACAATGCGCCTATTTTTGGGGCTTACGGCCTAACGTTTAATCATAAGCATCTACCAGAGATCAAAACTTGGTCCGGCATAAACAAAGCGCCTATCTTTGTGCCTAGCGTTGGTAGTTTTAGCCAAGGCATGCTGACTTTCTTACCGATTCAGCTAAAAGGCGAAGTCACCATGGCGCAGCTGCAAGCTAAATTGGCGGATGTATACGCGACTGACAGTTTTGTTAAGGTGAATGATTTTAACGCGGTTGAAGACGCTGCGGCGCCTTTCTTAACACCTCATGGTCTTGAGAACACCAACCTAGTTGAGTTGTCAGTATTGAGTGGCCCTGATAATCAATCCGGTGTCTTGGTTGCCAAACTAGATAACCTTGGTAAAGGCGCTTCGGGGGCGGCCGTACAGAACCTAAACATCATGTTAGGTTTTGCTGAAGAAACCGCCGTTAACCTTTAATCAAGATGCCATGTTTAGTAGCGCTGCTTATCAGCGCTACTTACTCGCGCTATTTATCAGCGCTAACAAGCAATACAGCGCCCTTTACATGGTCGATAGCAACAAGCTGGTTTCACTGTTTAGAATACCATCCACCTCTCGCACACGACGCAGCACACGATCGAACTCCCCCAAACTGGTGGTTTGCAATTCAGCGACCAAATCCCACGCGCCATTGGTCGTATGCAGCTTGACCAATTCAGGAATACCGCGCAGCTTTTTAATCACTTGCGACGTTGATTGACCAGCCACTTCGATCATCATAATGGCACGCACTGTTTCTTTTTCTACTTCTTGGTGAACCCGTACCGTAAACCCTAAAATTACGCCACTCGACACCAATCGATCCAGTCGGTTTTGCACCGTCGCACGAGACACTTTAAGTGTGTCGGCCAAATAAGAAATAGACGCTCGGCCATCTTTGCGTAATTCAGAAATCAAATCCGAGTCTAGGGAATCATAAATATAGGGTTTCATCTTGTTTCTCTCAGTTTAAAAAGAAAACTGACAATATGTCATATTTATCTGTCTATTTGCTAAAAATATCTTCAAATAGTATTAACTTCTGACATATTAAACAACATCAAGTCATCCTATTATGGCCTCTCTTCTTTTCTCTGTGCCAGAGGGCCTGTACATGACGAATACAATGAGCAACACAATCACCAAAACACAATCTCCTGAAGCCATTGTCATGGTACGCCCTCATCGTTTCGTTTCGAACCCTGAAACCATGGCCGACAATGCTTTTCAATATGCCTGTAAAAGTAAAAACGCCGCTCTAAGCGCCTACCATGAAGTAACAGAAGCCGTTGCTAGCTTGCAAGAAAAGGGGGTGACCGTGCATGTCTTTGAGGATAAATCGACTGCTACGCCAGACTCTGTGTTTCCGAACAACTGGTTCAGTACACACCATAACGGCACCTTGGTCCAATACCCTATGTACGCCCCAAACCGCCGCAATGAATACCGCCAAGACATCATGGACTTTTTGATTGAACACTACGGTTATCAAACCACGATTAATTTAAGACACCACGCTGACGAACAAGCGTTTCTAGAAGGGACTGGCTCCATCGTGTTCGACCACCAGCACAACATTGCCTACGCCGCTCGCTCCAAGCGAACCAATGAATCCCTATTCCGACGCATTTGCCGAGACATGGGCTATCAAGCCGTACTATTTGATGCGATGGACGAAAATGGCGTGCCAATTTATCACACCAATGTGATGATGTGTGTCAGCACTCGATTCGTTATGATTGGCATGGACATGGTCGCAGAAAAAGACCGACCAGCCTTATTCAGTCTATTTCAGCAAAGCGGCTTAAGCGTCATTCATTTGAGCAATCAGCAAATCCGACACTTTTGTGGCAATGCCATCGAGTTGCGCGGTACAGACGACAACATACTCGCGCTTTCTCATACCGCTTTCGGCGCCCTTACCACGCCTCAGAAATTGCTTATCGAAGCGTCCGTAACATTATTACCGCTTGCCATCCCGACCATAGAAAGTGCCGGCGGTTCGGTGCGTTGCATGATCGCAGGAGTGCATCGTTCTAATCTTGCACAATAGCGCTTGTGTCGACAAACGCGTCCCAATACGGAGGCGCGCCAAAATACCCATCTAAGAAATCCACAAAGCAGCGCACCTTACTTGCCAACAGCTTGCGGTGCGCATAAAGCGCGTATAGCCCCATCACCTTAGGCTCAAAATCCAACAACACTGGCACCAACTGCCCCTTTCGGATCGCCTCTCCCGCAATAAAAGTGGGCTGCAAAGCAATGCCTGCCCCAGCAATGGCCGCTTCGACCAGCACATCACCATTATTACTTTGAAAGGCACCGCTTTTTTCAATGTTCTTGCTGCGCAACCAAGGGAAAATACTCTCTCGATCATCCATCTCCATGTAGCTGTAATGCAGATACCTATGGTGTTTCAGATCTTCTGGGCAAGTGGGTGTCCCATGCTGTTTAAGGTAATCAGGCGAGGCACAAAGAATCACTCTCACTGGCGCGACGTGTTTAGCCACCAGCGATGAGCTTTTCAACTCACCGATTCTCAACACCACGTCAAATCCCTCATCAACCACATCGACCTTACGGTCATTAAGCTGTAAATCCAGATCAATTAGCGGGTATTGCTTTTGAAATTCAGCCAACAAAGGCGCCAAATGCTTAATCGAAAACGACACAGGCGCGCTAATCCGTAACGTGCCTTTCGGGTTTTGATGTAAGCCACCAAGCTGTTGATCCATCTCATCGATGCTGGCGAGGATTTGCTGAGCATGCTGCAAATACTGCATCCCCGCTTCTGTTAGATTAACCCTACGCGTTGTTCGGTTAAGCAAACGCACGTTTAGCTTGTCTTCTAACTGTGAAACATACTTGCTCACCAACTGTGGCGACAGCTGTAACAGCTCAGCAGCGCGGCTAAAGCTACCCTCTGTGACCACAGACACAAAAGCACGCATCGCATCAATCCTATCCATACCAACACCCTTTTATACAACAAACTCTATTATCTTCATTTTGTTGTTAATAATTCAACAACAGCCCTCTTAATTATAAAAAATATTGATAGTAAGATGGCTATATTCTCTAGCAATAGACACTTATTTGACTCTTTGAAAAACGGAACCCTATATGAGCTTACAACTTTTAAAAAAATTGGTAACAACGAACAATAGCCTAAGCGCCTTTATCTTACGTGCCCCTATCGGCATTATTTTGATGGCACACGGCTCGCAGAAACTGTTCGGCTGGTTTGGCGGCTACGGCTTAGAAGGCACAGGTCAATGGATGTCGAGCATTGGCCTTGATCCAGGCTATTTGATGGCCTTGCTATCTGGCAGTGCAGAATTTTTTGGTGGATTGGCTTTGTTGATTGGTTTATTAACTCGCCCAGCGGCGTTTGTTGTGGCGTTTACTATGCTAATCGCGATCTTCAGCGTACACATCAGCCATGGATTATTCGCCTCAAATGGCGGTTACGAATACGCATTAAGCCTATTTGTGGTGGCCATTGCCATCCTTATCCAAGGTGCTGGACGCTTCTCAATCGACAAAATGATTCAGAGTAAATTGTCTTAATGACAAGGCGCACTCAGGGTTCTATTACTCAGAACCCTGAGTGCATGAATAAGCATGAGTAAATCCCATAAAGAGAATCATCTGGCACTGCACTCTTGTTGAGACACACTTCCCTTTTTTTTATTAATACACACTCCCCTTTTTTATTGATACACCCTATCCCCGTTATCGACCTCACAAGAAACGACGCTGAAGGAAGCTAGATAACGCCGCTCACTTCATCAGACCTCATGGCATTTTTACCCTGCAGCTGCACCATCTTCCATCATTGATCAAAACAGAATAATTAGAGCTCTATTTATTCGACCTTCGTTATAAAATCCACGCTAACAACACTCAAGCTCACCTAGAAATAAGATTTTCAAAGCCATGTTTTTCATAGTTTTTTTGACTGGTTTTAGGAAGCCAAATAAAATTTATTTATTGACAAATAGTTACATAAAATAATAAGTTACAGCTCTAATCTTCATACCAAAGAAAAAATGCATATAAATCAATCATCAATAAACATTGTCCATCCCATTTCTTGTTCCTTGATGAAAAACGTTAAAGACCCTTAAGCACGCTAATTTGAGAATTAGCCGTATCAGAAAAAGCGCTTTTTCAGCGCTCATTACAGCAATATTGACTGAGCCGTTTTCTATTTTTCAATAAAAAATGAGTGACCAAAGAAAATCAATATAGAGCTCTAAATAAAATACAATTTTGGTAAACAATAATGAGTACACGGAAAAAAAAAAGTAGCAATAGACCTTGCCTTACTTCTACCCTCTGTTTTGGTCATCTTAGCGATAAGCATCCCGCTTCTTATCAACCCAGAAGCCAGTAAAATAGTCGTCAATCAACTGCTTGCTTGGTGCACAGGAACCTTTGGCTGGCTCTATCTTCTCGCTGGTATCAGCAGTTTCATGTTTGTCGGCTGGTTAGCATTCGGTCCTGTAGGTCGCATCAAATTAGGTGGCCCTGACGAAAAGCCAGAATTCAGTAAACTGCCATGGGTTTCCATGTTATTTTGTGCGGGTATTGGCATTTCTATCTGTAATTGGGCCTTTGTCGAACCACTCTACTTTCTTTCTTCGCCACCAATGGGAATCGAAGCAAACACAACAAAAGCAGTCGAATGGGCAGCTATGTACCCGATGTTTCACTGGGGGGTAATACCTTGGGCAATATATCTAATGCCAGCGTTACCAATTGGCTATGCCTTGTATGTCCGAAAAGTGAATGTACTTAGGCTAAGTGAAGCCTGTCGTGGTGTTTTAGGTAATTTAGTTGACGGTATCGTAGGCAAAATCATCGACATTATTGTGATATTTTCCATTGTCGGCGGTGTTGGTACATCATTAGGTTTGTCAGTTCCCCTTGTCTCCAAGCTTTTTCAGTCTATGTTTGGTCTACAAGATTCCTTTGGGCTGCAAATGGTCATACTTGCCGCATGGATCGCGATGATTAGCTGGAGTGTTTACAACGGATTAAACAAAGGCATCCAAACTCTTTCTAATATTAATGCGGCACTTGCCTTAGCACTGTTGGTATTTGTTTTATTTGCCAGCTCTACCATATTCATCTTAAACCTATGGGTTAACAGCTTCGGGCTCTTAGTGGATAACTTCTTCCGCATTGCATTCTGGACAGACCCTATCGCCAAAAGCGGCTTCCCGCAAAACTGGACTATTTTCTATTGGGCATGGTGGATAGCTTACGCCCCTATGATGGGGTTGTTTGTTGCTAGGATTTCCCGTGGACGTACCGTGAAAGATATTATTATCAACGGCATGCTTTGGGGGTCATTTGGTTGTTGGGCATTCTTCGCCATCTGGGGTGGTTATGCACTAAATCTAGACATAAGTGGCACCTTAGACCTTCAAACCATTTTGAGCCAACAGGGCATACCTGCGACCGTTGTTGCTGTGCTTCAGCAGCTACCGGCGTCGGAAATCATTATTCCATTGTTCACACTGCTTTGTTTCATCTTCCTAGCGACGACCGTTGATTCCTCAGCGTACATGCTAGCCGCTGTCTGCACTAAAGAGATCAATGGTTACCAAGAGCCAGCACGCTGGAACAGGATTCTCTGGACTCTATTGCTTGGATTAGTTGGTATTGGCTTACTGTCTATGGGCGGGTTAAAAGTAGTGCAGACATCGACTGTATTGGTTGCATTACCAATGATTCCAGTTTTAGGTATTATGAGCTTGTCATTGCTTCGTTGGGTAAAAGAGGACTTTTCTTCTGAATTAGCGCCCAATGTCATTGCCAATGACGCATCAGACAACACGCCAAATAGCACGCAACCTAGTAAAACAACCAGAGTTCAAGGCGTGATGGATTCACCTGCGATCAATAAATAATGACGCTCTAGTATGGCGTTTAGACACTGATAAAAAAGGGCAATCTACACGCTAGATTGCCCTTTTTTTGCTCTAACAGCCCCCCTTTGCGAGGTCAGCAACTAGCCAGTAACATCAAAACGAATCATCGTTTGGCCATGACTCACTATGGTGTTTTTACCCAATCGCGTCTTGGCTTCTAACATGCCATTGAGACTACCCGTCATAAAAAAGAACTCGCCTTGGTAACCTCGACGAACACATTCAACAAGGCCTTTCTTTAAGAAAAGTTGCTTTTCAGCCAGTAATTCTGAGTCTGTTGAACGGTATTCAAACACCTCGTCTGAGGTGTTGCTGTTGAACTGAAAATCCCCAACGACCGCATCATCCGCCACAATAATGCCGTAGTTAAAAAAGAAATCGCAGCCAATATGGCTCAATGGGTTAATCTTCTCACGCATCACTTCGATGGCCACTTTAGGCTGGCTCGCACTCACTAAAGCGTCGACCTCTTGTTCCGTATCAGGCACGCTCGCTTGGTAGCACAGCTCAACTTCAAAACCTGTTACATCACTAAGATTAAACTGCTCACTGTGGTTATTGGCCAACTGAAAATCAAAAATAGGCGAAATAATAAAGGTGTTTTTATCTTCGACAATTTTCCACCCTTTAATCGTGGCGCCCTTTGCCTGCAAGCTCGCGATCATCTCATCTTGAGCACGGCACATGCCATGGTAATCCTTACTGATGGACTCAAATTGGCCACCTTTAAAATCCCTAAGCACGCCATAATAGGTTTCTCTATTCATCTCACTCATCTTCACATTGCCCATATAGTATAATGATTACCCTGAACACCTTGCGTATTCATAGCTTAATACCCCCAGTGAATCACGTCCGTTTAAACGCTAAGGAATGCGTTTTTTGTTTTTATTTTTCTGCTATTGCGTAACACGTCTTATTCACGCCTACCATGCCCAAAAACACAGCAGAAGGTGCCTTTCGCTAGTTCAGCTCAAGGCCAGACTCTCTTGCGATGGTTTCTAAGCGCGCTTTTGCTTTCGCAATGTCTTCAAACCAATGGTCGTTTTGCGCCCACATTTCAATCACCAATGGGCCGGCATAATCGATTTCTGCCAGCGTTTTGAAAATCCCATGGAAATCGACCTGCCCTTCTCCAATCACCAAGTCACGAAATTGCCCTTTGCACTCAGGAGACACCCGTAAAGTGTCTTTCAAGTGCACCTGAACAATGTGCTGATGAGACAGTTTTAATTCCGTTGGTACATGGTGATTCCAACCGGAAATGTTGCCCACATCTGGGTACGCCATAAAATAAGGCGATGGAATTTTCTGCTTAAGCACTTCAAATTTGCTTAGCGAATTTAAATAGGGTGTGTCCATGATTTCGACACCCAATAACACGCCAGCGCGCTCGGCCATTTTGGTGGCTTTTTGCATGCCTTCAATAAAGCGCTCATGGGTTGCTTCGGACTGAGGCTCGTAATAGACGTCGTAGCCTGCCATTTGAATACAGCGAATGCCCATTTTATAAGCAAAGGCGATGGCTTTTTCCATGATCTCAAAAGCACGCTCGCGAACCGCGTCATCCATGGAGCCAAATGGGTATTTACGGTGGGCACTCAAGCACATGGACTGCAGCGGCATATCCAGCTCTATGCATAAGTTTCTTAACGCATAAATCTCTTCATCAGACCACTCTAAACGCGCCTGTCGGTCATCGGTCTCATCCACTGAAATCTCTACAAAATCAAAGCCTAGCTCTTTGGCTTTTGTCAGCCTTTCTCGCCAAGACAACTCAATAGGCAAGGCTTTTTCATAAATGCCCAAACGAAACTTTTTATCAAAATTGATCATCTCATGGCCTCAAGATAGGGTGTCTTCGATCGCCAGCGCGGTACTCGCCAAACGCTTCGCTAGGCTTTCAAAACCCATTCGGTTCATTTTTGGTGTTAATGACGAAATACTTATGGCGTAAATCGGCATTTTCTCTTTATTAAATACGGGCGTCGCCACACATGAAATGCCCGCTTCATTCTCTTCATCATCGATCGCATAACCACGTTCTTTAATGCGATCAAGCGATTGAAAAAACTCGTCTTTATCTAGAATGGTTCGCTCAGTTAAACGCTTCATAGTATTGGCATTACGCTGCCAATACGCCTCACGGACTTGGTCGTCTGCAAAGGCTAAAAAACATTTCCCCGCCGCCGAGCAGTACGCAGGAGAATGCAAACCAACGTAGGTTCGAGTGCGAAAAGATGCGTCTCGTGGCTCCAGCTTGTCTTTAAAAATAATATTGTCGCCATCAAAAGAGATGAAGTTCACCGTTTCATTCACCGCTTCTAACAAGCTAGTCAGATGGGGCTTAATGTAACCCGTCACGTCGGAATTCAGTGCGCTTTGGCCCACATGCAATAATTTCATGGTGAGCCGATAATCACCGCCGCTCGACAGCTGTACAACATAGCCTTCGCTTTCATAGGTGGATAACACCCGATGAACAGAAGACTTTGTCATGCCCAGTTCTTGGGAAATATGATTCAAAGAGGTTCCATTCGGAAACTTCCCTAAAAATTCCAAGACACTCAATGCTTTGATTAATGATTTAATGTGCTCACTCATAAAAAGGACCTACCAGAATTTTGCTATTTCGCTATGAAATGCTTCTGCAATAGACACACCTTCATCACTTGCCAGCGCGCGGCCAGCAATAAAAGACTTCACTTTTATTTGTTTAAATAGGTATAAATCTGCAGGCACAATTCCACCTGTTATGGACAGCTCAATACCGATATCAGAAAGCCGCTGCATTTTGTTAAGGTCGTCGTCTGTCCAACTAACGCCGGCAAGTTCAGCGTCTCGAGAACGATGATAAATGGCTTGAGTAATGCCCATATCGTACCACGCTCTGGCGTCATCGAAGGTCCAATGCCCATAAAGTTCTATTTGTATTTCACCTTGATACTGATCCGCGACTTTTTTGGCGGCTCGAATGGTTTCAATGTGCGCCGCGGCGCTCACCGTGACCCAGTTTGCCCCCGCCTCTAACGCCAGTCTTGTTAAAATGGCGCTGGCATCGGTGATTTTCATGTCACACACAACAATATGGTTAGGGTATTTCTCACGAACTTTCGCGACACTGTTTACGCCGTCAGCGAACGCCAAAATAGTGCCCACTTCAATCACATCCAATTGTTCTGCAACGCGGGCAACAGACGCAAAAGCGGTGTCTAGATCGGTCGCGTCTAATGCCATTTGCAATAAAGGTTTAGTCATCTTTGTGCTCCTCGAATTCTTTGAAAAAAGCAACCAATTGTAGATAGCGACGATACTTGCGCTGATATTGGTCATAGTGAGCCGAGTTAGGTTCGAAACGCTGGCTGTCGACTTTCATCGCCGCCAAACCAGCTTCGATGGACGGATACTCTTTGGCGCCCACCATGGCGACCAAGGCCGCGCCCAAAGAACCGGTTTCTTCGATGCTAGGAATGTCGATCGACATGCCGGTTAAATCGGCCAGCATTTGCATCCACACCTTTGACCCCGTTGAGCCACCGGTAACGCGTAATGACGCGGCATCAGGGAAACGCGCACGCATACGATCCAAATGCACGTTATGGCAAAACAACACCCCTTCCCAAATAGCCTGAATCAAATGAGCCTTAGTATGATGCGCTTGCATACCATAAAAACCGGCTTTCAGCCCTAGCCCCATGTTGGAACCATATAAGAAAGGAACAAAGAACAATTCGCTGCTCGCCGGTTCTAATGCGGCCACCAATTCTTCATTTTCTTGATGGTTAAACTCACCGTTTTCACCAAGATAATCCACGAACCATTCGTAGTTTCCGGCGGAAGTTGGGCTCGCCTCATGGATAATGTATTGCCCGTCTACCACGTAATGACCATAAACATAACGGTAATCAAGCGCGGTAATAGCGTCTGCAATACCAGACGTCACCGCCCAGGTTCCCATCACATAATTCAATGAGTTGGCATTCGCATCGACGCCAGAGCAAATCGCAGTGGAGACCACATCAAACAGCCCACCAAACACAGGCGTGCCTGTTTTTAAGCCTATTTCATTGGCCACATCAGACGTTACATACCCTGCTAGCTGATCAGGCTTGATAATGGGTGGCAAGGCTGAAAAAACCTCTTCAATACCAAACAAAGCCAATAATTCGCGATCGTACTCGCCGGTGTTGGCGTTAAAAAAGTTGCTTTCTGAAATGTTGGTTAACTCAGCATTCACCTCACCGGTTAAGCGAAAACGAAGGTAGTCATGGGCCATTAAAATTGAGCCTATTTGGCTGTAATTTTCAGGTTCATGCTCTTTTAACCAACGAATAATCGACACCGGATGACCTGTCCATAACGTCTGTAAAGTCATCGGGTAAATGGTTTCTGGCAATGCATCCGCCTGCCATTTTTTAACGATGTCCAACGAACGAGAGTCCGAAGAAATAATGCCATTACGCAGGTTTTTCTGATCTTTATCCAGCAGGTAAACCCCTTTTCCCTGGGCTGAAATGCTTAGTCCTTTGATGTCATCGACTGAGATGTCCGTGCTGTTTAACAGCTTAGTAATCACCACTTTGGCGTCATTCCATAAGGCGTCTAAGTCGCGTTCAACCCAGCCTTGCTGCTTATTAACCACTTGTGCTGACACTTTCGAGATCGCTATTTGCTGACCTGCGCTATCAAACAATGCGGCTTTCATGAAGGTGCCGCCAGAATCTAAACCAATAAAATAGTTCATCGTTGGTCACCTAATGGATGCGTCGATTTCAGGTGTTCTGGAAAAAGGGTTTGCAGCAACTCAGCCAGAGTATGATCGTTGTCATTCGTGGTTCGTGTGATCATGTTGGCGTGACGTTTCAAATTCTCATCGGCGTTTGCCATCGCAACGCCCATGCCCACCATTTCAAGCATGGAAATATCATTATGATGGTCACCAACCGCAACAACCTGTTCAGGAGAGATGCCTTTGTGCTTAATTAATTGGGCAAGCGCTGCGCCTTTGGTGTTGCCGATACTGGCGAAATCGATGCGATTCGACCACGACTTTTCACCGGTGAAATGCTGTTGAATAAAAGGCAAGGCAGCAAACTCATCCACATCGTCACCTTCTACAACAAACTTCCAAATACACTCAGCGCCTTCTACTTCTGGAGAGAAATCATCCACTTGGCGGATAATCGGTTTTACTTCGCCAGAAAAGCCTTCCGCCCACTCTGCCAACCTTGCCACATGCATGACAGGACGATGGGAGGAGTACAACATGGCGTCTTTTAGGTACACAACCACGTTAAGATTGCGCGCTTGAGCCAATTGTAAAAACGCCACGGCTTGGCTTTTTTCTATCGCGTTATGCTGCAATACGGCGCGGTTTTGGTAGTCATACACATAGGTACCATTACAGCAGATTGCCGGTGTCGTTAGCCCCAGTGCTTGATAATAAGGACCGGCGGCCGTGTGGTGACGACCGGTAACAATCAGTACTGGAATGCTTCTGCTTAAGACTCGCACAGTATCCACCAACACAGGACTGATGGTGAAATCAGACTTTAACGAAGTGCCATCTAAGTCCAAAGCCAATAATTGGTACATAAGTCACTCCTACTTTTGACCGTAATAAGCATTTTTTCCATGCTTACGCATATAATGCTTATCCAATAATTCTTCTTGTACCTTGATCTCAAGATTGAGCGATCGTGTGGCGATGGCCATCGCAGACACTTCTTCTAATACCACCGCATTGTGCACTGCATCAAAGGCGTCTTTACCCCAGGAAAACGGCGCATGACCAGAAATAACAGCACCGGGAATGGCCATTGCGTCTAAGCCTCGCTGGTTGAACTCTTCGATAATCACAAGACCGGTGTTTTTTTCATAGTCGGTGGCAATTTCAGCAGCAGACAAAGGTCGCGTACAAGGAATATCACCGTAGAAATAATCCGCATGGGTCGTCCCTAGTGCCGGAATATCCAACCCTGCTTGTGCCCATACCGTCGCGTGTCGTGAATGAGTATGAACAATGCCGCCAATGTTTGGGAAAGCCTTGTACAATTCGATGTGGGTTTGAGTGTCGCTGGAGGGGTTTAATGTGCCTTCTAATCGATTGCCTTCTAGGTCAATCACCACAATGTCATCCGCGTTCATGTTTTTGTATTCGACGCCGGATGGCTTAATGGCAATCACGCCTTTCTCTCTGTCTATCTCAGAGACGTTGCCCCAAGTAAAGGTTACCAAACCGTATTCAGGCAGCTGTAAATTCGCCTTTAGAACCCGTTCTTTTAATGCTTGATACATGATCACTTCCTCACTACCAACGTAACAAAGCACTTAAGGCATTCATCACGAGAGTAAAAAGAGGGACTCAGTCAGCAGCGCTGTGCTGAGCCCCTGATTGGTTATTTTTCTATTTTGACGCGGCTAAGATTTCATTGACCATTTTGTCGCCGTACTGTTTGATAAAGGCATCCCAAACAGGTTTCACAGCAGAACGGAATGCTGCGCTGTCTACATCACGGTTGACCTTCATGCCATGAGACTCTAGTTCAGCGATCATCTTGTCTTCTTTCTCGATGCTTAATTTACGCTGCATCGCAACGGCGTCGGCCGCGGCATCGGTAATGATTTTCTTCTCTGCATCGCTCAGTTTATTAAACTTCTTCGCGTTCATCGTAAACACCAATGGTGAGTACGCATGCTGAGTCAGACTCAAGTACTTTTGCACCTCGTAGAATTTAAACGAAAGAGTGACTGGGATCGGGTGATCTTGAGCATCTACCACACCAGTTTCCAATGCGGTGTAAAGCTCAGCCACAGGAATTTGCGTTGGGTTTGCGCCCAAAATAGAGAACATATCGTTTAAAGCTTTGGAGCCGTTTACACGCATTTGCAAGCCTTTAACATCGCCAGGTTCGCGAATTGGACCGCGATTGTTGGTGATATTACGGTAGCCATTTTCTGGGTAGCCGAGGCCTTTTAAGCCAAATTTTTGCATGTCATCCAACACCCCCTGACCGACTTTTCCGTCTAACACCTTGTAGGCGGTTTTTCTGTCTGGAAACATAAACGGTAAGGTGAATGCCGCAGACTCAGGCAATAGACCGGAGTAGTTATTCAAGCCAACAATGGAGAAATCGATGATTCCCACGCGGTTGCCTTCAATCATCTGAGCATCCGTGCCTAGCTGGCCATGAGGAAAGATATTGATTTTTAGGTCACCATGACTGCGCGCTTCCACTTCTTTTTTGAAAAACACAGACATAGTCTGTTGAAGATCAGACTCAGGGGCCGCGTGCGCCAACTTAAAGGTTGTCGCAGCCATCGCATGGTTAGCACTAATCGCTAATGTCATCGCCGAAGCAAGACCCATACCCTTCAGTAAAGTTTTCATTTTTATCATTATTTTTCTCCTTGAGGGTTTAACCAATTATTAATTTCATCGGAACAGTGATAATGCTAGGAAATACTATGAAGAGTATTAGTAGCAAAACATAGGCGCCAATAAAGGGCATGATGCCTTTTATAGCCGCAGACATAGGGACTCGAGAGACCCCGCAAACCACATTCAACACATTCCCCACTGGCGGTGTGATCAAGCCAATTGAGGTGTTGATAACAAACATCAAACCAAAGTACACAGGGTCGATCCCCGCCATTTTCACCACTGGCATTAACAGTGGCACCAGAATCAAAATGGTCGGACTTAAGTCCATCACCATGCCGACTAAGAAGACCAACAGCATGATCACTGCCATCAATAAGCGAGGGCTATCAACCAAGGGTTCGAGCAGCTCGGCAAGTTGTTGAGGCAATTGCGCCACCGTAATCAACCACGCAGCGACCATGGCGCAACCAACTAGGAACATCACCATGGCGGTAGAGCGACCGGCACGGCCTAATACCAAATACAATTTACGGAAGGTTAATTCGCGATAAATAAACACCGACACCAAGATGGCGTACACAGCGGCAACCACCGCCGCTTCTGTTGGTGTGAAAATCCCGAAACGAATACCACCCAGAATGATAAAAGGCAGGAAAAGTGCCCAAATACCGTCTTTCAGTGCGGCTAAGCGCTCTTTTGCAGAAGCCTTTTGTTCGACTGGCAATTGCTCTTTGCGCACCAAGAAAAACCATAAAAACAGCAAGGTCAGGCCCATAATAAGCCCTGGAACAATACCGCCGATAAAGAGGTTTTTAATGGAAATGCCCCCCGCGACCCCGATCAAAATAAGCGGAATAGACGGTGGAATAACAGGCGCGATAATGCCGCCAGAAGCCAGCAAGCCAATCGAAGAACCTTCTGGGTATTTGGCGTCCCGCATCATCGGATAAAGAATACTCACCAAGGCGGCCGCATCGGCCACCGCCGATCCAGACAAACCCGCCAAGAGAATCGAGGTCAGGATCGCTACATAACCAAGACCACCTTTACGGTGCCCAACGAAGGCGTTGGCAAGACGCACAATGCGCATCGACAAGCCGCCCACCGACATCACTTCGCCAGCGACTAAAAAGAAAGGAATCGCCAACAAGGTAAAGCTGTCTACGCCGTTGATTAGAGCGTTCGACAAGATGTCTGCACTGAACAAATCCATGTGGAACATCAGTGCCATTGAGGACAGCAATAACGCAAAGGAAACCGGTAGACCCAATAAAATCGAGCCCATTAATACGACTAAAAAGATCGTTAATGTCATTCTTGATCCTCCATATCCGTCAGCCAACTAGGGTCGAATATTCGAACCAACGAAATCATCACAATTAACAAACCAGAGACAACGCCTGCCAAAGCAAACAAGGCCGTAGGTAACCCTGTGAGTGGAGAGATATTGCTCCAATTGGCAATGGTTTGGTTCATCGCCCCCACAAATAACATGCCAGAAGAGACAAGAATAACCACCCAGATGAGGCGATTCAGAATGGGGACGGCGCTAGGGAAGAAGCGCTCTGAAAATTCAGCGATAGCAAGGTGTTCGCCACGGCGTAACACCACCGCAGCCCCTAGCAAAACGATCCAAACTAGGCACAGTCTAGACAACTCCACCGAGGAGCGAATACCGGAAGAAAAGCCATAGCGGAGAACGACATTGGTAAACACCAAAACAATCATAGAAGCGAGTACAACAGTGATAAACACGTCTATGCCTTGCCACATCCATTTTATTGTTTTTTTCATGATGACAGCCTCTGAAAACAGTTATTTCAATTCAATAGTGATTCTATTTGTTGCCAAATCGAATCATGAATTTCAATGCCACCAGCACGCTCATGTTTCTCTAAGAATTTTTCAATACTGCTGCCCGCCACCTGAACAGTGCCCGTTTCAGCAGGCTCTGACGCCAACACGTAATCTCGAATGCGCTTCATCTCTTCAGAGAATTTTGACGCTTCAATGGTTTTGCTTAGGTCGATGGCAATCAAGAATTGAGAAACACCAAATTCGCCGCCCATGTCTTCTGTTAACGCAGGCACAGAATGACCGCCCGTAATAGCGGTCAACATCATGTCCAACACCAAAGACATAGAAGAACCTTTCCAAAAGCCCATCGGCAAAATACGTTTGTTTTCCCATAACACATGCGGGTCTTTGGTCAGCTCACCGTTGTTGTCGTAGCCACCCACAACAGGCAGTTCTTTGTCCGCTAGGACGTAGTTTTGCAGCTGACCATAAGAGAATTGAGACATAGAGCAATCAACAAGAACCGGTGGATCACCAGCGATTGCCATGATAAGAGGGTTGGTGCCTAAACGGTGATCTTTACCACCCCAGGCTGGCATAACAGCGGTCGAGTTAGTGGCAGCAATGCCTGCAAACCCTTCTCGCGCCATGCGAAGTACATAAGAACCGCCGCGCATCCAGTGGTTGGAATTGCGCATTCCCACCATACCGATGCCATATTGACGGGCCAGTTCCATCGCTCGATCTGAACAAATCAAACCATTCAAGACACCAGGACCAAAATGACAATCCCACTGCTCTAATGCGCCCATACTGTTCACGCATTCAGGGGTTTCATTTAATTTGATCTGGCCTTTGTCTACTTGCGAAATAAATACCGGAAAACGGTTAATGCCATGGGAGTAAATCCCTTCGTTGGCCATTTCTACAAAACCTTCAGCAAGACGCGTCGCGTTGTCTTGCTCCATGCCTCTAGACAGCAAAATCGTTTTATAGGTATCAGTAAGCTTTGCTACAGATATGATTGGCATAGTAAACCTCATGTTTTTCCGTATTACGGAATTTGTTATTGTTGTTATTCCATATAATGGCATCGTATGAATTTAATGGGAAGTCTGTTTCTTCAAATTTCAGAAAATAAACGCGTAAAATACCGCTTAAAAAGCGCCTTAAAATCCGATAATTCTGATCATTTAAATAAAAACATTAAGAAGGGCAATAAGTTAGAGCGCACACACTCGATGCTAAAGGAGGAAAATAATCGCGCCAATTTTTCTCAAAAATGAAAGGTTCAAGGTTACACAGCAAAAGCCGCTCATAACTGTCCTTTCTAAAAAACTCAGTTCTCATTTATTTTAGGCATAAAAAAAGCCAGCGCACTGGCTGGCTTTCGTGACTCTCTTAACCTTGTCGTTATTAACGTGTCTTAGACAGCGCCTTAATATCACTACCATGAACCTGAACTTGTAGTTCATGGGTTAAGCGTCGAATCTCTTCTAATTGCCCTAACAAAGAGTGCAATTGAGACTGTACAAAATAATGTCGCTCATCTTCGTCGGCTGGCGTGTCTGCGAGGCTTTTTCTCAAACGCTCAAATTCAACACTACTGTCATTTACCAACTGTCTTTGCTCAAGGCATTCTGCCACTTCGTGTAAACTTCCCACTATGTAATTTCCCGCATCTGCTAATAACTGATTACTTGACTGTTCGATTAACGTGCCGCGATGAGCGCTAAACGCGGCTATGTAATTAAATAGGGTATGACTGCGTATCACTAAACGCTGCCAAAGCTCGGTATCACGGCGAAAGTGACCCGGTTCTTGCTGCATATTAACTAAGGTCGAGGTTAGCAAGGCATCGGCGTTATAAGCGCGTCGACGGCTGTGGCGATAGACCTGCTCACTGACGTTGTCTTCTTGATAAAAGCGCATCAACTCTCGTAAGTAATCCGCACTACGGCGTAAGCCTTCAGCAAAGGTTATTGGCAGTTGGCGATACGCCCAATCCGGTAAAATGAAAAACACCGCAAGCCATGAAATAACACTGCCAATTAAGGTATCGATCAATCGTGGCCAAATCACATCATACCCATCTGATACCTGATTAAAGCAGCACACGACCATTAGCGTGATGGCCGCCGTCGCCAACATATAACGATTGGTTCGCGTTAAGAAAAACACCACACCAGCCACAACCGCAATCGCTAATTGAATGATTTCCACTGGGAACAAAGTAATTAAGGACCAAGCCGCAACCAGCCCTATCACTGTCCCTGCGATACGCTCGTAGAGCCGTTTTCGAGTCGAGCCAAAGGTTGGCAAGCACACAAACAAGGTGGTCAACATGACCCAATAACCTACCGAGAGGTTCAAATTTTGGATAATGGCATAGCCTGCGGTAAGCGCTAACGACATGCGCACAGCATGTCGAAACACCTGAGACTTTGGGGTCAACTGGTCCACGATTTGGTCAAAAATAGAGCGAAACGTGGTTCGCGGTTGGGGTATTTGCAAGGAAGCATCGGACAAGGAGACGTCTTCTAATTGACGCGCTTTGTCTAATTCCTGTTGTAAGGCAATGATATTGTCGGTTAATTGACGCAGCGGACGGAAAAGACGCCACTGGGTTGGTTCCGCTTCGCGTTCTAAGTAATCCATCGATCTCAGTACGCCGGCCACCGTTTCTTCGCTGTCGCGTAAATCAATCGAATGACCACCACGAATCGCTTCGCCTATTTTTCGACAGCTGGTCCCTGCTTCAGACAACTGACGCTGAAGCCGAAATAAAATATCACTGTGGAAAAAGGTTTCTGCCAAATCGGAATAATTATAGTGAGAGGAACTGGCTCGTTCGTGGATACCTTGAGCAATAAAATAAAAGCGGATATAACGCCCTAATCTAGGATTGGTTGGGTCACTGTCAATGCGACTCACCAAAATCTCTCGCACGCGATTTAACGCGACCACAACCTGCCCATGCTGCTGAGCTAAATCGAGTCGTAAAGAGTCCACGGCACCGCGCGTTGGTAATGGAAAAAACTTAGACTTAAGTTTTAAATAAAGCCCGACCTCAATATACAGGGAGGTCAACGCTTGGCGCAGAGTCACATGGGCAAACAAAGCCGCCCAAATCACCGACAAAATACCGTACCATAAAGCCCCTAATGTCAATAATACTGGCTCGTACCAAACCGGCACTTCATGGGTGGCTTGGTTAAGACCTATCATGGTGTAAACCGCCAAAATCAAGGTCGCTTGTGAGATCAAACCATAGCGTCGTCCTAGCGCTCCACCCATGGATAAGGAAAACGCCACAACGGCAATAGACGCGCCAAATACCCAAGGGTAAGGCATTAATAAACGCACCCCAAAGGCAGTAATAATGAACAAAATCAGAGTGATAGAAAGCGTTCGAACCCGACCTTGCCAGCCATCTTCAGTCTCCGCTAACGCGCTCGCAATTACCCCTAAAAAAAGTGGGATAACCATATCGATGCGGTCAATACTCCAACTCACCGCCATAGCGCCACACAAGGCCACAAACACCCTTACGCCATAAGACAATTGGCTCGTGCTGGTACCACTCAATTTACGTAACGATTGCAGGGAATGTTTAAAGGACAGCATAATAAAATTGCGTCTCCTGGTCGACGACAGCAATAAAGGGAGCATGAGGATAAAGATCGATTTTAAACGGCCATTAGAGTAACTACAAGTGAGCAAAGCCTATCTGCAAGTTACTTCCTAATAGCATGATTAAAAAGCACTTTTTATCACTATTTCGCCCTCATATTCTTCCCTAAAACACGCTTTATAAAGGCAAGACTGAGGCTGTGTAGAGCTCTGCTCAATGTCTGTCGTTATCATGTTCGACGGCAGACACAGTAAAAATATTCGATCAACGAGATAACTCGCCCTGACACACTTTTCAGCCTGTATTGAATCATGGAGAATAGTCTACAAACTGCCACCCTGCTCACCCTATTGGAAAGAGCTTGCCTGGTACGTAGATTGTTCTGTTTTATCATGCTTCATTAAGGATCATTCAATGGCTAATCACCACGAAACACCAGAGAAAATTGCTCAAGCCACCGCAGGCTATGTTATGCAACAAACCATGTTGCGCATTAAAGACCCAAAAGCCTCCTTAGATTTTTATCAAAACGTACTCGGCATGAAGCTCTTAGGTAAATACGATTTTCCTGGGATGAAATTCACCCTTTACTTTTTAGGCTACGAACAGGAGATCCCTGAAGGCGATGAGAAAACGCAAACAGAATGGGTATTTCGTCGCCCAGCACTTATCGAATTGACCCATAACTGGGGCAGTGAAAACGACGACAACTTCCCAGGCTACCACAATGGTAATGAAGACCCGCGTGGCTTTGGGCACATAGGCATTAGCGTCCCAGACGTACACGCAGCTTGCGAGCGATTTGAAAAATACCAAGTGGAGTTCGTAAAAAAACCAGACGAAGGCTCAATGAAAAACCTTGCCTTCATCAAAGACCCAGACGGCTACTGGATTGAAATATTGTCTGCTGAGGGCATCACAGAGATCATTCTTTCTCAATAACAAAACCGACTGGCAGGCTTGAACATACAGCTAAAGAGTGAGCGTTTTGGCACCGCAAACAAACCGCTCACTTTGCGTCACGCTCTGCTTTTGGCCGCCTTCACGAAACTTACTAGGACACCCACGAAACTTACTAGGACACCCATGCTAACAACCCAGCAATAAGAAACTTACTAGGACACCCATGCTAACAACCCAGCAAGGACACTTACTAGGACACCCACACGAAACTTACTAGGACATCCACGAACTTACTAGGACATCCATGCTAACAACCCAGCAAGGACACTTACTAGGACACCCACACGAAACTTACTAGGACATCCACGAACTTACTAGGACATCCATGCTAACAACCCAGCAATAAAGAGGCTTGTGCGAAATTTCTTCTTTATTCTATGCTCTACTTTTTATCGCTTTCACCGCAGACCAAGTCGACACACCATAAGGCACTAAATAGGTTAAGCCGACTTTAAACCAGTCATGAGCCGAAAGAGATAAGGCCATTATTTTGTCACCATGGTTTATCAAAGCCAGCATGGTACCAACAAACAAGGCCACTTTAACGGCACTGACCACGACAACACGAGAACGAGCAATAACAAAAAAATGTTTATTCGCTTCAGGGGGATTCATAATATTTCTAGCCTTGATTATTGAGCATTAGCTAACTCGAAATGAAAAAGGTGCAATATAAAAGCCGCTCACCAACATGGACGACTCACCTTGTCGCCATAGGGTGATCAGGGTTTAGCTGAAGCAAGTCCCAGAGGTTCCCATACAAGTCTTCGAAGACAGCGACAGTTCCGTAATCTTGCTCTTGAGGCTCTCTGACAAAATGGATGCCTATCGATTTCATACGCTCGTAGTCACGCCAAAAGTCATCAGTGTTTAAAAAGATAAACACACGACCACCCGCTTGATTACCAATAAACTCTTCTTGTCTCGAATTAGACGCCTTAGCCAATAGCAGGGTGACGCCATGTGAATTTGGTGGAGCCACCACCACCCAACGCTTATCCTGCTCCGCTTGATAGGTATCTTCGATAAGGTCAAAATTTAACTTATTCACATAAAAATCTATCGCCTCGTCATAGTCTTTGACGACAAGTGCGATATGCACAATATTTTGCTTCATCTTTTTGCCTAGCGTAAAAAATTGCTTCGTCAGCAAAGCCCTTGTTTTTAGTGGGCTACAAGCTCAACCTTGCTTTATTGTTGTTTCAAACTAACGACTCTGTCCAGTGCCTTTTACTAGTAGAGACGACTTGTTATAAGGCGCTTAAGACGTTGTTATTATTTGCATGAACTTTGTCGCCAAGGCCGACAACGCGTCTTCTGTGATGACCTCAACATTATTGTAATCAACCAGATTCCCATGCCGAATCAACACCGTTCTTGGGTAACCTGGACCTCCAAATTGCGCCGTCATTTGTTCATGTTCCGCGCTGATGAAATCGCCTTTGTGTAATTGCACAGTCACTTGAAGCACATCCACGCCATGACGCTTCATTGCCTGCCAAAAGCCCTCAATATACGGCTTTTGTCTCTCTGTACAGTCTGGGCACCAGGCCGCTACGACATTCACAACAAAAGTATCACCCGCCGCCATGCGACGATGAACCTCAACAGGCTCTACAAACTGAAGAGTGCTAACAACCTGTGTACTGCCATTAGAATTAAGCTCTATTCCCATACCTACCTCAATCAACCCCTAGCTAGCAACCCCTAGCTAGGACACACACTTTTATTTAACTAGGACACACATACTAAAACTACAATTGATCATAACAAGAAAATAAGGGGTATACCCTTTTCAGAGTTGCTTAAGTGGGTTTTTCTCTTCATTTACAAGCTAGAAAACGGATGTCATGCCTGAAAAGCATGCCCAAGACAAGGCAAAGCCCTAAAGCGTATTCAGTGGCGTTTTATTCAGATTAGAGAGTAAATTAGCGAAGCAGATGACAACTTTGTAGGCTTGGTTTTCGCTGTCGTTGATTGGACTCACAATAATGGGCGACGGCCGTTTCTTTGCCCACCACGCCGCCTGTTTTTTCACCAAACTGTATCGCAATACAAAGCCAGTTATCAGAAGAGATATTAAGCCGTTGAAGTATCGGCAAAAGCGAGGCATCAATCGCGCACTTTTTACCTTCTCGAATAATTCGTCCTGTTATATCAACCAGCGCTAGGTAATCTTGTAATAGGAAAGGAAGGCCATCTGGCATGTCGTTTCGTGGATGACCAACAAAGGGAAACAAGGTTTTAGGTTGATGATTTTCTTTTGCGGAGTTGATGCGTTTTTTTATGCTCGTGAAATCTGAATCCTCTGGCGTATCGCTCATTTTAGCTCGTATCGGATTCAAATCGACATACGCCATACAAGCAATTAATGCAGCTTCGTCCAGCAATGCTTGAGACTTAAAGCGCCCTTCCCAAAACCTTCCTGTACAAGCGTCTTCGGCATTTGCTTGTCGTGCAATCGGCTCATTTAGCTCTTTCATAAACCAACTAATATCCATTAGTCGATGCCTGAAAGTGTCCGCAGATGCCTCAACTAAGGTCAAAGCGAAATCATGCAGAGCTTCTCCCTTTAGGTATTGTTGAGTGAAAAGTGTTCCCTTATGGAGTTTATGCCAACGCCTTAGCACCTCTAACGTTGACCAGTTTTTTGCCTCCTCTTGATTGATGTGCAACACCACATGGAGGTGATTACTCATCACGGCATAAGAGCAAACATCAATGCCAAACACACTGGCCAAAAACAACAAACGCTTTTCAATCCAGCCACGTCGGTGCTCGTAGCTGTTCCCCGTTAACTCATCTTCACCGCATAAAAATGCCCTACGCACACAACGTGAGATGCAGTGATAATATGGAGTGTCATCAATACTAATTTGCTGGCTTCTGGATCTAGGCATAATGTGACTCTTGCTCGAAACTATACTGTAATTATATACAGTATAGTTTGATTCCAAAAAAATGCATTATTTCAGGAAAGCCTTATTACATAAGGGTTTGAAAGGTGGATGGCACACTTAAAGTAGCAGCACACTAAAGTAAAACTAAAGCAGTTAAGCTGGCTCTGTTAGTAATTCATCTCTAATCAGTGTTAACAAAAAGGTTTCTCGCTCAATCGACATGCCTTTTTTATCACTATTCTTAATAGTGTCTAGATTATGCTTAATCGCATCGTGAACATTGATCCACACGGCTTTCATGCCATTTTTAACTTCATAATCTTCAAGGCTTGTTTCGCCTAATTGCTCATCTATGTCGCAGGTATAACAATAAGATTTCATATGCATGATCTCAAAGCCACCTCTGTTCCATGGGCGATACTCTTCATACAAGCCGAACGCTTCGACATTACGAATATTTTGTGCCCCTGTCTCTTCCGCCAACTCGCGGATCAATCCTTGGCTCTGATTTTCTCCTTGATCGATTCCCCCACCCGGTAACGTGTAATCGTCGTAACGCTGTGTATACAGCATTAAAATTTTCTCTCCTTTTAAGATAATGCCACGCGCTGCAAGACGTAAAAATGAAGGTCGATCAAGTGACTCGATACTAGGATGAACAGTCGATTTTAACAAACGCATAAATAGAAGCACTGTGGTTATTGAAAAGAGGAGCAGGATGATAGCGGTTAGGTGATAACCAATCAAACGTCAGAAAGAGTATGTCAGCAGCATGCCATAGAAGAAGCCTTGCTATCACTGGCTTTTAAAGGTGGGTGGCACTTTAGGTGAGAGTGGCACTTTAATTCTCTTTAATACAAAGACGGTAATTTCAGTTTAGGATTCCCGACATAGGCGCATTTATAGTGACTTATTGAGAGGTTTGGTTATTTAACCAACAGGTCAGGTTGAATAACATACAAAATCTAAGTAGTCGTCTGAAAAGCACAGAAAGTAAGGAGGAAAAAGCCTTATTTTTGATGAGTTTCAAAGAATGTATAACCTGTTTAAAATCATAGCTTTACCCTAAAATGAGCGTTCAATTCAGCAGTAAGCTAGGCGTGATATTTCATGAAAAAACTATGAGCAACAGAGAGATAAATTTAACCCCATCAGTACCAACAAACGAAAAACAAACAACCTTAGATAAAGCTTCAGATTATGGCTATGAAAAAGTCCGAAGCTCTTTCACCAAGTCTTTTGCATTAGCCATCTATGCTGGAATCTTCATTTCCATCGCATTCGTATTTTACCTCTCAGTCACAACTGGAAGCGGCGACGCGCCTTGGGGAATGGTTCGCCTAATCGGTGGTATTGCCTTCAGCCTTGGTTTAATTCTAGTCATTGTTTGTGGTGGCGAATTGTTCACCAGCACAGTATTAAGCACCGTTGGCTGGGCTCAAGGGCGTTTTAATACCGCACAATTACTCAAATGTTGGGGGCGTGTTTACCTAGGTAATTTCGTCGGTACAATGGCTCTGCTTGGTCTCGTAATGGCCGCAAAATTGTACCAACTTGATGGCGGAGAATGGGGCATCCACGCCATGACAATCGCGCAAGGTAAGCTGAAGTACGATTGGTCACAAGCATTTGCCTTGGGTATTTTATGTAACTTCCTCGTCTGCTTAGCGACATGGATGACATTCACAAGTAAAGACACCCTTGCTAAATCATTGCTTGTTGTTTTACCCGTCGCCATGTTTGTCAGCAGCGGTTTTGAACACAGTATCGCAAATATGTTTATGGTTCCTCTTGGGCTTGCTATCAAAGCCGTTAGTGACCCCGCTTTCTATGTCGCTCATGGGCACCTTGTTTCAGATTTCGATCATTTAACTTTTTATAATTTTATTGTCCATAACCTTATTCCAGTAACTCTTGGTAATATTTTTGGTGGTGGCGTTCTCGTTGGCCTTGGCTACTGGAGCATTGATCGTAAAAAAACAAATGAGAAAACTCTAGATCAAACGGTGACCGCACAGAATAGATAGTCCATTGCAGTAACTTCCAATAGCGGACCAACCGTTGTTGGAAGTTACTCAATTTAACAGCCGTTTAAAGACCCTCCTCATCGCTCAGCAAGCTAACTAAAACGTATACTTTAGCGCCTCCTCTACTCTCAAATAGAAATCGAAGCCTTGCTATGACTGGGTTATAAGGGTGGGTGGCACTTTAATAAGCATTTGAACTTGCAGACTCTACCAGCGCTCTGGTGCGTAATAAAACACCGGCAACGACCAGTTCCAACGAATAGCAGCTAGACGCATAATCAGACCGCTACTGAAGGATACGAGCAGCGTAATGTCTTCATTCACGCCATAATGCTGCAACACTAAATAGAGCACAGCGACCATCAAAGACACGCTGGCATACAACTCATGTTGCAGCACCTGCGGAGTTTGATCACAAAGAATATCTCGCAAAATACCGCCAAACACACCAGTGATAATACCCGCCATAATGACCACTGGCAGGCTATAATCCAATTGCTGAGCAACATTACAACCAATGATGGTAAAGGCGATCAACCCCATGGCATCTAACAGAAGGAACAACTTCTGCAAGCGATGCATAAAGCGCGCAAGAAGCATGGTCGAAAGACCAGCCGTAATCGTTAGATAGATATAAGAAGGATGTTGAGTCCAATTAACGGGGAAATTTCCAAGAAGAATATCACGTACCGTGCCGCCGCCTAACGCCGTAATAAAGGCGATCAAAGCCACACCAAACATATCCATATTACGACGACCAGCGACTAAAGCACCAGACATCGCTTCTGCGGTAATGGCAATAAGATAAACAATCGTAAGCACACAGAACTCCTGTGTAAATCTGTGCCTCTCCCCCTGTCCCTTGTTCCTGAGAGTTTAACCAGACAGACCTGACCGCTGGCTTGCTCCTTCGGCGGGCTACTAAATGTAACCTCTCTCCAGATGGCAATATACTTAATCCGCAGTACTTTAGCCTGAGCGTTTATGGGAGTTTGCGCCTTCGGCGGCCAGCCTCTAAAGCTGACTCTCTCCTGCGGGGGCGCGCATTGTAGACAATTGCCATGGGAAATGAAACAGATTCTAGAAGGTGTTTCTCAAAAAGATAAAATCTATGTGTGGCAAGGGGTTAGCCGACTACAAAGAGTAGCGAGACATAAACTCATAGTGTCTGAATTATAGACAGTGGGGGGATTTTAATTGGTGCTGGTTGATATCGTTTTTATAAGCCAGGTTGCCAACCGTCGTGGTCAAACCCTTTTAAACATAACGCATTCGTAAGTCGATAGTTATGTAGCATTTTAAAAGCTCCCCTTAGTCCAAAAAGCCCGCTATGACTGGGTTATAAGGGTGGGTGGCACGTTAATTTTTTTAAAAGCTCCCCTTAGTCCAAAAAGCCCGCTATGACTGGGTTATAAGGGTGGGTGGCACGTTAATTTCTGACCTTATTTATCCTAGTTGAGCGATATGTGTCAGCGTCTCTGGATGATGTTTAACTAACTTCAACAGGGTTACCGCTTGGCCATTTGGCGTGCTGCGACCTTGCTCCCAGTTTTCTAATGTACGGGCTGAAGTATGTAACAGACGAGCAAATACACCACGCGACATATTAAACTGCTCACGGATATTAACAATTTCATCAGGCGAAATATTAAGCTCACCAACATCGCTTACTTGATGTGTTTTTAGCGTTAGCTTACCTTCTGAATGCGCTTTCGCTTCAACAAGAGAAGCACTTAACTCTGCAAATAAATCACGACTGCTCATTGCGCCATGCCTCCATAAAAATCTTCAATTGTTTCTTTTGATCTGAAGTTAGATCGGCCATCTCACTTTTTCCATAAATTGTCAGCAAGTAAAATCGCTGCTTATCATCGAGAAAATAATAAATAACGCGTGAGCCCCCGCGCTTCCCCTTCCCTTTGATCGCTACACGTACCTTTCGCAAACCACCAGTGCCTTGAATAACATCGCCCTGTTTTGGGTTAGTCATTAACTCGGCTTGAAAAAGCCTGAACTCCTCATCACTGAGGTACTCATCTCGGAATTTTTCAAATATGGTTGACTCAATGAATATGCTTTACATACTTCGAAGTGTACGCAATAAGCGTATAGGCAGTAAAGTCGCAACAAAAAAAGGATGCTAACTCGCTAGAGCAGGCTCACATCGTAATTTTTTAAGATGTTTTTAGAGAATCAGGACAGGGCTGCTTGATAGATGTAACGCTAGAAATTTTAAAGGGAAATGGACTCTTCGGACGGGAAGGCCCGCTATGACTGGGTTATAAGGGTGGGTGGCACTTTAATCCTCTCAAATATCAGCCCTGAAATTGTCGTATTTTTGCATTTGTAAATTGTCGTGTTTTTGCATACTATATAACCAATAAATACGGGGGGATAAGATGACAATTCAAGACAGGATAAAAACAAGAGTAAAACGCTCTAAGCGTTCTGTTTTTCTGCGCTCTGATTTTAAAGACATTGCCGAATACGACCAAGTCGGACGTGGTCTTAGAAACCTTGTTAAAGACGGCTTATTAATGAAAATTGGTTATGGCCTTTACACCCGAATCAGACAAAATAGAATCACAGGGAAACCTATGCCTGACAATGCTTCTGGCGCAGATGGCGTATTAATTGAAGCGATGGAAAGGCTTGGTGTCGATTACAAACTAGATAACCTATCCAGTTTGAATATCTCTGGGGAAAGTACTCAAATTCCAGCCAACATCAAAATAATTCTCAATAACCCGCGCTTTACCCGTAAAATTTCGATAGGAAAACAGGGCATCAATGACGATCGATAGTTCACTCTTTGTTGATGTTGCCGACGCCATTGGCCTTGGTAATCCCGCTATTGTCGAAAAAGATTACTACGTTGTTCAGCTACTACACCTTATTTCTTCCATTGATCTGGAATACCATCAGATTGTTTTTTCTGGTGGTACTGCATTGGCTAAATCGACAGTCAAAACCTATCGAATGTCTGAAGACATTGACTTGAAGCTGATACCAAAACAATCGTTTTCACATCAGTCATCACAAAATGCTAGAAGAAGTTCTCGTAAAGACGTGAAGAACCTTATTGAGTCTTTGATTGAAAGCTGCGCCCTTTTCTCAATCGAAGGAACACCTACAATTTCGGACAAATATAGATACTTCGCCTTTGATATCCGCTACCCCCAACAATACCAACAAATTCCCTGTTTGCGCCCCTTTATCAAATTAGAATTTATAGAATCAGATCTTTTAAGCAAACCAGAAACTAGATCGATTCAATCCATCTTCGCCGAAGTAACGCAATCCGGTATTGAAATTGACGAGTTTCCTTGTTCTGCCATCATTGATACTCAAGCAGAAAAGCTCCTATCAATGATACGAAGAACAGCCAGTGTCGCTAGAAACAACGAACGGACGGATGACGAGACACTCATCAGACACATCTACGACACCTATCACATCCAACTTACCCAACCTTCAAGCACCGACCTGCTCAGTTCATTAGTCGCAAAAGCAATCAAGATAGATGTAGAACGTTATGGAAACCAACACCAACGAATGATCCAAGCCCCTATCGACGAACTCCGTTATGGGTTACAACGATTAATTGATGACAGAAAATTTTCTGAACGCTACAACAATTATGTCAGTCCCATGGTCTACGCTGAAAATCCTGTTTCTTGGGAAGACGCACTCACCGTATTTTCAACGCTAACAAACCAAGTGTTAGATCATATTGAAGCGAACTCTTTGATGATTTAGGAATGTTCGGTTGGTTGGTCTACTTAGTATCAGACGGGGAGTCATCAACCATAGTCAAAACCTTTTCATAGCAGAACATTTAGACGTCAATAGCCCTGTTGAATTTTGAAGAAAATGCCCCCTTAGTCCGAAAGGCCCGCTATGACTGGGTTTTAAAGGTGGGTGGCACGTTAATTCCATGACTGGGTTTTAAAGGTGGGTGGCACGTTAATTCCTATGAGCTAAAACCGCCAAGCGTTGAGAATCCCTCTTGAACGCTTTGTTATGTGCGTACTATTTGGTGCCGCATTTCAATTAGCTGATGCTCACCCACCATCTCTACTTCTTTGATGAACTCAAAACCAAACCTTTCATAGTATTTTCTAAGATAACCATGAGCGTGGATTTCAATAGACTCGACACTAATATTCTGTGCATGGTCCATTAATGCTTGAACAACTTTTGAAGCAACTCCAACCCCTCGATATGTCTCAGTAACCGCTACCCTAGCCATAAAAGAAGAACCGTCTTCTTTCACTGTTAGGCGAGCAGTAGCAATTGGTTCACCTTGTTCCGTTACTAACGCGTGGATTGACTCTTCATCTAATCCATCAAAGTCTAATTCTGTAGGGATCTGTTGTTCAAGTGTAAATACCTGATAACGGATAGATTGAGCCAGCTTGATCAACTCGGAATCTTTGCCGATAGTTACTTCCATTGCTATTTTTCCTCCAAGCACATAACGCCTAATTCAGGTGCGCCGTAGGCGTCACCTGGAATTTCTTGTTATACCCGTTTACGGTTCTATTGTCGGTTAATTTTAACATCGCCATTTTCTATGGACACTGTGAATCTGTGAGAATCACTAGGCTTTACTTTAGTGGATGAGAAAGTCCCATAATCGTTGACTTCTTCAAATTCATAATAAAACGATACTGAATCTATGTTGTTATTTTCGGCTAATCCTATGAGATTGTTTTTCAGTTCAGATAACTCTTTTTCTTTGTTTCTGCTTTGATTAATTGCGTCAAAATAAAACAAAAAACACTTTTCAATTATCTTACCTTCGTCATCCGCTCCAATTTCATCAGTCATTGAATTGGGGATAGCAAAGTTGATCATTGAACTTTGATCAAGACCGTTAGTAATAACTTTGAATACATTAAAATATATCAGAGTATCATTATTTTCATTTGACACTTTATAAAGAGTGTCGCTTAACCCAGTATGAGAGCCATTTGTTGGTCTGGTATGAGGGTTTTCTGTATAGCCTACATATTCGACATTGCTGCTGATACCTAGATTAATTCCTGATTGTTCGAGGAAGTCATGAATAGAAGCTGTTGTTAGATCGCCATTCGAATCAGTTAGAGTTATATATTTGTCAGTTAAGTCGATTTTAGGGTTAGAAAACCGTTTCAAACCACGATCAAAAAACTTACATTTAATACTTGTTTTTTTCTCTTCCTTACCAACTAGAATATGTATTTTTACTTTCTTTGTGAAAGGGTTATAGCGGGGCTTTTTCTTGATATTGAATCTTACTTTCTCACGAGAGCAGATGAAATAAACGAATCGTTTTTCAAGATTCTCTTCAACTGTTTTCTTTAATTGCTTTAAATAATTTACTATTAACTTTCTTGTATCAAAGTATTCTGCGACCTCGTCTGGGTGTACTACGAGGTCATACCAATATTTATGATATCTTTCTAGTTCAACAATCCAATTTTTATTCGCAGATTTATATTCTCCATGCTCTGCAAAAGATGAATAACTCCCTCTGTTCAATTTCTACTCCTTGAGTTGATTTAGGGTATAACGCCGCGCTCTGCGGAAATTTAGGAGCGCTAGCGAGTAAATTTTCCGTAGCAGCGCCTTGTTAGCACTAGTTCGCAATATCTTCATTCTTGATAGAGCTTAGATATGAAAGATCCAATTGCTTCCCATGAGGGCTTTCTAATTGGTTAGAAATAGATACTTCAAACTTAAGGCTTGATGCCAAAGCATGTGCAGTTCCTGCAGCAATAGCTACAATTGGATTTGAAAATGAAGCACCAACTACGCCAGCAGTAATAGCACCATTCGTAATAGAGCCATAATTCAGATCGAGCGATACCTTTCTGCTTGCCAACAATCGCTCCCCCCAGCTTTGCTGGGCTACTTTGTCTAAATCACTAATAGCTTGCTCCAATCGCTGTATGTGAACATTTTTTGAGCGAGGAATATCTGCTGACTTTGATATCTCTAGATATAAATCATCTAATGTTCCGCGTAGAGCTGCCAATTCATCTGCTCTTTTTAATTTGAACTCCAACAGCCTATCTAATGGAACATCTGATTTCGGAACTGGTAAGCAACGTGTTAACTCAAAATCGGCAGTAACCAACTCTGCAGACATACCTGCGGGAATAGTTAGCTGATCACCACTTTGGTGAATAGCCCACTGTCCTGGATTCTTGTTGGTGAGATCCGTTGCTATTTCAGCTAGCCCCTGAAAATGCATTTTAGCGAGATCGCTACCATCAAAAGTGCCGCTTAAATTCATTCGTGCTGTTTCTTTACGAACTATTCCTGCCCCCTCTAATATTTTCAACTCATCAGAAGTACCCGTACCGAAAATATTACTGTCAGTTAATACAACCTTATCCCAGTAAAGAGCATAATATCTGCATTTTTCTGGAGGGATTCCACCTTTCATGGAGATTGAGTTCCCTTCGCTTACAATCTCCATCGCTGGAGTAATTATCCCTCTTTCCATATTTTCTCCGATTCTGAATTAATAGTGCTAACGCCAAGCTAAGCGGCGCAGCTTGCTGCGTCCTTGCTTGAGCGCCTTGTTAGCTTTTGTTAATTGAGGGCTCTGCAATGAGTTGCCATGAATGTACATCAGGACTGCACTGCATAAGCTTAATATTTCTTTGCCCCCAAGACTCTAAGATATTTTTGAATTCTTGGTCAGTAAAAGTTTTTTTCTTGGTCACGTTCTTATAAATATGACGCCCTAAATAGATTTCCTTTATTGAAGCCTCCGGTATGTCGAAGCAATATAGAGGCCGAGCAGCAACACTGATTTTAGTCCATTCTTTATGGCGACCTTGACCAAAGTGATAGCTTAAAGGTATCTCTGATATATTTTTAACCACTCTTACTTCTTCTTCGTAACCCCATTCAATCGACTTATATAGAAACGCTCGTTTTACAAGGTTAAATGCATCTTCATCAAACTTTAGCTTTTGCCCTATGGAACGGAGAGTTTCTTCACTGATAATTGGCAAGTTTTTATGAGGTTTAGTAGCTGAATAAATTACTTCGCCATACTGGCTAGGAATAACGCATGCTGCAAGGTCTGAAAAGCCTGCAATCTCTACATCAAAACCTATTACAGCGCCTTGATGCTCATCACCGTAATGTGACCACATTAAACTATTTAACGGTTGTCGCGTTAAAGACAAAACTCCGTATTTTCTAGAAAACCTATTTTTTACATGCATTTGTAGCTAAATTTGCTGTTATCTTTGATTCATCATCATCCGAAAATCCAAACGCTGTGCATTCAAAGGGATCATTAAGGTCCTCTAAACAAGAAAATCCAATTGATTGATTATCGATGACTGCTTTAGCAGCTTCAAAGGACATGTATTTGTATAGGATCACGGTAGTGCCTTTTGAAAGCTAACTTTTAAATAAGGGGCGCAGGCATGTGGGGCATAATGGCGAAGCCGCCCCGCATGTTTGCGTCCCAGCGAACGAAGTGAGTGACTTAATTTTTTTGTTAGGTGCGAGCTTATTCATAGACCCCTTGCTCTGTAATCAAACATTTAGGGCAAAAAGCCTTTCTTTTTAATGCCAATTCATTACAGCCAGCAAATTGACAATTGTTAGTTGAATAACCATTGTACTTTTTAAGTAACGCATTTATGTGTTTCCTCAATAGATGATCTTTGCTGACATCAGTTGGAGAGTCAATTTTTACAGCAAGTAGTGACTGAACTTTGTCGAAGTGATCAACTAGCCAATGTTGAGAACAAGTTGAACATTTGAGAATAGATTGCCAACCATTCCCATAACTTTGCATCTCAGGCATTGAATTGAAGTAACTATCATTTCTCCAGCCAGTAACTCTTATATCCATGCTTTGACACTGACATTTCACTTGTAGCACCTAACGCCCACATTAAGCGGACTAAAATTGTTGGCTATAATTGTATGAGGAACGAACAATGGCCAACTGTTTTAGTTCCGTTTAAATTACTTGTTAGCTACGTGCTGAATACGGAACCACTGTAATAACTTCATCAAGTCGACTGACAACTAAATCACCAAGTGAAGCGGTTGAAGTGCACTCAGCTATAAAACTATCAACGGCACTGCAAACATCGATAACCAATGATTTAGTAGAGATAGCAACCGTATTTTCTTCAGCGTATATTTGATGAGTAAGAGTATTACAATCATGATATAAGAACTTCATGGTATTAGGTTTATCATGTAATTCAGCTGTTGTGCCATAAGTATGAAGTAACGCACATCTAGCTGCATATACATCCTTTCCCGAATATTGATACTGTTGTTCAGCATTCGACTTTAAGTACTTATCGCACCAGTCAATAAAATCTACTCGCGTAACTCTACTTTTATCAGACGGCCTAGCTAGACCAGCCATTGCATCGATACAAATAAAGCTCATAGCTATACTTGGAGTAACTAATCCTTGAGCATCGCATTGCTTTATTTGTTCAGTAAGACCTCTTAAAACTGCCCAATCTGCTTTTTTTTTGATTCATAGTGCCTCAATTATCGATAAAGTAACTAACGCCTAATTAACAGGCAAAAAATAGTTGGCTAAAATAAGCGACGAAGGAGCAAAAGCCAACTGTTTTTTATCCTTGATTAATTTCTTGTTATGTTTACATTAAGACTTTTGAATAACTATTTCGATCAATATCGATGACCTCTACAGTTATAGAGCAACCAGATAAACCTAGTGTTTTAAGATGCTCTAAAACAAGTGTAGAAAAATTTAATTTTTGTTCCGAATTACGACCGGAAAGTAATTTTAAAGCAACGTGTACGAATGAAGCTTTATCATTACCTGTTTGATAGTTTGAGAATGAAATTGCCCTAACTTTTATATCGCTTCCATTCTCTTCAAACAATTTAGAATCCATAGCTCCTGAAAAAACTCGAGAAGTTAAAGAATTTCCATCAATATTTGATGAATGCTCAATTACACAATGTGGCACCATACTCTCCTGTAAACATAACATCTATGGACACCCCGCTTTTTGCAAGCAAAATCAACCGATAACAAATGTGGTTTTGCAGCCATCTATTCGGATTCCTTGTAAGAGACTTGCTCTTGATCCCCGATGAACTTCGCTGACTTGGCTCTAATCATTTTACCGTTTTCTAAGAAACGATGTTAGGCACAGAATCTCCAAGTCACGGTCTAACCTATTTTGTCATCACTTGCTTTTACCGAGCAAAACCGGATGTTCTTTGTTTACTTAATAGCGCTCTTTAAGCGCTAAAACTTTTCTCTTTGACCAACACGGCCCAGGCGATGCGAACCAACTTATTGGCTAACGCGACAATCACTTTGTTCTTATGCATTCTTTTGAGTAGCGAGGTTACCCACTCATAGAATGGTTTTCCTTCTTTCATATGCCTTATCACAGCTCTAGCACCATGTATAAACATACGCCTCAAATAGGTATCACCTCTTTTGCTGATACCAAGTAGCAATGACTTGCCTCCGCTAGAATGCTGGCTTGGCACTAATCCCAGCCAAGTAGCTAACTGACGCCCAGACGAAAACGCTTTTGCATCGCCAATGCTTGCTACCAAAGCCGAAGATGTTAGACGCCCGACACCAGGGATCTCCATCACTTTCTGGCATTCATCACTGGTTTGGCTTACAACATCAATCTGCATATCTAAATCATCAACGTACTGCTCAAGATCGGTTAAACGCTTTTGCATCGATTTAATATGATTAACCAACAACTTTGGCAGCTGCTCTTCGACTGAACCAAAGCCTTCTCTAAACCACTTTCTTAACTGAAACCTACCTGCGGGTACGCTGACCCCAAATTCTTGCAGGCTTGCCCTAATTCGATTTATAAGGGCTGTACGATCTCGTATTACGCCTTCTCGTTCACGATGAAGTAGCAATAACGCTTGTTGTTCTTCACTTTTAACTGAAACAAATCGCATCGTTGGACGACGAACTGCTTCGCAAATAGCTTCTGCATCAGCACTATCATTCTTATTCGTTTTGACATAAGGCTTAACGTACTGAGGTGGCATCAGCTTAACTTCATGCCCCAATTTCTCAATTTCTCTAGCCCAATAATGAGAGCTTCCGCATGCTTCCATCCCTACTAAGCAAGGCTCTATATTACTTAAAAACTTTATAACCTGATTTCTTCGTAATGATCTATTAATCAGTTTTTTACCTGCTCTATCGAACGCGCATAATTGAAAAACCGACTTTGCTAGATCAATACCGATTGTATAAATTTCACTCATGGCCGCCTCCTTTTAAACTGACTCTCTCAGTATAGAAGGGGTGTCCATTTCATTATTTTAATAGTGCGCATGCGTGTTTACGCATTTCAAAAACTGTCTAAATATCTCTATAACCAACTGAATTTAAAGTGTTTTATAAAGTTATTCATAATATCCAAAATTGGCTAAACGAGCGTGCGCGTTGTGCGTTTGATGTTCGCGAGGTAACAAAAAGAGAGGTATGTTTGAGAGTGAACCATCCGTTAGTTACTTTGCTTTCAATCCTTTGTTTACAAAATGTAACGCGAGTTGATTGAGATTACCAGACTGCTTTATCGTTTTTTGGTCTCTGGTTCTGGTTTGCGGTTTGCGCCAAGTGCCTAGAGAAAGACGAAGGCATTGGTATTCATCCAGTGCTGCGGCAACATGGCCTTGTGAAAGCGTTGCTTTCATTGTCAGATTCCCGTCGTGCCTCCGTTCATGCTGACCTACGTTCAATCGGTGTTTTCGATGATTTATAAAGCTTTGAAGTTATAAATACCTTAATTCGATGCAACGAAGTTGCGCGACTTGATGACGTTTCTGAGGCGGTGTTTGATGATGTCTCTCCATCTAAAAAGGCGCTAAACACCTTCCTTAAATGATCGACGTGCAAAAGCTTTCCTGTGCTACGGAAAAGATACGCTAAAGGCCTTAAAGCGAATTTTTGCCTTTCCTTTAAAATAAAGTTTTGGGCGCTAGCAAAAAGTTACCCGCTCAGCAGAGCGGAATAAAGGTCAGGAGTGCAAAGCGTTTGAATGGAAGGCACAAAACCAATACCTAGTATTCGACAAGTTTGGCGTTACCCGTCGGGGTCAAATCCCTTTAAATGCAGCTAATTTAGATGTGATCCATTCCGTAGGATTTTAAAGGGAAATGACCCCTTAGTCCCATTGTCAGATTCCCGTCGTGCCTCCGTTCATGCTGACCTACGTTCAATCGGTGTTTTTAATGAGGTAGGCGGCGGAGGTGAAGAAGTGCCGAAGAGAAACGCTGGTTGAGCTGCTCCAGCAGTGAGGTCGAAGTCAGGTCAAAGCCCTTTTTGAAGCGGTGTTTCTGGCTGCAATAAGGTCTGTAGGGCAAAAAGGGGTTCGACCCTGAGCAGTGCATAGCGTAGAGAAAGACAAAGGAACAAGCATTGGTATTCATCTAGTGCTGCGGCAACATGGCCATGTGAAAGCGTTGCTTTCATTGTCAGATTCCCGTCGTGCCTCCGTTCATGCTGACCTACGTTCAATCGGTGTTTCGATGATTTATAAAGCTTTGAAGTTATAAATACCTTAGTTCGATGCAACGAAGTTGCGCGACTTGATGACGTTTCTGAGGCGGTGTTTGATGATGTCTCTCCATCTAAAAAGGCGCTAAACACCTTCCTTAAATGATCGACGTGCAAAAGCTTTCCTGTGCTACGGAAAAGATACGCTAAAGGTCTTAAAAGAGACTTTTTGCTTTTCTTTTAAAATAAAGTTTTGCGGATCTGGGCAAAAGTTACCCGCTCAGCAGAGCGGAATAAAGGTCAGGTATGCAAAGCGTTTGAATGGAAGGCACAAAACCAATAACCCCACCCTAGCCCTCCCCTTACTCTTTAACTTAAAAAAAGTAAGGGAAGGAATTAGCCCAGTGACCTGGGCTTAGGGGTTATTTGTGGGCAAATGCCGTTTTCGTGCAGTCGCTGTCTATTTTGTCTTTTTCTTCCGCTAGGATTTCATCGGTAAATTGCCCCATGAAGCAGCAGCAGATGCCTTCGCCTATCATGGTGCGTGGCCCCATTGGGTGGCCGATGTGTTTGTAAACCCCGTGGCTGTGGCCATGTCCGTGGTTATGTGAATGACCGTGGCTGTGGGAATGGTCGTGTGTGTGTCCATGCCCATGGGAGTGACCGTGATCATGGCTATGGTCGTGGCCGTGAGAATGGTCGTGGTCGTGGCCGTATTCATGGGCATGTTCGTGATCGTGTTCTTTATCAGAAACGGACAAGCCTTGGGTGTCGTCTTGTGGGTCGACGAATTCGGCGTGGTGGTGATGAACGTCTACTTCGCCTGCGGCTAGGCGGCGTTTGAAGGAGTTCATTAGGGTTTCTTCACCGGTTTGTAATTCGCCTTGCATGATCTCTTCGACGCGGTTTTGGAAAGCGTCGATGACTCTTGGGTGATCACTCAGGTAAGGCGTTTGGATGAATTCAATCGCTGGGTTTTGTTTGGCGACTTTCTCCACATAGCCTTGAATACGTTTGATCAAACGACCGGTAAACAAGAAGTAAGGCGCAACAACAATGCGTTTGTACCCTAGCTTCATTAGGTTTTCTAAGCCGACGCCCACAGATGGGTAAGTCACACCAGAGTAGACAGTATCTGCCCAACCAAAGCCCATGTTTTCATTGACGATGCGCGTCAATTTAGCGGCTTCCGCGTTGGCGCCTGTGTCCGATGTGCCACGCCCTACTACGACTAATAAGGTGTCGTAGAGGTTTTCAGGTGGGTTTTCTGGGTCAAGCCCAAGTGACTCATAGATGCGCGCTTGGAAGGCTTCGATCATGTCGTCTTGCAAGCCAAGTTCACGGCCATAGGTAATATGCAGACCGGCGTTTTTTTCTTCGTAAGTGGTTAATACAGAAGGAATGTCATTTTTGGCGTGGGTCGCAGCAAACAGCATGCCCGGCACCGCGTAAATTTCTTCTACGCCTTGACTTAATAAACTGTTTAAGCCCATGTGAATGTTGGGCGCGGAAAACTCCAAAAAGCCGTACTCAACCGGCAACTCAGGAAAGCGCTCTTTTAAGCCTTTTGCTACTAGGCCAAATTCACGCTCTGCGTCTTTATCACGACTGCCGTGACCACAAATCATAATGCCCTTTTTGGCCTGTTCTGTATTACTCATTGTTTCTCTCTACTTTGTTCGACTCAGCTGGCTCATAGTCTAGCGACCACCAGCAAGATAACCAATGACCTTCTGCCCAAGATCACTGACGTTGCTCTTGCTGCTGATCTAGGTCAAGCAACAAGGATTGAATCTGTTCTCTGTGGCGTTCTGCGTTCTGCCACATACCACGCTGAATGGCTTCTAATAAGCGTTCGCCCATTTCTTCCAATGCATGGGGGTTATTATCGCGCATAAAGGCTTGATTGTCTGGATCAAGAAGCAATCTGTCGGTAACTTGTTCGTATTGATAATCCGCCACTGCATCCGTAGTCGCGTCATAGGCAAACAAGTAATCCACCGTCGCGGTCATTTCAAAGGCGCCTTTATAACCATGACTCTGCATGGCTTTAATCCATTTGGGGTTTAACACCCGCGAACGCACCACCCGATTAAGCTCTTCTTTTAAGGTGCGTATTTTAGGTGCCGTAGGGTTCGAATGATCGCTGTGGTAAACACTGGGCGCTTGGCCGCTAAACGCTGTTACCGCGTTGGTCATGCCCCCTTGAAACTGGTAATAATCGTCTGAATCAAGAATATCGTGCTCGCGGTTGTCTTGGTTTTGCACCACAGCATCGAGCTGTGACAAGCGCTCAACAAAAGCCGATTTCGCTTCCACGCCTTCGCCTTGGCTGCCATCGTTATTGGAGCCATAAGCGTAGCCGCCCCAGTTCACATAGGCTTCGGCCAAATCAGCTTTGGTGTCCCAACAACGCTCGTCGATCAAGCCTTGCAAGCCTGCCCCATAGGCACCCGGTTTACTGCCAAAGACTCGATACGAAGCTTGACGACTCGCTTGTTCAGCGCTCATTCCTTGGGCTAATAAGGTGCTTTTTCTGGCTTCCACATTCGCGCGAATGGTGTTGCCATTGCCCGGCTCTTCGAACTCGGCGATGGCTTGCACGGCGGCGTCATAAAGACGCATCACATTGGCAAAGGCATCGCGGAAAAAGCCAGACACACGCAAGGTCACATCGACCCGCGGTCGGCCTAATTGCATGCAAGAAAGTATTTCAAAATCGGTGACCCGGTTGGAGCCCGGCGCCCAAATAGGCCGAACGCCCATCAAGGCAAACGCTTGGGCAATGTCATCACCACCGGTGCGCATGGTGGCGGTGCCCCATACCGACAAACCTAAATCTTTTGGGTAATCCCCTTCTTCTTGCAGGTGCCGCTGGATCAAGGCGTCTGCCGATTTCTGACCAATCGCCCACGCGGCAGGAGAAGGAATCGCGCGATTATCCACGGAGAAAAAGTTACGCCCTGTCGGCAAGGTATCTAAGCGGCCACGGGTTGGCGCACCACTAGGCCCTGGCGGTATAAAGCCACCCGCGAGCCCGGTTAATAAGGCTTGAATTTCATTGTCAGCACTTTGCGCTAACGCCACCATCAGGCTGCGCTTACTGTGCGCTAATAACTCTGCGGTTTGCGGCAAGCTCTGCGCTACCCCGTCCACTGGGTTGTTGCCAATTAAATGGCTCAATACCAAATCTTTGGCCAAGAGTTCCAAACGCTCTTTGGTGTCTGCATGGGTTCGCCAATCTGCTTTGCTCACCTCAAGCAGCGCTCTTGGTTGATGACCTAACCAAGGTGTGCGCGTGCTTTGCATTGGGTCGAAATTGTCGTGTTGTAAATCTAAATCCGCCATTAAGGCATGCAAAATACCTTTACTGGTAATCTCACTACCACGGGGTAAACGTAACAAGGCAACCAAGGTATCCGCTAATTTATCATCTTCTGGTAGCTCCCCAAGGCGATGCAAACCATGGCGGATCTGCGCTTCTTTGATCTCGCACAAATAAGTATCCAGACCTTCTAGCACGGTTTCTTCAAGCACGGCCCCATCATCCCCCGACTCAATGCCAGTCAGCTCTTCTAATAAATGGGTTTCTTGGACTTTCTTTAAAATCTGCTCACGCAGCCAGGTTTCGCGACGCACATCCATGCCCATGGCTTGATAATATTCGTCGACTAAATTTTCCAGTTCCGCCATCTCGCCATAGGTTTCAGAACGGGTCATGGGCGGCATTAGATGATCGATAATCACCGCTTGAGTACGACGTTTGGCTTGCGCCCCTTCTCCTGGGTCGTTGACGATAAAAGGGTAAAAATGTGGCATAGGACCCAGTGCAATATCGGGCCAACACTGATCAGACAAGGCGGTGCCTTTGCCCGGTAACCATTCTAGGTTGCCATGTTTGCCCACGTGAACAAAGGCGTCCACCTTGTAGACATGACGCAACCAAAAGTAAAACGCCAAGTAACTGTGAGGTGGAATCAAATCTGGGTCATGGTAATTGGCGGCGAGATCCAAGTTAAAACCACGGGCTGGCTGAATACCAACGAAGGTTTCGCCTAAGCGAATGCCCGCCAGCATCATCCGACGCTGGCCATTTTGCTCGCGGCACTTATGGTCGTCTTCTGGTGGTCCCCAACGATCCCAAACGGCATTTTGGCTGTCTAACGGCAGCTGATAAAAATAATGCAGGTAATCTTCCAGCGCCAAGCTTTGCCAACAACCACGCTCGTGTAAGGTGGTTGGGTTATTCGTTACGGCGCCCAGCAAGGCTTCTATTAAAGCGTTTCCATGCTCAGGAATCTCTTCAACCGGATAGCCTGCCGCTTCGAGTGCGGTTAACAAGTTTACCGTCGATGCGGGCGTGTCTAACCCCACACCGTTGCCAATGCGGCCGTCTTTGGTGGGGTAATTGGCTAACACAAAAGCAATGCGTTTTTCGCGATTGGGCTTGTTGGCTAAAGTCGCATAACGCTTTGCCAGTTCCGCAACAAATTGCGCGCGTTCCAAGTGCAATTCATAACGCACCAAATCCACTTGTGCGAGTTCGTTGTAATGGCTCAAGGCTTTAAAACTGAGCGCTCGGGTAATGATTCGGCCGTCCATTTCTGGCAAAACGATTTGCATCGCCACATCGCGACTGCGTAAGCCTTGAGTTTGTTGTTGCCAATCTTCTTGTGTACTGCCTGACAGAATCAGCTGCAACACAGGAATCGGGGCGGCAAACGCAGATTGGAAATCCGTTGGTTCTGAGGCTAAATCTGGACTGCCCACTCGATTGGCGGCAAACCCCGTGGTGTTTAAAATCACCTTGGCTTGAGTACGCTCGACTAAGGATTCAATCAGCCCAACCGAAAGGTCATCCTTTAAGGAACTCACGGCAACCGCCAATGGCACCAAACCTTGCTGTTCAAGCACACCAATAAGCCCATCGAACATGGCGGTGTTGCCGCTTTGTAAATGAGAGCGATAAAACGCCAAAATCACAACGGCGTGACCAGCCGCTATGTTCTGCTGATAAGCTCTTTGCCATTGTGAAAAACCCGACGACTGACCATTGTGGTAGATCAAAGCATTGGGTAAAGGGGCTGGCTCTTGCCACGGTTGCGCCGCTGCAAAATAACGCTCGCTCAGAAAGTAGAATAATTGCTGGCTGTTGGCTTGCCCGCTGTCTCGCAGATAGCGCCACACTCGATGGCTGTCTTCTGGTTTCGCCGTAGAAACGTTAAAAAGCGCAGGATCTGGGGTGTCATCGCCTGGGACCATGATCAAGGTACGGCCTTTTTTTGCTTTCGACCAAGCTTGAAGCTGCTGAAAACCATAGGACCAATAATGCTCGCCACCAAGTAGCGAGACAATCACAACCGTGGCGTGATCCAGTACCTTGTGTTCATACAAATCGTAAGCGGCGGGTTTGACCAACTGCATCCAGTTCGCCAAACGAACGCTGGGTAACGAGACACCGTCTGAAGACAGCTGATCGAGTGCGCTACCTAATGCACCGAGCACGCTGTCTGCAGCGGCAAGTATGACCAGCTGCGCCGGTGTTTGACCTAGGTCGACAATGCCTTCATCGTCGACGAATCCGCCCGGTTTGGCTGCTAATAAATGCACGTCTTCTCCGCTTTTCGCTTACGTTTTTACTCTTGTTAATAACGGTTATGACTGACCGTTATTATTGGCAAATCTTGCTCGTTACTTTAACCGTGCATCAGGCACTTAATGCATCGTGCAAAATGTTTTCGATTTGCTCTTTTGAGATACCTTTAGCAATAAACACCAATTGTGTTTGGCGCACTTCTTCCGGCAGCCACAAGCGATCAAAATAACGATCCAAGCGTGTTCCCACGGCTTGAAACACTTGTCGCATCGGCTTGCCATGCACAGCGGCAAACCCTTTAACGCGGAAAATATTGTGCTCTTCGATCAACTGAGTCAGGGTTTCTTGCAATAAGTCAGAAGACACTTCTCCTAAGGTAATCACAAAAGAATCAAAGTGGTCGTGGGCATGATCATGGTGTGCACCGTGAGCATGGTGATGATCGTGATGGTTATGCACTTCGTCGATTCGGCTTTCTGTTGCCGCATCAATGCCTAACAACATATCCAACGCCGCTTCACCGTTTTCGATGTACACCGTTTTTACCGTATTGGGCACCGCATGCGTAATGACAGATTGCACACGAGCACGCTCGCCTTCGTCCAGCAAATCGTTTTTACTCACCACCACAAGGTCCGCGGCACTTAGCTGATCGTCCAGCAATTCTTGTAGGCTTGGGTCATGATCAAGGCTTTCGTCTGCTTGGCGCTGAGCTTGCACTTGATTTTCATCGTGAGCAAAACGCCCTGCCGCTACCGCTGGGCCATCAACCACTGTGATCACCGCATCGACCGTGCAATATTCTTTAATGCCCGGCCAGTTAAAGGCTTGTACTAATGGCTTAGGCAGGGCCAAGCCACTGGTTTCAATCAAGATATGGTCGATGTCGCCACGACGTGCAACCAACTGCTCCATCACTGGCAAAAATTCTTCTTCTACTGTGCAGCAGATACAGCCATTGGCCAGTTCATAGAAGCCATCGTCGCTGCGTTGGCTGCTTTCTTGACCTTCTTCGCCTTCAGGGCAGTCAAGAGGACAAGAGCGTAAAATCTCTGAATCTATGTCTAACTCGCCAAACTCATTGACGATAACAGCAATACGCTTGCCAGCCGCTTGTTTTAATACGTTCGACAGCAAGGTCGTTTTACCACTGCCTAAAAAGCCAGTGACGATCGTTGTTGGAATTTTATTAAGCTGCATAATGAATCCTGCTTTTATTTTTTGTCGTCTTTTTGACGATGGATTTTTCGGAATATATGGGCCTGACTTTTATCGTAAAGATAGGAGTCAGCAAAGTCATCAGTGTCGAGCACCTGACCCACTAAAATAAGGCTCGTTCGAGTAAACTTTTTTTCCCGAACTTTAGCAACAATATCCGCTAACGTGCCGACCACATAATCTTGATCCGGCCAGCTGGTTCGATAACACACAGCCACCGGGCAATCTGCGCCATAATGTGGAATAAGCTCGTCGACAATTTTGTGTATGCGTGTCACACCAAGGTGAATCGCAAGGGTCGCCCCACTTTGCGCCAAGGCAGGCAAACGCTCTCTTTCAGGGAAAGGGGTTTTGCCTTCGTAACGCGTCATGATGACGGTTTGTGATACACCAGACAGAGTTAACTCTTTTTTCAGCATGGCCGCAGACGCCGCCACCGCACTCACGCCTGGTATCACTTCATAATCAATGTCTAAGACTTCAAGACGACGAATTTGTTCACCAATGGCACCATATAAAGCCGGATCACCACACTGTAAGCGCGCCACATCTTTGCCTTCTTGCGCCGCTTTTTCAATCACCGCGGTGGTTTCATCAAGGTTCATTTCTGCGGTGTCGTAAATGGCTTCGGCACTGTCACGCACACTGTCGATCACCTGAGTCGGAATCAGTGAGCCCGCGTACAAAACAACCGGGCAACGCGCCATGGTTTTCACCGCTTTGATCGTCATCAGATCTGGGTCACCAGGGCCTGCACCAATAAAGTAAACCGTCATTTGATCTCCTTAAATATAGTCAGCGTTAAAGCTTTTTAGAATAGCCGCGAGGAGTATAAATCCACTGTTTTTCGCCATTTTTAATGTGTTTCGTGTCTGAGTTACCCACACTGACCATGGTGAACATGTCCACGTCTTTGGCGTCTAATTCGCCAAGTGTGGTAAAGGTAATCTCTTCTTCTGGGCGAGTTAACTGGCGGCCTATCATCACCGGGGTGCTGGCAGGTCGGTATTGAAGCAACACATCACGGGCGTGATTTAATTGCCAATCGCGTTTTTTCGAAACCGGATTGTAAAAGGAGACGACAAAATCCCCCGCGCCACACGCATGAAGACGCTTGTCGATGGTTTCCCATGGGGTTAATAAGTCAGAAAGAGAAATGGTACAGAAGTCATGACCTAGCATGGCGCCTACTCGGCTGGCACCCGCTTGCATGGCAGAAATACCGGGAATGACTTCGATGTCAACATCCAGCCATTCAGGGTGATTTTCTTTGCCTTGAAGTTGCAGGTCCAGCAACTCAAAGACCAAGGTCGCCATGGCGTAAATGCCAATGTCGCCACTGGAAATCAGCGCGGTACTCTTGCCCTGTGCCGCTAAGGTAAGCGCAAGACGCGCTCGGCCAATTTCTTCACCAAGCGGTAAATCATGGAAGGTTTTGCCTTCGCTCAGCTCACCTAATAGGTCTAAATAATAGCCGTAGGCTACCCAATCACTGCAGGCGGCCAATGCTTTGGTTGCATTTGGAGCAACCAACCCTAAATCACCTGGGCCCATGCCCATTACAAATAATTTGCTCATTACATCTCTTAAAATGGTCGTGCGTTATCAATACGCGAATCGGACCATTGTACACGTGAAATCGCTAAGAGGAGATGAAAACAGACAAGGTTAACGTGAGAGTTCTTCAGGTAAATGAGCGAAGTCAGCGTCGAATTAAGACTCGACGCGAATAAGCTGACATTTGATTTTAGAAAGATCTTCTATTTCCAAACCGGCTTGCTGACCTTTCACCCAAAAAGACACGTCTTCGCCAAGGTAATGGGCACCAGAAGCGCTAACCGCTCGGGTTAAGTTGTAGGTTTTTTGCTGCCAAAAGATCTGCGCTTCTTCCCCATGAAACATGACTTTTAAAGGCATGCCTGCGCACAGGTAATCCGCAACGTCCGTTTGGCTATCTTCTAGGCTTGGGTAGTCTTCTGCGGGTGGTTTCTCCACCCCACTACAGGCCGTAAGCGCCATCAGAGTGAAACCAGCACACACACTACCAAGCCATTTTTTATGGGCGGTAATTTTAGAGACTCCGTTCATAAACACTCCTTTCATAAACAATAATCGAGTAGATCAAAAAAGTGGATAGCTCGCATTTTGTAAACGCCAGCTAAGCGGTAAAACCTTGATAATCTTATTTTCGCTCTTTGAAAGCAGAAACAAAAGCGCTTTTACGCTTAGCAAGATGACAATAAAAATGAATCTCCTTAGAAAACATCATCCTATGCTTTGACACAGCTCTGTAAAAAACCGTATATTGCACATATCGAAACTATTCGATTTCGTTCTCGGGGCGGGGTGAAATTCCCCACCGGCGGTAAAGAATTTTATTCTAAGCCCGCGAGCGCTCATACTGCTGTCAAAGTAGTATGAGGTCAGCAGATCTGGTGTGACTCCAGAGCCGACGGTTACAGTCCGGATGATAGAGAGCGCGTCAGACAATACCTCAAGCAAGGTACGCCTTATGGTGTGCTATCGCCTAGTGTTAGGTACTTCATTTTTGATGAAGTATTTGCCTGTCCGTTCGCCCTGATTCACCTTTATTTGTAGGATTTAAAAATGAATCAGAGCTCAACAACGAATGTTACTGACTTTAACTCAGCAGACCAACGTATCGCATTTATCCATGCTTCTTGGCACACAGACATAGTGCTAAATTGTTTGGAAGGGTTTAAAACGGAATTAGCCGCTCGCGGTTATGACCTAAGCAAAATCGACATCTTCCCTGTTCCAGGTGCTTACGAGATTCCTTTGCAAGCAAAACTGCTTGCGAAAAGCGGCCAATATGCGGCCATTGCTGGCAGCGCACTTGTGGTTGATGGTGGTATCTACCGTCACGATTTTGTCGCTCAAACCGTGTGTAATGCTTTGATGCAAGTACAGCTAGAAACAGAAGTGCCTGTTCTTACTGCGGTACTGACACCTCATAATTTCCATGAGCACGATGAGCATTCTAGCTATTACAGCCGTCACTTTGTGAAGAAAGGCATCGAGCTTGCTAACGCATGCGACATGACGATCCAGCTAACAACTAAGACGAAAAAAGAGCTGCTATAAACCCAGCACTCATTAAGAGTCGCTTGCTCAAACTGTCTCATATCAAGCCTCATTTATGATCGTAAATGAGGCTTTTTTTGCCTTCCACGGTAATAAAAGTGCTTTCTTCCATTGTCTACACTAGGCTGTTTTTCGTCATGCGCGCCGAACCAACACGGCCGTGAATTTGAATAAGACATCACCTTATTAAACGGTGATAAATCATTCTAGCCCGAGATAACCCACCTCCCTCTTATAAAATTCTCCAATAACCTTAATAGTTTCTTTGTTATAGGTTTTCATTTTCAAAAGAGTAATATTTGAAAAATGTGTTTCCAACTCTATCGCAAACTCTGCGGCTCAATATGATAAGGAGATAATAAATGGGCGTGTCCAGCGAACAATTCGATCATAATACGACTTCTTCATCTGATCATCAGATTCAATCTCCCCCAGGTTCTTTTAAATCAAGCAAACCTAGATCATCGGTTAAGCAATGGATTAGCACGCAACTCGCCCTCGCTGGCATCACCATTAATGGCAGTAATCCTTGGGACCCTCAGGTGCATAACGAGGCTATATGGCCTCGTATCTTACGGCATGGGTCTCTTGGTTTAGGTGAAGCCTATGTAGACGGTTGGTGGGATTGCGAGCAAATTGACGAATTTATTTCCCGCCTTATTGACGCTCAGCTCGATAAAAAAGTCACTGGCCGTTGGGTGACAATACGGCATTGGTTAGCCGCGACTGTGATCAATCGACAATCAGAAAAGCGCGCCTATCAGGTCGGCGAACAACATTACGACGCCGGCAATGATTTGTACCAAGCCATGCTTGATCCGACCATGGCCTACTCTTGTGGCTATTGGCATCAGGCTAAGAACCTCCATCAGGCCCAACTCAATAAACTGCGCCTGATCTGTGAAAAAGCCAAGTTACAAAAAGGGGAATCGGTATTAGAAATTGGTTGTGGTTGGGGAAGTTTTGCTGAGCTTGCCGCAAAAGAGTATGGCGTTAATGTCACCGGCATCACTATTTCAAAAGAGCAAAAGAAACTCGCCGATGAGCGCTGTAAAGGACTGCCGGTCAAGATTGCTCTGCAAGATTACCGAAGCTTAGATGGGCAATACGACAAACTCGTGTCGATTGGCATGTTCGAACATGTTGGCCCTAAAAACTATGATACCTATATGCGAACGGCTCACAGGTTAATGAAAAACGATGGCATCTTCGTGTTACATACCATTGGCAACGCGAAAACCTCAGTGGGAACAGACCCATGGATAGATAAATACATTTTCCGTAATGGCGTCATTCCATCTCTTACCCAGATTAGCGAGGCGGTAGAACCTTATTTTGTGATTGAAGACGTGCATAACTTTGGCCCTGACTATGCAACCACGCTCATGGCATGGCACGATAATTTCGTTGCCGCATGGCCGAGCCTAAAGGAGCAATATAGTGAGCGTTTTTATCGCATGTGGGTGTATTACTTGATGGTCTGTGCCGGGGCATTTCGCAGCCGCTCACTACAACTTTATCAAGTGGTGCTAAGAAAGCGTGTAGACAGATTAGCTCGTTACCAAAGCGTGCGTTAACACGCTGTACAAGGCATCAAGAAAGGCCGTTCGGTGATGGCATTTCTTGATGCGATCTTCCCCTATGAGTCTGAGCGCTTACTCGCCCCTAACGACCCGCTGTTGCAGTGCTTCGTATAGATCGCTGTGTTTATCTGAGGCAACACAAAGGCTCAGCATGTCGTCGATAAAAAACGTCATAGCCCGCCGCTCTATTTGCTGGATGCCTTGCTGTTGCTCAGCGGATAAATTGGCGTATTTAGACGCAGCGCCAAAATCGCCAAATAAAATGTGTCCATCTGGGTTGATCAGCACATTGTGTGCGTATAAGTCACCGTGGGAAATCTCTTTGTCGATAAAGTGCTGCAGCACGGCGTCCATTTGCGCCACAATATAATGAATTTGTTGAATGGAAAAAGCCTGCCCTTGCGTGAAGGTATCTCGTGTACAGCTTGCTAAACTCGGTGGCTGACCAAGGTTTTGATAGTGTTCAGGAATCAACTCCATCAACAAAGCGGAACAATCAGCTTGGTCAATTTGCGCTAATGGCTTCACAATATTGTCATGGACCCCTATCGATAGACAGGCATCCAATTCATCCTCAGGATACCCATCGCTGGTTACCTCACCTTTAAATACCTTCACAGCAATGCTATCAGGAAATCCATAAGGGTTACGCTGCCAAGTCGCTTTAGAAATTACCCCAGATGCCCCCTGACCTAATACCTGATGCAAGATCAAATCTTCGGCAGCGACCGTTTTAAACTCTGGATGATAATGGCGATCCGCACAAAAAGGGTTGCCCGAAAACGCCAACCACGCCAATTTCGGCAAGCTTAATAAAGCGTCTGGAAAGGAGGACAGCTTATTCGCCGACAAGCGGATCAACTCTAGGTTCTGGCAATGTCTAATGGACTCTGGAATATCACGCAATTGGTTGCCCGCTAACGCCAACTTTTGCAAGCGTGGTAACAAGCCTATTTCCTCTGGCAAGGTTTCAATTTGGTTATCCGTCAAAATCAACCAGCGGGTAATGCGCGGCAAAGAGGCACCGGAGACAGTACGAATCTGGTTACTCTTAAAGCCAATCATTTCAAGTTTAGGACAGGCACCAAGCCCTACTGGCAGATGAGTAAACTGATTGTTGGAACAAAACAAAATTCTCAGATTCGACAATCGAGCGAGGTCATCAGGCAAGCTGGAGAGCGCGTTATTAGACAAATCCAATATTTCCAAGGAATCTGCCAGCGTGTAAATAGCTTCGGGGAATTCACTTAGATTTTCTGCCAATTGAAGGCGCTTTACGCCGCTTAATTCACCGTTATTCAGTTGTTGTAGAGTCTGCAAAACCATCCATCCAAAATAAAATTGGCTCCATTATAGCGACAAAAAAGCCGAGCGACAGGCTCGGCTTTGATAACACAGAAGACGCCTTAATTATTCGGCTTTTTTGGCAATGCGATAGGCGTGCAACAAGGGCTCGGTGTAACCCGATGGTTGAGACTTCCCTTTAAAAACAAGATCACACGCAGCCTTAAAGGCAATGCCATCAAAACCTGGCGCCATGCGTTGATAAGCAGGGTCATCGGCATTTTGTTGGTCTACGATCGCGGCCATGCGCTTTAATGCCTCCATCACTTGCTCTGGCGTACAAACACCATGCTCTAACCAGTTAGCCAGATGCTGCGACGAAATACGCAAGGTGGCGCGGTCTTCCATTAAGCCCACATTATTAATGTCGGGGACTTTAGAGCAGCCCACGCCTTGGTCTATCCAGCGAACCACATACCCTAATATCCCTTGAGCGTTGTTATCCAGTTCAAATTTGATCTGCTCTGCAGTGAGTGCGCTTGGGTCGTCCATTAAAGGAATCTGCAAAATATCATCAAGCTTGGCTCGTGGCCGCGAGGCCAATGTGTGTTGCTGAGCGCGTACATTTACTGTGTGATAGTGGGTACTATGAAGCGTCGCACCATTTGGCGATGGTACCCAAGCCGTGTTGGCGCCAGACCGCGGGTGGGCGATTTTTTGCTCTAGCATCGCCGCCATTTCGTCTGGCATGGCCCACATGCCTTTGCCGATCTGCGCCTTGCCAGGCAAACCGCACTCAATGCCAATATCCACATTCCAATCCTCGTACGCTTGAATCCAAGCCTGCTGTTTCATGATGGATTTTGGTACGAACGCCCCCGCCAACATGGATGTGTGGATTTCATCGCCAGTGCGATCAAGGAAACCGGTATTAATAAACACCACTCGCTCACTGGCCGCGCGAATGCATTCTTTCAAATTCACCGTGGTGCGGCGCTCTTCGTCCATGATGCCGATTTTTAATGTGTTGCGTTTGAGCTGTAAGACTTCCTCTATACGAGCAAATAATTCAACCGCAAAAGCGACCTCTTCCGGGCCGTGCATTTTAGGCTTCACTATATTAACGCTGCCGGCACGACTGTTTTTGCGAGCGGTGGTGCCATTCAGGTCATGCATTGCAGCGTAAGCGCAGATAAAGCCATCCATAATGCCTTCAGGCACTTCATTGCCCTCTCTATCGACAATCGCTGAATTTGTCATTAAATGACCGACATTACGAATAAACAACAAACTACGACCAGGCAAGGTCAATGACTCACCAGAGGGGGTTAAATAACTGCGATCAGGGTTCATTATACGAGTGACCGTTTGGCCACCTTTTTCAAATTGATCCTGTAAGGTGCCCTTCATTAAGCCCAACCAATTACGGTACACCTCAATTTTGTCTTCTGCGTCCACCGCCGCAATCGAGTCTTCGCAATCCATAATGGTGGTGATCGCCGCTTCAACCAATAAATCTTTCACACAGGCTTTATCGGTTTTGCCGACAGGCGACCTTGCGTCGATCTGGATCTCTATATGCAGACCATTGTTTTTTAATAAAATGGCCGTTGGCGCGGACTCGGTTCCGTTGAAGCCTACGAACTTATCTGCTTCTACTAAGCCTACTCGTTCACCAGACGATAAAGTCACAACCAGCTCGGCGTTGTCTACTTGGTAGGCGGTTGCATCACGATGAGAGGCATCGATCAGCGGTGCTGCTTGGTCTAATAAATGACGCCCAAAAGCAATGACCTTGTCGCCACGAATGGGATTGTAAGCACTCGTTCTCTCGGCGCCATCACTCTCAGGAATGGCGTCCGTGCCATAAAGTGCATCGTATAAGCTTCCCCAACGAGCGTTAGCGGCATTTAATGCAAAGCGCGCATTTTTAAGCGGTACAACCAGTTGGGGACCTGCTTGTTCAGCCACCTCTTCGTCTACATTTTGTGTGCTGACCTTAAAGGCGGCCCCTTCTGGCAACAGATAGCCAATCTCTTTTAAAAAGGTTTTATACGCCGTGGCATTCTCAGCCGACCAGTTATGCGTTAAGTGCCATTCGTCTATCTGAGTTTGTAAGGTATCGCGCTTGGCCAATAAGGCTTTATTTTTAGGAGCAAGGTCATTTAACGTGGCTTCAAACCCTTCCCAAAAGGCGGTCGGACTGATGCCTGTGCCTGGGGCTATTTCTTCCTTCACCAAATGCCATAGACCTTGCGCTATGCTCAAACCACCTTGCTGGATTCGTGTCGACATACCTTTTTCCTTATTATTAAACCGCAGATGAATTATTTATATCACTTTAGTAAAGACTGAAACACTTGTAACAACCTCAAAAGTAAAAAAACTTTCCCCTCTTTGTTCATGCAGCGCTGTCATAAAGTATGAATAAACAGTCATATAACGCGCTCAATAACTCGATATTTTCCTATTTAAGCACCACAAAAACACCGTGAAACACATTAGAAAGCATTCAGTCGTCATTTTTTTTGCAAGGTTACAAGTGAACTAAAAACACTGGTAAACGTTATTTTTACTCAATTAAATCAACACTTTAAGTTTAACCCAATAATGAAATAAGCCCATTCCAGGTATTCCTAGCGTAAAAAAACATGACAAAAAAAAGCCGTTAATCGTCTTTGGTAACCAAACTGTCATAAACCTTGTGCAATATGTCTCTCCAGACAAGGGTGATCAGAAAAACATTCATTGTCTAGCACATAAAGATGAGAAGAGGTGAAGGACAATACTGTCTTACATCTCAGTTTAAAGAATGATAATTCACACTGAACACAAAGAGGATACACTCTCATGAAACGCATTTTTGCAAGCTTGGTTGTCTGCGCTGCAGCAAACGCTCTGACAGCAACATCAGCTTTCGCTGCCGATCACATCACTGGTGCTGGTGCAACTTTCCCATACCCTGTCTATTCTAAGTGGGCACAATCATACAACAAAGAAACTGGCGCTCAGCTTAACTACCAAGCAATTGGTTCTGGCGGCGGTATCAAGCAAATCACAGCAAAAACAGTCGACTTCGGTGCTTCTGACAAGCCATTGAAAGCAAGCGTGCTAAAAGAAAAAGGCATGATGCAGTTCCCTACTGTTATGGGCGGCATCGTTCCAATCATCAACGTTGTGGGCATTAAGCCGGGCGAAATGGTGCTTGATGGCACAACAATCGCCAACATCTTCTTAGGTAAAATCACTAAGTGGAACGACCCAGAAATCAAAGCGTTGAACCCAGGTGTTAACTTACCAAACAAAAAAATCTCTGTTGTTCACCGCGCTGACGGTTCTGGTACAACATTCAACTTCACTTACTATCTAGCGGACATTTCTGCAGATTGGAAAAACAAAGTAGGTGTGGATGCTTCTGTACAATGGCCTGTTGGTACTGGCGGTAAGGGTAACCAAGGTGTGGCAAACTACGTCTCTCAATTGAAAAACTCAATTGGCTACGTTGAGTACGCTTACGCGCTGCAAAACAACCTAACTTACTCAAAAATGAAGAACAAAGAAGGCAACATAGTATCGCCTACAATGGAATCTTTCCAAGCAGCGGCCGCTGGTGCTGACTGGAAACACGCTGAAGGCTTCTACCTGATTCTTGCTAACCAACCTGGTGCGAATAGCTGGCCGATGACGGCTGCTACCTTCATCCTTCTCCATAAAGAAGTAGAAGACGCAAAAGCGACTCAATCAGTACTTAAGTTCTTTGACTGGGCATACACAAACGGTGATGCTGCAGCAGAAGAGCTACACTACGTACCTTTCCCTGCCAATGTAAAAGCTCTTATCCATGACGCTTGGAAAACAGAGTTGAAAACAACTGGCGGAAAATCCGTATACATGGGCTCTTAAGCGAATGACTAAACCCAACATGACTCTCGTCGAAAACATCAACGCGAAAGCTCATGAAGAGGCCGCTGGATCATTCCAGCGGTCTCCTCGCTTCATGAATGGCGAAGGCTTTAACAGCACATTCAAATGGCTTTCTATCTGTTCAGCTATGTTCATCCTCGTTATTTTGGGTGGCTTCTTTGTCTCCTTAACCATAGGGGCATGGCCAGCCATCAGCAAGTTTGGGCTTTCCTTTATTTGGACCTCTACTTGGAACCCAGTAACAGAACAGTTTGGCGCATTACCAGCCATCGCAGGCACACTTATTACGTCTGCTATTGCGATTGTGTTAGCGGTACCTCTTGCGTTTGCTATTGCCATTTACATTACTCAATTGGCACCACGCTGGTTACGCCATCCATTAGGCATTGCCATTGAACTACTGGCCGCGATTCCAAGTATTATTTACGGTATGTGGGGACTTTTCTTCTTCGCACCATTTTTCGCAGAATACATTCAAACGCCGATCATAGATGCGTTTGAAAATGTGCCTTTCCTGTCTACGGTTTTTGCAGGACCGGCAATTGGTATCGGCATGGCAACCGCCGGCATTGTGTTGGCTATTATGATTCTTCCTTTTATTGCCTCCGTGATGCGCGATGTGATTGATACAGTACCAAAACGCTTAAAAGAAAGTGGTTACGCCATTGGGGCAACAGAGTGGGAAGTAACCCGCGCGATCATTATTCCCCATTGTAAAACCGCCATGGCGGGTGCCGTTTTTCTAGGTCTAGGACGTGCCCTTGGTGAAACCATGGCAGTGACCTTTATTATTGGTAACGCGAACCGCATTACAGGCGCTATTTTTGCTCCTGGTAATACCATCGCCTCTACCATTGCCAATGAGTTCCAAGAAGCCTATACAGAAATACATTCTTCTGCATTGATTGCTCTTGGCTTATTGCTGTTCATTATTACCTTCATCGTGCTCGCCATTGCTCGCATGATGCTTAACCGAATCTCATCTTAGGAGTTGTTTGTGAACGCTGTCGTCCAACGTCGTCAACTTGCCAACGTTTTTGCTCGCATACTCATCGTTGCTGCAACCCTATTGGTTTTGGCTTTTTTAGTCTGGATTTGTGCGGTACTGCTCTACCAAGGGTTTTCCGCTTTCAAACCAACCTTGTTTACTGAAATGACACCGCCTCCGGGTGAGTCTGGTGGTTTAGCCAATGCAATCGCTGGTAGTTTCTTATTAGTCGCTGTGGCCATGCTGTTCGCCACCCCAGTCGGATTGCTCGCGGGCACCTACCTTAATGAGTACGGCAAAGGAACCTGGCTGGCGTCGACTGTGCGCTTTGTAAATGATGTATTACTGGCCAAGCCTTCTATTCTTGCGGGTCTTTTTATCTACGAGATTCTCGTCGTCCCTATGGGCGGATTTTCGGGTTGGGCAGGCTCAGCTGCGCTCGCGCTGATTGCGATCCCAGTGGTGGTACGTACCACAGAAGACATGCTAAATCTGGTACCAAACAGCATGCGCGAAGCCGCTTACGCATTGGGCGCAAGCCGCTCGAAAGTGATTATCACCGTCAGCTACCGTGCGGCTCGAGTGGGCATGACCACCGGCATTTTATTGTCCGTCGCTCGTATCGCGGGTGAAACGGCACCGTTACTCTTTACCTCATTGAACAACCAATTCTGGTCGACTGACATGTCTTCGTCGATGGCGAACCTACCTGTCATGATCTTCCAGTTTGCAATGAACCCTTATCCGGATTGGCAAGCCCTTGCGTGGGCCGGTGCATTATTAATCACCTTGACCATCCTTATACTTTCTATTATTTCGCGAGTGGTGCTACGCTCAGCGAATGCACAACATTAATTTTGGAAAAGCCAATGGAAATGACCATGACGCCAGCAGAACTTTTAAACATTGAGTCTAGCCAACCAGAGCTTACCAATGAAGTGGATATTTCGATCCGTGATTTGAACTTTTACTACGGTAATAATCACGCGCTGAAAAACATCAACCTTGAAATTGGCCGTAATGAAACCACTGCGATCATTGGGCCATCTGGTTGTGGTAAATCAACACTACTGCGTATTCTGAACCGTATTTATACGCTTTACCCAGGCCAAGAAGCCAAAGGGGAAGTCGTGATTGATAACCAGAATATACTTGACCCAAAAGTGAATGTGTCTGCATTACGGGCTCGCGTGGGCATGGTGTTTCAATCACCAACCCCTTTCCCTATGTCGATCTATGACAACATTGCTTATGGTATTCGTCTTTATGAAAAACCATCGCGCCGTGAAATGGACGCTCGAGTCGAAAAGGCCTTGCGCAGTGCTGCACTGTGGGACGAAGTAAAAGACAAGCTACACCAAAGCGGACAAAGCCTGTCTGGCGGTCAGCAACAACGTCTTTGTATTGCCAGAACCATAGCCTTGGAACCTCAAGTACTGTTGCTTGATGAACCAACGTCTGCTCTTGACCCTGTTTCGACGTCTAAGATTGAAGATTTGTTGGACACACTGCGCGACGAATACACTATCGTTATCGTGACGCACAACATGCAACAAGCGGCTCGCGTCTCTCAGAAGACTGTCTTTATGTACTTGGGTGAAGTGGTCGAAGTGGCCGAAACAGATGAAATGTTTTTGCGTCCTAAAGAAGAGCGCACTAAGAATTACATTACCGGTCGTTTCGGTTAATAGAAAAGCACAAGGCGAACCAAAAGGTTCGCCTCTTTCGGCTTGGTCTAGCAGGTCGGACACAGCCTCAGTGATGACACTCAATGTCCTAGCGCAATCTCACACCAGCTCTGCAACAAACTCATGCCTTGAGCAATGCCCATTTCAGCAAAAAAACTCCCCATGACCAAAAGCAAAAGATTGGCACCAATGGTTAGCCAAAACACCACGCGAAAGCGCGTTTTTATGGTCTTATGACGAAAGTATTTTTGCCCGAATAAAGCGCCAGGCCAACCGCCTAAGAACGCCAACCAATGCAGCCTCGATTCCGGTATGCGGCGCTGTTGTTTCTTCGCCGCTCGCTTATCCCAGCCATAAAACGCAAACGTCAATAGGCTCATGATCAAGTACAGAAAGATCCCCACGATAGGCCAAGACAAAGCGCTTCACTCCTAATACTGCATGCTTAAAAAAAGTCGCGTTAGTTCGATGTGAAAGTTCGATGTGAAAGTTCGATGCGAAAGTTCGATGCGAAATTACAACGCCACGCCACGGCGCTTTCTCATCAGAACAACAAAACCAACACCGCCCACAAGGCCGGTCAAAATACCAATCGGCATGTCTTGAGGTGGCATAATGATACGAGCCACTATGTCGGCCACCACCAAGAAAATGGCACCCAGTAAAGCAGACAGAGGCAAGACTTTTCGATAGTCCCCGCCCATCAACAAGCGCACAATGTGAGGCACCATTAACCCGACAAAACCAATCACCCCAGAAAACGCCACCGCTGCGCCCGTAAGCAGAGCACAGACGACAATCACGACAATACGAAAACGCTCGACCGGCACACCTAAGGTGCTGGCGGTTTCATCGCCTAAGATCATGGCATTCAGATAACGCGCGTTATAAATCAAATAAGCACTGCCCAATACCAAGGCGCTAATCGGAAACCATAATTGCCCCCATTGAGCCAAACCTAAGCCACCCAGCATCCAGAAAATCACTGTGTGAGAGGCCCTATGATCGCCCATAAAGATGAACAGACTCCCAAGTGAGGTGAGCACAAATGCCACCGCCACACCGGCTAAAATCAAGCGTCCAGCACTGTGCGCCACGGCAAAATTGGCCACCAGCAACACCAAAAACATCGCCAGCAAAGCCCCAAGAAAAGCAAACACTGGAACCGTCACAGCCCCTAATACCATGCCAGTGTGCAGCAGAGCTATGATAGCGCCTAACGCCGCACCAGAAGAAATCCCCAGCAAGTGTGGGTCAGCAAGGGGATTACGGGTTACGGATTGCAAAGACGCGCCCACCAGCGCCAAAGACGCCCCAACGGTCGCGGCTAGAATAGTCCGTGGTAAACGAACGGCCCAAACGATGTTCTCACGGCCCATCGACCAATCCGGCAGAAACCAAGTAGGATGTAACCAGGCCAATGACAGCTTATTGGCGATCACTCCCCACACTGTCGATTGCTGAATAGACACTGACCCTACACCGATGGCGAGTCCCATCAAGCCCAGCAATAATATGACCAAGATCACGACCAACATAGGTAAGGGAACATACCCTGACAGCACAGTCGCGCTTCGCGATGCCCGATTCCCCCTTACTTTTGATGACACACCTTTACTCATGAAGCATCACGACGAAATGCCGTCGCCAATCGTTTGATGGCGTCAATATTACGTGGCCCCGGTGTCGCTTCAACGTATTGCAGAACGACAAAGTGTTTGTTCTTAATCGCCGGAATCGATTGCAGCGCTGGATTATGGGTCAGAAAATCAATCTTTTGCTGCGCCGTCACATCGCCGTAATTCACAATAACAATGATATCTGGCGCTCTGTCTATCACAGATTCCCATCCCACTTGCGCCCAGCTTTTCTTCACATCGTCGGCGACGTTCACGCCTCCCGCGGCTTCAATGAGCGCCGTTGGCATCCCATAACGTCCTGCGGTAAAAGGCTGCTCTTCACCCGAGTCATACACAAATACTTTTGGCGCCTGTGGCAAGGGTTTTAAACTTGCTTGAAACGCGGCTAACTCTTTTTGGTAACCCGCCACCAAGGCTTTGGCTCGTGTTTCAACATTGAAAATTTTGCCTAAATTTAATAGGTCTGTATACAGATCGTCCATCGAGACTTTCGGCTTGTGCATGATATGAATACAGCTTTCAGTTAGCTCATACACGTTAATACCCAATGGCGCTAAGGTGGCTGGTGTCACGCCGCCACCGACTCGCATACCATAGTTCCAACCGGCAAAATAAAAGTCGGCATCGGCGCCTAACAGCACCTCTTTACTCGGGTACTTGGGCGACAATTCTGGCAGTTTACCAACCCCTTTTCTTAAGGTTGGATCAAGTGTTTTCCAGCCAGAAACCCCTGTGTATCCCACCATATGGTCACGTAATTTCAGCGCTAGCATCATCTCTGTGAGATTAACATCATTGGCTACCGCCGCTTGCGGTGCTCGCTCAAAGGTGACGCTTCTATTGCAGCTTTGCACCTGTACTGGGTAATGCGCCGCTTGGGCAATATTGACAAAAAATGCGCTGGCTAACGCCCCTGCCGTCAATATAAAAGGGCGTGCCTTAAATCGGGAAAATACAGTCATCATAAAATTAATCATTCAGGTAAAAAGAAAATCGTGGGCGCTGTGTAATGGGGTGTTTATCTATCACGGTTTCCACATCAAACACTTGCCTGATGCGACAAGAAGAAAAAACGTTATCCGGCGTATCAAACGCCTCTAAACGCCCTTCTTTCATCACCATCACTCGGTCTGCATACGCAGACGCCAGCGCCAAATCATGCAGCGATACGATCACAGTACAAGGCAAGGTCGCAATCAATGCCAGCACATCAAGCTGATGACGAATGTCTAAATGGTTCGTCGGCTCATCCAGCACCAATACATCGGGCTGTTGCACTAATGCCCGCGCAATGCGAACTCGCTGGCGCTCACCGCCAGATAAAGAACTAAAATCACGCTGGGCAAGGGGCAAAACATCCAGCCAATCTAAGGCACTTTCTATAAGCTGAATATCTTGATCCGAACGTCCCCATGAACGGCTATTGGGTGTCAGCCCAACTTCCACCATTTCAAATACGCTCAAACCAAAGTCTGCGCCTGAGTCTTGTAATACGGTGGCAATGCGTTTCGCGCTTTGTTTGGCGGGTAAACGCCAAATGTCTTCGCCATCTAATAAGACTCGACCCGTGGTGGGTTTATTCACCCGATACAAACAGCGCAATAAACTGGTTTTTCCCGAGCCGTTAGGACCAACGACCGCCACAAATTCTCCCGCATTGATCGTGGCATCGATGGGTTTGAGGACCGATTGCCCTGCAACAGGCGACCAAGAGACTTGCTCTAATTGAACCGTCGCAGGGCGGCTTGCTAAAAAATACGACGCTTCGGCCGGTTTCATTTCATCAGACACAACATAATCCAATCTGGTGGCAGCCTCGATCAACACGCCATACTAACAAGACGCGTTTCTGATCGACCGAGCACATCATAAAAAACAGAGACTATACGGGGTGTAGAATAGAGGGACAAGTCATTCTGGTTGCGCGCTTTTCATCTTAACATGCCGTATTTCACGGCACGTTTTGGAATCGCCAGATCGTGTGCCTATTTTTTGGCGAAAAAGACCTCATGGCGAGCATTAGGTGCCAAAGATATATCCGCATGGGTAGGCTGTAAGCCAGAACAATGCCTTAACTCCGCCACCATTTTTCTATTAAAAGCATGAATATTCACATCCGCTAAATAATCATTGACTGGCATCCAGCAGGCGTCCGCCACTTCTTCGGTGTCGGTAATGACAATGCGTTCATCGAGGGCGGTTAAGCGGCAAACAATATACAAATTAGACTTATCAAACTGCACTGGGTGGCGAGTTCTCAAACCTAACACCGCATCAAATGCGGTACTCACACCGGTTTCTTCTAATACTTCTCGAACCACAGCTTCTTCAATGTTTTCACCTTGCTCAATGTAGCCACCTGGCAACTTATAACCGCGATAATTAGACCAGTTATCACGCATCACCAGCAACTCATCTTTGGCGTTAATAACAATCGCCCCTGTGCCCAATGTGTGGGTTGGTGAGAAAGGCGCATAACTTGTCTCATCGATTCGGCAAATCATGGTTAATGATTCTTCGTTGCAGTTATGAAAGACAAAATCATGCTGAGCAAGAAACGGCACAAAAGCGCTTTGGACTCGGTCAAGCGTCACCCAAATAAGGCGAAAACTCCCTTCTTTTGCTTTTTCCAACAATGAAACTAAACCTTGCTCAAACGCATTTTGATCATTAGGCAAAGCCTTCGCGTCGATAATGATGCCACCAAAAGTATCCATTTGATGGGACAGAATGAACGACATAATGGGTCCTTAGAAAGGGAATAAAATAACACTCGTCATGGGCTATCAGTGATAACCTGTATTAACAAGAATGTGTGGGAAATCAGAAACAATGGAAAGGCTGCGTGTCCTTAAAAAAGAGGCAAGCGTGGTAAAATTCTCACGCCTACTACAGCCCCAAAGCTCTCTTCAAACACATCTACGGAGGAATCTTAAGCATAGATGAAAAGAAGGCTTTTTCCAGTTTTAGGCGCACGCACTTCATCAGCACGCCTAAATAACTCACCCATAAGCCGCGCGTATTGAGCTAAAACTCACTCAACACCATTAACTCAACGCAGCCAAGGCCAGCGCTCACCAGACTATGCTGGGCGCTCATCGTATTGTGGAACATCGTCGGCAATCGTATCCCATTCGGCTTTCGATGCCGCAAAAATATGCATCGCAGGACGCCTTTCTATCTGAGTATCTAATGTGCCAATGCGCAATCGTAATAACTCAGGCTGACTAGGACGACGACTATAAAGTGGTGACGCACATCGAGTACAAAAAGTCCGAAACACGCCTGGCGTAGATTCGTATTCCCCTACCAAGGACTCGCCTTCTAGAAACACAAAGGCCTCAGTTGGAATCGCCGCATTGGTGGCAAACGCAGTGCCATTCGCTTTACGACATTTTTGACAATGGCATTGCATAATAGCCCCCAGTTCACTACGAACTTCGTACTGAATACCATGACACAAACAACTACCTTTCAATACCGTGCTCATCGCGTCTCCTCCTAGTCTTAATCGATTATTTTATTTGTTAAGTGCATAAATAAGCTGACAACCATGACGAACTTCTAGCCCTTCACGATCCGCTTTCCGAAGGCCTTTGACAACCAAACTGTATGAGTTATCAATCATACGTTCAATTTCTCCCATCGGTAAAGAGCCATCTAACAGCACGGTATTCCAATGACGTTTATTCATATGGTAGCCCGCACTGACAGCACTAAAAATATCCCTTAGTTGGCGCGCTTCTTCAGGGTCGCATTTTAAATTAATCGCGCTTTGTCCTTGGCGCACCATGCACAGAGCAAACATCTTCTGCTGCACTTTAACCACCATGGCGTCTGGCCCAAAGGGATACTCTTCCACCGCTTCAGGCTTAGACAATAAATAGTGTTTTATCGCCGCATCAAGCATCAGAGCCTCTATTTGAAAATGACCATAAGCGGTGATGCTACCTTGTTTTTAGCGGGAGTTAAAAACAAAAATGCCTTTGCACTGAGTAAGTGCAAAGGCATGCTAGACAAGACAACTAGGCGTAAAACGCACCGATAAAAAGCCGTTTAGCCATTTACAACACGTTTAAGCTCTTGCTGACTAGCCAGGTATTCGTCGTACGTGCCTTGGAAATCAATGACTTCTTGGCCTTTAATTTCAATAACGCGATTCGCTAATGAAGACACAAACGCACGGTCATGGCTGACGAAAATCAGGGTGCCGTCAAAATCCATCAAAGCGTTGTTCAACGCTTCAATTGCTTCCATGTCCATGTGGTTCGTAGGCTCGTCCATGACCAATACGTTCAGGTCCATCATCATCAACTTACCAAACAAGAGACGGTTTTTCTCACCACCAGAACAGACTTTTACTTTTTTATTAAAGTCATCTGCGGTGAACAACAAACGGCCTAACATGGCACGGACTTTCAAGTCATCGTGTTTTGCTGTACGCCATTTAGACATCCAATCAAACAAGGTCAAATCGCAATTAAAGTCTTCCGTGCTGTCTTGTGGGCAATAGCCGATGACGGCATTTTCAGCCCATTTAATTTCGCCTTTTTTCGCTTCTAATTCACGCATCAAACAACGTAAGAAGGTGGTTTTTCCGGCGCCGTTTTCACCAATAATCGCCAACTTAGAGCCCGCGTCTAGGATGATATTACCGCCAGTAAACAACATATCGTCTTCGAAACCGTGACCTAGATCTTCCAATATTAGCGCTTGGCGATGCAATTTTTTATCTTGCTTAAGCGTAATAGACGGTGTCATACGACTAGACTGTTTTACTTCAGACAATTCAATTTTATCGAGTTTCTTAGCCCGTGAACTTGCCTGTTTCGCTTTTGAAGCATTCGCAGAAAAGCGGTTAACGAAGGCCTGAAGGTCATCCATTTCGGCACTTTTCTTGGCATTCTCTGTCAGTAATTGCTCACGAATCAAAGACGAAGCTTCCATGAAGTACTCATAGTTACCTGGGTAAATACGCAATTCACCAAAGTCGATGTCTGCCATGTGCGTACACACAGAGTTCAAAAAGTGACGGTCATGGGAAATAATAATCATGGTGCATTTGCGCTGATTCAAGACACCAGCCAACCAGTTGATGGTATGAATGTCCAAGTTGTTGGTTGGTTCATCTAATAACAAAATATCAGGGTTAGCGAACAAGGCTTGCGCCAATAACACTCGCAATTTCCAACCTGGGGCAACCTGACTCATCAAACCAAAGTGGTAAGATTCTTCAATACCGGCTTCCAAAAGAATGTCGCCTGCACGGCTTTCGGCACTGTAGCCATCCATTTCAGCAAACTCTGCTTCAAGCTCACCGGCACGCATGCCATCTTCTTCGCTCATTTCTAATTTTGCGTAGATAGCATCACGTTCTTGTTTTACTTTCCACAGCGCGGTATCTCCCATGATCACGGCATCAACGACTGAATATTCTTCAAACGCAAATTGATCCTGACTCAAAGTACCGACTTTTTCACCCGGTGTAATAGAAACGTTGCCTGACGTTGGGGTCAGCGCACCACTTAAAATTTTCATAAAAGTGGATTTACCGCAACCATTCGCGCCGATCAAACCATAGCGGTTGCCGTTGCCGAATTTTGCAGAAATGTTTTCAAACAATGGCGTTGCGCCAAATTGCATGGTGATATTAGCCGTGGAAATCAAAAAGAATACCCTGAGAAAGAAGGAGAAGAATTCACTTATTGGTGCCAGCCCAAAAGCCGTACAAAAGATAAGCACAAAGGCGGCGAATATAGAGATTTATAGCGCTAAAGTCGAGGTTTAGATGGATTATTTGCAGATAAAGTCAGTGGTTCCCCAAACAATGACGGTTCCCCCTGGACTCAAAAACAAAAATAGAGCGCCAGCAAAAACAAAAATAGAGCACAAGATAAATAAACAGGACTCGCTTAGTTACCTATGGCTCTATTTTATTGTGTTTATCAGGTTAGGATGCGTGGCGACACCCACTGTCATTTTTGTACATCAACCCATGCATCCCAGCCTTTCCATTCATACTCATCGCTTTCTGCCGCGCTAACAACAAGGCGCTTAACCAAAGGACTGTTGCTGAATTTATTCATCAAGTAACTCATCGTGCTTTTCCTATGTGTGTTTTCAATAGCTAAATTTTATCAACATTCGTATTTTTGATAAAATTACCTTTTACTAACGTCATCATAGACCCATACTATTTCCATCTGATGACAGATCAGCATGGGCTTGAGTAGAACGCCCTTGAGTGGCCTTGTCTTGCTCAGGATCAGGTTTGGGTTCTACAAAGGCAAAGAAACCTGATTTGCATAACCCAATAAAATCAGCGCTGGCCATATTTAATAAGGTTTTCCGTTGTCCATCGGCGACGGAACACTGGGTCGTTAAGCCTAAAATAAAACTCGCCGCCAAGCCTTCAGGGCGAGTGGCCATAGCAAGTACAGATTGACGAAAACGGGTTCTTGATTGCGCCGCCCTCGTTTCTAGTGCCTGTGTTTTTAAAAACAACTGCTCACGCTGTCGACGCATTCTGCCTAGACCAAACATAGTGCCTCCTCGTGGTTAAGACTTCTCGCTTTCAGATGCCGGCTGATTCGTTGGAATAAGTGCATCCAGAGTGCGCGTGAAATCCATGTTTTTTAATGTGATTCGCGCCACATACAATAATCCAGCGGCACTCAACAAGGTCATGCCAGTGGCCGCCAGCAAGATCCCAACCAACGAAAAGCCATAACTCCACGCCAATGCCGCGGCGCTGGCGATCAGCAACAGCCAAGCGGTAATCAATAAGAAAACAATGCCACCAATGAGCGCCAATAATTGAGCACTGGATGTCACCCAAATTTTGGCCTCAAGCGCCCCTAACCCAAGCACGCTTTTTAACCATTGCTTATGGGTTAAAGCCACATCGGCAAAATCAGGCTCTTGTGATGTTTTCATCAGACACTCACCTCTGCTTGCTGATCAAGGGAAAACAACCGCTCGCCTTACTTACGTTTGCACAACAGACCTGCTGCCACTGCGCCAGCAAGAAAGGCAATACCAACCGTTTTTACCGGATGTTCTTTGGCGTAATTGCCAACGACGTTAGTGACTTTTTCCGATTGTTGTTTGGCAGTGTCGGCCATTTTATGCGCTTGCTCGCTGATTTGATGCGCCACTTCTTCGATTCGTTCTTCACTTTTGGCCGCCGCTGCGGACGCACCATCCACACCGTTATGAGCGGCTTCGGCGGCTTGATCTACTTTGTCATGCGCTTTGGATTGAGTCGTACTTTTTGCTGTAGCCATGATTCTTCTCCATTACTTTTGAATGTAGTTATTACATAGCTAACATCGTGCCAACTTATAAATTATTGATATTTAAGGATTTATAAAAAATTCAGTTCAAGTAAAAAACAACAAGAGAAACTTACTACACACTGGCTTGTAAAAACTTCACGACCAATACCGCAGCAAATATGCACATCGACAAACATCACCTATTCGGCCAACGTGCTAAGTCGAAGCGGCTCGTACGAGAAAAGGTCTAGCCAGCGAAAAACACAACAGCGCCCAAAAGAAGCCAGCACAGAGACCGGCTACAACATCGCTAGGCCAATGCACCCCCAAGTAGACTCGACTCAAGGACACGCCGAGCGGGATCACCAACGCCATAACCAATAACCAACGAGCCGCCAAGCGCTGAGCACACTGCCAGCCAAGTACCAAGGCACTCGATAGAAAAAACAGCGCCGACGACATCGCATGCCCAGAAGGAAAACTGCTGGTATAAACCTTGGTGGCATGGGGCACCAGCTCTGGACGCGGACGAGAAAATCCCCATTTCAGCAAGAATGAAAACGCCATACCAAGAAAAATCACGCTAAGGAAATACACCGCCAAATAGCCTTTTCCAGTTAAGCGTAAGTAACCTGCTAACATCAGACTAAAGCAGCCCAGCAACCAATTACTGCCCAGCGCCGTCATGTCTCTCATCCATTCCCCGACCCATAAAGGCCCCCAGCCTTGACGAACGTCTGCGCTGTCTCGCAAAGCAAGCAACAGGCTTTTATCAATTTGCGCGACCACGGGCGTATGAATCAACGCGGCCAAGAGCACAAAACAGAAAAAGAGTACGATCAATAAAACGCCGCTCGACCGAGTTGCTTTGTTTCCTAAAAAGAGATCCTTATTCATAAACACCTTCGCGTTAAAAAAACGGGCTATCATTTTCATTCGTTATCGAGGAAACCAAAAGGATAAAATAAGTATTTACAGGTTTTTGCGCGATTTCGAGCCTCATTGAAAGCTGTTTACATAACCTAACAAAAGCAGGCTATAGTACAATCTTGATCGATTTTTATCCCTCCTATTTCTTATTGCAGCCGCTCTGCCATAAGAAATACACCTTAATAGCGGTACTGCCAAAACTCATTTGGAGCATTAATGAGAGTTGATATTGAAACGCAAGACATTGATTTAGAGGCGATACCTCGTTTCCAATTAGCGTCCACTTATAAGCGGCAACTGCAATATGGCATCATTGGCTTCACACTACTCACGGTCTTACTGCTCTTTATCTGGCTCGTTGTTGCTATTTTTGCGCCGCTCTCTATTTGGGTCCCCTTGCAGCTCAATATTGCTGCCATCCTGCTTGTGTTAGTGGCGGCTTTTCAGTCCGCATGGCGAATTTCTTTGTGGCGAGAACAGGCACTGGCTCAACAGGGTGCGCCTCACTCCTCCGACGCTCAGTCAGAAGCGATTGAAAAAGACATAGAGCAGGATACTAGCAATGTCGTGCAGACTTTTTTTCACTCGTTTGCCCAGCAATGGATTAAGCCAATCCAGTCAGCAATAAGCGTTAATGCGATCTGGATTATTGGCTTAACGCTGTTTGCTTTTCTATTAATCGCCACCGGCTGGAACCTGTCTTTGCCTGCGCAGGCATTAGGAAAATCGGCTTATTTGTTTGCTGGGATAACGCTATTATTGGCGTTTGCCCTGCTGGTGCTCGAACGTTATTTATCCAGCCACCAAGACAAATGGCCAGAGGCCAGTCACCTAGCCATGTTAGTCAGGGTGGCCATCGTCACCTTAATCCTGTCTGCTGTGTGTCTAAGTTACGCTTCAGCGGATCGTGTTTGGCCATTACGTATGGCGGTGTTATCCGGCTTATTACCCACGGTAGTCGCACTAGAGCTGATCGTCAGAGCGTTACTTTCTGCTTTTACACCACAAAGACAGAGCCTTGAACCTACTTTTTTTGCCAACAGTTTTATGGCTGAACTGCTGCGCTGGCCACCAAAGCCGATCCAACTGATGCAAGAAGGTTTGTTCCAACGTTTTGGCGTCGACCTACGACAAGTGTGGGCCTTTTCATTCATCAAACGCGCTTCCTTGCCGGTACTTGCCTTGATCGTATTTTGTGCTTGGCTATTAACCGGCGTGCATGAGATTCCAATGAATGGCCGAGGCATCTATGAAAAATTCGGCAAACCCGTAAGCGTATTAAAATCAGGGTTGCACACCACATTACCATGGCCATTTGGGCGTTTAGTGCCCGTTGAAAACGGCGTGGTTCATGAACTTACCGCTAGCAGCGACAACAACCAGCTAGCGCCATTAACACCGGCAGAAGGGCCAGCGCCTGAAACCGCCAACCGACTTTGGGACGCCACCCACCGCAGCGAGAAGTCTCAAATTATTGCCAGTAGCAACGACGGTAAACAAAACTTTCAAATCGTCGATATGGATGTGCGCTTTATCTATCGCATTGGATTAACAGACCAAGACGCCCTCAATGCCACCTACAAGAGTGCGGACCTCCCCACCTTGATCCGTCGCACAGCAAGCCGCATCTTGGTACACGACTTTGCAGGTAGAACCTTGGACGATTTATTAAGCGAGCAACGCAACACACTATCAAACGATGTGGGCCAAGCGGTACAACACGATTTAGACCAACTGCATAGCGGCGTAGAGCTGCTGGCTACCGCCATCGAGGCAATCCATCCGCCAGCCAAAGCCGCAAACGCCTATCACAAGGTGCAATCGTCGCAAATTGAAGTACAAGCCTTGATCGCACGAGAAAAAGGCAAAGCCGCTGCCGCCCTCAATAAGGCTCACCAGCAAGCCAGTTTGATAGACGATCAAGCCCAAGCCAATGCTCATCAAACGATGAGTAAAGCGCAAGCCGACAAGATTCTGTTTGATGCGGATCATTCTGCCTCCAAGGTTGCCGGTCAAACCTTCCTTCGCGAACAGTATTATCAGCAATTAACCCAAGGTATGAGCCAAGCCAATAGCTTGATCATTGACCATCGTATTCATGGGAATAAATCCCCAACGCTGGACTTTAGACGCTTCACCGCTCCTATCGACCCAGTTTCAAACACCAACACCACTCACTAGGAGAGCGCCCATGAGCACGTCACACAACCCTACTCATCATGCCCATGACGAAACCGATCACGCGCCTCATTCAGATGATGATCATCATCACCATCACAGCCCCACTGCGCCAAGCGCCTCAAAAGGGGCATGGCGTCGCATAAGTTTCGCCTTGCTGCTTGTCGCGTTCGCCATCGCGGCGGCTTGCTTGGTTCAAGTGCGCTCTGGTGAAGCGGAAGTTATTACACGCTTTGGCAACCCTGTCAGAGTCTTACTAGAACCTGGGCTCGCTTGGCATTTGCCTGCGCCTTTCGAGCTGTCTACTCCGGTTGATTTACGCTTACGAACCACTTCCAGCGGCTTGCAAGACGTAGGCACAAAAGACGGTCTACGTATTATTGTGCAAGCCTATGTGGTGTGGCAGGTTAAATCTGATAAAGACGATGTGCAGCGCTTTATGCGCGCCGTTCAAAACCAACCAGACGAAGCCGCTCGCCAACTACGAACCTTTGTGGGCTCCGCTTTAGAAGCCACCGCCAGCGGCTATAACTTGTCCAGTTTGGTCAACACAGACGCCAGTAAAGTACAAATCCCTCTTTTTGAAGCCAAACTTCGAGAACAAATTAGCCAATCCCTTTTGGACACTTACGGTGTTCGCGTGGTGCAAGTTGGCATTGAGCGATTAACCCTACCCGTGGTCACGCTGTCGGCCACCGTAGATCGAATGCGTGCTGAACGGGAAACCATAGCGACACAACGCACTGCAGAAGGCAAACGACAAGCCGCTCAAATCACCTCAGAAGCACAAAAAGAAGCGCGTATTATTACCGCCGATGCGACAGTCAAAGCCGCGAACATTGAAGCAAAATCCTTAGTCGAAGCCGCCAGCATTTATGGTAAAGCCCACGCCGAAGCACCACAGCTCTACGATATGTTGCGCTCCCTCGATACCCTAAGTGGCATTATCAATAAGAATACGCATTTGGTTCTTAGAACCGACGCGGCACCATTTAGCGCACTGATCGATGGGCCCAACACCTTTCTTTCGCCTAATACGCCCAACAGCCAAGAGGCGAAAAAACCATGATCTCTGGCAAAAGCGTCACTCAGGAAAGACCGCTAAATCAACCAAAAGGTCACTGGTTCCAGGCTGGTCGATTGGCTTTTTTGGCACTCTATCTGCTGACCTTTATAACCGCATTTACTTGGCTCGTTAGCAATGTTCGGGAAATCGGTCCTGACAGTCGCGCCGTGGTATTGAGTTTTGGCGCCATTGATAGAGTACAAGACTCAGGCCTGCTATTGGCGTGGCCGCAACCGTTTGAAAAAGTAGTGATTCTGCCAGCCGCCGATCGCGTTATTGATCGTACGGTCCAAGCTTTAATTCGACCTGAAGTCGCTAACTACACTGGGCTTAATTCTGGCATGGCCAGCGACGCAAACGCAGGCGTGGGCTACCTATTAACCGGCGACGCCGGTGTCGTGCAATTAGGCGTTCATCTATATTACAAGGTCACCGACCCTTACGCTTATGTACTGCAAGGAAAGCATGTGTCTTTTGCCTTGGATCGCTTGGTTGAACGCAGCGCGGTATTGGTGTCAGCGTCGCGTGACTTAGACACTATTTTGGTGGCCCGCCCTGAATTGGTCGGCGCCAGTACCGAAGCCGCGATTAAGCGGGAAAAACTGCGCGCAGACCTAGTACAAAGCATCAACCAAGGGTTGGCCGCACTAGCAAAAGAACACGCTAGTCTCGGCATTCGAATCGCTCGTGTCGACCTTCAACCAAGCTTGCCGGTGGAAACCGTGGACGCCTTTAATGCCGTCCTAACCGCTAGCCAATTGGCCAAACAAACCGTGGCTGAAGCGAACAATAAAGCCGCCACAACACGACAAAAAGCCAATCAAGAAGCCGACCGCTTGATACAACAAGCCAATGCAAATGCCAGCGAACGCGTCGCAAAGGCTCACACCGACACCGCCACCATCAGTCGCCTTGCTCAGCTCCAGCAAAATAATACAGACCCAGGCCTGCTGTGGCGCTTGTATCGCCAACGTATTCACACCTTGCTGTCACAAGCCGGTTCTGTCACCACGGTAGACCCTAGTGACGATGGCAAACTTATTCTACAAGGCAAACAACCATGACTCAGTCGTCTCATTCACATCACGGCCATGATCACGCTCATGACCATGGGCACATCCATTTTGCCAGTGGCTCCTTGAGTCGTCGCGAAAAAAAAGCCGCCGCTAAACAACTGACTCTGGCGATGGTTGCTCTGGGGTTATTGGCCTTGGGGTTGGTTTGGCATTGGCTATTTCCTTCTCAGCAAAGCGTCAGTCAGCTGCTGCTTGGCTTAGCCTCTGTGTTGGTCGCTTTTCCCGTCTTACGCTCAGGCTGGCATAGCCTAAAACACCCGAGTTTGCATGGCATTACCGATCAATTAATTGCCCTTGCCATGTTAGGTGCATGGGCCACGGGAGATTTAACAACCGCGGCTCTATTGCCTATCATCATGATTTTTGGCCATATTCTAGAAGAGCGCAGCGTGATCGGCTCCCAAGAAGCAATCGACGCATTGAGCCAACTCACCCACAGCAACGCTCGTAAAATCAACCCAGATGGCAGCATCAGTGATGTTGGTAATCAACAGCTACAAACCGGGGATCTGGTTGAAGTTCGTGCAGGCGATCGCATTCCTGCCGATGGCAAAATCATAGCGGGCATGGCCAGTTTGGACACAGCCCCTATTACCGGAGAGTCGGTGCCACAAGAAGCCAAAACCGGCGATGATGTGTTTGGTGGTGCCATTAATCTAGACGGTCTACTGCGCATTCGTGTCACCCGTACCGGCGACGAATCCACCTTGGGCAAGGTGATCGCCCTGATGCAAAAAGCCGAGCAAGCAAAGCCGCCGATTACTCGTTTGCTTGAGCGTTACGCAGGGCAATACATGCTGTTGGTGCTCATGGTGGCGGCCATTACTTGGTTTGTGACTTACGACGCTCAAGCTATGTTGGCGGTGTTGGTAGCGGCGTGCCCTTGTGCCCTTGTTTTGTCTGCGCCAGCGGCTTCCATCGCCGGTATCGCGGTGGCAGCTCGTCACGGCATATTGATTCGAAGCTCGGCTTTTTTAGAAGAATTTACCGAGCTGAGTTCCTTAGTCATCGACAAAACAGGGACATTGACCTTTGGCGCCTTAAGTTTAGAGTCCCTACAACCGGTGGCGAACTCTCCGCTTTCAGAGACTCAGTTAGTCACTTTAGGGGCCAGTTTAGGGGCGTCCAGTAGTCACCCTGTTAGTCGGGCCTTGAGCAGCCTAATTGAGCATCAAGACTATCAATCCTTGCAAAACGTGCGTGAACACCAGGGATTAGGCGTGGTAGCAGAGACGGAACAAGGCGAAGCGGCATTAGGTCGACCTGAACTCTTTACTCAGCTGGGCATTGTATTTCCCCCTGTTCCTGACCATGACGGTCCAATGGCGGGCTTGTCTCTCAAGGGGCAGTTTATTTGCTGGTTTTTGCTCGCCGATAAAGTACGCCCAGAAGCCTCACAAGCGCTGGCGGATTTAAAAGCTTTGGGGGTAGGACGACAACTTTTGCTCACCGGCGACCGTCAATCGGTAGCCAACAAGCTGGCGGCCGAAGTGGGCATTAGTGACATTGTTGCGCAAGCATTGCCTGAAGATAAATTACACAGGGTAAGAGATGAAATTCAGTCTGGCTTTAAACCCTTAGTCGTAGGCGATGGCATTAACGATTCTTTAGCGCTAAAGGCCGGTGTCGTGGGGGTTGCTATGGGCGCTGGTGGGGCAGATATCGCACTGGCTTCGGCCGATATCGTATTGATTGGCAGTGATTTAAGACGCTTAGGAACCTGTGTGCGATTAAGCCGACGCTGCCGTCGCACGCTGCACATGAATGTCATCATTGGTCTTAGTTGGACAGTGGCGATTATGGCCGCGGCGGCCTTTGGCGCATTAGGCGCAGCCGGTGCATTAATCGCTGCGCTACTGCATAACCTCAGTACCTTACTGGTATTAGTTAACACCGGACGGCTGTTGCGCTTTGAAGAAGTACTAAAAGACCCAACCAAGCCCGATGCGCCATAACGCTCGATGACCTCTTATCAAACCTTGCGGCGACTGACATACAGCGCCGCATGTTCTAACAAGTAATCTCCCTGCAACGTCATACGAACATCAGCCCCCTTCACACTGTGAGCCGGTTTAGCGTATACCCAAACTCGCTGAGTGAGGCCATTGTCTAGATTCACCACATCCATCTCAACGCGTCGATAACCGTCTGGTTCAGTTATCCGCTCCAGTGCATCCATTTCGGCCAGTGCGTCATCATCCACACTAAAAACCTGACCGAGCACTGGGTGTCCTTCTCCGGCGTCTAACAGCAACCAAGGGGAATAGCGCTCGCCAACCAACAAGAGCGGATAAGACACTGTGGTGCTAAAGACGCCCGGAATACGCTCGCCTTGGTTGCGTTCAAAATTAGGAAAACCTTCTTTTAAGGTGCCAAAAACAAACACACACGGCATCACACATTCCTTATCCAATGACTCTCTCTAGGGGGCATCACGATCCGCTGGAGTGCCTGTAAAAGCAGAAATCAACGCATGTGGATCGCTTTTTTCAGTTTGTTCTACGCAGGCTTGCGCCCACCAAACAAGCTGGCTAAAAGTACGGTTAATATAGCTTCCCCAGCGGTTATGATCTTGATTCACTTGGGTTGTGCCATCCTCTTCAAATACCTCTTGGGCATGGGGAATATGCACCATGGAGGACACAGGTAAACAGCCTAATTCACTTAAAAAGACACGCATACCAACAGCCGCACGCATGCCGCCCCATTGCCCAGAAGAATAAGTCACGATCGCACTCGGTTTATAAGAGAACAAAGAGCTGCCAAAATGATTCAATAAATTCGCCAGCGCAGGACTGATGCTGTGGTTGTACTCAGGGCTCAGCATAATGTAGCCATCGGCGGCACGAATTTTATCCGCTAACAAATCTAAGTCTTGTGGCACGGTGCGCTTGGAATAGGAAAAGTGCGGCTTAAACACAGCACCTAATTCGTATTCCAGCGGATCAATCAATTCAATCTCATGCTCTGGATAACAAGTCGAAAAGAAAGACAAACACGCCTTACTGACTCTTTCTCCTAGTCGCGCTGGGCGTGGCGGTGTACTGGTTCTTACTGATCCAAGGAAGATCAAAAACTTCATTACTCTCTCCTTCCAACAAATATGACGACTGAACCGAACAAAGCGGCTTAGGTGTAATGCTTTTCTTGATCGATACGCCCTGCTTTCATGGTGACCCCATGGTCACACATGTAATCAATCACGTCAGGATCATGACTCACCATGATCATAGTCAAATCACGACGGGCCTTTAAGTCATTTAATAAATTCAATATTTCAGCCTGAACCGACATGTCTAACGCCGACGTCGGTTCATCCAGTAATAACAACTTGGGTTCAAGCAACAAGGCGCGAACAATGGCCACCCGTTGACGCTGACCACCGGACAATTGATGTGGGTAACGGTCAATCATATTTTCCGTTAACCCCACCTGCTTAAAGCCCTCGCTAATGCGCTCATCAATGTCTGGCAAACCGAGCAACTTCAGCGGCTCCGCAAGCGTTCGACGCAAGCGGTGCTTGGGGTGTAACGAGGCGTAAGGATCTTGAAACACCATTTGCACTCGGCGACGTAAATCGCCAGTGAAAACCTTACCAGATTCCAGTGTCTGACCAAATAGGCTAATGTCGCCTTCCCAATGCGGATTTAACCCAGCAAGCACCCATAAAAGCGACGATTTGCCACACCCCGACGGACCAACCAAACCAAAACATTCTCCAGCTTCGACGGTTAAATCTATGTCGTGTACCACAGTATTGCGCTGCAAGCCTTGGGCATGACTCACACTGACGTTTTTAAGCTCTAGCACGTTCAATTCAATGTCTCCAAGTGCTCGCGATCTAAGGTGGGCAGAGGCTGGCCACGCTTAGTAATGTTGGGTCGGCACGACCATAAGGTTTGCGTGTAAGGGTGGGTCGCATTTGGCAAGTCTTCTGCGGGTAAATGATCGATCAAGCGCCCCTGATACATCACCATTACGCGCTCACAATAATCGGCGACTTGCTGAAGATCGTGACTGATCAATAAAAGTCCCATATTGCGCTCTTCTACAAGAGAATGGATCAAGTCCAAAACCTGATCTCGAACCGCATGATCTAGGGCTGATGTGGGCTCATCGGCAATCAATAATTGCGGATCATTGATCAGCGCCATTGCCAACATGACCCTTTGCCCCATGCCACCAGACAATTGATGTGGGTACATTTTTCTTAGCTCAGCAGGGTTAGGAAGCCCCACCGCATCGAGCATGTGTTCGACTTTTTCTGTCCTGGCTTTACGGGACATGGATTGATGCAATAGTAAGGGTTCGGCCACTTGACGACCGATGTTTTGAGTCGGATTCAGCGCGTACTTAGGGTCTTGCAATACCATGGAGACTTGATGACCACGCAGCCGGTTCCATTGTCGTTGGTCGTAGTTTAATACCGGATGCTCAAGCAGCTGAAAACGCTCTGCGTCTACCACTAACGAATCCGCTAGCAAGCCCATTAATGAGCGAGCGGTAAGCGACTTACCAGAACCGGATTCGCCGACCAAGGCAACGCGTTCGCGCCCCATGGAAAAATCAATTCCTTTGACCAGCTGAGTGCCGTCGTTAAGGCCAATATGCAAGCCGCGCACGTCCACTAATGTCGTTTTATTTGTCATGACGAGGGTCCATTTTATCTCTCAGCCCATCTCCGAGCAGATTAAAAGCAAGACTGGCTAATAAAATAGCCACACCCGGTACCGCCGCGACCCACCATTGATCGAAGATCACTCGGCTACCACTGGCCACCATAGAGCCCCATTCCGCCGCGGGTGGTTGAATGCCCATGCCTAAGAAACCAAGCCCTGCAGCGGACAGAATAATGCCCCCTAGATTTAGCGCCGCGCGAACAATTGCGCTGGGTAAAATCAATGGCAAGATGTGCCCAAAGATCAAACGCCAGCCACTGATGCCTTGCATTTTTGCCGCTGACAGATAATCACTACGACGGATCGATAAGGTTTCCGTTCGCGCTTGACGCGCAAAAGATGGCCAGCTGGTAAAGGCCAACGCCAATGCGCCATTCATCAAACCAGGGCCTAAAATTGACACCAATGCCAAGGCAATAACCAAGCTTGGCAAGGACATTACAATGTCCGTTAAGCGCATTAAAATACGCTCTACCCAGCCGCCAAAATAGCCCGCACAAATCCCTACCGTTAAACCAATTGGCACGGTTAATACAATAACCAAGCTGACTAATAGCAAAGTAGGACGAGCACCATGCAGCACTCGTGAGAAAAGGTCGCGACCAAAGCGATCGGTACCAAACCAATGCTGCGCATTGGGTGCCAATAACCGATCTTGGATATTTTGCACATTGGGATCAAAGGTCGATAATTGCGGAGCAAGCAAAGCCAATACCACCAGCAAAATCACCAACGCCAAACCAATATTTAAGGTACTAAACAGACTTAGCCATCGAAAAGCACCATGTTTTTTTAAAGTCATCATCGTGTTCTTGGGTCCACCCATTTAGTCAGTATGTCGGCAAGCGCATTAAGCAACACAAAACAGGTGCCGATTAATAAGGTCGCTCCTAATACAGCCGCCGTATCCGATGCGAACAATGCGCTGGTCAAATAGCGCCCTAAACCAGGCCAAGCAAACACGGTTTCCGTTAACACCGCCCCTTCTAATAATCCGGTGTAAGACAAGGCCAATATGGTAATCAAGGTGCCTAATACATTAGGGAACACATGCACTAATAAGATACGCAAACGACTGGCGCCTTTAGCTTGTGCCAGAATCACGTATTCTTTATTACTTTCTTCCAACATCACCGCTCGTAACAGGCGAGTAATAGACGCCATCGACAGTAACGCCAAGACCGCAACGGGTAACCAGAGGTGAGCGATGGCATTTTTTATAATATTAATGTCACCGCTACGAAAAGCATCCAACAGCACAAAACCACTGTCTTGCGTCATGGTATAGGTGTAAATATCATCCAGTCGGCCAGGCCCTGCGGACCAATGTAGCGTCGCATAAAAGAGCAATAGCCCAAGCAAACCAAGCCAGAAAACCGGCACAGAATAACCTAACAGAGAAATAAACCTTGCCAGCTGATCTAACCAACTGCCCGGCTTATAGACCGCTAAGATGGCAAATAAAATGCCAAAAAAGGCACCAAAAAACATCGCACAAGTGGCCAGTTCAATGGTCGCAGGAAAAGTACGCATAAGGTCATTAAGCACAGGTTGCTGGCTTAACTGAGACATGCCTAGATCACCATGAGTCAAACGGCCTAAATAATGCAGAAACTGCATCGGCAAAGGCTCATCTAACCCCAATTCGTGTCGTGCTTGCTGATAAGTTTCCTCACTCGCATGATCACCCACTAACTGCAATGCGGGGTCGATTGGCGCAGCGCGAGACAGCAAAAAGGTAAACACCAATAAGCCGAATAAGGTCAGCGCTAACGAAATAAGGCCGCTCGCCAAATGTTGGCTGCGGCCTATCCAAAGCCGACGCATTGCGCCGGCTGATTTATCAATATTACTCATTATTTAGAAACGTTTTGATAGTAAACCATGTCTGGCGTAATGCCTTGGACATAACCTTTTAGATTATCTCGAATAGCAACCAACTTTTTATTTTGCAAACCAATCACGAACGGTGCACTTTCACGCACCTGACGCTGCAACTCTTGGTACATTTTTGTACGCTTAACAGGGTCAGTTTCGGCGCGGGCTGCAATGGTCATTTTGCTTAGCTCTGGAATCTGCCAATTGGCACGCCATGCTATGGTTTTTGAGCCATTTTCCGGGTTGTAAGCAAACGAAGAGGCATTGGTATTAGGGTCAAAATAGTCCGGCCCCCAAGACGATACATTGGCTTCGTAGTTATGTTCTTTTACGTCATTAGACACTTGGCTACTGATACCAGGAATCAGTTCCACTCGGATACCCGCTTTCGCAAAGCTGGCTTGTAATGCTTGAGCAACATCCAAATATGGCGGTTGGTTAGAAACCACCAATTTGAAGTGTGGGTCTTTGATTCCAGCGTCTTTTAAGATCTGTTTCGCTTTTTCTGGATCGTAATGGTATGGCTGATCCGTCAAAGCGCCGTTGAAGCCTTGCGGAAGGAAAGACTGCTGAACTTGAAATTGACCACGCATCAAGTCTACGGCAATGCCTTTGTAATCAAATGCCCAATGCGCCGCTTCCCAAAATTTCGGATTGCCCAAATCTGGGTTATTCTTCGCTTTGGTATTAAACATGATGTAATAAAGTGATGCATAAGGTAACGCTAAGGCTTTCACCCCAGGCTTTCCTTGTAGCGACTCAAATTGATCAGAACCTAGGTTACGTGCAATGTCCGCATCACCTTGCTCTATCAATAGTTGACGGGTTGCCGCATCAGGGACGTTTTTCATCAAAATCATCTGCATTTTAGGTGCGCCGGCAGGCGATGTTTTGTTTGCCGTCAGAACCAATGCTTCATGAGGCGTGTATTTCATAATTTGAAATGGACCACTGCCAGCCGAATGATTGTTTAACCAAGCGTGACCAAAATCGCCATTCTTGACATGCATCTCAACGGCTTTTTCATCCACGATAGAAGACGCTGGAGCCGACAATAAACTTAAAACAAACGAAGGACCCACATTAACGTCCCAAGTGATTTTTACCTTATTAGCGTCCACTTTTTGTAGGTGGCTATCCACATTGTCTTTATCCCAACCTAATTGGGTCAAAATAAAAGACGGCGCTAAATTCAATTTTACCACTCGGCTTAATGAGAAAAGCACGTCTTCTGGTCGAATAGGATTACCACTCGCAAACTGAGCATTATCCCGCAGTGTCAGTGTTAAACTACGCGGCGTCGATACCCAACTGGTTGCCAATGTTGGTTTTAATTCTGTTGGGTTTTCAGGGTCTGACTGAACCAGTCGCTGATAGATATTGGTAAAGGTTTGTACTGAGGTTAATTCAAATCCTTGTGCTGGGTCCAAACTGGTCACATCGTCGAGCGATTGAGCAACAACCAACGCGTTTGGTGGCGTTGCAGCCATGGCCGCGATGCTCCCTGTAAGCAGTATGCCTGTGGCAATCCATTTTTTAATCATCTGGTATTTTCCTAACTAAATAGTCAATTTTATGTAAGTGTAAGTGACCTAGCTTATTTGGGAAAGAGCCCACCTCGCTTTGGCTTTTATATGCACATTCTATCTATTTTTCTTAATTTATTTAACTTAATCGAATAAGAGAAAGGTTATATTTGCCCTTTTTAACCATTAGCTAACAGCTTGGTTAAGGTGTGGGCAGAAATGGCTTGGCAACCTGTCGCATTTTGCCCACACCAAAGAGACGCAAAATTTGTGCCGCCTTGCATGGAGTCTAATGCTTTTAGCTGTGTCATTTCGATTGACGCATGAGGAAACGCTGGGGCAGAGGGTGACATATACGCCAGCTCTTCCATCACACGATTCACCACAGATCGAGCAGGTCGACCGGTAAACACATTCGTCAAGGCCGTGTGCTGCGCCGCTTCACTTTGCAGCGCCTCTCGGTGAGAGGATGAAATCCGAGACTCATCACACAACAAATATGTCGTGCCTATTTGCACCGCTGCCGCACCCAGCGCCAGCAAAGCCTGTATCTCTTTATGATGGGCTATCCCTCCTGCACCAATTACAGGCACTTTTAGCACTTGAATAAGTTGTGAAACCAGAGAAAACAGCCCTACCTGAGTGGTAATGTCATCAGATAAAAACATACCGCGATGGCCGCCTGCTTCTACCCCTTGTGCAATGATGGCATCCACACCTTGCGACTCTAACCAGAGCGCTTCTTCTAAGGTCGTCGCGGATGACAGAACCTTACTACCCCAAGACTTCACCCGCTGCACTAATTCTGGATCAGGCAGGCCAAAATGAAAGCTGACCACAGGAGGCGAAAACGGCTCAATGGCATCGGCGATGGCGTGATTAAAAGGCGTTCGGTTGGCGCTATTAGGCAGGCTTTTTGGTGTCGCTCCAAACGCCGCAAAATAGGGCATTAATTTGCTCTGCCAAACCTGATGTTCTGCTTCGTTATACTCGATCGGTTGATGGCAAAAGAAATTCAAATTGTAGGGTTTGTCTGTGCCCGCTTTGATCAACTTAATTTCACTGACCATGTCCTCCACACTAAGCATGGCGCAAGGCAAAGACCCTAAGCCACCCGCGTTAGACACGGCTATTGCCATATCGCTTCCTTGGGCTCCAGCCATAGGCGCCTGAATAATCGGGTGCTCACAGCCGAGTAAGCGCTTACCTTCCAGGTTGATCATACTTTCTATTCCTTATTCTTCAGGCGTTCATTGGTAAATTTATTTCACGTTCGGCAAATGACGTTGGATGGCGCTTGGCAACACACGCAACAATTGAGCTCTCATAAAATGCCATTTCGCCGACAACAATAATAATCCGCCACCGATCAGCACCCCAGTCAAAGCAAAGCTGTAGCCAATGCCACCATAACTCTCAATGATGGCCGACACCGCATACAGCACATAAATCAACGAAGACACCATAAAGGCCCGACGATCTACCGCAATCGAAATAGACGTCATCAGCAGATACAAAAAGACCACAACAAGCATGCTGAGCAGGCTCTCATTGCCATTCAAAATGCCTAAATTTGAGAAAATAGGATGAATGATCAAGGGCGCCGACAGTAAATGAAGCCAGAAGGCGACGTCTGAACGACGAGTGATACGCTGAGTATCACTCGCATCCCAATACATCGCTAACAGAAACGCGGCAACGCCACACAAAAACAGCACCATCATCAAACCCGATTTGGCCGCAGGAAACATCACCAAAACAAGCGAGAGAACAGAGACAAAAAGCGCACCGGTTCCAACCGCAACCGTAATAGGAACCCTAAAACGTCGCCAATGAAGGTAAGCCGACACTGTGGTCACCGCCGCGGCAAAAAGCGATGCCGCCTGCACAGAGAAAGAAGGGATCGAAGAGGAAATTGAAAACACACACCAAAAGACACCTCCCATAAAAGAGAGGAGCAAAACAATCGCTGGCAGGGCCATTTTACGCTTACGAACAAAAAACTCAGCCAGCCCCCAAGATAAGGCCGCGAAGACCAGCATAGCAAGCGTGTTGCTGCTAGGCCTAACCACCCAAACAGATGAAAACAATAACAAGCTACACGCAATCACCACGAAGATATCATTGAAACCACCCACTAATCGGAAGTTTTCTTCATCGACGGCGGCGGTTTGCTTTTCTTCTGCTAATAACGAGCGAAATTCAGTGACTGCGGTGTCAGTAAACACACCTTTCTCTACGGCATAATTTAAATCTTCATCCGTGTACATACTGCAGTTAACCTTTTCTCATTAAGTAGGCCGCCATTATTGCGCTTTTCAGGCACCGGAAGAAGCACTTTTACTTGACCGAGATAAAGAGACAGTTAGAAGGAAAGAACGAAAAGGAAGAGGAAAAGCAGGAAGAGTGAAAAAGAGCAGACGGTGATCACCAATCTGCTCGGTATAACGCGGTTTATAATCTGTCTGAAATATTACGCACTAGGTCCGCACCAGGTAACTGGCTCGCGATGCCACATAACCATAGATACGTTCTATGTAATGGATAACCGCGGAAGATCCAACGTTTTCGAAGTTGATTAAAGTTCTTAAAAAACGCTTTTTTATGGCCTGTAACAGGTTGTTCACAAACAGAGTTCCAACCTTTGTAGACCCCAGATAGGTCTGCTCCACGCATATAACGTTGCAGCCATTTAGGGAACCGAGCGAACGTCATCGCGGACTGAAAATCAATAAAATAGGGTTTACCGTCTTCCCCTAAAATCACATTTCCTAGATTGCGTAAATCTAGGTGAACAAGACCACGGCGGTGCATTTCCGACACCATGTGTTCAAGTTGATTAAAGAAGGATTTAGGCACTGTTTCACCTTGCTTACTTAGCGTACGCAGTGGCACCCCTTCGATAAAAGCATACGCGATGCCAATAGAAGACAAGCGGTGGAACTCATCACTCACACCATTCATGCCTTGCAGACGCGCTAGCGCCTTATATTCTTGATTAATAAACAAACGAGCAAATGTCTTACGAACTATCCAGGGACTGTGTTGAAAGTCTTTGATGACTAAATCAGTCTGATCGTCTTTATAACGATACACGATAGCATTAGCAAAGCGGCCTTTATGGAGGACGATTAAATTGTCAGTATGAAAGTCTCGCTCTGGAAAACATTCACTTAATTGTGAAATCAGTACTTGCTCGTTCATAATCAAAATCTACGTAAGTAATTGCCTAGACAACAATATTAACAAACGTAATGATCATCCAGTAGAGAGCAGAGAAAAAGTCACTCTTTGTTACGAATTTATTTCAAATTGTTCAAAAATCTTAGCAGAAGCGTGCTTAATTGGTCTCTCTCTTGGTGAGAAAAACCACTTAAGGCCTTCTCAAACACACGGTTTACCTTGGGCTGAATATTCGGGATAAAGGCATCACCTTTGGCGCTTAAGCTCAAATACATTGAGCGCTTGTCTGTCTCAGACGGGCGTTTATCCAATAACCCCTTGCCTTCAAGCCGACACAATAAGCGGCTCATCGCCCCTCGATCGTAATCCATTTCAGTGCACAAACTCGCCAGCGTACTTCGGCCATTGTAAGCCAGAATCATCACAACCCGATATTGAGCTGCGGTTAACTCCAATGCTGACAGCTCAGCGTCGATCGACGACACAATGTGCGTTTTAATCGCTGAAATTAACAAGCCAAAGTCCGCGATTGACTGCAGCTTTTCCAGCTTATTCACCTGCAAAGCAAATGGCTTTAACATAATCCCCCATCCTATTTAATAACGCGCTACGGCCTTCTGTTAATAAGCCCCAATGAGCACATAATAAAAGACAGAAAGCGAAAAAAATATTAACTAGCAAAGATGAATTACATCAACAAGATAGCTTGCCTCTTGAGTTGAAAACAGTGAGTAAATACAAAGGACACACTACATAAGGTTACTGACAGCCCTAACAAACTTGGTTAAGATTAGAACAATCCCATTCATTGTTGTTTTACGAAAGGCGACTCTCAACCCAAGGCTGTCTCTATGCAAATTACCAATTCGCCATTCAACTATGCTCAAGCAGGCCTTAAAAACAGCCAAACAGGGTTGAACGAAGCAAGTCAAAAAGTCGCAGAAGCCGCCACTCAAACAGCCGATAGCAATCAATCCAATCGCTCAGGCAGTCAAATACAAGATGGGGTAATACAGGCAAAAGAAAGCGAGCTGAACGCAAAAGCGAACGCTCGTGTTATCAATAGCGCAGATCAGGCTATTGGTTCATTGATTGATATTCGAGTCTAAAACGGCCTTAAAGCGCCAACAATTCTGTCATCTCTGACGCCAATAAAGGGCGTACAAGGCGCCCTACTTCTTCACCATTTTTTAAATAGATCAAGGTCGGCCAAAGCGTAACACCAAAGGCTCGCCCTAATTTTTTTCCCTTCCCATCAAACACCTTGATATGCCATAGCGAGCGCGTTGACAGCTCATCAGCAACGATCGGAGCAGACGCCTGACAATGCCCACACCAGGGCGCACCAAACTCAAGGATGACATCGCCTGCTAAAAGCTTAATGTCTTCAACGCTTGGGGCTTGCTCAGAATAGTCTGGGTTAAACCCCATAGTAGCGGCATTTATCTTAGTCATTATTACTCCCTGCGTTAAACAGCCCCGTAAGCGCCATACCAAAGAATGGCAAAAAAGTGACATGCGGTTCCCGATAAGACAAACAAATGCCAAATCAGATGCCCATATCGCAAACGCGCATCAAACGCATAAAAGACTACGCCTAGCGTATAGAGCAGGCCACCTAACACCAAAAGCATCAGACCTTGTGGCGCCATAAGCTCAACTAAGGGCTTGATCGCAATGATAATAAGCCAGCCCAGCAAAACATATAAGGCGGTTGAGACAAGCGGATGTTTGGCTTTGCCAAAAGCTTTTAGCAAGACTCCTACCGCTGCCAGCCCCCAAACAGAGGCTAAAATAGACCAGCCCCAAGCACCTCGTAGCACCCCTAGCATAAACGGCGTGTAGGTACCGGCAATCAAAAAATACACAGCGGAATGGTCAATAACTCGAAATAGGTTTTTCGCTGGTCCCGCAGGCGCAGCATGGTACAAAGTAGAAGAGAGGTAGAGCAAAATCATGGTAGCGGAAAAGACGCTGACGCCAACCAAAAAACTGGTGTCGGCGTCGTTAATGGCGCTGATAATTAAAAATGGTGTACCGATGAGCGCGGCCAGCAAACCGAGCCCATGGCTGATACTGTTGGCAACTTCTTCCCCGAGCGATTGTTCTCTTTTCGCGGGCGCTAATACATCTTCCATTTCTTTTTCTCCATCCATCATCAAACCCAGTATTGGGTTTTAACCAAATCGATAAACGGTCAAGCGTTAAGGCCTAGATTGTCTCTTGGCCTTAACGTAAAGCATGATGCTTATGATCTAGTGTTGCAACATTGAGATTGGTTGCCTTTCTAGTCGATTGTAGAGGCGTGAACTTCCATTTGTTCCGCTAATAGAAAATCCTTTTCAGAGAGCCCTTCAACATCTTCTGTGGTTAACTGTATATGCACTTCATTGTAGTTATTAGACCATTCTGGGTGATGATCCATTCTTTCTGAAATCAAAGCGCATTGCGTCATAAACCCAAAAGCTTGCTGAAAGTTTCTAAAGGTAAAGCTAGAAGACAACTTACCGTTTTTAATTTCCCAATGGCCTTGCGTAGACTTATTAAGCTCGCTAAGTGACCATTCTATTTCTTCTTGTGAGAGTGCTTTTAATGACATAAATACCTCCAAAGGCTGTTCTTATCTGTGCACCTTCATCCCTGATATTATTTTATTCCCCATGTATAAATGAAGTATTGGAGTATAAAAGTGCGAATGCAATCGCATGGAATAAAGATCACTCTAGTTGCCGTTTTTTTGCCTCTTAGGAGGCTATATGATGAATCCATCACCTTGCGTAAAATATCTCTCTAAAGCCTTAATCTCCCTGTTTTTATTCTTATGCTACGAACCTATTATGCTTTGAATGCTCTTGCAATAGAGACAGTCGCCTTTGCATTTTTAATCTTATTTAAGATCAATTCTGGTGCGCTATCCGCAGCCTGTTTTGCTGCAAATAGGGCCGCAGATTCCGCCACACCGTAGACCCCCACCGTGTTGAAAACATACTCAGAATGGGTGCTTAATAAACTTGCCATTGGGGTGAGTTGCTCTGCACTGAAGGTCTGAAATGACCAAGCATACTTTTCCGCTAAAGCGATTAGATTCTCTTCATCGGCTTTTATATCTATGCTGCTCAAAGAATGAATATCCTTCGGTGTTAATCCTTTTTGAGACAGCCCTTCCAACATGAGGCGTTCTAAAAACGCCAGTGGACAACCTCGCTCACACCCCATACCTAAGGTATAAACAGGATTCAGATACGCCTTGGCAGTCGTTGCCACCAATTGAGCCCCAAGACTATTTGCGACTTGAGCCCCCCATTCATTCGCCCCGCCTTCATGGCCTGATAAAAGAGGAATAACAAATTTCCCCAACTCATCTAAGACCAACACCGGAGGGTCTTGGTATTTATCTTCTATAACGGGCGCCAAGGTCCGCATAACAATGCCTGTGGCACAAATAAACACCAAGTGATCGCCTTGCTGGAACGCTGAGCGCACCTTTTGAGCAAACGGCTTGGGCTTATAATCCAATACCGCCTCAGGCCACTGACGTAATATGCGCCTAGCAAGCTGCTCACCCGCTGGCGTCAGGGCAACAATGCGAATCAACGTGTACCTCGCTCGCTCTTAGTCACGACAAACAAGGAGAAATACGGCCCTGCTTTGTCTTCCAATGTGGATACGTCTTGCACTATGCGCTCATTATCACGGCCAATGTACTCTAGATATTTTGCGTCTTGCAGGCGGTTCGTCTTCCGTAGAGCGGTCAGTATACGAGGTCTAGCACGGCCCGCTTTCATAATAACAACACTGTCGTGTTGCTCTAACGCGGTATCAATTTGCAATGCAGAGTGACGCCCACTCACGACAGCAAACGACTCTTTTAATACCGTTAATGGGTGATTCAAGGCCGAAGATGCCGCATTAATAGAAGAGACTCCAGGCACTACCTGACAAGAGAACTGCCCCTCTAAACGTTCTAATAAATACGCAAAAGAGCCAAAAAACAGTGGGTCCCCTTCACATAAAAACACCACATCACGTCCGTTTTCTAGCTCATCGGCTATCGCCTGTGCTCCGCCATCATAGGCCTTATTGGCTTCTTCACGATCGGTTGACATGGGCATCACAATCGCGATTTCATTTTGTTGATGGGTAACACCTGAAAAGGCTTCACAGGCAATGTTTTTGGCTTGTGAATTGCCTTCGCCATTGGCCAGATAACTCACCACACTGGCACCTTGAATTAAACGTAGTGCCTTTAAAGTAATCAATTCAGGATCACCTGGGCCGACTCCAACCCCAATAAAGCGCCCTTTTGTTTGTTCGTTTGTTATCATCTCGACAGCCTTCATTACTCGGTGTCCTTTTGTGTATTAATAGCCATTGACGTCTTAATAAATAAAGACAAGGTCACTGGCAGATTAGGGCGATACAGCCGCTGACCGGCTAAACGATCTTGTTTGGATACAGCCAACTGCAAACTGTGTTCTTCGGCGTCTTGCAAGCGCGCACGCTGATTGGCAAATTGCATGACCTGAAACTTGCTGTCTTCTGTCACCGCGCTCACCATTAAATGGCCACCAAGAGGCAAACATGACCATACTTGCGCCATCAGGTCATTCAAAGCGCCATCACTGCCACCAATAAAAACTTTATCGGGTAAGGGCAAATCGGCCAATGCTTCAGGTGCACGCCCTGCCACAATGGACAAATTACGGGTAACGCCAAAACGATCTTGATTGGCTTCTAGGCAGGCTAAGCGTTGTGGATGATGCTCAATGGCAATGATGTGGCTTTGCTGATGCCAATAGGCAAGCTCCACACTCACACCACCACAGCCAGCACCAATGTCCCAGACTGTATCACCCGCTTGAAGCCCCAAATAAGAGAGGATAACCAGCCTAACTTCGCGCTTGGTGATCATCCCTTTGCCGTCGCCTTTATCGGTAACAAAGGCGTGATCAGGAATCCCCGGTGCGCTCGGATACAGGCTTCCTTGACCGCCACTCGGCCTGCCTGTTTTCACGACAATGACGTTTAACGGGTCAAATGTCAGTGCCGTTTGCTCGCACAAGGTTGTGGCAGAGAACTGACGTACCTGCTCATGTTGATACCCCAAAGCTTCACAAACGGTGATCTCACTGTGAGCTAAGCCGGCCGCTAGGCACTCTTGTGCAATGTGTTTTGGCTGACTGTATTGATCTGTCAGTAACACTAGGGTTTTATTGCACTGCAATGAAGAACGTAGATTCGATAAGGGTCGGCCATGCAAACTCACCACCTGCACATCTTGCAATGACAACCCCAGACGATGACACGCCATTTGAATACTGGACACATTAGGGTAAAAAACCAATTTATGAGCAGAACCGACGCCGCCAAAAGTACGCTTAAGCCAAGCTCCTACCCCATAAAATAGAGGATCTCCAGAAGCCAACACCACCACTTGTGCTGCGCCTTCTTGTTGCCATTGCTCGAATTTAACCGCCAATTGAGACAGCTTAGGCAGCTTTTCTACCTGGGCTTGATGTGCAAAGTCCACCAGGGTGTCATGCTGCCGAGGCGAGCCTACGACTATGTCATGTTCGGTTAAGTTTGATAATACGGCTTGTGCTGGCGCCGCTAAATTCGCACATTCCGCCACCCCCAACCCAATCACATGAATTTGCATCAATAATACTCACCCAAGTTACAACGCAGTAAGGCATTGCAGCTGGCAGAAGTCACCGCACTGCCTCCCATACGGCCGAGTAATGTAATGCATTCTACGCCTAGTGTTTGGTGCGCATCCCAAAGCGCTTGCTTGGATTCTGCCGCGCCGACAAAGCCCACCGGCATACCAATAATCAAAGCCGGTTTGGGCGCGCCTTGCTCAATCATTTCCAATAGGCGAAACAAGGCGGTTGGTGCGTTACCAATCAAAACGACACTGCCTTCTAATGAATCCGTCCACAGGCTTAATGCCGCCATAGAACGCGTTTCACTTCGATTTTTCGCCAACATGGCAACCGTAGGATCGTTTAAAAAACACAGGGGTTCACGCTCAATCATGCGCTTAGTCACACCCTGCTTGACCATTTCCACATCGCATAAAATCGCACCATTATTCGCCAACGCCTCGCGCCCAGCCTGCGTTGCGTTCGCACTAAAGCGCACGCTGTTCGCCACATCAGGCAACCCCAAACTGTGTACGATGCGCATCACCACTTGTTGTTGATCTTGAGTCAGCGCAGAAAGGTCGGTTAGCGCACGAATCTGACGAAAACTGTCTTGTTCAATCGCCTGTGGGTTTTGCTCGTAGCGTTGCGGCTCTGACATAGAATGACTCTTTTGGCTAATATTATCGTTGGTTGAATTTGTCACTGTTGGCTGTCTTTTTGATCATGAATGGAGGGACTACAGACGCTTAAGCAGGCCTCTAGGCAAGTATCTGTGTCATTAAACTCTTTGTCCGCGGCAGGCAATCTAGGTCGCTCTTGAAGCAACACATCTATCCCTAATTCCCGCGCGGCTTCTAGTTTAGCGTACGTGGCGTCACCCCCACTGTTTTTACTAACAATGACATCTACTTGGTAATCAACAAGCAGCTTTCGCTCTTCCTCTAAAGCAAAAGGGCCAATGGCTTTGATCCACTGAACGCCTTCTGGCAGGGGGAATTTTGCGGCCACAGCCGTGCGCCAAATAACGGACGCTACAGTATCATTTTTGAGAATCGTTCTCAACAAAGATTCGGGCATTTGCCCTGCACTGAGCAATGGAGTACGACACCCTTTGAGCAGTGAAACTAACGCGGAATCATCTTGGTAATAACGCCAGCGGTCACCCGCTTTAGGTTGCCAAGCGGGGCGATGAAAACGCCAGCAAGGAATGCCAACTTCACGGGCAGCGACCACCGCTTTACTGCTCATGGTGTGGGCATAAGGATGGGTCACATCCAAAACCAGGGTAATCTGATTGGCTCTTAGGTATGCGGCTAAACCACCAAACTGAGTAAAACCACCAACCACCAGCTCACAATCCACTTTTGGCACTCGCACCAACCCAGCCAAGCTGTACACCACTCGAACGCCCGCTTGATGAAGGGTGTCCGCCAGACGACGCCCGTCTGCGGTGCCTCCTAGTAATAAAATTTTCATTTCATCCTTCCTCGCGAATCTGCATCTGTGGCATGACCGACAAACTGACCACGACGATCAATTGCCCAGACTTCCAGTGCTATGTGCGACGGTATATAGGAACGCGCAAAATGTAATGCCTGAGCACAAATCGCGTCGGCGAGTGGAAGGCCCGCTTGCTGAGCAAATTTCAATGCTTCTACACTGGTGTTCGCCTGGGCCATTTTTTCAGTCAGCTCAACCTCAGCCCCTAAGCGGGTCGCTAAGCTTGCCAATGCCGGTAAATCAATGCTCGATACTCGACTGTTTAGATCCATATGCTGTTGAGCCAATTTGCTGATTTTTCCAAAACCGCCACACAAGCTTAATGTCGTTAATTTGGCGCCACTGTGCTGCTCCACTTTTCTCACGTGCTTAAGCACAGCTCCGACAAAGTCCCCCATTTCGATCAACGCCATATCATCGAGTTGATAATGTTTTTTTATCGCGTCTTCACTGCTATTGCCTGTGGTGGCTGCAATGTGAGTAATGCCATTGGCGCGCGCCACATCGATGCCTTGGTGGATAGACGCAATATAAGCGGCGCAAGAAAACGGCCGAACTATGCCTGTGGTACCAAGAATTGAAATCCCGCCCATAATACCAAGACGCGGGTTCATGGTTTTTTCTGCAATCTGAGCCCCATTGATCACCCCAACAGAGACATCAAAGCCCCCTTGGTAATGATAGGTTTGAGCAAAACCTTCAAGGTGCTCTGTCATCATTTTTCGCGGCACAGGGTTGATTGCAGGCTCACCCACGTCAAGCAATAAGCCGGTACGAGTCACAATACCAACCCCTTCAGCGGCATAGAAATGTACACCTTGCTGCGCGCTTAACGCCAGTTCGACAAAAATCGTCGCCCCATGAGTCGCATCAGGATCATCGCCTGCATCCTTTATGGTCGACGTGCGAGCGCTTGATTCGCTCACCTTATACGCTTCAATCGTCAGATCAACCTGCTTCCCTTTTGGCAAGGTCACACTAACCGTTTTATCTTGGCGTTGCGCAAAAAGTGCTTGCGCCGCCGCCACACAACACGCCGTCGCACAGGTGCCTGTGGTCAGACCGGTGCGCAATGGCGTTGGCTTTTCTGCACTTTCAGGCCACATATTATGCGCTCTCACCCAAACGGTTTACGCCTAAAAAAAGAGCCGCTGTCGCCGCTAAGTTTGACGGGAAAAACAAATGCAAATAACTGGCGGTTAGCCCCTGCTGCTGGTAAATGGCCTCCCCTGGGGCTGGATGACGCTGACGGCGGCCATAACCAACTGGCTCTGGCGTGTTCGCGCTGCGTGATCTGTGATGAGCATGGCCACGAATGTCCCCTTGCGGCACCACGGCCGTTTGCATACCTTGACAACCACGCTTACCGCGCATGGCTCCTTGGCCGGGTAAAATGCCCAACATTGGGTAACAATGACCTTCTAAATCTGTCAGCTCTTCTAAGCTATACAACATGCCTCCACACTCGGCGAGAAGGGGTTTGCCAGTCGCAAAAAACGCCTGTATCGCAAGTCGCATATGCGTATTTTCAGACAAGGTTTTGGCGTGCAATTCTGGGTATCCACCTGGTAACCAAAGCGCGTCAGCGGCTGGCAAGTGCGAGTCTTTTAACGGAGAGAAAAAGACAATAGTCGCGCCCAAGCTTTTTAGTGCATTCAGGTTGGCATCATAAATAAAACTAAAAGCGGCATCTTTCGCCACGGCGATGGTTTTACCTTGCAAATGACGCTTAGCCGGTACTTCTGCGTGATCGCGCTCTGCGGGTAGAAAAGCCACCGGTTCCGGCAGGGTTAATAAACCGTCATCATTTGATTGTTGCAACCAGTCAACCGCTGCTTCAAAACGAAGCTCAAGTTCGTCCGCGACTTCTTCTGCTTGTACCAACCCCAAATGGCGCTCTGGCAGTGTCACTTCTTCATCGCGCTTCAATGTCGCCAGCAATGGCAAAGACGCCGGCAGCGCGTCGCGAATTAACTCAGCATGGCGTTCACTTCCACAACGGTTCGCAATCAAGCCAACCACGGTGACATCCGCTCGAAAATTCGCCAACCCTGTCGCCAAGGCCGCGGCCGTTTGCGCCATCCCCTTCACATCCATCACAATGGCCATCGGAATACCAAAACGTGCCGCAAGATCCGCACTGGATGGCTCGCCATCAAACATCCCCATGGCGCCTTCAACAAGAATCAGGTCCGCAACTTTTGCTGCTTGATACAAACGATCCTGACAGTAATCATCACCTGCCATCCAGATGTCTAACTGCTCAACCGGTTGTTGGGAGGCTTGGGCGAGTATTTGTGGGTCTAAATAATCAGGCCCAGTTTTAAACACCCTGACCACCTTTCCTTGTTTGGTAAAGTAACGAGCCAAGGCCGCCGTAATCGTTGTTTTACCTTGATTCGACGCCGGAGCAGTAAGAAAAATAGCAGGGCAATAGATGGTTTCTTGACTCATTGTTTTGTCTCTAAAAGCGAATTTAATAATAGGTAATCGGCGCCAAGTTGTTGCGCGATTTCAGCCCCTCGACCACGTTTCACCTGGGTGTTTTCAGTATCGATCAAGACACAATGGCCTAATAATGCTTTGTTGCTGCCCGCTGAAAAGTCCGTCACATCCGCTTGTGTACGACCGTCCGTTACAATGTACGTTTGGCTAATTAACCCAGAGGTTGCCTTATGCTGCTGGGTTAAATATTGGCTGACCTTCTCGATGGCAAGACGAAACGGCGTACCACCTCCAGCCCCTAATTGATTTAACCTCTCTAGAATTTCCTTGGGGGCGCGGACTTTCGGCAAAACAGCCGACACGGCGTCTTGACCAAAGCCTAAAATAGCCATTTGTTCACGGGCCAGATAGGCTCGATTGGCGATGTCTAGAATCACCCCTTTGGCTTTCGCAAAGACACCTTGCGCCAAGGTCGAGGCCGATGTATCTAACAGCACCACATGCAATACAGGCAGACCAGCATGGCGTTTCTTAGGCAATAATTGACTTGGTGGCCAGCTTTGCGGGTGACTGATAATGCTTCTAAACCAATCGATTCCCTCCCCCGCCACAGACCCATCAAGACAATACCCACTCGCGGCCTTACCTCGTTGCTTTCCCGGCGCCACCTCTCGTAAATTTTTCGATGAGGTCTTTGTTTTTTCAGGAGACTGCAGCGTCGGTAATCCAATACGCTCACTTGCGACTTGTCGTTCTGGCTGCATACTGCCCCATTCCCCCTGTTGAGCAGGGTCAGGTGAAGCGGAGTCTGTATTATCAGGCAATGAGCTCGGTGGACGCCTTGATGGTGGCGTAGAAGGCGGCGTTGAATTGGGCGTCGTTGGGGGCTTAGGCGACTCGGCTTGGCGGCGATGGCTCAACACAAGTTCTTCTACCGCCTGAACATCACCAATCGACACCATGTCAGCACCACGCCACGCGGCATGCGCCATTGCAGCCCTTACCCAGACAATATCCGCTCGCACACCGTCTACCTGAGCGTCCTGGCAGCGACTGGCAATGTCCATACGCAACGCGTCTGTGCAGCGTACTTTAGGTAAGCCATTGCGGGCGATTTGAATGCTGTTTTTTAAGTTACGCTGTTTGTATTTGAACGCCTCACAAAATGCCTTCGGATCCTGATCGTATTCATCTCGTAAGCGAACAATTTGTACCCGCTCTTCCAAGCTGTAGTGGTTATCCAGAGCGACCATCAAACCGAAGCGGTCTTGCAATTGAGGACGCAATTCCCCTTCGTCTGGGTTCATGGTTCCCACCAATAAAAAGCGCGCTTCATGCTCATGACTGACGCCATCACGCTCAACTCGGTTAACCCCGCTGGCAGAGACATCCAGCAGTTGATCCACCAAATGGTCACTCAGTAAGTTCACTTCATCCACATACAAAACACCGCCGTGGGCTCGGCTTAATAAACCAGGCTTAAAGACAACTTCTTTGTCTTGCAGTACTTGCTCTAAATCTAAAGCGCCTAACAAACGGTCTTCACTCGTACCGAGCGGCAAGGTGGCAAATGGCACCAGCTCATCCCCTTGCAGCGCCGGCATGATGCCAGACAAACCACGAGCCAAAGTGGATTTCGCAGAGCCACGTGGACCACTAATCAAGACACCACCGATTTTCGGATTAATCGCCGATAAAATAAGCGCCAATTTTAAAGACTCTTGCCCAGCTACGGCGGTAAAAGGAAAGTTGCTATGGGCTAGGCTACTCATGGTGTTACCTGTCGTTGATTAGGGTCAAAGGGAAACTAGAAAACCGCCTATTGTAGGCGGTTTTGCTATGTCTTGTCTCGCTTGAACCTTATCCGTGGCCTTGCGTTATGTCAAACTCAAAGCGCGGCACGAAACATGAATCAAAAACATATTAAAGCTGCGATGAATCCCCGCCAGAAAGAAGAACGTCTGGATGAAAATCTACAATCAGTTGCTCGACTAACTCCAAGTCAAAAGTATCGAGCGCTTGTGTGATATCCCGCCGTTGTGAAGCAGGCAGTTGCTCACTAAGTCGCTGTACTACTTCGTTGGTCTTATTGATATCCCCACTTTTCGCAGCCCGATAGATTTCCTGCCAGTCTTGATCCGCCATCACCGCTTGTTGGCACTCGGCTGTTTTCGACAAAGAAGACGCTAATGCGGCCTCTTTATGGTCATCAAATATGGGCACAAATCGGACATCCATATGGGACACCAACGCCTCATACACTTCTTCCACTTTATATGGCTTGGCTATTACCTGCCAAAAACCGTCTTTTTTCAACTCGGCTAATTCGTGAGTCATGGTGGAAGCCGTCACCGCGATGACAGGAATCTTGTTATCTGGGTCCAAATCTTGAATCGCCTTCAATAGATCTCGGCCACTTTTGTTTGGCATACGGATGTCGGTCATTACCATTTCAGGGCGATATTTCTTAAAGCGTTCAATGGCGATTTCTCCGTCTTCTGCCTCAATAATTTGGCAACCCGCCTTCTCCAGTAAAGACACTAAAATATCCCTAGACCAGTCATCGTCTTCGGCCACCAGCACACTAATAGGGTGACTTAGGCGACTATGGGAACCGGCTTCAAAAGCAGAGTATTCAAGGGTCACTTCTTCTGTCATGTCTGAAATCGGCATCATCACAGTAACACGGGTTCCACCAGAAGGAGGGCTCTGAATAGCAAGCGATCCGCCCATTAACTTTACGAGGGTATGAGACAACGCCAACCCAAGGCCTGTACCACCTTCGCGCTGACCTGCCTCCCCCTGAACAAATGGCGTAAATAGGCTGTCCATTTGCGTATTATCAATTCCTGGGCCTGTGTCTGAGATAACTAACTCAAGTAAATCGTCTTCATAATGGCTCGTTACTGTCACGGAACCTGTCGCAGTAAATTTCACGGCATTGCCGACCAAATTAGTCAGTACTTGATGAAATTTAACAGGGTCAATCCACACCAATAATTCAGCCGGCATGTCTAGATCGGCACTAAGCTGCAAGCCTTTTTTTTGTGCCTGCCCTTGAAGCAACTTAACCACCTGCAGTATTTCTTTTCGCAAACTGACTTTCTGGCAGTGCAACACCATGCGGCCGGATTCGATTCGGGCAATGTCTAAAATGTCGTTGATCAAGGCCAGTAAACGTTCACCGGCTCCTTCAATGGCTTGAAAGCGCGTCTTTGCGACACCAGTTAGGGTCATGTCTTCTCGGATCAGTTGTGCGTAGCCAATAATGGCATTCAGCGGGGTGCGGATTTCGTGACTCATATTTGCCAAGAAGTTACTTTTCGCCTGGCTGGCTTGCTCTGCGGCCTGTTTTGCATTCTCCAATTGAGCGGAGACGTTCTTTTGGTCACTGATGTCGCTCATGATATCGCCAAAAGAAATGGCGTCGCCTTCGTCGTTGCGTAAAATAAAGTAGGTTTCATAGGTTTCAAACACCCGCCCATCCATACTCTGCGCTTGCAGCTCCCCCTCCCAGACGCCGTGCTCTTTGACATAAGGAATCACGGTGTTGGTTAAAAATTGCTGACTTTTAGACGGATAAAATGCGAGGTAGTTGAGATCTTTAAGCGGCACATCGTCACTAACGCAAAGCAAATCACGCATTTTTTTGTTCAGATAAGACATGTCCCCGTTTAACGTTGCCATACCAAACCCTTGGGCAGAGTTATCCGCAAAGCTTTTAAAAAGCTTTAGCTCACTGATGAGTGAGTTGCGCTCTGTAATGTCTCTTGCGATCCCCAATACGCCTTTAAAATTCAATGAAGGCTCTTCGATTGGCACACGATAGACTTCAAACAAGCGTTGACCGCTGCCGTCTGCGGCTGTCCCCCAACAATGCTCATGTAGGGTTTCTCCACGCTGCAAAGCCTGATTGTCTCGGTCTTGATAATATTGGCCATTGCCATCGAGGTTAAGCTCTTGATCGGTTTTTCCTTTTACCTGATCGCGCTGTAAATTATTAAACGTCGAGAAAGCATCATTACAGTCTAAATAATGACCATCCTGATCTTTTGACCACACAGGGTCGGGGATATTATTCAGTAAGGATGAGAGAATTAATTCGCGCCGGCGGGCATTCTCACGAGCCGAAATCAATTCTTTTTCTGTGGCAACAAGGTGATTAACTTGCTCCAAGGTGCCAACAATGCACTGCACGCGCCGACGGCTGTCCCAGCGAGTCACGCTGCCACGCATTTCAAGCCACTGGCTCTCACCGTTTATATCGTCGACACGAAAACGCAGTGACTGAGGCGTTGTTTGGTTTATCTGTTGCGTCAAAATGGCCGCCGACCATTCATCAAAGTCGGGGCGATCTTCTTTCTTGAGGTAGGCGAGCCAGTCTTGAATATTGTTTGGCACGTTTTCTTCCCCAAAACCAAATTGGGCAAAAAACTCAGAGGAAATATAAAACTTTTTACTTTGTGGAAACCATTCCCAGACACCCGCTTTGGTGGCCAAAATGGCTTTAGAATAGCGTCGTTGCAAATGCTTAAAGCGAATAAGAAACACCAGCTGAAAAATCACCAGAAGCGCAGCGGTTCCGATAAACAAAAAGATCAATATACTAACAATGGTCGAGGTTCCAGACGGCATAATCGGATTCCTTAGCGATTCGAACGCAGGGGGGTGCAACACGCCTCCTCCTGTGCTTCTCTTCTTAGAGAAACACGTCCCTTTGGAAACACAGTGTTAAGGGGGCGTATCTTGGTTTACAGTTTTTCAGGTTTATGAAAGTGGTAACCTTGTCCCCACTCCACCCCTAATGCCTGTAACTGCAAAACAATGTCTTGGTTTTCAACAAACTCAGCGACCACAGGTTTATCAAGCATTTTGGCCAGCTTGACAATGGAATCCACCATACCGTGGTGTATTGCGTTCAGGTGCATGTCTTTGACAAACAACCCATCAATTTTGATCAAGTCGAAGGGCAAATCCATCAAGTAGGCAAACGAAGAAAAGCCTGTTCCAAAATCATCCAGCGCAATACTGCAGCCGCACTCATGCAATAGAGACATAAAGTGACGCGTATCTACAAAGTTATTCAGCGCTTCAGTTTCTGTGATTTCAAAACAAAACTTCTGGCCATCAAGCTGGTATTTATCCAGTTGTGCGACAATAAAATCTGCAAAATCCGCTTCACGAACCGACAACGCAGACACATTCAGAGCCACCTGGCTAACTTCTTCCCATAGGTGCGGCCTTTCTGCCAGCTGTTGCATGGTATGGCTGATGACCCAACGGTCTATTTTGGAGATGATGCCAAAGCGCTCCGCTGCGCGAATAAAGTCATTCGGATAAAGCAGTTTCCCCGTTTTCTCGTCTCTCAAACGAACTAGAATTTCAATTTTTTTGCCAAGCGTCCTTGTTTCTGTCAGTGGAAACAGCTGCTGAAAATGCACCTCAAACAGATCTTTCTCAAGGCCATCAATAATACGCAGCCCCCAATTCAAATTGCCTCTACGCTCTTCATAAGCAAGGGCGTCTGCGTTCTCCACAATGCGTGAATAAATACCGCTTTTCTTGCAGGAGTAACTCACTTCGTCCGCCAACATGATCACTTGCTCAAAAGACACCATATCGACGGTAATGGGGATCGCAATTTTCGTCAGGGATGTTCTAAATTGACGACCATCCCAAACAAAAACAAAGTCTTCAATACGCTGATTCATGATACGGAAGAGCGACTCAACGGCTTCGGCGCCTCCTCGCCCAACGGCGATGGCAAATTTATCGCCACTCAAACGCGTACAAAAATCTCGCTGGGGAGAGCATAAGTCATTAATAACAGTGGCAAGTTGATGCAACAATTCATCGCCTGCTATACAGCCACAGGCATCATTAATCAGATGAAACTCATTAATGTCGATTAACACAAAGTAAGGAACGTGGGCGTTCGTTTTGGACTGAACACCGGAAATAAGGTGGGTAATATGCTCGTCTAATGCGTCGCGATTATAAAGCTGAGTGACAAAGTCATGCTGGGCAAGATAGTTCAAGCGGTCTTGCATATAGCGCCGCTCATTCACTTCTTTGCGTAAATGACGATTGGCTAAATTTAAGTCGGCGGTGCGATCCCGAACCTTTTCTTCCAACATAAGGTTCAAGTCTTTTAGCTCATTCGTCAAATTGAAACGCTCCAACTGATGAGCAACACGCGAGCGTACTTCTTCAACACGAATAGGCTTCGTTATGTAATCGTTTCCTCCCGCATCGAAGCCACGACTAATATCGTCTACTAAGGCGGTAACAAACACCACAGGGAGATCTTTAAACTTGGCATTGGCTCTTATTTGGCGGCAGGTTTCAAAACCATCAATCCCACCCATCATAACGTCTAAAAGGACAAGGCAAGGCTCAGTTCGCTCCAACAAAGCCAATGCACGCTCTCCTGAATTGGCCACGACAACCTGGCAGTCTAATGCCGAGATAACGTCATTTAATACCCGCAAATTCTCAGGTACATCATCGACAATCAATACTGTGGGTATTTGCTTCATGCTCCGTTATGCCTTCCTTAATTGGTTCAAATAGAGTGCCACACCTGTTACAAAATCACCAATGTGTGTTTTTTAAACAACATCTTAGAGTCTACCCTTGTTTTACTATGAATTTCTATCCTACTTTAGCCTCTATCTTCAATCTCATCAGAATACATCACCAAAATCTTGACCTTGGACTAACATCCAAGGTTTATACTTGTCTTAACTATCATTCAAGAGAGAAAAGCATGTACCGTATTGGCGAGCTGGCAAACGACTTCAAGGTAAAAAGCGATACGCTCAGATTTTATGAAAAGCATGGCCTATTAACGCCATCAAAGCGTTCTGATTCAGGCTATCGGCTGTATACCGAGCAAGACAAAAAAACATTGTCTTTTATCCTTCGCGCCAAAACCGTTGGCTTTAGCTTAGCGGATATCCATGAGCTGCTTTCTATCGAGGTCGATAAAGACAACAACGCCTGTGCCGATGTCAAAATAGTGGTCGATGCAAAACTTGAAGAAGTTGAAAGAAAAATCGCCGAACTTAACCACTTCCAACAATCATTAAAACAGCTGTCTGATGCCTGCTGTGGCGGCCCTGGAAGCGCGGCTCAGTGCACCATACTCGAAGCACTGGAATCTGATGTTCATAACGTTCAACCAGAACATCATCACTGTCTAAAGGAGTGAATACCATGGCCTTCTTAACTCATTTTGCGGAACTTTTTTTGGAATCTGCTCCCTGGCTACTCCTAGGGTTCATCTTGGCCGGCCTGCTCAAGGTGTTTGTTCCAATGAGCTGGATGAACAAGCAACTCGGTGGACACGGCCTAAAATCCGTCGTTAAAGCCGCCGTCTTTGGCGCACCATTGCCACTGTGCTCTTGTGGTGTTATTCCCGCCGCGGTGGGCTTACGCCGTGCGGGCGCTTCCAAAGCATCTACCACGTCTTTTTTGGTGTCCACGCCTGAAACTGGGGTCGACTCCATTACCGTATCCTACGTTTTACTAGGGCCTTTTATGGCCATTATTCGCCCTATCGCCGCCGTTTTTAGTGCCATTCTGGCAGGGTTATTGGTGGGCCGAGATGACGATGATGGCGTCCCTAATACAAAGTCGGCAACGCAAGTGAATGCCAAGGAAACGAGCTCGTGCTGTGCTACCAGCACACCCGCAGAGCCATCGTGCTGCGGCACAACCAGCACAGCTGAAGCGTCCTGCTGCTCAACAAATGATGCGCCAGTAAAGTCTGCAAGCATCACGGCTAAAATTCGCTCAAGCCTCCACTATGCTGCCACAGAGCTATTAGACGATACCGCCCTTTGGTTATTGGTTGGTTTGGGGTTTGCGGCCCTAGTGCAAACCTACATTCCTGATGACTTTCTAGCGTCATGGGGAAATGGCTTATTGGCCATGCTTGTTATGGTGCTGATATCCATCCCCATGTATATCTGTGCGACCGCATCGACCCCCATCGCAGCGGGTCTTTTATTAGCCGGTGTGGCACCAGGACCCGTCCTCGTTTTTATGATGGCAGGGCCTGCTACCAACATTGCCACCTTAGGTGTTGTCGCAAAAGAGTTAGGCAAGAAAGCCTTAGTAGGGTATTTAACAGGGGTATTAGGCGGTGCGTTATTGTTCGGTTTTTTAGTCGATTTTCTGGTGACTAAATTTGCTATTTCAGTGGTGCCTCAAATTGGTCCTGAGCTCACGCTATTGCCTAGTTGGGTTACCCTATCAACCGGCGTCATTCTTGCGTTTCTCATGGTTGTTTCATTAACGAAGCAGATGATGATGAAAATGAACAAAGGCCATTCTCATCAGCATTCACATTAATCAATATGAAGTAAGCCAACGCACATGAGTCAGTACTTAGCGTCAATCTTTAAGCCAATAAGACGGCCTCTTATTGGCTTGTTTGCCTCTACCAATGGTGAACCACCAATTAAGCCGCTTTGATTTCTTTGGCGTGCGCCCATTTGGGTGGTCGATGGTAGCGCCCTACCACTGAACTTAAAAAAGCAAAGGCAAGCAAAGAGTAGCCTATGCTTTCCGCTTTTAATGTCACTATCGCCACCGCAAAAACCAATAAGTCAGCCACTAGTGTGGTCTTGCTGGCATGAATCCCATAGCGGCGCTCTAAATACACAGAGAGAATATTCAACCCACCTAAAGAGGCGTTATGTCGGAATAAAATAATGAGCCCAAAACCCACCAATAATCCCCCTAAGGTACCCGATAAAATAGGGTTCATATCAATCGAAACAAAGTGTTTCATTAACTCAGAGAAAATCGACAACAAGCTAATACTGATAAAGGTGTTAACGGTAAAGTCTCGACCTAAAGTACGCCAAGCAAGCAGATAAAAAGGGATGTTGAGCAAAAAGAATAACTGCCCAAAAGAAAGGTCGGTTAACTGTCTCAGTATCATACCGACTCCAGCAGTGCCACTAATCAGTAGACCGGCTGAGTTCAGAATGTGTATGCCTAAAGCAACCAATACACAGCCTTCAAAAATAGAAAGCCAACGGTGTGTTACGTTCATAATAAGTCCTCAATGCCCGCATTAACTTTTGATTAATGACGGAATAGCTGTCGTTCGCTTCTTGTGGAAGCGGTTAACGCAGATTAAATAGTAACCCAGCGTTTCTGCAACGTATGCATAACACATACCAAATTTGATGGACTGTATTATCCATAAACTGGAGTGTTTATCATCCACTGTGCTCGCTTTATGACTTTTTACCTTTTACACGCTCACTATCAGTGCATTTCAGACAATAAAAAACCTCGTAATGACCGAGCACTACGAGGTTTTAGACTCACCTATCTTGGTTTTTCTTAGCGAGATTTAACCTTGGATTTACGACGTTTAGCGGGAACTGCAGCAGCGTTTGTTGGCGCGCCCCCTGCTCGAGAGGACGCACTGCCTCCCGCTTTACCAGACTTTTTACGCGCTTTATCCGCCGCCGCATTCTTCGCCATTGTTGGACGATTCGAGGTATGAGAAGCCCCGGTCTGCTGCCCTGCTTTTGGCTTCACTGGACGACGCGACACTTGTTTGTCTTTGTCTTCCGATGGCACCAACTTATTGTCGCCATTACCGATCAAATCTGCGCGTCCCATTTTGATCAAGGTATTACGCAAATCTTTCCAGTTGTTCTGGTCGTGGTAGCGTAAAAAGCCTTTTTGTACGGTGCGCTGTTTATAGTCTTTCGGCGTATAAACGTCTTCACTCTTATAAGTCACCGGTTTCAATGGGTTCTTACCGGAATGGTACATGGCCGTCGCCAACGACATAGGTGAAGGGTAAAAGGTTTGTACCTGATCCGGTTTGAAATCGTTGGTTTTCAACCACAAAGCCAAATTCATCATGTCTTCATCTGAACTGCCCGGGTGAGCCGCAATAAAGTACGGAATCAAATGCTGTTTTTTGCCCGCTTCTTTAGAGTATTTATCAAACATCCGCTTGAAACGCTCGTAGGTGCCCATGCCCGGCTTCATCATTTTAGACAAGGTGTCTTTTTCAGAGTGCTCTGGGGCAATTTTTAACAAACCACCAACGTGATGCGTCACCAACTCACGTACGTACTCAGGGTCTTCAACCGCTAGGTCATAGCGTAGGCCTGAGGCAATAGAAACGGTATGAATCCCTTCTACGGCACGCGTTTTACGGTATAGCTGGGTGGTTGGGCTATGGTCCGTATTTAAGTTAGAGCAAATCGTAGGATACACACAGGATAACTTACGACAAGAAGCCTGAACCTCATCGTCGTTACAGTTCAGAGTGTACATATTCGAGGTAGGACCACCTAAGTCAGAAATATGACCGGTAAAGCCTGGCACCTTAGCTTTGATTTCTTCTATCTCATTTAAGATAGATTCATGGGAACGACTCTGAATAACCCGCCCTTCGTGCTCGGTAATCGAACAAAAAGTACAGCCACCAAAACAGCCTCGCATAATATTGATCGACGTTTTGATCATGTCGTAGGCAGGAATACGCGCTTTTTTGTATTTCGGATGTGGCACACGCGCATAAGGCAGATCAAAGACACCATCCATTTCCGGTGTTTCCAATGGAATTGGTGGCGGATTAACCCAAATCTCTTTTTTACCATGTTTTTGAATCAAAGCTCGCGCATTATGCGGGTTAGATTCCAGGTGCAAAATACGTGAAGTATGCGCATACAAAACAGGGTCTTTAGAGACCTTTTCAAACGAAGGCAAGCGAATATAAGTGGTTTCAGGGTCCAGTTTCTCACCGCGACGTAATGGCGCAGGAATCACTCGAATAGGCATGACATCAGAGTCTTCTTCGCCCTCTTTTGTCTGGCATTTGCCTTCAGGAATGTATTCGTAAGGGCTGTATATTTGGTCGACCTTGCCAGGCCAATCTACTCGGGTTGAGTCAATTTCTGTGTAACCACCTGGCGGTGCATCTCGAACAATGGTGGTGCCACGAATATTGGTTAATTCTTTGATCGTTTTACCCATCGCGATTTGATGAGTAACGTCCAGCATGGCGCGTTCCGCATTACCATAAAGTAAAATATCGGCGGTGGAGTCTATCAAAACCGAACGTCGAACTTCATCGCTCCAATAGTCATACTGAGCAATACGACGCAAACTCGCTTCAATACCACCGACCATCACAGGCACGTCATGGAAGGCTTCTTTACAACGTTGAGAATAAACAATGACAGCGCGATCTGGACGTTTGCCCCCCACACCATAAGGTGTGTAAGCGTCGTCGTTACGCACTTTAAGGTCTGCGGTATAACGGTTAATCAAGGAATCCATGTTCCCCGCCGTTACCCCAAAATACAAATTAGGACGGCCCAAGCGCATGAAATCATTGGCATTACGCCAATCTGGTTGATCAATAATGCCGACACGATAGCCTTTAGACTCTAATAAACGCCCCAATACGGCCATACCAAAACTTGGGTGATCCACATAGGCATCCCCAGTGACAATAATCACATCACAGCTGTCCCAGCCAAGCTGGTCCATTTCTTCTCGGGTGGTCGGCAAAAAAGGGGAAACACCGTAACATTCAGCCCAATACGTTGGATATGAGAATAGATCGGTGGCGGTTTTATGTCGTTTTATCATTGGCAGCTCTTGGTATCGACGTAACCACGATGACATCACGAAATGTGCGTTACGAAGATACATAGGTTATCGGGGGAATTTTCCGGCATTATCCCAGAAAAGACCTCCGGTATACAGAGCCAATATGTAAAGCTGATCAGAAGAGCTTAAGCAGGGACGATATGCCAAACACTCTCTTCAAAGAAACCGTGCCCTTGATCTTTGTATTGCGCATTGGTTTGCACAAGATCTTCAGAGGCAATTTTTTGAATCTTATCGCCCCACATCTGGTTAATTTCTTCATGCGTAACAGAAAATGGCGGCCCCTGTTTATCACCATCATAGCGCAGTGAAATCAGTAATACGAAGGCCGAAGGCGCAAGTAATGAAAGCGCATGAGAAACGTATTCAGCTCGTCGATTCGATGGCATAGCCACCATAGCCGCGCGGTCATAACAGGCGTCAAAACCTGTTTCTTTAAAGGTGAAAAAATCCCCTTCAACGATTCTTAAAGAAAGCCCTTCCACCGTATGGATTTTCAGGTCACCTTCTTCATGAGTGTTATACACTAAATCGTTGTCACCAAGAAATTGCACCACAGCCAAAGAAGAGAGTTCAACCCCAGTCACTTGATAGCCCTGCTCTGCTAGCCAAATCATGTCGTTTGATTTGCCACACAAAGGAACCAGCACATGACTGCCTTTTGGCAAGTCAGGCCAATAGCCAACCAGTCGAGGATTCACACCTTCTTTATGAAAGCCAATTCGTCCCGATTTCCAACGGTCCAACCAAAATTCGTTTGTTATTACACCGGTTTCATTAAGCATCATTTTATCTCTATCCTAGGCGACTCTAAGTCTCTTGCCGCCGATCATTATATCTTCGACAATAGGTTAAAATGGGTAAACCTATCTAATCCTAACAAATAATATTGATTCAGATCTCTATTTTTACACCCTAAATACGACACTTTTTATACGGAAACATTATGTCTTTAGAAAACGCACCTACACACATAAAACTGGCCATTGATTTAATTGCTTTACTTGAAGACAACAAGATAGACAATCAAGTCGCAATTGACGCTTTAACGCTTGCCTTGAACGATTTTAAAGCAAAACAAAAGCACGCCAACAACGCACTCAGTGCGGCGGCAAAGACGGCTCCTCAACCTTAAAGAAGTCCATCACTCGCTCTTTTGGTACGTCTGAAATACGTCCATATTGCCATTTTGGTTGCTTGTCTTTATCAACCAATAAGGCTCGCACACCTTCTTTAAAATCCCCTTGAGCACAGCAGGCAACAGACAACTGAAGCTCGCGCATAAAAACGGATTCTAAACTTTTGCCGTGAGCCCAATCCAATTGCGCCAATATCAAATGGGCGGATAAGGGGCTGCCATTCAAAAAGTTTTCTTTCGCTTTTATCATTGCCGGACATTCTGGTGAATAGGACAACATAGCGGCATAAACGTTCTCAATGTCCCCTGACATTAATGTCATTACCGTCGGTTGCAGTGCCGTTAGCTCAGGTTTGAGCAAGGGTAACTCATCGGATTGGGCGCGAGTGAACAACGCCTGTTCAATAATAGACGTGACCTTTTTGGGGTCCAATTCCACCATGCTGGCGTTAGCAAACGACGCGATCAAAGCATCGCGATCTTCTGCCATAATGTAATGCGTTGCCAAACCGAGCTCACACGCATCCGTGGCAGAGACCTGATACCCGGTTAGCGCCATAAAACGCGCTATTTCCTTGCTTTCCAGCTGATTTAAGAAGTAACTGGCCCCTACGTCAGGGTACAAACCAATGCTAATTTCAGGCATGGCCAACTTGCTGGATGGTGTTACCACGCGATAACGAGAGGCCATCATTAGCCCCATACCACCGCCCATCACATACCCACTTCCCCAACAAATAATAGGTTTAGGAAAACGGTGTAGTAAATAATCAAGGGCGTACTCTTCTTCAAAGTAACGATGGGCAAAATGCGTCTCTTCAGACGTGACAAGACTGCGATAAACATCAACCACATTACCACCGGCACAAAAGGCTTTATCCCCTGCGCCTTCTAACCAAATAGCGACGACCGTCTGATCCATTCGCCAACTCTCTAGCTGGCTAAGCATCTGCTCTATCATCTCCATGCTCAGAGCATTCAATGCAGAAGGATGATTAAGTCGGATTACACCTAACTTATAACGCTCAGCAAAAGGCTGAACCTCAAACACAACAGGATTGGTCACAAAGCACTCCTTTTTATTTTTATCGGCTTTAATACAGAAACTACCCCATGCGTTATTCGCAAGCAATCTATCAATCGTCCATTACGACAAAAGTCTTACGGGTAAAAAACCAAGATACAAAGCGAAAAAAGCGACAACCTCAAACAAAAAAACCCCTTCATCTGAATGAAGAGGTTTTCAAAACACCATACAATAATCTGAGATTATTTTTTAGGCGCGTACGGGTTTTCCGAAGACTTAAACTCAAATGAAATCGGAGTACCGGTAATATTCAGTATGGTACGGAATTTGTTTTCCAAGTATTTTTTATAACTGCCTGGAAGCGAGTCCGTTTGGTTACCATGCACAACAATACGTGGAGGGTTTGAACCCCCTTGGTGAGCATAACGTAACTTAATACGACGGCTATTGACCATTGGAGGCTGATGCTCAGCAATCGCATCTTCAAGGATACGAGTCAAACGGTTCGTAGACCACTTAGCGTAACAAGACTCATACGTGGATTCGATCGTATCGTATAAATTACCAACATCAGTACCGTGCAAAGCCGAAATGTAATGCACTTTTGCGTAAGGAACAAACCCTAAACGACGCTCCACTTCGCTCTTGATGTGCTCGCGCTCATCTTTTGCTAAGCCATCCCATTTGTTGACGGCAATCACCACACCACGACCGGCATCCAGCACATAACCAATCATATGCAGATCTTGTTCAACCAAGTCTTCATGGGAATCAATCACCACAATCACCACGTTGGCATCTTGAATCGCTTGCAGCGTTTTCACAATCGAGAATTTCTCAACCGCTTCTTTCACATGCTTACGACGACGCACGCCCGCGGTATCGATCAGTGTGTATTCTTTCTCATTACGAATATAAGGAATGTACACACTGTCGCGCGTGGTGCCTGGCATGTCATAAACCACGACTCGGTCTTCACCTAGCATGCGATTTACCAAGGTCGATTTGCCCACATTAGGACGCCCAACCACACCAATACGAATACCACGAGAACCCAGTTGAATTTGATTTTTTGCTTCTTCAACTTGCTCAGCAAACGGCAACATAACCTTATCAATTAAGATATGAACGCCTTTACCGTGCGCCGCCGCAATCGGCAGTAATTCACCAAGCCCTAATGAATAAAAATCTGCCAAGGCAATATCTTCATTAATACCATCGGTCTTGTTGACCACAAGGTAAATAGGCTTATTCGCGCGGCGTAAGTGGTTTGCAATCATTTCATCGGCAGGATTAAGACCATGTCGGCCATCCACTAAAAAGAGCACCGCATCCGCTTCTTCTATCGCAAGAAGAGACTGACGCGCCATCTTTTCATCAATACCTTGTTCGTCGCCACTGATACCACCAGTGTCAATAACAATAAATTCATGCTCACCCGCTTTACCATCGCCATATTTGCGGTCTCGGGTTAGGCCAGGATAATCGGCCACCAAGGCATCGCGAGAACGTGTCAAACGGTTAAAAAGGGTCGACTTTCCAACATTGGGTCTACCTACCAATGCAATAACTGGGATCATTTTTTTACCTATAAAAATACAAAGCGGCCACCACTCCTTTTAGGAATGGCAGCCTCTTTAAAATCGCTAAAAGAGAAGTCGTGTCGACTTCAATAGCTCAATGCCGTGACATCTGAGTCCGGCGTCAATATAAACAGCTGATTTCCATCCGCTATCATACGACTGCCTGGAGCAACATCATCGTTCGCGATATCACGCCCTTTTACTATTCCTGTTTTAAGGTCTAGTAAATGGACATAGCCACCTCGATCCATCACCGCAACATAATCTCTAAAAAATTCAGGCGTAATCAAATCTCGCTTTTCAAGTGTTTTGTTTTCCCACACTTGAGAGCCATTTTTGGCGTTTAAAGCGATCACATTACTGTCCAAATCCACCGCAACGAGAAGGTCATCTCTCACTGCAACACCAACAGCACTAGGAATACTACGCTGCCAGATGGGACTGCCTTTTTGCAACGATAAAGCCGTCACTGTGCCATTATAAGCCGCCGCATAAACCACACCGTCTTTGACAACCAAACGACCATCTACATCACTCAAGCGTTCAATTTCATAACGGCCTTCGGGTTTACCAACGTCATAAGACCAAACCTGTTTACCGGTTTGCAGATCAAAGGCTTTTACTTTGCCGTCTGAAAAGCCAGCTAGTACCTTACCATTAATAATAATAGGCGCACTTGTACCACGGACCGTCAATGCAGGCAAATCCTCTTTTGCTCGCCATAGCACATGGCCATCGCTCGCATCCAAAAGACTCAACCAACCATCGGCAGTTTGCACGGCCAACTTACCATCATAATACGCCGGCTCAGAAAGCACTTCAGAACTCAAGGTCTGCGTCCATTCCACCGCTTTTTTCTTCAATGAAACGGCCACAAGTTGGCCTTCATAAGTACCAAAATAGATGTTATCAGCGTCACGAGTTACGCCTGCACTGGGTTTATATTTCGTTTTGATACGAAGCACTTCATCGCCGTCTTTTTGGGTAAGCTGATACACAGAACCGACGCGAGTAACGAAGAATAAACTATTATCTTGTGCAACCAAGTTGTAACGTTCGCTCGTCTCACCAAAATCGCCATCCACACCAGTACGCCATGATGTGTCTAAATCCACTTCACTGTCGATGGGCGCTGGGCTAGGCAAATCAGGACGGGAGCTGGCACAACCTTGGAGCATTAAAGCCGCTAATATAACACCAGTAACAAGCGATTTACTCATAATCAACCTTTGACTAAGTCCTTGAGTTTAATGTCTAGCAATGGGTGTTTAACATTGTCACCCAAGGCTTCACTGGCTTTTTGATACGCCACTCTCGCTTCATCACGCTTACCTTGCTTAAGGTAAATATCCCCTGCAAGTTCTTGACGCTGAGCAAGAAACTCAGAAGAGGTCACTTGCTCTAATGTTGCTAGCGCAGCGCTGTACTCTTCTTTTTGAATCTGTAACTTAGTAATACGTAAGTTCGCTATCGCAATAAAAGACGCGTCTTCCGTCTGCTTGATCGCCGTTTTAAGATCCGTAATGGCCGCATCGTAGTTGCCCTTTTGAGCATCTAAACGAGCTGAGAACAACTGACCAAACATGGCATAACCCGTATCGTTATAATCATCAGTCAATTGCTTAGCAATGAAAGAGACTGTTTTTTGGTTGTCTTCTTTTGACAAGTCAGACGCGGCTTCGATCATATTTTGATACAAAGCAGACGCTTCACTCAAATGATCTGCTTGGCTTTTTTGCCAAGCTTGCCAACCAAAATAGCCACCAACGCAAACCGCAATCGCTATGATTAAGACAGTGCCGTTCTTTTTCCACCACTCTTTAAACGCTTCAATTTGTTCTTCTTCAGTCTTTAATTCAGACACTTTTTATTCCTCGTTTAAGATGCCGTAACTGGCGCCAGACTTAATTCAACTGTAATTTAGCATTCACACAGTTCGCGATATCAGCAATCTGACAAGATTCTTGATCACCGGTTTGCATGTCTTTGACCTGACAAATGCCTTGCTCCACTTCTTCTTGACCCAAAATAAGAGTCAAACGAGCGCCTGAGTTATTGGCTTTCTTCATCTGGTTTTTAAAGTTACCGCCGCCACAATGACGCAATACCGTCACACCAGCTAATTCAGAGCGCAGCGTCTCCGCCAGCACAGAAGAGGTAATTTCAGCGTCCTCGCCCAAACTAACAACAAACACATCCGTAGAGGCTTTGGCTTCTTCAGGAATAAGTTCAAGCGTTTCCAGTAGCAATACTAGGCGCTCAATCCCCATCGCAAAGCCCACAGCTGGCGTTGCTTTACCCCCTAACTGTTCGACCAAGCCATCGTAACGGCCACCGGCACAAACGGTTGCTTGAGCACCAAGATGCGCAGTCACCCATTCAAACACCGTTTTACCATAATAATCTAGGCCGCGAACTAAGCGATGGTTAATCACAAAAGGCACGCCATTTGCCGTCAGAATTGCTTGCAAACGTTCAAAGTGCGCTTGGGACTCTTCGCCGATAAAGTCCCGAAGACTAGGGGCGTTGTTCAACACCGCCTGTGTTGCTTCGTCTTTAGAGTCCAAAATACGCAATGGGTTCGTCGTTAAGCGGCGCTGACTGTCTTCGTCTAGCTGATCTTTAAACTCTGTTAAGTAATCAACCAAGGCCGCTTTGTAAGCTTCGCGCTCAGACGCCAAGCCGATGGTATTCAGTTGCAGCTCAACATGCTCCAACAACCCCAGCTTTTTCCATAAGCGCGCAGACAAAACAATCAGTTCAGCATCAACGTCGGCACTCGCCATACCAAAGGCTTCAACACCAATTTGGTGAAACTGACGGTAGCGACCTTTTTGCGGGCGCTCATAACGAAACATAGGACCTGTGTACCACAAGCGCTGCACTTGATTAAACAACAAACCAGCTTGATCCGCTGCACGCACACAACTTGCGGTTCCTTCTGGGCGCAAGGTTAACGATTCACCATTGCGATCCTCAAAGGTGTACATTTCTTTTTCAACGATGTCTGTTGTTTCACCCACACCACGTTTAAACAGGTCGGTGTTTTCAACGATCGGAAAACGAATCTGTTGGTAGCCATAAGACTTCACAACATCAGCAACCGTGCTTTCTAAATATTGCCAAACAGAAGACTGGCCTGGAAGAATGTCATTCATTCCTCGAATAGCTTGGATTTTACGAGCCACTACAATTCCTTAATTTTTAGCGATGATGTTCGCCATCTCACGTTCTTTAGTTTTAGCCTTCTGACGAATCATTTTTTCAAGATCGTCAACTAATGTTTCATTCTTGAATTTGCTGTTCGGTTTGCCATCCAAATACACTAGGTTATTTGGCGAACCACCAGCAAGACCTATGTCCGCTTCTTTTGCTTCACCAGGCCCATTTACCACACAACCAATCACAGCGACGTCCATTGGAATGACGATATCTTCTAATCGCTCTTCAAGCTGATTCATGGTTTTAATCACGTCAAAGTTTTGACGCGAGCAGCTTGGGCAGGCAATAAAGTTAATGCCGCGGTTACGCAATTTAAGACTGCGCAACATGTCCCAACCGACTTTTATTTCTTGTACAGGGTCGGCCGCCAGAGACACTCGCAATGTGTCGCCAATGCCATCCATCAACAAAAGCCCTAGGCCGATAGACGACTTCACCGTACCTGAACGCAAGCCGCCGGCTTCTGTAATCCCTAAATGCAACGGGTTATCAATTTGACTGGCGATTTTGCGATAGGCCTCAACCGTCATAAAAATATCCGACGCTTTAAGGCTTAACTTGTACTCATGGAAATCCAATTCATCAAAATACTGAAGTTGACGAAAAGCCGACTCAACCAAAGCATCAGGCGTAGGTTCACCGTACTTTTTCTGCAAGTCTTTTTCTAATGATCCTGCATTCACACCAATTCGAATCGGGATGTTTTTGTCTCGAGCGCAATCAACAACCGATCGAATTCGGTCTTTATTACCAATATTACCTGGGTTGATACGTAAGCAATCTACCCCGTATTCAGCCACTTTGAGAGCAATTTTATAATCAAAATGGATATCGGCAACCAGTGGCACAGACACTTGTTTACGAATTTGCTTAAAGGCTTCTGCCGCATCCATGGAAGGAATAGACACACGTACAATGTCACCACCAGCATCGGCGATGGCTCTTATTTGAGCGACTGTGGCATCAACATCGCAGGTTTCAGTGTTCGTCATACTCTGAACACTAATAGGGGCGCCGCCACCAACTGGCACATTCCCCACCATAATTTGACGTGATTGACGACGTTTTATTGGCGATTCAAAATGCATAGTTTTCTCTACTTGAGCTCGAAGCGAGCCAGATCTTTGTGAGTATATGAGGAGAAGTCGTAGACTTCACCTTTAAATTTAAATGAGGAAACACCACGAGCGTAACCAATAACAACACGATAAGGCGCGCTACCGGTAACCTCTAATTTACTGCCTGCGGCTTTCACACCTGAGTATAAAATTTTACCGGTACTGTCTCGAATCTCAGTCCAGCAATCCGCATCAAACGCCATTTCTATGTCGTTTTTATAAAGGGGAGCTTGAGGCGTACTGACAACTTGCTCTGTAGGCACATCTTTTGTTGCTTCTTCGACTTTTTGGGGATTAACACCCGCTTTTTCTAGGATCGCAATGGTTTCCGCAGACAGCCCAGTCGTGACCGCATTATCAGCGACCGGCAACTCTTCTTCTGCGGCGGCTTTATTGACGGCGGCATCATCCGAATCTTGCGCAACAGAAGCTTCTGGTTCAGTGGTCGCTGCAGCCTCGTTAGAGGTCGCAGAGGGAGCCAAAGCAGGCATGGATGTATCTACCGAGCTTTGCTCTTCGACACCTTGATCCGCGGCGGCATTTTTTTCAATCACTGCCGAGTTATTATTTGAAAAGGAAGGCCACCAAAACGCTAAAAAAACCAAGACGGCAATAATAACAATGGAGATAAGAATAACAAAAGGATCACCAAAGCCTGCTTGCTTATTGATGACCTTATCGACCGGTTTAATATTAGATTCCGCTTTGGCGGTGGTGAGCGAATCGAACGCCGCTAACATCAGGTTTACATCCAGACCTACCAGACGGCAATAGCCCTTAAGATAACCCCTAGCAAAGGTCGCAGATCTAAAATAATCAAACTGATTGTCTTCCAACGCCCTCACTTGGTCGATTGGAATTTTTAATTCGGTAGAAACTTGCCTTTCATCTAAATGACGCTCAACTCGCGCGGCTTTAAGACTCTTACCGATATCAATGTTTGCGGTGTCGCTGTCGTTAAAAGAAACATCAGTTTGGAATTCAGTTGTCATGTTAATACCTTGAGCTATCCAAGCATATCGAAGTGCTCGCGGATGAATAAATTGTAGGGTCAGTTTCGCGTGCGATGATCTGCCGCGACAGACAGTTATATTCATCAAAATACGCTGTGTTTTGCGTATTTCTAGTTTCAGCCTGGATATTATTTAAAATGAGGCGAGCCTTACTAAGGTTACCCTGTATTAAAACAAGATTAAGCTCAGTCATCAAACCAATAAGCGGCAAATGCGCGATTTCTTTTGCTCGTTTTAGATCCTTCCACGCCTTTTTTACGTCATCTTGACGTATCGCACAGCGAGAGAGGTTAATCCACACGGATTGCCTTGTTGACAAGCCATTTTGGGCCGCCTTTTGAAAAGCCAGACAGGCCTCGGACCACTGTCGTTTTGCCCCTAATAAAACACCAAAGTTGTTCAATAAAAAATCATCATTAGGAAATCGCTGCAAACCTTGCCGGTGTGCATCTAACGCTTTGCTCTCATCACCCACTTGCAGCCAGTATAGACTCAATAAACGCCAATACTCTCGACGTCGATTTTGGTCTGTAATTTGATCCAATTGGGATTTTGCCAATGGCAACTGACCCAACAAAAGATGCGCCTGTATCAAGGACAAGCGTTTTTGATCGGAATGTTTGTGGGTACTCTGGCTAACAGGCTGGTAAGCACAAGCAGAAAGCAATAATGCGCTGAGCACCATTGCCATCACTAGGTGTTTTTTCATGAAGACATCCTTGTCTTACATTACAGGAGTTTCGGAACGATCCGCTTAACTCTTTACTTCACGCAACTCTATGTACTTTTGACTACGACGTGTCTTATCGTGAAAGTCACCAACTAATTGGCCACACGCCGCATCAATATCATCACCACGGGTCGTTCGCACGGTTACAGTATAGCCTGCGTCAGCCAAAATTTTCTGGAAACGACGAGTACGATTATTAGATGGCTTTTCATAACCCGAATTTGGGAAAGGGTTGAATGGTATCAAATTGATTTTACACTCCAACTCTTGAAGCAACTCCGCCAACTCATGAGCCTGATTTTCGTTGTCGTTCACACCCGACATCAAGGTGTATTCAATCGTGATGTGGCGTTTATCCGGCAAATTAGCCAAATAATGCTGGCAGGATTCAATCAACTCAGCAATAGGGTATTTTTTGTTAATAGGCACAAGTTCATTACGCAGCGCATCATTGGGTGCGTGCAAAGAAATCGCCAGTGACACATCGGTACGCTTTACCAACTCGTAAATTTTTGGCACCACACCAGAGGTGCTCAAAGTAACACGACGCTTAGACAAGCCATACGCGTTGTCGTGCATCATCAGTATCATCGCATCGACAACAGGCTCAAAGTTCATCAGTGGCTCACCCATGCCCATCATGACGACGTTCGTCACGCGGCGAGGACCATTTGGGTCCATTGGGCCAAAGGATTTAATCGCAATCCACACCTGACCAATAATCTCAGCCGGTGTTAAGTTACGGTTAAAGCCCTGTTTACCCGTGGAGCAAAAACTGCAATCCAAAGAGCAACCAACCTGAGAAGACACACACAAGGTTGCACGATCACCATCAGGGATCAATACCGTCTCAACACAATCGTTCTTGCCACCTTCCGTGCGGATGATCCACTTACGTGTACCGTCTGTTGAAATGTTTTGAGAAACAATCTCTGGAGCGCGAATTTCGCACGTCTTTTCCAATTTTGCGCGCAGCACCTTACTGACATCCGTCATTTCTTCGAAACTTTCAGCGCCCTTTTGATGAATCCATTTCATCACTTGAGTGGCACGGAATTTTTTCTCACCGATGGATTCAAAATACTCGATCAGTTTTTCAGGAGATAAACCCAATAGGTTTATTTTTTTGATGTCAGTCATAATAAATATCGCTTGCTGTGTATAGCATTAAGTGTAAACGAAAAAAGCCTCTGAAAAGAAAGGTCTTTTCAGAAGCCTCTGTAAAAAAGCGGGCTAGCGCCCGCTTTTACAAATCAGTTCGGACATAAAAGTCCTAGCTGTCAATTACTTACCGAAGAAGTAAGCAATTTCACGAGCTGCTGATTCAACAGAATCAGAACCGTGTACAGCGTTAGCATCGATAGAAGTTGCGTAATCTGCACGCAAAGTGCCAGCAGCCGCTTCTTTAGGGTTAGTAGCACCCATTAGTTCACGGTGACGAAGAACAGCACCTTCACCTTCAAGAACAGAAACAACAACAGGACCAGAAGTCATGAAACCAACCAAGTCTTTGTAGAAAGGACGTTCTTTGTGCTCAGCGTAAAAACCGCCAGCCAATTCGTCGTCTAGTTGAACCATTTTAGCTTCAACGATTTTAAGACCAGCACGCTCGAAACGAGTGTAGATTTCGCCAATTACGTTTTTCGCAACAGCATCTGGTTTGATGATAGAAAGAGTACGTTCCAACGCCATGATATAACTCCAAATTAAATTCAAAAGGGTGATGTTTAACATGACCCAAGACATAAAAGTTCAGCGCGTGGATTATACGCATCTCTTTGTTAAAATTGTATGCCGAAACGCGTTTTCTTTTGTTATATCGTATTTAAAAGACGCTTTTCGAGCAATTCCATCTTATCTAAGCTTACTCACTGCGTTTTTTATCGTTGTCGCGGCAAAATCCACTTCCGCTTCTGTGGTAAAGCGCCCAACCGACAAGCGCAATGAACTGTGCGCCAAGGCATCAGACAAGCCAATGGCTCGCAACACATAAGACGGCTCCAAGCTTGCCGAAGTACAAGCAGAACCAGACGAGACAGCAATGTCCGTTAACGACATCAGTAAAATTTCGCCATCAACATCCGCAAAACCCACATTCAATACCCCTGCAACGCGCGCGTCAGCGTCCCCGTTCAAATGGACGCCAGGCAATGTATTTAAAGCGTTCCATAAACGATTTCGCAAGGCTTCAATACGAGCACAGTCTTGCTCCATTTCCTCGCCCGCCAAACGAAAAGCTTCGCCCATACCAACGATTTGATGGGTCGCTAATGTACCCGAACGCATGCCACGCTCGTGACCACCACCATGAATCTGTGCATCCAGTTTCACTTTTGGGGTACGACGTACATACAAGGCGCCAATGCCTTTTGGACCATAAGTTTTATGGGCGGTTAGAGACATCAAATCCACTTTCATTGCGTTCACATCAATGGCAACTTTACCCGTGGTTTGAGCAGCATCCACATGAAGAAACACACCATTAGCTCGCGTTAACTCACCAATCGCAGCAATGTCAGTTAATACGCCAAGTTCATTATTGCCGTGCATCAAAGACACTAAAATGGTGTCTTCGCGAAGCGCTTCTTGAACCTGACTTAACGCAATAACACCGTGACTGTCTGGCTTTAAATAGGTGACTTCAAAGCCTTCTTTTTCAAGTTGCTTGCAAGGGTCCAATACGGCTTTGTGCTCTATCATCGATGTGATGATATGGCGCCCTTTTTGACGATAAGCATGCGCCACGCCTTTCAGCGCCAAGTTATTGGCTTCTGTTGCCCCTGAGGTCCACACAATTTCGCGTGACTCAGCATGAATCAAAGCCGCCACTTGCATTCTCGCCTCTTCCACCGCTTCTTCTGCACGCCAACCAAATAGATGAGAACGTGAAGCTGGGTTGCCAAAATTACCATCCGGCGTCAGGCAAGCCATCATTTTTTCAGCCACTCTAGGGTCAACTGGCGTGGTAGCAGAATAATCTAAATAAACGGGGGTATTCATATCTTTCTCCGAGAAAACAGCACGGCTTAAGCCAATTAAGCAGCAGATTTAGCAATATTTTGAATGCGACCAACGATAGAACGTAAACCATTGCCACGCGTTGGGCTTAGATGACGTTCAAGATCCAACTCTTCAAAATAGCCGGTCACATCAAACGCTAAAATTTCTTCTGGCGTTTTATGATTTAGCGCAGCCAACACCAACCCCAATAGACCACGAACAATGATGGCGTCACTGTCTACGGCAAACGTCAACACTTCACCTTTCGCCGCATCTTGTTCACTGCCTGGTTGAATCCAAACGCTGCTCTGACAACCTTTCACCAAACGCTCTGGCGTGCGCCAAGCATCATCAAAAACCGGCAAAGACTTACCTAAATCAATGATGTATTTGTACTTATCTTCCCAATCGTCGAAAAACAACAGATCGTCTACAATCTCTTCTGTACTTGGTAAGGACATGACTCCCCTCTTTTGCGTAAACGCGATAAAATAATAAAAGGCGTGTCATTAAGTGAACGCCTATAAAAACAAAACGGCACTTAGCAAGTGCCAAGGCCGTTTCTTATTGTATTCGATGTAACGAACTGACCGAAGGCGTTAAAAGAAAAGGCCAGCCTCTAACTGAGCTTCTTCACTCATCATTTCACGAGACCAAGGCGGATCAAACACCAGCTCAACAGAAACAGATTCAACATTCGGTACTTTCGCGACACGATATTTCACATCGCCAACTAAAACAGGCCCCATACCACACCCAGGTGCCGTCAACGTCATATCAATCTGTACATTTTTGCTTGCTTGATCCAGCGCCACTTTATAAACCAAACCAAGTGACACTAAACTGATCGGAATTTCCGGGTCATAAATCGTATTCAGTGCCTGCCAGACTTGCTCTTCGCTAATCTCATCAGAGCCTAAATTTTCGAAATTAAGGACCTCTGGTTGCTGACCAATTGCCTCTGCATCAGTGCCGTCAATACGCAGCATATTGCCTTGCCACGTGACAGTGTAATTACCACCTAAGCTTTGATTAATTGTAATGAACTGACCTTCAGGAATGCTTGTCGGCTCGCCGCTGGGTACTCTTCGAGCAGGACAAGCACGCTGTGTTACTACCATTTTTTGCATGAATCAGCTCACACTAAAGCTTTCGCCACAGCCACATTCCGCCACAACGTTAGGATTATTAAACTTAACCACTTCGTTAACGCCTTCGCGAACCAAATCAATTTCGGTTCCCTTTAACATCTGCGCTGAAGACGAATCTACCGCGAAGGTAACGTCACCAAACGACAAAACAGTGTCTTGTTCCGAGGCACCATCGACGATGTCCAGCACATAAGAAAAGCCTGTACAGCCACTTTCTTTGGTGCTTAAACGAATCAATTTATTCGGTTGTTTTGCCAATTTAGACGCAAAGTATTTCTGTGCGGAAGCGGTTAACGACACGCTAGAGACAGGATCAAATGTTGTTGCTGTCATCAAATTCTCCTAAGCCAACATGGTGCGCACTTTTTTCAGCGCAGCAAATAAGGCATCAACTTCTTCTAAAGTATTATAAACCGAGAAGGACGCACGCGCAGTGCCAGGCACATTAAAGCGCGCCATTAGCGGCTGAGCGCAGTGATCGCCGGTTCGTACCGCGATTCCCTGACGGTCAAGCAGGAACCCAATGTCCGCTGGATGACCGTGGTCTAGCACAAAGCTCAACACACCAATCTTTTCTTTGGCCTGACCAATAATGGTCAAACCTTCAAACTGTTCTGCCAGTTCCGTGGCATGATCCAGCAAGGCTTTTTCATGGGCCGCAACCGCGTCTTGATCAAGCGCGCTAAACCAGCGAATTGCTTCGCCCATCGCAATCGCATCACCGACGTTCGGCGTGCCAGCCTCAAAACGATACGGCAGAACATTCCAAGTGGCGTCTTGCAAAGTCACCGTTGAAATCATCTCACCGCCGGTGCGCCAAACAGGCCAATTCGCCAATACAGACGCTTTGCCCCACAACGCGCCGACGCCCATTGGCCCATAAATTTTATGCCCTGAAAACGCATAAAAATCACAACCAATATCTTGCACATCAACACGGCCATGAGCAGCGCCTTGAGCACCATCCACCAACACCCAAGCGCCGACCTGTTTCGCTTTCGCGGTCATTTCTTTGATTGGGTTAACCGTACCAAGCGCATTAGACACATGGGGAAAAGCAACAAATTTAGTGCGTTCATTCAACAAAGCACTGTAGGCGGACTGGTCCAGTTCACCAGAATCCAATACTGGAACCGTTTTTAATGTCGCCCCAGACACCTTACAAGCTTGCTGCCAAGTCACCAAATTGGCATGGTGATCCATGCCTGTGGTAATGACTTCATCGCCTGGAGACAATAATTGCCCCAAGCCATTGGCAATAATATTGATGCCTTCCGTTGTACCAGATGTCCAAATGACTTCTTCGCGTTTCGGCGCATTAATGAAGTCTTTGACGATATCACGAGCCGCTTCGAAATGACGCGTTGCCTCATCCGCAAGACGATGCGCCCCACGATGCACATTGGAATTACAGGTCGTATAGTAATTAACCAAAGCATCAATCACACATTGCGGCTTCTGGGTCGTGGCCGCATTGTCGAGATAAACAAGAGGGTTACCATCAATTTCACGCTTTAAAATCGGAAACTGTTCACGGATAGCTGCTACATCAAGACTCATTCGTTTCTCGCTTACTTCACTTCCATTTGCGCAAAACGTTCACGAATAATAGGACGAACCCACTCCGCCAACGCCGCATTTGGCATTAAATCAATCAACTCGTTAATAAAACCAAAGTTGAGCATCACCTGAGCTTTTGAACGACTCACGCCACGTGTTTGCAAGTAATACAGCGCTTGCTTATCAATCTCTGCAACCGTCGCACCATGAGCACAACGCACATCATCAGCGTAGATTTCCAACTCAGGCTTAGTATTAATTTCCGCTTTGTCTGACATCAACAAATTGCGGTTATTCAACGCGGCTAACGTTTTTTGAGCATCACGATGAATGTGAATTCGACCATTAAACACCGCGCGAGCACGATCAGCGACGATGCAACGTACGTTCTCTTCGGTCGTACCGTTAGGCATCGCGTGCTCAACCGTCGCATGAAGGTCAAACAACTCTTTACCATCGAGCAGGTAAATCGCATTCAGCTTAGCGTCCGCAAACTCACCCCCATGGATGATGTCGGTATCTAAGCGCGACAAGTCGCTGCCAAAACCAACAATGCTGCTGTGCATTTTCGATTTATCACTCAAATTAAAGTGACTGCCACCAATGGCAACATTGCTGCCAGTTTGCAACGCAAAACGGTAATGCTCCAAGTACGCATTGGCCGCAATATCGTATTCAACAAACGCGGTACTTAATGTGTCACCTTGTGATTGAATGTCTTCAATCACAGTCAAACGAGCACCGTCAGCAAGCGACACTTGAACACGAGTATGGGACTCTGCCCCTTGACTCAATAACGAGCTAATGCGAATCGGCTGAGCAATCTCAACCCCTTGCGCAACAGAGACAATCATCACATCTTCTGCTAATGCATCGTTCACCAAACCAAACAAATGACGCTCAGGTTTAATAGCAGAAAACGCATTTAACGCCGCGGCTTGCTGGGTAGCGTCTAGGTTTCGACCTAAAGAAACAAGCAAGCCTGCTGGTAGCTCTTTAGTGGATTGTGCTGCATCAAATTTGCCATTCACAAACACCAATTCAATCGCTGTAAGCCCAGTAATTGCTTCTGGTGACAAATCGACGTCATGAGAAACAACGCCCGCTTGAGTTCGTTCAACAGGACGCAGCGGCGTATAACGCCACGCTTCCGTCTTACGTGTAGGCCATTTCGTTTGCGCTAGTAACTCAAGAGCATGCGCACGTTTAGGAGCAAGCCAATCATCAAGATTTTGCGCTCGAGTAATGGCGCTTTCTAACCATTCACTCATGCATTACCCCTCTAGCTCGTCTTCAGCTGGTGCTTTTTGCAACCAAGCGTAGCCTTGTGCTTCTAGCTCATGCGCCAAAGAAGCATCGCCACTTTTGACAATTTTGCCATCAGACAATACATGAACAAAGTCCGGTTTAATGTAGTCTAAAAGACGCTGGTAATGGGTCACAACAATAAAGCTGCGATCCGCAGAACGCTGACTATTAACGCCTTCAGCAACCACTTGCAAAGCATCAATATCCAAACCAGAATCTGTTTCATCTAGGATGCACAGTTTTGGTTTAAGCAGGAGCATTTGCATTAATTCGTTACGTTTTTTCTCACCACCAGAGAAGCCTTCATTAACGCCACGCTTCAAGAAAGACACTGGCAAATCCACTTGTTTACAAGCGATTTTAGCTTCTTTCAAGAACTCCGCAGACGTAATCGCTTCTTCGCCACGCGCTTCACGCTGCGCATCGACAGAGGCTTTAAGAAACTCAAGGTTACTCACACCAGGGATTTCAACTGGGTATTGGAAAGCCAAGAAAAGTCCGGCACGGGCACGGTCTTCTGTTTCCATTTCCAACAAATCTTGGCCAGCTAACGCAACGCTGCCGCCATCCACACTGTAACCGTCACGGCCAGATAGCACATAACCTAGAGTACTTTTACCGGCACCATTTGGGCCCATAATTGCGTGAACTTCGCCTGGTTTAATGTCTAGATTAAGCCCTTTGATGATTTGCTTATCTTCAACGCTGGCGTACAAGTCTTTGATCGTCAACAAACTGTTCGTGTTCGACATCTTCAATAATTCCTTAACCTACAGAGCCTTCAAGGCTAATTTCTAGTAACTTGCCCGCTTCAACGGCAAATTCCATTGGTAATTCTTTGAACACTTCCTTACAGAAGCCATTCACTATCATTGAGACCGCTTTTTCTGGGTCTAAGCCTCGCTGACGACATAAAAACATCTGCTCATCGCTGACTTTAGACGTCGTCGCTTCATGCTCAATGATCGCCGATGGATTACGGCTTTCAATATAAGGGAAGGTATGGGCGCCACATTGATCGCCGATCAATAAGGAGTCACACTGGGTAAAGTTACGAGCGCCTTTCGCGCCTGGGTTCATACGAACTAGGCCACGGTAGCTGTTGTTACTCTTACCCGCTGAAATACCTTTAGAGATAATGGTCGAGCGAGTATTTTTACCAAGGTGAATCATCTTGGTACCCGTATCCGCCTGCTGGCGTCCACGAGTCAGGGCAACGGAGTAGAACTCACCAACACTGTTGTCACCTTTCAAAATACAGCTTGGGTATTTCCAAGTAACAGAAGAACCGGTTTCTACTTGTGTCCAAGAAATTTTGGCATTGGTATGGCAAATGCCTCGTTTGGTAACGAAGTTAAAAATACCGCCTTTACCGTCTTCATCGCCTGGATACCAGTTTTGTACCGTTGAGTATTTGATTTCAGCATCGTCCAACGCAACCAACTCAACCACCGCGGCGTGCAATTGATTTTCATCACGCTGAGGCGCGGTACAACCTTCTAGGTAGCTCACATGACTGCCTTCGTCGGCAATAATCAAGGTACGCTCAAATTGACCGGTGTTTTGTTCATTAATACGGAAATACGTCGACAATTCCATTGGGCAACGCGTGCCTTTTGGAATGTACACAAAAGAACCATCGGTAAAGACCGCACAGTTTAGCGCTGCAAAATAGTTGTCTTTTTTCGGAACCACACTACCTAGGTACTTTTTCACTAGCTCTGGGTATTTTTGAATGGCTTCTGAAATCGGACAGAAAATAACACCCGCTTCTTCTAGCTTGTCACGAAAGGTGGTAACAACCGATACGGAGTCAAAAACCGCATCGACCGCAATACCAGCCAGCATTTGCTGCTCAATGAGAGGAATACCTAGTTTCTCGTAGGTACGCAGTAGTTCAGGGTCAACCTCGTCCAATGACTTAGGTTTGTCCTTCATACTTTTTGGTGCAGAGTAGTAAGAAATAGATTGGAAGTCGATTTTAGGGTAATCCACATGAGCCCAATCCGGCTCTTCCATCTCTAGCCATTCACGAAATGCACTCAGGCGCCACTCAAGCATCCATTCAGGTTCGTTCTTCATTCCTGAAATACGGCGAATGACATCTTCATCCAATCCTGGCAAAAACGTTTCTGATTCCACATCAGACACAAACCCGGCTTCATATTCTCGCGCCAGCGCTTTATCTATCTGCTCAGTCATATTAAAACTCACTTTTTATCGGAACAGGTGCGTTGGTATAAACACACCAATTTTCTACGTCGCTCTAGCCAACAATAGCCGCGCTGATTTTATCTTCACTCGAACGCGCCGCTTGACGACCCTCTGAATTCTGCCGTTCAGCAACCTGTCGAACGTCATTTCGCCGCACTAATTGCTCTAAACTAATTTGATTTAAGAAATCATGTATTTGGTCACTTAAATCACACCACAAATGGTGTGTAAGACAAGTGTTGCCGCCCTGGCAATCGCTTTTCCCTTTGCAGCCAGTCGCATCGACAGATTCATTTACAGCATCAACAATCTGCGCAACAAAGATTTCATCACGAGCTCGGCTTAAACGGTATCCTCCGCCAGGACCGCGCACACTGGTCACCAATGCTTGCTTACGCAATTTTGCAAAAAGTTGCTCTAAGTAAGATAAAGAGATTGCTTGTCGATTAGAGATATCGGATAACGACACAGGGCCGTGATCAGAATGTAACGCCAAATCAAGCATGGCGGTTACGGCATAACGACCTTTTGTTGTCAGGCGCATAAGCTATCCAATTAAGAGTATTTATTCAGAACAAATAATACACAAAACCTACTGTTTTGATCAAGTATTTACCTGAGTATTTTAGTAGGTTATTAATTCATCCCAATATCTCGGTGCGCGTATTTTACGTGGAGTAAAGGAAAAACTAAACCACTGACTCGAACAATGCCTTGAATTCTCAACATTTCAACAATTGGCAAAGAAACACCCTGTAAAACACAATAAACAGCCATAACCTTGACGACACTAAAATCTCAGTGCAAGGTGCCGATAGAACAATGTAAGCGCCAACCATCACACAAGGGCACCATTGGAGGAAAACATGGCAAATAAAAAAGACGCCGCGAAGGCCGAAGTTGAAGCAAGCAACGACAGTGCTCCCAGCAAAAAAAGCAGAAAGACCCTACTCGCTTTTTTTCTCTGCTTTGTTTTTAGCGTGGCCGCGTCTGTTGCTACTACGTATTTTCTCATGCCGAAGGACACTCAAGTCGCCACCGAAGAACCGGAAAATAACCTAAAGCAACAGCTAAGCTCTCTACAAGAATCCATTGCCTCACAGAATCAAGCCATTCAAGCGGTAAAAGCAGAGAACGATATATTAAAACTGTATTTACGACACAGCAGTTCAACCGCCCTGAAGAATATCTTGATAGACCAAGAAAATAACATTCAAGCCTATCTCAAAGTCATGAAAGCCGCGATGGAAGACCTGACGAAACTCACTTCTGGCACCCGCGACTGGAACAACAAATACCAATACCAATTGGATTTAGCGCTTAAAGGCAGCCTAGAAAGAGAAGATTTGTTAAAACTATTAAAAACAGGCGAACCTAATGAGAAAAAATAACTGGACTCATGAAGGCATGTAGAGGCATGTAGCGACCCAGCGCCTTGCCACTAAAAACGGGGGTATTCACACACCGAGGCAAGTGCACTTCTCGTTCCCTCCTTAACCACACATAACCTACAGAGTAAGGGGCGTTTTTGTTGTCGATGATAAACAGCACTCAACTGCTAAAAACCTATGATGCCGTCAAAACCAGCTTCTGGTTTACCCCTTGCTTGATTTTATTAGGCACTCTGTTTACTTGTGCACTATTGCTCAGTATTGATCTATACAGCGACCTTCATCGTACTCATTGGCTGCATTTCCTCTATCATTCAGACCCTGACATTATTCGCAGCCTGCTCACCACCATTGCCAGTAGCGTGATGACAGTCGTGAGTATCACCTTTTCCATTACCATAGTGGCCCTGACCAATGCTTCTTCTCAGTTTGGCCCGCGGCTCATCCGCAATTTCATGGAAGACATCAGCACTCAAGTTGTACTAGGAGTGTTTATCTCGCTGTTTGTTTATTGTTTGATTTTAACCCGCATGACAGACAACTTCGCCGAGCCAGCTTTTCTACCAGGTTTAAGCATCGCTGGCGCCGCAATGATGACGCTGTTTGGCATTCTTTTGCTCATCTATTTCATTCATCACGTTGCTCAGAATCTCCAATCAGACCACATTATCGACAACGTTTATTCAGAACTGCAAAACAGCATCGAGAAAATCTTTGATCAACAAAAAGAAAAGGAAAGCACAACCCAAGACGATCATATAGCAACAAAAAGCGCCTCGCCCCTGCTATTAAAAAGCCCTCAATGCGGTTATGTGCAAGCCATCAACTACGATCAATTAACCGCCTTAATGAGTAAACTAGATGGTTATCTTGAAGTGCTTGTGGCTCCTGGAGACTTTGTCGTCAATCGCAAGACAAGCATGCGCTCAACAATCAAGGAACTGTCCATTGTCGACGAAAAAAGCTTACACGACTGCTTCACATTCGGTTCCAAACGAACCCCAATACAGGACCCTGAATTTGCCGTCGATCAATTAGTCGAAATCGCATTAAGAGCCCTGTCTCCGGGCATCAATGACCCCTACTCAGCCATCGCCTGTGTCGACAAACTTACCGCCATGATTTGCGACCTTACCCAGGAGACGTTCCCACAAGGCATCGCGTTTGACCGCGAAGGAGTTAAGCGCATAAATTACAAAGTAACGTCTTTTGAAGGGCTCGCAAACACCGCGTATGACCAAATACGCCAGTACTCGCCAAACTGCTTAGCGGTGTGCTTACGCCAATTAGAAGGGCTAGCCTGCATCGCTGAACAAGCTCGCGAACCCTCCCATTGGGCCTTTGTCCGTCACCAAAAACACATGATCGAACACGGGTTAAAGCAACAAAACTTCATTGACCTTGATAGAGAAAAAATCAACAGTCGCTTACAACATCTAAATGAATTATTGCAAAGCGACGGTTAATGTAATCCTAGTGACTGCCATCGCGAGTCATTAGCCTAATAGCTACAAAGAACACGCCAACAAGGTGCCCTGTTTGATCGCACGCTTAGCGTCTAATTCAGAAGCGACATCCGCCCCACCAACAAGATGAACCGGACGATTGAGTGCATTCGCTAACGTTTGATTGGGTAATTGGCCCGCGCAAATGACCACGTTATCAACCGCCAAACATTGCGCTTCACCCGCAACGGATAGGTGTAACCCTTCGTCATCGATTTTTTGATACTCGCAACTAGGAAGCATGGTTACGCCTTTTTTGAGTAATTCGGCGCGATGAATCCAACCGGTCGTTTTACCAAGCTTCGCCCCGACTTTGGATTTCTTACGCTGCAGTAAAAATACCTCTCGGGCAGCTGGCGTAAATTGAGGTTTTACCCCTTCCACACCGCCACGCGCGCTAAACGTCATATCGACCCCCCATTGCTTCATAAACGCCGGGATGGTTAATTGGGGCTTGGCCTCTTCATGGATCAAGTACTCACTAATATCAAAACCAATGCCGCCAGCACCAATAACCGCCACCCGTTTACCAACTGGGTGCCCGTTCATCACATCCAAATAACTCAATACTTTTGGGTGTTCAATGCCATCAATATCCAAATCACGAGGCAATATTCCCGTCGCCAATACCACCTCATCAAAGTCATATTGGCTGAGTACAGCGCTATCCACTTTAGTGTTCAAATTAACGGTCACACCGGTGAGTTCTAATTGACGCTGGTAATAACGCAAGGTTTCATAGAACTCACCTTTACCAGGAATGCGCTTAGCAATATTAAACTGCCCACCAATTTCATTGGCGGCATCAAATAGCGTCACATCATGACCACGCTTCGCCGCTGTCGTTGCAAATGCCAATCCGGCAGGGCCTGCACCAACCACGCCAATGCGCTTTTTCACTTCTGCCGGTGTGATCAATATCTCTGTCTCATGGCAGGCTCTTGGGTTTACCAAACACGATGTCAGCTTATTGGCGAACACATGATCAAGACAGGCTTGGTTACAACCAATACAGGTATTGATCTCATCCGCCCTATGCTGCTCTGCTTTTTCAACGAACTCAGGATCGGCCAGAAAAGGACGCGCCATAGAAACAAGATCCGCATCGCCTCGTGCTAATACTTCCTCAGCCACATCCGGCATATTGATCCGATTTGACGTGATCAGAGGCACATTTAACGATTCTTTTAGCTTTGCCGTCACCCAAGTAAACGCTGCCCTAGGCACCTTAGTCGCTATGGTTGGGATTCTTGCTTCATGCCAGCCTATGCCAGTATTAATAATCGAAGCACCGGCATTTTCAATGGCCAAACCCAGCTGAATAATTTCCTCAAGGTTGCTGCCTTGGTCAACCAAATCGAGCATAGACAAACGGTAGATAATAATAAATTCGTCGCCGACCGCTTGACGAATCCGATGGACAATTTCTACAGGTAGACGAATACGATGTTCATACTCTCCACCCCAGCCATCCTCTCGATGATTGGTTCTAGATACCACAAATTGGTTTAACAAATACCCCTCAGAGCCCATGACTTCAACACCATCGTAACCTGCTTTTTGAGCAAGCACTGCGGCATTAACAAAGTCATCAATCTGTTGATAAATCTCTTCATCACTAAGTGGGTGCGGTGGAAATGGATTGATCGGTGCCTGTAGCGCTGAAGGTGCGACCAGTTTAGGGTTGTAAGCATAACGACCTGTATGCAAGATCTGCATGCAGATTTTACCGCCTTGATCATGCACCGCTTGAGTAATCACCCGATGATTTTCTGCATCCGCTTGCGATGCCATCAACGCGGCACTTGCGTGCACAGCGCCTTCAGAATTAGGCCCTATACCGCCAGTCACAATAAGAGAAACACCGCCTTTTGCCCGCTCAGCATAAAACGCGGCCATGCGTTCAAATCCCCCTTTCATTTCCTCTAACCCAAGGTGCATTGACCCCATGATGATGCGGTTTTTTAACTGCGTGAACCCCAGATCTAAAGGGGTAAAGAGATGCGGATACTGTGAATGACTCATATAGGCTGCCCAGCTTTTATATTGTTATTGTTCATTTGGAAATGGTGTAAAACCAAATCTAGACAACGTCAAGATAGAATTTTATTTTGACACTGTCAAGATTAGACGTTTTAATCTTCACATGACAATTCAAAAGAAAACCTACCATCACGGCGACCTGATAAGCTCCCTTATCAAAGCGGCCTCAGACATACTTCAAGAAGAAGGCGTCGAGGGCTTATCCATGCGCAAATTAGCCGACAAAGTGGGGGTGTCTAGGACCGCACCCTATCACCACTTTAAAGACAAAAATGAACTCTTATGCGCCATTGCTGAAGCTGGCTTCAAAGCGCAAGAGGCCAGGCTGCAATCACTACTCTCCAGCCATGAAGCATCCGAAAAGCGCTTTCATCGCTATGTCTATCAGTACATTGAATTTGCGGACACCCAACGCGAAGTGTATGACCTCATGTATGGACGCTTGATTTGGAAAACAGGAACGCCAACGAGCAGCCTAAAAGACGCATCAAAGCAGACTTTTAAACGCTGGTTGGACTGGGTAGAGCAGCTTCAAGAAGACAGGGTATTACCCAGCAACAATTCCGCTTTAAGAGTCGGGCAAGCCAGCTGGGCTAGCTTGCACGGATTAAGCCGATTACTCATTGATGGTATCTATTTAGATCGAAATGACATTCAAGCCATGACAGAACAAATGATCCAAACGCTTACTCAGCCTGCATCAAGCTGAGCGCGAACCACAGACAAACGCTCTTCTGCCTTGCGTTTTTTCATATCCCTATGACTTAACAGCACCAAGGGTAGAACAATAAACAGAGTGCCAATTATTAAAAACACATCGATAGACTCACCGAACATCAACCAACCTAGTAACGCAGCAAACACTAAACCTGAGTATTCGGCACTGCTCACCTGGCTTGATGCAACATAACGATAACCTTTTAGACACGCTAAGCTGTATAAAATAGAGCACATCGCCGACCCCATCGCATAGCTAAAGCCATCAAAGTTTAGTGGTTCTGCCTCCCACAGCATTAGACCTGCAGATACTGGCAAAGCACATAGGTGCATAACGAACAAGCCAAAAAATAAATTCTGTTCTTTTGGCAATTTACGAATGAGCAAACTGTTTGTCGCCAATACAACGGCAAACAAAACGGCACTCATCATGCCCCAGTTAATATCGGTTGGCCTTAAGATAATAAGCACCCCCATGAAACCAGACAAAGCCGCACACATAACACCTAGGGTAATTTTCTCTTTAAAAAATATACCGGCAAACAAAACGATTAAGATGGGGGCAATGTAAAATACCGCATTGGCCGTCGCTAATGGCAATTCAGACAATGAAACTATCAACAGAATACTCGCCAAAATCCACAGATTCCCTCTGATAAAATGCAACTTGAATCCTGCAAAACAGTCGGATGAAACGTGCTTTATTGCAAGCGGGGTTAATACGATACAAATCATCACCAATCGCATAAAAGTAAACTGGAATATCGGCACATTACTTCCTGCAAGCTTGATAAATACATCACAGAAAGTTGCAAACAAATTCCCTAATACAAGAATGAAAATAGCACTTCCAATAGTACGCCCTGACATAACCGCTCACCGTATAAACAAGATTACTGATCGCAGCAGTGTAATATTGATTACGACACCAATAAAATGATATATCCTGATTAACTATTAGTTTTTTGGATAATAAAATGCTTCCGCCACTAAAAGCCTTACCCGTTTTTGAGTCCGTCGCTCGATTAAATAGCTTCTCTCGAGCGGCCGCAGAGCTGAACGTCAGCCAAAGCGCCGTATCACACCAAATTAGAGCGCTCGAAGATTATCTTGGGGAAAGCTTATTTCAGCGCCAAGGACGCTATCTCACACTGACACAAGAAGGTAAAAACTACCTCGACGCCATCAGTAGCTCTCTGTCTCATATTGCTCGGGCCAGCAACCAAATACGAGGGGAAGAAGACACCAAGATAAGAATCGCTGTCTACAGTTCTTTTGCTGTTTGCTGGCTAATGCCACGCTTATCAGACTTACAACATAAGCACCCTAATCTAGACATAACCATCACCATGACTCACGGGGCCCCCGAGCTATCTGACAAAACAGCAGATTGCTTTATCACCACAGACCAAGAAAAAAGAGGGTTCGAGTCGACTCTTTTATATCAGGAAACCTTATTTCCTGTTTGCAGCCACGCTTTTTATCAAGAGATCAAAAACACCCTTAACTTGACATCAGAAGAGCTAAAAGAACAACTTAAAAGCAAGCCTGAGCTACTAGAAGGTTTCCCGCTCATCACTTCTTACGGTATTTATAAGGAGTATACGGAAGACTGGCGGAGCTGGTTTCTAGAACGAAACTCAGCCATTCCTAGCAATGTTAAATTCCACAAATTTAGTCATTTACTATTGGCTTATGAAGCTGCCAAACACTCCCTCGGCATCGCCCTAGTGAATGACTACATGTTTAACGAAAAGGACACAAACAGCCCATTAGTGAGAATTCCAACACACCATATCCAGACCCATGAGCACTTTTTCTTTTCATACAAAACGTCCAGACGAAATGAAACCGCGATCAAGGAAATTAAGCAATGGATTATCAACGAAGCAAGCGCCCTAAATACACATACCCAAGCAACGAATCTTTGGCCGTAGAAAGTAAAAATCACGCTTAGAAAAGATCTGAAAAATCCCCCAAAAGGTCTCAAAAGCCTGTGTTTATAAGGCTTTCTCTATGCCTATTTTAAATCTCTTTTTAATAGTTGCTCAGCGTGCATTTACTTCTATAATGCGACTGTTTTCTATTTAGAAAATGTCGTCAATGGGTATTCTCACAGCGCTTTTCCACTGTGCCAAAACACGGCTTCAAGTGTTTTTTTATGTATGAGGTGGTTATGAGTGATTTATTGGGAATTGGCCTGCTGATTATGCTCAGTGCAATGTTTGCGATGGCGGAAATTGGCATGGCAGCAGCCAGAAAAATTAAACTGCGGATGATGGCAGAAGATGGCAATAACAAAGCAGATGCGGTGTTATCATTACAGCAGAACCCTGGCGCATTTTTTGCGATGATTCAAATTGCACTGAATGGCATATCTATAATGGGTGGCATTATCGGTGAGCAAGCACTCACCCCACATATGAAGCGACTGATCAGCCTAGTGTATCAGGGCCACTTATTAGAACAAATTAGCTTTACCTTATCTTTCTTATGCCTAACTTCTTTGTTTATCTTGTTTGCAGATTTATTACCTAAACGCCTAGCCATCATAATGCCAGAAGCAGTGGCCATCAAAATGGTCACCCCCATGCGCTGGATTACACTTATCCTGACACCTCTGGTGTTTTTATTTAATGGTTTGACCAATGCCATACTACGCCTTCTAAACCTGCCAACTAAGCGCGAAGAATTAGTCACAACAGAAGATATTGTCGCTATGATGGACGCTGGTGCAGAAGACGGCAGCTTGCAAAAGCAAGAATATCAACTCATTGGTAATGTGTTTGAATTAGACAGCCTTACGATCGGCAGCGCGATGACCCCCCGCGAACAAATCATTTATTTTGACGCGCAAGAAAGCAGCGCAGACATCAGTCAAAAAATCATCGAGCACCCGCATAATGATTTTTTAGTATGCGACGGCAACTTAGATAAAATTTTAGGGGTAATTGAATCGAAGGAAATACTGCGGATGGTACTCAAAGGAGAACCCGCCAGCATAGCGCCAGCGCAGATCGATAAAGACATTTTCTACCTACCGGAAACACTAACCCTCTCCGAAGCGTTGAATGCGTTTAAAGTCGCTCCTCAGCCCTTTGCAGTGATAGTGAACGAGTACGGAACAGTCGTCGGCTTAGTGACAGTGAAAGACTTACTCAGCAGCTTCATGGGCGACCTAATCACCCCGCAAGACGAAGAACAAATCGTCCAACGCGACAGCAACTCATGGCTCATTGAAGGACTTACGCCTGTTAGCGATGTCATGCGTAGCTTGGAGATCGAAACCTTCCCAGACCGAAATCAATACGAAACAATCGCAGGATTTGTAATTCACCAGTTAAAACGCGTTCCAAAACGAACCGATGCCTTTGTCTACCAAGACTTCAAATTTGAGGTATTAGATCTAGACGGCATTCGGGTTGAGCAATTGCTGGTGACCAGAGTGTCATAGAAGCTGACCTGAAGTAAAAGGGGTCAGAATGCGTCCAGCACTTACGGCTAGGTTTAGAGCCTATTAAAGCGCGAGACACACTTCTTGGGACGGTATGCAAAGCCCAGCCAGTTTGCCGGTTGTGACTAGGGTCAGAGCCCTTAAACAGCAAGTGATGTGGTTGGTTGGACACTGTACGACTTTTTAAGGGGTCTGACCCTGCACATCTGGCGTGATTAATCTCGATGAAAACATAAAGCACTGTATTCATTAACTTTTATATATGCCTGTCTTGATTAGAGCAATCTCGATGAAAACATAAAGCACTGTATTCATTAACTTTTATATATGCCTGTCTTGATTAGAGCAGTCTTGATTAGAGCATTTCAAATGCCCAGCTAGTTTGCCGGTTACGACTAGGGTCAGAACCCTTAAACATCAAGAGATGTGGCTGGTTGGACGCTGTGCGACTTTTTAAGGGGTCTGACCCTGCGGACGGTATGCGCAATCAGTGTAGAGGTTCTTGTTTTTCCGTATCTTTAGAGAGCCGCTGACGCGTCGAGCTTGGCTCTTTAGAAAGTAATGGCGCAAGCAAATGGAAGAACAAGAAATTCTGTTTAAACTACAACGCTAGAACGAAAAAAACCCACCCTGCGTAGCAGGATGGGGCTTCTCTTAATTATAAGCTTGACGACGACCTATGCTTATCCCCTTGCGGGACTCTCGCATTTATTTCAGGCATAAAAAACCCTGACAGCGTTAGCTATCAGGGCTTTCTTAATTATAAGCTTGACGATAATCCGCTCTCACATGCGTTCCTTCATAAGAGCCCCACACGGGTGTGGAGGGTTATGCTCTCGCATTTATTTCAGGCATAAAAAAAACCCTGACAGCGTTAGCTATCAGGGCTTTCTTAATTATAAGCTTGACGACGACCTACTCTCACATGGGATCCCCCACACTACCATCGGCGATGACGCTTTTCACTTCTGAGTTCGGGATGGGATCAGGTGGTTCAACGTCTCTATGATC